>NZ_JACJTU010000003.1 GCF_014698835.1 Nostoc paludosum FACHB-159 | reverse complement strand
TTCAGCAACTAAAACGCCCAAGTATTTTTATGTGCTTGGTTTGAGTTGAATTGTCGCTGGGTAGGGCTGCACCTTACCCCCTTTTTGTGCCAGTTGCGTAAGTCCTGGCCATATAGAGAATTTTTCTTGGCGCGAGGGATGGCCTGCTAATTTCAAGATTTTGCTGGGCGAATCACTTTTTTTGCAAGATGGAAAGGAACATCGTAAAAATCGCCGTTTGATGATGCCAGCTTTGCACGGCCCAGCATTGGCGAATTATGTTGCCACTATGGAAGATATCACACGTAGTTATCTGCAAAAGTGGGAAAAGCAGCAGGAGCTTACCTGGTTTGCGGAGTTTAAACAACTGACGTTTGATATTGCTAGTCAATTATTGTTGGGTACACCTCCTGGCACCGAAGGTATGCACCTGAGTAATTTGTTTACAACCCTATCAAATGGATTATTTGCTATTAATCCATTGCCTTTACCATTTACTAAATTTAGTAAAGCATTAGCAGCTCGTAATCAAATTTTAGAGCATGTAACTAAGGTCGTCAGAGAACGCCAGCAAAATCCAACCAAAGATGCTCTGAGTTTGTTAGTGCAAGCGCAAGATGAAGATGGTAACACTCTGAGCGAACAAGAACTCATTGCCCAAGCGGTACTACTACTTTTTGCTGGACATGACACCACAACTACAATGTTGACTTGGTTGTGTTTAGAATTAGCCCGTCATCCAGAGGTACTGCAACGTGCTAGGGAAGAACAACTAAAATTTGCTGATGTTAATTCTTTAACTTTAGAACAACTGGGGCAAATGCCTTATTTAGACCAAGTTTTATGGGAAGTTGAAAGGCTACGTCCGTCAGTTGGTGCTGGATTTCGTGGTGTTGTGAAAGAATTTGAATTTAAAGGCTTTTATGTTCCTGCTGGTTGGCAACTATATTATTCCATTGCACTGACTCATCGCCTGCCAGAAATTTACTCTCAGCCAGAGCGTTTTGACCCAGACCGCTTCAGCCCCCAGCGTCAAGAACACAAACAGTATCCTTTTAGTTTGGTTGGTTTTGGCGGTGGCCCGCGTGTTTGTATTGGTATAGCCTTTGCCAAAATGGAAATGAAGATTATCGCTGCCCATCTTCTACGGAGCTATGATTGGGAAATCTTACCCAATCAAAGTTTAGATACAATGGGAATTCCTAATCGCCCTAAAGATGGGTTACGAGTTCGATTTAAACGTCGGTGATATCATGTCTGCTTAAGGGGACAAGGGGAAAATATGCCTATTACGCATATTAGTTGTTAGGCATTGCTGAATCTAGGGATGATTTTTACCTCACGCAAAGGCGCAAAGGCGCAAAGAATCTACCTTTAGCCTTCGTCAAAAATCTTAATTCATCCCGCATTTATGCAACGCCAGTTGTTATATTATGTTTGCCTAATTACTTGTAATTCAAAATTCTCCGCGTCCCCGTGTCTTTGCGTCAGATCTAATTATCAGTGTTCAACCGAACCTGATATTAAGCAAAGGCGAGAGGATAATGATAAGTGATTAGCAGGACTTGATAGGAAATGTTTTATGGTACTTCCTATAGAGATAAATTTGCCTCAACAAGTTTTACAGCGCTTACAAACAGCGAAAGATATCGTTAACCAAAACGTTAACTCTTTGACTAACTCAGTACAAGAAGTTGGCGAGTCTTTAAAAGCACAAGCGACTACAAGGACTAATACAGCAATTGATACAGTTACGACAAGTTTAGAACAAACTTGGCAAACGGCTGAACACTTGAAAAGTACTACATCAGGGGCGATTGAGACAGCAATTAATTCTTCTTTTAATGATTGGCTGATACAACACCCTGTAATTTTTCGGTTAATTCAAATAGTCAGTTGGGGAGCTAACCATCCGATTATTAGTGTTGTAATTCTAATTTTTGTGCTGGCTCTACTTTGGAGTATTATCAAAGCAATTGTCAGCGTCATTGAAACAGCTAGTTGGTCAATACTCCAATTTCCAATAAAGTTGCTTCAGGCTTTAGTTAAAGTTAGCTTTTTTTCTTTAACTAAAGTTGGTAGTTTTGCTATCCAACGAATGAAAACTATCAAAGAAACCGATATGCCAGTTTTATTAGCTGAGAATTTACCAAAAAATAAGCAGCTAAGATTGGCAGAAATTTCTAGCCGTTTAGAGGAAATTCAAAAGGAACAACATGAGCTTTTACAAGAAGCAGCACATTTGATTGCTTCTGATAAAATTGAGATAAAAATATCAGAAATTAAACCGCTAGAAAACGTTGAATCACATCTTGGCTGAGTTCGTCGGTGGAACCGGAGGCGACAATACTGCCTTTTTGCATGGCGTAATAGTAGTCGGCTTGACGGACAAAGTGTAAATGTTGCTCTACTAATAACACGGAAATGCCTGTGGTTTGGACGATGCGACGGACTGCGGCTTCAATTTCTATGATGATGGAGGGTTGAATACCTTCGGTGGGTTCGTCTAAGACGAGTAGTTGAGGTTCTCCCATTAGAGCACGAGCGATCGCCAATTGTTGCTGCTGCCCTCCACTTAAATCACCACCCATGCGCGAAAGCATAGTTTTTAGGACTGGAAATAAGCTAAAAATTTCTTCGGGGATTTCTACTTTTTTGACTGGTTTGCGTCTGGCTTCTAAACCCAGCAGTAAATTTTCTTGGACTGTTAAGCGAGGAATAATTTCTCGTCCTTGGGGGACATAACCGATTCCTAATTTTGCTCTTTGGTCTGGAGATTTAGAGTTGATTAATTGTTCGGCTAAGTTAATTGTACCGCTGCGGGGTTTGAGTAAACCCATGATGCTTTTGAGGAGGGTGGTTTTTCCTACGCCGTTGCGTCCGATGAGGCAGACCATTTGTCCGGATGGTACGGTTAAATCTACATTGCGGAGAATGTGGCTTTCGCCGTAGTAAACGTTAAGGTTAGAGATTTTTAGCATTAGTTCACGCAGAGGCGCAGAGAGGAAAAATTGAGTAATAGGGTGCGTTGAAAGTTTCAAATTCCCCACGGGAGATACTGAACTTGACCTTTTAGCTCTCCCTGTTTACTACACTCTACAACCAAAATAATATCTTCAATCACTTGTATGATTGGGGCATCTGGGCTGACTTCGATAACTCCTGGCATTGTTTACCTTAATCTAAGCGTTACGATGGAATATTCTTTTAACAACCGTATTATCAAAGCTTTTATCAGATAATAATTTTAACATGCTTCCGATGCTGTTTTGCGGGCGAGCAGGCGATCGCCTCGGTAAGGAAAATAGAAGCAAGCGACTATTGGCAAGTCCCGTTGGTTCTGTGCAAAATCGGCTAAACTTGCATTGAGACTCATCATGGAGCAACTGTGATGCTACAAATTAAACATAGATTTCAAAGCTTTGAAGAATACCTATCTTATGATGATGGCTCAGATAAACTCTATGAGTTGTTTAATGGAGAGTTAATCGAGATGCCTCCAGAATCAGGAATTAATGTTGAGATTGCCACATTTTTATTAATTCAATTTGCATCTGTGTTAGGTTATAAAAGAGTGCGAGGACATGGTTTAGAACTGGAAGTCAGAGGAGAACCCAGAAACCGTTATCCTGACCTGACAATTATTAGGGAAGAGCATATTCAGCAGTTAGCAAAACGTAATACTATTCGCTTAGAGATGCTACCTCCTTTACTGGTGATTGAAGTAGTTAGCCCAGGAGAATTACAACGAGATAGAGATTTTATCGCCAAGCGATCGCAGTATCAAGATTGTGGTATTCCTGAATATTGGATTATTGACCCTGAAACTCAAACTATATTAATCTTAGAACTTATTGAGAAAAGTTATACTGAGATAGGTAACTTTGCTGGTAATGATTTAGTTGTATCTCCACAATTTAGTCAGCTAAATCTCAAAGTATCACAAATATTTGATGCAGTAAATCAAGCTGAAAGATAAATTGCGATCGCAATTTTGAGTAAGATTTAATTGACATGGCGATCGCTTTACAAGCAGTGTCTAACTGATAACTTTTAAAGAGTTTTTTTACTATAAATCTTGTTGTTGTCCTAAATATACTTCAATTACACGCGAGTCATTTTGTACTTGTTCAAAATTGCCTTCACACAGCACCGAACCTTGATGTAATACTGTTACTTTCCGAGCAATTTGACGCACGAATTCCATATCGTGTTCAATAACTAAGATTGAATGACTTTGCGCTAAGGCTAAAAGTAGTTCGCCAACGTTGTAGGTTTCTTCATCTGTTAAACCAGCAACCGGTTCATCAACGAGTAATAAATCAGGAGACTGGGCTACTAACATCCCAATTTCTAAACGTTGCTTTTCTCCATGAGAAAGTAAAGCTGCTGGAATGTCTGCTTTAGAAGTTAAACCGATGGTTTCTAACAAACCTTTAATATTGTTTTTTTCAGTAGCGCCAGAACTACCAAATAAAGTAGAAAAGACATTTTTATTGCGGTTGCTGGTAATTTCTAAATTTTCACTGGGTGTTAAATTCAGGTAAACTCTGGGTGTTTGAAATTTGCGCCCAATTCCCAACCGCGCTATTTGATGTTCAGAGAAAGAACCCAGGTTTCTACCTTTAAATAGAACTCGACCAACTGTTGGTTTGACTTTCCCGGTAATTACATCTAAAAATGTTGTCTTTCCTGCACCATTGGGGCCAATTACTACTCGTAATTCTCCTACATCCATGCTAAAGTTTAGCTTATTTATCGCTTTAAATCCATCAAAGCTAACAGTTACATTTTCAGTTTCCAATATTTTGGCGTTCATGTTGCACTTCGGGGTCTTCTTCTAAAGCAGGATATGTAGCAATTTCTTGACGGCGTTTGAAAAGAGAAAAATTCTGACTACGCAACCATCCTACTATGCCGTCAGGAAGTACTGTCACGACTATCAAAAATAGTGCGCCTTGGAAAAATAGCCAGATTTCAGCAAATTGTTCGCTTAAAAAAGTCCGGGCATAATTGACTAATAAAGTGCCAACAATTGCACCAATTAAAGTTGCGCGTCCTCCTACAGCTACCCAAATTACCATTTCAATGGAAAAAGCAATATCCATCGCTCTGGGTGAAACAGAACCACTTTGAATGGTGTAAAATGCTCCTGCGATGCCTGCGATCGCCCCTGAAACTCCGAACACCAAAACCTTAAAATCAGTAGGGTCATACCCAGAAAATCTTACCCGACTTTCATCATCCCGAATCGCTATTAACAATCTGCCAAAACGTCCGCTTGTCAACCAGCGACAAATACCGTAGGTAGCTGCGAGAAACACCACCGTTAACGTATAAAAAACAAATTGTGTTTTAGTATCGCTGACCGTTGCCCCAAATAAAGTTGTAAAATCTATCAGCCCATTTGTACCATTAAATAACTTTTGTTGCCCATTAAAAAAGTTGAAAAATACAATCGTCCCTGCTTGAGTCAAAATAGAAAAATAAACTCCCTTGAGACGATTTCTAAATACTAAATATCCCAATAATCCTGCCAATAACCCCGGAATTAATACCACAGCCGCTATTGTCAATGGGAAAGAATAAAAAGGTTGCCAAAAAGCGGGAAGTTCCGTAACTCCATAAAGCCCCATGAAATCGGGTAACTCACCAGTTGGAACTTGCAGTTTCAGGTACATAGCGATGGCATATCCACCCAAACCAAAGAAAATACCATGTCCCAAACTCAGTAAACCAGTATACCCCCAAATCAGATCGATACCCAAAGCGGCGATCGCCAGCGCCAAGAACCTCCCCAACAAATTCAGGCGAAACTCTGACAGCACCACTGGCATAATAATTATTAGGGAAAGTGCGATCGTCACCACCACCCCCACCTCAATCAATAATCCTCCCCTCTTCCTCATTCTCTGCGCCTCCGCGTCTCTGCGTGAAATTTAAACATCAACAGTACGTCCCTTCTGCGGAAAAATCCCCCCAGGCTTCCACTGCAAAAACACAATAATCAGCGCAAACACCATCACCTTCGCCATACTCGTCGTCGCGAAAAAATTAAAGAAATCCGCCAAAGGCTTAACAGAACTCAACAACAAAGCCAAAGTCCCAGAACCGATTAAAAAATTAGCCGTACCAATTGCCAAAGCTGCGACAATACTACCTGCTAAATTCCCCACACCTCCAACCACAACAACCATAAAAGTATCAATAATATAGTTTTGTCCCGTATTCGGCCCCACAGAACCAAGCAAACTAATGGCGCATCCAGCCACACCAGCTAAACCCGAACCGAGTGCAAAAGTAACCGCATCAACTTTTTGAGTCGGGATACCCAAACACGCACTCATACTGCGATTTTGCGTCACAGACCTAATTCTTAAACCCCAACTAGAACGTTGTAAAAATAAATAAATACCTACTACACAAATTATTGTTAAAGCAATAATAAATAACCTTGCAAAAGGTAATTGCACGCCACCCAAAGACATACCTGATTGTAACCAAGTAGGTGCAGTTACATCGACATTTTGAGCGCCGAACCAAGGTTGAGTAACTGCTAGCTGATAAGTTTGGCTTAATAAATTGCCTGTGATGATTGTTATCCCTACCGATAGCAATAACAAAACTGCCACAGCCCAACTACGAACTCTTTCTAAATTTGTGCGAGAATTTAAAATCCATAAACCGCCGAAAAATAGCAGAGAAAATATAGCTATGCCAATTATTAAAACCCAATTCACACTGCGAACAAATTGCTGAAAAATTAAACTGACTCCCCAAGTTGCCAATAAAGTTTCGAGGGGGCGTCCATAGAGATAACGAATCACACCTTTTTCTAAAATTAATCCCACAAAGGCTGTGAAAATAAAAGCAATAATCAAAGCCAAAAATATATAGCTTTCAAACCACACACCGCCCAATTGTTTACAGCCATTCTGTACAACAAACGTTGTATAAGCACCAAACATCATTAATTCGCCATGTGCCATATTAATGACACCCATCAATCCAAATATAATGGCTAACCCCAACGCTGCAATTAATAATACAGCGCCAATACTAATACCATTAAAGATAGCTTCTAAAAAACCTGCTAACACTTGTTTGTTTCTCCCTCCATATAACTAATTCGTAATTAGATTTAGGGTATGTTACAGCATAAGTAGCTAAACATAGCGACAATAAATATTTTTCCCCTAACGCAGTAAGCTAAATGGTGCGTTCGCTTCGCAATAACGCACCGTACAAAATAAAGATTGACTAATTCCTAATTTCTAATTAATTACGAATTATTTAGGCTTTCTTGTATTTACCACCCTTATTTGGGTCATTCCAATCACAAGCAAATCCCTTAGTTTCTTTCACAAATTGATTCCAAGGAACTGGTTCAACTGGTGCAGGTGTAGCATAGACAATATCAAATAAACCATCTTGTCTGACTTCGCCAATTCGCACAATTTTAGAAATATGGTGATTGGCATCCATTGTCACTTTACCTTCTGGTGCGTCTAGAGTTTGACCGTATGCCGCAGCACGCACTTTTTCCAAATCAGTAGTCGCAGCTTTTTCTACTGCTTGTTTCCACAAATAAACTGCCACATATGCTGCTTCCATTGGGTCATTTGTGACTCGATTTTCACCGTATTCTTTTTTGAAAGCGGCAACAAACTTTTTGTTAGCAGGTGTGTCTACTGTTTGGAAGTAATTCCAAGCAGCATAATGACCTTTAAGATACTCTACACCAATTGCTTTGACTTCTTCTTCGGCAATACTTACAGACATGGAGGGATATTTGTCTGGTGTTAATCCAGCGCCTTTGAGTTGTTTGAAGAAAGCAACGTTGCTATCACCATTGAGAGTGTTATAAATAACGCCACCGTTAGGTAAATTTTGTTTAATTTTAGTAATAATTGGTGTAACTTCTGTGTTCCCCAATGGTAAGTAATCTTCGCCAACTGTTTTACCGCCTAAAGCTTCTAGTTGGGCTTTAATAATTGTGTTGGCTGTCCGAGGGAAAACGTAGTCAGAACCAACTAAAAAGAATTCTTTACCTTTATTTTTTAACAGCCAATCAACAGATGGTTCGATTTGTTGATTTGGTGCAGCGCCAGTATAAAAAATGTTTTTAGAACACTCTTGACCTTCATATTGTACGGGATACCAGAGCATATGATTTTTGCTCTCGAATACTGGCTTGACATTCTTACGGCTAGCAGAAGTCCAACAACCAAAAACTACAGCGACTTTATCTTGATCGATTAGTTTGGTTGCTTTTTCTCTAAATGTATCCCAGTTAGAAGCACCATCTTCAGTAATTGCTTCAATTTGTTTACCTAACACACCACCGCTAGCGTTAATTTCTTTGATTGCTAATTTTTCAGCGTCAACAACGCTTTTTTCACTGATAGCCATCGTACCACTCAAGGAGTGCAATATACCGACTTTGATGGTGTCGCCAGTAGCAGCAGCAACAGGAGAAGCGGCGGGAGGAGCAGTTTCTGTAGCAACTGGGGTATTATTGGCACAAGCTTTCAGAAAAATACTGCTTGTCAAACTTGCAGATCCGTAGATTAAAAACTTGCGTCGGTTAAATTCTCTTGTCATATTTTGATAAATTTTCCTGTTGATGAATTAGCCAACTCATAGAAAGCTGACAATATTAATGATTAAATTGTGATATTAGTGCGATAGTTTACTAGTAAAAAGTTACTTGTTATACAAAACCTTTGTTTTCGTAATAAAAAATTAAATTTCAATGTTAACTTTTGTTTAGTTGTTGCAATTATCATGTCAATACAAATCAGAGGATAGTATTTTAGTACTATCCTCTGATTTGATTCAAAATCTCTCGATCGCCTATTTACAAGAAGGTTGATTTTTAAGTTCCTGTGTGGTTAATTTAACTAAGCAAAAACGTAAATATTAGCATTGCTTAAAGAAAGTCCGGTGTTGAGAGTAGCAATTTGGGTTTGCGCGATCGCTCCTGTTCCATCTGCATCGAAGAATAAAGAACCGTTATCTTGATTTAAGATAAATCTAGTATCATTTGTTGTAGATGCCGTACCTAAAGCGAATTGATTAACAGCGATCGCACCACCAGCAATTAGCCCACCGCCAAAACCAGGCGCATAGATGCAAATTGTATCATCAAAAGCGTTAAAATCTGTAATTGCATCAATTTCTTCAGTGGGAGAGTAGAAAGTAAATAAATCATATCCTGTTCCACCAGTTAGCGTATCGTTGCCAACTCCACCAACTAGAATGTCATCACCTCTGCCACCAGACAAAAAGTTAGCAGCAGTATTACCAATAATGATGTCATCGCCATCGCCACCTAAGGCATTTTCAATGACAGTTTCGGCGCTAATAGTTAGGAAAGTTCCGTCTAAAGTACTTACAGAACCTGGAGTCAGATCGAGGTAGGAATTGGAAGTAATGGCCGCAGCGTTAATTGTATCGATACCGGAAGTATCAGTTAGAGTTGTGGCACCATAAATACCATACTCATTAGTGTAGAAATAAGTATCATTAACAGTATCTGCATCGCCATATAAATTTAATTTCCAACTATTAAAGATACCAATATCTGTAGGGCCTAAATCTTTAATTGTAAGTGTCCAGTTGCCGCCACTATTTTCTCCCCAGTGTTGCGTGCTAGAAAACTTAAAGACGATATTATCTCCATCATCTTCCTTATTGCCAGGTTGCTGAACGAGAACGCTTTGGGTACCATTGGGAGAAGTTAGATAAACAACCAAATCACCACGATAGGGATGAGTCAGATCGAGTTCTACCTCAACAGTGTCAATATCTAAATCTGCGCTGACGGTAAAAGTATGGCTGATACCTGCGTTATCGTTGTCTGGAATAAACCAGCCTAAATAACCCGAACTAAAAGAAAGACTTTGCTCGTTGTCTAATCGACTTTGCTGATGCCAAGTTTCTGCTAAACGCACAGCAGCATGAGCATCTATCAATCCAAATCCATAGTCTTGGCTGACATGTAAGCCTCCACCATTCCAATTGTTAGCACCGTTGTATTGCCAAATATAATCTCCTCCCCATGCATAAGGATCGTTTTGACGAGCAGAATAGGCGAGAATTTCTTGGATATCTCGATAACCTAAATTGGGATTTGCTTCCAATATTAAGGCAATTACGCCAGAAACCATTGGGGCGGCGGCTGAAGTGCCGTTAAAACTGTAGTTATAATCGCCGGAATCATAGCCGTCATATCCGATGCGATCGGTGGTTACAATGCTGCCAGATATGCCGCTACCAAAGGCAGAAACAAGAATGGAAGCCCCTGGAGTACTGTATGTAGATGCCGAACCATCAGAATTGAGGGCTGCTACGGTAATGACGTGGCGGGAGTTCTGAAAGTTGTGATAGTTAGTATTATTTCCGTTTTGGCGATCGTTACCAGCTGAAAATACGATCGCTGTTCCCAATCCATTACGTCCATTAGCAACAGCATTTACAATAGCTTGCTTTGCTGAGAGGAACGAATAATCATTGAAATTATCATAAAAGCGGTTATAAGGAGAATCCAGCCCTCCAAATCCCCAACTATTATTAACAACATCAACGTTAACTGAGTTCCACAAAGCATTAGTAACCCCACCAATTATTCCATCGATTGAAGTACTAGAAATAGCCCGAAAGCCTGTTACTGTGGCATTATAGGCGACTCCAACACTACCAAGCCCATTATTTTCCGCAGCAATGATACCTGCTACTGATGTTCCGTGATTATCATTTGAATTTCCGTAGGCAGAGAAATTGTTATCGTTAAAGTCATAATCAATTGTTGTGTCATAATTACCATCCAGGTCGTAGTGGAGATAATCAAATCCATCATCAATAACACCAACAATAACACCATTTCCTGTATAGTCATCCCATACATTCACAACGTTAAGATCTAAACCACCAGGATTATACAAATGCCATTGATAAGAAAATAAATAATCAGAAGGAAAAGTAACCATATATTTATCTCCTTAATTGTAATAAATCTCCGAGAGAATGCAGAGGCGTAAAGCTATACGCCCCCACACGCGAGTCATTTGTTAGGAACAATTCTGACGATTAGTAATGTACTTACGTACACAAAATATAATAGAGAAAGCATTAATATAATTCACGCACCTTTGCTGCTTGCTGAGATACAGCATGGTGTATGCAAGATTGCAGAAAACTGCATTGTAATTTCAAAAATCTGTTGCAAAAATTACAATACCCTATTAAAAGCAGTCAGAATTAACGTTAATTGTTACTGTGTTGGCTAAGCATTCCCGTAACTTTACGAGAAACTCAGCTATGTGCAGCGTTATGCATTCTAGGGTAGAAGGGATAGACAGGCTTGGTTTTATAGCCCCAAGCTTTAGCTTGTGGGCTAAACCTCAGCCTGGTTAACGATTTAGTTATAAAGTAAATATAAAAACAAGGAGTAAGCAAAGTGCGATCGTATAGGATGCAGTATATCAAGGTATAAAACGTTGATTAAGTAAGCTGGCACAATAAAATTAAACCATATTAAAAAAATAAACTAGCTAAAACCCTTATTACTATTGCCTATTGCCTATTGCCTTATTCCAACGATAACTATTTACCCCGACTTACTTACCCACAGAGATATGATTAAAGTTTATGCTGATACATCGATCAAAAGTCAAGATTTATCTCAATCACCAGCGATGAAAATTCTACTTATTGACGACCACCAATTAATCTTGACTGCAACTTTTAATTTACTGCAACAAGAATATCCAAATGCAAATATTATCAAGGTTAGAAGTGCATTTGAGGCTCTTAGTAAAATTGGAACTGAGGCTATCCATAGGAGTGGGACTTCTTGCTTTGACTTGATTGTGATGGATTTATCTATACCAGAAGACACGGGAATGACAGCCCAAATCGATATAGGTATTAACTTAATTCAACAGTTACTCAAGCAATATCCACAGCAAAATTTGATGGTGCAAAGCAGTTATGTAAAGGCTTTGGTAAGGATAAAACATGAGATTGACGAACATCAAGGTGGATTTGCGATCGCAGATAAAGGATTATCAGAACAGGAAATGTTATCTCGCGTCTACATAGCACTCCAAGGCGCAACTCATACACAAGATATCAAAAATGGTTTAGAACTCAAACCAGAATGGTTAGAAGTTTTAAGATTAGCCTTTGAAGAAGGATTAACAGATAAATTAATATCCGAACGGATGTATAGATCTGAACGTGCAGTTAGAGCATATTGGACAAAAATTCAAGATGTTCTCGGACTTTATCCAGAAGACTGTAAAAAGGAGGGTAAAAATATTCGCATTCAAACAGAAATCCGCGCTCGACAAGAAGGATTAATTGATTAATTGGCGATGGCGAAATATATGATTTTTTTGAAGTTAATTGAATTATGCTTTGTCGCTTTGTTCGCTAAAACATAAGTTGAAGTCAAAATATTTATGGTGTGGGTTAATTGGAGAAGAATTCAAAATGAAATCAAAATTTTGCTACTGGCATCACTTCCAGGAGCGACATTTTTAGCTGTTATAGTAATTGCACGTTTATATGGATTTTTACAAGATTTTGAATTGATGGCGTTGGATACATTTTTACGTTTGCGTCCTGCGGAAATAAGTGATGATAAAGTTGTGATTGTCGGTATTAACGAAGAAGATATTCGCAAACTTGGTACATATCCCATTCCAGATGGGGAAATTGCAACGCTGATACAAACAATACAAAAATATAAACCCATCGCTATTGGTCTTGATATAGTTAGAGATTTACCTGTTGAACCAGGTCATCAAAAATTAGTAGAAGTATTTCAAAATTCTAAAAATCTCATTGGTATTGAAAAAATATTACCTCCAGATCCAATTTCACCGCCGCCACAATTATCACCAGAGCAAATAGGTTTTTCTGACATCGTAGTAGATAAGGATAATAAATATCGTCGCTACTTACTTTGGACACCATCACCAAAAAACCCTCAAAATCCTGAAGAAGATAAATATTCCTTTGGGCTACAGTTAGCACAAGCTTATTTATCTCATCAAAATATTAATATTGAAACTGGCATATTTGACCAAAAGACAATCAGATTTAAAACTACAGAACTGCCGCGTTTTATGTCTAACACTGGGGGATATGTCAATGAAAATAGCAGCGGATTAAAGATATTAATGAATTTCCGGGCTGGTAAAAAACCTTTTAATATTTTATCGTTAAAGGATGTTAAAACTGAAAATTTTAATCCTGATTTGTTAAAAGATAAAGTAGTGATAATTGGGATTGTTGCTACCAGTGTGACTGATTTTGTCAATACTTCTGCAACTGTCGATCAAAAAATACCTGGGCAAATATATGGAGTAGAATTTCATGCTCACGCTTGTTCTCAGATAATTAATGCAGTGATTAGCGGACGGGCGCTGTTAAAAGTTTGGCCGGATGAATGGGAATATATATGGATAATAGTTTGCGGTTGTTATCCAATAATTCTTTTTTGGTTAGCACAATCTTTATGGAAAAATTTACTGGCGGTTGTAGTAGTCGCTTTAGCTTTATTTTGTTTAGGTTTAGTACTAATTTCATACGGCTGGTGGATTCCCATCGCACCGGGTTTATTAACTTTAATAATAAATGGTTTAGGATTGAACGGTTTTGCATTTGCTTTATATCAAAACAATCAACTATTTAAAATTAAAATGAACGAACGTCAACACACAATTGAACATGCATTTACTGTAATTCATAATGGCCCTCTACAAACTTTAGCCAATGTTTTAAGACAGATGCAAGCTCAAGATTGGCCGTATCAAGAGTTAAAATTACAGTTAGAAAAGCTTAATTATGAAATTCGAGAAATTGGCGAATATCTAAAGCTTGAAGCTTTATCTCAAGATGAAAGCCTGCGTTTAGGTAGCGGCTTAAAGCTTGATTTAAAACGCCCAATACATGAGCTTTTTTATGCAGTGTATACTAGCACCCTTGAACGCCAGGACTTGGAATATTTGAAAAATATTAAGGTAAAAATTCGCACTTTTGAACCAGTAGATGATAAATATTTGAGTGTGAATAACAAACAAGAACTTTGTTTATTTCTGGAAGAAGCATTATGCAATGTAGGTAAACATGCTAAAGGAGTCAAACGTATCGAAGCTATTGGCAAAAAATATGAAGATTTTTATATTCTGAAAATTCAGGATAATGGACCGGGACTTATTTCATCTGTTGAAAGTAAAGGAACAAAACAACTGAGAAATATTGCTAAAAATTTAGGAGGTGATTTTAGGCGTGAAAGCATTACTCCTAAAGGAACGGTCTGTGAAATCAGTTGGAAATTAAGAAAATAGCAATAGTAGGAATAGTAGTAACTGGAGGGTGATAAATTTATTTGAATATTCCCTTGCTGAAATATGAGGCATCAAATGTCACAAGTTTTTAACAAAACTATCAATACCAAATTAGTAACTAGTTGTGTTGTGAGCTTGTTATTGTTTTTCACACCACTAGCAAGTGCTAATTTTAGACCAAGCGATCGCCAACCCGCAAGCGATTACACCAGAAGCGGAGGTAGTAGAGGATGTCCGAGTTCTAATAATCAAATTCCTTTGACATTACTTGCACCCAAAACATACATTGCCTATACAGCTTCTACACGTCCGACTTTTGCAGGTTATGTGTCTAGTTCTCAGGAAATAGAATTTCAAATTTTTGAGTTTGTTTCCAACAATACAGTCACTGCATTCAGTAACCCTATCAAGCAAAAAACATCACCAGGGATTTTTCAAGTATCTCTCCCTGAAAATTATCCAAAATTAACCGTTGGCAAAAAATATTTTTGGCAAGTAGCAATCAGTTGTCCAGGAGACGATTTAGTAGAAAGAGCAGAATTTATGGTTGTAGAAATTCCATCTACAATCGAAAACAAATTATTAACTACAGACAATGGTTTACAAAAATCTAATACCTACGCCGCAGCGAATTTATGGTATGAAGCCTTAGCTGAAGCACTCAACTCAGCTAGTCCTGGAAAGCTGGGACAAATCGGTTCAAATCTTGTACAAGAGTTCGCCAAGTATGAGTCAGCTAGAGCCAAAGAGAATGAACAACTAGTTAAAAAACGCATAGGAAATTTACAAAGAATCGCAAATGAAGAAAAGTGATATGTTGTGCATGTTTTTTTGTTGATGGTTGACGGTTGAGGCTTGGCTGTAAACAGCATTTAGCTTGCATATCTAAATTTGATGAAAATTTTGTAGAGCGATACAGTTGAGTTAATACTCGATCCTCCCTAACCCTCCTTAAAAAGGAGCGAACTAAGCCCCCAATTTATCGGGAGCTTGGGAGGATCTTCTGGGGCTAAATAGCGTTAACAACATAAATATTGGACTTTTTATAAAAAGTTTTTATTAGCGTTTATAATAATGAATTATTATAAAATTTTAGTTGTGATTCCTAAAGTTAACTTATGCTTTTAATTTATAAAATATAGATATCAAGATATATTGGCGATCGCCGTTCACTTTCATATCAATTACTTGCCAGCATAAACTCACTTTTATAATCTAAAAGTAATTTAATGAAAATATTTTTTCTGTTAAATAATAACTTAAAATTTGTGAAAAATATTGATTTACAGTTGAATAAGAAACAAAAAAAAACAAGATTTAAGCGCTACAATATCTCTTTAATCTTAAGTTTAATTATTTTTCCAAGTGTTGTATCTGCTCAATCTACTCCGCCACCTGGAATTAATATTCCGCCAACAACACCAGAAACCCTTGACCAAACGATTCCTAAACCAACCCCCTCACCAACTCCTCCCCCGACTCCGCCTACTACTTCTCCTGAAATTCTGACTCCTCCTGAGATACCAACACCAGCGGATACGAGTTTTCCCAGTAGTGAAAGTTTTCTGGTGAAAAAAGTTGAAATTCTCGGATCTACAGTTTTAAAAGATGAAATTGCAGAGTTAATCAAGTTATTTGAAAATCGTCAAGTGACTTTTGTAGACTTGGTTCAACTACGTTCAGATATCACCGAACTTTACATTAAAAATGGCTACGTCACCAGCGGTGCATTTTTACCCAACAATCAAAATCTCACTGATGGTGTCGTACAAATTCAAGTAGTAGAAGGCGAACTAGAAAAAATTGAAATAGGAGGATTAAGAAGATTACAACCAGTATACGTGCGATCGCGTCTGCGAAAAGCTTCGTCTGCACCCTTGAATCAAAAACGTTTAGAAGAAGCACTGCAACTATTACAACTCGACCCTTTAATTGAACGGGTAAACGCACAATTAACCGCCGGTAGTACTCCCGGTAGCAATATCTTACAAGTAACAATTACCGAAGCACGTGCATTTCATGGCGGAGTATTTGTAGCCAACAATCAAACTCCTAGTATTGGTTCTACCCAAGCAGGAATATTTCTCAGCCATGATAACTTGTCGGGTTTTGGAGATAGTTTCAGTGCTGAATATGGAATTACAGAAGGGCTGAATATATATAATTTCAGCTATACAATTCCCCTAAATCCGAATAACGGTACTCTTGCTTTTCGCGTCAACAATAGTGACAGCCGCATCATTGAAGATGAATTTAGCGAGTTAGATATTAAAAGTGACGCGCAAACTTATTCTCTTAATTATCGTCAACCTTTGTATCGCAAACCCCAATCCGAATTTGCTATTGGTTTAGGATTAGATTTACGCCGCAGTCAAACATTTTTACTCAATGACATTCCTTTTTCTTTTTCTGAAGGGCCAGAAAACGGTTTGTCAAAAGTTACAGTCATTCGTTTTTCACAAGATTGGGTAGAACGCAGTGCTAGTAGAGTTTTAGCTGCACGTTCTCAATTTAGTGTTGGAATTGATGCTTTTGACGCTACAGTTAACGACTCAGGTACCGACGGACGTTTTTTTTCTTGGCTAGGACAATTTCAATGGGTGCAGCGGTTATCACCAGGAACGATTTTATTAGCCAGAGTAAATGCACAACTCACAGGAGATTCTTTATTATCTTTAGAAAAATTTAGTATTGGTGGAGTTGATACAGTCCGCGGCTACCGTCAAAATGAATTTGTAGCAGACAATGGAATTACAGCGTCATTTGAAGCTCGTATTCCTTTAACATCTTCCAATACATTGCAAGTTGCACCTTTTTTTGATGTCGGTACAGCGTGGAATAATCGTGGTGCTAATTCCAGTTCACAGACACTTGCAAGTTTGGGATTAGGTTTAATTTGGCAACCAATTCGAGATTTAAATTTGCGTTTAGATTATGGTATTCCGTTAATAGATGTGAATAGTGGAGGGAATACTCTACAAGATAATGGTTTTACTTTTTCCCTGCGATATCAAGCGTTTTAATACCAATAATTGTGAAAGATAATTCTGAATTATGTTGTAATTATAAAACCATTAAATAAGTATCTTTCCCTTCTACTGGCAAAACTCGTAATTTTTGATTAACCAAATCGGGTTTTAACCCTAAATCTTCTAAAGGTATTAAACCTAATAAAGGATCTGAACCTTCTGGCAATTCAATACAATTAAATGTGCCTTCTCTTCCCTCCACTGAAAGATTTAACATTTTAAAAATCCGAGCTTTGTGTACTCCTGTAGCCACTTTAACGTCTACTTCTCCTTGAAGAGGCAATCCTAAATCAAGAATAATATTTTTAGGTAAACACAGCCTGGTTGCACCTGTGTCAACTAAAACGTCATGTAAAGTAATTGAACGTATTTGCTCTGCTGGAATAAATCCTCTTTCTGCAAGAGTCTGGTCAATTTGGTTAGTAATAGTGATTGTGGTAGTTACTTTACCTATTTTTTCCATTTTGCTCATTGTCATACTATTTTCCTATAAACTGGTGAGGTTGATGAGTGAATATATATTTACATTTTATTGAATTTTATGAAAAATCAGATCCCCGATTTCTTTAAGAAGTCAGGGATTTCAAACTCTCAAGAAGCTCAACGACATTCTCGGCTCATCACTAAATTGCCGTTTGCTAGGCGATATACTCCTTGTGGTTCGATAATGCGATCGCCTTTTTTCCACTGGCGATTTGTACTATTATTATTGCTGATATTTTCTACATCACCTGTAGAATAATTTGAGGCTGCTGCATTATTAGGACGAGTAGGTAAACCACCAACACCCGTAATTAAAAAAGTGCCTTTTTGCTTAGAACTACGAGCAATACAACTATTAGCAATTAGCCGATTAGTATCAATAGGATTATCTTGTAATTCCGTGAGACTGTTTTGAATAAAGGTGATATCGGGGACACCGATGATATTACCAGATATTGCACCACTGGCGTTGATATCGGTGCGATCGCTATTAGCTAATGACTCAAGAGTATTTCTGTCAGTTGCTGTTTGCGCGGGACTGTATAATGGTGCAGTCAATAAAGCACGAGTATTAAAAGTAATATTGCCACCTTGACCTTCAGGTGCAAATGCCAAAATGTCACTATCTTCTAAGGCAATGATAGTGTTGGCATTTAGATTAATATTACCTCCATTTGCCTGACCTGTAGAAAGGTCGGTGCGGATGTCGCTGTTATTACGCAGACTAATATTTTTCGCAGCAATATTGATATTCCCACCGCCTGCTTGTTCAGCCCTGGCGCTGATAAAGCTATTATTTGCAGTGTAATTTCCTGTTGCAATAATATTAATATTGCCTGCAATACCTTGTCCCTCGCTACGTACAGTCACCCCAGCGCCATTAGCTACATTGAAGTTATTTGTGAATAAAGATATCGTCCCACCATTACCAATAGAATCGGCATTTGTGCCTGCAAATATAGCTGCGTTATAACCATCAGCACTAATACCAGAAATAGTTATACTATCTTTAGCATTTATATTAATATCACCAGCATTCCCACTACTACTAGTTGAGTTGAGAATTCGTCCACCATTCAACGCTTCAAATGTTCGAGCATTAATGGTGATATTACCTCCATCACTAAAATTACTTGTACTAGCACTGATTTCGGCTCTCTCTGCTAAACGAAAATAACTTGTGTTAATTGTAATGTTTCCTGGTTTTCCAATACTTCCGTTGTCGCTTGTAACTGATATTAAGCTGGGAAACCCATCTGCATCTAGTCCAGAAATAATTACAGCATCGCTGGCATTAATGCGAACATTTCCGCCCTCGCCTTGTCCTCCAGGGAGATTTCCATCTGGTTCGCTAATATCTGCAATAATTTGACCGCCATTTGTTAAGGTGAATTTTGGTGTATTAATCTCAATATCTCCAGCTTTTCCCACTGCACCTTCTCTTATCTCACTAGTGATAACGCTATCATCAATCACTACTCCATCTGTACTATTGATAATGACATTACCTCCATTCCCCTCACCCAAAGTTGCAGCGCTTATGTCTGCACCTCTGAATTGTAAAAATTTAGTATTAATAGTTATATTACCTGCATCATTACCTTTGCTTGAGGTTAAAAAGCCAGTAGCAAAAACGTTTGTTTCTGTACCATCTATTTCTATGCTATCACTAGCAGTAATAGTTATATTTCCCCCGCGACCGACTTTTCCTTGTCCTTCTCCTCCAGATTGAGCAGCTATAAATCCGCCATTTTTTAAAAATACTCGTTCTGCTTCAATACTAATATCTCCTCCATTACCAACAGAACCATTTGTCTGTGAGTTCAATGCATTCGATGAGATAAAAGACGTATTGTCCATTCTCAGTTCTTTTACTTTAATATCAATATTTCCAGCATCACCACTACCAAAAGTACTTGCTGATATGTTCGAGAAAGCATTATTAATAATTAAGCGATTAGCAATAATTGATACATTTCCTGCGTTTTCTTTACCGTCAGTAATTGACGATATTATCGCTGTATCATTCAAAATAATTGAATCAGAAGCTTCAATTTTAATATCTCCAGGTTTGCCTGCTAAAATGTTGCTAGAAGTTATCAAAGCACGATCTGAAAGCAAAACATTTCGAGCTTGTATATTAATACCATTACTGCTGCCATCAGTCCGTGGTTGCGAACTGACTACCTCTGAAGAAGATGTTAATTCTGCTGAAAAAGCCTGACTGATGATTTGGCTATTAATAAGAGAAATTGTATCTTCAACTTTGATATTAACCCCGCCTGCGTTACCTTTTGTAGTAGTGGAATTAATTGAACTTCCATTAATAAGTTCTAGTGATTGGGCGGAAATATTGACGTTTCCTGTATTTCCTGTTCCAATACCAATACTAGCAATAGAACTTTCATTTTCTAAGCGAATAATTCCATCAGCATTGATGAAAACATCGCCTGCTTTAGTTTCAGTAGTACCCTGATTTCTCGGTATAGAACTATAAATACTACTAGAATTTAGTAAGTTGAGGTTATTTGCATTAACTACAATATTGCTTGTGCTTGTACCAAAACTAAAAGCAGCAGAATTATTCACAAGTGAGATATCTGTTTTCGGTATACCATCAGGAAAAGTCAAGCTGAATTTATTGTTATCAATGTTGAGTCCTACTGTTCCTGGTGCGGTTAATCCACCAATCTCTACCCTACCATCTCTTGCTGCAACAAATCCTCCATCGATTAAGATTTGCCCGGTAGATTCAGGCGTAGGTGACACACGGCCACCAAGTAAGATTAAACTTTTATTTGTAGGTACTGCTAAAATACCTCGATTTTCAATTGAGTTTGCGCCTTGATTCGCAATTTGGTTAAACAAAAATGCTGTAGGATTAACACTAAGTAAATTATTTTGTGGTGTGACTGGGGAAGTTAAAGAAAATTCAGCACCACCAGGAAATTGAATTGCATTCGCTGTGGTAGCCACGAATGAACCACGAATATCTAATAGGGCATTTTCTCCAAAGATAATACCATTGGGATTTATCAAAAATAAATTAGCAGTACCTTGGGTGCGAATAAATCCTTGAATATCAGAGGCGGTTCCACCAGTTACTCGCGCAAAGATATTACTAATGCTGGCATCATTGAGAAAAATTCCTGCGCCACCATTAGGAATACTAAAACTGCTGAAACTGTGGAATAGATTTGTGTTACTAACTGTTGTGCCACCTTCAATAAAATAAAATGAGCCATTATTTGTAACTTGTGTTCCTAAAGTTTGGTCTGGTGTTACTTGAGCTAAGGTACTGGTATTTGTTGTAAAAGTAAAACTTAAAATTAGCCCTAAGGGTAAACAGTAATTCCAGTAATTTTGATTAATCACATTTTTTATCTCTCAGTTTATTTGAAAATATGGATTTATTTCACGCAGAGACGCAGAGAAGAGGAATTGAGAGGAGTTGATTTTGGAATTGGAGTTTATCTGAACTGAATTGAGTTTTTAAGGACATTCTCGGCTCATTATCAACTGACCATTTGCTAGCCGATAAATACCTTGAGGTTCAATGATTGAGTCACCTTTTTCCCAATGATGGGTTGCACTATTATTGCTGATATTTTGTACATTACCTGTAGGATAATTTGAAGCGGAAGCATTACCAGGACGAATAGGTAAACCACCAACACCTGTAATGAAAAAAGTGCCCTCTTGCTTGGGACTACGAGCAATGCAACTATTAGCAATTAGCGCATTACTATCAATAGGATTATCTTGTAATTCCGTGATACTGTTCTGGATAAAGGTGATATCGGGGACACCAATGATATTACCAAATATTGCACCACTGGCGTTGATATCGGCGCGATTATTACCCTCTAATTCTGTCCTCAAATTTGCTCTATCGCCTGTTTGAGCTTGGGGACGATACAGTGGAGAACTTAAAAATGCTTGGGTGTTAAAAGTGATATCGCCGCCTCTACCATCACTAGCAAATGCTAAGATGTCGCTGTCTTCTAAGGCAATAATAGTACCAGCAGTAAGCGTAATATTGCCACCACCACCTGCACCAGTCAGAACATTTGTACGAATATCGCTATCACCGCGCAGCCGAATATCTTGTGCTGTAATATTAATAGCACCACCTGAAGATTGTGTGCTAGCTGTGCCTATCGTACTGTTATTGCTACGTAAAGTATTACGGAGATTAATAGATATATTACCTGGATTTCCTTTACCAGTACTGCTACTATTTACAAAAGAATTGTCTGTCAAAAAAAGCGAGTCAGCCTGAATATTAATATCACCACCCTTACCAGTAGCTGTATCTACCACTCCACTATCTATGAAAGAGTTGCTTAACGATATATCATCCTGCACCTCTACAAATATATTCCCACCATTTCCTTGTCCGAAAGCGCTGCTTTGTAGATAAGCATTGTTGCTTAAAGAAAGCGATCGCGCTTTAATTGTGATATCTCCTCCTTTACCACCGCCTACTACTCCTTCTAAATTAAATGCTGCAACGCTTTGTACGAAAGTTCCATCAAAATAGACAGGGGCATTTTTCGCTTCGATAATTATATTTCCTGCATCTCCTTGTCCGGTGCTAAAAGTTCCTATTTGAGAGTCACCGCTTGCAGAAATCAAATCTGTGACATTAATGCGGATATTTCCTGCTTTCCCTGCTGCAAAATTAGACGCGCCAATGATACCGTTATTTAATAACAGCGAATTTGTTTGTAAATCGATATCTCCTCCATTACCAACAGATAACTGGTCAACGCTACTACTTATTCCACTTTGACTATCATTATCGTTTCCTAAAATTGAGATTTTATCTTTAGCTTCGATACTTATATTACCGGCATTTCCTTCTCCAAAGGCGTTAGAACCGATGAACGAATTATTAGTAAGTTCTAATAAATCCGTATTGATAAATATCTTTCCTCCATCCCCTTTGCCAGCTGTGCTGACATTCACTTCCGAACCATCATTTAGAGAAAGTGAACCAGATTTAATAGTAACATTACCACCTTGACCAGTAGCTGACTGAGCAACTACACCAAAAATAAAACTATTTGTGAAAGAAACATTGTCTTGGATGTCTAAAGTTATATTTCCGGCGTTTCCCTGACCTACGGTACTAGTTTGAATAATGTTGTTAGTTGCAGAAAGCGATCGCCCTTTAATTAAAATATCACCAGCTTGACCGCTAGTAATGGTTTCTGATAATAAACTCCCCCCCGCAGTACTGGATATTAAACTTGAATCAAATATAATATCCGCTTTTTCTGCTTCTATTGTGAGATTTCCCGCATCTCCTTTTCCAAAATTACTACTTCCTATTTGGGCATTTTTAACGCTAAAAGATTCAGCAGCATTTATTTGAATATTACCTGCATTGCCATTTCCTAAACTATTAGCGCCAACTTGGGCGTTATCTAAAACAAAACTTTTTGTCTGTATATTAATATTTCCTCCCTTTCCTTCTGCTCCTGTTTCAATGTAACTACTAATTGAAGTTGTTGCACCAGTTCCCAAAATTGTTACTTTGTCTCTAGCTTGGATATCAATATTTCCAGCATTACCTTTTTCAAGAGTAAAAGTCCCAATTGCTGCATCACCAATAATTTCAAGATTAGCTGCTTTGATAATTATATCTCCAGCCTTTTCACCATTTTCTATTACATTAAAAATTGTACTATAAGCAGAACTTGTACCTTGAAGAGTTACATTATCTGTAGCAGTAATTTCAATATTACCTGCCGAACTATTAATATTTCCTAAACCTTCATTTAGAACTGTCAAACGGCTACCACCATCAAGAGAAAAATTACGAGCGTTAACAGCAATACTACCTCGATCGCCAGATACAATAAAAACAGCAGCTGCATTTTTAAGAGATACGTCTGCTCGTGCTACATTATCAGGAAAACGCCAACCCGTAGTATCTAAATTAATTATTCCTGGTTCTGTTAAACCTGCCAATTCAACCCGTCCACCAGGAGCAAATATAAACCCTCCATCTAAAGTGACATTTCCGCCTATCAGTGATAAATCTTTGCCATCAAGTACCGTCAGCCCTGATATTTGACGTTGAGGATTGCCGTTCAATACAGAACCTAATACTGTCGAACTAGCCCTAGAATTGTTAATAATTTCTGCTTGATTGTTAACCGCGTTAAAAAACAATGCTGAAGGTTGGACGCTGAGTAAATTACTTTTGGCAGGTTCGGAAGCGTTGAATATACCTGTTTGTCCTAAATTAACGCCATTAGCGGTTGTCGCAACAAATGAACCACCCACATCTAAAGTTGCGTTGGGGCCGAAGATAATACCATTGGGATTAATTAGAAATAAATTCGGGTTAGAATCGCTAATTATACCCAGAGTTCCGAAAATTTCGGAAGGGTTTTTACCTGTAACGCGAGTTAAGACATTTTGAATGTCAGAGTTATTAATTAAGAAGTATGCTGCTCGTCCTTCGCTAACATTAAATTCTTGGAAACTATGAAATAAATTGATTCCTCGAACTGCACCACCATTGATTAAGTCAACTGGTAAGTTGTTGGTGGTGTCTAGAGGGGTAACAACGGAGCGATCGCTACCTAACGTATTATCCGGTATAATATTACTTTGAGCAAAAGCACAGTTACTAAAAAATAATATTTGTAATCCGACACAGCCCAATAAATTAAACCGTGTCTGTAATGCTTTTTGAGAAATCTTTATTATAAATTTCAATTGCATTCGTCTTAACCTCGTACACACATCTCTCTACAAAACCAAAATTGTCATATATCCCCCTAAATCCCGCTTTTCAACGGGGGATTTGAGAGTTTTTTGCCAATTTCAATAAGATTGATTAACTATGTCTTAAATTTATGTAAACTTATAGGCTCAGACCATTGACATATTTAATAAATCGGGGAATTTCTTCCTTAAAAAGAATTAAGTATGGCTGTATTAGACACAGCAATAATATTACCAGAGATTGCACCGCAGACTAGTTTTGATATTGAAGCGATCGCTATTTATCAGGAAATCCAGACTAATGCATAATCTTTTGCATATCACCAGTTAAATTACAATACACTTTTCTGCAATCTGCCATACACAATTATGCATATAACACTGCATGAAACCTGAGCGAATAATTTTCGTACTTTTCTTACTCTATATTTTGTTCCTCGGTTTCTCAGCATTCTTGCTTATTCCCTGACTCAAAAAATTAAGTTCAGAAATCAAAACTGTTTCGTGTTCCCTGTAAATATATTTATTCCAAAACTGAAATAATCATCTCATTTTGATTGTGAAAAGGAGAAACAAATGTCTACCTTTGTTGGTTCTGCTACTGGTGTTCCTAAAACTGGTTTAGTGTATATAGACGGTTTACTATGGGGCAGTCGCTGGAAAATTGAAAACGACAATAGAAAACTGACTTATTCTTTTGTTGATAACAAATCTTGGGATTATTTCTTCGACAATGCTGAAATAAATGCCTATACTAATGCAATAAAAGCTTGGTCAAATGTAGCTAACTTCCAGCTAGAATATTCTGGTTTTAATGATTCTCAAGCTGAGTTAACTTTTCATGTTGTTGATTCTTCTCTTTTTGGCGATGGCGTACTAGGTCTAGCAAACCCGCCAGGAGAATCTTTCGATTTTCTTGCAGAAGGAGATGTTTTAGTTAACTGGGAACCTTACCAATACAATCCTGATGCTGCCCTTGCAGTTGGTGGCTATTATTACTATACTTTTGTTCACGAAATTGGTCATGCTTTAGGATTAGCTCATCCTCATGATAATGGAGGAACTTCTTCTATTTTTCCTGGCGTTGATAACTCTGGAGATTTTGGCGACTACGGCCTTAATCAGTTTGTCACCACAGTCATGTCTTACGTTGATATTCAAAGTCCTTATTCTCCTGGGTATGATGCAAATTGGGGTTTTGCTGCGGGGCCAATGGCATTTGATATTGCAGCTATCCAATATCTTTACGGCATCAACAAGACATACAACACAGGTAATAATGTTTATTCGCTGCCAACTTTTAATGGCGCCGGAACCTATTGGTCTTGTATTTGGGATGCAGGGGGAACAGATACAATATCTGGTCAAGGGGCAACTAATTCAGTAATTATCGACTTGAATAATGCGACTCTGGCAAATAACGATCCTGATGCTGCTGGCTTTATTAGCCAAGTTGTTGGCGTTAAAGGTGGATTTACCATCGCTAACTCCCAAGGCGGTATATGTGTTGTTGAAAATGCCATAGGAAGTAATTTTAATGACACTTTAACAGGAAATGAATACAACAATTATCTGTCTGGGGAAGGCGGAAACGATATCATCGATGGCAAAGCTGGAAATGATAGTCTTGTAGGTGGCGCGGGAAATGACACCCTTTATGGCGGCGCTGGTAATGATACCCTCAATGGCGGTACTGGCAATAATACTTTATATGGCGGCACTGGCAACGATCGCTATATATTCAACAGTGATAATTACATAACTATCACCGAAAACGCTAATGAAGGTACAGACACGGTTGAATCTGCCTACACCTTTAACTTGGGTGCAGCTTTTATAGAAAATCTGATTCTCACCGGCACATCTGCAATCAACGGCACTGGTAACAGTCTCAACAACACAATTACAGGTAACGGTGCTAACAATCAACTCAATGGCGGCGCTGGCAATGACACGTTATATGGTGGTGCTGGCAATGATAGTCTAGCTGGCGATACAACTACTAACGAAACTAAAACCTTTAGCAATAACTCTGCTGTTAATATCCCTGACTTGTCTAAAATTACATCTAATTTAAATGTCAGTGGTTTACCGACATCAATTGTTGATGTTAACGTCACTTTAAATATTAACCACGACTGGGATTCTGATTTAGATGTGTTCTTGATTAGTCCAACAGGCACTCGCGTGGAATTGTTTACTGATGTCGGCGATACTGGCGATAATTTTACTAACACGACATTGGACGATGAAGCAGCAACATCAATTACACTTGGGACTGCGCCTTTTAGCGGAAGTTTCAAACCAGAAGGACTACTATCTGCTTTTGACAATAAAAATCCCAATGGTACATGGAAACTAGAAATTACGGATGACGAAGCTATATTTGGTGGTACGCTCAATAGTTGGTCGCTGCAATTTACAGTTCAAACAGCTAGCGTTGGCAACGACTTTCTCGATGGAGGTACAGGGAATGATACCCTAACTGGCGGTGGTGGTAACGATACATTAATTGGTGGTACTGGTAATGATGTCCTTGTTGGCGGTACTGCGAATGATACACTAACCGGTGGTAGTGGCAGCGATCGCTTTACATTCAATTCTCGCACTGAAGGAATGGACAAGATTACAGACTTTAGCGTAGTTGATGATACAATTGCTGTCTCTGCGGCTGCTTTTGGCAGCGGGTTGGTTGCTGGTGCTGCCATCGCTGCTAGTCAATTTTTCTTAGGTTCGGCAGCAACTACAGGTAGCCAAAGATTCCTTTATGATAAAGGTAACGGTTCTCTGTTCTTCGACCAAGATGGTACAGGAGCGATCGCTAAAATCCAAATTGCTACACTCAATGCTGGATTGTCCCTAACCAACGCAGATATTTTTGTTGCTTAAAATCTGGCGTTGCTGAATCAGAATATGAAATGCCAAAATTACCTTTCCTTTTCTTTGTACCTTTGCGCCTTTGCGACTTTGCGTGAGACAAATTCATATTTTCAATCAGCAACGCCTAAAATATTGTGGGGTAGGCATCTTGCCTGCCCTAATCACATTCTCGACTCATCACCAATTGTCCATTTGCTAGTCGGTATACTCCTTGTGGTTCGATAATGCGATCGCCTTTTTTCCATTGGCTATTTACACTATCAACAGTGACATTTTGTACATCACCTGTAGAATAAGTTGAACCTGAAGCATCTCCAGGATGAGTAGGTAAACCACCCGCACCTGTAATTATAAAAGTGCCTTCTTGCTTTGGGTTCCGGGCAATGCAACTATTAGCAATTAAGACATTAGTATCAATGGAATTAGATTGTAATTCTGTGAGGCTATTTTGAATAAAGGTGATATCGGGCACGCCGATGATATTACCAGAAATTGCACCAGTAGCGTTAATATCAGAGCGATTATTATTATTTAGTGATTCAAGACTATTTCTATCAGCTAATGTTAGTGTAGGATTGTATAGAGCATCGCTAAATAAAGCACGCGTGTTAAAAGTAATATTACCACCTTTACCTTGTGGTGCAAAAGCAAGAATATCGCTATCTTCTAAAGCAATGATAGTATCAGCGCTCAGGAAAATATTACCACCACTACCTTCACCGATTAATAAATCAGTGCGGATGTCAGCATCATTCTGCAAGCGAATATTTCTAGCAGTAATATTGATATTCCCACCCCCTGATTGTTCAGATCTAGCGCTAATCGGGCTGTCATTGCCAACGTAATTTTCTTTAATATTAATATTGATATTACCTGCATCACCCAATCCTTCACTACGTGCAGAAATTTGAGCTTCAGTTAGATATAAATTATTAGCAGATAGAGAGATTGTACCGCCATCGCCGCTAGAGTTAGCAGTTGTAGCTGCAAGTATGCTACTAAAAAAGCCAGTGTTAGAATTTATGCCAGAGAGAGTAATATCATTTAGAGCATTAATAGTGATATTACCAGCTTTGCCGCTACCATCAGTTGACGTAGAAATTATTCCGCCTGCAAACGCTTCAAATACACGAGCATTGATAGTGATGCTACCGCCATCGCTAGAGTTGTCTGTACCTGCGTCTACACGTCCGCTATCTCCTACGCGGAAATAATCTGTATTGATAATAATATCTCCTCCCCGACCAATTGCTCCTGCTTGAGTTGCCGTTGATATTATTGAAGTCCGGTTTTTTGTTGCATCATAACCGGAAATAGTTACTGCATCAGCAGCATCAATAATAATACTTCCAGCATTACCTTTTCCTCCCAGAGAAAATTCTGTGGGTTGAAGAACTCCGGAACTAATTACACCAAGATTAGTTACATCTAGCTTTCGTGTCTGAATATTAATATTTCCTGCATCCCCGTCAGCGCTAGTAGAAGAAAATATGCTTCCGCTATCAATAATTACTGCATCATTGCCGAAAATAGAAATATTCCCGGCTTTCCCTTGACCAACAGTACCAGACGAAATACTTCCATCCTTGTTGAGGACTACCTTGGCATTGCTAACAATTGAGATATTCCCAGCATTTCCCTCAGATATATTACTAGAAAATATCCCTCCGTTTTTAATAAATACTCCATTGTTACTAAAAATAGAAATATCCCCTGCATTTCCCTGATTAGTATTACCAGATGAAATATTTCCTTGGTCAATCATAAGAACATCATTAGCAAAAACTGAGATATTACCTGCATTTCCTCGATTGAAATTAGCAGACAAAATCAGTCCTCCTGCAAGATGCAAACGGTTGGTCTTGATTGTTAAATCTCCAGCTTTGTTTACTAGAGATATAGTATTACTATTTAAAACTGTTGTAGATATCAGACCAGGATAATTAGGGTTAGAGCTATATAGTTGAATTGATTCAGATGCATCAATATTTATACTGCCAGTATTACCTCCTAAATTATTGCTTAAGCCTGTAGCGATCGCACCACCATCTTTCAAGATCAAATTTTTAGTTGTCAATGTGATGTCACCAGAACTGCGAGTGCTGCCTATACGTGTAAAAAAACCAGTAACTTGGTCTGCAAGTGCCATCGGGTCTTTAGTATCGACTTCTATTAACTCACTGGCTTTAACATTAATATTACCCCCTCGTTCAAGATTTTCTTTTGGTTGCGAATTATTAGATTCAGTAGTGATATTGGCACTATTAGTTAAAATAATTTTTTCTGTCTCAATGTTGATATTACCAGCATTAGCAAAGCTAGAATCAAATGCTGTTCCAGATAATATCCGAGATTTATCCAAATTTATATTCCGACTGATAATGTTGATATCTCCCGCATTACCATTATCTACATTACCAGTAATAATTCTAGAATTATTATCAAGTCGCAACCAATTACTACTAATTGATATATTTCCTGTAACTGTAGTATCTTTTGCATAGTTAAGCGTACTTATGTTAGCTCCATCTTTTAAATTAACAAAATTGAAAGCTGTGATTTTAATATTTCCCGAATTACCTATTTCAGAGCCATCTGTAATTAGCCTAGCACCATCAGCAAGCAAAACGTTTGTTGCTTGAATATTAATATCGCTGCTTTTAATGGCATTTGATAATGCCTGATTAGTTTCTGGCAATAAAACAGTACTAAAAATTCTACTAAAGTTATTATTAGAATTTTTCCCAAACAAGGAAATTGTATCATCCACTTGAATATTAATAGTTCCTGAATTATTTGGCGCAGTACCTATGTCAATATAGCTTCCTTCAATATTTAGCGATTGACCAGTAATGTTGATGTGGGGATTATTTTTCAGTCCCAGAGCATAATTTTGCACAGTGCTATTTTCTGCTATGGTCACACTTGCATTAGCATTAATGAAAATATCACCTGCTTTAGTATCAGCATTTCCTTCATTAGGAGGAGTTAATGTAAATAAATTACTGAAATTTATCAGATTAAAATTATTGGCATTAATTACAACATCACCGCTAGCACTAGCACCAGACGCAAAAACAAAAGATTGATTTACCAATGAAATATCTGTTTTTATTGCGTCTGGAGAAAAACTCAAACCTAAATTACCACCATCAACCGTCAGTCCTACAGTTCCGGATGCATTCAACCCACCAATTTCTATACGTCCAGCTTCAAGTATCCCGGTATCCATGAAAATTTCGCCAGTAGATTCACGTGTGGGTGAGATATTACCACCAAGTAAAATTAAACTTTTATTTTCCGGAACTGCTAAATAAGCACGATTTTCAATTGAATTTATGCTTTGATTGGCAATTTGATTAAACAAAAATGCTGTAGGATTAACGCTGAGTAATGAATTATTACGGGTAACTGTTGAAGTTAAAGAAAATTCACCTCCACCAGGAAATTGAACTGCATTAGCTGTAGTAGCTACAAATGAACCACCAATATCTAACTCGGCATTTTGCCCAAATATAATGCCGTTAGGATTAATTAAATATAAATTAGGCTGCGAACTGCCAAAAGTACCGAGTATGCCTAATATTTCTGAACGATTATTACCCGTTACTCGTGCCAAAATATTTTCGATATTTGCATTCGGAACAAAAAAATAAGCTCCCCGTCCAGCGCTGATATTAAATTCTTGAAAACTGTGAAATATATTAATTCCGCGAGTAGCACCACCAGTAATAACTTCAACAGGAAATGTATTAAAGTTCGGTATTACGCGAGAAGATTCTGCGCCTAATGTGTTATCGGGTATAATTTTGCTCTGTGCGAGAGTCTTGAAGCTAAAAATGCTAAATTCTAAGCCTGCAAAAAACGCAAAAAATCCCAACAGTAAACGCTTGTTAAATATCATAGCTTATATTTTTAAATTAAAGAATTTAGTAGATATAAATGGAGTTAGGCTAAGAGTAGCAACCAAACTGAATTAAAATTATGTTTTCTTCTATGCATTGCTACTCAAAGATAATGTTTAGCGGACTACTGCTAAATCTACATCTGAACATCTGCTATTGCGATCGCAAGTAATAACTACAAACGATCCATTAGGACGGATTTGAAATAAAAAGTTATCTGGAATATAGGTAGGATCTGGAATCTTAGTATTGGCATCAACAGGATTAGAGCCTAATAAAATTAATCCTTGAGATGAAGACTTTAATTCCATTGTTTGATCTATAACATCAGTTTGATTGATGAGAGCATTAAAATACTTGGTTCTCATCGTTCCAGAATAGCCTTCCATCCTCAAAATACTTTCATAAAGAATTCCATCAATGCTATATTCTAGTTTCCAGTTGACGTAAAGAGGAGAACTAGCTTCTGTAACAATTTGGCTAATTTTAAATGATGAAGGTTGAGAATCTATTAATGTATAATCTGTAGTTACAGATGGCTTGACTGAAGAATCATAAGCATTTACAGATTTGATATTGTAAAGGCCACTTCCTATTGTGAAAAATCCAATTAAAACAATTGTTTTGTAATTCATAACTTATTCTTCTCCATGAGTTAGTTGCAATCAGATATAAATTAGGTAAAACGAATAGCTACGATCGCTTTTTACCACTGTTTGGAGATTAAAACTTGTATTGTTAACCAAAAAAGATGGAAATATGTAATTTTGATTACAGAAAACTGTATAGCTAATATATACCAACCATGATAAACATGATTATCTAAGTAAATATTATTATAATTAGTTGACAAATATACAAATTACCTGATTTTATATTTAATAAACCCTTTGGTAATCAATAGCAACCTTTACTTACCCGTGTTGAATAAATTTTCTAAATCAACCACTCATTATTGCTTAACATTTCTATTTTTTATCAGTTTCAGCCTTTGTGTAGGGTTAAATAATGTGCAACTGACAACCCTACAAGTGAGCATCGGCGAGTTAGTTCAAGCTCAAACCCCTAATGCTGATGAATTAGTTAACAAAGGTGTGGAAAGCTATAAAGCAGGAAACTTTCGTGCTGCAATTCAATCGTGGGAAGCAGCTTTAGAGGTATACCAACAAAAGAAAAACTATAATAATATCGCCGTTGTTAATGAGAATTTAGCGCGAACTTATCAACAATTGGGTGAAAATGAGCAAGCCTTGAGTTATTGGGAAAAACTGAATAATTACTATCGCTCTCAACAAAACTGGCAAAAAGTAGGACGGATATTAACAGAGATAGCTCAAGCTTACAGTAATTTTGGGCAAACAGGAAAGGCAATTAATTTTTTATGTGGTGTTGATGCCAAAAATATCCAAAACCTAGCCTGCCAGCAAGGTAGTGCATTACAAATAGCTTCACAACAACAAGATAAACCCGGAGAAATTGCAGCATTAGGAAGTCTTGGCGAAGCTTATCGGCTTCGAGGCAATTATGATATGGCAATTCAATATCTCGAAACTGCAAAAAAGACTAATAATCAAACATATAATTTTGCCATCCTCAATAGTTTAGGAAATGCTCACGCTAGCCGCGCTCAACTTTGGAATTTACGCGCCAAATCTGCCGAACAACAAAGTATTTCTAAAGCTACTGAGTTCCAACAAAAAGCAAACAATGATTATCAGCAAGCTCTGACATATTTTCAATCAAGCCTCAAAGAAGCTCGTCAACAAGATAATAAATCTGGCGAAATCCGCAGTTTGCTAAATCTGATTCAGCTTTTTTATCACTCGAAAACAATTGCTTTAATACCCCAGAATAAGTTTGAAACAAATATCAAAGAAGCTTTAGATCTGTTAGATAAATTACCTGATTCTGTTAATAAAGTATATGCAGCGATCGATTTAGCAAACTTGCCTGATGTTGAGCAGGAATTAACTTCACCATTAACTCAGTGTTTGGCAAAACCAAAATTACCAAACGCGCAAGCAAAGGAATTATTTAACCAAGCTATAAAGATTTCTCAAAGGCTGCAAGATTCTCGTTCTGAATCTTATGCTTTAGGAGCGCTTGGTCATTTCTATGAGTGTCAAGAAAAAAACTATCAACTAGCTTGGGAATTAACTAATAAGGCAATCTGGTTAGCAGATCAAAAATTAAAAGCTAAAGATAGCTTATATTTATGGGAATGGCAGGCGGGGAGAATTGTAGAAGCCCAGAATAAAAATATTGAAGCACTTCCTTTTTATCAACGAGCATACAATACACTAGAACAATTACGCAGCGATATTCTCATTGCAGACCGTGATTTTCAATTTGATTTTCGTGATATCATTGAGCCAGTCTATCGCCAGCTAGCACAACTGCAATTAGAATTTGCTTTAGCAAATAATACTAGTAATAAACAACTTAGTAGCCCAAATTTAAATGCTGCCTTAACTACAATAAATTCCCTCCGGCTAGCAGAAATCCAAAATTACTTTGGTAATGATTGTATTTTAAGTGCGATTGATAATAGAAATGTCACCGAAGTCGTAGAAGACAGCACTGCATTTATTAGTTCAATAGTCCTCAAAGATAAGACAGGGGCGATATTGATTTTACCCAATCAAGAAAGACGTTTGCAATGGATAGATAAAAGCCAGGACACTCTGAGGGAAGAAATTAAAAACTTTTATACTGGGTTAATTAGAGGAAAACGCGATATTAACTATAATACAAAAGATGCAGAAAATCTTTATGAATTAATCATCCGCCCCTTTGAAGAAGATTTAAAATCTCAGAACGTTAACACTTTAGTATTTATCCAAGATAGCTTTTTGCGTAATGTGCCAATGGCTGCACTTTATGACAAAAAAGACAAGAAATATTTAATTGAAAAATACGCGATCGCTACTACTCCTAGTTTACAATTAACCTCAACCCAAAAAGTCGATCTCAAATCAAGTCGAGCTTTAGTTTTAGCTGTCAGTCAAGAAGCAAAAATCGACGGACAATTATTCGATCCCTTAGTAAATGTTCTTTTAGAAACTAAGATAGTCCAAGAACAGTTTGCGAATAGCAAAAAGCTAGAAAATCAGGATTTTACAATTAGTAATTTAGAACAAGAAATTCAAAACACTTCTTATCCAATTATTCACGTCGCAACTCACGCACAATTCGGCACAATTCCCGAAGATACATTTTTAATCACAGGAAATAATGACAAACTCACAATTAATCAATTAGAAAAATTGCTGCGTAAAACTAATAATAGTTCTAATGTAGTTGAATTATTAGCACTCACCGCTTGTCAAACAGCAGTTGGTGATGATAGGTCAACCTTAGGGTTAGCTGGTGTGGCGTTACAAGCTGGTGCCAAAAGTGCAATGGCTTCATTATGGTCTGTGGGGGATGAGTCTACAGCCAATTTAGTAGCAGAGTTTTATAATCAGTTACGTCAACCAAAAATAACTAAAGCAGAAGCTTTACAACTTGCCCAATTAAAACTGATTAATGCAAAAACAACTGAAATTGACATCCAATATAATCACCCTTATTATTGGGCACCATTTATTATTATTGGAAATTGGCTGTAATTGGTTATTCCACATTTAAACTGCATAATTACGGTGGGCATATTCAACTTTGGTTAATTACTAAACCTGAAGAACCCCAAAGAGCCAAAGCTGTGCTTTGTCTCCCCTAAGAGCTTGCTCTTAGGGGATTAAGGGGTGGGGTCTAATGATTACCGAAATCATAACTTATATAATTTTATCTTCCTTGCCAGTTGCAAATTTAGCAAAGCGCTCTGCTAAGGGTGGTACGATAACAAGCGGGTTGCTAAATCCAGAAAACACATGAATATTTTCAAATCCAGAAATAGCACCAATTAAAGGAATTTGATTGTTACTAAATGCTACTAAGCAATGATGCCAAGTTCCTGGTAAATTCCCCAAAGCTGGTAACACTTCCCCAACGCTTTCTCGCAACCAACGTTCACTCTCTTGTGGGTTTACCTGAGCATGAGGATCTGTAAGAACGCGGCTAATTTGACCCAAACGCAAGCTACCATCTTGAAACTGAATTGCACCGGCATCTAAAATTGCTGGTACTGGTTCATTATCTGGTTCATCCCACAATTGCTCAACTTGAGTAGATTGTGCTTCTAATTGAAACCGTTGCACATTTGCTGGCATAACTAAGGTGCGTAACCTAATATCAACTGGTGGAGTTTCAATTATTTCTGCGTGGGTAAAATATATTTTAAAAGCAATACCAGCTGATTTTAAGAGTTGGCGGCTAAGTCCACCCGCACAGATGACGACATTTGCACTCTGGTAAGTTGCATTGGTGGTTTCTACGCCATTTTCCAATATCTGCAATACTTTGTTAACTTGAAGTTCACCTCCACTACGCAAAAAAGCTTGAATGTAAGCTTGTGCAGTTTTTTGTGGATGAATGTGACCGTGTTTAACAGTTAAAGCACCAGATATAGCCTGTTGATTTATTAGTGGTTCTAGTTCACCCGCAGCTTCTGGGCTGAGTAAACGCGGTACAACAGCACAATTACTATATAATGCAGCGATCGCTTCTGGGTCACTAGCTGCTGAAATAGTTAGTAATAAATCTAATTCCCGAAATTCGATATCAGCGTCTAACTCTTGGGATAGGATATGATAACGAGCGATCGCATCTTCACACAATTGCCGAGTTACTGGTGTAGTACCCGCCCAATAAGCAAGTCCACCATAACTATAGCGAGTTGCATTCTCTGGTGTTTCATATTCTTCCACCAGAAGTACACCAAAGCCTGCTTTCCTTAGTTCATAAGCAAGGGTAGCACCCGTAATCCCACCACCAACCACAATCCAATCATAAGTTTTCATCCTAAATATCTTTCCTAATTACGAATTACGAATTACGAATTACGAATTACCATAAGTTGCTTGTAAACGACTTAAAAGATATTCTCCCGCAAGGATAGGCGGATAAATTGGTGATTTTTCTTTTTGGCAACACTCCAAACAAGCAATTTCTACATCATCATTGGGATGGCAGAAAAAAGCAATAGAATACCGAGACTGCTTTACTCTATCATCGTTAGGAATCATTACCCGATGCTTAGTCGAACAAAATACGTGATTTGTCCACCTTTGCATTAAATCGCCAGTATTAACTATAACAGTATCAGGAATTGCAGCCGCTCCAATCCATTCTCCTGCTGTTGTTTGTACTTCCAACCCGCCGACATCATCTTGGAAAAGTAAAGTAATACTGCCATAATCGGAATGTTCCCCTGCACGTACTTGTCCGGGTTTAGGCGGTGTTTGTAATGGTGGATAGTGGAGCGATCGCAAGGTATGATTGTGGCGATCGTGCCTTATCCTAAAAAAATCTTCTGGCAAGTCCAACGCCAAAGCAAATGTTTGCAATACCGTGTTAGCTAATTGCGTGCAACTATCATAAAAATCCACAATACAAGCATCTATCCCCACAGCACCTTCTTTGCTGACATTAAACGCTTCTTTCAAGTCACCTGGCTTATTCGGGTCAAGACGTTCTCTCTCAATACCAACATATCCTGTATTATTAAATTCATCACTCCAAGCTTGCTTTTGCTTAACTTCTAAAGGTAAATTGAAGAAAGATTTGCTGTAATTAAATACTTGCTGTATTAAATCTTTTGACATACCAGAATTTTGCAAGTACATAAAACCGATTTCATGACAAGCCTGATAAACTTCTTTCACAACAGCTTGCCGAGTTGTTGCATTGCTATTGGTGAAAGCAGTCAAATCAATTACTGGAATTGTAACCATCAATGATTCAAGATATAGTACGCGGTTAGGGGCACAACATGTTCATTGGTGTCAACTTAAGCCCAAACACTTATCCCACAGACGTTTTACCCCACCCCCAACCCCTCCCCTTGCTAAGGGGAGGGGAGGTTTTGCGTTAGCAAAGCCGGGGTGGGGTAACGCGGATCTTGATGGTAAATGAGTAGAACTCGCTCATTACGTTTTGATCGGGGTTTTACGTTAAGTTGACACGTATGCAACATGTTATGCCCCTACAACGATCTGTAACTCACAAAATTGCAATCTGTTGTAGTCTGATTTAGCGGATGCATAAACCTTGCTCAAAATCATCCCTCTAGAAAATGAAGAACATAAATCTAATATAAAAGAATTGTTCTTCGACTATTTTAATGAAACTAAATTAATTTTTAGCCAAGAATTTAACATCAATATAGATGTTAATACATTTTCCGAGCAATATATCACCCAAATCGATGAATTTCTCCCACCTTCAGGACGCTTGCTTCTAGGACAATACGAAGAACAAATAGCAGGTTGTCTTTGCTTGCGAAAGATTAACCAAGATATTGGCGAAATTAAAAGGATGTATGTCAAACCACAATTACGCCAAAAAGGAATAGGTCGAGCATTATTAGAAGCTATCATCAATGAAGCTACTGATATCGGTTACTCCAAACTTCGCCTAGACACCGCGCCTTATGCAAAAAAAGCACACGCACTTTATCGTGCATTTGGCTTTTACAATATCGAGCCGTACTTAGAAAAAACAGAAATTCCGTTAGAATATCGAGCAAACTGGATTTTTATGGAATTGATTTTAAAATAATGAATATCCGTCGTGAAACTCTAACAGACTACCCAGCAGTCGCACAAATAAATACATTAGCTTTTGGTCAAGACAACGAAGCCAAACTTGTGGAAATAATTCGCCATTCTGACCGTTATATTCCAGAACTTTCGCTAGTTGCTGAAATTGAAGGTATGGTAGCCGGTCACATTTTATTTAGCTATATTGACCTGGCGAACGAACAAACATTACAAGTACTCGGTTTAGCGCCTTTAGCAGTTCATCCAGAATTTCAAAGACAAGGAATTGGTAGTGCATTAATTAAAGCAGGCCTGGAAATAGCCCAAGCAAACAAAGAAGCCGTAGTAATTGTACTAGGTCATCCAGAGTTTTATACTCGCTTTGGCTTTCAACCTTCTGTGATTTATGGAATTGAATCTCCCTTTCCAGTACCAGAAGAATTTTTTATGGTTAAACCACTGCAAAGTTATCACGAAAAGTATAAGGGAAAAGTTGTTTATCCACCTGCATTTAATGAAGTATAGTATTCAGATATAGCATGGTGAAAACTTGGGGCGGACAAGATGTCCACCCCACGATAAAAATTGTGTCAGTTTTGCGATATTGTAATTATCTCCAATATCCAGATTACTATTTTCAGTATAAAATTATACTTTAAAGCAAATGAAAAAGGCGATCGCCTTTCTGTAAACCCCATTCTCGGCGTTTTTCGGCGTTGCTGAATTGCGGTATGAATAGAGACATTGCATTGCAACGTCTTTACAGGATTTTGATATTATGCACAATCGTTTTCATACATGAAATTAGCAACACCCGTTTTTCAGTACACGGGTAGGGGCACAACATGTTGTGCCCCTACGTGATTAGTGGCTGAAAACTTAGAACAATTTTCAATTTAATGGAATACACCCTTGGAAAATTAAACCTTTGTAGGCTAGCACAGATGTCTTATCCTGTTATGCTATATTCAACTAAAAGTCGCTGTACTTACCGTATTTTTGAGTATTTCTCAGAGAATAAGTCAATCAAATATTTCACCTGTGCGGATCTCAAAACTCAAGAATGCAAAAAAATCTTGCAGAATCTGGGTTTTCGCTTCTTCCTTGAGTCTTGGAGCGATCGCGCTACGCTTTTAAAAAGTATCAAGAAATTGAAACTTAGTAATTCTTTTTATTTACTATTTGAAATATTTTAACTGTCTTAACTGTCTTAACTGTCTTAACTGTCCACTTAAAAAATACACTTAACTGTCTTAACTGTCTTAACTGTCCACTTAACTGTTTTAAATGGACAGTTAAGCGAACTATTAAGTTTTTTGTTGGTATTGCATTTTTTGGACAAAGCTGAGATGATTCATCTTCAGTTGAAGTTGAGCAGATGTTTTTAATTAAGCAAGCTGTTTCAAAGTAAAAACTGAAAGTTTTATTTCCTTTGAGTAAAAAACACTTAAACATACTATAGAGATGGAAAAAATCAGAAAAATAAAGTTTCCTAGCGCTTAAACCATACTCCATAGATTTACAGCAGAAAATTAGGTAAACCTCTAAAAATGAATCTATTCTTTTAACAAAACTTAGGAGAAAGATTATTAGTTTACCTAAGTTTTATACACAAACTAACCAAACAATATAATCAACTAGCTATAGTTAAATGCTAGAGACATTAAGTACAATTTCCCAGGGCAATAATAGTATTTGTGTAGCGGTTTTGGACGGGCCTGTTGACCGCGCTCATCCTTGCTTCCAAGGCGCTGACCTTAAGTCCCTGCCCAGCTTGGTTAAAGACAATGCCAGAATCGACGGCAATATGTCCGCCCACGGCACCCACGTAGCGAGCATTATCTTTGGGCAACCGGGCAGTCCGGTGCAGGGAATCGCTCCCCAATGCAAGGGAATAATTGTACCAGTCTTCGCCGACGATCGCCTCAGAACTTCCCAGCTAGATTTGGCTAGGGGGATTGAGCAAGCAGTTAACGCCGGCGCTCACATCATCAACCTCAGTGGCGGTCAACTAACCGACTATGGGGAATCCGATGGTTGGCTACAGAATGCCGTTCGTCTGTGCCGAGAAAACAATGTTTTGCTCGTCGCCGCAGCAGGCAACAATGGTTGCGATTGCTTACACGTACCTGCTGCCATGCCTGCTGTACTGGCTGTGGGGGCGATGGATGCAAATGGTAAACCCCTGGATTTCAGCAACTGGGGCGAAGCGTACCAAAGCCAAGGTATCCTTGCCCCTGGAGAGAACATACTAGGAGCTAAAGTCGGTGGTGGCGTCCACCGCGTTAGTGGTACCAGCTTTGCTGCTCCCATTGTCTCAGGTGTAGCAGCACTGCTGCTGAGTCTTCAACTGGAACAGGGAGAAACCCCCGACCCCCATAAAATTCGTCAAGTGTTGTTGCAGAGTGCTTTACCCTGCGACGCAGATATGCCAGAAGATGCCAAGCGGTGTCTGGCAGGAAAACTGAATGTCTCTGGAGCCATAACGTTATTAAAAGGAGGAAAGATGACTCAGACATCCACATCAGTCAGTGCATCAGAAGTAGAAGCCGCAGGGTGCGGTTGTGGTAGCAGCTTAACTAACGCCAGTGAAGCGCTCGCCGCTCACCAAGGACAATCTGCTCCTAGCTTGGTTGGTGCGGCAGCCAATGTCGAAGGGGCACAGAGTGTCCCTAGCAACACCCCCAATTTCCAAAACTATATTCAATCATTTCCTACACCTGTAACTCAACAACCGATGATGCCTAACTTAACTGCTAACTCCGTCACCGCCAGCCAAGCACCCAGCGAACTCCCAGATCTCGGCCCTCTGGTATATTCACTAGGAACCCTGGGCTATGACTTTGGAACTGAAGCCCGTCGGGACTCATTTAAACAATTGATGCCACCATTTGATATCGGCGGAGGGGTGATGGTACCGGCTAACCCCTACGATGCTCGGCAAATGGTGGACTACCTGGACAACAATATTTCGGAAGCGCGATCGCTAATTTGGACACTTAATATAGAATTAACTCCAGTATATGCGATCGACCCCACCGGCCCCTTCGCCGCCGAGTCTTACCGTGCCCTCCACGAACTGCTATCCGGTCAAATCCAACCCGAAAGCAATGCCGAATATGTTGAGCGCGTCAGCATACCGGGTATATTAACCAAGCGCACGGTCAAGCTTTACTCCGGTCAAGTTATCCCAGTGCTTGAACCCCAAAGCACCCGCGGTATCTACGGATGGAAAGTTAACAACTTGGTGAGTGCAGCGATGGCAGCAGTGCAAGCAGAAGCCGGGACTGCTGACGAAGAAACAATCCGCAAGACCTTAGATGGTTTCCTCAACCGCATTTACTACGACCTCCGCAACTTGGGAACCACATCCCAAGACCGCGCCCTTAACTTTGCAGTCACCAACGCCTTCCAAGCCGCCCAAACCTTCAGCCAAGCGGTTGCTGTTGGTATGGAACTTGACAGCGTTACCGTTGAGAAAAGTCCTTTCTGCCGTATGGATAGCGACTGTTGGGATGTGAAACTGAAGTTCTTCGACCCTGAAAATAACCGCCGTGCCAAGAAGATATTCCGCTTCACCATTGATGTCAGTGACTTGATTCCTGTTACCTTGGGCGAAGTTCGTTCCTGGTCTTCACCGTATTAAAGGGGAATACAATTTTGATAAGAGTGTAACAACATACACTCTTGCCAAGAAATCTAAATTTGTTCACCTTACCATACGGAGAATTTTAAATCATGCGACTTCCTATATTGTCTCCCCCTGTCAAACGTCCCGATGTTATCCAGCCTGCGCTGTGCGTGGATCTGGAAAATGGTAGTCCTGATGATTTGGTACATATTCGGATGGATCTGTTGCATGGTGCCAACTATAACGATCCTCCAGCCTTTGCCAACCGTAGTTTCAACCAAGTGATGCACTCTAGTGCTAGCCAGGGTATGAGTCAGGGTTGGGGCGGCTTTGGCAGCATGGGAGGATTCTATTAACGAGCGACTAATAGCCGCTAATCACCATGCCTCAACAAACTCAAACCTTATGGCAAATTGGTCAACCCGGTAAAGGAGGTCAGGAGTTTTCCCAGGAAGGTGGCTGGCAAGGGGAATTTACCTACGTAGTTGGGTCAGATTCAGACCCAATTAACCAGCCGCAGATGCCATCGTTACTCGTGGTTCCAGGTCGCAAGAAGAAACCACGCAGCAAAGCAAAGCAGCTGTTTTCCACCGAAAAACTGAATATCCAGTTCACCCTTACCCAAAACTACAGTGTCGGCGAACTTACGCTCTTTTACAACTTTTTTGGCTCTCAAGTTGACACCCTCTGGGTTAACGGTGAGCCAGTGACCGAAATTGTCGGTGTCGGGTCAGGCAAGGCAACCCAAGCTCAGATTCCCTTGCCAGCCTTGAGTGCTGGACAACATACCCTGACCTTAACCACTGCTGGTGAGTCGGGAGATGGCGCACACCGCATCGACTATCTCAAGTTAGAGGCAGTTGTCGCTACCCAGCAACCGCAAACCCTCCAAACACCCCAAACACCAAAGGAAACTATGGCTAAGGAGAAAACAGAAATAACACCTCCGGAAGTGTCACCCACCCCCGAACCGAAAAAGAAAAAGTCTTACGTGCCCACTTCCCAAACTGGGTTACAAGATTATTCTTACTGGTGGGAATACGCCAGACAACATGCCAAAGCACCGGAGGAGGGCAAGCCCTTCCGACGAGGCCGCATCTGGGCTTAGGGGGTATATACACAAGTCGAATTACCCCCCTTAATCCCCCCTTATAAAGGGGGGAAACTAGAAATCATGTTCCCTCCCCTTTATAAGGGGAGGGTTAGGGTGGGGTAAAACCCGGATTCATCAACTACTTGAGAATTCTGTATGCACCGTAGCCTTAAAAAGGCTTGCTCAGAATCTCTCTCTTAAAGTCCCACCTTTGAACGGGGATTTAGGGATCTAAAAAATTAGGAGGCTAAACGAGTAGTTTAAAAACATGCCCTAATCCCTAACCTATCTTGATTATCGTCCACTTTAATGACCCAATGTTTGCTCTATGCAATCCACCACACTCCTCCAAATTAAGCCCCACTTTCATATCGAAGTGATTGAGCCAAAGCAAGTGTATCTCCTTGGCGAACAGGGTAACCATGCCCTAACTGGGGAACTCTACTGTCAAATAGTACCCCTCTTAGATGGGCAACACACCATCGAGCAGATTATACAAAAGCTTGATGGTCAAGTCCCGGCGGAATACATTGACTATGTACTCAATCGCCTTGCAGAGAAGGGCTACCTCACCGAGGCTACCCCGGATTTATCCCCGGAAGTGGCGGCATTTTGGACTGAGTTAGGAATTGCACCCCCTGTTGCAGCGCAAGGGCTAAAGCAACCCGTGACGCTGACAACGGTGGGCGACAACATCAGTGAAGTAACTGTCGCTGCTCTGGCAACTGCCCTGCGGGACATGGGCATTCCCGTGCAAAACTCCGCAGACGCAGGTTCAAGAGCAGCGCTCAACATCGTCTTGACCGATGACTATTTGCAGTCGGGACTAGCCGCCATCAACAAGCAGGCTCTAGAGCGCCAACAGACTTGGGTGCTTGTCAAGCCGGTGGGCAGTGTCCTGTGGTTGGGGCCAGTGTTTGTTCCTGGAAAAACGGGGTGTTGGAGCTGTCTTGCTCATCGGCTGCGGGGCAACCGCGAAGTAGAGGCGTCAGTCTTACAGCAAAAACAACTCCAGCAAGAACGCAATGGTCAGAAAGGGCGTGTAGAGAGCTGCTTGCCCACGGCACGGGCAACGTTGCCCTCTACCCTGCAAACTGGGCTACAGTTCGCCGCCACCGAGATTGCCAAGTGGATTGTTAAGCAACACGTTAATGCCACTGCACCAGGAACGGCGCTTTTCCCCACCCTCGACGGCAAGGTCATCACCTTCAACCAGACGATCCTGGACTTGAAAAGTCATATATTGACTAAGCGGCCGCAATGTCCGGCCTGTGGTGACCAAGAAATTATGCAGCGCCAAGGGTTTGAACCGCTGAAGCTAGAATCGCGCCCCAAGCAGTTCACCCATGATGGTGGTTACCGTACCACCAGCCCAGAACAGACCTTGCAGAAATACCAGCACTTGATTAGCCCTGTTACAGGAGTGGTAACTGAACTGGTGCGGGTTTCTGACCCGAATAATCCCTTGGTACATACCTACCGGGCGGTGCATAGCTTCGGCAGTGCCACCACCCTACGGGGACTACGTAATACATTGAACTACAAGAGTTCTGGCAAAGGTAAGACCGATAGCCAATCCAAAGCTAGTGGTTTCGGCGAGGCGGTGGAACGCTATTCGGGCATCTTTCAGGGGGACGAACCCCGCAAACGGGCAACCTTGGCAGAGCTAGGGGACTTGGCAATTCATCCAGAGCAGTGTTTGTACTTTAGCGATGATCAGTATGCCAATCGGGAAGCCTTAAACGCTCAGGGTTCAGCGGCAGCTTATCGCTGGATTCCCCATCGATTTGACGCCAGTAAAGCGATCGACTGGACACCAGTGTGGTCGTTGACTGAGCAAAAGCACAAATACGTACCTACTGGCTTTTGCTACTACAACTACCCGATGCCGGAAGCTGAGCGCTTTTGTAAGGCGGATTCCAACGGTAATGCAGCAGGCAACACCCTGGAAGAGGCAATTTTGCAAGGGTTTATGGAACTGGTGGAGCGAGATTGTGTAGCTCTGTGGTGGTACAACCGCCTCAGCCGCCCAGGGGTGGACTTGGCCAGCTTTGACGAGCCATACTTTGTCCAGTTACAGCAGTTCTACCGAGAACAGAACCGGGAATTATGGGTTCTGGATTTGACTGCTGACCTCGGAATTCCAGCGTTTGCAGGCATATCCTATCGCACAGTAGGAAGTTCAGAGCGGATAGGTGTTGGTTTTGGGGCACACCTCGACCCGAAGATTGCCATTGTTCGTACCCTCACTGAGTTAAGCCAAATTGGGTTACAACTAGACAAAATACCCGACGAGCAGCTCAAAGGTGAATCGAAAGACTGGCTCTTAGGAGTGACTAGAGAAAGTCATCCTTGTTTAATTCCAGATGCATTGCAGCCGCTAAAGACTGCCAGCGATTACCCGAACTTTTGGAGTGATGACATCTACACAGATGTGATGAAGTGTGTGGAGATTGCCCAAACAGTAGGGCTAGAAACCCTGGTGCTAGACCAGACGCGACCGGACATCGGCTTAAACGTGGTCAAAGTAATTGTACCGGGAATGCGAACCTTTTGGTCGCGGTTGGGGCCAGGGCGGCTCTATGATGTCCCTGTGAAGTTGGGGTGGTTAAAAGAGCCTCTGCGTGAAACACAGATGAACCCCACAAATATACCGTTTTAAATCTTTTAAAAGTTTGTAGGCGACAGGCTCCGCTACATGCCAAATGTCGCCCTAATAGGCTTCTTTCCAACGAAGAAGAGGATTGACCCACCTCAACGGGTCAGCAAATCAAAGAACAAAATGAGGATATTACTCATGGAAAAGAAGAACATTCTGCCCCAACAAGGCAAACCCGTGATCCGCATCACCACTGGTCAACTGCCCAGCTTCTTAGCTGAACTCTCTGAGGAAGCTCTCGGTGAGGCTGGTGTGGGAGCATCTGCCACTAGCTCTGCTACTGCCTACGATGGTGCAGAAGCATCTGGCACTAGCTGTGCGACTGCCTACGATGGTGCAGAAGCATCTGGCACTAGCTGTGCGACTGCCTACGATGGTGAGTAAGGATATGTAGCCTAGCTCACTTTAGTCGCACTACAGTTAACCTCTAGTTGCGATCGCAGTGATTTACTAGGCTGTGTGTTGTTGACGAGGTTAAAGATGTCGAGTTGCGAGCAAAACTTTACTCGATCCTGAGTTTTGTACACTTTCTTCATCTACCTCGTCTTCATCTTACACCTCCCAAAAGATACGCGCTACAACGCTTCGGCATTTAGCGCTGTCAAAAATGGGAGGTTAAATTGCCATTAGGTCAATCTCAGTGGCGATTAATTTGCTTTACATGTTTTTTGGTAAAAAGGCAATCCGTATTTTTCGTTAGAGTTAGGCACTCTATTGAGATTAGCAACAAAAAATGATAATGATGCGATCTACCTGACTAATACCAAATTGGCATAGAAAACCTTGATTCAAAAGTCTGGAATAGCCTATTAATCAATGGTTTTAACCCAAAATCCGTCTTGAAAAGTTTTGATCGGAGGAAACCTCCGCTCAAACTTTTCGCAAAATCTAAAATCCAAAATTGGTATAAGATGATGTCCCTAACTTCTATGCTTCAAAATAATCTTCTCAAAGACCGCCGTCTTCAGTTTATCCGAACCCATCAAGAGGCTTTTGATGTTGAGCCAACCTTTCCTCTCCCTCTTTTTGAAGAGGTAATTCTTGAGATTGAAGGTTCTTGTTTTGTTGAATCCTCTTGCCAAATTGAAGGTGGCCGACTGTTAGCAGGTCGTCATGAGGTTTGTAAATATCCTGGAAAGTCTTGGCCGGAATCGCTAACTCATGCGTTTAAGTTATTAGATAAAATTGAGAATCAGTTGGGTGTACGCATTAATCGTAACTCGTTTGAGCAGTTTGCAGCAGCACATATTGGCTCACGTAAAATCACGAACAACACGATTGGCATTCACTTGGGTTCAAAGCTGGAAGATTCCAGTGCAGTGTTCTATGTCTATATCGATGACAAGGAAGATCCTGAAGAATTAGCAAGGACAGCGATCGCTCTTGATGGCGGTCAATACTCAGATGAATTAACACAGGTTTTGATTAGAGATACTTGGGCAATTAGCTTTACACTTTTCTTGGATGGTCGTAGTCGCGTCGAGCTATGTCCCATTGCTCCAGCACAGCTTGGAGCAATGGGACATAGAGGAAACTATCTTACACCCTACATACAAAAACACTTTTCCCAGAAGGTGAATTCTATTTTCAGGGGTTCTTATCTCTTGATGACACGCTTCTCTAAAGACTATGCAATGCCAGTCTTATGGTTTTACTTCACTAACATCAAAGATATACCAAAATATTTTCTATTTAATAGCTTAGGTGATAAAGTATACGATTTTTGTCAAAATCAAAGTTGCATTACGGGTACTGGTGTGGCTGTTGCAGAGCGAGAGTTGGAGAAGACTCGATTAGAAAATTTTTGTTTTTACTACGACCAACGTGACGGATGTCAACCACGTCCGGGATTTTGACTTTTCTTGAAAATGACTGTGAATACGTAATTGAAACTTAAAATTACCTGATAAGTCAAAATGGCTCTTCTGTTTCCCTATTGTTTCTTCAATACTTACTGTTCGTTTTCCATTATTCATCGCCATGAGTAATCATCCCTTCGCTGTTTCGCTCAATCCCGATATCCAAGTTAAAAGCACCGAAGGTCATTACACCTTTCACTCAGCACAATCCGATCCGACTGCTTTGCTCACCCTAGCTACAACCCCCGGAATCAGTATTGCTATCGAGAGTCTCAAGGCAGGCAACACCACAACCGAATCACTTGTGCAAGGGTTAGCCAGACTTTATGGACAGGCAGCTGGGGAACAGTTCGCCGTGATGCTACAAAAATTGGATGAGCGGGGTTGGCTCAGTTACGCTGTGTTGCCACTGGCAGTGGCGATTCCGATGGTGGATTCTGCCGAGTTGAATCTAACCGAACCCTACTGGACACAAACCCGTCTCACCCTTTCCCGCTTTGCCTATCAACATTCCTATGATGGCACAATGGTGCTGGAATCTCCTCTCTCGAAGTTTCGGATTAAACTCCTCGACTGGCGAGCAAGTGCGCTTTTGGCTCAACTAGCCCAACCCCAAACTTTAGAATCATTGACACCACCGCCCTATCTAGGACCTGAAACAGCCTATCAATTTCTGAAACTGCTATTTGCAGCAGGTTTTTTGACGGCTGAATCTGAACCCCCCGCACTCCAGCTTTGGGACTTTCATAACTTGGTTTTCCACAGCCGTAGCCGCAGCGGTCACCATGACTATCCGCTCATAGACAATATTATTGACCGATGGTTGGATTTCCCAGTAGTGAAGCCGCCTATGAGCGATCAAATTGTGCCTCTGCCGCAGCCGAATTTGGGCGCATTGATGTATAACGATGCTACGCTGACGGAAGCGATCGAATCGCGCAAATCAGTTCGAGAATATGACGACAACTATCCGATCGCGATCGAACAACTGAGCGAACTACTGTATCGCACCGCCCGTGTTAAGGAGTTACTTGAGGCTGAAGAGTGGTTTGGTGACTTTTGGCGAAAAAACCCAGATCATAAACTAGATTTTGACTATGGCAAGTTGAGCAAGCGACCTTACCCCAGTAGCGGGGCGATGTACGAATTAGAAATTTATCTGGTGGTACAGCATTGTAGAGGCTTGAACTTGGGGGTGTATCACTACGACCCTCTCAATCACCAGCTAGAGCAGCTAATGGAATCAAAGGATAATATTATAAATTTATTAGGTTATAGTTGGATGGGAGAAGTATTATCTCCGCGTCCACAAATTATATTAGTAATTACAGCACGGTTCGGTCGAATATTTCGTCGCTATCGTGCTATGGCTTACGCAGCGGTGCTTAAGAATGTTGGGATTCTATATCAAAACTTTTACTTAGTAGCGACCAATATGGGTCTAGCTCCCTGTGCCATAGGGAGCGGGAATAGCGATACTTTCGGTCGGTTAATAGGTCTAGACTATTTGGAAGAGTCGGTGGTCGGAGAATTTGCGCTGGGTTCGTTGCCCAAGCGCAATGTTGAAGCAAGTGGGGTGGAATCAATCGGGGTTAATAACGCAGAAGGATTGACTGAGGCTATAGTCTCAACCAGTGAGACTAATGAGACTAAGCCTGCGTCTGGTGAGGCAGAAATATTAGGAAATCAAATTTCTCCAGTTAGACTAGTGGCAGGAATTCAGCCGACTGAGGTGTGGGAAAGTCCTGAAAACACCTCGGTGCAAGTTGAGGATATCGGTGCTGAGCCTGTTGACTTGGCTCCTTCAGATGCAATGTCTACGACGGGCTACGCCTACACTCAGGCTCTAGATTCATTGAGTGTCGCTGAGGGTGAAAGGGAGTCGGCGGCAGTTTTAGCCAGTGAAGTTGAAAGTTCTGCGTCCCCAATATCTGCGGCACTCCACCCCCATGAACTCGACGATCGCATCCCTGGACTGGCCCAACTCCACAACCAAACCCTTGGTGACCCCCGCATCACGATTGTAATCATAGACGGCGACCCAGACCATACATTGTCCTGCTTTGCAGGAGCTGAAGTCTCTAAGGTGATTCCCTACTGGCACGAACCAGCAGAACCAATCAGCCCACAAGATTACGCCACCTACCAAGCAATCCGCGACCAGGGGCTAAAGGGTAAAAAGAAGGAAGATGCATTCTACGCTGCCCTCCCAAAAAACAAGGAGCGGGTTGAAATCAATGACCATGCCTGCCACGTCACTAGTATCATTGTGGGGCAAGAGCATAGCCCTGTTTTCGGTGTGGCTCCCAAGTGTCGGGTAATCAACATGCCCCATGATGCACTAGGAAACTATGATGATATGCTGTCACCCCTCAACTTAGCCCGCGCCTTCGACTTAGCCTTAGAGTTGGGTGCAAATATTATTCACTGCGCTTTTTGTCGCCCCACCCAAACAGGGGAAGGAGAAGAGATCCTTGTCCAAGCGATTAAGAAATGCCAAGACAACAATATTTTAATCGTCGCGCCGGCGGGGAACAATGTAGGCGAATACTCGTGTCTACCTGCCATGCTGCCAGGAACTTTAGCAGTGGGAGCCGCAAAAGTTGATGGTACACCAGCCGAATTTAGTAATTGGGGGGGTAATAACACAAAAGAAGGTATCCTCGCTCCAGGTGTAGATATTTTGGGAGCGCAACCGTGTACTGAAAAACCCGTGCGCCAGACAGGAACTAGCATGGCAGCTCCCATAATCACGGGTATTTCTGCGCTGCTGATGAGTTTGCAACTGCAACAAGGAAAACCCGTCGATGCCGAAGCCATCCGAGCCGCACTGTTCAACACCGCGATTCCCTGCGACCCAAAAGTTGTAGAAGAACCACAACAATGTCTGCGCGGCTCTGTCAATATCCCTGGCGCAATGAGAGTGCTGTTTGGGCAACCCTCCGTCACCTTTTCCTTCACGGGCGACGGAATGACCCGCACGGAACGCCCTGGATATGCCATACCTAGCGCTATGGCTGCCCCAGCAAGCATCACCGCCGCCAGCCCAGCTGTGGAACCCACCGATGCCACAACAAGCGAAACATCCGTCACCGCCGCTGATGCCGCAGACGCAGCCACCGTGGAAGCCAGCATCGCCTACGATGGCAACGTCTACGCCCTCGGCATTCTGGGTTACGACTTTGGGGATGAAACCCGCCGTGACAGCTTTAAGGAACTGATGCCTCCTACCCAAGTCAACGGCATCATGGTTCCGCCAGACCCCTACGATGTCCGGCAAATGGTCGATTACCTCGATCGCAACCCTGATGAAAGCCGTTCTCTAATCTGGACTTTGAGCCTAGATGGAGACACAATCTACGCCCTAGACCCAACAGGGCCGTTTTCAGGGCAGATATACGAAATATTTCTGCTCATGTTAGCTGGGCAACTCGAACCAGAAACCAGCGATGAATTTGTCGAGCGAATCAGCGTACCCGCCCGGCGCACCAAGCGCACGGTGGAACTGTTCTCCGGTGAGGTTGTGCCTGTAGTAACAGTACATGACTTGCGGGGGTTGTACGGCTGGAAAGTCAATGCCCTAGTGGACGCGGCGATGGCGGCAATCTCTCGCCGGGTGGACGAAGCCCAAGCACCTCTGGTGCGACAAGCTTTGATAACCTTCCTCAACCGAGTTTACAACGATCTTCGCAATGTGGGGCAGACTTCCCGCGATCGCGCCCTCAACTTTGCTGCCACCAATATATTCCAAGCGGCTTTGACCTTTGCCAAAGCGATCGCTGAGCGTCGTCAATTCGACACGATTACAGTGGAAAAAAGCCCCTTCTGTCGCATTAACAGTGACTGTTGGGATGTCAAGCTAGAGTTCTACGACCCAGAAAATAGTCGTCGGGGGCGCAAAGTCTTCCGCTTTACCCTTGATGTGCGCCTTCTGATGCCGGTGACTCTGGGTGAAATCAAGAGCTGGTCACTGCCGTCTAATTCAATAGACTAACGGGATTTTGTGGCATGATTTCCAATTGGGTGCGATCGCCAAGGTAGTAATATAGCTGGCGAGCGATCGTACCAAAAAATTTACAGCGCTTTTCATTAGAATGGAATACATGCTTGAATACTAAATTATCGTAAGGGCACAACAATGCTAAAGCCCCTACTGTGGTCTATTCAACTGCAAATTGCTGTAATACTTAAATAGATAGTTTTTCCACAAAATTTTGATGTTCTGGTGTGGATAAACCTTGCTGTAAAACGGCTAACACTTTAGCTAAATTTCCTGATAATAGAGCCGCTTTATCTAACCACAATCCCGAAAATACTTGAGAACAGACTATACTATTACTATTGGTTTCAAGTTTAATATATTCGCCTTCATTTAACTTAAACCAATCAAATTGCTGGTCATAAACTCGCCAAACTAAATATTCCTGTACTTTATTACGGCGATAAACTTTGAGTTTTTCATGCAAATCATAAGAAGCACTAGACGCAGCGATTTCTACAATCAATTCGGGCGCACCTTCTAAATAATCATCTTGAGTAATTCGAGTTTGCCCTCCTTGTTCTATCCTTAATAAAGCATCTGGTTGCGGTTCGTTATCAGCATCTAATAAAAGAGTAGTATTATCTGCAAAACCTACGCCTGGTGTTGCTGCTTTGTAAACTCCAAGCCAAGCTATCATGTAAGCATGAGGTTCTCCATGACTCTTGATTCTCAATGGGGATGCCACGTAAACAACTCCTTCAATCAATTCTGCTTTTTTCAGATTTGGCATGGCGTGGTAGCGTCGCTCAAATTCAGCACGGGTGAGTTTGTCGCCGTTTTCTAAAGGCGGAATCATCAACAGTTGAGCAGTTGTGTCAGTAGATATCATAATTTTTTGATCGTTACTGAGATGGGAGGAAACAGGCAATAGGCAATAGGCGATAGGTTTGAAAGTCTATTAGTGTCGTGGTTTTACGTTCAGTTTATGTCCTAACCTAGTTGGCAACTACTATATTAATAATTTTATTAGCAAAAAATTGAGTTATACCAATTTAATATGAAGACGCATATAAATACCCCACCCGCGCTAGCGCGCACCCTCCCCTTGCCAAGGGGAGGGTTGGGGAGGGGTAAAATTCTATGCAGCTTCACGAAGAATTGGTATTAAAAACTTCCTATTAACCATTAAAAATTACTGGTGCTGAGACTATACCTTTTGCTTCTAAAGCAGCTGCAACTTGTAAAATTAAGGCTTCATTATATGGTGCTGCTATCAATTGCACGCCCAAAGGCAAACCATTTGGGCGTTGAATTGGTACTGATAAAACAGGTAAACCAATAAAAGATAATGGTTGAGTAAATAACCCCAAATGAGGACGAATCAGAATTTCTTCGCCGTCCAAAATCATAGTTTGTTGACCAATTAACGGGGCAGCAATTGGTGTAGTTGGTGCAAGAATAATATCGACATTTTGAAATACTTCGCGCACGCGATCGCGGTACCATCTTCTAAACCGTTGCGCTTGCAGATACCAACTACTAGGAATTAACGCCCCAGCCAAAAAGCGATCGCGTGTTGCTGGATCGAAATCCTGAGAACGCCTTTGCAATTTATCCAAATGCAGATTTGCTCCCTCGCTTGCTGTAATCACAAACGCCGCAGCACGGGCGCGGTGTGCTTCTGGTATGCTTACATACTCAGTTACATCCAAAGCATCAGCAACTATTTGCACTGCTGCTAAAGCCTCCGCTTGGGCACCTTTAGTGAAATAATCAGCAGCGATCGCAATTTTGATTGCAGAGATATCTTGCTGTAGAGACGTTACATGTAACGTCTCCACAGCAGGACGCTGAGTGCAAATTGGATCGCGATCGTCTTGGCCTTGCAACACATCAAACACCGTAGCAATATCTTGCACCGAACGTGCAAACGGCCCAATGTGGTCAAAACTGCTAGAAAACAAAGCCACCCCAGCGCGAGACAACCTACCATAAGTCGGCTTCAAACCAAAAACCCCACACAAAGCCGCCGGAACGCGAATCGAACCATTAGTATCAGAACCCAGCGTCAGGGGAACCAACCCACCAGCCACAGCCGCCGCCGAACCACCCGACGAACCTCCAGCGACTCGCAGTAAATCATGGGGATTATGAGTAGCACCATAATGGGAATTTTCCGTCACAAACCCATAGGCGTACTCATCCATATTTAAAGCACCAAGTAGCACTGCACCCGCTTGTCTTAACTTCGCCACTGCGGTTGCATCTTGGGTAGCTACTGGGTTTTCTGCATTAATTTTCGACCCCGCCAAAGTCGTTAAACCTGCAATATCAAAAAGATTTTTCACCGCAAAAGGCACGCCAGCAAGTATTCCGGGGTTATTACCTTGGGCAATTTCCTTGTCAATGCGTGCAGCATCAGCCAAAGCCGCCTCAGCAGTGATAGTTGTAAAACAGTTGAATTGATGATTCCGTGTTGCGATTCGTGCTAACGCAGCCTTGGTAACATCCACTGCGCTAACATTGCCTTCACGTACAGCAGCTGCTATCGTGATGGCATCGGCTGAATCAAAATTCATGCTGGAATATTTAGGAGATCGCACGTTTAGCTTTTTGAGTAATAGCAGTCCGCATAGTTTTTGCTAGTTGTAGCAAAATAACTGTCAGACCTACATCTAAAATACAAGATAATAGAAACCAAACTGGTAGAAATTTATCTTCAGGATTTTTTGCAGCTTGTGTAAAAGCGATACGACCCACAGCATTTGAGCCAATCATAAAGCCATACAATGGTGCTATCAACGATCGCACTTTTTCGCTCAAACTTGTTAAATCACCACCTTCGCCTTTAAATCGGTCAGCAAAAGTGGATAAAGTATTAGCTATTCCCCAAAGGCTGTATAGCGGAATTATAAATCGAGCGATCGCGCCTCCAGGGCTAATTGGATATTCATGGAAAAAATTCTTTAAATCTGCGTGGAGACGATATAGCCAAATCAAAAAAACAATGATTGAAATCACACCGACAATTAACGAAACTATTGATACCAACCCATCCAATAAAGCAACTAGCTGATAAACAGGTTGTGCAATTACTTGTAGCAAAGAAAACAGTGTAGATACCAGCCCGATTCCCAAAACTACCCAAAGTAAACTTACTAACAATCTACCCACACCTGCTGACTTCAATGACTCAGCATCATTCAAATTATTCATTCCATTTTAGCAATAGCATTGTCGGCTAATATATTAATGTTGTAATTATACTTATCACTCAGTAAAATTACTATAAATTAGCCGATGTTTGAAGCTACTATGGTTCAAATATTGATGGGACTTCAATTTCTTCAGGTAAAGGAAAAGAAATTACGAGATTAGCGATCGCCTTAATTCTTTCAAAATTTGCCACCACCCCATCAAAATATTCATCTCTTATCTGTAAATCCAACAATAACGCCATCTGCTTAACATACTCCTCCAACTCAAACTCTCGATTTTCCATCTCTCTTCCTTTGCGCTCTTTGCGTCCTTTGCGGTTCGTTATTCTAAATTTATAACTTCTTGTGGCAACTCAAATAAACCATCTTCCCCAGCAACAAAATCAATAACCCAATACACAGCATCAATATTCAACTCTCCATAAATATGAGGAAATAACTCTCCTATTTCCGCCTCTTCATCACGAATCTCAGCATGAACTTTTTCGGAATCAATAAAAAGTAGAACCAAACTTTTTTGATTCTTAAAAAATCTATTTGCAACTTTAACAATTTGTGTTGACCTAGAACAATGAATAAACCCTTCTAAATCGAGTGAATCAGCCCGATAACTGCCCAAGTTTTTTGCTTGTTCCCATTGTTGGCGTTGTGTGATGTGCAGAATAGTATTCATGTTGGTTGTATCATCTTACGAAGATCATCTAAAGGCGATTTTGGTTCATCAGGATAGAATTCTAACACTACATTAAAGTTTAGTTTGTCACGTTCTTTATAATTTGATGAATGAATATGTAGATACCTTTATATTGATTGTTCCTCCTTGCCAGCCTGTAGAGCCAACTCTCAAGATACTACATTTGATGCCTTGACTAGAAGATTGCCATGTGATGTTTTCAACTGGAAATTCGACTTCGTTTATACATAGTTTTTTGAAAATTATTGAAACTGAAGAATTACTATTTTCTTTTAATTCTGTATAAAATTTTCGACGAAAATTTTCAGTTATCAATTCTTTAAATTTACTAACTATATATGTATCTTTATTGAATAATAAAACATCAGTATTACAATCTAGTATTTGGCATATCTTGTTCATATTAATCCTCTTGTTCAATGTAAATAAAAAGTGTCTGTATGAGAATTGAAACTAACCGACTATTTTAATCTACTATTTTCCACATCAATTGGTAAAAATACTGATATTCAAATCACAAAATACAATCGCTCTACAACATTATTCTTTCAAACTTCATGCAGAGAGGCAAAGTTTTTTTGTATCTCTGCCTGAGGTAACTACAAATTCGGTGGAATGCAAACATCTGGCGCACACAACCCAACAAACTCCAATGTTGTTACCTCAAAAGTATTCAAATCCACACGTCGAATAACATGATTATTAGTATCGCTAATATATAGATATGAACCCAAAATACTCAATCCCGAAGGTTCAAAAAATCGAGTATTCTTACCCTGTCCATCTTGTAAACCAGCAGTACCGTCTCCTAAAATCGTTTGACAATTACCGCTAGGACTCACTAATTTAATTTTGTGATTGTAGCTATCCGCCACCCACAGAAAATTCTGTGCATATTCCACTCCCAAACAGTGCTGTAAACGAACATTTTCACCTTGCCCATCAAGATCACCAAAACCAAACAAATCTCCACTACCGCAAACAGTTCGTACTTGGTAAGGTTCTACAATTCCAACACCACGAATGGAACTAACTTCACTGTCAGCAATATATAATTCTTGCCCATTATGACTGATACCACTTGGTTGAGCAAACGCAGATTCAGCCAGCGAACCATCGATACACGCTTCTGCACCCATACCAGCATAAGGTTTAACAATGCCTGTTTCTAAATCCATCTGCCAGATTTGATGCGACCCTGCCATTGCAATGAACAAAGAATTTTCTACTTTCACTAAATCCCAAGGAGAATTCAGCGCAGTTTCTAAACTAACACCACCATGAAGTTGAATATTGCGGCTTTGTTCGCCAGTTCCCGCGATAGTTTCTACTACCTGGCGCTGCAAATCAACTCGCCGCAGTGCATGATTTTCTGTATCAGCAACATAAAGCATTTGATTTTCTGCATCAAATGTCATTCCCTGGGGTGCAAAAAATTGTGCTTCGTCAAAACTACCATCAGTTAAACCAGATTTACCAGTACCAATTAAGTGGAGAATTTCGCTATCAAAACTACTCATAACCAAGCGATGATGTCCAGAGTCAGCAATAAATAAACCCGCTTGGGCAGCTAGAACTTTACCAGGAAAAGCTAAAGGTGTAATTAACGGTTGGCGTTGTTTTTCTAAAGTCAAGGTAAGTTCTTGAAAATTAATCGTACCTTTGTTGCTGTGTTGCTGAATTAACTTTTGAATTAACTCTTCTAAAACGTTACGCTTTCCTTCACCAGAGACAGACCCAATTACATAACCTTCTGGGTCGATAATCATTAAAGTCGGCCAAGCACGCACAGCATACTCTTGCCAAACTCGAAAATCGATATCAACTACAACTGGGTGTTCGATGTCATAGCGCAAGATAGCTTGGCGGATATTTTCAGTTTCTTTTTCGTTATCAAATTTGCCAGAATGAACGCCGATAATAGTAAGGCTATCTTGATATTTTTGTTCTAGATATTTCAAGTCTGGCAGAATATGTAAACAGTTAATACAGCAGTATGTCCAAAAGTCTAAAATTACGACTCTACCTTTAAGTTGTTTGAGAGATAGAGGTTTATCTGTATTCAGCCAAGAATAATTTTGTGGTAATTCTGGCGCTCTTACACGAGGTATCATAAACTGTTCTCTGCTAAAGTTTGCTCATCCGTTTAACTTGCAATTCAAAGTAGTCATCATTGTACCGATAAAAATTAAACATAAAAAATCCAGATGACATCTGAAGATTATGTAAATCTAAATTCGCAAATAGTTAAACTTGATTTTTGTATATTACAGCCAATCTAGTGATTTAGCGTCAATTGAGGTATAATTCTCCTTTAAATTAGTACTGACCAAAAATTATGACCCCTGTCTATATTTCAGATTTAGACGGTACATTGCTTGGAAATAATGCAAAACTTTCTTCTTTCAGCAAGAAAGTTTTGGATGAACTTTTACAACAAGGACTACAGTTTACTGTAGCTAGTGCGCGTAGCGTTGTTTCTATGCAAACGATGTTGAAGGGTTTAAATCTTCGTCTCCCGGTTATCGAATTTAATGGTGCTTTCATTTCTGATTTTGATTCTGGCAGACACGAAATAATTAATTCTATTAGTCCTAATATAGTTGAAAGTATTTATAAACTCATTTTGGAGTTTGGCTGTGTTCCCTTTGTATCTAGTTTTAATGGTACAGAAGATTGCGTCTATTATAAAAATGTAATCAACGATGGTATGCGTTGGTATCTTAACGATCGCCTAACAAACAAAGACCGCAGATGGCGAACAATCGAAGATTTGACGCATTCTTTTAGCGATCGAGTCGTTTGTCTGACAGTGATTGGTCACGCACAACAACTGCTCGAACTTGAAAGTGCAATTATTGAAATACATAGAGGTAGTGTAGAGACACACTTGATTGAAAATCAATATTCTCCAGGTTGGTACTGGTTAACAATTCATGACTACAAAGCTACTAAAGACCAAGCTATTCAGACTTTAGTAGAAAATTATGGATTAAAAAAAAGTGACATTGTGGTGTTTGGCGATCAAATTAATGATATCAAAATGTTCAAAATTGCAGATTGCGCCATTGCAGTTGCTAACGCAGATCCCGAACTCAAACGTTACGCGACATTAGTAATTGGCTCCAACACAGAAGATAGCGTTGTTAAATACATTTGTCAGGATTGGTCAAACAGATATGCTGTTCAATTGAAGTCTGACATAACCTAGCATCGTGCATACACTATGGGTATTTAGCCAAGAGTAATTTGTCGTATTTCTGGGTCTCTGACACGAAGAATCAAAGTAAAAACAAATTTTGTCAGTTTCAAAAATTGTAACGAAAGCAGCTATTAATTGCCCAACTGCCATATTGGAAACGCACAAAAAGTTTCCGATACGGTTATGTATTATTTGAGAAGTTCTAAAGTTAATTTTGCGAAAACATTACCAAAGTTGCTACCTGCTTTATGTTTGTTGGGTTTGGTAGGTTGTCAACCAGCTCAAAGCCGAGTTGAGCCAAATACGTCATTCCAATCTCAAACACTTGTGGTTTCTGGACGAGGGATGGTAGATATTCCCAAAACAAATGCACGAGTTAGTTTAGGCGTTCAGGTGCAAGGTGAAACATCTGGACTTGTCCAACAGGAACTTGCTAAGCGATCGCAAGCAGTTGTTAACTTATTAAAAACGCGTCAAGATGTGACTAAATTAGAAACCACTAGTATCACTCTCAATCCCCGCTACGACCCAAAAGATGGTAAGCAAATTGGTTATTATGCAACTAATATTGTCCGCTTCCAAATTGCTCCAGAAAAAATTGGCGCTTTGTTAGATGAAGCAATTAAAACAGGAGCTACACGAATTGATGGTATAACATTAGTAGCATCTGATGAAGCGATCGCTGCTGCACAAAAACAAGCGATCGATGCAGCCTCGAAAGATGCTCGTTCTCAAGCAGATGCAGCTCTTAGTGCTTTGCAACTCAAGCAACAGGAAATTGTCAGCATTCAAATTAACGGCGCTCGTCCACCTATACCAGTACCAATGCAGATGGCTGACTTAATACAAAAAGCAGCTCCCATGAATTTAGCCAGTACACCTGTTGTTGCTGGAGAACAAAGAATAGAAGCTTTTGTAACGTTGCAAGTTCGCTATCAACCTACTCAAAATTAACTGCTTTACATAAACTAGAAATGGTTTAGGTAAATTGGCACAATAAAATCAAACTTTGTGAAAAAAATCAACTAGGCTAAAGTCTTTATCCCTATTGCCTTATCCCAACAACAATTATCACGCTGACTTACTTAACACCTTTGAAAGGACTTGATAAAGTAACTACAACAGAATTATCAGCTTGGGTACAACAAGCTAAAACCCAAGCTGAACAAGGACGACTTGCTGATCGCATTCCCCAATTAGCTTTGGCTAATCCCAATTGGTTTGCAGTTCACATCTGCTGCAAATCAGGAAAAACCATCAACTTTGGAGATACGGATTGTGTGTTTCCGCTGATGAGCATTATTAAAACATTTTCTCTACTTTATCTTTTAGAACATCTAGGAGCAGAAGCAGTTTTTGGCTGGGTTGGCGTGGAACCATCAGATTCACCCTTCAATTCTTTAGAACAATTAGTTAGCGATCGCGGCCGCCCCCGTAACCCGATGATTAATAGTGGGGCAATTACCCTCGCCGATAAGTTACCAGGAAAAGACGCTAGCGATCGCACTCTTTTATTTTGTGAATGGCTCAATCAATTAGCAGGTTGCCAACTATACTTAGACGAAGCTATGTTGACTTCAGTGCGATTAACACGCTCAAAAGCCAATCAAGCGATCGCTAATTATCTTGCCGAAATCGGACATCTCGAAAATTTGGAAACAGCACTTGACACCTATGAGCAAATATGCTGTATTTCGGGAAGAGTTGAAGATTTAGCCCTGTTAGGAAAACTCCTAGCTTTGGAACATAGCTGTGTATCTGCACAAAACCGCCGAATTGTCAATGCAGTAATGTCAACTTGTGGGCTTTATGAAGCTTCTGCGGAGTTTGCAGTGAGGATTGGTCTACCGATGAAATCTGGAATTGGCGGTGGACTTGTAGCAATAGTACCAGGTAAAGGGGCGATCGCTTGTTATAGCCCCGCCTTGGATACAGTAGGAAATCCTGTAGCGGGGCTTATTTTTGTCGAAGCGTTATCGCAAAACTTAGAGTTGAGTATCTTCGGTTAAATGAAGAATTTTACTTTTCCTGTTCCAGTGACGAATTTGATTCAGGTGTTGGTGTTACCTCTGGCTGTGGTTCTGGCGATGGCGTAACTGTTTCTGGCAGTATCGGTGGCGAACTCGGAGATGGCGCTACTATTACTTTTGGCGTAGGTGTATTAGCAGTTCGACGGTTGAAAAATCCGCCAAACCTGCGTTTTGCTGGCTCAGGCGCAACTTTTTCGGGTAACGGCGTTGATTCTGGAGTTGGCGTTAATTCTGGCTTTGGTTCTGGTTGGGTTCCTGCTGGTGGTGTAGCTTGTGGTATTGGGGTTAATATTGGCTGTGGTTCTGGTTGAGTTACTGCTGGTGGTGTAGCTTGTGGAATTGGCGTTACTTCTGGTTGTGGTTCTGGCGATGGTGTAACTGTTTCTGGCGCTGGAGACTCAATAATTTCTGGTAGCGTGGGTGGTGAACTTGGAGATGGGGTAACTGTTGTTTCTGGGGTGGGTGTCTTAGGTGCCCGACGGTTGAAAAATCCGCCAAATCTTGGTTTTGCTGGCTCAGGCGTAACTTTTTCTGGTAAAGGAGTTGATTCTGGAGTTGGCGTTACTGTTGGCTGTGGTTCTGGTGCAGGAGACTCGATAATATTTGGTGTTGGCGACAAGCTAGGAGATGGTACAGCCGTTGGAGGTTGTAATTTTGGTTGTTCTGGCTTTATTGGCTGTGTTTTCGATTCCTCTGGAACTTCAGTTTTAGGAATTGGCTGTATTTCAGGGGTTTTTTCAACAGCAGGGGTAGGTACTAATTTATAATTTGGGTCTACAATGCCACGTACCTCATTTGCTGTGAGTTCTCCTCTGGTAATTCTCGACAGAGTGTCCTTACCTTTTGGTTGGTAGTCAATCAGCCTAACTGTAGTATTAAAAGCATTTTTCAGAGGATTTCCCTGATTATCGAGAAATTCGAGTTTTACCCAATTTTTACCAGGCTTCCAACCTTTGAGGTAAATTGCTTGCCAGCGATCGAAAATAAAGCTTTCACCATTGATTGTGCAGCGGATACGCCAATCGCTAAATTCGTTCTTGGCATTTTCTGACGCAGCCAGATGCAAAGGAGCATTAGTTAGGTAAAAGTCAAGTAAGATTGGCTCTGCCCCGTAACTACTTTGAGGGCGGCTGTAGGTGAGCAACGGCAGATTAGGGGCTGGGTTGTTGTCGTCAGTTTTAGTAAAGACGTGAAATGTTGTCTGGGCATAAGCGCCTTCATTTTTAAAGCTTTCATGCCAAGGACGCGAAGCAAAGACGCGTAAGGTATGAGTACCTGGGGACAAGTCTGGCAAAACTAACGGCTGATTCAGGTCGTAAACAGGTATATAAGGTTGATTATCAACAACTACGTGTAGATGTGGCCCTAGTTGTAATTGTGAGTCTTTAAATATTGGTAAATCCTTCACTTGAAAGCGGGCTGTGACTTTGTTATCTGAAAAAACTTCATCAAATTTTGGAGTAACAATTGTCACTTGTGGCTGATAAACTTCCAAAATTGGACGTAATTCTTGGATAACAGCAGGCGGGGCAACTTCCGAAAATTCCTTAGAAACTTGAGAAATTCCACCAGCCTTTTCTTGGTTAACAATAGATATCTCCTGACTGCCAGCCTTATTGCCACAACTGGTTAAGCTACATACCAATACCAATACCATTACCCATCTGAAAATCGGAAAACTCCAAAGGAGGAGCTTCTGTAACGCTATTTTCTGCCAGAATTTCATGCCTTGCACCTCTTCGACATGTCCATAGGGAACTATAGCCCAAAAGTGGGGACGGGCATAGGGCATGGGGCATTGGGCATTGGGAGATGAGGGGAATCACAAACAAAGACAACAAGACAAACAGACAGATTGCAACAAATCTTATGACTTACGAAACTCTAAAAAATAAATTATTCAATTTCGCTCCTTCAAAACGACTTTCTCTCCCCCCTGCCCAATGCCCCATGCCCCATGCCCCTGCCCTAACCATCTTTTTTACGAATTGTTATCCTTTGTAAATTAAATGAATAATCTATTGACTTTTGGACAATTAGTTTGAACTTAAAAGGCATAAAACGCAGTTATTTCAGCGATTTTGAATTATTGTTAAAATATCTCCATCAATGTACAAGTGAAGACTTTATAATTCAACGAGAAACAACTCTCCACATGGGTCTTCACTGTGGCTTCAGCAAATCACTGGAGTGTGCGGTAAAACATTACTATGTGGTAATCATGATTCCTCATTCCTTATCAGAGAGGAGGTCGAATGGCAATAAGTCCTCCGGAGCGAGAGGAAAAAAAGGCAAGAGTAATCGTCGATAATGACCCGGTTCCTACCTCATTTGAGAGATGGGCAAAGCCTGGACACTTTGACAGATCTTTAGCCAGAGGTCCAAAAACCACTACATGGATTTGGAACCTTCACGCACTCGCCCACGATTTTGATACACATACAAGCGATTTAGAAGACATCTCCCGCAAGATATTCTCAGCACACTTTGGCCATTTAGCCGTAGTGACCATCTGGCTGAGCGGGATGATTTTCCACGGCGCGAAGTTCTCTAACTACGAAGCTTGGCTGAGCGACCCGTTAAACGTGAAGCCAAGTGCCCAAGTCGTTTGGCCCATTGTGGGACAAGACATTTTAAACGGTGATGTAGGCGGTGGTTTCCACGGCATTCAAATCACCTCTGGTTTATTCCAAGTATGGCGTGGCTGGGGTATCACAAACTCCTTCCAGCTTTACGTAACTGCGATCGGTGGCTTGGTATTAGCAGGCTTATTCTTATTTGCTGGCTGGTTCCACTACCACAAACGCGCTCCCAAACTGGAATGGTTCCAGAATGTGGAGTCGATGCTGAATCACCACTTACAAGTGTTGTTAGGTTGTGGTTCCTTGGGATGGGCAGGTCACTTAATTCACGTGTCTGCACCGACTAACAAGCTTTTGGATGCTGGGGTTGCTGTCAAAGATATACCCTTGCCCCACGAGTTCATCTTGAACAAAGACTTGTTGACGGAACTGTACCCAGGCTTTGCTGCTGGTTTAGCACCTTTCTTCACCTTGAATTGGGGTCAGTATGCTGACTTCCTCACCTTCAAGGGCGGTCTAAACCCAGTAACAGGCGGCTTGTGGCTGACAGATATTTCCCATCACCACTTAGCGATCGCAGTCCTGTTCATCATTGCTGGTCACCAGTACCGTACCAACTGGGGTATTGGTCACAGCATTAGAGAGATCCTGGAAAACCATAAAGGTCCTTTCACCGGTGAAGGTCACAAAGGTCTCTACGAAAACCTGACCACATCTTGGCACGCTCAGCTGGCAACTAACCTCGCCTTCCTGGGTTCGCTGACCATCATCATCGCGCACCACATGTACGCGATGCCGCCCTATCCATATTTGGCAACTGATTACGCTACACAGTTGTGCATATTCACTCACCATATTTGGATCGGTGGCTTCTTAATCGTTGGTGGAGCAGCTCACGCTGCCATCTTCATGGTGCGGGATTACGATCCAGTTGTGAATCAAAACAACTTGCTCGATCGCGTAATTCGTCACAGAGATGCGATTATTTCTCACCTGAACTGGGTGTCTATTTTCCTCGGCTTCCACAGCTTTGGACTTTACATCCACAACGACACAATGCGTGCATTGGGTCGTCCCCAAGACATGTTCTCTGATACGGCAATTCAATTGCAGCCAGTATTTGCCCAGTGGGTACAAAATATTCACGCCTTGGCTCCTGGAACAACTGCACCCAACGCCCTAGAACCAGTTAGCTATGTCTTTGGCGGCGGTATATTGGCTGTTGGCGGCAAGGTGGCAGCTGCGCCCATCGCTTTGGGTACAGCAGACTTCCTAATTCACCACATTCACGCCTTCACCATTCACGTCACCGTCCTAATCCTGCTCAAAGGTGTGCTGTTTGCCCGTAGCTCTCGTCTGATTCCAGACAAAGCAAACCTGGGCTTCCGCTTCCCCTGCGACGGACCTGGTCGTGGCGGTACCTGTCAAGTATCTGGTTGGGATCACGTATTCCTGGGACTGTTCTGGATGTATAACTCCCTGTCCATTGTAATTTTCCACTTCAGCTGGAAGATGCAATCAGATGTCTGGGGAACGGTAGATCCAGATGGAACTGTGACTCACATCACTGGTGGCAACTTTGCTCAAAGCGCCATCACGATCAATGGTTGGTTGCGTGATTTCTTGTGGGCACAAGCTACACAAGTCATCAACTCCTACGGCAGTGCGCTATCTGCTTATGGACTCATGTTCTTAGGCGCTCACTTTGTTTGGGCATTCAGCTTGATGTTCCTGTTCAGTGGTCGCGGCTACTGGCAAGAATTAATTGAGTCCATAGTTTGGGCGCATAATAAACTGAAGGTAGCACCAGCAATTCAGCCCCGTGCTCTGAGCATTATTCAGGGTCGCGCTGTAGGTGTAGCTCACTACCTTCTAGGAGGAATTGCTACTACTTGGGCATTCTTCCATGCACATATCCTTTCAGTAGGGTAGCAATCAGCAGAATTTTGGATTTTGGATTTTGCGGAAAGTCTGAGCGCCGGCTTCCGGCGATCAGAACTTTCTAAGACAGATTTTAGATTCAATCCAAAATCCAAAATCTAGAATCTAAAATTTCGCTGGTACTTGATGGCTAAAGGTCAGAGGAATTATTAAACCTATGGCAACAAAATTTCCAAAATTTAGCCAGGATCTCGCACAGGACCCGACTACTCGTCGGATATGGTATGCGATCGCCACAGGCAACGATTTTGAAACCCACGATGGCATGACAGAGGAAAATCTTTACCAAAAGATTTTCGCTACTCACTTCGGCCACTTGGCAATCATCTTCTTGTGGGCATCCAGCCTCCTGTTCCATGTAGCCTGGCAAGGTAACTTTGAACAGTGGATTAAAGATCCCCTTCACATCCGTCCCATCGCCCACGCGATTTGGGACCCCCACTTCGGCAAACCAGCAGTCGAAGCTTTCACCCAAGCTGGTGCTAGCAATCCAGTAAACATTACCTACTCTGGTTTGTACCACTGGTGGTACACAATCGGTATGCGGACAAATACTGAACTGTATAACGGTTCTGTATTCCTGTTGATATTCGCAGCTGTATTGTTGTTCGCTGGTTGGCTGCACTTGCAACCCAAGTTCCGTCCTAGCTTGGCATGGTTTAAGAGCGCTGAACATCGCCTAAACCATCACCTAGCAGGTCTGTTTGGTGTTAGTTCTTTGGCGTGGGCTGGTCACCTAATTCACGTTGCTGTTCCCGAAGCTCGCGGACAGCACGTAGGTTGGGATAACTTCCTCAATACCCCACCCCACCCAGCAGGTTTAACACCCTTCTTTACAGGTAACTGGGCTGTTTACGCTCAAAACCCTGACACACCTGGACATGTGTTTGGCACATCTCAAGGTGCAGGAACAGCAATTCTGACTTTCTTGGGTGGCTTCCATCCCCAGACAGAAGCTTTGTGGCTGACTGACATCGCTCATCACCACTTGGCGATCGCTGTATTATTCATCGTTGCCGGTCACATGTACCGCACAAACTTTGGGATTGGTCACAGTCTCAAAGAAGCCTTAAATGCCAAGAATTTCTTCGGTATTCCTGTTGAAGGCCCCTTCAACCTACCTCACCAAGGTATTTACGATACCTACAACAACTCCCTGCACTTCCAATTAGGTTGGCACCTAGCAGCTTTAGGTGTCGTGACCTCCTTGGTAGCACAGCACATGTACTCCATGCCTTCCTACGCATTTATTGCTAAGGACTATACAACCCAGGCAGCGTTGTACACGCATCACCAGTATATTGCTGGCTTCCTGATGCTTGGTGCTTTTGCTCACGGAGCAATCTTCTGGGTACGTGATTACGATCCAGAACAAAATAAAGGCAACGTTCTTGACCGCGTATTGAAGCATAAAGAAGCGATTATCTCCCACTTAAGCTGGGTATCCCTTTTCTTAGGCTTCCACACCCTGGGCTTGTACGTACACAACGATGTAGTAGTTGCTTTCGGCACTCCTGAAAAGCAAATCCTCATCGAGCCAGTGTTTGCTCAGTTCGTCCAAGCTGCTAACGGTAAGGTACTGTACGGTTTAGACACCTTGTTGTCTAACCCAGATAGTATTGCTTACACAGCATGGCCCAACTACGCTAACGTCTGGTTACCAGGCTGGCTAGATGCCATCAACGCTGGTACAAACTCGCTGTTCTTAACAATTGGCCCTGGCGACTTCTTGGTACACCATGCGATCGCCTTAGGTCTGCACACCACCACCTTGATTTTAGTCAAAGGTGCTTTGGATGCCCGTGGTTCTAAGCTGATGCCCGATAAAAAGGACTTCGGCTATGCCTTCCCTTGCGACGGCCCCGGTCGTGGCGGTACATGCGACATCTCTGCTTGGGATTCCTTCTACCTAGCTGCGTTCTGGATGCTCAACACCATTGGTTGGTTAACCTTCTACTGGCACTGGAAACATCTCGGTATTTGGCAAGGTAACGTTGCTCAGTTCAATGAGAACTCTACATACCTCATGGGCTGGTTCCGCGATTACCTGTGGGCAAACTCCGCTCAGTTGATTAACGGCTACAACCCCTACGGCGTGAATAACCTGTCTGTCTGGGCTTGGATGTTCCTATTTGGACACCTAGTTTGGGCTACCGGCTTCATGTTCTTGATCTCTTGGAGAGGTTACTGGCAAGAGTTGATCGAAACCCTTGTTTGGGCACACGAACGTACTCCTCTAGCTAACTTGGTTCGCTGGAAAGACAAGCCCGTTGCTCTGTCCATCGTTCAAGCTCGCGTAGTTGGTCTAGCTCACTTTGCAGTTGGTTATGTTGTAACTTACGCTGCATTCTTGATTGCTTCTACTGCTGGTAAGTTCGGTTAATTCGGCTCCTAGTTTTGTAGATAAGTAATAAAAATCCCCTGCCGCAAGGTGGGGGATTTTTTCTAAAATTGATTAAGTTTAAAATTACAGTAATAGAAGTTAAAAGTACTATAAAAATAACTGGAAATAAAGTGCAATTTCAACAAAAATCTATTCTCAAAGAAACTTGGTGGCTGATGTCATCTAGTTTTCCTAACTTAAATTGGGCAAGGTTAAGAACTTACGATGATTTATCCGCTGAAATATTAGATTGTGATGGTTCTAAATACACATTTTCTAATGAAGAAGAAGCACGTTATTTCTTAATGGAGGATGAATTCACGCAATTTGAATCACTTGATCGAGAAGATGAACAAGAAATCGGTATCTCGTTATCTCTCGTAGATATCCCAAAAGGAAAAAACGAAAGGGAGTTAATAGAAAAAATGTATGTAAAACAAACTGAAATACGAAATGAACACTAAACTTGTTGAATCACTCTTGCAAGTTATTCTATCTCTCTCTGATGAAGAGCGATCGCTATTGGAAGAAAAACTATTTTTCGATTCATCAGAGCCTTTAACTTTCTTGAAAATGAACCAGACATATACTCACTTGACGACGGAGAACCTATCTAATGTCTCTCCAAAAAGGTGATATCGTCTTAGTTCCATTTCCATTTACAGACTTGAGTGGAACAAAACTACGCCCTGGTTTAGTTTTATGGATAGACACTATAGGCGATGATGTCACTTTATGTTTTATTTCAGCTCAAAATATAAATAGTTTGAGTCCAGAAGAGTTTATCTTACAACCTTCAGATCCAGATTTTACTAGTACTGGATTACGGGTTGCTTCTAAAGTTAGGGTGACTCGAATAACTACCATAGAGCGTAGACTAATCACCAGAAGAATGGCCATTAAGTATTCCTAGAGCTGACGAACCCTTCAAAGTTTGTCTTGTAGTAGCAGATGAAATACAAACGCGAATCAGGCGATCGCAGTGATACTATGTATGGAAAATTAGATTGTGATCGCAGGAGTTACAAGGTGTCTATTCCCGAAATTACCGAAAAGCTACTAGCAGCAAAACAAGACAAAGGACTCAGCTTTGCCGATTTAGAAAAAATTCTCGGACGCGATGAGGTATGGATTGCTGCTTTAATCTACCGTCAAGCTAGTGCTTCACCAGAAGAAGCCAAGTTATTAGTTGAAGCATTGGGACTAGATGCGAACTATATTAACGAGTTGACAGAATATCCTGTAAAAGGATTAGGCCCAGTTGTACCAACTGACCCACTGATTTATCGTTTCTACGAAATTATGCAGGTGTACGGATTCCCAATTAAAGCCGTGATTCACGACAAATTCGGCGATGGGATTATGAGCGCCATTGATTTTACTTTAGATGTGGAAAAAGAAGAAGATCCCAAAGGCGATCCCGTTAAAATCACTATGTCTGGTAAATTTCTACCATACAAAAAGTGGTAATAGCAGACGTTCTCATACACAGGAATAAAAAGTTAATATAATTTTCTGTGTTACTCTGCCTCCCAATGAGAATTTTTTAAATAAAATATCGAGACAATATCAAAACAAGTTATAACTATAAAACTGAGATAACTTGATAAATCTTGCAACAAGAACCAATCACGCCAGCAAAAGAAATAATTTTTAATCCCTATTATACGCAGCAAAACGGAGCAGCATATTTAGGTGATAGCCTGAAACTGATTAAATTCATTGATGATAATAGTATTAATTTAATTCTCACCTCACCGCCATTCGCTCTCACACGCAAAAAAGAATATGGTAACGAAACTGCTGAAAAATATATCGAGTGGTTTCTGCCTTTTGCCTATCAATTTAAAAGAGTATTGGCAGATAATGGCTCATTTATACTGGATTTAGGCGGTGCTTATTTACCTGGTAATCCCGTCCGGAGTATTTATCAATACGAACTTTTAGTTAGATTATGTAAGGAAGTAGGATTGTTTCTGGCTCAAGAATTCTACCATTATAATCCGGCTCGACTGCCAACTCCTGCTGAGTGGGTGACAATCAGGCGCATTCGTGTCAAAGATTCAGTAAATATAGTTTGGTGGTTGTCCAAAACACCAAATCCTAAAGCAGATAATAAAAAAGTTTTAAAACCCTATAGCCAAAGTATGAAGCAATTACTTAAAAATGGCTATCAGGCTAAAATACGTCCTAGTGGACATGATATTTCTGATAAATTTCAAAAAGATAATCAAGGCGCAATTCCACCAAATCTGCTTGAAATTGCTAATACTGAATCAAATAGTTCTTATTTACGACGCTGCAAAACAGCAGAAATTAGACCCCATCCAGCACGCTTTCCTCAAGGATTCGCGGAGTTTTTCATCAAATTTTTAACTGATGAAGGTGATATGGTTTTAGATCCATTTGCAGGTTCTAATACAACTGGCTTTGTTGCTCAGAATCTCCAACGCCGATGGATTTCTTTTGAAATTAATGAGGATTATGTAATGGGAAGTCGTTATCGTTTTACTGAAGATTCAGACTATCTGAAGAGTCACGAATGAAAAATGAAGAGTTAAAGTTTATAACCCATAAATAATAGCTATTCACTTAAATTTCTCCATTCACTTGCATTTGATGAACTTGATCTGCCAACTCTTGACGACCTTGGTCATCTAGTTTATCAATCGCTAACATACCCATAAGAATAACTTCTTTCAGGGTTAAACGTGTCGAATGTGCCTGTTTTTGCACAATCTCCTTAATAATGGGACTAACACCAATCGCTGTACTAGCTCTAGCCACGGAAGAAAAAACACTAATGATTCAGCCTAAATCTTAGCACTTTCAATGAAGTTATTCTCTATAGTTAAAACTTAATTCAAATGTGTTTCAACTCATACTTCCACGAGCAAACATAAATTTCAAATTATCTACATAGAGAACTACAACGGAAGTACACAGTATTATCCTACCTTCAGAAAATTTTCGTTAGATCTCCGATCGCAGCATCAAACATAAAAACCAACTTTTGAATAAATTTAAGTATTGTCATCCGGGAGTGACAAGTATAGCGTTTGACAATCTCATTCCTCAGTCCAGAATAATCTCAAATTAACTGAGGTATAAATTTTGGAGAGTGAGTTCTTAAAGCTTAAGTATTTTTATTGAGAGTGGATGATTGAGATATTATATCAATACCATTAATAAGTAACTTTTCAGCTATTCTTCCAAAATTTCCACTAGCTCCTCAATGGTCACCTCAAAGGTGCGAGCCAATTTGTAGATAGCTGTAAAATCAACTGTTGTCATTGCTGAACGACGAGCATAACTTCTAACTGTGCTGTAAATTACCCCAGAACGATCGGAAACTTCCTTGAGTGTCCATCCTTTCTCTTGTGCTAGTTCTCGAATCTTCAATCTCACTAATCCCATATTTGATAACTGATGCATTTGCACCGCTTAATTTCATATGAGAAATCAAAAAGCTTTAAGCTTTTGCCTCTTGTAGTCAGACATCGCCTCTTGATTAATCAAACTCTTATGAGTATCGCTACAGCTTACTGAAATTTAGAAACCTGAAATTAAATGCTTATTCCGTATATTAGCAACACCAAAAGCAAAAACCTCTATCCTGAGATTGTCAAAAATCATCTACCAATCACCAAGTTTGGAACCACTTGCAATATTTGTCACAAAGAACTTGTGGTAAGTCATCCTTTAGTAAAAATATTTCTTTAAGTCAAAAGTATTCTCATAAACCCGACTCATCTACCACCGGGAAAACCCTAGTTTAAAGAGATCGTAAATTGTCCAATATAATCTCGTGAACACGCTTTACAGAACTATACAGTGTAAATAAGAATAATAATTTGACCTAAGTAAAATTATCCTGAATACAGCCAACTAATGCTGTCATAGGAAAAAGCAGTGAGTAGAGGAGAGACAAAGCGATGAGGGATCCTTATCTGTTGGCAGCAGGCTTGTTAACAGGATTGGCAATACCAGCATCGGCTCTTCCACACCTGTCGATTGTCTTGCCGCAAAATTCTAGATTTCTTTGGGATTTAAAACAAGGTTCCCCGACAATAGTCAGTACAAAAATTATCAACAGCGTCGATTTTTCCTTACCGGAACTTAGTGGTCAAGTGCTGCAACCCTTAGAAAGTTTGCAGCCGGCAGCAAGTGAGCAAAACATCAACAGTATTGACTCCTTATCACCAGAACTTAGTAGCCAAGGATTACCAGCTCCCACAAAAGAGTCATCCACAGAAGATTCATCACTCAACCCCAGCGCTCAAGCAGCTACTTTCTCACTGACATCTGGCAATCAGCTTTACTACCAAAGATTGGCAGCTCTGAAAACAGGTCAGATTTATACACGCGGGGATAGCGATAATTTGCAATCATTGTGGGAGTCAATCAAGAAGCGTCAACTAACTTATGAAGACTGGAAAAGTTTACTAGCTTTAGAAGCCAGAGCCATCGCCCAAGGTCAAGGTACAAATCACCTGAGTATTTTAGTTGGTGATTCGCTAAGTATGTGGTTTCCCAGAGAAAAATTACCTAGTGGTAAATTATGGCTCAATCAAGGCATATCTGGAGATACTTCCGCTGGGGTTTTAAAAAGATTAGGGGCATTTTCAGCAACCAGGCCAGATGTAATTTACATAATGGCTGGGATTAACGACTTACGAAAAGGCGATAGCGATCGCGCAATTTTGAGTAATTATCGCCGAATTGTCCGCCGCTTACGACAGAATCACCCCCAAACTCAAATTATTGTCCAATCCATTTTGCCGACTCGCTTACCAAAACTCTCCAATAGCCGCATTCGTAACATCAACACCCAACTAGCTAAAATTGCCAAAGAAGAAGGCGCGAATTATCTCAATATCTATAGTTGGTTTTCAGATATGGAAGGTAATTTACGTCAAGAGTTAACCACAGACGGCTTGCATCTTTCCCAAGAGGGGTATGATGTGTGGCGATCGGCACTACAGCAGATAGAATACAAACTGACTCAGCATAAGAATTAAGCGATCGCTTCTCTTTTTGATGCAATCCATTGGTAGCGATCGTTGAGTTACAGTGGTTGCCAACTTTGTTTTAAAGCAAGGAGCGAAGTTATTGCAGATTCATCCCCTAGCAGAAATTGGACATACTAACCAAAGCCTTGTTGAGTCAACGACTAACAAACAACTGTGTCTAAAAGCTAAAAAAATCTTACACTTTAACGCCCACAGCTTCCCGATTTAAAACTTGATTCAACTTACCGCTACGATATCCTTCTAAATCCAAGGTTACGTAAATAAATCCAAAATCTTGAAATGCGTCAACTAATATTTGTAAATCAGTTTTTAACACAAACTCTTTAATTTGTTCTGGTGGTAATTCAATACGTGCTGTATCGCCTTCGGATCGTACCCGTAAATTCTGCCAACCCAGCTTTCTCAAGAAAATTTCCGCTCTACCAACTCGTTGCAACTTAGCTACAGTAATTTCTTCACCGTAAGGAAAGCGAGAACTCAAACAAGGTTGAGCAGGTTTATCCCACCAAGGTAAACCTAGTTCTTGCGAAAGTTGCCGGACTTCAACTTTGCTCAGACCCACTTCTGCTAAAGGCGATCGCGCACCTCTTTCTTTCGCCGCCTGAATTCCTGGGCGATAATCATGCAAATCATCGCCATTCACCCCATCCACAACATAGGGATAACCCAACTCTAAAGCCAAGGGTTTAAGAGTATCGTGCAATTCACTTTTGCAAAAATAACAGCGGTTTACTGGGTTAGAGGTGTAATTGGGATTCTCCATTTCGTGAGTTTGGACGATTTGATGACGAATCCCAATAGTTGCTGCTTGAATTTTGGCGTCTTCTAACTCTTCTGGCAACAGCGAAGGGGAAACAGCAGTCACAGCCAAAGCGCGATCGCCCAACACATCATAAGCAATTTTCGCAACCAAAGTGCTATCAACGCCGCCAGAGTAGGCAATTAACGCCTGCTCCATTTCTTGAAATAAAGCTTTTAATTGGTCAAATTTTTCTGTCAGCATCATTCATCAACCCCGCCATAACCTGATACCACCCAACAAATCCTATTGTAGTCATTAGTTTACGGGCATGGGGCAAGCAGGAAGTGTGGGAGGGGTGGGAGGTGTGGGAGGGGTGGAAGGTGTGGGAGGTGTGGGAGGTGTGGGAGGTGTGGGAGGATGGGGAAGCATTAATTCTCTTTCCCCCCACACTCCCCTCTCTTCCCACACTCCCCACACTCCCCACACTCCCCACACTCCCCTCTCTCCCCTCTCTCCCCACACTCCCCACACTTCCCCATCTCCCCACTCCCCTTGTCCCCTTGTCCCCCTACTCCCCATCATTCAACTGTGGTACTTTACTATACTTAGCTACCAAACTGGCTAAGAGTGGTAAATCAATTGGTTTAGAAATATAATCATTGACTCCAGCGGCAATACAAGTTTCGCGATCGCCTTTCATCGCCATTGCTGTTTGGGCAATCACTGGAATATTCTGATACTGGGGATTTTCTCGTAGTTCCTGCACCAACTTCAGACCATTTCCATCTGGCAGGTAAACGTCCATTAAAATTACTGCTGGCTCTTGCTGTGTTAAAGCTTCCCACATTTTTGCAGCACTCTTAGCCCAAGTCACTTTATATCCCAATTTAGATAGGTATATTTGCATCAAATCACCGTTGGGTAAGTCATTTTCTACCAGCAATATGTGAGGAGAGGAACTAGGAGTCACAACCAAATTAGATAAAAAACATTTTGCTTCCTCTGCTTCCTCTGCTCCCCCTGCTTCCTCTGCTTCCTCTACTTTCTTCAGGGGAAGCACAAGCATAAAACGTGAACCCCGATCTACTTCAGATTCCACTTTCACCGAACCACCGTGAATTTCGGCGAGTTTGCGAGTCACTGTTAAACCCAAACCAGTACCTTCAACACCTGCTACAGCGTTAGCAATTTGAAAATAGGGATGAAAAAGTAGAGCTTGGTCTTCTGGAGATATACCAGTACCAGTATCCCAAACTGTAAAATGCACAAATACTCCTTCGCTAGCAACCCGTAAGCCAACACTGCCTTTGCTAGTGAACTTTAAAGCGTTGAAGAGTAAATTCAACAGCATTTGCTTGAGTCGTAAAGGATCGGCTACTAAAGTTGTGATATCAGGGTCGAGTTCTAGGACTAGTTTCAAACCTTTATTAGCGGCTTTTTCTTTCACCAGTGCCAAAACATTGCTACACAGCAGTGGGACATCTACTGTTTCCCACTGTACTTCTAGCTGATTAGCTTCAATTTTAGAGAGATCTAAAATATCATTAATCAGAGCTAGCAAGTGCTTGCCGCTAGACTGAATGATATTTAAATACTCTTGCTGACGTTCTTTACTAGGCTCGTAGCCTTGAGCTAACAGCAGGTGGGTAAACCCGATAATCGAACTCAGTGGAGTACGAATTTCGTGACTGGTGTTTGCCAAAAACTGATTTTTGAGTTGATTAGTGCGCTCTAATTCTTCATTAGAGCTACTTAGCTGTTCATACCGTTGCTGCCAAGATAGAATGTGCCTCAGTTGCAGCAAAGCTGTATTACACTGCTTCGTAGACCTGGCCATGAATTGCGATCTCAGCTGAGCTTGCGATGCTATGAGTGGCTCAGAATCAGAGCCTAGCGGTGCTGTGGCGATAACTAGCCAGCCGATGACGCCACCAGAATCATCAGTTAACCGCCAAGCACTCGGTATTTGTTGATTTTCAAGCTGCTGCAAATCTTTGATTTCTATGGTCTGTTGCAATCTCAATGGCAGCTTTTTTTGTGCTGTCACTCTTACTTCCAACAGTGGAGCTTGTGAGCCGGAAAATGGGGAACGAGAAACATAGCAAACTGTAGCAAATGTCTGGCGTGGCTCAAGCAGAGCCACACCTACAGCAAACTGGACAAACGCCACATGACTGTTGTCCACAGCAGTGTTAATCTGGTCGATCGCAGTTTGGAAAATTTCTGCTTCTGCGGCTAGCGACTGTGAGACAGTATTACAAGCAGAAAGCAGGCAATCATTCAGGCGACTTTGCAACTGGTTTAAACTTTTCTCCAGCCACAAATCGGCGCGGACTTGTTGAATTGTTGTCAAAAGTTTTGGCGTTGCATCTATCTGTGAGTTCTGTTCTGGTAAGCTTGAATACTGCTGCATGGTCAACTAGACCGCTGAACAAGTTTAGCTTCGCATAAAAATCCGACTAGGATTTTATGTTATGTGGGCGGGCAATCCTTTTTTATTTATAAACCATAACTTATGGTGTCGGGTTTAGCACCTAAACCTAAAAAAAATATTGTACGAAGGAATGATTTCAAAATTTTTTCTGGCAACTTCAGACTTATGGATATACAATTTGCCCAATTAATCGTCAATGGAATTGCAGTGGGGAGTATTATTGCTCTAGCCGCAGTTGGACTCACACTCACCTATGGAATTTTACGTTTATCTAACTTTGCTCATGGTGACTTTCTCACTTTAGGAGCTTATCTCACTTGGCTAATCAACAGCATTGGAGTCAATATTTGGCTGTCCACGATTCTCGCAGCAGGAGGAACAGTAGCGGTAATGCTGTTATCAGAAAAGTTACTCTGGTCAAGAATGCGCTCCATTCGTGCTACCTCCACCACGCTGATTATTATCTCTATCGGACTTGCCTTATTTCTTCGCAATGGAATCATTTTTATCTGGGGTGGCAAGAACCAAAATTATGATTTACCTGTGACTCCAGCTTTAGATATCTTTGGCTTGAAAGTGCCGCAAAATCAATTATTGGTATTGGGGTTGGCAGTGCTAGCAATTTTAGGATTGCACTATCTCTTGCAAAACACCAAAATTGGTAAAGCTATGCGAGCAGTTGCTGACGATCTAGATTTAGCCAGGGTCTCAGGTATCAATGTTGACCGAGTAATCTTTTGGACTTGGCTGATTGCTGGCACTCTTACATCATTGGGTGGCAGTATGTATGGGTTAATTACAGCCGTGCGCCCGAATATGGGATGGTTTTTAATTTTACCGTTATTTGCCTCAGTGATTTTGGGAGGGATTGGCAACCCCTACGGTGCGATCGCCGCAGCTTTTATCATTGGCATTGTCCAAGAAATTAGCACTCCTTGGCTGGGTTCTCAATATAAACAAGGTGTAGCACTGTTAATCATGATTTTAGTGCTGCTCATTCGTCCCAAAGGTTTATTCAAAGGAACGATTTGAGCAGCACCTATCCACTTCTAACTACTCAATAATGTGGAAATACCAGGCTGCTACCAGGAAATTGATAGCTAACAAGAACAGTGCCCAGCCTGTGCGATAGGGGTAGGGAGGTTTAGCTCCACTGTCGGCAACTGGTAAATCTCTGTTTTTAGCAGTCATAATGCGATTCTCCTAATGTCAGGACTTTTTAAGAAATACCAAATTATGTGTACCAATCCCCCAAATTCTTTAGAAATATTTGAAGTTTGGGCATTGGGCACTTGTACTGAGCTTGTCCTGAGCGTAGTCGAAGGGCGCAGCCGAAGTATGGGGGATGGGGCATTGAGGGTGTGGGAGGTGTGGGAGGAAGGAGAAGCATCAATTCTCTTTCCCCCCACGCTCCCTACACTCCCCACACTCCCCACGCTCCCTACACTCCCTACTCCCCACTTCCCACTCCCTGCTCTCCCGCATGGTAGGAACTACGAACCAGGGGGCCGGAACGGACGTGGCTAAATCCCATTTCCCTTGCTGTGGAGCCGAGTTGCTCGAACTCCTCTGGAGTCCAATATTTTTGGACTGGTAGATGCTCTAAAGAGGGGCGCATATACTGGCCGATAGTCAAGCGATCGCACCCCACAGCCCTTAAATCAGCCATTGCTTGGACGACTTCATCGGTGGTTTCTCCATGTCCCAGCATCAAACCTGATTTGGTGGGAATTGTCGAATCCAGTTCTTTGACCATAGCCAACACTCGTAGGGAGCGATCGTACTTGGCTCCCCGGCGCACTGGCCCGGTTAAGCGTCGCACTGTTTCAATATTGTGGTTAAAACAAGCCACTTTGGCTTCGACAATGGTAGCTATCCGCTGGCGTTGACCTGATTCCCCACTGGCCGCACCACCCCAAAAATCTGGCGTCAGGACTTCAATTTGAGTTTCTGGACTAAATTGGCGAATAGTCGCGATCGTCTTCACAAAATGCCCTGCACCTTGGTCTGGCAAATCATCACGGGCTACAGAAGTCAACACCACATAATGTAATCCTAACAGCTGCACCGCCTCGGCTACCTTTTGCGGTTCCTCTAAATCAATAGGCATCGGTGCATGACCTTTATCTACTTGGCAGAAAGCACAAGAGCGCGTGCAGGTAGGCCCCATCAGTAAAAAAGTTGCAGTTTTTTGGGCGTAGCACTCTCCCCGATTCGGACAACGCCCTTCTTCGCAAATCGTGTGAATTTGCCGCTGTTTAATAATGCGTTGTACGGTAGAGATTTCGCTGGCTTTGCCAATAGGGCGACGTAGCCAGCTAGGCATTGCCATAATTTCAGACTTGAGTTCGGCTTGTTGTGACGAAACCATTGACTGTTGACTGTTGACGGTTGACTGTTGACGGTTGACTGTTGAGGTTTAACGGGCTTTCAAAGGCTTCTTTCATCCCATTACCAGAAGGAATGGGTTTTTCCGATGCGGAAAGTAATTTCTTTGTGTCCTTGCGTCCCCGTGTCTCGCGTCCCTTATGCCCTAGATTAAGGCCAAAGCTTTAAATATCACAATGACATAAATTGAAAAGAACACAAGCAAAAGTTTTGCAAAACACGTGTCGCAATGTCATTTATACCGAAATATACTATCCCCCAATTCATAGATATTTTGTATATAGTGGGAGAATTCTCAAGGACAATCGGCAAATCCGCTATTTACACTTAAAGTTTCTGTTAGAGCAAACAGTCGTGGCAAGCAATAAAATTTTAGTTATCGATGACACTACAGTTGTCAGGGTAAAAGTACGAGAAATGTTGCCACCGGGCAATTTTGAGGTACTGGAAGCAAAAGACGGTGTGGAAGGACTAAATTTCATCCTTCAGGAAAAACTCAGCTTGATTATGCTGGATTTTCTGCTCCCTAAAATGAGTGGCTGGGAAGTTTTCCAGCAAGTTCAAGCTCATCCGGAGTTAAGGAAAATTCCTTTGGTGATCATGTCTGGTCGCAAAGAAGAGGTGACTGAAAAAATCCCAGAACCCTTTGAGTATTTTGAATTTCTGGGCAAGCCTTTCGATCAGAAGCAACTAATTGGCGCAATTAAGTTAGCTATGACAAAAGCGAAGCAGCCACGCCCAGAACTAGTTGCAGTGGGAGCCACCGCTGCTAAGAATGGCACTAGCACAACCTCTAGTGTCACAACTGCTACGGTAGCAACTTCTAGTGAGCCAAATACCTTAGTAACAATCCCACCTGCCGCAAATGCTACAACACCAACCTCTAGTTCTCCAGGAGTCTCCCAGGCGGAAATCGAGGCGTTGAACGATAAAATTGCCAAAATGCAAGCAGAAATAGAGGGCTTGAAGAAACAGCTAACTCAAGTTGTGACTTTTATTAAACAAAAAATCAAATAAGCTAAAACACATTTAAATTGCATAATTACTTCATCTGGCTGTTCTTTGTCACTAGTCATTGGCTATTTGCTTGAGGCGAAACACAAATGACGGTCTTAACCAGAGAATACGCAACTTGGAAACAAATTAGCTTAAAATTTGCGATCGCTATTATCCTCTGCACCTTCAATTACGAATTAATAATTACTAATTACTTGGTCAGGGTGGGAGGATATTACTAACCTCAGTTGCTAGTTTAGCAAAGCATCCCTAGACCCATTAAGCCTGCCGTCGTGAACTTTTGAGTTCAAGAGTACGGCAGGTTTTTTGTTATTTGTGCTGATTGATGGCGAGACAAAATAGACGTTTTAACCTGACAGATAATTTGCAAAATTAAACCATAAAACAACATTATTATTGGATAATAATATTAAAAACAGTTAATAATTTAATGATTTTATTAATAAATATTTAGATAATCATAAAAATAAAAAACTTTATTAAAAATTCAATTTTTTAATGCTAATTAAACAAGAATTTTTACTATTTACTGATAACGATAGTCTGGGGGGGGGAATACTAAGCCATAGAAACAAAAATTATAAATATAGGTTGCAATGTCAATAGTACTAGATACATTATATGCGTTTCCTGGCTATCGGATAACTGAGCAAATCTACTCAGGCAGTAAAACCCTAGTTTATCGGGGTATTAGAGAACAAGACCAAAAATCAGTTGTTCTCAAATTAATGCGGAATGAATATCCTACATTCGCGGAAATTGCCCAATTTCGCAATCAGTATCTCATCTCTAAAAACCTTGATATTCCTGGTATCATCAAACCCTATAGCTTAGAGAATTACCGTAATAGCTACATCTTAGTGATGGAAGACTTTGGCGGTATTTCCCTGCAAAAATGGCGGCTGGAGGGCGAGGATAAAAAAGAAAATAAAATTTCCTTAGATGAGTTTTTTGATATTGCTATTAAAATTGCTTTTATTCTTGAAGGACTGCACCGCGATCGCATTATTCATAAAGATATTAAACCTGCCAATATTCTAATTAACCCAACCACGGGTGAGATAAAAATCATCGACTTTAGTATTGCCACACTCTTACCCAGAGAAAGTCAATGTCTGATCAATCCCAACGTTTTAGAAGGTACCCTCGCTTATATTTCCCCAGAACAAACTGGTAGGATGAACCGAGGTATTGACTACCGCACTGATTTTTATTCCCTTGGTGTCACCTTCTTTGAACTCCTCACCGGGCAGTTACCTTTCACAAGCAAAGATCCGATGGAGTTAGTTTACTCTCATATTGCCAAACAACCGCTAAAAGCTAGCCGGATTAACTCCAATATTCCAGCAATTTTGTCTGATATTATCAGCAAGTTGATGGCTAAAAATGCCGAGGAACGCTATCAAAGTATATTGGGGTTAAAGCATGATTTGGAAGTGTGTCAAAAGCAGTGGCAAGAGACAGGAAATATTGCAACTTTTAAACTAGGTAACCGTGACATCTCAGACCGTTTTGTAATTCCTGAAAAACTCTATGGTCGGCAAAATGAAGTCGAAACCCTACTTGCGGCTTTTGAGCGAGTTGCTAACCCCTTTGAACCCCCCACCAGATGCTATCCTACGGGTTCTGGGTTGGCGCAGTCTCCCATAGAAAAGGAGTACAAGTCAGCAGAATCATTTGCTTTGAGCCAGGAAAACCCATCAATGCAGTGGCTCCCCAACCCCCCGGCTCCCCGTCAAGCAGGAATCAGGGGAGTAGAAATGATATTAGTCGCTGGTTTCTCAGGCATTGGCAAAACTGCTGTAGTCAACGAAGTCCACAAACCCATCCTGCGCCACCGGAGTTACTTCATCAAAGGAAAATTCGATCAGTTTCAACGTGATATTCCTTTATCGGGGCTGGTACAAGCTTTTCGAGATTTAATCGGACAATTGCTCTCAGAAACTGATGCCCAAATTCAACAATGGAAAGCCAAGATTCTCCGGGAATTAGGCACACAAAGTCAGGTAATTATTGATGTAATTCCTGAACTAGAAGAGATTATTGGTAAGCAACCTCTAGTTACTGAACTTTCTGGCAGCGCCGCTCAAAATCGTTTTAATTTATTGTTTCAAAAATTCATTCAAATTTTCACAACAAAAGAACATCCCCTCGTTATCTTTCTCGATGACTTACAATGGGCAGATACAGCTTCTTTGAAATTAATTCAGTTATTGATGTGCGAAAGTACCTTGTCTGATATTTCAGAAGATACAGAGAAAATAGCTGAAAACAAGAGAGGTTTATTATTAATTGGTTCCTATCGAGATAATGAAGTTTCAAAAGCACATCCGCTTTATTTAACACTGCAAGAGATTGAACAGGCAGGAGCGAATGTTAGTACTATTAGCCTAGCACCCTTAAATCAGGGAGATTTAAATCATTTAATTGCTGATACCCTTCATTGTCCGGAATTAGTTGCTGTTCCTTTGACTCAGATGGTGTTTGCCAAAACTAAAGGTAACCCATTTTTTTCTATTCAATTTCTCAAGTCTTTATACGAAGAAGGACTAATTGTATTAGACTTTGAGCTTGGTTATTGGCAGTATGATATTTCTAAAATTAAAGAATTAGCTCTTACAGATGATGTAGTAGAATTTATCGGTATTCAGATAGAAAAACTGCCAATAAATACCCAAAAAGTATTAAAACTTGCCGCTTGTATTGGGAACCAATTTGATTTAAAAACTTTGGCGATCGTTCATGAAAAATCTGTAAGAGATACAGCATCAGATTTGTGGCAGGCATTACTAGATGGACTAATAATACCACAAACGGAAATTTACAATATTTTTTCAGCAGATAATACTAATCAAGAGTTAATTACTCAAGGTATAGAATCTACAGAATTTGCAAGCCTGAATTTGCAAATCCCTAAATATAAATTTGTACACGATCGCGTACAACAAGCTGCTTATTCTTTAATACCAGAAGAACAAAAAAAGCCAATTCATTTAAAAATCGGGCTACTGTTGTTAAGCAATATTCCAGTTGCAGAACAAGAAGAAAGAATTTTTGAGCTTGTTAATCAGCTGAATATTGCAGTAGAATTTATCTCCCATCAGGCTAAGCGAGATGAACTCGCCCAAATGAACTTAATTGCTGGACATAAAGCTTTAGCATCAACAGCTTATCCAACTGCGGTTAAATATTTAACTAACGGTATCCAACTACTAGCAGCTGATAGTTGGGAAACAAAACACGATCTCACCCTGAGTTTATATGAAACTGCGACAGAGGCAGCATATTTAGCTGGCAACTTTGAACAGATGGAGCAATTAGCAGAAGTTGTGTTGAGACGTAAACCACTGCTAGAAAAAGTGAAAGTTTATGAAGTTAAAATTCAAGCTTATGGAGCGCAGAACCAAGCCCTGGAGGCTGTAAATACTGCACTGGCATTTGTGAAACTTTTGGGGGTGGAATTTCCCGAACACCCAAACGATTCTGATATTGAATTAGCAATGGCAGAATTAACATCAACTCTCAACGGCAGGTATATTGAAGACTTAATTAATCTGCCAGAGATGACAGAAGCTCAACCTCTAGCAATAATGCGTATACTAGCAACTGCAACCTCTATTACCTATACAGTTGCTCCTAAAATTTTTCTGTTAATTGTTCTGAAACAAACCGAGTTATCGCTCAAATATGGGAATGCTCCATTATCTGCTTTTGGCTATAGTAATTACGGATTAATACTCAACAGTATACTAGGAGATATTAAGTCTGGCTATCAATTTGGCAAACTGGCTGTTAGTCTAGTGGAGCGGCAGAATGCTAAAGATGTTAAAGCTAAAATAATGCTCGGATTTAACACAACTATCCGACATTGGAAGGAACATATTAGGGAAGTATTAAAACCTTTGCTGGAAAGCTACTATACTGCAATAGAAATAGGAGATTTAGAATACGCAGCGTATTATCTTCACTCTTATTCATACTCTTCATATTTCATGAGTAAAGAACTCACAGAGCTAGAACGTGAGATGGCAACTTACAGCAGTGTCATCAAACAACTAAACCAACAAGCAGTATTTAACTGGATTACTATCCACCGACAGAGTGTCTTGAATTTGCTAGGAAATGTCGCCAACCCTTATCATTTAATTGGTGAAGCTTACAACGAGGAAAAAATGCTGCCGCTTTACCATGACACCAATGATGTCATGGGTCTTTTCTACTTATATGCAAGTAAAATTCATCTCTGTTACTTATTTCAGCAATACTCTTTAGCTTTGGAAAATGCTAATTTAGCAGAGAAGTATTTACAAGGTGGAACAGGACAGCCAGTGACTCCTCTTTTCTACTTATATGATTCACTAACACGACTGGCTGTATATCCTGATGTATCAGATTCTGAGCAAAAGTTTATTCTCAATAAAGTTCAACAGAACCAGCAAAAAATGGAGCATTGGGCAGATTGCGCTCCGATGAATTATTTACACAAATATTATCTTGTAGAGGCTGAGCGACATCGAATTGGCGGTCAATATCTCGAAGCAATAGAGTTGTACGATCGCGCTATTTTCCTGGCCAAAGAACATGAGTATATTAATGAAGAAGCACTCGCTCAAGAACTCACCGCCAAATTCTATCTTGGATGGGGCAAACATAAAATTGCCCAAACTTACCTCACAGATGCTTACTATAGTTATGTTCGCTGGGGAGCAGTAGCAAAAGTTAACGATTTGGTAAAACGCTATCCCCTATTACTTGCTCCTGTATTTCAGCAAGAAAAACTAAAACTGAATATCCATTCCAGCCAAGAAAGTACTTCCTTAAATAACATATCTTTATCTAGTGTGAGCAATCAACAAACTGTAGTTGGTTCAAAGACAAGTATTTCTGATTCTCTGGATTTAGCTACATTTATTAAAGCATCTCAAGCACTGTCTGGTGAAATAGAGCTTGAGCGACTGCTTTCTACTTTAATGGAAGTTGCCATCGAGAATGCTGGAGCTTCTAAATGTGCTTTGATTTTAAGCGAAGATGATAGCTTAGAATTAACTGTTACGGCAGTTTGTTCGAGTTCCGATTTTGAACATACCTATACAGAGTTTCCATCAATTTCTTTAGAATCAAGCTACGATGTTCCGATTACTTTGATTAACTACGTTAAGCGTTCTGGAGAAATCTTGGTTATCGATGATGCAACGACTGTTTCCTTTTTAGCAGCTGATAGCTATATTATCTGTGAGGAACCTAAGAGTATATTGTCTATCCCGATTATTAATCAAGGAAAATTGATTGGTATTATTTATCTAGAAAATAGTTTAACGACAGGGGCATTTACACGCGATCGCGTAGAAGTTCTGAAACTACTTACCACCCAAGCAGCAATATCCCTCAAGAATGCTATCCTCTACAAAAATTTGGCACAAGCTAAAGAAAGCTTAGAAAAATACAACTATACTCTAGAGCAAAAAGTCAAAGAAAGAACGCAAGAATTAAACAATAAAAATGAAAAATTACAACAAGCGATACAGGAAGTAAAACGCACTCAAATTCAATTAATTCAAAGCGAAAAAATGTCTTCATTAGGGCAAATGGTAGCGGGGATTGCCCATGAAATTAATAATCCCATTAACTTCATTCATGGAAATATTGCTCATGCTCGTGATTATGTCCAAGATTTACTGGAGTTGATAGCTGTTTATCAACAAGAATATCCTGATTCTTCGCCTATAGTTGAGGATAAATCTGAGGAAATCGACATAGATTTTCTAGCAGAAGACTTGCCAAAAATTCTAGATTCCATGAAGGTTGGCAGCTCGCGTATCCGCACTATTGTTTTGGGCTTACGCAACTTTTCACGGCTTGATGAATATGAAATGAAGCCTGTAGATATTCATGAAGGTATAGATAACACCTTGATGATTTTACAGCATCGACTTAAGGAGAAGAACGATTATCCAGAAATTGAAGTCATTAAAGAATACGGAAATCTTCCAGAAGTGACTTGTTATGCAGGTCAGCTAAATCAGGTATTTATGAATATCTTAAGTAATGCGATCGATGCTTTAGAAGAATTATCCGTAAATGATCAACAGATAAATCTCACTGGAGGCTTTGGATCATCAGAAGTTCCAGAACAAGTGAAAAATCATTCTCCGAAAATTTGCATATCTACTCAACTAACAGATTCTAATAGAGTGATGATTCGGATTGCTGATAACGGTTCTGGTATGACAGAAGCCGTGCGGCAGAAAATTTTTGATCCATTTTTTACCACTAAGTCAGTAGGAAGTGGTACCGGCTTAGGGTTGTCGATTAGCTATCAAATTATTGTGGACAAACACAAAGGTAGTTTAATTTGTAATTCGACACTAGGAGAAGGGACTGAGTTCCTGATTGAAATACCAATGCAACAGCGATAATTGGGGATTGGGAGTGTTAACTGTTGACTGAGGAATTATTATTCTCTCCTCGGCTCCCATCTCCCCTGCTTGTTTTGTGTGTCCTTTTTCTTATTTAGAAGTGACTGAATTAGTGTTCTATGATACAGATGTAGTTGTCATCTTCGGTAAAGACTCTTGAGGCATACGCCGCCCTGTAACTACCATCTTCACTCCACTCCCTGGGGTAATGTTAAAACCTCGACGCTGAGGTTGCTCTGGTCGGCGATCGACTAGCGTTAGGTCATAGTGTGACAAGACAGTTGCTAATACTAGCTTGATTTGAAATACAGCCAAAGCCTCGCCAATACAACGACGAACGCCACCACCAAAGGGCAGGAATTCATAGGGAGAAAATTGACGTTTGACAAAGCGTTCCGGCTGAAATTCTTTAGACTGAGGGTATAAATCTTCACGATGATGAGTCAGATAAATACTGGGAATCAGTATAGTCCCAGGATCTATAGCGTGTCCTAGCAGTTCTACGGGTTCTTGCACCACTCTAGGGAAAGAGAACATTGTAATGGGGTAAATTCGCAAGGTTTCATTACAAACAGCTGTAAGATACGGCAGGCGAGAAATGCTCATCGGGTCTAGGGAATCACCGAGAGTATCGAGTTCTTGCAGCAGTTTTTCACGGATTTGGGGCTTGTGGTGAATCCAGTACAATCCCCAAGCCATTGCCGATGCCGTAGTTTCATAACCGGCAAGTATTAAGGTAATTAACTGATCGCGCAACTCTTGACCTGTCATTGGTTGGCCCGCTTCATCTCTAGAAGATACTAGCAGCGAGAGAATATCGATGCGTTGTGGATCGGGTCGTTGCTGACACTCGGCGATCTCAGCGTCAAGGAATTGCTCGATTTCCTGCCGATCGCGCAGGAACTTTCCCCAAGGACTCCAAGCTCCTAAATCTTTTTGCAAGAATGGGAAAAAAAATAAACTAGAAGTTAAAGGTGAATCAAAAAGCGTTAACAGCAAGGGTAGTAGCTGCTTAAGTTTTTGAATTTTTTCTCCCTCATACAAGCCAAGGACAGCCTGTAAGATGATTTGCATGGATATTTCTTGTGTGAGATTACGAGCTAAAAACGGCTTATTTAGCGGTGGTTGACTAAAGATTTTTTTAGATATATTACAGATTAGCTGACCATAGGCTTGTATCCGCTCTCCATGAAAAGAGGGTGCTACGAGTTTTCGTTGGTGTTTGTGGCGATCGCCGTCCAGGAATAGAACTGAATAACTCCCCAAAAGAGGCTCCACTATTCTGTTAAGTTCTCCTGCTGCTGTAAACTTTTTTCTATCATTAGTTAAAATTTCCTGGATTGCTTGGGGATGGTTCACAAAAACTACAGTATCCCCAAAACCAATTATCCTAGCAGTGAAAATATCAGGATATTGCTGGGCTGCATTTTCCATATAGTGGATAGGATTACTAACCCACTGAAGCTTTTGTAGAAAAGGGGGAGTTTTGATAATATTAGGTAGTTGCATCTTTTTTTACTTTTAAATTGTAGTTAGCTAATAGCCGTTCATTCCTCATAGCTAAATGACTTAACGTAATAGATTCAAAGTTTATAAAGTAAAACTTGAATACACGTTAGTTTTATATTCCACACTACTGCTAAAGCAACTTTAGCTAATAAATGTAGAGTAAGATTTGATTATCAGAATTCTTTTAGTTCCAGTCTTTCTGAATTATGATAGCGAGAAGAGTGGGAACACCACTCAATGTTGCCACTAATCCAACTATGCATTCCTGAGATATATTTTGTCATATAGATATCTAATTCTTCTCCAAAAGATGGAATAAATGATTCTATATTTGTTAAGGAAATTACTTCTTGATTGTGAATTTTAGTCACCTCCTCTATTGCTTCTTCTATAGAAATTTTTTTGTGATAATGCAGAACATATACTAAATTATGAACATCACCACTGGCTATTTCTCTAGATGCTGATAAAATATCGTTAGACCAAGCAATAATGTCAGTTGTAATCAGTTCCAATTTTTTGACAATATAGTGATTCCTTAAAACATCGGGAATCATGAACTGATTACAAAATTCAGCTAATGCAAGAACAGCATAAACTCCTACACTTGACCTACGTATCGTAATATAAGTATCCACATCGGGTACAATTCCCTTGGCACGGTTGGTTGCCTCTTGAACACACCCACAGAAGTAGTCTTCTAAGTAGCTGATGAAATACTTAAACCATTTGATGCTAGCTCTTTGGAGAGTTCGTTGTCGTAAGTCAATTAATGCATGACTGAATAGTGTATCTTGGTTTGTAATTTCTGCACCGTTCAGTATTTCTAAATATCTTTGGTGAAATTTCTTTAATACTTGAGGTTGCTTTTTTAATTCTGAAAGATCGCATTGATCGTCCCAAATAAACACCCAACTCAGCCAGTCATTTGCAATCTTCAATTCCTCAAGATCGCTATCAGGATAGGCAGATGCAGCTAATAAAAAGAATTTAGACTTACAAAATCGCTTATAGGTCGATTCATTAGCCAAGAGATTGAATTTAAGCAACCATCCAAGAGTATATTCTTGCAAAACATCAATATGCTTATTGATTTGGGGCGTAAATGGACAGTATAAACCAGAGCAAAGTAATTGCTGCATAAAAAATCTCTGAGTTAAAACTGAGGAACACAAATAAATTACAAAAGCAAAAATACAATGAACTTTTTAAGAGGCTATAACAGATTTTTTGGAAAAATTTTCTTTAACAGCACATATTATAGCGATGCATAAAGATAGATGAATATTTCCAAACTTACTTGGCTATTGTTCAATCTTTTTTGAAAAAACATAACCGTAATTATCTGTAATTATATTTTTTTAATAAAAAAAGTTACATTTTTGTTCTATTCATCACAAATGCTGTTGACGAACTCAAAAACTTAAACTAATACATTAAAAATATTATTTTGGATTTAACGCTACTTCTATAAAAAAACAAGAGTAATAATGACTAATTTAAGAAAAGAGAATATTGAAATTTGGTCAAACTAAGATTTAGCGGTATATCCATCTGTAGCGATCGCCCTAGCAAAATCTAAACAATTTGATGTCAGAATGTTGCTGTTATCAGACTTTTTGGGAACTATAGAATTGTCACATTGTAAATTTATCAGTCAGTCCGTTCAGCAAATGAGCCAGTTTAGTTACAATCCCAGAGCTAATGATAAACAAGTAACAATGAGTTAAATTAATTTAAATACATGAATTATAAGCCAGATATAAAAATGCCTCATGTCTCGGAAGAGACTTTGATTTTAGTTGTAGATGACACTACTACTAATTTAGAGATAGTCTTGGAAATATTAACTAATGCAGGCTTTGAAGTAGTGACAGAAGTTAATGGAGAAAAAGCACTAAAACAGGTTGAATCTAGACTACCTGATTTAATTTTGTTAGATGTAATGATGCCGAAAATAGATGGGTTTGAAACATGTAAAAAATTGAAAGAAAATGCTGAAACTTGTGATATTCCTGTAATTTTTATGACAGGAAACTCAGATACAGATAGTAAAATCAAAGGTCTAAATATTGGTGCAGTTGACTACATCACAAAACCTTTTCATGAAGAAGAACTATTAGCTAGAATTAAAACACATCTTCAATTGCGAAATCTCACAAAAACTTTAGAAAATCGAGTTGCAGAAAGAACAGCAGCGTTATCTAAAGCATTAAAAGATTTACAAGAATCCCAAATCCAGCTTGTACAGACAGAAAAAATGTCTGCACTTGGTCAATTAGTTGCGGGGGTTGCTCATGAAATTAATAATCCAGTTGGTTTTATTCATGGTAATCTCGGTCACGCTTCGGTATATTTCCAAGCAATGGCTAAGCTAATTGAGCTATATCAACAGCATTATCCCCATCCAGTTGCAGAAATTCAAGAAGAAATTGCAGCGATGGATTTACAGCATATGCTTTGGGATTTACCTAACTTAATTTCTTCAATGAAAGAAGGTGTTCAAAGGATTCGTAACATCAGTACCAGCCTGCGAAACTTTTCTAGAGCAGATAGCGATCGCAAAGTTTATTGCAATATTCATGATGGCATTGATAGTACAATTATGATCCTCAAACATCGCTTAAAAGCATCAGAATACCGTCCCAATATTGAAATAATCAAAAATTACGGTAATTTACCAGAATTAGAATGCTTCAGCGGTCAATTAAATCAAGTATTTATGAATATATTAGCTAATGCTGTTGATGCTTTAGAAGAGTCTAACTTAGGGCGCAGCTATATTGAAATTGAGACCAATCCTAATCAAATTTGGATTCAAACTAGCTTAGCAGAAGATCAAAATCATGTCCTAATTCGGATTAAAGATAATGGTGTAGGCATGTCACCTGAAGTCCGACAAAAAATATTTGACCATTTGTTCACCACCAAACCTGTAGGCCAAGGCACAGGATTAGGGCTATCTATTGCTCGTCAAATTGTTGTTGAAAAACATGGAGGGAGTCTGGAAGTAAATTCAGCACCAGATCAAGGTTCGGAGTTTATTATTAAACTTCCAATTTCAAAAAATTAAATAAAATCATCAAATGTTCCTGAAACTTATGGAACTCTAACCATGTTCGTAAATAATTCTTTATATATCAATTAATATATGTTCAAAGCAGTAGTGGGTCACAGTAACGATCCAGATTCTCTATCGGCAGTTGAGGAAGTTATTCAACAATGTATCACTTCTCTTGCAGATGATATTCCACAAGCTGGAATTCTTTTTGCTGCAATTGACTTCGAGCATTCCCTGATTTTGCAGCAAATTCATCAAGCTTTTAGCGGGATTGAATTAATTGGTGGAACAACAGATGGCGAAATTTCTTCAGTTCTGGAGTTTCAGCAAGACTCAATCACTTTGATGTTGTTTTGCTCAGACGAAGTAGAAATTTATGCAGGAGTTGGACGCCAAATTTCAGCCGATACAATTACTGCAACCAAACAAGCTGTAGAACAAGCCAAAGCAAAAACTACAGCAGCACCAAGCCTATGTTTAACTCATCCAGAGAGTCTTACAACTAGTGGTGTCTCTATATTAAATGGCTTAAAGCTAGCTCTTGGTCAAGATGTACCGATATTTGGCGGTTTAGCAGCCGACCACTCAAAATATCAAAATACATATCAATTTTTTCAAACAGAAGTTTTAAGTGATTCTGTACCAATTCTGCTTTTTTGCGGCAAAATATTGTTTTCTCATGGTGTTGCAAGTGGTTGGCGTCCCATTGGCCAAATCAGCAAAGTAACCAAAGTAGATAAGAATATCCTCTATGAAATAGATGGTAAGCCAGCATTAGATTTTTATCATCATTATCTAGGTTTACTTCCTCCTTCAATGGAATATCCCCTAGCAGTGTTTGAGGAAGATACAGAGAACTTTTATATCAGAGCGCCTATTGCTTACGAGCCAGAATCTGGTAGTATCACATTTTTTGCGGATATTCCTGACCAAGCACTTATTCAAATTTCCGAAGCAGGTTATGAAGATATCCTTGCAGCTTCTAAAGCATCATTTATGAATGCTTTAAATAATTATCCAGGTAAAGAACCAAGTGCGGTTTTGTTTTTCTCATGTGTAGCTCGTCGGCAAATACTTGGTACGAGGGCACAAGAAGAGTACGAAAATACGAAAGTTTGTCTCGACAATTATTTACCTACCTGTGGTTTTTATTCTAATGGAGAGATTGCTCCTATAGATTTAATTAGTCAAACGCAATTTCACAACGAAACTTTTGTAACTTTAATTTTGGGAGTTCAGTAAAAATTGATGGAAAGTTTTGATTGTGAAAAAGAGATTCAGCAACTCCAAAAAACCAATAGAATCATCAAAAAACAGTTAGAGCGGTCTGAGGCAGACCGCATGAGGCTAGAAGATATAAATAAAAAGAAAGAATCTTTACTCAAACAAGTAATTTATGAATTAACAGAATATCAAAATAAATTAGAAGAAAGAAGCCAAGAACTAGAAATGATGCTTTTTAATCTTCAGATGATGGAGAACAAGATGTCTACATTAGGAAGTCTTGTTGCAGATGTAGCTCACGAAATTAATAACCCAATTGGTTTTATAGCAGGTAATTTAACTCCGGCTCAAGAGTATATTCATAATTTATTATGTCTGTTAGATATGTATCAGCAAACTTATCCTCAAGCGTCTCAGGAAATTCGAGAAAAAAGCGAATTTATTGATCTGGAATATCTGCGGGAGGATTTGCCTAAACTCATTTCTTCAATCAAAGAAGGTACAGATCGAATTTCCAATCTCAGCAAGAGCTTGCGAACTTTTTCTAGAGCAGATACAGAACAAAAAGTTCTCTTTAACCTTCATGAAGGTATTAACAGTACTCTCGTTATTCTCAAACATCGTTTGCAAGGGAATAAAATCCGTCCGGCTATTCAAGTAATTCAAGATTACGGTGAATTTTGTTTAATAGAATGCTTTCCAGGGCAACTCAATCAGGTATTTATGAATTTATTAGCAAATGCTATTGATGCTTTAGAAGAGTCTAATTATGGGTTGAGTTTTGATGAAATTAAGGCAAATCCTAATCAAATTACAATTCATACTGCCCTAACTGAAGACAAAAATCACGTATTGATTCGGATTAAAGATAATGGAGTAGGGATACCAGTTGAAGTAAAAGAAAAAATTTTTAACCATTTATTTACAACTAAAGCAGTGGGTAAAGGAACAGGATTAGGATTATCAATAGCCCATCAAATAATTGTCCAAAAACATAAGGGAACTTTGCAAGTAAATTCTGTTTTAGGAGAGGGTTCAGAATTTATAATCACCCTTCCAATTTATTAAGATTGCTAAATTGTCTCTAGTAATGTAAGTAGGTCGGTGTTGAAAATTGTCGTTATGACAAGGCAGGAGGCAGAAGGCAGAAGGCAGAAGGGAAGAGTTTTTTGGGCAACTTTACTTTTAGTTACATATTTTGGTTTTTTTACGCTGTTCTACTTATTTGGAGATAAATACTACAAGCTGATCGGCCGTTACAGATTTCAGTTAAATAGCTAGTGCAGGCTTTTCGCCCCCTACAACAGTTTGATTTAATCTGATTATACAATTTAAAAGTTTTTTAGTTTATCAGACAATAAATTAGAGCGATCGCCCGTGATAATGATGTAAAAAAATAGGATAGTCTTAGAGTATAGTGTTTAAATTTTCTTAAAAAAGATTAGAGTTTACAGAAATTTTCGTTTGCATAGTAGAGGCACACCACAGTCAGCTTCTATGAAATTACTAAAATTTACACAACTTAAAACTGCGATAAGCAGTTACTTGAGAGCCATTTTTGGGAACTCTAAAACTGTAGTTCTAAAGTTGTGTCCTGAAAGTTTATGCCAAATTCCCTTAATCATTCAATAAGTAGCCTGAATCTCCCCTTAGAACGGGATATATTTTTACGTACATTAATCAGAGAACTATCTGGTACATTGCAGGATGTAGTTGGCTTAGAAGAGGCTTCTGGATTTATTAGCGTTGTTGGTGAAAGGATGGGTAGCCAGATTAACCAAGATTACAAATCTGCTTTAGAAGTCTCACATCTTTCCCGAAATCAAGTAGCCGATGTCTTAGTTGATTTAAAAAAACGAATTCAAGGCGATTTTTACGTTATTGAACAAGATGATGAAAAAATTGTTTTTGGCAACCGCGTTTGCCCATTTGGGGACAAAGTTGTTAATCGTCCTGCTATGTGTATGATGACTTCAAATGTCTTTGGAACCATCGCAGCGAATAATCTAGGATATGCGAAAGTACAATTGCAAGATACCATAGCACAGGGCGCTTCTGGATGCAGAGTTATTGTTTATTTAAAACTGACTCCAGAGGCAGAAGATGTAGAAGGTAGAGAATACTTTAGAGGGCTAGAATCTGTCTAAATTGGGCTAGGTCTAGTGTAGATAGGTAAAGTGTAGTCCAAGTTTAAATTGCAAGCCTCATGACTCCTGAACAATTTCTTGAACTTGCCATAGTTTTACCAGAACCTTTACTTTTAGTGACCAATGAGGGTCAAGTCTTAGCTACCAATCAAGCAGTAGCAGATATGCTGACATTACGCCGTCAGGAACTGCAAGGGAAAACGCTCTTTGATTTGGCAACTCAGCCTGCGAGCGATATTATCAAATACCTACAAGCTTGTTCGACTAGCAGAGCAATGATTTTAGGTTCATTAACTTTACGTAAAAATGACGGGCAAACATTAATATGTCGCACTCAAGGAGCAGTTATTCAACCTTGGTCTCCTGAATCTTCAGCTTTAATTCTTTTGCGTTTGGAAAATAGAACTTTAGCCAGCAATAATTTCGTGCTTCTCAACCAAAAAATTGATGAGTTAGGAAAAGAAGTTCAAAAACGTAAACAGGCTGAGTTAGAACTCCAGAAAGCGAATGAAGAATTAGAAATTAGGGTTGAAGAACGTACAACTGCTTTACAAAAAACATTAAATGAACTCCAGCTTACTCAAACTCAGCTGATCCAAGCTGAGAAAATGTCTAGTTTAGGCCAGATGGTAGCTGGGATTGCCCATGAAGTTAATAACCCCGTAAGTTTTATTTATGGTAACCTTCATCATGCCCATAAATATACTCAAGATTTACTGAAATTAATAGAAATTTATCAGCAAATTTGTCAAGATCCTCCTCTAGAGATTCAAAAGCAAATAGAAGAGATAGATTTGAGTTTTTTGATTGAAGATATAACTAAACTCTTCGAGTCAATGACAGCGGGAACACAGCGCATCCAAGAAATTGTTAAATCATTGCGAAATTTTTCGAGACTTGATGAAGCCGAACTTAAGCAAGTTAATATCCATGAAGGAATTGAAAGTACTTTAATGATTTTGGATCATCGACTGCAAGCTAAGCATGACTGTCCAGAAATAAAAGTCATTAAAAAATATGGTCAACTACCCAATGTAACTTGCTACCCCGGTCAACTAAATCAAGTATTTATGAATATCCTGGCTAATGCGATCGATGCTTTAGAAAAGTCCGCAGTCGCTGGCCAGTGGTCAGCAGCCAATTCAAAAACAACTGACAAACCGCAAATTCAAATTACCACTGAACTAATAGATAAAAAGTGGATAGCGATTACTATTGCTGATAATGGTTTTGGAATTGACGAACAAGTTCGCTCAAAGCTATTCGATCCATTTTTCACGACTAAACCCGTGGGTAAAGGTACTGGGCTAGGTCTATCTATAAGCTATCAAATTATAGTGGAAAAACATGGCGGACAACTTAACTGTTTTTCTACTCCGGGAAAAGGTGCAGAATTTTTAATTAAGATACCTGTTAACTTACAGCAGCTTTCATTTGCATGAGGTACAAATTGATTGGTTTTGAGGCAGGGGGCAGGAGGGATAAGAAGAATTTTTATATTTAATTCTCTAGTTGTGTACACTATTCTGAATTTTGGTTTAGTGAATCCAACTTGAAAAACGCCTGCTTGCTAATTAGCAAACAGGCGCTTCTTCAATAGCACAAACTTGTATTGAGCTTCAAATAGTTAAATTTTAGCAGTCGCATCAACTGAGGATTGAGACTGACTTACCGAATCTAACTTTCGCACAACTCGTAGATTTTGTGCTTGTACAGTGCTATTGACTGTTGCTTGCAAAATTGCAGTATGGGAGATGGAATGGTTAGCCAATGTAAATAGTGGATTTGACAAAATGCCTGCAATGGAAGTGGCGATTAGAGTAACCACTAAGCCAACTTGCAAAGGTCTAAATCCAGGCAAATTCCAACGTATTGGAGGATAATTCTTCACTGCGTCGGACATTTCATGGGGTTCTTTGACTACCATCATCTTGACTACGCGAATGTAGTAGTAAATGGAGACGACGCTAGTAACTAGGCCCAGCAAGACTAATCCATAAAGACCTGCTTGCCAACCAGCCCAAAACAAGTAAATCTTACCAAAAAACCCAGCTAATGGTGGAATACCGCCCAAGGAAAGTAGGGAGATACTTAAGCCCAGTGTTAGGAGTGGGTCTTTTTGATATAGTCCGGAGTATTCGGCAATCTGGTCGGTTCCTGTACGCAAGGAGAACAGAATGATGCAGGTGAAGCCGCACAGGTTCATGAATAGGTAGACCAGGAGGTAAAATATCATGCTGGCGTAACCTGCCTGTGTGCTAGCAATTAAGCCAATCATCACAAACCCCGCTTGGGCAATGGATGAATAAGCTAGCATCCGTTTCATGCTGGTTTGGGCTAGGGCAACTACGTTACCCAAAATCATACTCAGAACGGCCAGAGCAGTGAAGACAAACTTCCATTCCTCAGCTACAAGGGGGAAGGCTGTTGTTAGCAAGCGGATAGCTAGAGCAAACCCGGCTGCTTTGGAACCTACAGATAAAAAGGCAATTACTGGGGTGGGAGCGCCTTCGTAAACGTCTGGTGTCCACTGGTGGAACGGTGCGGCGGAGATTTTAAAGCCAATACCTGCGATCGCAAAAACCAGAGCAATCACTAAACCTAAAGATTGACCAGCCTTAGCTGTGGCAATGCCAGTGGCGATCGCACTTAGTTCAGTTTGTCCACCTGATAACCCATACAGCAATGATACTCCGTACAAAAATACTGCTGTACTGGAAGCTCCTATTAACAGGTATTTCAGCGCCGCTTCGTTAGAGCGGGGGTCACGCTTAGTATAACCTGTTAACAAGTAAGAGGAGATACTCAGGGTTTCTAGTGAGATGAAAATCATGACTAACTCACTAGCCCCGGATAAAAACATCCCTCCAAGGGTAGCGGTCAGCAAAATAGCGATGAATTCTGCTAAAGCGGTGCCACTCTGCTCAATGTAGCGAATTGACATCAATATAGTAAAAGCGGCAGACAACGCGACGATACCGCGAAAGACGATACTAAGGTTGTCACTGTTAAAACCGCCGCTAAAAGAGATGGGATTGAGAGCATCCCATTGAAAATACAGGGCGACAATCGAAGCCAATAAACCTGCGATCGCTAGGTATCCAACCCAGCGCGAGGATGTACGCCCCAAAATCAAATCAACAATCAAAACCCCCAAGAGGGTGAGAATCACAATTCCCTCTGGTAAGATCGTTCCAGCATTTAACTGGGATGCAAGATTAGCAAAATCCATGAGATGTATAGGTTTTGGCGATTAGACATTAAGGCTAACTCTGTTCATTCTATCTATTGTTCTTTACCAAAGTTGCATTAAAAAGAAGAATTCAGAATTCACAAGTCAGAATTCAGAATGGCTACGCCCCACTGCGCTAACAGGAATCAGAACAAAAAAGTGGAGTATAACTGTTGAATCATATAGGACATCAGCTTACCGTAAAACCCAGCCTCCCAAAAAACTTTCGTAAGCCTGTTGCCTGTTGCCTATTGCCTGCTATAACAACTATGGCCACCATCAGATTAAATTATGCTCAAGTGCAGGCTTGGCTGCTTTGCGATCGAAATTCAAATCTAAATAAATAAGCAGCTCAGCCATATCCTGAACTGCTTATTAAAACTTCGCAGATTCAGTTTTATACTAAACTGCTAATTTGGTGATAGTTTTTGCTTGGCGTAGGCGTAGCCCGTCGTAGACATCGCTATGATGCTTTTGCCGTCGTGAATCGTCTCAAAACTTAATAGCCTCGTGAGTATCCACTATTATTATTTTTTTGCCAACCACCACCGCCAGAGCGAGCGCCTTTCTCCTCTCGTGGTCTGGCTTTATTAACCTTCATTACACGACCCATCCATTCGGCACCATCCAAAGCCTGTATAGCAGCATCTTCTGCGGCTGATGATTCCATTTCCACAAAACCAAAGCCCCGTGCGCGACCTGTTTCCCTGTCTGTGGGTAATTGAACGCGTGTGACGGCGCCATACTCGGAAAATACCTTACTAAGGTCGTCTTGTGTGACGCTGTAGGATAGGTTCCCTACGTAGATTGACATGAAACTCTCCAGAATCCATTGATGCAGAGATGTTCATCCGGAGAGCCGCTTGCAATTATTACTAACAACAAGATTCGTATCGCCGAACTTAACTTCTCCAAAATTATCCTACCATAACTTTCGATTTGGGCAAGCCCGAATTCGTGCATTTGTCCTGATGTATGGTAAAATGCATCATTTTTGTCTATACTTACTATTTATATTTTTTACCGTACTGTTTATTTCTTAGATCGGGTTTTTACACCAAATTTTCCTGGTTCTATTCCCCAGTCGATCCAGCAAATTGCTTCACGGAATAATTTTATTGTTTTAACGGGTTTTCATTAGTGGCTTCAAACTGGTTGTCAATCGTAATTCATTAGCTGGACATGATATGATTTGCGATCGCTAGAGAATATTTTGCCTTCAGCAGTTGATTGCACAAATGTCAATGAAACCCCCAAAAGGGGGCTTAATTATCCTCCAAATTTTACTAGCGAACTGCAACGAAACCAGCTTGCTCAATTGCTTTTTGCCCCTGTTCAGTTAATAAAAGTTTGGTGTAGGCATCCCCTATTTGCTGTTCTCGCCCTTTATTTTGCTTAATAATTACAAACATCTCAGCAGTCATTGGATAGCTACCATTTCTAATAGCCTCAGTATTTACTTGATTACGCTGACGTAGGCAGTTTTCAGGTGACACCAGAGGTTCGCGGTAGGGGGGAATTAACTCACTAGAAGTGCGACCCAATGGTAAAGCCTTCACACTACACTGAGGAACTACTGAACGAGCAGAAGCGTAATACAGTCCGCCAGGGGTTTTACTGAGTTGACGCACTGCCTCTGTAGTCGAGTAGACATACTGTACATTGGAGCCAAATGCTTGCCCCTTCGAGTTGTTATTGCTAGAAAATATTACTGTATCTGCATTTTCTGGCCGTTGAGAAAAAGGTACGATGGGCAAATTTGGCCCACCTATTTGTTCCCAGTTAGTAATTTGTCCAGAATAAATCTGCTGCAATTGGTCAACAGTTAAACCTGGTACTTTCAATGATGGGTTGACTACCACTGCTATTCCATCAATGCCTACCCGACGTTGTTCAAGGGTGAAGCCTCGTTGGGTTGCAATTGCTTTTTCTTCATCTGTCAGGGGACGGGAGGACTGAGCAAAGTCCAATTGTCCATCAAGCAACATGCGAATACCTGAACTAGAGCCAGGGCTATTCTTTGTAGGGTCTACATAGCGTAATTGTAGTTCAGGGCGATCGCTTTGAATCTGAGAATCTACTAATTGCCGGATAGATGCCCAAGCTGTACTACCACCGTAGTTAAATGAGCCGCTTGGAACATCCGTAATTGCCTGAAAATTAGAGGAGCTGTTTACATTTTGATTAGAGGAGTAGGAGTTAACACTGCTACGGGATAATAAGTTTGGCTTGAGTAACCACCAAAGTAATCCGCCAATGACCATCAGTGTCAATACTTTACCAATAATCAAACCTCTAAGAAAAAGGGCAATTTCGCCGTTAATTAAAGCTTTTCTTTGGTTGGTATTGTCCATATTTTTAAATTTTTTTTATTGATAGTATTTATAGTACAGTAATTTCTCAGTATTTACCCTTTAAAAATCTGTCGATATTTAAGTTTTAAGTAAAGCTTTCGTCAGCAATTCACTACCTAGTTTCTTCATCGCTATATATCCCTAACCAAGTCTTTCCAAGGGGGCAGTGAGCTAATTAAAGCCTTTTTTTTACAGGAGGATTTAGGAGGATTTCAAGCTTTAATACATCATTTATTACTTTTTAAAAAATCTTCCAAATAGATAATTAATTGTTTGTAATGCAGTTAAATTTAATTTGCTGGGTGGTCTTTGCAACGGTGCAATTGCTTTGATTAGATTCTGTTTGGGTAGTTAAGGTATTTATATTAGTTAAGTGTGACTGATGAATAAATTTTTCTATGATATTTTTTAATTGAGTAGGTTGCTGTGGAAGCGATGTACTTGCATTCAGAAATGTATAGATTAAAATAATTACTATCAAACTAGTGCTAGCGCCGAGTCCGATGCCCAGCAACAAAATAAAATTCCTGTAAGCTAGAAAATAACTATCGACAATATTTTGCTTTAGCCCACCAGATTGTGATGACTGTAATCCCACCAAATCGGAATTAAGGGCTTCCAAAGCTTCTGCGGCAGATTGATAACGTTGGCTATGGCGATCGCAAACCATTTTGTCTAAAATATCTGCAAAAGCATCGCTTACCTGTGCGTGATGCCGCCAGATAACTTCCCCAGTATTGGGATCTTCTTGTAGCTGGCTAGGTATTAAGCCTGTGAGAGCTTGAATGCCAATCATACCTACTGCATAGATATCGCTCGAAAGTTTTGGCTTTCCTTTAGCTTGTTCGCTCGGCATATAACCAGGAGTGCCAACCACAACGGTTAAACCAGCTCCTAAAGCACCAATTTTTTTAATACTTCCAAAGTCAATTAACACAATCTTGCCATCGGAGTGTCGCCGCATTAAATTTTGCGGCTTAATATCTCGATGAATAATGTTGTGTTCATGCACGAAGGCTAACACTTCCAAGATGTCTTTTAATAAATTCAAGACTGTATTTTCTCTCAGGCGTTGACCTGGGATAATTTCTTGAGTCAAGGAATGACCGTCAATATATTCTTGGACTAGATAGAAATCCCCATCTTCATCAAAATGGGCAAACAATCTGGGAATTTGCTCGTGGTCGTTACCTAGCTGATATAATACTTCTGCTTCTCTGGCAAATAATTTTTTAGCGATCGCCCCAACAGTAGGATTAGGATCTTTTGGGTGGAAATGCTTGACAACACAATGTGGTCTTCCTGGTAAATCTAGGTCTACAGCTAAGTATGTATCGCCAGATCCTCCGCTTCCCAACTGTTTAATAATTTGAAAGCGATTCCTAAGTGTTTTTCTAACAAAACCCTGGTGATATCTATTACCTATTGCACTTTTTAAAGAGTAGCTTCTTCCAGACTCTGGGCTTTCCAACACTTTAACAGTCTCAAAGCTACTCCTGAATGTTTTTTTGATCGGAGGTTTCTGGCTCATGTGGCGTATACTACCTGCTAATTACTGACCGTCAGTGTTTGTCATAGCTTAGGTGAGAGAATGAATACTTGCCCCTTGATTTTTCAATCTTGAGGCAATCATCTTCCCAGACTTCATATGCTTGAGGGCAGTTTTATGGTTTGGTCTGAAATTGAAGTTTTAACCTATAAATAAGTATAAATAATACAAGCTTTGATCAATAAAGTAAATGCAATACTGTAAGTAATTAAAACTCTATGTCTTTGGACTGGTATACGAGGTCATAGGCAATAGGCAATAGGGTTGAAAATCTATTTTTGTCAGCTTTTTACCATCGGTTTATGTTCTAAATGCTTCAACTGCGATAGTGCAGAAATAGAGAACTATACTACTCCTATTGCACTACAGAGACGATTAATCGCTTCTGTAGCCATTCTCTGTCTTATTGGTATGAGCGTCTGACTTGATACTGAAAATAAAAAAGCCCCCAAAGGAGGCTGATTAAGTTGTTCGCGTGGAGTGAACAACTAATAATTAATACTCACAGCAAATACAGTAATCCGAACAAAATAATCCAAATCACATCAACAAAGTGCCAGTAAATTTCCGCAGCTTCAATGCCGAAGTGTTTTTCACTACTGTAATGACCTTTAACGCGCGATCGCCACAATACGGCAAGAATCGCTAAAACGCCGATAGTAACGTGCAGTCCGTGGAAACCAGTCAAAACATAAAATGCACTGGCAAATAAATTGGTAGTTAAACCAAATTCTAAATGAGTATATTCATATACTTGCCCTACTAAGAAAACAGCACCCATCGCGGCGGTAATTGCTAACCAAATCCGCGCACCCCGCGCATCATTCTTTTTGATAGCAGTGTCGGCATTGTGCATGACAAAACTACTAGCAATCAGATTGACAGTGTTAACACCGGGTAGTAATAGTTCTAACTCTGGAGTACCTTCTGGAGGCCAAGCAGGTAGGGTAGCACGGAAAGCCAGATAGGCTCCGAACAGTCCCATAAAAATCATCCCTTCAGCAATCAGGAAGACAATTAGCCCAAACAAACGATGGTCTGGATGTTCTTCATGATGCCCGACAGATGCTTCTGCTGCATGGTGATGATTCAGTTCAGTTTTAGCTGGGTCAATTGTCTGACTTTGCATGAATTTTGATAAATGTAGAGTTGGGAATAGGGCATGGGGGATGGGGCATGGGGAATAGGGAATGTGGGGGGAGAGGGAAGAATGGGAAGATTATATAAAAAATCTTCCCAGACTCCCAATGCCCAATACCCAATGCCCCAATCAATTTATTTCCGATCTTCGGGATTAGCAGCAACCGCTGGATCGGGTTCTGCTCTTAATACCGAGTTTGGCCCAGCAGACAACACTGGATTGGGATCGGATAAGGGTACGCCTTCTTTCGCCTTTTCCAAGCCGTAGTCGTAGGGGCCTGTAACTAGTACTGGGGTTCCTTCAAAATTTTCGATCGCTGGCGGTGAGGTAGTCATCCACTCTAAGGTTAGTGCCCTCCAGGGATTATTACCAGCTTTTTCTCCGTACAACCAACTCCAAATCGCATTGATAATGAAGGGAAATGTGGAAACCGCGAGGATATAAGCACCGTAAGTGCAAATTTCATTCAGTAAAGTAAATTTGGGATCGTACTGAGCAACACGGCGGTTCATGCCCATCATCCCTAGCTTGTGCATGGGTAAGAAGGCCATATTTAAACCGACAAGTGTCAAGGCAAAGTGAACCTTACCCCAAAATTCGTTGAGCATCCGTCCCGTCATTTTCGGGAACCAGTGGTAAATTGCGGCATAAATACCGAGAACGCTACCACCAAATAAAACGTAGTGTAAATGTGCCACTACAAAATAGGTGTCGTGGACGTGAATATCAAAGGGTACTGCTGCTAACATCACGCCACTGATGCCGCCAATCACAAAGGTGCCAACAAAGCCCATTGCGAACAACATGGCGGAGTTGAGTTGAATTTTTCCACCCCACATTGTTGCCAACCAGCTGAATATTTTAATTCCAGTGGGTACGGCGATGATCATGGTGGTGATCATGAAGAACATCCGCAGCCAACCGGGGATACCGCTGGTAAACATGTGGTGTGCCCAGACGATTAGCCCTAGAAAACTGATAGCCAAGGAAGAATAGGCGATCGCTTTATAGCCAAAAATTGGCTTGCGCGAATGCACGGGGATAATTTCTGAGATTGCCCCAAAAAAGGGCAAAATCATAATATACACCGCTGGGTGCGAGTAAAACCAGAACATATGCTGGTACACAACGGGATCGCCGCCACCAGTAGGATTAAAAAATGTCGTCCCAGCAATTAAGTCAAAAGCTAACAGAATCAAACCTGCTGCTAACACTGGGGTAGATACCAGAGTTAATGCCGAAGTAGCAAACATCGCCCAGCAGAACAAAGGCAATTGATTGAACCCCAAACCTGGGATACGCATCCTCAGCAATGTGACGAGGAAATTAATTGCCCCCAAAATCGATGATGTACCGAGTAGGAGGACACTCATAATCCAAATTCCCTCACCTACCTGACCTGTTACCAAGCTCAGAGGAGGGTAGGAAGTCCAACCTGCATCGGGCGCATCACCGACTAGTAAACTAGCGATTAGCAACAAACCAGCAGGCGGGATCATCCAAAAGGCAACAGCATTTAAGCGGGGAAATGCCATATCCTTTGCCCCAATCATCAAGGGGATCAGGAAGTTAGCAAAACCCGCACCAGCTGGCACAATCCACAAAAAAATCATGATTGTAGCGTGCAGCGTAAATAAGCTGTTGTAGACTTCTGGGGTGACAAAATCTACTTCTGGCGTTCGCAGTTCTGTACGAACTAAGTCAGCAAGCACGCCACCAATACAGTAGAAAATGAATGTCGTGACTAGGTATTGAATCCCAATCACCTTATGGTCGGTGTTGAAGGTAAAGTAATCTTGCCATTTTCTCACAGGTGGTTCTTCACCATGAGCGGAGATATTGGCAGTTTCTTGTAACTGAGCTTGTGTCATAGGAATGAGTCATTAGGTGCTAGAGACGTAGCATTGCTACGTCTGTACATTAGTCATTAGATTTTGACTAAATGACATATTGACTAGTGGTGAACTTGATGGAGCATCTCAGGTTGAATTCCCATGTCCTTGGTGTAGGGGGCAAGAAATTCATGTGGGGATAAATCCGCAGGGTTAACAGCAACGGCTTTATTTAGAGTTTCTTTACTGGCAACTAACTGCTCTTGTTGCCATTTCTCAAAAGCTTCTTCTGGCTCAACTACCACTGTTGTTCTCATGGCGCCGTGGTATGGGCCACAAAGTTCAGCACAAATTAGAGCATAATCGCCTACTTTGTTGGGTGTGAAGCGAATCTCACTTTGCCTACCGGGGATTGCATCTTGTTTGAGACGGAACTCTGGCACCCAGAAGGCATGGATCACATCGTTGGCTGTCATATTAATTTGCACTTCTTTGCCGATGGGAACGTGCATTTCCCCTGTGGTGATCCCAGTTTCCGGGTAGGTGAAAATCCAGGCATATTGTAGACCTGTGACGTTGACTTGCAATGCTGCTGGTTTACCTGCTTTATCGGGACTGCCTCCAATTGTGGGAGCAACACTACCGACACCTGGAGCATCCGGCTTTTGGGGAATTTGGTCAGCATTGCGGACTTGGGCTGTCGCTGGGTCTTGCATGGCCTCATCAGATTTTTCTTGATTGAGGTTGGGTTCGGTGCTAGGAGGTGTATCGCTCAAAGTCGCAGCTATGGCACTTCCATGCCCAGGCATTTTCATCGACTGTTCTTGAGTAATCGGGGCTTCATGGATGGCATGAGGATCGAAGCCACCGATTTCGTTGTACACATCAAAACTGTAAACAGAAATACCGATAACGATAATTGCTGGGATCGCCGTCCAGAGTATTTCTAAAGGTACATTGCCCTCGACTGGTGGCCCGTCTTCATTGTCACCTGCACGCCGACGGTATCTAAATGCAGAGTAAATCAAAACACCTTCGACTATTAGAAATATACCTGTAGAAACGACCATCATCGCATTGAACAGACCATCGACTAAGACGGCTTCATCTGTGGCTGCTGCTGGCAACAGACCATGATTTTGACCGTACCAAATACTGGTTAGAGTTAGCACGATGCCAATGAGTAATGTCCATATTGAACTTGGAATCTTCACGGCTTACTTAATTGAATTTACTACGTTATCTCAAAGCTGCTCACTTACTAAGGTAGTCTAGGCTGTAAGACATAGGGTCTAAATATCTGAAATTTTTATTAATTTTTTTGGGTATCTTACTAATTTTGAGTAAAAGGTGACTAACAGATATTCCCAAAAATAGATGCAAATCACTAGAAAAATTTAATGAAAAATTTAGGATGGTTAAATTAACTGCCACCAATCGATTTTTCACATCTTGAAAAATACCTAAAGCTTCAGGCAAAACATAGCGAGAGTGATTCAAAGTATAAGTGAGTGCCAATCTATAAACCCCTAGAGTATACGCTAGGGTGGAGATGGGGAGGACACTTGCTTGCAAAGAGAAGTCTGAGCGGAGGTTTCCGACCATCAGAACTTCGGGGGGTTCCCCCTGTTTTGCAAAGTGTCCGTTCAATATTGAAAATTAAGAATCTATTAGAGATCCACCAAGAGCGGGCAGAAGGTACTGTTCATGAATGAAATTGTCCTACAACAACAAAATCAAGCGGCAGTTGAGCAACAAAAGCCCAAGGAAATGATTCGTCGCTTGGTGTGGAGAATGTGCATAGCCACTTTGATTTTGATGGCGATAGGTTCTGCCACCCGCGTGATGAATGCTGGGCTTGCTTGTCCAGATTGGCCATTGTGCTATGGCGAATTGGTGCCAGCTAAGCAAATGAATTTCCAGGTATTCTTAGAGTGGTTTCACAGATTAGATGCTGCCTTAATTGGTGTCAGCGCGATCGCACTTTTTGGTTTATCCTGGTGGCACCGTCGCTCGCTACCCAGTTGGCTGCCTTGGGCATCTACATTTGCCCTGTTTCTCATCGTCTTCCAAGGTGTTTTGGGAGGACTCACCGTCACCGAATTGTTGCGGTTTGATATCGTTACCGCCCATTTGGGAACGGCGTTATTGTTTTTTACCACCCTGTTGATTATCGGCACCGCACTCACACCCTATCAAGGAACTGGAACGGTTGGTAAGTTGCCTTGGGTCGGTTTAACTGCTGCTGTTTTGGTTTACCTGCAAAGTCTCTTAGGTGCTTTAGTAGGATCTCGTTGGGCGCTACACCAATGCTTCGGCGATTCTCAACTTTGTACTGTAATGTACAGCCATATTGCTGGTTTGGTGCCGCCAACTGTGGCAACCTTGGCAATGGTATTTTTCAGTTGGCGTACACCGGCGCTACATCCAGCCTTGCGGCGACTGGCAAATATGGCTGGCGCATTGTTGAGCTTACAAATTTTGTTGGGATTCGCCACTTTCAAATTACACCTCCAAGTCGAACCTCTCACTGTGTCCCACCAAGCTGTAGGAGCTGCTTTGCTTGGTACTTTAGTGGCTTTTACAGTTCTATCATCGCGTGATTCAGTTACTGCTGAACAACGAGTGCTTAATGCTGAGTAGAGAGATGGAGAAATGGGGAACTACTCAGCACTGACGATGCGACCCACGCAAGTGCGAATAAGTATTTTCGTTAGACCCAAAGAGCCAGCTTGAGCGGGGGCTGCATATAAGTTATTGAAAAATAAGGAACCAGAGTCAACATGATTGAGACTAATGTCTCTCGCCACCACCAAACTTTTTTCCAAGTAATTCAAAGTTACTACCAGCTAACTAAGCCTCGGATTATTCCCTTGCTTTTGATTACTACAGCTGGCAGTATGTGGATTGCTGCTAAGGGACAGGTAGACCCATTGCTGTTACTAGTAACTCTGACTGGTGGCACTCTGGCTGCTGCAAGTGCCCAGACAATTAACTGTATCTATGACCGGGATATTGATTATGACATGGAGCGGACGCGCCATCGCCCCATGCCTTCCGGTAAGGTGCAGCCGCGTGATGCTCTAATTTTTGCGATCGCTCTAGCAACAATCTCGTTTACACTACTGGCAGTTTTCGCCAATCTGTTAGCCGCAGTGCTAGCTTTCTCTGGGATTGTCTTTTATATTTTGGTCTACACCCACTGGCTAAAACGCCACAGCACCCAAAATATCGTCATTGGTGGTGCTGCTGGGGCAATTCCGGCTTTGGTGGGTTGGGCTGCTGTGACCGGCACTTTAAGCTGGGCAGCATGGTTAATTTTTGCCATCGTCTTTTTGTGGACACCGCCCCATTTCTGGGCATTAGCTTTGATGATTCGGGACGACTACGCCAAAGTCGGGATACCGATGCTACCGGTAGTTAAAGGGGATACAGCAACAGTACGGCAAATTTGGTATTATACCTTGATTACTGTAGTTGCAACAGTGTTATTAGTTTATCCCTTAGGTGCGAGTGGAGTTCTTTATGCTGCGATCGCCCTTAGTTTGGGAGGATTATTTATCCACAAATCTTGGCGATTGTTGCAAAATCCAGAAGATCGTACTGTCGCTAGAGAGTTATTTCTCTATTCCATTTCCTACATGATGCTGTTATGTTTAGGGATGGTAATTGATAGTCTTCCTATTACTCATCATCTAATTAGTGCAGTAATTAATAGACTGCATTTTATTAGTTAAGGGGAGAAAAATTAATGCGATCGCGTTTGGTAAAAGGGGCGCGATCGTATTTTTAGAAATTATAAATTACACATAATAATTAGAGTTTGGCAGATTTGCGATTAAAAGTAAAATTTTAATTATCACAAAATTGATTAAAAAGCTAAATGAAGTTGTAAAAAATATAAATGTTGACAGATTACATTCGTACAGCAATGCACAAAGCAATTTATGAGTTGCTTGAAGATGGAACTTTCTATGGGGAAATTCCAGAATGTCAAGGAGTCTGGGCAAACGCTACAACACTAGAAGCTTGTCGGGAAGATTTACAAGATAGTCTTGAAGGATGGATTGTACTAGGATTGCGTTTGGGTCATACTCTACCGATACTTGATGGGTAAGTTACTTAATTCACGGAACTTGATCAAATACTATTGCAATCACTCTCTCAGCAAAAATCAATTCAAGCCTAACAACTAGAAATGTTCAGATAACTCGTCTTCAGGACTGCGCTCATAGTCCATACCATTACTCATGTCATCATTGTAAACATCTCCTGAAGGTGATATTGTTCCCCTTATGTCCGCCTTCGGCTGTATAATACCATACTTGTCATTACCATAAAGTTCAGTCCCAGTAAGGTCAGCGTCAGTTAAGTCAGCATACTTCATATCTGTATCATCGAATTTGACGTAACTGAGGTCTGTACCCTTTAGAGAGGCATTACTGAGATTAGCACCACTTAAATTAGCACCACTTAAATTAATACTATTGAGGTTAAAGCTACTCAAGTTTGTGTGGCTCAAATTAGCACCAGTCAAAATGATATTACTTACATAAGTGTCTTTTAAGTTGGCTTGAGTTAGGTTAGCTCCACTGAGATTAGCTCCACTGAGATTAGCTCCACTGAGATTTACTTTAGTTAGATTAGCATTAGTAAGGTCAGCATTATTGAGGTTGGCTCTACTAAGATCAGCGTGATTAAGATCGGCTCTACTAAGATTGACTCTACTAAGATCAGTATCAGTTAAGCTGCTGGCTTCTAGCGTCGCATCACTAAGATCAGCATCGATAAGCTTGACTTCACGTAAGTCTACCCAACTCAGATCAGCCTTCCTGAGTTTGGCATTCGTCAAGTCTGCTTGTCTTAAATTAGCTCTGACTATATTTGTATTATCTAATTTTGCTCCTTTTAAGATTGCACTACTGAGGTTTGCCCATTTCATATCTGCTTTTTCTAGGTAAGTCTCACTGAGATCAGCCTCAGTTAGTTCGGCATACATCAATTTTGCAGAAACTAGTCTAGCTGAACTAAGCTTTGCTGTTCTTAGGCTCGCAGCATTTAGGTTTACTCCTTCCATATCTGCTTGTCCCAAGTCTGCTTGATCCAAATTTGCCTTGCTCAAATCAGCATTTTGCAGGATGGCTCTAGCAAGAATAGCTCCAGTCAAGTTTACCCCGGTCAAGTTTTGCCCACTGAGATTTGCCTCTCTCAGGTCTACTCCAGAAAAATTTCTCTCTCCAGCTTGATATTTTTGTAGAATTTCATCCTCTTTCATTCTTGCTGAGGAGTCAGCCACAAGTGGAAACAGCTCACATAAGTCACAGTGGAAGTACTCGCACAAAACCGCAGCCGTGTGACAATCAATCCGGTCAAACTCCTCCTTGTAAAGCCTGCCAATGGCGTTAACGCTAATACCAGTTTCTTTGGCTAGTTGATACTGCGATAAATGCCGTTTTTTCATAAAATCTTTTAACCTACAGCAAATTTTTCTCATAAATACTCTGCTCACTACTTAAAACTTAATCAAGAGGTCTATGACAATAATGCCGATAGTGACTATTAATTGCGCTTCCGAACTAGTAACACTATAGAAAATAATCACGTTATGATTGACAAAATTATATCAGTAAATTAATCTGTATATAATCGGCTGCAAAATGCCAAAAAAAATGCCCCCAAGCTTCCAACTTGGTAGGCATGTTTTCAATTATTTATTTCTACTTCTATTATGACCCAAAATTCCTTCGTTTCATCCAATGCTCAGTTTCCTACACCCGATCAGGTTCTAATTCTTGATACAGAAACCACAGGCTTAGACATTAAGACAGACCAAATTGTAGAGTTAGCAGCTATTCTGTATTCGGTGAAGCACCAAACCACTATCACACAATATTCAGCTCTTCTCCCAGCACAGGATAATCCGGCAGAGCATATAAACCGGATTAAGCCAGCACCGTTAATGGAAATAACAGAAGAACAAGTGGCTGAAAGTGTGTGGATGATAACTGAGATGGCTAAGAAGGCGCAAGTAATTGTGGCACACAATGCTGAGTTTGATCGAAAGTGGTTTGGTTCTTCAAATAATGGAAAAAATCTATTACCTGTTTTCTCGAACTCTAACAATGAACCACTCCCTTGGGTTTGTACCTGTACTGACTTCAAATGGCCTCGTCAAATCCGATCTGGTCAATCTCTTATTGAATTAGCAGCAGCGCATGATATTGGTATTTTTGGAAATCATAGGGCATTAACAGACTGTCAATTGATCGCATATCTTTTTGATCGGATGGAAAACCTGAACGGCATGTTTCAAATGGCGTTAAGACCCAAAGCTTGGTTTAAAGCTCTTGTAACCTATGACAATAGGGAACTTGCAAAAAAGGCAGGTTTTAAATGGATTCCTGAACTTAAGAGTTGGGTCAGGCAAATGGCTGTGGATGATACCAAAGAACTTCCTTTTATGGTAAACCAAATTGAATTTTGTCAGTAATATAGACGAAGTTCATTTATTTCCTGAAATAAAGCGATTGCCCCTATGTTATCTCACCCGTTAGCTAGAGGTGTGATCAATTTTTAACTTTAAGTTAAGATAGGCTGTCTTTTTTAAGATAGCCTATATCTAACCTTCAGGAGCCTACAGCCTCAAGTCAATTTTGCTAGCGTAGTGATATAGGGTTTATCACTTCCCAGCACGAGGTTTTAATATGGCTCATTTAAATCAGCGTCGCACCCAAAATGTTAACGGCGATTTTTATGTAGATACTACTTGTATTGATTGCGATACTTGTCGCTGGATGACTCCAGAAGTTTTTTCTCGTGTTGATGAGCAGTCAGCAGTTTATCATCAACCAACAAATGAAGCGGAAAGATTAGCAGCCTTGGAAGCACTTTTAGCTTGTCCTACTAGTTCTATTGGCACAGTTGAAAAACCAAAAGATATCAAATTTGCTCAGGAAAAGTTTCCAATTTTAGTAGATGAAAATATTTACCATTGTGGCTATCATTCCGAAAAATCCTACGGTGCTGCTAGCTATTTAATTCAACTTCCTGAAGGTAATATTTTGGTCGATTCTCCTAGATTTACGCCACCTTTGGTCAAGCGTTTAGAAGACATGGGTGGAATTCGTTATATGTATCTAACTCACAGGGATGATGTCGCAGATCACCAAAAGTTTGCGGAGCATTTTCAGTGTCAGCGCATCCTCCACGCTGATGAAATTTCTGCGGGTACTCGCAATGTGGAAATACAGTTAACGGGAGTTGAACCATTTACCTTGACTGAGGATTTATTAATTATTTCAGTTCCAGGCCACACCAAAGGACATACGGTTTTACTTTATAAAAACAAGTTTCTCTTCACTGGCGACCATCTCGCTTGGTCAGAAAGGTTGCAACAACTGGTTGCATTTCACGATGTCTGCTGGTATTCTTGGCCAGAACAAACTAAATCAATGCGTAACTTAGCTCATTTCTCTTTTGAATGGGTGCTACCAGGTCATGGACGGAGGTTTCATGCTGATAGAGAAACCATGCGCCAACAGATGCAAAAGTGTATTGAATTCATGGAATCTTTGAAGTAGATTTGAGTGTAAGTTTAAAGTTGCATAAAACTTGGCGATCGCACTTCATAATTCAAGTTCAGAACTCCATTGTTCGAGTTCAGAACAGCTAAGCGCAGCAAAAATTTATTTCTTAAAATATCTCAAGCCATAACGGTCTTGATATTTGCTGATATACTCTACATTCTGTTGCTCTATTTTTGACAGCAATTTCGTGGGAAATTCTTTTGGTGAATATATCGGACGATACCAAGCTTGGTTATTAAAGTAATCTTGTATTTCAGGTGTGTCAAAACGGCGGCCGTGGCTAGCAAATATTGAATTTCGCATTATATCTAATTCAAAACCGCTTTTACCATCCAAATCTGCATCAGTGACGTGTTTTTGAGTAAGCCAAAAATAAGTATTAAAAGTAGTGTTATTATCTGGCAGTGTTGTTGAGGAAGCATTACGAGCTGATCTGATAGCCCGGAGTTTTTCGATTAGTGAGGGTGTTGGTGAAGACAATACTGTTTTATCTGTTGTTTGTTGAGGAGCTGATTTGATAGCCCGGAGTTTTTCGATTATTGAGGGTGTTGGTGAAGGCAATACTGTTTTATCTGTTGTCAATTGCGGAGATTTCGTCAGCATTTGACCAATAATTATAGATGCACCAATTAATCCACCTGCGATTAAACTGCCGATGAGAATATGATTCTGACTATTATTTTGCGGATTTGGCTGTGGCTGAACCTGGGCTGTCTGAGGTGCTGGTGCAGATACCACAGTTGCTTGCGTCAAGACGGGTTGCGTCGCGGGAATTGGATTGTGCAAAGCATCTAGCATTGCTCTTGCTGTGAGGAAGCGATCGCGTGGATGATAAGCGATCGCTCTGTCAATTATTCCTGCCATCATTGGACTAATATGACTGGCATACTGTCGCCAAACAATTTCACCGGTCTGGGAATCTGTCTCTAATTGTTGCGCTACTCTGCCAGTCAATAAATATATTACCGTCATTCCCAAACTGTATAAATCGCTCGAATAAACTGGTCTACCTGCGGCTTGTTCGCTAGGCATATATCCAGGTGTACCAATAACAATGGAACTGGTAGGATTTCCTTGGGAATTCACCACGGTTCCCATCGATTCCCGCACAGCACCAAAATCAATTAGTACAGGTTTACCGTCACGATAACGCACGATGATATTATCCGGTTTGATATCGCGGTGAACGATATTTTTTGAGTGGACGTAATCCAAAACCGGTAAGATATTCAGGAATAATTCAAAAGCAGCGGCTTCACTAAATAGCCCTTGCTTTTGGAATTTTGCAGTTAGGGTATCACCTTCAACCCACTCCTGAACTAAATAAAATTCCCCACCAGAAGAGAAGTAAGCATACAACGCCGGAATCTGGTCATTGGCGCCACCGAGTTCTTCTAAAATAGCTGCTTCCCGTTGAAACCTCTCTTGGACTATTTGGTAAATTTGAGGGTTGTTGTGAATTGGTCTTAGCTGTTTCACCACACAACGGCGCTTTGAAGGCATATAGGTGTCTTCTGCGAGATAGGTTTGACCAAACCCACCAGCACCCAATGTCTGGATAACTTGATAGCGATCGTTCAGCAGCTGTATTGTCATGAGAGATTACCAGCGATATTCATAAGATAGTTTTCCCAAAACTACCTTCATTTCAAATCTAGTAACCCTTGTTCTTTCAATTTAGGATTAAAGCGAATTTCTAGTTGCAAACCACGCCCTTCTAATTCTTTTAAAATTTCAGCTTCTACTCGCCGCGCCACATTTTTAATAACTTTTATTTGCGCCAATTCATCATTAGCTGGATTTTGATAATTTGCCTGTTCTTCAGGCGTCATTAGCACTTTGACATCAATGGGATTAGTCCATTTTTCTTTGTTATCTCCATTTCCTGCTGGCACACTGCCATTTTCACCAATCCAAGCATTCTCAATATTTTCTAAAACTGTGCGGCTGGGACGTTCAATAGTTTGAACTTTCACCCAATGACATTGCTCTGGTTGTCGTATTAAATGCTGCTTGAGGCTGAGATAAACATCACGAGAATATCCTACAAATTGCAGTATTTTTTCTCGGTCAAAGATAGCATATACGCCGATTTTACCTTGAAATTGTTCCGGGATTTCACCGCGATCGCCAATGTAAGGAATGAATTCCAAGCTTGCCAAAGCAGGAGTATTTGTTTCAGTAGTCATAAATCAAATCTAAAACTTGTTATTTGCTTTTGTGCTTAAAAACTGCTACATAAATCCTAAACTTTTTATAAATATTTTATCTTTCTATCTTTGCTAACTTTGCGTACTTTGCGGTTCGTTTTCATGATTTTTCCTTCACACCCTATCTAAGATTTTTGTAATTATGGGAAAACACCTTCTAAATTAACCATTACCAAATTTTTGGTAAACGGCGCAAAGGCGACTGGGTTTAAAAATTTTAGCAGTAAACATGAAATTTGGTGGAACATTGATGATTGCATATTCATCAGATTCATGATACTTTTCAAATTCTACTGGCATTCCCTTAGTAGTAGTTAAACTATAAGGAACTGGCTGGAAAAGTAACTCTGTAAATTCAACTTTTTCACACTGCAATTGCTGGCATATTTGGTTTAAAAAAGCTTCACTCGTTAATAACTTGAATAGACTTTCTTGTGCTTGTGGTTGGAGAGTAAAACTCGCATCAAAGTTCTGAACGATTTTTAGGGGCATATTCTGTATAGGTACTAATTAACAACTCAGTGATGATAGAGAGTGGGCAACATTTTGCACATAGTTGTCCCAAAATACTGAGCAATAAACTCTACCTTTTTCAGTAGTTGAGCTTTGTGAAAAATCACCACTTTAAGATCAGCCTATTGGATTATGGTAATTCTGTCAGCCACAAAAGTAAGCTGGCATGATTAAGAATCATGAAGTCTGAGAGATAAACATTCTTTGAAAATTCCCAAGTATTCGCTAACGTTGCTGCATGAACTGTTTAATGTTTAAGTTCATTCTCAACGTGCATCCCCAATTCTTCTTTTAAAAAACCAGGACAAGCTTCACTAACTTCTAGGTTAGAAAGCAAGATTAACAGGCGAAGCTGCTCCTGTCCATCAACCAAAATACTTTTTAATTCAGCTCGACTCAGAATAGTTGGTAGCTTGTCTCGATTCTTTGCTTTACCTACTTCTAATTAGGCTTTACCACCAATACTGAACAATTAGCTTCTTCCACAACTTGACTGCTAACAGAACCCTGTACTATTCGCTTCATCCCCATCAATCCACGACTACCAATTACGATCAATTCAGTTTTATATATGTTGGCAAGACGAATAATCTCTTCAGCAGGATCGCCTGTTACCAGTTCTAAATCACTTTTAACTGATAACTTTTCCTGATAAGATTGCAGTTGTTTTTCAATATGAAAATAAGAAAATGTTGGGGACTCTGACTGAGGGCGATCGGCAGGTAGTTCGATCTCTGACTCTGGTGTGGGAAATACATGGCAAAGAATAACCCTCCCGTCTTCGGAAAAAGCCAAATCATCTAAAGTCTGGATTACTCGTTCTGCAATTTCCGAACCGTCCAGAGCTACCAAAACAGTATTTAGCACCCCATCGTCTCCTAAAGAGTAAACCGTTTTACAACACTTGGGCGGAGTTAAACAGTGTTTTAACTCTGTTTAACTTTCTCCTGATTGCTTCTGTGCTTGATGTTAGCAGTATCGTCACTCACCAGTCCCCAGGCTTAAAATCAGATAGAACTTATCCCGTTTTAGGTTGTATGTCTGGACAATTGAGAAACTTTGCTACTTTAATCCGTTATTTTCAGTCCTATTAAAATCTCTGGTTTTCTCGACTACCATGCAACAGGCAGGACTACTCTGAAAAGTTTTGTATAGCTTCTCAAGCCTTAATTTTTTCGCTTTGTTTTTGCGTTATCACAAGTTTAACAAGTTTTGTCCCAGACAAAACATTCATCATTGTCTAGTTTTATCTAACAATTTAGTTTCAGTGACAACCTTTCTTTAGGAACTGGCGATCGCTAATGCCCAACTTTTGCTGCAACTGCCATCACCAATCAAAGGCAGGGTAGCTAATGTTGTGCGTTAGCGTAGCTCACCGTAGGTATCGCTGTCCAAAGTTTTAGTTGGAAGTTCAGAAAAAATTAAGCATTCCGAATCACTCTTCTAACTTAATTCGCCGCCGCACTGAATCAGCATGGGAAGGTAAGCCCTCTGCTGTTGCTAGCACATCAATGGCACTAGCCACATTTTCCAGTGCGGTTTGGGAGTATTGAATAATACTAGAGTGTTTGAGGAAAGTTTCAACCCCTAACGCTGAAGCATACCGAGCAGCACCAGAAGTGGGCAAGGTATGGTTAGGCCCTGCCAAATAGTCCCCTACTGCTTCTGGTGTGGAGTAACCTAAAAAGATTGCTCCAGCATGGCGAATCTGTGGTAAGAGTGCCCAAGGGTCTTTGACTTCTAATTCTAGGTGTTCGGGGGCAAATTCGTTAGAGAGTTCTGCTGCTGCTGTCAAAGATTCCACAACGATAATCAAGCCGTAGTGAGCGATCGCTTTTTCTGTGTCTATTCGCCGTGGATGATCCACTAGCTGTCTTTCCAAAGCTACCTGCACGTTTTTTGCCAAAGCAGCATCTGTGGTCAGCAAAATAGCTGCCGCCATCGGATCGTGTTCGGCTTGGGCCAATAAGTCAGCAGCTACATGCACTGGATTGGCGGTTTCATCGGCAATCACCAGCACTTCGCTAGGGCCTGCCAAAGAATCAATACCAACCGTGCCGTAGACAAGTTTTTTCGCTAGGGTGACATAAATGTTACCAGGCCCAGTAATCACATTCACTTTCGGAATTGTTTCTGTGCCATAGGCTAAAGCAGCGATCGCTTGTGCCCCACCAACGCGATAAATTTCTTGCACCCCTGCTTCTTGAGCGGCTACCAAAACTGCTGGGTTAATTGCACCTCCTGGGCCTGGTGGCGTTACCATCACTATGCGAGGTACAGCAGCAACATGAGCCGGAATTGCATTCATCAGCACTGTACTGGGATAGGCAGCGCGACCACCAGGTACATACAACCCCGCTCGATCTACTGGGGTGTAGCGTTTGCCTAGTACCACTTCATCATCGCCAAAGTGTACCCAGCTTTTCGGGACTCGCTGACGATGAAATGCTTCAATTTGCCGACAAGCTAGGCGAATCGCCCCCATCAATTCCTTTGACACCTGTTGATAGGCTGCATCCATTTCGGAGCCTGTAACACGGAGTTCTTCTGGCTTGAGGGTTTGTTTGTCAAATTCGGTGGTGTAATGCAGTACAGCTTTGTCGCCTTGGCGCTTGACTGCTTGCAAAACTTCCCGCACCGTTGCTTCTTTGTTGGGCACCTGTTCGTCATGGGTGCGATCGCAGATCCGTTGTAGTTCTGCTCTAACGTCTGCCTGCTGAGTAATGATTCGCAGCATGGAGTAAGGACAATGCCAAAATTATAATATTGCCACCTGAGATTTAGTAAAAGCTTTTCACCTATTGGGGTGTGGAAGCTCACTCTAATTCTCTCCTCTAGCTTAACCTGGATTTTTTTGATACTCCTAAGGTTGCCAGCACATGGTTTACTTGAAAAGGCAACTTGATTGCTTAATCCCAATCTGCCTGAGTTGGCGATCGGTAGGAAGGGGGCGTGCCATTTCCCACTATCCTTATACCTTTACCCTAACTCTTAAAAAACGTAAAGGTTGTGTGCTTCCACATCCAACACCCTGTATTTACAGAGGGTAGGGTCTGACTATAACTAACTTTTACTTATTTTCCTAACTTTTAGTAGTTAACATGTGTACAGACACGAAGCATCGGTTCTATACTGGAATGTCCCTGAAATTTAGCTCTATTACAGTTCTTTACCTTTGATCGTCTGTCTGCTTTAAGGACAGATGGCATTGGCAATCACACTGCTCCATCGGGTGGTGAGTTAGGGTGACTATTTTACTCATAGACTTTATTTTAACGTATTTACTTAATTGGCGGCACACTTAATTAGTCATCAGATTTTTGGGAGTGTTGAGTGACTCGTTCTTATTTACTTCTCTACCCCTGAAGCCCCTGGGCTTCCCTTTCTCTAGTAGCCAATGGCATAATTTTTTTAGGAAATTCTAACATTGGCAATTTGGATGCTATATTAGTAAATCTAGTAGTGTGCGTACATATTAATATTAGTTTCTGGAATTGACTGTGGCGAATACAAAGTCTGCTCTTAAGCGTGCCGAAATCGCAGAACGCAACCGACTGCGTAATAAAGCTTACAAATCAGCTGTCAAGACGCTGATGAAGAAATACTTTAATGCTGTAACTGTCTATGCAGCTAATCCTACCCCAGAATTAAAACAAGAAGTACAGTCTAAGTTATCTGAGGCTTACAGCAAAATCGATAAAGCAGTAAAACGAGGCGTGCTTCATCCAAATAACGGGGCAAGGAAAAAGTCCAAATTGGCGGGCAGACTAAAACCTCTCACGCAAACAGCTGAGTAGTCATTGGTCATTTGTCATTAGCAAAGGACAAAGCGCAAAGTCTGAGCGCCGGCTTCCGGCGATCAGAACTTTGTAAGAGGGGACAACTGACAAATGACAACGGACAAATGACGAAGGACAAATGATGCAACTGATAGACACCCACGTCCATCTCAACTTTGAGAATTTCCAGCCAGATTTAGCAGCAGTGCGATCGCGGTGGCAGCAAGCAGGTGTAGTACGTTTAGTTCATTCCTGCGTTCACCCGGAGGAATTTTCTAGCATTCAGTCCCTAGCGCGTGAGTTTCCAGAAATCAGCTTTGCTGTAGGATTGCATCCTTTAGATGCCGATCGATGGAATAGCGACACAGCCGACAAAATCAAATCTTTGGCGAGTTCGGACTCGAATGTGGTGGCAATTGGGGAAATGGGGCTGGATTTTTACAAAGCCGATAACTATCAGCAACAGTACATGGTGTTTGAATCGCAGTTAGCGATCGCATCTGAACTCGACTTACCAGTGATTATCCACTGTCGCGATGCTGCATCCGAAACCAGAGAAGTATTGCAAAAATGGCGGTCACTAAAGGGAGAAACAGTACGCGGCGTCATGCATTGTTGGGGAGGAACCCCAGAAGAAACCCAATGGTTTCTTGACTTGGGGTTTTACATCAGCTTTAGCGGAACAGTAACGTTCAAAAACGCTAAAGATATCCAATCCTCAGCAGCGATGGTAAGTAGCGATCGGCTATTGATTGAAACAGATTGCCCTTTTTTAGCTCCAGTTCCCAAACGCGGCGAGAAGCGTAACGAACCTGCTTACGTTCGTTACGTTGCAGAGCAAGTGGCGAAACTGCGTCAGGAAACTGTCGAAGCAATCGCCCAAGCTACTACCGACAATGCTTGTAAATTATTCGGTTTGTCGATATAAAGTGTTCTTTAGTCTATTTTATCCAATTGCTTACAAAGAAATAAAACCTTAGGAGGACAAAAATATGCTAAGATCATTCCCTCCAAAACATTTTGCTTGCGTCATAATGATAAAGGAAGGAACGTAAAACTTCTAAGTTTAATTTACCGTGCTGTTATTCGGCTTGGCCATCCTCCAAATCTCTACAATCGGATGCTCTCGACACATGACTGACCGAAACAAATCAGGTTGAGCCGTAATTATGCACAGCATCGGCTTGCTGTGTATTTAACCTATACAAAATCGTTAAATGAAATTGCCTTGTGATTACAATCCAGCAAAATAAAGTGATTCTGATTCCAAGCCGACAAAATGCGGATAGTTTCCTCAAACTTAGGATATCTAGGATATCACTGAGGGTATAAATAGCGGGGCGGATTTCAACCACACCGTGTAGAGCTGCGTAAGCTCACTTAACGCGCTTTTTGGAGGGGAAGTGAGGAAAGTAAATCGAATTCAGCAATATTTTAATTGGGGATTGGGGACTAGGGACTGGGGACAAGGGAAGAGTTTTCCCAATCCGCACTTCCACTCCCCACTCTCCATTACAGGCGATTACCCCTTGGTAAAATCGCTCATTCCCGCTTTCATAGCTGCGTTTGTCCACATTTGAAAATAGTTAGGTGTATAGAGAAAAGTTCCCAAACAGTTCGGACACTGGCTAGCAGTGGGAAGCATTAAACAGCAGTGTCCAAGGGAAAATTTAACCAGGTTGACAAAGGTAGAGGCATGACTAAAGAAACATATATGGAACCCGCCTTTCTATTGCCCGACTTGATTGAAATCCAGCGTTCAAGCTTCCGCTGGTTTTTGGAAGAAGGGCTGATAGAAGAACTGAACTCCTTTAGTCCGATCACAGATTATACGGGCAAACTAGAACTGCACTTTTTGGGTCAGAATTACAAACTCAAAGAGCCAAAGTACAGCGTTGAAGAAGCCAAACGGCGGGATAGTACCTATGCTGTCCAAATGTATGTTCCCACACGTTTGATTAATAAAGAAACCGGGGAAATCAAAGAGCAAGAGGTATTCATTGGAGATTTGCCTTTGATGACCGATCGCGGCACCTTTATTATCAACGGAGCCGAGCGGGTAATTGTTAATCAAATAGTGCGATCGCCAGGAGTTTATTACAAATCCGAAATCGATAAAAACGGTCGGCGTACTTATTCTGCTAGCTTAATTCCCAACCGGGGGGCATGGCTGAAATTTGAAACAGACCGTAACGATCTCGTGTGGGTACGCATCGACAAAACCCGCAAACTCTCAGCCCAGGTACTATTAAAAGCTTTAGGCTTATCAGACAACGAAATTTTTGACGCCTTACGCCATCCAGAATATTTCCAAAAAACCATCGAAAAAGAAGGGCAATTTTCTGAAGAAGAAGCCCTGATGGAGTTATATCGCAAATTGCGTCCTGGCGAACCACCCACAGTCTTAGGGGGACAACAACTCCTAGACTCCCGTTTCTTTGACCCGAAACGTTATGACTTGGGTCGCGTTGGTCGGTATAAGCTCAACAAAAAATTGCGCCTTTCTGTGCCCGACACCATGCGCGTGCTGACCTCCAGTGATATTTTGGCAGCAGTAGATTATCTAATTAACCTAGAGTATGACATCGGCAACATCGATGACATTGACCACTTAGGTAACCGTCGTGTGAGAAGCGTCGGGGAATTGCTGCAAAACCAAGTGCGAGTAGGCTTAAACCGTCTAGAGAGAATTATTCGGGAACGGATGACCGTATCCGATGCCGAAGTTTTAACACCTGCTTCCTTGGTAAACCCCAAACCGCTAGTAGCAGCAATTAAAGAATTCTTTGGTTCCAGCCAATTAAGTCAGTTCATGGATCAAACCAATCCCTTAGCAGAACTGACTCACAAACGCCGCTTGAGTGCCCTCGGTCCCGGTGGTTTAACTCGCGAACGTGCGGGGTTTGCTGTGCGGGATATTCATCCTAGCCACTACGGACGTATTTGTCCCATTGAAACACCAGAAGGCCCCAACGCTGGGTTGATTGGCTCCTTGGCGACCCATGCACGAGTCAACCAATACGGGTTCCTAGAAACACCATTTAGACCTGTAGAAAATGGGCGAGTCAGATTTGATTTGCCCCCAGCCTACATGACAGCCGATGAAGAAGACGACCTGCGGGTTGCTCCTGGAGATATTCCTGTAGATGAAACAGGTCACATTATTGGACCGCAAGTGCCAGTACGCTATCGTCAGGAATTCTCGACTACAACGCCAGAGCAAGTCGACTACGTAGCGGTGTCCCCCGTACAGATTGTATCGGTTGCTACTAGCATGATTCCCTTCTTGGAGCATGATGACGCTAACCGAGCGCTGATGGGGTCAAACATGCAACGGCAAGCAGTACCCCTGCTCAAACCAGAGCGTCCATTAGTGGGTACAGGCTTAGAAGCCCAAGGTGCAAGAGACTCAGGGATGGTAATTGTATCGCGTACTGATGGCGATGTCACCTATGTAGATGCTACAGAAATTCGGGTGCGTCCAAAACCTAACACCTCAGAAATTAGATATCCACTTTCAAAGTACCAACGCTCAAACCAAGATACTTGTTTGAACCAAAAGCCCCTCGTCCGCATTGGCGAAAAAGTTGTGGCAGGTCAGGTATTAGCTGATGGCTCCTCCACTGAAGGTGGTGAATTGGCGCTAGGACAAAATATCGTCGTTGCTTACATGCCTTGGGAAGGCTACAACTACGAAGACGCAATTTTAATTTCTGAACGACTGGTGCAGGATGATATCTACACCTCAATTCACATTGAAAAATATGAAATTGAGGCTAGACAGACAAAACTAGGGCCAGAAGAAATCACCAGAGAAATTCCTAACGTCGGGGAAGACGCATTGCGTCAGTTAGACGAACAAGGAATCATCCGCATTGGGGCATGGGTAGAAGCTGGAGATATTTTGGTGGGTAAAGTGACACCAAAAGGTGAATCTGACCAACCACCAGAAGAAAAACTCTTGCGGGCGATTTTCGGTGAAAAAGCGCGGGATGTGCGAGACAATTCTCTGCGAGTACCCAACGGTGAAAAAGGACGCGTAGTTGACGTGCGCTTATTTACCCGCGAACAAGGCGATGAATTGCCACCAGGAGCCAATATGGTAGTCCGGGTGTATGTCGCGCAAAAACGCAAAATCCAAGTTGGCGACAAAATGGCAGGACGCCACGGCAATAAAGGGATTATTTCTCGGATATTGCCAGCAGAAGATATGCCTTATTTACCCGATGGTTCGCCAGTGGACATCGTACTCAACCCCTTGGGCGTACCCAGCCGGATGAACGTCGGACAAGTATTTGAGTGTCTCTTGGGTTGGGCTGGTCATACATTGGGAGTGCGATTTAAAATTACTCCCTTTGACGAAATGTATGGTGAAGAGTCATCTCGGAGAATCGTGCATGGCAAATTGCAAGAAGCACGGGATGAAACAGGCAAAGACTGGGTATATAACCCAGATGACCCAGGTAAAATCATGGTGTTTGATGGGCGCACAGGCGAACCCTTTGACCGACCAATCACCATTGGTGTGGCTTACATGCTGAAGCTGGTGCATTTAGTAGACGATAAGATCCACGCCCGTTCCACAGGCCCGTACTCACTGGTAACCCAGCAACCCTTGGGTGGTAAAGCCCAACAAGGTGGTCAGCGGTTTGGGGAAATGGAAGTGTGGGCATTGGAAGCCTTTGGTGCAGCTTACACCTTACAAGAGTTACTGACAGTGAAATCCGACGATATGCAAGGACGAAATGAAGCGTTAAATGCGATCGTTAAAGGTAAGGCAATTCCTCGACCCGGAACACCAGAGTCCTTTAAGGTGTTAATGCGCGAACTACAATCCTTGGGGTTAGATATTGCCGTACACAAGGTAGAAACCCAAGCAGACGGTAGTTCCTTAGATGTGGAAGTCGATTTGATGGCAGACCAATCAGCTCGCCGTACACCTCCCAGGCCAACATACGAATCTCTTTCCCGCGAATCGCTGGAAGACGACGAATAATTCGTAATTGATAATTCGTAATTCGTAATTAATTCTTCAATTACGAATTACGAATCAGAAATTGTTAATTACGAATTAGAAATTGTTAATTACGAATTACGAATTACGAATTACGAATTAAATATGAGACCTGCCCAAACTAATCAGTTTGACTACGTAAAAATCGGCTTAGCATCACCAGAACGCATTCGCCAGTGGGGCGAGAGGACGTTGCCCAATGGTCAGGTAGTCGGTGAAGTTACCAAGCCAGAAACGATTAATTACCGGACTCTCAAGCCAGAGATGGATGGCTTATTCTGTGAGCGCATCTTTGGTCCTGCGAAAGATTGGGAATGCCATTGTGGCAAGTATAAAAGAGTCCGTCACAGAGGGATTGTTTGTGAGCGCTGTGGGGTAGAAGTTACCGAATCACGGGTGCGTCGTCACCGTATGGGCTATATTAAACTCGCCGCACCAGTAGCTCACGTCTGGTATCTCAAAGGCATTCCTAGTTATATTTCCATCCTGCTGGATATGCCCTTGCGGGATGTGGAACAAATTGTCTATTTCAACTCTTATGTTGTCTTAAGTCCAGGCAATGCCGAAACTTTAACTTACAAACAGCTACTGAGTGAAGACCAGTGGCTGGAAATTGAAGACCAAATTTATAGTGAAGATTCTCAGCTACAAGGCGTAGAGGTAGGCATTGGTGCCGAAGCACTGCTGCGCTTGCTTGCGGATATCAATTTGGAGCAAGAAGCTGAAAGCCTGCGGGAAGAAATTGGCAACGCAAAAGGACAAAAACGAGCCAAGTTAATTAAACGCCTACGGGTAATTGACAACTTCATCGCTACTGGTTCTAAACCAGAGTGGATGGTCATGGCAGTTATTCCCGTGATTCCCCCCGATTTGCGCCCAATGGTGCAGCTAGATGGCGGACGCTTTGCTACCAGCGATTTGAATGATTTATATCGGCGCGTAATTAATCGGAATAATCGTTTGGCACGGCTACAAGAAATTTTGGCGCCAGAGATTATTGTGCGGAACGAAAAGCGGATGCTGCAAGAAGCGGTAGATGCTTTGATTGACAATGGTCGTCGCGGACGGACTGTAGTGGGGGCAAATAACCGACCCCTGAAATCTTTGTCCGACATTATTGAAGGTAAGCAAGGACGTTTTAGACAAAACTTGTTAGGTAAACGAGTTGACTACTCTGGACGTTCGGTAATTGTGGTGGGGCCAAAGCTGAAAATTCACCAGTGCGGTTTGCCCAGAGAAATGGCAATTGAGCTATTTCAACCATTTGTGATTAATCGCCTAATTCGCAGTGGCATGGTGAATAACATCAAGGCTGCGAAAAAGCTGATATCGCGTAATGACCCTAGTGTTTGGGATGTACTGGAAGAAGTAATTGAAGGACACCCAGTCCTACTTAACCGGGCACCGACGTTGCACCGTTTGGGTATTCAGTCTTTTGAACCAATTTTGGTGGAAGGAAGAGCAATTCAGCTGCATCCTTTGGTGTGTCCGGCATTTAACGCCGACTTTGATGGCGACCAAATGGCGGTACACGTACCGCTGTCGTTAGAAAGTCAGGCTGAGGCGCGGTTGTTGATGTTGGCTTCTAACAATATTTTGTCACCAGCCACAGGTAAACCAATTATCACACCTAGCCAAGATATGGTGTTGGGAGCATACTACTTAACAGCAGAAAATCCCGGCGCTACCAAAGGGGCAGGCAAGTATTTTGCTTCCTTAGATGACGTAATTATGGCTTTCCAGCAAGAGGAAATCGACTTGCACGCCTATATCTATGTGCGGTTTGACGGCGAAATGGAATCAGACCAACCGGATACAGAACCTGTGGAAGTCATAGAAAACGAGGATGGCAGCCGGACATTAAAGTATAAGTTCCGCAGAGTCAGAGAAGATGCTCAAGGAAATCTCCTTTCACAGTATATACGTACAACCCCTGGTCGGGTTATTTACAATAAAGCGATTCAGGAAGCACTAGCAAGTTAATTCGTAATTTCTAATTCGTAATTCGTAATTGAAGAGTTAATTACGAATTACGAATTACGAATTACGAATTATGTTAATGACTTAGGACTAATGACTAATGACTGAAAAAATGATTTTTCGCAATCGGGTGGTGGATAAAGGTCAACTGAGAAATTTGATTTCTTGGGCCTTTACGCATTATGGTACGGCGCGAACCGCAGTCATGGCGGACAAACTGAAAGATTTAGGTTTTCGCTACGCCACCAAAGCAGGGGTTTCCATCAGTGTAGATGACTTGATGGTGCCTCCAACTAAGCGATCGCTCCTAGAAGCAGCCGAAGAAGAAATTCGCGCCACCGAAGCTCGTTACCAACGGGGTGAAATCACTGAAGTAGAACGTTTCCAAAAGGTAATTGATACCTGGAACGGTACCAGTGAAGCCCTCAAAGATGAGGTAGTTGTTCACTTCAAGAAGACTAATCCCCTTAACTCCGTGTACATGATGGCATTCTCCGGGGCGCGGGGTAACATCTCCCAAGTCCGGCAGTTGGTGGGAATGCGGGGGCTGATGGCAGATCCCCAAGGGGAAATTATCGACTTGCCCATCAAAACCAACTTCCGCGAAGGACTCACTGTAACCGAATACATTATTTCGTCTTACGGTGCGAGAAAAGGATTGGTGGATACCGCCTTACGGACGGCTGACTCTGGTTATCTCACCCGGCGTTTGGTGGATGTATCCCAGGATGTGATTATTCGGGAATTTGACTGTGGCACCACCAGAGGCATTCCCATTCGACCAATGACAGAAGGCGCCAAAACTTTGATTCCTCTGGCAAACCGCTTGATGGGACGGGTAATTGGCGAAGACGTAGTGCATCCAATCACAAAAGAAGTGATTGCATCACGCAACACCCCAATTTCTGACGACTTGGCGAAGGAAATTGGCAAGTCTGGGGTGGGAGAGGTTGTAGTGCGGAGTCCCTTAACTTGTGAAGCTGCACGTTCTGTCTGTCAACATTGCTACGGCTGGAGTTTAGCCCACGCCAAGATGGTCGACTTGGGCGAAGCTGTGGGGATCATTGCTGCCCAAAGTATCGGCGAACCCGGTACTCAGTTAACCATGCGGACATTCCACACAGGTGGTGTGTTTACCGGGGAAGTGGCGCAACAAGTCCGTTCTAAAATCGATGGGACTGTGAAAATTCCCCGCAAGTTGCGGACAAGACAATACCGTACCCGCCACGGTGAAGATGCCTTGTATGTTGAGGCCAACGGCGTTCTAATTTTAGAGCCAAAGAAAGAAGGTGACAGTACCCCAGCTAACCAAGAGGTGCAGCTGACTCAAGGTTCTACATTATATGTATTTGACGGCAATCAGGTAAAACAAGGCCAGTTGTTGGCAGAAGTCGCACTTGGTGGACGCACAACTCGGACTAATACAGAAAAAGCCGTTAAAGATGTGGCTTCTGACTTAGCAGGGGAAGTGCAATTTGCTGAAGTCGTTCCAGAACAAAAAACTGACCGTCAAGGCAACACCACAACCACAGCCGCACGGGGTGGTTTGATTTGGATTTTGTCTGGGGAAGTTTACAACTTGCCGCCTGGTGCTGAATTGGTGGTGAAAAATGGGGACGCGATCGCTTCTAATGGAGTATTAGCAGAAACCAAATTAACTACTCTGCACGGTGGTGTGGTGCGCTTGCCCGAAGCTACCCCAGGGAAGAGTACCAGGGAAATTGAAATTATCACCGCTTCTGTAGTCTTAGACCAGGCAACAGTAACAGTCCAAAGTTCCCAAGGTCGCAATAACTACCTAGTCTCCACTGGCAACAACCAAGTATTTAACCTCCGCGCCACACCAGGCACAAAAGTGCAAAATGGTCAAGTGGTAGCTGAGTTAATTGATGACCGCTATCGCACAACCACTGGTGGATTCCTGAAATTCGCAGGCGTGGAAGTCCAGAAAAAAGGCAAAGCCAAACTGGGTTACGAAGTTGTCCAAGGCGGTACGCTGTTGTGGATTCCGGAAGAAACCCACGAAGTTAATAAAGATATCTCCTTGCTGTTGGTAGAAGACGGTCAGTTTGTAGAAGCTGGCACCGAAGTTGTGAAGGATATCTTCTGTCAAAACAGCGGTGTCATCGAAGTTACCCAGAAAAACGACATCCTGCGGGAAGTGGTCGTCAAGCCAGGGGAACTGCTAATGGTGGACGATCCCGAAGCAGTTATGGGACGAGATAACACCTTCGTCCAACCAGGCGAAGAATTTCAAGGCAGTGTCGCCACCGAATTACGCTATATCCAATATGTGGAGACACCAGAAGGCCCAGCCCTGTTAAGCCGTCCAGTAGTCGAGTTCGCCGTACCGAACAATCCCGACGTGCCATCAACCACATCGGTAAGTCAACAAACTGGGCGTTCCATTCAGTTACGCGCAGTACAACGACTGCCTTACAAGGATTCCGAAAGAGTGAAATCCGTAGAAGGTGTGGAACTGCTGCGAACCCAGTTAGTACTGGAAATTGAGCAAGAAGGCGAACAAGATCACAACGCTTCCCCTCTAGCAGCAGATATCGAATTGGTACAGGATACCGAAGACGAGGAAGTTCAACGCTTGCAGCTGGTGATTTTGGAGTCCTTGGTAATTCGTCGAGACATTACCGCTGATGCTACCCAAGGTAGCACCCAGACAACGCTGGAAGTTCAAGATGGGCTAACCATCGCCCCTGGTTCGGTCGTCGCACGTACCCAAATCTTGTCTAAAGAAGGCGGGATAGTCCGAGGCGTGCAAAAGGGAACCGAAAATGTCCGTCGCTGCTTGGTGTTGCGGGAAACTGACATGATTACCGTAAATACCAGTACCCAGCCGAAAGTAAAAGCGGGTGACTTGCTCGTAGCAGGTACAGAAGTTGCCGCTGGAGTTTTTGCTGAGGAATCTGGGCAAGTAATGGATGTTAAAAAATTAACTAGCGCTGAATCTAAAGCGCTGAGTTCAGAAAATTCTCAGGACTCAGCACTCAGCACTCAGAATTACGCCATTACTATCCGTGTCGGTCGTCCTTACCGAGTCAGCCCTGGCGCTGTCTTGCAAATAGAAGACGGCGATCTGGTACAACGGGGTGATAACTTGGTGCTGTTAGTATTTGAACGCGCCAAAACTGGAGACATTATTCAAGGTTTGCCCCGGATTGAAGAATTGCTCGAAGCTCGGAAACCTAAAGAGGCGTGTATTTTAACACGTCGGGCAGGAGAAGTCAAGGTAGTTTATGGTGATGGTGATGAAGCGATCGCCATTAAGGTCGTAGAATCAAATGGCGTAGTCACAGATTATCCTCTAGGCCCAGGACAAAATTTAATTGTGCCAGATGGCTCTCATGTGTCAGCCGGACAACCGTTGACCGATGGCCCATCTAACCCCCATGAAATTTTGGAAATCTTCTTTAGCTTGGGTTCCGAAGACGGAGTTTATGCTTGTGCTAGCCACGCTTTGCAGAAAGTACAGACATTCTTAGTGAACGAAGTGCAAATGGTGTATCAGTCTCAAGGGATTGATATTTCCGATAAACACATTGAAGTCATTGTCCGCCAGATGACCAACAAAGTCAGGATTGATGATGGTGGTGACACCACAATGCTTCCCGGCGAATTGGTGGAACTGCGCCAAGTTGAGCAGGTGAACGAAGCAATGTCAATTACAGGTGGTGCAAAGGCACAGTATACCCCAGTATTATTGGGGATAACTAAGGCATCTTTGAACACTGACAGCTTTATTTCTGCTGCATCCTTCCAAGAAACAACACGGGTACTTACCGAAGCAGCTATTGAAGGGAAATCTGACTGGCTGCGCGGATTAAAGGAAAACGTGATTATCGGGCGATTGATTCCGGCTGGTACTGGTTACAATACTTATGAAGAAACCAGTGCGATCGATGACTATGCTACTGATATTAGCAGTAGTGTCTTAGATGAAGTTGATGACCCCCTGGATATGGTCTTAGATGACCGCACAGCTCGCAACTATAATTTAGATTCTCCAACTCTGGGAGAGCCTACCTATGGAAGCAGACGTGCAGAAAGGTCAATTTTAGATGACGATGATGACTTAATCGCCGATGAAGTTGCAGACGAAGAAGATTACGAAGACGACGACGAAGATGAAGACGATTTCGACGACGAATAAAACTCAAATCTAAAATATAAAAAGGCAAAAGAAAATCTACTTTTGCCTTTTTTATTTGCTTTCAAAAAATAGATTTATAGTAGGAGGCAGAAGGCAGAAGGCAGAAGGCAGAAGGCAGAAGGCAGAAGGCAGAAGGCAGAAGGCAGAAGGTAAAACCCTCAATATTAAAGGGTTTCGCTGAGTTGTATTTTACATTTAGTTATGTTCGTTTACTTATCTGCTGAAAATTAAGTGCGATCGCTAATCATTGCCCACGATAACATTGGGAACTGGGTAAGAAATAATTAATACCCAATCCCCAATCCCTAATTCAACGTCTTTGAGTTGCTAAAAACTGACGCAAGCTCAACAAACTCAAGGTTTGACCCAAATTTAAGGGCAAAACTGAAACTCCTTCCAAGCGGGACTGTACCCAACCTTCTCCCCAGTACCATTCGTGAAAGCCGTCAATACCTCCGGATAGCAGCAAACGGAGGCAATTGGATTTTACAACATCCACATGATGATAAATAGGAACAGGCCCAGTCCAGGTAGTAAATTCAAATCCAGGAAGCAATTCTTCTGGCATTCCTGGCGCAAAGCGTTGCCCTACAAGCCATTTTGCAAGTTGCGCTGGATGCACTAGACTGTCATGAATTGCATCTGTTGGTGCTTCGATTTCGATTCGCAGTTGGCTTTGTTGAAAATTACCCAGCATTTTTTCAGGATTACCTAAAGGTGAGACATCGTTATTTCTAATTTAGTCATTAGTTATTAGTAAGTGAGGAGTTAGGAGTTATTCTCCTTGCCTTCCTTGTCTCCCCATGCTCAATGCCCCACTAAGTTACTTTTGTACCAGCACAGAACTTAGAATAGAAAGGTGGACTTGTTAAGAAATGTAAGGTTATTCATGGCGGATCAGTTAATTCGTGCAACAGCAGCCGAAGGTGGGATTCGTGCGGTAGGCGTAATCACCACACGTTTAACAGAAGAAGCACGGGGGCGGCATCAGCTTTCCTATGTAGCAACGGCAGCACTAGGACGGACTATGGCGGCGGGTTTATTGATGGCTTCTAGCATGAAGCGAACTGGGTCGAGGATCAATGTCCGCATCAAGGGCGATGGCCCTTTGGGTGGCATATTGGTAGATGCAGGTCTGGATGGTACGGTACGCGGGTATGTGGCGAATCCATCTGTGGAATTACCCCCCAATGCCAAAGGTAAGCTAGATGTTGGCGGTGCAGTGGGTAACGGCTTTTTGTATGTTGTCCGGGATGTCGGTTATGGTTACCCTTACTCTAGTACTGTAGAACTAGTTTCTGGGGAAATTGGTGATGATGTCGCTCATTATCTGGTGAATTCCGAACAAACTCCTTCTGCTTTGGTTTTGGGTGTGTTTGTGGGGGCAGCTGGAGTAACTGCTGCTGGAGGATTACTGGTACAAGTATTACCCAAAGCTGCAAGAGATGAAGCCCTAGTAGAAAAGCTAGAATCACGGGTGGCTGCTTTAGCAGGTTTTACGCCATTGCTGCAAGCTGGGAAAACTTTACCTGAAATATTTAACGACTTGCTAGGAGATATGGGGCTAGTAATCTTTCCCGAAAGGCAAATGCTCCGCTTCCACTGCGGTTGTTCTTTCGATCGCGTTTTAGGGGCACTCAAAATTTTGGGAGAAGCTGAACTCCAAGATATGATTATTAAAGATGATGGTGCTGAAGCAACTTGCGATTTTTGCGGCAACGTTTATCAGGCAAGTAGCGACCATTTAGCTCAGCTAATTGCCGATTTACAAGCTGAATCTACTATTTCCGGATAAAGTATAAAACACCACTGAAGTTTGAGACTTTTAATGGTATCTGTGGAGAGAGATAATCAAAAAGTAGCTTTTTAATTATGACAAAGTTACTATGGCAACAATGGAATTATCGATTTAAAACAGAAAGCTATTCAATTATTTTGGTGTGAGAGATGACAGAGCGGGATATTCCAGACAGTTGGTCAGGAGCCAGAGCAAGAGAGCCAGATCAAAATACCAGATTATCCCGAACAGAGCAATTCGGTGAAACTCAACCATCTGATGTCCCAGGTACTGGTTCTAGCTCTAAGTCAGTGAAGCAGCGAAAAAAAAACAATTCCGTTGGCAAAGATAGTCATTCACAAGAAACTACCCAAGCCAGTAAAAGTTCTCGGAAATTGCCACGCTGGATGAGAAGTTGGATATTCTGGTCGTTACTGCTAACTTTGATTCCTGGTAGCGTGGCATTCTTAGCAACGGCAATGCTGCTGAAGTTACCAGCTGCCCCTAATTGCCCAGCGATTTTCTGGCCTCTAGCTAGTGCCTCAGTGCGGTTGCACTGCGCTCAATTGGCGGCTTCTAAAAATACGGTGAATGACCTGCTGCAAGCCATCGCTCTGGTGAATGAATTACCAGAAAATCACCCGTTACATGCAGAAATTAATCGTTTTACAGAAGAATGGTCGCGGGATATTTTACAGTTAGCCGATCGCAGTTTCCAAACAGGAAATTTAGAAGAAGCGATCGCTACTGCTCGTAAGATACCAGAAGATCTCGCGGCTTATAAATTAGTAGACGAGCAAATTGACAAATGGCAAACAACTTGGTCGAAGGCAGAAGGCATTTACAACAATGCCATCGCCGAAGTCCGGGAACGACGCTGGCAATCGGCATTCATGCTCTCGGCCAGAATGTTACGCGTAGACAATGAATACTGGGCGAGTACTAAATACGACCAATTGAATAAACTCATCGCCACAGCCCGCGAAGACGGCGATAAGTTAGGAAAAGCCGAAATTTTAGCAAGAAGTCAAGTTGTTGATAATTTACTAGAAGCTATCAAGCTAGCCGAGTCCATCGGTCAGGAAAGTTATCTTTACCAAAAAGCTCAGGAGGCGGTTCCGGCATTTGGACGTAAAATGTTGGAGTTGGCACAGGCGAAGTTAGATAAGCGAGATGCTGATGAAGCACTGGATATTGCTAGACAAATTCCTGAAAGTGCCAAGCTACAAGCCGAAACAGATGACTTTATCGCCATAGCTGACGCTAAAAGAAGTGCTTGGTTAGGTAATATTTCTGGTTTAGAAGCAGCCATCGCCCAAGCACAACAAATCGATCCTTCAAGACCAATATATGAGGAAGCACAGCAGTTAATTGCTCGTTGGCAGTTGGAAATCGAAGATGTTGCCCATCTGGAAAAAGCGAGAGTATTGGCTAGCCAAGGAACAGTCAATAATTTAACAGCAGCGATCGCTCAAGTACAACTCATCCCTGCTAATAACCCCAGAGGCACAGAAGCTAGGGAAGAAATAAGTCGTTGGCGTGCCCAAGTAGAGACAATCGAAGACCAACCTTACTTGGAACGCGCCGAACAGATAGCAATATTTGACGATATTAACTCATTGCAAGCTGCGATCGACCAAGCTAGCCAAATCCGTAGAGGTCGTGCATTATACCCAGAAGCACGCAGAAAAATCAACACCTGGGCAGCAAAGATTCAGCGAATCGAAGACCAACCCTACTTAGATCAAGCACGAGAACTGGCTTTAAGTGGAAATCTCCCCGCCGCCATTAGCGCAGCTGGGCAAATTGCATCATCAGGAAGGGCACTTGCTGGCGAAGCCCAGGCTGCTATTGATGATTGGCAAGGGCAAATTCGCACCAAAGAAACCTGGAGACAAGCCCAGGAAACTGCGGCGGCTGGTACGCCAGAAGCCTTGGCTGAGGCAATACGGTTAGCAGATCGGGTTTCAAATAATAGCATCTTACGCATGGATGCCAATCTCGCCATTGACCAATGGAGTCAGCAATTATTAGACATAGCACGTACTCAAGGTCAGTCTGATATTCCCAGAGGAATTCAGATTGCCAAGTCCATTCCCCGCGGTAGTGCGGCTTACAATGCAGCACAAGACCAAATTAGAACTTGGCAAGAATTTCTCAATCCTCCTCGACCAGAACCTTCGCCGCCACTAGAGTCTCCACAATCGTCGCCATCAACGACTATTATTGGTCAATGATTATCTATAGTAGGGAACAGGCAATAGGTGTAAAAGCCTCTTAAGTTCAGAAACACTTTCTTAAGGAATATAGGGAGTGGGGAGATGGGGAGAGAGGGCGGAAATATTTCTTCTCCATCCTCCCACACTCCCTGCTTGCCCCATGACCAATTTTTAATGCTCAATCACCGATCGCTTCACCCCATTCTTTAATCACAGCAAATAATGATGAATAATCATCATCAGCAAATGACATTTTTGCAGCTGTTTGCAAGATTTGTCGCACTCCTTTAATGCTGCTAAGGTCTAAACTCGCAGATTTTGCTTCTGAGATGAACAATTCTATATCTTTGAGCAAGTGTTTTGTGGGGAAATTGGGATTGGCAAAATTGCCATCCAACATCCGTTGTAGCTTTTTGTCAAAGGTAGGCGCATAAAGTGAACTGTCGCGTAAGATTTGCATAAACACATCTACATCGACGCCTTGACGTTGGACAAAAGCCAGACTCAGAGCAAAGCTAGTTGTTAGGGAAGCTATTAGTTGATTGAGTGCCAATTTCAGCCCCGCCGCAGTTCCCACAGGGCCGACAAGTAAAGGTTCTGTCCCAAAATTTTGCAGTAACTTTAAGTGGCGTTGATATTGTTCTGGCTCTGCGCCTACCATAACAATTAACTTGCCAGCTTTTGCTTCGGGGATGCTTCCTAACACAGGGGCTTCTATATATTCACCGCCACCTCCAACAACTGCATCTCTAATTTCTCGGCTTTCAGTGGAAGTAATTGTTCCCATTTGGATAATAGTGCGCCCTTTCAGAGTTTGCCAAGCTGTATCTGAAAGCAACACATTATAGATGGCTGGCGCATTAGTAAGCATGAGAATTACGCACTCAGCAGCACGAATGGCCTGGCGGGGATGTGTGGCAATTTCAGCCCCACCTGCTTGTAGTGGTGCTAATTTTTCTGGGGTGCGATTATAGGCAACTAGCTGTATATCTGCGGCTAATAACCTTTGAGCCATTGGTAGTCCCATCAGTCCAGTTCCCAGAAATGCCACCTTCATTTTTACGTTCCTTTTGGTACAGCGTAGGCCTAGTCTTTCGTCAGTTTGCGTGTCTATTTTGACATCTTGCAGTAGTTAAGCGATCGCAATTTTTATTGGGTGGACATTGCCTAACATTCCTTCAAACCCTTATTTTGTGTTGGCAATGCCTACCCAGTTATGGAGAATAGTGCAAGATAGCAGTATTATCAGTTATTAGTAAACAGCGATCGCTTCAGCCACCAGCGGCAAAAGTCACCATAATCAAAACTGAGAGCAAAATTCCTGGGGTAAGTAGTGTTACTAACATTAATAGGTCATGGGCTGACATAATTGTTACTTTCCAATTGTGTTTAACTTTACAGTAATCACTGCTATGCTAGTCCAAATAAAACTAATACTGCATTCTTAAATAGAGTTTTAACTTTTCAAATTTAGGTTTACTCTGGCAGAGTCAATCCTTTTAGTGGTTGAGAAATTTCTGTTTTTTCCAGATTTTTGCTCTGAATTAAGACTCCAAAACCACCCAATCCTGTGGGATCTAAAAGCTGATGTAGTGCTTCTCGTCGCTGTAGTAATTGCGAGAGGGGTTGCTTTTGATAGGAAACAGCAGCAATTCGTTCCCCTAATCCCAAAGCCATCAAAAATAATCCTTGCTGGATAAAACCAACGTTTTTTAAACCGCAGCGATCGCCCCAAACTTCCAAAGCTGTAAAGTCAACATGGGCAGTGATATCTTGTTTTCCAATATTGATATAAGGGTTGTCATGGAAACGATGTTGATAATAGCACTGTAGCGTTCCTTGCGATCGCCTGGGATTATAGTAACGAGTAGCAGGGTAGCCATAATCAATTGTTAGCACATAGCCGCGCTGCAAGCGGTCTGCTACTATACTCAACCAGTCAAGAGCAGCTAAATTAATTTCACTGCGATAACCATCTGGGTATGCACCTGAGGTTAAATCGATTCCCACTAAGTCGAAATACTCGGCTAGTTGGGGCGTGGAGGGTTCGCCTGTGGCTTCGATAAATGGTGTAGAAGACACGGGGACATCGGGACGCTCTGACGCGGTGAAAGAATTCTCCGCGTCAGAGCGTCTCCCACTCTCCGCGTCTCCCTCATCTCCCTGAGTTGTCACATAAATTTCTCGCAGTTCCCCGTTTTCGAGGGTGAATTGATGGACTGGAAAGGCATCGATTAACTCATTAGAAAAAAAACAGCCAGCGATCGCATTTGATGAGATATCCTCTAGATTGCACCAACGCACAGGCAAATCTTGTAAGCGTTGTTGCTGTTCTTGCCTTAAAGTTGGCGACTTTTCAATAATTACATACTCCAGGCCAGTAAAAAAATCCGGGTATTGTAGCTGATAATACTTGAGGATATGCAATGCCAACAATCCTTGACCTGCTCCCATTTCTACCAGAGAAAAGGGCACAGGCCGCCCTAAAATTTCCCACATTTGCAAAAATTGTTCTGCAAGTAATTCGCCAAAGTCAGCGCTGAGGTTGGGAGAAGTGAAAAAATCGCCACCTTGAAAGCCAATTTTCACAGCATCGCTGGAATAGTAGCCATGTTCGGGGTGATATAGCGCCATATCCATGAATTCGGCGAAAGTAATTCGCTGTTGCGGACTGGTGGTAATATGATCAGCGATCGCTGCACGCAGCAAAGGATTGGAATTCATAGAATTTGAGGTTTGAGATTGCGAACTAGAGATCGTAAATGCTTGGCAAGAGCACAATCAATTTAATCGAAGTGTAAAAATTGCAACCTGCCGTTTAGTTATGCCAAGGCTCAATCTGATAGTGCAGACAAAGTAATTTCAAGGTATCAAGGAGCATTAAGCCTCTTTGTGATTACTGGCATATTTTCTCACCAAATTTACAACCGAGTGTTGACACCCGCCAGATAAATTTGTATCTTCAAAGTATATACATTAAGCGAGAAATGTTAAGAGCGTTTTGCTGCCAAATTTTGAACTTTAGGCGTCTCGATCTCTAACAGAATATTTGGAGATAGCTATGGCAGGAGTTATTGGTAAATGGGGAAACAGTTTAGCTATTCGGATTCCCAAATCGGTAGCTGAACAAGCAGACATAACTGAAGGGACAGCTATAAATTTTAGCGTGGAAGGTAACAGTATTGTAATTACACCACAAAAAAGAAAAAAGTATACGCTTGATGAGTTGCTTGAAGGTATGACTTCTGATAAATTTCATCCTGAATTTGATATCGGCAATACTGTGGGGAAAGAAGATTGGTAGTTAATCCGTACTTTCCTGACAGAGGAGATATTGTCAAATTAGAATTTGGAGATGCACAGCAGTTTACGGCTGATTCGATTCGGCGTGCATTTGCCCTTCAAACATCAGGAATGTCATTTGATGAAATTGCTAGGACACTAAATAATGAATTACAACAACAAGGGCGGGAGCAAATTGGCTACCGCCCTGTTCTTGTTATATCTCCAATTAAATACAATCGAATGGCTTCTTTGGTTTTAGTTTGTCCCATAACTAGCAATCCAAAAGGGCTTAGTTTTGAAGTTCCTCTTCTTGAGGGAATGCAAACAAAAGGAGTTGTGTTATCCGACCAAATTAAAACACTAGATTGGAGAGCTAGAAGGGTAAAATTTGTTGAAAGTTTTGCACAAGATTTAATAGAAGAAGTGCAGGCAAAGCTCGAAACATTAATTTTGTAAAACAATTTTAATAGCGATCGCTACTACCCAGTTACCAAGGATACTAGCACGCCATTGAGGTCGCGGACGCGGGCTATTGTTTGTCCCCAAGGTTGGGTTTTCGGAGGATCTAGTGGTTTTGCTCCTGCTCCTATGGCTTTCATGTAAGCGCCACCAACATCAGGAGTGATGAATGAGATTTGGATTAACGCCGGTGGTTGTGTGGCGTCGTTGGGATGAAAGCCGCCGGGAAATAATTTCTGTGCTTCGCTAGTGGAAGAGAAAGCCAATGTGGTGTTTCCAGTTTCGATTTCAGCCCAGATAAACTGTCCATGATCCTGAAGGGTGCGACGAACCAGACCAAATGCTTTTTCGTAAAACTCAACGGTCTTAACTACATCGTCTACCCAGATTACCGTGTAACCAAATTTCACAGTTTTTTCTCCTTGTTTAGAAGAATCAGTGTTGGTGAATATCTTTGCTACTTCACTGTATGCGATTTGAATGCACAGTGGCCAAATAATTACTAATTCGTAATTCGTAATTCGTAATTCCAAAAGGGGTAGAGAGCCGATAACTAAATTACAAATTTAGCGGTTAATAAGACAGTGGAGAGTTATTGGTTCGCACTGATTGTAATTACCAATGATTCTGGCTTAACTTTCAACAATATTACGGTCTGTTGCTAGAGTTTGGGCTGCTGCTTGCATCATTTCCATATTTGATTGTGACCAATGATGAGGCCCTTGGCAGTGATGTGCTACTAATAATCCCCATAGTCCTCTAGGTATCAAAATTGGTACTACAAGGTTGGCGCGAACTTGCAGACTGCGAAGAAAATCTCGGTGACAAGACTCCATTGGTTCTAATTCAATATCAGCGATCGCTCTTATCCGTCCTGCCAAATATAAACCAGCATACTCGTTGTTAAAACAATTATCTGGCCCAGTGGAACCAAGTATTGAGAATTCTGGAGAACTCAAAGATTCAAAAGTCACCTGCCCTTGCCACTGCCCATAAAAATAATACAAAACCACGCGATCGACCTGAAGTAATTCTCTGAGTTGATTCGTCGTTTCCCGGACTAACTCATCCCGCTGTATGCTTCTGACAAGGCGAGCGAGCAATTTTTCCAAACCCTGTTCGCGGCGATCGTGGCTCTGGTGAGATTCGGAGTGAGGATGAATTTGCACGGTTCTAAAATTACGATTAAGTAAATGCTGCCGGATTTATATAGTAATTTATTAGACCTATTTAAATACGTTCTTGCATGTATAGCAGCAATTCAATTTTAACAGAACACAATACTAGTCAACCTCTTGCGTGAATTAAAAAAAAATATTAAGAAACTCAAGTTTTCCATTTACACTAGAGAAAGTTAAAAATTATAAATTAAAAATTAAGAAATTTAAAAATTTTCAAATAATATCTTCAGTTTTTCTATAGTTTGAGGCGATAAGTATACTTCAAACTGCAATGTAACAAGTCAATTTGTATTGTTCGTTACAGATATTTGCCATACTAGTCATACTATTAGTATTCCTAAATTCTGATGCAGAGCATGGTAACGATAGACTATTTCTGAGTCTTCAAAGATTAGGACAAAGTTACGCTAAGCTTCTAATGCTTGTTCTTTTAACGATTACATCCAATCGAAATAAGTGGAGATTATTATTTGGTTAAGATGTGGTGGGTCAAGACTTCTGCTTAACCCACCGAACAACTTACTGTTATTCCTGCTTCAACTAAAGATAAATTTGCTATTTACTATTCGACACTTGCAATACTTCTGACTGTTTTTGGTTTGTACTTCAGCAATGAACTAACACTGAAAACGCTAAAAGCTAGCAGACCTAATACAGTATTTGATTCAGGAACGCTAGCAGTGGCAGTGTCAATTTTCCATTTAAAAGTACCATCTATAAAGGCTTCTCGCGTCCCTAAGCCGCCAGAAATATTGGCTTGATTTTTGATAGTAACAATGTAGTTTTCTCCTGCTACAATTGCTCGCTGGAGTGTACCAGATGTGCTAGAACCAAAAAATGTGCCGCCTTCTGGGCCAGACCAATTGAAGAGAAATCCATTCAGACCAAACGTATCCGTACCAGAGCTACTGATATCATAGTCTAGGGTGAAAAACCCTGTTGCATCAGAGATAAATTCGTAGCTCCAGTCCAACCCGTTAAATAGCTGGGCGCTACCAGAGTTAACTGCAACAGTGTTCCAACCAATATCTGTCAAATTAACCACACCCTGAGAACTATCTATCCATGTAGCTGTTCCTTTTGCTTGAGAAAGAACGCTGGCTTCACCTGAGGTTGCGAAGGCACTGACTGAGGCACTTAACGGGTTTACAGTGCCTAGTTGACTGTCGCTATCAATATCCGTAATCAGACCACCACCAGCATCTGAATCAGCTTGAAGTATTAACGATGAGCTAACAGGAGTAGGAAGAGCATACACTACAGCTGGGTTGAGTCCTACAGTAATTATTGCTGCTCCCACAGTGGTCATTGACAGGCTTTTAATTGCTGTTGAAATCTTCATTTGTAATTAATACCCCTAATTTAAATATTTTTGGTGATTCATGTACGCAATTGTATCCAATAAAATAGTATAAAAATTTATTTTCTAAGTAACTTTACGTAAAATTGTTCGAGCCTTCACACGATTGATTTTACAATTGACCATATAAACTAACAGTGTTTACACGGTCTGAATGCAACAGAATTTTGAAGTCAATCAGCCTTGATGTGGGGCTACCAAACCCAGGTTGTAAATATAATAGACCTCTTGCATAAATATGAATTTGTATCACGCTCCAGGCGCAAAGGCGCAGAGAAGAGAACGCAAAGAAGGACTTTTGCAAGAGACTCCATGAACACAATTCCCAACGAAGGAATGAAAATATTTCTTTCCTAGTCACCAGTCCCCAGTCCCTATTTTCAAGGCAGGTCTAATGTCCCCTGTAATAAAGAAGAAAGCAGTTACACCTTGGTGCAACTGCTCTTTTAAAAGTTATTGGACAGATATTTTCTACCTATCCACAGAACCCATGATCACATCAATACTGCCGAGAATCACCACAATATCTGCAACTTTCATCCCCCGCAGTAAATGTGGGAGAATCTGGAGATTGTTGAAATCAGCAGGGCGAATCTTCCAGCGTGCAGGGAAGACGTTATCATCGCCTACCAAATAAATTCCGAGTTCACCTTTGCCACTTTCTACACGGGCGTAGATTTCACCCTTGGGAATTTTGAAGGTGGGAGAAACTTTTTTACCGATGTACTGATAATCAAAGGCGTCCCATTCTGATTTTTTACCCGCGGCTAGGCGCTTGGCTTCGAGATTTTCGTAAGGGCCGCCAGGAAGTCCTTTAATTGCTTGGCGAATAATCTTCACAGATTCGCGCATTTCCCGCATCCGCACCACGTAACGGGCAAAGCAATCACCGGCAGTTTCCCATTGTACGTCCCAGTCGAAGTCGTCGTAACATTCGTAATGGTCAACTTTCCGCAAATCCCATTTCACGCCGGATGCGCGTAACATTGGGCCAGAAAGTCCCCAGTTAATTGCTTCTTCACGGGTGATAGTACCGATACCTTCAACACGCCGCCGGAAGATGGGGTTATCTGTCACCAAGCGTTCGTATTCATCAATTTTGGGTATTAAGTAATCGCAGAATTCCAGACACTTATCTACCCAACCATAAGGCAAATCAACTGCTACACCACCAACGCGGAAGTAGTTATTATTCACCATTCGGTAACCTGTGGCAGCTTCCCACAAGTCATAAATCATCTCCCGTTCCCGGAATTGGTAAAAGAAGGGAGTTTGAGCGCCAACGTCAGCGAGGAAGGGGCCAAACCACAGCAAGTGGTTAGCGATGCGGTTCAACTCCAGCATGATGACGCGGATGTAACTAGCGCGTTTGGGGACAGCTACACCTGCTAGCTTTTCCGGTGCGTTGACGGTGACGGCTTCGTTGAACATGCCCGCAGCGTAGTCCCAGCGACTAACATAGGGGACGTACATCACGTTAGTGCGGTTCTCAGCAATTTTTTCCATGCCTCGGTGGAGGTAGCCAATGACTGGTTCGCAGTCAACGACATCCTCGCCATCCAGAGTCATGATTAGCCGCAGAACCCCGTGCATTGAGGGGTGGTGTGGCCCCATATTTAGCACCATCGGTTCAGTGCGGGTTTCTATTCTGGTCATAGATTTAGTGTTCTCCCGTTGTGACAATTTTGAATCGAACCGCCAAGATGCCAACTAGACCCAATTTATCTTGTCTGTCATATCAAGTTAAGGTCTGTCAGGGATTGACGCGGAGATGGGGAGATGGGGGGACGCGGAGAATGAAGTTTTTCCATGTCCTGACATCAACCCAAACCTGTCAATTTCTATTTGACAGCCTTTTAGAGGCAATACTTTTAGAGAAACTGCTCTACATGTATTGCCTACAGGGGTAAGTTTGAGAGGGGGTGACAGAGGAGGGATTTTACTTGATGTTTCATTTTGTTGCACTTCTTCAACTATTATATGGAAGCTCGATATGCACTTAATTAAGGCACCAGAATTTTTTCATTTCATGGCGCTGGGATAAAGGAATACGGAGAATAATTCGATCGCTAATTACTAAAGAAGACACGCAGAGTCGGGAATGCGTTAAAAAAAGATGCCTATTCAATAATGATTAACTTCTGAGTTTTTACGTAAGCTGTAAGGATATTGTGTCAGCTATATTACAGTTTTATCAGGCTGGTACATATCTATGGCTTTTACTCAAGAGCGTTTTGATAGGCTAATTCAGAAGTTAGAAGTTTTAGCTAATAAACAACCGCATGTTTATAAATTACACGTTGCTTTTTTGGCTACTTTAGGCTACGCATATATATTTTTAGTTTTAGCTGTAACGTTGACTCTGCTGGTAGGTATTGTCTTTTTGATGCTGAACGCTCAGTCAATTCATGCCTCATCTATAAAAGCTATTTTGTTTTTACTGGCGTTAGTATTGGTGTTAGTGCGATCGCTTTGGGTTTCTTTTGCTCCACCTACAGGTTTACCACTGCAACCCAAAGATGTACCCAATCTCTATTCTTTAACTAACGAAATTTCATCGAAGCTACAAGCTCCACGGTTTCACCATATCTTGCTGACCAACCATTTTAACGCAGGGGTTGTCCAAATACCACGCTTAGGTTTGCTGGGATGGCAGCAAAATTATTTAATTTTGGGTCTACCGTTAATGTTGGCACTGCCACCCGAACAATTTCGTGCCGTCTTAGCCCATGAACTGGGGCATTTATCAGGAAATCACAGCCGTTTTAGTGGTTGGATTTATCGCCAACGTGAAACTTGGTATCGCATTATTAAAGGGCTGCGAGAAAGTGGCAATGAAGTATCATGGTTTATTTTTGAGCGGTTTTTAACATGGTACGCCCCGTTTTTTAATGCCTATTCTTTTGTGTTGGCACGGAGCAATGAATATGAAGCAGATAGATGTGCTGTGGATTTAGCTGGAGAACAAAATGCTGCTGAAACTTTGATAAATCTGGAGGTAAAAGCTAGATTTATCGAAAGATATTTTTGGTCTAGTATCTATAAACAAGTAGAGTCAGAAATTGAACCACCAAAAATGACTTATACAGCTATGCAACAAGCTTTAAGTCAGAGGCTGCATCAGGAAATAACAAGTATTTATTTAATGGAAGCATTAACACAAAAAACAAACAATGCTGATACTCATCCTTGTTTGGCAGATAGACTCAAGTCCTTGGAATACACTTCCAATTCCCAGAAAGAAGCAGCTATATTTGCTCCCATTGAAATCAGCGCCGCACAAGAATTTTTAGGTAATAATTTAGATAAATTGATTGACTATTTTAGTCAAGTTTGGCGAGAAGAAATAGCAGCATCTTGGAGGCAAAAATATGTTAATCATCAAAATTCAATAGCTAGATTTGCAGATTTAAATAAGAAATCAAAGAAGCAACAGCTAACTCAAACAGAAGCTCTTGAAAGAGCATTTTTAACATTTCAGTTTGAAGGTGAAGAAGCGGCTATACCTTTATTAAAAGAGATTATTCAGCTTGATGCTCAACATGCATCAGCTAATTATTTACTAGGACAAATATTATTAAAACAACAAAATGCAACTGGAATAGAACATATTGAAATGGCTATAGAACAGGACTCAAGCATAGTTATAGAAGGTTGCCAAATAATTTACTCTTTTCTTCAAAAACAAGGAAAACTCAATGAGGGAAAACTTTATCAAAAACGCGCAGAAAATTATTATGATTTAATTTTGAAAGCCCACCAAGAGCGTTCTGATTTGAGAGAAAATGATAAATTTGAACCTCATGGTATTTCAGATATTGAGGTAAGCAAGCTTCGCAAAAAATTATCATGTTACCCGCATATAATAAGTGCTTATTTGTTTCAAAAAAGTTTACAATATCTTCCTGAAAAACCACTTTATATTATAGCTGTCAAGCGAGAATTCAGTTGGTTAGAAGGCAACTCTGAAGCCGATAATTCCAAACTTGTGAACAGCTTGTTAGAGGAAAATGAATTACCTGGTAATGTATTTATTTTTATTTTAAATAACCATTTAAATATGGAGAAAAAATTAAAACTGATACCAAATTCGATGGTTTATGATAGGAAAAGTAAAAAATAGCACTAGGCAACAGGCTGGAAAGCGATTGGAAATCGCGCGCCACTTGCTACCCTATGGGAACGCTAAGAGCGAACAAGTCGGGGAACCCGCCCAACGCAGTGGCTTGGCTACACAGACGAAACCCACCTACGTGGGTTTGAAAACCTTGATTTTGTGTTAGTCCACGCAGGTGGACTAAGCTTTGTGTAATAGCGAATTCTATTCGCTTTTTAAACATCCTCTAAGAGCTTAGCAACTGCTATATATCATTCAAAATCCCCCTAAAATAGGAGGATTTTGATTTATTTTCCCTTGGTTTATGTATGTATTCCAGGTTCAAAAACTATTTTTTAACTAGGAACTATACAAAGACACAACGAAAAGAATACATAATAAAAGTTCATCTGTGGTTTTTTGCCCTAAGTCTCATGAATGGTCAGCTAGCTATCGAAGAACCGATATTTTCCCATCTCCCAGTGTTACCGCAGGAGGTTATCGCAGGTCTAGCGGTATCTCCGGGAGGTCATTATCTTGATACGACGGTAGGCGGTGGCGGTCACAGTCGCCTAATCTTAGAAGCTGCTGCGGATGTGCGGGTAACGGCGATTGACCAAGATGAGGATGCTTTGGCTGCGGCGCAGAAAAACTTAGCTGAATTTAACAATCGCGTACAATTTATTCATAGTAATTTTGCTGCCTACAAGTTTCCCCCTAACACTTTCGATGGTATTCTTGCAGATTTGGGGGTGAGTTCTTACCATTTAGACCAACCAGAAAGGGGTTTTAGTTTTCGCCAAGCTGGGAATTTGGATATGCGAATGGATCGCGGGCGATCGCTAACTGCTGCTGATGCGATCAATAATTGGGATGAAGCCGAATTAGCAAACATTTTCTTTCAGTACGGCGAAGAAAGATTATCGCGGCGCATTGCTAGACGCATCATCGAACGGCGTCCGTTTCACACGACTGTTGAACTGGCTGAAGCGATCGCACTTTGTGTTCCCCCAAAATACCGTTATGGTAGAATTCACCCCGCAACTCGTGTTTTTCAAGCTTTGCGAATTGTCGTTAACGATGAGCTAAAATCCTTAGAAACTTTTTTAGATAAAGCACCAAACGCCCTTGTACCTGGCGGCAGAATTGCAATTATTAGTTTTCACAGTTTAGAAGACCGTTTGGTGAAGCATGGTTTGAGAAATTCACCTTTATTAAAAGTATTGACAAAAAAGCCAATTATTGCAACTGAAGAGGAAATTAGTAAGAATCCGCGATCGCGATCGGCCAAGCTGAGGATAGCCGAAAGAAAACAGGAGTAGGTATATACTAAGTCGTATAGTTTACCAAAATTAGAGTACTTGAATTTATCTGGAATCGCCGAGTATGGCGATGTAGTTTTGTTTGTAGTTCAACTTCAGTACTCTAATGATTACGACAGGTTTTGACAACGGCGATCGCGTGATTGTGACTGAAAAAGGAGAACTCCACAATCAGCATGGCAAAATAATTGCTCATGTAAGTGATTATTTCGATGTTCAAAAACAGTACCAAGTACAGTTAGATAATGGTCGTAATGTCAAAATTTCAGGTCGGTTTTTAACAGATGAAAGCTCAGTTCTGGATGAAAATGCCGAGATAAAAAATCTTCTATAACTGATAACATCGCGGCTGCCAAGAAATAAGGTAGAAGAATTAGAGATTAATTTGAAACATTTAAGAGAATGTCTGAAGTCTAAAAACAAATCCAGATTCGACCAACAATACAATTACATTTTAGAAGAATTGAAAATTGCAGTCGAAAATCAATTTATAACAACAGAATTGAGCAAACCTATAAATATCAGCTTGGAAAAATTAAAATATTGGTTAAAAAAACATTAAATATTAATTCTACAAGGCAAGGTGACTCGCTCGCTTTTTAAAACTTAGTAAATATTCATTCAGAAAAATTTTTTTTGCAGTAAGATGTCTTTGTAGAAATAAGTTCAATACCAAAATTTATCTATTATATTTGGAGCAAGTATGGCTATATTTAAGGTCATGACTTGGAATGTAGAGAATTTATTCTCTTTGGGTAATAATTTTAGCCCAAAAACGGAAGCAGAATATACAGAAAAATTGAATAGCTTAGCTAGTGTAATTCTGACTCTCGATCCTGATGTGCTAGCTGTTCAAGAAGTTGGGGATTTGAAGGCATTTACAGAATTGTTAGCACTGTTAGAAGGGCGCTATCCTCATACATGTTTATCTGCATTTCCAGACCCTCGTGGAATTCGGGTTGGGTTTTTTTCAAAAATAGCGATCGCTGAACAGGAAGATATCATAAATTTTCCTGAAGGTGGCTTTTCTAAAGTCATCAGTCAAGACACAGAAGGAAACTTAACTGAAGTTAACCGCATGGGTCGGGGCGCTTTGCGAATTCTTGTCAAACCTCAAGAAAATATTTCTATTCATATTATCAATGCACACTTCAAGTCTAAACTGCTAACTTTTTCTTCAACAAACAATAATCCACGTTTTGCTCCAAAAGATGAAAATGAGCGTAGTCTAGTTGCTGGCTTAGCACTTATAAAGCGGACAGCAGAAGCAGTTGCATTGCGTGTCAAAGCAAATAAGTTACTAGAAAATAATGCCAACCAAGGTCTGATTGTTCTAGGAGATTTAAATGATGTACCATCTGCTGCTACTACTCAGATTCTTCATGGCCCAAGTGGTAGCGAAATTGGGACACGTGGGTTTAATTTGTTAGACAAAGGAGATGATACCAGACTATTTAATCTAGCTCCTTTGATTGATGAAAAAAGACGATACTCGCGTATTTTTCAGAACAACAAAGAGTTAATAGATCATATTTTTGTTAGTCAAGAGTTGTTACCTGGTCAACCGCGCAAATTACCCCAAGTGGACAGCTATATTGATGCTATGGATAGTTTACCTTCTGTTAGCGATGACCCAAACTTAAGGCGGGGCAAACCTGGGTCAGACCATGCACCAATAATTGCAGTTTTTGATTTGTAAATATGTATTATATTTGCATATTTATGCTTAAGATTGTCATTTTTGATTGTTCATTTTTATTTATAAATGAACAATCAAAAGGGACAAATGAATCAAATAATTATCCAATTATAGATGCGATCTAAGAATTCAGGAGTGTCTTTGATTCCATTGCTAAGTACTGAATTCTTAACGATGTGTTTTAGCTTAAATTCTGTTTATCAGAATGAAAGCTTGAGACTAAGTTTTTACTGTCAAAAAACAAAAAATAGGAGTAAAAATAAGATGGCTGCCGATCCAACTATTTACGATAAAATCTGGGAAGCTGACACTAATCGCTTTTCGGTCAGTGTACGTGATGCCGAGGGAAATTGGGTTGACCCAGATGCCGATATCCTACTCGATCATCAAGTGAAAGCAGCAGGAGATAAATGGACTGATTTGGCAGTTCGTCCTCTGTTCCATAAAGTTAAAGATGAACGTTTTGCAGATGGTACTTATGCAGCATTAATTCAATTGTTTGATAATTATTTGGTGAATTACCGCGACCCGGAAGAGTTTACAGAACAGGAAAATGATGAAATTAATAAATTTCTTCACCTGTTACTAGATACTGAACCGATGAAAATTGCCTATGATTACATCACCAATGGTCTGAGAAAACCGATTTCAAAAGATGAGTTTCTCAGAGATATAAATCAAATCTGGTTTGAACCATTCACCAATTATTTTGGAGATGATATTCTCAACTACTGTTCTGGATTTGAACATGTATTTGTTGGCGAGGGTAAATTTAATCCAGGGGGTGGCCCGCGTTGGGGAGAGATTAGTGGTTATCACAACTGGGTGAAGTTTTATTTAGATGAAGCCAAGGGACGAGTAAACTTTCTCGGTACGCAGTATAAGTTACCTGGGGTGTCTGAGGTGCAAAATCCCCACGTAGTAACGCTACAAATGACCTGGATATTAAGTAATATGGCTGGCGATCCTGTTGCCCAGATTTTTAAGGAACGGGGAGGCTTTTTTGTCGGTACTAGTCCCGAATGTAATTTTGCTCTGGGGACTGTAGCCTACTACGAGTCCGTTCAAAATTTGACTACAAATGAACGGCGGGCTGTGACTATTCAAGGCGGAAATTATAACTTGGTAATTTACCGCGAAACAACTAAAGAAAAAGAGCGGGGCAAACACATACGCTCATTTTATCCAGAATTCCGTGGTGGTGGAAACTTTGAGCCTTTACCACGTCCTGGTAGTGGCCCTATCTCGCGTCCACTTGAAGATGTACAAATGCAAAGCGGCCCAGTAGTTGTGGCCGCAGCCCTCCCAAATCCAGAAAGATCGGAATCCGGGGAATGGGTTGAGTTAAAAAATATATCGTCAACACCAATTGCGTTAGATGGGTGGTTCCTCACAGATAAAGCCGGTCGGCGGCGGATATTGGAAGGAACATTAGCGCCTGATGAGCAAAAACAATTTATTGTGCGGACAAATAGCCCTCTATCTATGCAACTCGGTAATTCCGGTGGTCAGATTGGACTTTATCAACCAGATGGCGAAATCATTGCTTCGGTGTTTTATAAAAAAGCTGGGGAGGGGAAAGTTATCAACTTTTTATAACTAAAGAATTCAGAATTCGGCGTTCCTGATACCATTTCTTTGTGAGGCTGCGCCAAATTCTCTTGGCTTGCTTCTTTCTTTCTTTACTTTGTGTCCTTTGCGCCCTTTGCGGTTCGTTTCTTATATACTTTGGCGCATCTTCATACAGAATTGGTATGAGTTGGTATGTGAATCGACACATAGAGACGTTGCAATGCAACGTCTCTACAATGATTTTGATATCATGCACAATCGTTTTCATACATAAAATTAGCAACGGCAATAATTCAGTATGATTTGAAGCTAGAGTGGCGATTTTTAAGGCTTATGGCACAGTATTACTGTGTCATAAGCCTGTATTTTTAACAATTAATAATTTATGTATATAAGATAACTTTCTAAAAATAAATTATAGTAATTATCTAAAACTCGTTCACAGATTCAAACCTTAAAAACCATATACAATGTAAAGTTCAAAAATTGCGTTGCTTCCTACCTTTGTGAGTATTGCGAATTCGTATTAACCAATTAAAAAAACCGCCACTATATTAACTAGGACGGTTTGGTTAAGCAATCGGAGGGTAATTACAGATTACTTTGCTAATAAATGAAATTGCTGTAACGAAGTTTGCAATTTTAAATTGGGCATTGGGAGGTGTGGGAGGAGCCAGAAGCATAAATTTTCTTACTCCCCACACTACCCAGTCCCTATTCCCTAGTTTCTCGCGTAAACACTCATTGGTTCCTTGATAAACCGGGTGTAAAGATGCTTAAACGTAGATTTAATGACGCGGGGCATACCAAAATCGATGGGCATTAATTTGTCTGGTAGCCGCCAATCTTCTATTTTTAATAAGTCAGGATTTAAATTTGGAAACTCTATGGCAGCAAGTTCTGGACAAACTCCTAATCTTTGGGAAGCTGCAACTGTAGGCACTTGTTCGGGAGGAACATTGAGGATTTCCACCATTGCTCGATCTAGGGCAAATATATCTGATGCAGCTGCTAAAATGCCCAATTGGCGAGGTTCACCGTTACTAGGGCCATTGCCTTCATGACCGATGATGCCATCTAATATGGTTAAGTTAGGGTTAATTGCCCTAGCAGTTTCTACTAACATTTCAGCAAACCTGTTGGCGTCTTTTCCGGCTTCCATGTGCCACCAAGCTTTCATTTTGCCGGGAACGCAACCAAACAAGTTTTTTACGCCCAAGGTTAATGTCAACTGGGCATGGGATTTGACTTTCGGTAGGTTAATTACCACATCTGCTTCCATCGCTTCTTTAGACAGCCGCAGGTGGTTAAAATTATCGCTGACGGTTTGGTAACGCTGTCCGTGAAAATCGATGATGGGAAGGTTGAGTTCTTCTAAAATAGGCAGATAGCCATTTGCTACTGCTACACCCTTGGCGCTGCCAAAAGCTGGACTATCACCCAAAAATGGCTTTCCGCCAACTGCGATTACCATTTGGGCAACTGCGTAAACTAGTTCTGCACGCGTGATACACTCTTTACCAGGACGCGCACCTGTGAGCAGATTGGGTTTGAGTAAAACGCGATCGCCTTTTTTAACAAACGCTGCCATTCCTCCAAAAGGTTCCAGCAGTGTCACTAAAGATTCTCGTAAGGCTTCTCGTTCATAGGATGTAGCCCGAATGAGACTAACAGATGGTTTTTGAGTCTGCATAGATAATAAGTTACGAGTAGTGAATAGCGCCAACACTCATTAGTCACTTACTAACTTAACCTCTGCCGTAACCACAAAGCTAATAAAGGTAATGCCAGTTGATAACCTTGTTCAGCACTGTAGATTAAACCTTTGTGCTGTAATCCACTCAGGGAACCCTGAAGGCTACCACCTCTTGAAAGACCATGTTTTTGAATATATTCTTTACTTTGTGGCTTATCTGTAGGATCTAAAGCTAAAGATTCCAAAAGATGCACTTGATTTGCTGGTAATAACATCAGTAAAGATTCAAATGTTAAAGATAAATCTTTGAGCAATCCTTCTATTGCCTGTTCCACTGCTGCTTCACTAATTAAACCATCAGGATAAGAAAAAGTTTGCAGGCGGCGAACTATGGCCATAGCGTCACCAATGTGTCCTTGTACAGCATCTAAAAATAATTGCAGTGCTTGAGAACGAGGATCGAATTTCAGTTTTTGTGTATGCAATATTTCCCTCGCCCATAATGCTAAAACGTCATTAGCTAAGGGCGCTAATTGTATAGTTTCTAAGGGATAATTTGTTTCATCTGTTTGATGACTTGTTTCAGCGATTGTTGCTACTAAAACATAGCTGACATGAGTTTGCACATTGATTTCTTGCCTAAATGTAGCTTCCCACAAATGATTGCGATCCCAAGACCGAATATGCGGAAAACTTTGCAAAATCAGCACCACACGCTTATTCAAACTAATAGCCATAATTTGCAGCAACTTGAGCAAAATTTCAAATGCTTGCCATAGCTGCTTTTGGTTCAGAGAACGCAATAACTTGAGTTTGCCTTCTGGATGAAAGACAAAAAACTCATTGCCAAAGTTAGTTACCCAATCTTGAATTTGTGCTGCTTGCCAGTTTTGACTAATCGCTTCTGCTAGCAGTTGAATAAATCTCTCCCCATCGATCGCCCGGATGCAATCTATCTCCAAAACCATCGCCCCAACTTCTTGGGTAGCCACTCGCACTAAAGTCCGCCGCCCACTACCCGGTACGCCAGTAATCAGCAAGTCTCCATCTTGCGCTAGCACTTCGACAATGCGCTGAAATTCCAGCGATCGCCCAATCAATTGTAAAGAAGTAGACAGTTCCAAACTCACTACTTTTTGCCCTTGGTTTTAATCCCCACCATCATGGCAAGCATACTCACTTCAATGGTTCCTGAGCAACCATTGAAGCTAACTATGATTTGTATCAAATATTATTAGTGCTTGTTTTAATTTAGCACTTATTTTTAGTGCTATTAAATAATTAACACTAAAAAATTATTAGTTATGGCACAGGCAGTATTTACCATCACACCCCAAGAGAAACAGTCCGCAGTTTGGCATACATTGGAAATTCCCGAAGCGATCGCCCGTTTAAATACTGATGCTGAGAATGGCTTAAGTAGTGCAGTAGCTAAAAAGCTATTGTCTGAGGTGGGGGCAAACGAACTCACAGGTAAGAAAACCAAACCTTGGTGGTTAAAATTTTTACTGCAATTTAACCAACCACTGCTGATTATTTTGTTGTGTGCAGGTTTAGTCAAGGCTGTAACTGGCAGCTTGGTGAACGCTGGTGTCATTTGGGGCGTGACTACCACCAACGCCATCATTGGGTTTATTCAGGAATCGAAAGCTGAAGGTGCGATCGCCGCCCTTGCCAAAGCCATCACCACAGAAGCCACCATCATCCGTGATGGTCAAAAAATACGTATTTCTTCCAGTGAGTTAGTACCTGGAGATATTGTATTACTAACTTCCGGTGATAAAGTTCCAGCAGATTTACGGTTGATTCAAGTTAAAAATTTACAAGTAGATGAATCTGCCCTGACTGGTGAATCTGTAGCGGTAGAAAAAAATACTCAAATTATCAAGCCAGATACGCCTTTAGCCGAACGCAAAAACATGGCTTATGCGGGTGGCTTCGTTACCTTTGGGCAAGGTACTGGTGTTGTAGTTGCCACAGGTAAGACCACAGAAACCGGGCGGATTTCCCAGTTAATGGAACAGCACACCGATATTTCGACCCCATTAACCAGAAAATTCGATAAATTTAGCCAGAATTGGCTGTATATGGTCTTAGGTTTGGCAACCCTCTGCTTCGTAGTGGGATTAAGCTTTCGAGGTTTTCAAGAAGCTTTAGAAGCAGCAGTCGCTTTAACAGTCAGTGCCATCCCTGAAGGATTACCAGCAGTAGTTACAGTGACGTTAGCCATAGGCGTTTCCCGCATGGCGCGACGCAACGCTATTATCCGCAAATTGCCAGCTGTAGAAACCTTAGGGAGTGCAACTGTTATTTGTTCCGATAAAACTGGGACTTTGACAGAAAACCAGATGACAGTACAAGCAATTTATACTGGGGGACACCAATATACTGTCAGTGGTATTGGTTACACACCAGACGGCGAAATCTTGATAGATGACAAACCTGTGAACCTCAACAGCGATAAGGGTTTGCAAGAATGCTTAATTGCCGGGTTGTTGTGTAACGACTCCCACTTAGAGAAGAAGAATGGTAGGTGGGTAGTTATAGGAGATCCTACAGAAGGGGCATTAATTACATCCGCAAACAAAGCAGGTTTTAGTCAGCCAACCTTAGCCAAACAAATGCCGAGGTTAGATGCAATTCCCTTTGAATCAGACTTTCAATACATGGCGACTTTGCACGCCACACCCCAAGGTAAGACTATCTATGTTAAGGGTTCAGTGGAGGCAATTCTTCAGCGCTGCACCTTGATGTTGAACACTGAGGGACAACCCCGCCCGTTAGATTGTGTAGAAACATTACGACAAACTAGCATCGAACGGGAAGTCAATATTATGGCACGACAAGGCTTACGGGTATTAGCTTTGGCGAAGAAAGCAGTACCCGATAGACAAAATACACTGGATCATCCAGATATTGCTACTGGGTTAATTTTCATCGGCTTGCAGGGAATGATCGATCCGCCGCGTGAGAGTGCCATTAAGGCGGTGCAAGCCTGTCAAGAAGCTGGGATTCAAGTCAAAATGATTACTGGCGATCATGCTATCACAGCACAGGCGATCGCCCGCCGCATGGGCATCAACAAAAATGGTTCAGTTCTGGCTTTCACAGGTACAGAACTAGCAAAAATGGATCGAACAGAACTCGCCCAAGTTGCCGAAGAAGGTGTAGTTTTTGCCCGTGTCGCCCCAGAACAAAAACTGCGTTTAGTTGAAGCCTTGCAATCAAAAGGTGAAATCGTCGCTATGACAGGAGATGGTGTCAACGATGCACCGGCTTTAAAACAAGCAGACATTGGGATTGCGATGGGTGGTGCTGGTACAGAAGTCGCCAAAGAAGCCGCCGATATGCTGCTTACAGATGATAATTTTGCCTCCATTGAAGCTGCTATAGAAGAAGGACGGGCGGTTTATAAAAATCTGCTGAAGGCGATTTGTTTTATTTTGCCAGTGAACGGTGGCGAATCAATGACGATTTTAATTAGCACATTATTAGCCAGAGATTTACCAATTTTATCTTTACAAGTTCTGTGGCTAAATATGCTTAATTCCATCACAATGACAGTGCCTTTAGCTTTTGAGCCAAAAGCGCAAAACGTAATGCAGCAAGCACCGCGCCATGCCAATGAACCGTTAATTTCTGGCAGTCGTTTAAAAAGGATTTTGGCAATTTCTCTGTTTAACTGGATTGTGATATTTGGGGTATTTGAATATATTCGCCAAACCACAGGCAATATAGATTTAGCGAGAACAATGGCGATTAACTCTTTGATTGCCGGAAGGATATTCTATTTATTGAGCATTAGTCAATTAATTCCGAATTTGATTGCTAAGATGGATGGCACAATTAAAGAAAATATCGATATACCCGCCATTGGATTTGGAATTTTAGGGGCAATTCTTTTGCAAATTGTCTTTGCCCATGTGCCATTGATTAATGAAGTTTTTGAAACAGCACCGTTAAATTTACAGCAGTGGTTGTTGTGTTTAACGGTAGGTTCACCAATGATTTTGTGGGCTGCGGTGGTGAATCGTTTTGATCCGCCAAATTAAGTAGAGACGTAGCACTGCTACGTCTCTACAACTGCTGCTTCTCTACAACGATTTTGATATCATGCAGAATCGTTGTTTTTATTCTCGACTCAGAGGTAAAATAGCACTCATTTGTTCTAGATTTAACACTGTAGATAAATCTGCCTCACTCATTAATCCTCGTTCTAAGACGATTTGCCGTAGGGATTTACCAGTTTCTAAAGATTCTTTGGCCACAGCTGCGGCATTTAAATAACCGATGTGAGTGTTGAGTGCAGTTACTAAAGCTAAACTACCTTCAGCGTATGCTAAACAACGGTCTTTGTTAGCTGTAATTCCTTTGATGGAACGTTCTGTAAGTGCAGCAATAGTATTACCCAAAATTTCGATGCTGTGAATTAAGTTATAGGCAATCAGCGGCATCATCACATTCAATTCTAATTGTCCTGCTTGGGCAGCAAGAGCGATCGCATTGTCATAACCCATCACCTGAAAACATACCATTGATGTCATCTCTGCCATCACTGGGTTATATTTCCCTGGCATAATTGAGGAACCTGGTTGTACTGGCGGCAGTTGAATTTCTTTCAAACCAGTTTTTGGCCCCGAATCCATCAACCGCAAATCATGAGATATTTTGGCTAAATCCTGGGCTAAGTTCCGCAAAGCACCGGAAACGTTGACAAATGGTGCCATACTCTGCATGGCTGCCATCAGGTGCGGCGCAGGTTCTAATGGAGTATCAATTAATTCTGAGAGAACTTCCACTACACGGGCGCGATACAAAGGATGAGTATTTAAACCCGTTCCCGCTGCACTACCTCCCAAACCCAGCACCATCAAATCTCCAGAGGCGGTGTAAATCCGGTTTTGATGTTCTGTGAGAATTTGTGCCCAAGCTCGAAAATTTTCACCCAAGCGCACAGGTACAGCGTCTTGTAAGTGAGTTCTGCCAGATTTGACGATATCTTGAAATTCTACAGCTTTGTTTTCTAAGGCAGCGATCGCCTCCTCCAAAGCTGGGTGTAATGTGTGAGAAAGTGCCAATAAACCACCAATCCTAATTGCTGTGGGAATCACATCATTGGTAGACTGCCCATAGTTAACGTGATCGTTAGGACTAACGCGTTTATAATTGCCTTTTTCGTCGCCAAGAATTTCTAAGGCGCGATTTGCCAGAACTTCATTAACATTCATGTGGTGAGAAGTTCCAGCACCCGCTTGATAAACATCCACAACGAATTGTTCGCGCAACTTCCCAGCTAAAATTTCATCAGTTGCTTGCACTATCGCTTGACTAATATCTTGGGGAATGCAATTTAGTTCTCCGTTAACAATTGCCGTAGCTTTTTTAATTAGCAAACAAGCATCTACGTAAGTAGACAAAGGCTTGATGCTGCTGATAGGGAAGTTTTCGATTGCCCGTAGCGTTTGAATACCGTAATAAACGTTACTAGCAATTTGGCGATCGCCCATCGAATCCCGTTCGATACGAAAATCTATATTGTCAGTCATAGTATTGTTTGGATGATCTTGAAATACAGATCATGCCATGCAAATGATACTCACGCCATTTTTACAAAAAAACATACTCAAAGCCCCTCGCCTAAAATCTTTTCAAAAATCAAATAATCGTTTCATTTTTTAGAAAAACCACTCAGAAATCTCAAATTTGCACAATCAACAATCAGCAACTAACTAAGTACAATATTTCATTAATTCCTAGCTAATTCTCCGCGTTCCTTTGCGCTTACCCCGCGCTCCTTTGCGTTTAAATTTAAACCCTCAATTCGCTACGATTTTACGCAAAGCTGTACTAAGCTCTGTCAACCCAGTTGATTTAAGCTAAACTTACGTTTAAATACGAGCAGGAAAACATTATGATTAAAACACCAACTCGCCGTCTATCTTTAGAGGAATTTTTACAATTACCAGAAACTAAACCAGCCAGTGAATATATAGATGGTGAAATTATTCAAAAACCTATGCCTCAAGGTAAACATAGTAGACTTCAAGGTGGATTAATGACTGCAATTAATCATGTAACAGAACCTACAAAAATTGCCCTAGCTTTTCCAGAATTACGCTGTACCTTTGGGGGAGGTTCCACTGTTCCAGATGTTGCAGTATTCGCTTGGCAACGAATTCCTATAGATGAAAAAGGTGATATTGCCAATGCGTTTAATACATATCCAGATTGGACAATTGAAATTCTCTCGCCCGAACAAAGTACCACCAAAGTTACCAAAAATATTTTACATTGTTTAAATCATGGTACTAGCTTAGGTTGGTTAATTGACCCAGAAGAATATGGTGTTTTAGCGTATCCACCTCAGCAACAACCAATCTATTTAGAGAACGAAGAAGATATATTGCCAGTACCCGATTTAGTCAGTGATTTACATTTGACATTAGGGCAATTATTTGCTTGGTTAAAGTTATAGATAATTTCTCAACCCAAATCATGACTTTACCTAACTGGATTACTTTTTCTCGTCTGCTGGGTGTACCATTTTTGCTATACGGTTTGTACAACCCTACCTCTGAGGCTAGGTGGTTATGTTTGGCGATTTTTTTAGTGGCGGCGTTGACAGACTGGTTAGATGGTTATTTAGCGCGGAAACTCAATCAAATTAGTGATTTAGGTAAGTTTCTCGATCCTTTAGTTGATAAATTTTTGGTACTTGCACCGTTAATGGTGTTGATTGAACTGGGAAAAGTGCCAGCTTGGGGAGTGTTTTTGATTTTAGCGCGAGAATTAGCGATCGCTGGTTGGCGAGTTAATCAAACGACAATTACCGGGGCGAACATTTGGGGTAAACTCAAAACTGTAAGTCAAATAGTGGCGATCGCACTTTTGATTGCGCCACTACCTGAAGTTTGGCAAATTCCATCTTTGATTACATTTTGGATTTCTGTTGCTTTTACGTTAATATCTGGCGGTATTTATCTCTTACCGCAAAAAGCTACCACTGAACAGGAATAAAACTGCAATATAGTATTGTAATTCAGTGGTCGGTCGAAGATAAAAAGTATAGCGGTACTCACATAGGTTAGGACATTTTAAAAACTTGAATGCTAGGCATAGTAAGACTTTTACCTCCTGCCTTCTGCCTCCTGCTATATATTGTCAGCCTACCTGAGTTTGGCCCTTATGCACATACTCATGGAAATTCAATAATGGTGAAGAAGTACTGGAACTTTTGATTGAAGATTACCAAGCACAAGGAAAACCACTACCAGAACCTTTGACTGCAAACTTTTCATTTGAGTTTATATCATCCTGAAGCTAATGCTGAATTTTTTCAAGGTTTTTCAATACATCCTGGTGCTTTTTCTGTAGCCCTTGTTGTTGATAAAGGTTAGCTGCTTTCTGAAAATTCTCAATTGCTGACTTGTTATTGTCCAACTTGATATAGCAAAGTCCTAGATATTCGTAAGCAGGTGCATGGTTTGGTATCAGGCGAATTAAGCGTTTAAAATCTTCTATCGCTCCCGAATAATCCTTCAATTCCATACAAGTTATGCCGCGATTATAGTACGCCCCTGTGTAATTGGGTTTGAGTTGAATTGCCCGACTAAAATCATCAAATGCTGCTTGAAAAGCTTTTTGTTCCCGCTTGTCTACACCCTGTTTGTTGAACTTATCAGCTGGTGCTGAGTTCCAAACATACTTTTGGCATATTTGGCAAGCGGCTTCGACATCACTGCTATCGTTAGGATTTATCAAGGCACGATAGTAATCTAATCTGTTGCAACAAATTTCTAGCCACGCTTGCCAACCACCTGGCCACAACCACACCGTACCATCAGCACAAGCACTGGCAATCTTCTGCCCATCGGGACTAAAAGCGATTGAATACACAGGACCGTTAATTCCCCAAAAAGGTTCATATATCTTATGGCCAGAGATATCACACAACCTCACTGTACCGTCTGCACAGCCACTAATAATTATTTGCCCATCAGGGCTAAAACTAACTGACCCCACAGCAACCTCAAGCATAACTCTCAGAGAAAATTCATTGATTTGCTGACCAGAGATATTCCACAAACGTAATGTATTGTCATTACTGCCACTAACAATCATTTGTCCATCGGGGCTAAACGCAACTGAATTTACGCGAGCGTTATGCGCCTGCAAGGGTTCACCGATGGGTTGACCAGAAATATTCCACAAACGTAATGTATTGTCAGTACTGGCACTAACAATCATCTCTCCATTGGGGTGAAAGGCTACTGAATTTACAGCAGCGTTATGCCCCTGCAAGGGTTCACCGATAGGTTGACCAGAGATATTCCACAAACGTAATGTATTGTCATCGCTGGCACTAACAATCATCTCTCCATTGGGGTGAAAGGCTACTGAATTTACAGCAGCGTTATGCCCCTGCAAGGGTTCACCGATGGGTTGACCAGAGATATTCCACAAACGTAATGTATTGTCAGTACTCGCACTAACAATCATCTCTCCATTGGGGTGAAAGGCTACTGAATTTACAGCAGCGTTATGCCCCTGCAAGGGTTCGCCGATGGGTTGGCCAGAGATATTCCACAACCGTAATGTATTCTCATCACCGCCACTGACAATCATTTGTCCATCGGGACTAAAAGCGATTGAATACACAGGACCTTCATGCTGCCGCAACGGTTGACCAATTGAGTTGACAGAGATATCCCACAACCGCACTGTACTATCAGCACAACCACTAGCAATCATCCGCCCACCAGGGTGAAAGGCAATGGGTCCAATGAGTCCGTTGGGGCTGTTCACCCACCAGGGTTCACTGATACACTTGCCAGAGATATGACACAACCGTAATCCATTGTCATTAGAGCTAGTGAGAATTATCTGCCCATCGGGGCTAAAGGCAACTGAATTGATAGGAGCACTATTAGCTATATCTCTCGAATAAAATTCAGCGATGGGGTTGCCGTAAATGCCCCACAACCGCACTGTACCGTCATTACTGCCACTAACAATCATTTGCCCATCGGGGCTAAAGGCAACTGAATTGACAGCATCTAAATGCCCTTGCAACAGTTCGCCGATAGTGTTGCCACAGATATCCCACAACCCTAGTGTATTGTCATAACTGCCACTAACAATCATTTGCCCATCAGGGCTAAAGGCAACTGAAGTGACAGCAGCCTTATGCCGCTCCAACGGTTTACCGATGATGTTGCCAGAGATATCCCATAACCGTACTGTCTTGTCAGCACTGCCACTAACAATCATTTGCCCATCAGGGCTAAAGACAACTGAACCGACAGCATCTAAATGCCCTTGCAACGGGTTACCGATGGGGTTACCAGAAGAGATATCCCATAAACGTAATGTATGGTCATCACTGCCACTAACAACCATCTGACCATCAGGGTGAAAGGCAACAGACCTGACAAGAGCTTTATGCCCCTGCAAAGGTTCACCTATGGGCTTGCCAGAAGAGACATCCCATAACCGTAATGTATAGTCATCACTGGCACTAACAAGCACCTGCCCATTAGGGCTAAAGGCAACTGACCTGATAAGAGCTTGATGTCCGAGTAAGGAAATTGAAGCTGAGGATATTTTTATCGCTCTATACAAACCAAGCTGAATTGGAGCAAGTATCTGCTCTGGCAATTTACCCAAATTTTCATCTATTGCTTTAATTGCCAGAACCAGACCGTTTTGTGTGTCTTGAGGATTCAGGAAATTATGTACTTCTATTCCTTGAACTCGCAACATGCTAGCATCAAGAAATTTATTTGCCTCATCGTTCAAAGCCAATATGATTTGTTTTTTTATCAGTTCCTGTATTTGCCAAAGCTTAGATTCTTTCCAAAGCTCTTCTTCTGCTTTTTGAGGTTTTTGTCTTAGTAAGCGACTCCAACGCCTAGCATCTTCGAGCAAACGCCTTCTTAAAAACAGAGGTTCTTCCGCTTCTTTTATCCAGGCTTGCAACATTGGCCAAGCGGTTAGCAAGATTTCATGGGCTACTTGTACTGTGGGTTTTTCAAAAGTTGATTTTTCATTTCCCACCACTAGCAGGCGATTAGGGTTGTCAGTTAGTATATTGAGTGTCTTCTCTAAAACTCCACCATCTTCAAACTCCGTCTTCTCGACTCTTCTAACAACAGGCTTAGTATCTGCAATATCTACTAACTCAAGAAATATTTTTTTAGCTGCTTGTTTTTCTTCTTCTGCAAGGCTTTGATATACTTTGTTTGCCTGCTGTTGTAATGCGCCAGTTACTCCTTCCAATTTTTGATAAGTACTTTTTTTCAAAGTGCGATCGCAGATACTACCACTATTTACTTCTGTCTCCCACATTTTTCGCAGCGTGTACTGTAGAAGTGGCAAACAACCAGTTTGTTGATGAAAATCAGAGATAATTTGGTCAACTAGATCTTCCTCAAAAGTGACTCCATTTCTAGCCGCAGGCTCAGCAATGGCTAATCTTAGCTCACTATCACTCATATCAGTGAGCATATAACTATAGTTATCATGAATATTTCCAAGCTCAGGATAGGGACTAAATCTATCCAGGAAATCAGCCCGCATTGTTAGAACAATCTTGACAGAGTTATCCTGTTCTTCAATAAGTTGCATCAGGCTAGCAACAAACTTGCCACGTTCTGCCTTGGAAGTCCTCGTAAAAAGTTCCTCAAACTGGTCAATAAAGATCAGCCACTGAGAATCGTGTTTCAATTGTTTTACAACTTGAATTAGGTTATTATCCTCCAGGGCAATATTCAGTTCTGACTGTTTATATCTGTTAAATTGAAGAGAACTATACAGAGATTTAAAAATATCTATATCTGGCTCGAAAGTTAGATTAATAAACGCACCCCAAGTATCTTCAAGATTTGCAATTAATCCTGCTCGAATCAACGATGATTTTCCACTTCCAGATGCTCCCAAAAGTAGAAGTACATTCTTTTGTTCTAAATGTTCGTTTAGTTTCGTAATCCATGCTTGGCGTCCAAAGAATTTCTCTTTATCTTTAGTTTGAAATTTTTCTAGTCCTACATAGGGAGAAACTTTAACAAGCTTGCGATTGTGAATGTCAGTTTTAGATTTCTGAGAAATGAAGTATTGAGTTATATTTCCACTAATGTTTTGACTAACAACACCTTTGGCATCACCACTAATGTTAACGTTACTTTCAGAGTTGTTGTTAAGCATATATATCTTCTCTTCTCTATAGCCACTTTTTCTAATTTAGTTATAAAAATATTAAAGTCGTAGGGTTTAATATCACTTAGTTAGTAAGCTTGATAAAACTGGGTTAACTTATAGTTACCCATAGTTACGCAAGTGTCATATAGGAATCATATTTGATTTTTCAAATCCACGTAGGGGCGTAGCAAGACTGAAATCTTGTAAAAAAATTGCAGTTGGGTTAATGAACGAAACCTAACACCGAGATCGACCTGGATTCTCACTCGGTCAACTCAATGTACAATTTTTTGCAAAATTTTAGCCTTGACACGCCAGTAAGGTGTGTTAGCACAAAAAGTACGGCATCAAATCCTTAACAATGGTACGTTTTGCAAAACACACTTACAAATACTTAATTTTGTTTAAATTTTAAACCTGATTCTATATTTATTTCGTATAGGTTGTCAAGAGTCAAAAAAAGTCTAGATTTTTTGGATTTTTGACTCTTGACCGCTATAACAAAAGTATATATGTGCCAGTTGCGTAAGTTACGAATATTTGAGATGTTGCAGCTTAATCAATCGACAATTCTAACTAATATCGCCTTGAGTTATATTTCCATGAATTGTGTCTGCAATAACACCTTTCGCATCACGACCAATATTAATCTTATTTGTACCTGCGACTTCTTGATGTTTCACTAACTCCAGTAACTCTTTAGCTTTCTTGAGAATTTCTTCATCTTGATCGGCACCAACTTTAACTAATTCCGCTCTCAAGGATTCTTCCCAAACTTCCGGTTGCTTTTCATCCCTTGCTAAAATTATCTCTGCCTTTGATTTGTCTGCAAACTTACGTTTGATTAAATCCTTCAAACTGTTAAAAGCATTTCCACCAATAGTTTCTGCTGCACCAGTCACTAATGCAGAAATAATCAGAGAAACTGGTTCCATAGACTTAACTCCTGAAATTTAGGTGCGTTTTTTGGCTGAATAGCATATTCTATTCTACAAACTCAAGTTCTAACTTTTCGGATTATCTCGTAATTAATTTTGCGAGATTTATCAGGTAAGTCATTTCTACTCCCATAACATGGTCTATCTACTTCATTTATAAAAATTATCGCTAGGTAATCCAGTAACATCAGTTTGGAGAGCAAATAAATCACCTGAGTAGAAACTTTTGTCAATCTCAGCTTGGCTGAGTCCAACTGAAGCAGTGGTGATATAAAGTGTTTGCAAATCTTCGCCGCCGAAGGTGCAACTTGTTATAAGTGGAACGGGTAGTTTGATTCGCAATATTTCTTCACCTTTGGGATTGAAACGAATTACACACCATCCATTCCACATAGCTGACCAAATATTTCCTTGACTATCTATAGTCAACCCATCTGGGTAGAAAGATTCATGAGTTAAATCAACAAAAATCCGGCGATTAGTAATATTACCTGTTACTGAATTAAAATCATAAACATATATTTTTTGTTTAGGAGAATCAGTTAGGTAAAATAATTTTTGATCTGGACTCCAACCCAAGCCATTAGAAATAGTCAATCCTGTTTCCATTAGATGTAATGAACCATCAGCATCATAACGATAGAGGTTAGCATCGGGATTTTCGATAGCAGACATTGAGCCGAACCAAAAGCGACCTTGGGGGTCACATTTGCCATCGTTAATACGATTATTTGGCATGTTTGCTTCAACTTCCAAAATGGGTGTAACTTCGCCTGTTTGGGTGTTGAGGAATGCCAGATGACGACGCAGTGTAATAATTAATCTATCTGTACCTGCTGTTGCGATCGCACCTACCACATCTCCGACATCAAAAAATCGATTATCCCCCGTTGCAGGGTCAAGTTGATGCACTCGATGGTTAAAAATATCTATCCAGTAAAGCAGCTTTTTAGTAGAGTCCCAAACTGGCCCTTCACCCAAACGGGCACGAGCATCTAAAATATTGTGGAGTGGATATTGCAAAACCTGGCTCATTTTATTAACCAATAATAGTATTTTCAGAAACTAGTTTTACTAACTTTGAGGCAATTATCAAAAAACTTTACCTGACTATTAGATAAAATTTTCATTCCTGTTCCAGTAAAAACTAAAGACGCAATTTATCGCGTCTTTCCCAAGTAGAATAATATATTTTTATTTTGACCAATGATTCCTTGATGCTATAGAGCAAGCGGATTTATCCGTAGAATCAATCCAAAATCTAAAATTTAAAATCCAAAATAGTATTTAGTCGCTGAGGATTTCCCTTATGTATCAAACAGACCCGCCTCTCTCTCCCAAAGAAACCCTACCCACCATGTACGATCTTCCCAGTGAATATCCTGAGGATTCTAAGGTATAGAACGCTTATGGTTACGCTGGTACGATGAAACCGGAAATTGGATTTCTACCCAGCTAGAACAAGAAAGGCGACGAGCCGAACAAGAAAGGCAACGAGCCGAACAGGAAAGACAACGTGCTGATAAGTTAGCGGCAAAGTTGCGACAATTGGGCATTAACCCTGACGAGGAGTAGTTAATTGGTTTATGGTAGTGTTGACTGTTGAGAGCCAGTTGCTACCCTGCGGGAACGCTAAAAGCGAACAACGGGGGGAACCAGCAAGGGCGCACTGGCTCCTGTTCACTGTCAGCAGTCAACAAACCTCACAATTCAACAGCTTGTAAAATCTCCTCATCTACAGAAAAATCAACCTCAGCTTTATCTCGACCAGAAGCGAGATAATCATTTTCCAAAGAATCTTGTAATCCAGAAATCAAATCATATTCCGGATGCCAGTTTAATTCTGTTCGCGCTTTGTTCACCGAAGCAAAGAAATGTTGCACCCGCATGGGAAAAGCTTTGCGTTTGCCAAAATCAAACTTCTTCGGGTCGTAATGGACAATTTTGATAGCATCGGGTGATTTCCCAGCCGCTACGGCACTAGCACGGGCTAAACCATCAAAAGTGACAAAGCGATCGCCAGAAATGTTATAAATCTGTCCTACTGCTTGTTTATTGCCCAAAACTTGAGTCATTGCCTTTGCTAAATCTTTGACATGACCAAATTGGGTGATATGCAACCCATTTCCGGGGATAGGAATGGGGCGATCGCGGACAATTCTGTCAAAAAACCAACTTTCTAAGTCATTATAATTACGCGGGCCGTAAATATAAGTAGGACGAATCGAAGTAAAGGGCAATCCCAGTTGAGTGAGGTAAGCTTCAGTTTCATGCTTACCCAAGTGGCGACTTTTGGGGTCTACTGCATCGCCTTCAACATGGGGAAGCTGGTCAGATTTGAGATACACCCCTGCCGAACTCATATATACAAAATGTTGCACCCGGCCTTGAAAAATCTCTGCAAGTGGTTGAGTATCACTGAGTTCTCGCCCATTATTGTCAAAAATGGCGTCAAAATTTTCTTGTGACAATTTTGCTTTTAATTGGGCAGCATCGGTACGATCGCCTATAATTTGTCCTACTCCCTGTAAAGAAGGTGCTGGTCGATTTCCACGGTTAAACAGCACCACCTCATGTCCTTGTTCCACCAATAGTTGAGTCAAGTAGACACCAATGAACCGAGTACCACCCATAATTAGAATTCGCATACCTTTCCCATTCCTACATCAGTTTTCTTTCAGGAAGCAAGGACTAAGGACTGGGGACTAGCTACTAAAGAAGAGTTTTCCCAATCCCCTGTTTGCCCCAATCTGAGGTTATCAGGTTGCAGCATCCATCTGGAACCTGTGAGGGAAAGATTGCGTCTCTGGCTTTCATCTGGGGCGCTTCCCATTAATTAATCACAAGGGGAAACTTTTCAGTTAACCTCATAAGTTGCCTAACTATTTTCCATTCATTACAAGTTAGCTGTGCCCTTGAAATATGCTCTGGTTCATGAGTGGTTGACACCCAAAGCCACAGGTGGTTCAGAACTCGTTGTACGGGAAATTTTGAATCACATTGATGCTGATTTGTATGCCCTCATCGATTTTGAATCCATAAACCCTGAAAGTTATTTGTATAAACGTCAAATTGGCAAGACGTTCCTTCAGCACTTTCCCTATGCCGATAACGGTATACAAAAGTACTTGCCTTTGTGGCCTTTGGCCATTGAACAACTGGATTTGCGGCACTATGACGTAATTCTGTCTTCATCCCATGCTGTTGCCAAGGGAATCCTTACCACTCCAGATCAGTTGCATATTTGCTACTGTCACAGCCCTATGCGCTACGCCTGGGACTTGACCTTTGATTATCTGCGCCAAAGCAAGCTGGGTAATGGTCTGCCTGGGTGGGTGACCCGATATTTATTACATCGTTTACGCCAGTGGGACGTATTGAGTGCCAATCGTGTTGATTACTTCATCGCTAACTCGCACCACACAGCTAAGCGCATTTGGCGTTGCTATCGGCGAGAAGCAACAGTGATTTACCCACCGGTGAATATTGACGAATTTCCATTTTTTCAGGAAAAAGACGATTTTTACCTAACAGTTTCTCGACTAGTGAGTTATAAGCAAGTATCGTTGATTGTCAAAGCTTTTAATCAACTAAAACGACCATTAGTAGTAATCGGTACAGGAGATGAAATGAAAAAGATTCGTGAGATGGCAAACTCAAATATACAAATACTGGGATGGCAACCCGATAATGTGGTAAAAAAATATATGGCTAGCGCTAAGGCGTTTGTGTACGCAGCTTGTGAAGATTTTGGTATTGCCCTAGTGGAGGCACAAGCCTGTGGTACGCCAGTAATTGCCTACGGTGCTGGGGGTGCTCTAGAAACAGTGCGAGATATTCGCTCTGATGTGGATACAGGGACAGGTATATTCTTCAGGACACAAACAGAGGCAGCTTTAGTGGAGGCAGTAGAAAAATTTGAAGTATATCAGGGTTCGTTCAATTGTGAGTATATGCGATCGCACGCCGCGCAGTTTTCACCGCAAGTCTTTGCAGATCGTTATCTAGATTTTGTAAACAAGTGCAACGAAAAAAGACCTTTTTGGAATAATGGTCTTGGTTAATAGGACTTATTTTTTAGGCTTTTGGCAATTTATCCCCAGAAGCATCTCATTTTGGCTTTAAGATTGGGACTATGTGTGGTGTGGATTATTAAGGAGTATGATGACTGCCCAGAGCTCACTCCTCTCCGGCAAGCGAGGCGTAAGGCAAGACACTAAAGCGTCTTGGCGTACTCTCCTAAAACGCGGTCAAAAAACAAAGACGCCTAGAGTTAAACCTAAAGGTTTATCTTTTCAGGGTTTAAACGGAGAGTTTGCCAAGCGACTGTTCGATATAGTGTTTTCGCTGTCAGTGTTGATTTTATTCTTTCCTGTCTACTTAATCTTGGCCTTGTTGATTGCTTTAAGTTCAGAAGGCCCGATTTTTTATATTCAGGAACGGGTGGGGAAAAATTACAAACCTTTTAACTGTATTAAATTCCGAACAATGGTCAGCAATGCGGACGAAATCCTCGTGCAAATGATGGAAACATCGCCCCAGTTGCGACAAGAATTTGAGACCAGTTTTAAGCTCAAGCAAGACCCACGGATTACTAAAATTGGTCGATTTTTGCGAATTACTAGCTTAGATGAATTTCCCCAGTTTTGGAACGTTTTAAAAGGGGATATGAGTGTAGTCGGCCCTCGCCCATTAGTAGCAGAAGAACTCCCAAAATACGGTAGTTACATTGATGAGATTTTAACGATCCGTCCAGGAATTACTGGTTTGTGGCAGGTGTCTGGGCGTAATGACATTCCCTACCCCCGGCGAGTCCAAATCGACCTGCATTACGTAAAATTCAGGAATTTCTGGCTTGATTTATGGATCATCTTAAAAACTGTTGATGTAGTGATTTTGCCTAAAAATAACGGCGCATACTGAGTAATTACTTAGGGCGGATTCTGGGGGCAACCATGCCCCTAAGTACTAATTTTTAGTGTAAAACAGGTACATAAAACTGGTTAAATAAGCCATTTGCTTGCAAAAAGATTTGCAACAAAGGAATTAGCTCTAGGGGCATACACTTGTACCCCCACCCATATATTCTGTTGCATTCTTGTTTCAAATTCGTAGAAGTTTTCTTTGCTTTTTTCTAGATAACTTTGTATAAATTTTTATTCTAAAGTTTTAGATAATCATATTTTCAAACCATCAGAAGACTAGTGAGCAAAAGCTCATTGAACGAAGTAACTTTATTAACTCTTCATAAAAATCAGCTAATTTATAAAATTTTTACAAATCAAAGATGGTAACATACTTACCAAATAATTATTAAAAAATTTTGAACTTGAGAAGTTAAGTCTTACTTGTTAAGTCACCTGTTCTTAAGTAGATTTATTTACTTAAAAGTTACACTATCCGTTAGAACTAGTAGGTTCACTATTAGGCAATTCAGCAATTACCTGCTAGGTTGTATCAGATCGGCTGTAACATTTTAATCAAAGAGAATAAGGGATAGTTGAGCATGACGCAAAACAAACGAGCGTTAATTACTGGTATTACCGGTCAAGATGGTTCATATTTGAGCGAATACTTGCTAGAACAAGGCTATGAAGTTCATGGGATAATTCGCCGGACATCCACCTTCAACACAGATCGCATCGATCACATCTACGAAGACCCACACAAAGAAGGAGTGCAGTTATTCCTGCATTACGGAGATTTGACCGATGGAACAACACTGCGACGCATCTTAGAAGAAGTACAGCCAGTAGAAATTTACAACCTCGGCGCTCAATCCCATGTCAGAGTCAGCTTTGACTCACCAGAATACACTGTAGATTCAGTGGGAATGGGGACACTGCGTTTATTAGAAGCAATTCGAGACTACCAACATCGTACCGGAATCCAAGTGCGATTTTACCAAGCGGGTTCCTCAGAAATGTACGGATTAGTACAAGCAATCCCCCAAAGCGAAACCACGCCATTTTATCCCCGCAGTCCCTATGCTTGCGCCAAAGTATACGCTCATTGGCAAACAATTAACTACCGTGAATCTTACAACTTGTTTGCTTGTAACGGCATACTTTTTAATCACGAATCCCCCCGTCGTGGTGAAACCTTCGTCACCCGTAAAATCACGATGGCAGTAGCCAACATTGTAGCCAAAAAGCAGAAAAAGCTTTACATGGGAAATCTCGACGCCAAGCGAGATTGGGGTTATGCCAAAGATTACGTTAAAGCAATGTGGTTGATGTTGCAGAAAGATCAACCAGACGACTACGTGATTGCCACTGGCGAAACTCACTCAGTCCGGGAATTTCTCGAATTGGCATTTAATTACGTCAATCTCAATTGGCAAGATTATGTCGAATTTGACGAACGTTATCTGCGTCCTGCGGAGGTAGAGTTGTTGATTGGTGATTCTGGCAAAGCACGGCAGAAGTTAGGCTGGACACCATCAGTAACCTTTGAACAACTAGTTTCCCTAATGGTAGAAGCAGACCTGCAAGCATTGGGTTACACTTCACCCAACGGCAATGGTTCGCAATTTCCCCATGACGTTGCTACTCTTCGTCAAGAACTTGGCGCTTTGCACTTCTGATTGAGTCTACAGAGGATAAAAATATGACCGCCTTAGAACTCAAAAATAAACGCATTCTTGTCACTGGTGGGTCAGGGTTTCTCGGTCGTCAGGTGATAGATCAACTGTCTCAAGCAGGTGCTGATAGTGAGAAGATTACAGTAGTGCGATCGCGTGATTGCGATTTGCGAGTTTGGGAAAATTGCCAACGTGCAGTTGACCAACAAGACATCGTTATCCATTTAGCAGCTCATGTTGGTGGTATCGGTCTCAACCAGCAAAAACCCGCAGAGTTATTCTACGATAACTTGATTATGGGCAGCCAGCTAATTCACGCTGCATATCAAGGGGGGGTGGAAAAATTCGTTTGTGTTGGTACTATCTGCGCTTATCCAAAATTTACTCCGGTACCATTCAAAGAAGATGACTTGTGGAATGGCTACCCAGAGGAAACTAATGCCCCTTACGGAATTGCCAAAAAAGCGCTTTTAGTACAATTACAAGCTTACCGCCAGCAGTATGACTTTAATGGTATTTACCTACTGCCTGTGAATTTGTATGGCCCTGAAGATAATTTCGATCCGGGAAGTTCTCATGTGATTCCGGCCTTAATTCGCAAGGTTCACGAAGCCCAAATTCAAGGAGATAAGCAACTGTTCGTTTGGGGTGATGGTAGTCCGACTCGTGAGTTTCTCTATTCTGTAGATGCGGCGCGAGGAATTGTCATGGGCACTCAATTCTACAACGAATCAGAACCAGTGAATCTGGGAACGGGTGATGAAATTTCGATTCTTGATTTAGTGACTCTGATTTGTCAATTAATGGAGTTTAAGGGTGAAATTGTTTGGCAAACTGACAAGCCCAATGGTCAGCCAAGACGCCGTTTAGATACTGAACGCGCCAAGCTTGCTTTTAATTTCACTGCTGGTGTTAGCTTTGAGCAAGGGTTAAAAAATACCATTGAGTGGTATCGTCAACACGCTGCATAATCTTACATTAAGGTGGGCAGTGCCCACCTGAGATTTTTTGAGCAAAAATTAGTGGTATGGCAGGCAATAGGCAACAGGCAACAAGCAACAGACAACAGGCTCAAAGTTTTTGAATGTGGACACAGTTAATCATCAACTAAATAAAGCCCAATTACGCCGTACTTTACTCAAAAAACGTCAATCAATGTCCATCTGGGAGTGGAGAGAAAAAAGCGATCGCATTTGCTTTCATTTACAAAACTCTACTTTGTTTAACCAAGCAAAAACAATACTCGCTTACTTTAGCTTTCGTCAAGAACCCGACCTCAGCCCATTATTTACAAACACCAAATACCGTTGGGGATTTCCTCGCTGCGTTAATCAATCCCTCTCTTGGCATATTTGGCAGATTGATGATTCCGTTCAAAGTGGCGCTTATGGCATTACTGAACCCCATCCAGATGCGCCAACTTTAGACCCGAAAGAAGTTGATTTGATTCTTACCCCCAGTGTAGCTTGCGATTACCAAGGATATCGCCTGGGTTATGGCGGAGGATATTACGATCGCCTACTCAGTTCGCCAGAGTGGTTAACAAAACCCACTATCGGAATTGTTTTTGATTTTGCATATTTACCCCAACTACCTATCGAACCTTGGGATAAACCGTTAAAAAATATCTTAACTGAAACTGGGTTGACTCCCCAAGACTAAAGGTTGAGGATGATGAAGAAACATCATCAAATATTTTTCATGAGTAATCCAGTATCATCTACCACCGACCAATCAGCAACGATCGATGAGATTGTAGCAACTAGCCTGCAAGCTCAACAACAAACAGGCCCAGATCTGCGCCAAATTCATAGCAAAAGTCATGGACTCCTTTGGGGAGAGTTTATTATTGAACCCAATCTTCCCGAAGACCTGAGAGTAGGTTTGTTCAAAACACCCCAAACCTATCCTGCTTGGATTCGTTTCTCTAATGGTGGTGCACCTGAAACACGTGGGAAATTTCGCTCCGACACCCAACCTGATGTTCGCGGTATCGCCATCAAGGTGATGAATGTAGAAGGGCAAAAAGTACTGGATGATGAAGAAAAAACTCAAGATTTTATCCTCAACAGTTATCCTACTTTTTTTACTAAAGATATTCGCGATTACGCTGATATCTTTAAAGCAGGTAGCGGACAACTTACTCCAGAACGCTTAGAAGAACTTGGTTATGCCTTTGCTTTGTTACAAAAAATTACTAGCAAGAACGTAGGCAACCCACTTTTGATTCAGTATTGGAGTATGGCTCCCTTTAAGTTTGGCAATCGGGTTGTCAAATTATCTGTAAAATCTCAACAAATCGAACAACCTCCAGAAACACTTCCCGAATCTGAAAACTACCTGCGGGAAGCAATAGTCAACCATTTGGCTGTTGGAGAAGCATATTTTGACTTTCTGATTCAGTTTTATATAGATGATGAAAAAACGCCAATTGAAGACCATGTTAAAGAATGGCAAGAAGCAGATTCACCATTTATTAAAGTTGCAACTATCCGCATTCCTAGTCAGAAATTCGACTTTGAAGAACGCAAACGTTTAGATGAGGGTACTATGTTTAGCCCTTGGCATACACTCCTAGAGCATGAGCCTGTTGGCAGTGTGAATCTTTCTCGCAAAAAGCTTTATAGCGAACTTGCAAAGCATCGGCGAGAACACATTGCCAAACGCCTACGGGAACCACAACCTTATGCAGAGGTTGGAGATTCACCACTGTAATTTGATTTCTAAGTGTAGGATGATAAGCAAACCTACTTGATTAGATGTTATCTAAATTAAATGTATTGCGGTGCATTAATTAATACCATTTTTGTATGAAGATGCGCCTAATCAGCCCACAAACGTGGGCTTTGTTTATCTAGCCCCAGGCTTATAGTTTGAGGATAAAACGCAACGAAATATCACATATAATGGCACATTAATGAATCGTCTGCAATTAATTCGTGTGCGTAAAATGTGGGCAAAAATGGGTGAGCATCCACCAAATATTTGAGCAAGTGCAAAATATTTAAAAATTTTGAAATTTATTAATCAAATGCTGAACTCGAAAAAATCACGATCGCAAATTCTGTTAATGTATACGCTATTGGGAGCGATCGCACTGGTGATGCTCTTTCCTTTGCTGTGGCTAATCAGTACAGCCTTAAAATCACCTACAGAAAATATTTTACAGTCGCCGCCACAGTTGTTGCCTGCGTCACCTACACTAGATAACTTTTCTCGTGTTTGGCTATCTTTACCTTTTGGACAATATTTATACAACAGCACCTTGGTGTCAGTGCTGACTGTTGGTTTAAATCTACTATTTTGCGCTTTAGCTGCCTATCCCTTGGCAAGGTTATCATTTGTGGGGCGAGACTGGATTTTTGTCGCCGTCGTCTCTACGATTATGATTCCCTTCCAAATCGTAATGATTCCTCTTTATATTTTGACAGTCCAGTTGGGTTTGAGAAATACTTATTTAGGGATGATTTTTCCGAGTTTAGCTTCTGCATTTGGGATTTTTTTGTTGCGGCAAGCTTTTATGAGCGTTCCCAAAGAAATAGAAGAAGCTGCCCGTATGGATGGCAGCTCGGAGTTGGGTTTGTGGTGGTATGTGATGTTACCAGCAATTCGCCCAGCATTAGTAACTTTAGCAATTTTTGTATTTATTGGTGCTTGGAGTGACTTTTTATGGCCTTTAATTGTCATCCAAGATGAAAATTTATACACCCTTCCCTTGGGAGTCGCCAAGCTAGCAGGTACATTTTCCCTTGATTGGCGGTTGGTAGCGGCTGGTTCTGTAATTGCGATCGCCCCAGTATTATTACTATTTTTGTTTCTTCAACGTTACATTGTACCCACGGAAACTGGTAGCGGGGTCAAGGGGTGAAGAAGACGCGGAGAGTGAGAGACGCGGCGACGCGGGGAATAACCAATGCCCAATGACGCCACTTGCTTCAAGTCGGCAGAGCCGCCCAACGCAGTGGCTCCCCCATGACCTATGCCCAATTTAATAAGCACCAGTCTTTTTCAAAACTACCCAGATTGTTTTCATAATTAGACTCAAGTCGTAAGTTACAGACCACTTACGTTGATAATCTATGTCCATCTTGACGATGGTTTCAAAATCTGTAATGCTCGAACGACCATTAGCTTGCCATTCTCCAGTAATGCCTGGTTTGACTCGCAACCTATCCCAATGGTGTGGGTCGTAATTCTTGACTTCATCAAGGGTGGGTGGACGAGTGCCAACTAAACTCATGTCGCCTAGCAAAACATTCCAAAACTGGGGGAATTCGTCTAAGCTAGTACGCCGCAAAAATTTGCCCACAGGAGTAATTCGAGGATCGTCAATAGATTTAAAGATGTGACCTTTGGCTTGGTTATCAACTAAATGCTTGAGTTTATCGGCATCCATAACCATAGAACGGAATTTCCATATCCGGAAGGGTTTTCCATTCAAACCGCAGCGAATTTGGGAATAAAATATTGGATTTGGATCGTAAATTAAGGTAACAATTCCTACAGGAATCGCAACCAAAAATGTGATAATCAGCCCGATAATGGCTCCAATAATATCAATTAATCGTTTTGCAAAGCTTACAGTTGAGGGATGTGAAGGCTGTTGCGAGCAATCAAGGGAATAAGAATAAATCACAATAGCTAAATTATCTACAACAGGAATTTTTGCATCAGTAGTGTAGACATAGACATAATTTTTATAAGAGTTTTAATGTTTTTATCTTCACTACTGAGTAGTAATATACACAAAAGCACAAGTAGAAAAAAACTCAAGACCTAAAGTTTACAAAATCTTTCAATTAACTATCCATATTGTAAATTTACAGTAAGATACTGTAAAACACAAGAAAAATTGCTATAATCACTAGGTATCAATTTTATAAAAAAACAATAGTTTTACTCGCAAGCTGACTGCTCTTAATAAATTTAATTTGGCGAGTCGGGAGATCCAGAGATGAGGGAGTGTTGGAAGACAGGGGGGAAAGATTTCTTCCCCATCCTCCCACCCTTCCCATGCCCCATTCCCCATACCTAATGACTATGAAGCTCTAAGGCGAAATTTACTATAAATGGTTCCTCCAGTGATTGCTGATTACTAGCCTTGATCTCATTGAGATAGCGGCGCAAAGCCAAAAGTTGTTGGGAATTGGGGCGGTAGGTGAGACTGCCTTGTTTTTCAAAAAGTGGTGCAGTGGCGATCGCTTCATAGTCAGGATTTTCTTGAGAACTCTGGGTGAGCCAAGTTGAGTCTGTAACTGAAGGTATCAAACCCGAAGGTAATTCACCCTCCAAAAAAGCTAATAGGCGTTGCTGACAAGTGCGGGTGTTGATACCTTGACCTTCAAATAACTGGATAACTTCCCCGAAAGATAACGATCGCTCTGGTAACAGGCGCAGCAATTCTGTAAATAGAAAATAATCAGTGTATTGTTGTCTAGGTATATCTAATACCTGGGGATGCAAAGGTAGCATCGCCAAACCATAGGCAACTCGACTGCAATTAGGAGCGCCGTTTTCGCCGAGATATAAATCTTGGATAATTTTCGCGCTGGGGAGTTTTTGTCGTAGCCAACGATTCACCGTCCCTACACATGCCACGCCACCAGTCAAGATAGCTTGATTAATGGCTTCTGTGGGAATACCACGAGCTACTAATAATTTGTTGAGTTCGCGGTTCAAGCGGCGGACAAAGGGGATAAATACTTGGCTTTCTAAGTCTCGCCGCCGTAAAATCCATCGCTGATCGGCTAACTCTAAGGTAAAAGAGTCTTGGTGTTGTAAAATCAGCTTCAGAGCGAGTGCTGCATCTAATATCGCCTGTCCCAGCAACGAACTTTCTAGACGCTGCTGGAGACGAATCCGAGCGGTGATATCTGGTTCGCCGACTCTAGGTAGTTGTAATTCTTCTAACCCTAAACTCTGCCAATGCATTTGGTCTAAACCGGGAATCGACGGTTGCCATTGCCAGGGATTAGTGGTAGCAGTTTTACTTTCGTTTTGGGTTGCTAAACGTGGTTGCCGAGATTTGGGTGGCAAAAGCAGCTGACAAATAATGTCTTGTTCAATTCCCTTGCCAGCATAAGCAAAACTGTGGAGCATGAAATCATTGTATGTCAATTGGGCTAGGGTTTCTGGCACATCGACTAGTAACATTTCTGTGGCAGCTGCCCCTATATTAATGACAAGGGTGTTGCCCACAAGGGAATTTTCGCTGGTTTTTGCAGGATGAGAATCTCGATCTTCGTTTAATTTTAATTTTATTTGCTCACCGTTAGCAGCATCGAGTTCGGGGAGTAGACTGGCGATCGCTTCTTCGACAAAAAAGACCTGCTGGGGATGTTGGACAAGTTTGCTAGTGAGTACAGCTTCTCTGACATTGAAGCGATATTGTTCTGACCAACTAGATGGACAAGTACAAATTACACCAGCAATATTATTAATAATCTGAGAAAAGTTTTGTTCGCTGATGCCAACAGCAGCAGCAATTAAACTAGGGGTGGTACTACCTCGATCGCACTTAAGAGTTAACAGTAATTTAGAGAGCGATCGTACAACCCAAATTAATGGCCCTGCCGAAAATTCATTTAATTGTAAAACAGGTTCCCATTTTTGTCGTTCACTTTTATAGGGAATAGCTATTTGTAAATAAGGCTTGAGTTGTGCTGAGTAAAGATTGTTTGTTGCATCCGATGTCGCTGGCGTAGGATTCTTATCTTGGGCGACAGCTGCGGGTGCTGTCTGTTCCTGCGCTTCAATGGTGTCATTTTCACTTTGGGGTATAGAAGCTGTAGGCAGATAAACCTCTGTTGGTAAACGAAACGATTGCTGAAAAGAAGTTGTTCCCGGTGAACTTTCTGCTGACCAGTAGATAGGATGTACAACTAAAGAGGAACTATTTAATAAAGCCGCAGAAATTCCTGTTGTACCCAAATCAATTCCTAAATACCAGACTGATTGGAGAACGTTGGTTGAAACTTCTGTATTGTTTATCGAGTTGAAATTTGGAGGTAAATAGCTTTCTGAAACGGAAGTTGTCTCTTGCTTTTTTTTTTCAGTTTTTGTCTCTAAATATAAGTTAGTTTCTACTTCGGAAACTGGCAAAACGTTGGTTAATATTTGGGAATTTTCTGGTTGTTGCTCAGGGGAAATTGTGGGGATTATCTCTTGGCTTTTTGCAACAGATTCCTGAGAAATTTCTAAGTTTGTAGCTGGTTGCACATCAGAATTTAGCTGGCGATCAAAATTAGCTAAATCCAGGTCTAATTGTTGCAACTGTTCTTCATCTAAGGAAATATCGGGGATGACTGGAGCTTGATTTGACTCTAGAGAAAGTAGATTTTCTTGTGGTGAAGCTGGAATATAGTTCTCTAAAGAAGATTCTTGGCGATCGCTTGTAGTCTCTGTGGCGATAACTTCCCTTGGCTTTGCTAACTCAATTTCTGGTATTTCTGGAGTGACTGGTGGTGTAGTTATAGCATTAATCACAGGCACTTCCAGAAGTTTCTCCTCAGTACTTACCTCAGGCAATAAATCAGTTAAGGTGCTAATTGTATCATTAACTTCTGGCTGAGTGCTGAGTTCTGCAAGCAAACTGTCTTCTGGCGAAATTTCTGGTGGCGAGGCTAGGTTAGTATCCTCTGCAAAAAATAGTTCTTCTCCTGAATCGGTAGTTTCTACCGTAGCCTGAGCATTGCTCAGATCGAAAAAATCGATGTCTGGCTCTGCAAATGATGTATCAGGTGTCGCAATCTCAGAATCCACAGTTGCAGGAACAACAGGTGTCTCCTCAGGGGTATTCAAAGTTGATGGAGAAGCTATAACAGAAGTTGGTGAATCATTAACAGTACCAAACAAACTCGCATAAAGTTGATCTACTTCATCAGCAATTAACGTAGAAATCTCTTGTGGTAATTCAGCTGGACTTTCAGAAGATTCAGATGAGTCTAAGCCAAGTTGCAACAGTACTGCATCTAAATCTTCTGTGAGGGTAGTAGTTTGTGGCTCAGGATTAATTGAGGAAGTTTCTGGCTGTATCAGTTCTAAAAGGGGAAGTGGAAATTCAGCATTGATATCAGTTGGCTGAGTCGGCGATGCAGATAATGTCTGGGCTTCTCCCTCTAACAAAGATGACTCGGTACTAGGGGATTGTTGCTGCAAATACTCCGTCAAATTGTTGAGAAAGTTGGCTATCAGCTGTTCGCCTTGGATTCCCTTGCTATGCATTCTTGCTAGTGCTTGGGATAAAGACTCGTAATACGTATTAATGTTGCGTTGTAATGCCTCAAAAACAACATTGACAGTCCCATCTAGTGATAGTAGGCGTCGATCTAACTCCTGAGCCAGTTGCGTTAATCGCTCTACACGTTCTGGGGACTCTAAAAAAGGTTGGCTTGCAAAAGATAGTGGTTCTGAGTTTGGGCGATCGATTCCTGCTGAAGAAAAGGAGGAATTGGCCAAAGTTTGTGCTAGCAGTGGCGTCAAATTTGGTACAAGCCGACTCATGAGTACCTGTAAAAACTCGGTAATCATCTGTTCTTGGTTTGTCAACTGCTGTGCCAGGGAGTAGTTTTGCAATCGCTTTTGTTCTAGCTGCCGAATTTCTTGGACGAGAGTGGCTCTTTCTTGCAATAGCCCTTCTAATTCCGCCCGTAACGGCTGCATCAATCTGGAAAATTCAGTTTTTAATTCTCCTGCTTCAACAGCAGTAGATTCTTGATTGGGTTGGGATGGTGGCAGTAAAAGCTGGTTGCGATCTCCATCGATAAATTTTGTTAACAAAGGCGATCGCGGTTCTCTGGGAAATTGATTTTCAACGCCGTCCTCTAATGCTTCTTTTTCTCGTAGCCTCACCAAAAAATCCCGAATTTCTTCTAAAACCTCTTTCGGGTCTTGCCCCTGACTAGGTAAAAATCGAGACAGACGCTTGCCGCCACTGGCAAGTAAGTTGTCAATGTCTGCAATCAGTTTTTGAATTTCATCTGCACTGGAAGTCACTTTCACTTACCTTAGCTACAACAATATGTCAACTAATGTGACAATTACTTTACAGTCATTGAAGTTTTGAGTGACAACAGCTGTCACTTGGACTTGTGACTGTCATTATGTTATGGATTACTGGGAGGAGTGGCAATCTTCAGTCAGTGTTTGTTTAACAAGCTTAGCTTGATTGCTCAAAACCGCTAAAATATGTGAGCAATAATTAACCTTTAACAGCAAGAAGACTCACACCATACCAGCGCCGGTCAGTATTGAGGCAGCATTCACTAGAAGTTAGGAAACCTCTGTTAACCCTGCCTCATCAATTATGAGTCACATAAGTAATGGTATTGTTCGTCTTGGGTCGTACCAAGACGAACAATACCAGCCACTAGACGAACAAATCTCTAGAAGCGTTTGTCTGGTCTGATATAATACACATGGTCGTTGACCTACCCGCTTGTATGGAACAGAAAGGCTAACTTCAAAATAGTCAGACTTGCCGCAGACACATCACTAGATCCGGGAAAAACATCTAGCTGGTAGCCAAGAGCAGTAAATCTAAGAGATGTTGTACACAAAACAATTAAACTGCCTATGAAAGATGGGCGGCTGTGCCTGTGTTCTCCCTTGAGGAGATAAAAATCGTAAGACCTCCAGACCCTGTATTAGACCAAATTAAACATCGGTTTAGTCAGGCAATGGCGAATGAGTCCGCAAACCTAGACTGTACCTTAAGATCAGTGCAGGTACTTTACTAGCTTGAGTATGATGAATGTTGTTTGCCTATATTTTTAAGTAATCAAGAGTAATCAAGTTTGCAGTACAGTTAGCCCCTAAGTAATACTTAAGCAGGCTATTAACTAGTTTTTGTAAAATTTTTGCCCTATCTAAACCCATAGGTAAAAATTGCTTAGAAAACCCCTGTTCTCACTTTCTTGTGTACTATGGGTTATTTTTATTGTTAAAAGGTGGCTGTGCTTTGATAGCTTAGGCTTAAAAATGCTCTTGTATGTCGTGTGTATATAGCAGCTTGAATAAAAATGTCCTGATGGAAGACCGATATGTGCCCTCATTTTTTCAGGGTTTGCCAGATGCTGTTGTGGAAACAGCCCTTACCCATCTTGTAACCCGCACTCACCCAGCTAATCAAGTGATCGTACTAGAAAATGACTGGGGCGGTGCTGTATATTTTATCAGAGAAGGATGGGTAAAAATTCGTACTTATAATTTAGAAGGGAAAGAGGTAACACTGAACATTCTTGGCAAAGAGGAATTGTTTGGTGAAATGGCGGTTTTAAGTGAAAAACGCCGAACTACTGATGTGATTACCCTGACGCCAACGGTAATTGGCAGTATGCCTGCTTCAGATTTTAGCAATTTACTAAAAATAGAACCTTTGGCAGGACTGAGATTAGCAAAACTGATGGCAGAGCGTTTACAGCAAGTGAATCGCCGATTACGCTTGCGGGAATCTCATAGTCAGTCACGGGTGGCAGATACATTGCTGTTTTTGGCAGAAGGACAGGGAAAAAAAGGGCAAACCGGAACCGAAATCCCAAATTTACCTCATCGCGAATTGAGTAGTTTGAGCGGATTGGCACGGGAAACGGTGACACGAGTATTGACAAGGCTGGAAAGAAGAGGCTTGATTAAACGGGATCAAGATATTATCTGTATTCCTGATATGTCAGCCTTAGAAAGAATGATTGTTTAACAACTTGTCAAAATATGAGCATTTTAAATTCTCTACCAGATGAGCCAGAGGAAGAACCATCGCCGGAATCTCAAACTCCTAGCAATCATTGGGTAGACAAACAAGAGTTAACCCGTCCTCAACTCAAGGCTGATACGCCGTTGAGAATGGTGGAAACAGCTTTTTTAGCCAGTACTGCTAGCCTAATTTGGTTTATTAATTTTTATTTTCCTTTAGGCCCAGTTTTGCGGATATTTTTTCCAGTACCGATCGCTCTAGTTTATCTCCGTTGGGACAGACGAGCAGCATGGATGGCAGCACTCACTTCTGGATTATTGCTGACGGTACTCATGGGCCCAGCCCGCAGTTTGCTATTTGTCATGCCTTACGGGTTTATGGGCGTGCTTTTGGGTGCGGCATGGTATCGTCGTCGTGTTCCTTGGATGGTTTCCATCACCTTGGGTACGCTGTTAGGTACTTTAGGAGTCTTTTTTCGGTTGTGGTTATTGTCTGTCTTATCAGGTGAAGACCTTTGGGTTTATGTCATTACCCAGGTGAGTGAGTTTATCGAGTGGGTATTTCTGAAGCTGAGTTTATTGACGACTCCCAGTGTGTTTTTGATTCAAATAGGCGCGATCGCTTTGATTATACTCAACAACTTTATCTACCTTTTTGTTGTACACCTAGCAGCATGGTTGCTTTTCGACCGCCTCGGTAACCCCATTCCCCGCCCACCACATTGGGTGCAAGTCCTTATGGATTATGAAGGGTAGTTATTAAGAATGTTGAGTGTAGGAGTTAATTATTCTCCTCATCTCCCCCATCTCCCCATGCCCCATGCCCCATGCCCAATTCCCAAATTCGCATTTATACCAAAAAACAACAGGGTGAGGAATGGCTGCGACGGTATCGTGGTTGTCTACCTGTATTTGCCTGTGTTTTAGGATTTACTGAAACTGCTTTGATCCCAGGGATTTCAGCAGCTGGTCGCACTCCAGAGGATCGGAAATACACTGCTTGTGCTGATGCCGAATTTTTGTACTATGGCCCGGAACATAAACCCCAATATCCCTTACCACCATTGGCGGCTGGCGCTTCGCCTGTGTTAATTTCTCGTGCTGTCTGTGAGTCACTAAAAATACCAGTACATTTGTTTAATGCTGGCTTACCCCAGACTCCTGCTGTGCCAGTAATTGATTTGGCCGGCACTCCTGCCAGGTGTTTAAGTGGAGGTAATGCAATGGAAATTACAACGGTACACCACTTGCTCGAACAAGGATTACTTTGGGGAGAACGCCTTGCTGCCAATATCCAACAAAGATATCTGATTATTGGTGAGTGCGTCGTTGGAGGTACTACAACTGCTCAGGCAATTTTAACTGGTTTAGGCATAGAAGCTGCTGGAAAAGTCAACAGTAGCCATCCTGTTTGTAACCATGCCCAAAAGTGGGCACTAGTGCAAGCTGGGCTGCAAAGGATGAAGAGACACAAAGACACGGAGACACGGAGACACGGGGAGAAATCTGAGCGCTGGATTGCAGCGAACAGAACTTCGGAAGACGCAGAGAGTTATTTCCCCGCATCCCCCCATCCCCGCATCCCCGTGTCTTTATTTGATCCCTTAAAACTTGTTGCCGCAGTCGGCGATCCCATGCAAGTGGTAGTGGCTGGAATGGCGATCGCTGCTAGTCGCAGGTGTGGTGTTCTGCTGGCTGGAGGAACGCAAATGCTAGCGGTTTATGCGCTAATGAGTGCGATCGCTCAAGCTAACGCTCTATCATGGCAACCAGAAGAAGTAGTTGTGGGTACAACGCGCTGGGTGGCAGAAGATTCTACTGGCGCTACTGTTGACTTAGCCCTAAGCTTAAGTAAAGCCAGTTCAACTCAAATTTCAGCAACTCCCCCTCTATTAGCAACTGCTCTTAACTTTACTGATTCTCGTTATCCCCAATTGAGAGCTTATGAGCAGGGCTTTGTTAAAGAAGGCATGGGTGCTGGAGCAGCTTGCATAGCTGCTCATCTGAGTCAAGATTGGCAGCAACACCAACTTTTAACAGCCATCGAAGCCCAACTCGAACGACTGAGCTTGGCCAATTACTAATAACAAAACCGGAAACTTATAAAGTCCCGGTTTATCTTTGAACTCATCAATATTGACTAAATTAGCAATAAAGAATTCAGGGTTCAGCAGTCATAAAAAGAAATTAAATTGGAGTACGGCTGGTGAATCTAGCCTGCTTCGTTCTAAGAATACAACTGTGAAGCACCACACCAAATTTTAAATTTCGTGGTGCTTCTAGTTGGTGGGTATAAACCCGCAACTTCAAGCATTACTGAATTCTCAATTGGTGAATTATGACTTCTCTTTTAATGAATTCTTTCTCTAAGTAATTGCTCTTCCAAGGCAGCAATGCGATTGTATGCTGCTGTTAATTGCGCTGTTAGTCGTTGTATTTGAATTTCTGGTGTTAAGTTATTATCTCCACCCTGACGATGCATATCTATATAAATGCCATCTGTTAATACATCCTTGTGTTCCATTTCTGGACTTGAACTGATACGTCCTCTTAACTGGTTCCCTCCAATACCGCTATTTTCCTGATAATTGTCCCTTGCTTGTGTATTCGCTAAGGAACACTCTGAAAAAGCTTGAGCGACTTTAATGTCAAGCTGCTCAATTACTTGGCAGAGGGCATCCAGTTTTTGGCTCAGAATCAGGATTTGCTTTTGTAATGGCTCCATTCAATACCCTCATCGGCACATTAATTTATATGTTATTCAATTTACTGATAATCTTAACTATACTTATGAATTATTTAAGTATTCATATTTTTTGTGGCAATGTGACATTTAAATCATCACTTCTAAATATTAAGTAAAGATTTAGCACAAGTACAACTAAGGAAAATTATTGAGAAAGATTAATCTGGACGTAGTTATTTGCATAAAAGCTAGGCAATTTGAGTCAAATGTTCAAATTTATCGACATTACCAACAAAAAATGCTGAAAATTTTAGAACTCTACTTTTGAGACAGCCAGTCTCTGTAAATCTCTGCTAAATATAGGTATAATCAGAAATCTCAAATCCAAAATCAATGGATCGACGGTCTTTTTTGCTAGGCACAAGTACACTGACGATTTCACAACTGCTTTTTGGCTGTAGTGGAAACAAGCAGACTCAATTAAAAGTACAGTTATTAAAAGGCTCCATACCAGGCCAGGTAGTTAATGAATTTCACAAAGGTTTGCAGCAGCAGGTGGAACTGAAGTTTGCTCCTGTGGAGCAGATACAGGATTTATTTAAGCAATTACAAAATTGGCAACAGAAACCAATAGCCACTGATAAGCAGGGATGGAGACGCTTTATACCGTTTAGCCAAGCTGAAAAAACTCCTCCAGCTGACTTAGTAACATTGGGAGATTATTGGCTAAAAGCAGCTATTGAGCAGAAATTGATTCAACCACTGCAACAGTTACAAGGAAACCAACTAAAACAATGGTCTAGTTTAGATGAAAAGTGGAAAAAACTGGTAACGCGCAACGACCAAGGTAACCTGGATGCTCAAGGAAAGGTGTGGGGTGCGCCCTATCGCTGGGGTACTACAGCGATTGTTTATAACCGTGACAAGTTACAAGAATTAGGATGGACGCCTACAGATTGGAGTGATTTGTGGCGCGATGGGTTGAAGGGACGTATTTCCCTACTCAATCAATCACGAGAAGTTATTGGTTTGGCTTTAAAGAAACTAGGAAAATCTTACAACACAGAAAATCTCGACCAAGTGCCAGACTTGGAAAAAGAATTACAGATATTAAACCAACAAGTGAAGTTCTACAGTTCTATTAATTACTTAGAACCTCTAATTATGGGTGATACTTGGGTAGCAGTTGGTTGGTCAAGCGATATACTACCAATTCTAGGACGCTACCCGCAACTTGTAGCAGTTATTCCCCAGTCAGGAACTGCAATTTGGGCAGATTTGTGGGTAAGTCCCGTAGGTATTACTACAAATAATTTATCAGAACAATGGATTGATTTTTGTTGGCAACCAAGCATTGCTGAGCAAATTTCTTTACTAACCAAAAGTAATTCGCCAATTTCTACAAATATTACGGCTTCTGATATCCAGAAGCCTTTAAGAAATTTATTGCAAAGTGATTCCTCAGTTTTAGATAAAAGCGAATTTTTACTTCCTTTATCTCCCTCAGCAACCAAAGAATACGAATCTTTATTTGCCAAAATTAAGGTTTAATTGACCAAACAGGGCATGGGTAAGTGAATTCTGAATTCTGACTCCTGAAAATGATTATTTTATTCTGACAAATCCAGCCTTTTCAATGAGTTCTTGACCTTGAGATGTCAGCAGCCAGTTTGCATAACCTTCTCCAGCTTGTTGATCTGTTTGATTATTCTGCTTAACGATGACAAATAAATTGCGAGTAATGGGATATTCACCACTACGAAACGCCTGACTATTTAATTGATTCCGTTTATTAGGACACTCAGATGGAGAGACGAAAGGTTCTTGATAGGGAGCCACAAATTGATTACTTGTGCGTGCTATCGGTAGCGACTTAATCGTGCACTGGGGTACAATTTCTGGAGCAGAACCATAGTAGATTCCGCCGGGAGTTGCAGCTAATTTTCGCAGCGCTTCAGTAGTAGTGCCAATATAATTAATGTTGACACCAAAATCATCTTTGTTAAGAACATTTTCCACAAAAAACTCCACTGTTCCGCCAGCTTCTTTGCTACGGGAGTAGACTGTAATTGGTAAATTTTTTCCGCCCACTTGTTGCCAGTTAGTAATTTTACCTGTGTAAATATCCTTGAGTTGGGCGACAGTTAAACCAGGAATATTCAGATTCTGATTAACTGCGATCGCAATTCCATCAATCGCTACTGGAATTTCTTTTAAACTAAATCCTTTTTGTTGAGCTTCTGTATTTTCTTCGGCTTTAACTGAACGAGAAGATTGAGAAAAAGCTAATTGATTAGCTATTAACATCTTAATACCAGTACCAGATCCTGGCTTTTGATTAATCGGTTGAGTGTAACGTAAACTAAATTGAGGACATAGGCTTGGCAATACGGAGTCTACGTCTTTACGAATAGGTGCCCAGGTTGTGCTTCCACCGTAATTAAATGTCCCCTGTGGTAAGTTTGGCAGGTCACATTTACGATTGTTAGTTTCTGTAGAATTAGGAACAGGAATAACATCTCTGGAATTGTTATTTACCGATTGATTCGCGATAGGTTTATTTAATTGCGCCCACCGTTCCATAAAAAACCATAAGCCACCAAAAATTAAGCCAGTGGTGATGATAATGGCTAATAAAAGAGTAACCGTTTCATTTTTCTGAGACATAAGTTAGGTGTTAGCACCAAGAGCTTTTTTAAAGTATGAGAGATAGTAATTTATAAATAAGTCGAAATACAGCTGTTAGGGAAATGGCGACTAAACTAGCTGCAACTGCTAAAAGAACTACTGACTGAATATCAAGACCACCTTGTAAAAAGGGTAGGAAAAAAATAATAGCAAAAGTAATTGCCGGAATAATTAATAAATCAAACTTTTCAATCCATCGCCTGGTTTGGGCAAATATCAGCAACCCCAAAATGACGGATGCCACAATTAAAGTAATGATTGGTGATTTTACTAAACTGAAGAGGGCGATCGCTATTAATGCACCCTCAAATCCACTAAAAGCTGCCCCACCCAATAATTCCAATGTCGAAAACATCGGTTGAGTTACTGGAGTCTGGGGAACAGGATGACTAGGGCTTTGAGATGATTGGGGCGTTACAGAGGGTGAATTAATTTGTGTTGAGGCTAAAGACGGTGAGTTAAGCGCATCTAGGACTTCTTGGGCTGATTGGAAGCGTTGATTGGCAGCGGGTAGAAGCATGTTGTCTAAAACATCAGCAAGGCGGGGGCTGACATTAACTTGCCCCCGCCATTTCCATTGGTTGCTATAGGCATCAAAAAGTTGAGTTGCTTCTTTATCTGTCAACAAGGTAATGGCCGTGACAGCCAAGGCGTATAAGTCCGTAGATGGAAATACTTGGCCGCCAGTCATTTGTTCTGGTGGTGCAAATCCCAGAGAATAAATTCCTGTGGAAGACGCTGCGCCTGATGCTACATTTGCTACTTGCTTGACTGCACCAAAATCTAGCAAGAAGAGTTTTCCATCACGACGACGCATAATGTTAGAAGGTTTGATGTCTCTGTGGATAATGCCTCTCTCATGAACAAACTTAAGTATCTTCAGAATTTCTTGCAATACTTCTGAGACTTTTTGTTCAGAAAACTGCCCCTGTTGAGTTAATTCTTCTTCTAAGTTTTGCCCATCAATATATTCTTGTACTAAGTAAAAAAATTGATCTTGCTGTCCTGGTTGCAAGCTATTAAGTATCACTGGAAAAAAGGCAAATAAATCAGGAATTTGCTCGTGTTCGTTGCCTATCTGGGCTAAAACTTCTGCCTCTCTCTCAAACATTAGCTGTGCTTGTTGCAGTTGAGTTGAGGTTAAATTTCCCGCTGGTTGAAACTGCTTCACAACGCATTGACGCATTCCCGGAATTCGGCGATCGCGTGCCAAAAATGCTGCTCCAAATCCACCTCTTCCCAACAATTTCATGGTCACATATCGACCATCAAGCAACAGTGGCATACCACAACTAATACAGTACTTTTGCTGCGTTGTTTTTAGCGTTGTAATATCATCTAAATCGGCAAAATAGTTTTGTGGGCGTGGGCAACGTGGGCGAGTACAATAAACTTCCATTTTCGTGATTAGTCATTGGTCAAAATAATTCGTAATTGATAATGGGCTACGCCCCGCTACGCTAACGTAATTCCTAACTATTTCAGCTTACAGAGAAACTAAATTTCTTTATCAAGAACAGGAAAATTTTTCTTTATGTCAAATCCCTAACTTGTCTACAGCACTTGGGGTTAATGATTACGAATTACGAATTACGAATTACGAATTACGAATTATTTGGTCATTGACAAAAAACAAAGGACATGGACGCTGGAAGGGCGGCTTTTCGTACTTCTGGGTCGAAGCAAGCTCCGCCTTCGCACAGCGTGTGGCAGACAAGCGTCCTGTAGGTAAAGATAAGGACTAATGACCAGATTTTAGTCTTCGCCGAGGGGGGTGGGCGTTGCTATATCCAATGTAGTTAGAACTATGTTTTTTTGTGTCAATGTTAACACATCTTGGTTCCATCCAGGGTTAGCGAACTGGGGCAGAATTTCTTGACTAAAGGCTTCTGCCGCTTTGGATCTATAACGGTTGGGATTAAAAATCAGCCATAACGTTCGTTTGACAACAACGTTTTCAATGTTGGCACAGTGAAGAACGCCCATTTGCAGTTCCTTAGCGATGGCGCTAGTGGAGACAAATGCAGCTCCTAAACCAGATTGCACAGCATTTTTAATGGCTTCAATGGAATTGAGTTCCATTTCAACTTTAAAACGCCTGGTATCAATTTCACAACGTGCTAACACTTGGTCAATTACTTTGCGGATTGTTGATTGGGAATCTAAAGCAATGAATTGTAATTTATATAGGTCTTCTTTTTGGATTTTTTCAAGTTTGGCTAGGGGATGAAAGACGGGTAAAATCAGCGCTAGTTCATCTTCAGCGTAAGGAATAACTTCCAACGATTCTGCTAGTTCGCCGGGAATCTCACCACCGATAATGGCGAGATCGACTTGTCCGTTAGCGACACTCCAAGCAGTCCGTCGAGTAGAGTGGACGTGCAATTGCACTGCTACATCTGGATATCTTTGGCGGAACATACCAATCATTCTGGGCAAAAGATAAGTGCCAGTGGTTTGAGAAGCACCGACAATTAAAGTACCGCCTTGGAGATTTTGCAAATCTTCAATGGCGCGGCAGGTTTCCTGACACAGACTGAGGATTTTTTCGCCGTAGCTTAAGAGTAAATGCCCAGCTTCGGTTAACTGGGCGCGTCGTCCTCCACGGTCAAATAAAGGGACATCGAGCTGCCGTTCGAGATTTTGCACTTGCAAACTGACGGCAGGTTGGGAGACATAAAGACTATCAGCAGCGCGCTTGAAGCTCCCTTCTACAGCGATCGCTTTGAGAATACGTAACTGATCTAAAGTGAAAGGAAGGTCAGACATAAGGCTCAACCCACAAACTTTGAAAGGAGCGGATGGGAGCAACTTTTCACCTTTACCAGCAATTGGCTGGGCGTGATTTGTTGCATCTTAAACTTGACGGCTTGACTCGAAAAAGACAGTAGCACAACATGTTGACTAAAGTCCCCTTTTGAATACTTTGTGGTATTGGTTGTACTGAATTCAGTTTTCTTTAAATTACTTCACCCGTGTATTATGATGCCGATTTCTTGGTTGACACCCAGTCATTTTGTCATACTGGGGTTAGAAATAGTTTTTGCGATCGCTCACAGTGGAGGCGCTGCTTTGCGCCCTTGGGCAGAAAAATACATTGGGCCGAGGCTTTATCGTATTATTTTTGCATTAGTCAGCCTACCATTGGCTACGATCTTAATTATTTACTTTTTTCGCCATCGCTATGATGGTTTGCAACTTTGGCAGGTACAGGGTGTACCGGGAGTGCGAGAACTTGTTTGGCTGCTGTCAGCAATCTCGTTTTTGTTTTTGTATCCTGCTACCTTCAATCTACTAGAAATTGCAGCTATTCAAAAGCCTGAAGTTCATCTTTATGAAACAGGAATTATTCGGGTTACTCGTCACCCCCAGATGGTAGGACAAATAATTTGGTGTATGGCCCACACTCTCTGGCTCGGTACTACCTTTACCCTTGTGACCTCCATTGGCTTAGTATTGCATCACTTGTTCGGGGTTTGGCATGGCGATCGCCGTTTGGGCTTGCGCTATGGGTCAGCCTTTGAAATGGCCAAACAGCGAACTTCAATTATTCCCTTTAAAGCAATTCTTGACGGCCGTCAATCTATCAAATGGCAGGAATTTCTCCGCCCTGCCTATTTAGGAGTTGCGATTTTTGTGGCTTTGCTTTGGTGGTCGCACCCTCTATTGCTGGAAGCAACTGGTACGATAAAATGGGAATTTTAATCGATCCCCAGTGTCAACATAAAATTCAAAGTCGATGAAAATTTCAGCTTATCAATTGCCCCCGAATCAATGTACGATAAATTCAAACATTTATTCAGTGGGGGTACATTCAGTCAAATTGAAATTTGATATCGGTAGGTGTTGGCCAGTTGCCAATCTGGGGAGTAAATACCCAATTGAGTCTCAATTCCCAAACAGCAAAGGCAATGGGAAATTGAATATCCAAAAAAGCCACCTTAAAAGTTGTGCTAGCTTTTCCATCGCAGACACATAAACCCGCTAAGTTATATGTAAATCACTCTGTGTCTTGGAATTTGTGTCCTCAAAGCAGCAATGTCTAGGTTGAACTTTGCCAACGCAATTTATCGGCTTGATAATCTTTCAGCGAACCTGTGCCAAGCAATGAATATTAAATACTGTGTTAAAAAAATCACAATATTATTTATTACTTGGCAAGTAGTCCCCAGCCCCCACTTGAGTCGTAAACAAAAACAATTTAGTATGGAATTCCACTCAGCAACGCCACTGACTCCACATTTGGAGGCCAAATGACCGCAGTGGCTCCTCAGGACTCGAAATCCAGCACTACTGAATTCATTGCAAATAGCTAGTTTGATATAAAACCCTATAATCCAAGAGGCGTCATGGTGTTGTCGGTTAGTGAGCGGACATTTACTCAAGAAGTTTTAGAATCTCCAATTCCTGTTTTAGTTAATTTTGAAGCCCCTTGGTGTGGGTTATGTCGGATTATCCACCCACTTTTATTGCAATTTCAAGCCCAATGCGGGGAGGAAATTAAATTGGTGGTGGTTAATGCAGATCAAAATTTTAAATTGTCTACAGCTTATAGGCTCAAGTCACTGCCGACTTTACTTTTGATTGAAAATGGCAGCATTCGACACCGCTTAGAAGGTTTTCGCGGCCGAGAAGATTTACGTCTGGCGTTAGAAGACATCAAAGTCAGCTACACCAGTTGCCCTAAAATCTACAAGGGTTCTAAAACGGCCGACTTAGAGTATTGGTCAGCTTGAGGCGAATGGGGAGATTAGAGGCAAAGGGGCACAGAGGGCAGAAAAAGCACAACAGACAAATGCCGCCCCATACCCTATGCCCAATGCCCTATGCCCAATGCCCCATGCCCAAATCTAAAACCATGCTTAATACCCCACCCAATAAGCCTTGGGTGGGTTATTTTATCCTAAAGGGTGTGTGTCACAATTGTTAACAGTTCCGACACGCTAGTCAAGAATTCTAAAAGTAGGCGTCAGTGATGGAAGTAATCTATCAGTATGCCTGGCTGATTCCGGTATTACCTCTTTTCGGGGCAATGCTGGTCGGTCTAGGGTTAATATCGTTGAATCAGGTGACAAACGGCCTGCGGCAGTTGAACGCTGTAGTAATTATCTCCCTAATGGGAGCTGCTATGGCGCTATCGTTTGCCTTGTTGTGGAGTCAAGTTCAAGGACATCCGACTTATACCCATACCCTGGAGTGGGCTGCGGCAGGCAATTTTCACCTGAGCATGGGCTACACTGTTGACCACCTGACAGCCCTAATGCTGGTGATTGTGACAACAGTAGCCTTATTAGTCATGGTTTATACCGATGGCTACATGGCTCACGATCCCGGTTACGTGAGGTTTTATGCTTATCTCAGTTTGTTTGGCTCTTCAATGTTAGGTTTGGTGCTTAGCCCCAACCTAGTACAGATTTATATATTCTGGGAACTTGTCGGGATGTGTTCCTACTTGCTGGTCGGCTTTTGGTACGATCGCAAGTCAGCCGCAGATGCCGCACAAAAAGCATTTGTAACCAACCGCGTGGGCGACTTTGGTCTTTTGTTGGGGATTTTAGGGCTGTTCTGGGCAACAGGAAGCTTTGATTTTAATATTATGGGCGATCGCCTCGCCCAACTCGTAGAAACAGGTTCTATCAGCAATTTTCTCGCTGTCCTGTTTGCGATTTTAGTTTTTCTGGGCCCAGTAGCCAAATCTGCCCAATTCCCTCTGCACGTCTGGCTACCAGATGCAATGGAAGGCCCCACCCCCATTTCTGCCTTAATTCACGCGGCAACAATGGTGGCAGCGGGTGTTTTCCTCGTAGCCCGGATGTACCCAGTATTTGAACATGTTCCAGCAGCAATGACCGTTATTGCCTTTACTGGGGCATTTACGGCGTTTTTGGGGGCAAGCATCGCCATTACCCAAAACGACATCAAAAAAGGCTTGGCTTATTCCACCATTTCCCAACTCGGTTACATGGTGATGGCAATGGGAATAGGTTCCTACAGTGCTGGACTATTCCACCTGATGACCCACGCCTATTTCAAAGCGATGCTGTTCTTGGGTTCAGGTTCAGTAATTCACGGTATGGAAGGTGTCGTCGGTCACGACCCAGCTTTAGCCCAAGATATGCGGATGATGGGCGGACTGCGGAAGTATATGCCAGTCACAGCAACTACCTTTTTAATTGGTTGCTTGGCAATTTCTGGTATCCCCCCCTTCGCTGGTTTCTGGTCAAAAGATGAAATTCTGGGACAAGCTTTTCAAGCTAACCCATTCCTCTGGTTAATTGGCTGGGTAACCGCCGGTATTACTGCTTTCTACATGTTCAGAATGTATTTCATGACATTTGAAGGCAAATTCCGGGGAACTGACGAGAAAATCAAGGAAAAGCTCAAGAAGGCGGCGACAATCGTCCTAGAGTTAGAGTCAGAAGAACCAGTCCCGAATTATGGCCCTGGGGCAATGAAAAAAGGAGAATTGGCCGCAACTGGCGACCACCATCACTCCCATGATTCCCACGGACATCACAGCGATTCTCCCCACGAATCGCCGTGGACAATGACTCTGCCATTAGCAATTTTGGCAATACCTTCGATTTTGATTGGTTTGCTAGGAACTCCCTTTGCCAATTACTTCGAGGAGTTTATCTTTCCACCAAGCGAAACCCTCTCAGAAGTTCTAGAAAAAACTGCCGAGTTCGACCCGACAGAGTTTTATATTATGGCGGGTGCTTCAGTGGCAATTTCTGTGGTGGGCATTACCTTGGCTGTGTTAATGTACTTGCGGGGTAAAATTGACCCGGCGGCGATCGCAGCTAAAATCAAACCACTTTACGAGTTATCCCTCAATAAGTGGTACTTTGATGACATTTACCACCGCGTTTTTGTCCTCGGCTTGCGTCGCGTAGCCAGACAAGTTATGGAAGTTGACTTCCGCGTTGTCGATGGTGCAGTTAACCTCACAGGCTTCTTCACCCTTGTCAGCGGCGAAGGTTTGAAATATTTAGAAAACGGTCGCGCTCAATTCTATGCCTTAATTGTGTTTGGGGCTGTTTTGGGTTTAGCGATCGTTTTTGGTGTGACTTGATTTTCATAGGGGTGGGCGGTTGTCCGCCCTTAAGTTTTTCAACTTTGAGAGTCTAAATTAGACTCCTTTTTTTTGACTAATAGTTCAGTAATTCAATATCTGAATTGTTTAGAATTAACAAGAAGTCTTATGATGTTTATTTCCAGTAAAATAATAACTACTTTATTAGAGAACCACTATGACTCTTGAACAACTGGAAGCCGAAGTTCTTGCACTTCCAAAAGATGCTCAAGTAATTTTATTGGCACGATTACTTGAACGATTGGGTCAAGAAAGTGAAATAGATCAAGAAATCGCAGCTATTTGGGCAGAAGAAGCTAAGAAGCGTGATGAAGCTATGAACACAAATCAAATTACTGGTATTGCCGCTGAAGAAGTATTTCGACGAGTTCGTGCATCTTTACAATGATAAGAATTGTATTTCATCCATCGGCAGAGCAAGAACTGGTTGATGCCACAAATTATTATGAAGAAAAAAATCAGGGGCTTGGGCTAGATTTCCTAACAGAAGTAGAAAATGCAGTCAATCTCCTTATGCGTTACCCTGCTGCTGGTGTAGTGGTTCAAGGATTTGTTCGTCGGCTGATTTTGCCTAAATTTCCTTATTCACTCCTATACCGTGTTGTTGATGATGATTTAATTCGGATTCTAGCCATAGCACATCACAAACGTAAGCCTCTGTACTGGATTAGTCGAGAATAGAATTCAGAAATTAATAGTAGGGGATTTAAACCCCCTAAATTTTGTTAAATATTCAAGTCTTTTTTTACATTATCTGGCGGTTCAAACATAATATCAAAACCTCCATTGGGAATAGTTCGACGCAAAAATCTTAAATGGTCGTCTGCATCTTGGCGGTTAGCAAAACGGGCGACAGTGTGAGATTGGGTAATAACTACAGTTTTTACTATCACCCAAGGATGATTTTGGGCAATAACTGGTTAGAAAGAGATGAATGTATTATTCTATTAAAAAAATTTCCATCAGAAATTTGTGATAACTTCGGTGAATATTATTTAAGTGATGCAGTTACGGAAAAGGTTTTAGAAAAAGCAGAGTTAGCTGTTAATAATAGAGCAGAATAGGAGATTATTAGATATGTAGTTTATTTTACTAAAAAAAACTCAATCAAATCGCCTACTGTAGTCCCAAAAGTCTGAAACGGGGGAAGTTTGTCCTGCTGCTGGTTGTTGCACAGACTCTTGCAAATCGGCTAGTATTTGTGCTTTTGGCTCTTGTTCATCAATCCAAGCTAAACCACTAGCGTTATCAGAATTTATAGAACTGATAAGCTGTTGCCAAAGTTCTATAGGGATGAGTACGTCTGTTGTTTCTCCATCTGCGTTAATGACATAACGAATCTGATTTTCAATTTGTGCCATTATCATTATTGTTGTTTCTCCTGTCATGCTTTTTTGCACCAAATCGCTTTTTTCGACAACCAGCAAACAGCATTGTGTACTTTTAGCGACTCCTGGGTTGGACTAGGCGATCGCATCCCTAAAAGTCTAGCCTAGCAGCTTTTTTCGGGTAAATTTTTGACTTAACCGTGCAGATTTTAGATTATTTCAGTACTCCTTTGAAGAAGCAAGCTACATGCCCCAAGGCCACTTGACAAAAAAGTTGGTTTAAAGAATTTAATCGTCATTTAAGATCGATGAGGTAATCTAACAATAGAGGATCTAAGCATCAGTAGGTTAAATTTCCCTAGTTCAGAAAAAGGCAGCGAATAGGCGAATGATCAAGAAGAAATACATTTACTGGCAAGATGATGATATGTGGTTAGGTTATCTCGAAGAATATCCTGATTATTGGACTCAGGGTGAAACAGAAGATGAGCTAAGAGAAAATCTACTCGATATTTATAGTGAATTAACAAGTGGAACTATCCAAAATATTCGCAGAGTTGCAGAACTTGAAGTCTCATGAAACGAAGAGACTTAATCAGTAAGCTTGAAGAAATGGGTTGTATCTTCATTCGTCATGGTGGCAAACATGATTGGTATCAAAATCCAATAACAAAAATTTCTCAAGCCGTTCCCAGACATAGAGAAATCAACGAGCAACTTGCCAAACATATTATTAAGATGCTTAGCGATGAAGCAGGGTAACAGTGCGTTAAAGCCAAGTTAAACCACTGGTATTATCAGAATTTATAGAACTGATAAGCTGTTGCCAAAGTTTTATAGGGATGAGTACGTCTGTTGTTTCTTAATCCACGTTTGTGACATAACGAATCTGATTTTCAATTTGTGCCATTATCATAGGGTTGTTTCTCATATCATGCTTTATTGCACCAAATCGCTTTTTCGACAACCACCAAACAACATAGTGTATTTTTAGCGACCCCTGGGTTAGACTAGGCGATCGCATCTTTAAAACCCTAGTTTAGCGGCTTTTTTTGGGTAAATTTTTGACTTGACTCGGAGTATCCTACCCACATTCCGCATCTCCAAGTGTCAAAAAAGACTCCCAAGAGAAAAATCGGGGATTGGGAATTTAATTAAATCAACCTAACGAGCAAGACCAAATCTCCAAAAAGCTGTTAGTTAATAACTAGTGACTTTTTGCCAAACATGATTTTGATAGCAGACGAATTGCGATGAATACAGCTAATTTCCCCTGGCTGACGACGATTATTCTGTTTCCGATAGCGGCGTCACTACTGATTCCCATCATCCCAGATAAAGATGGCAAAACAGTGCGCTGGTACTCCCTGGTTATCGGGCTGATAGATTTTGCACTGATTGTTTACGCTTTTTATACTGGGTACGATTTCTCCAATCCAGATTTGCAGTTGGTGGAGAGTTACCCCTGGGTACCACAGCTCGATTTGAATTGGTCAGTAGGGGCTGATGGCTTGTCCATGCCTCTGATTATTTTGACTGGATTCATTACCACCCTAGCGACTCTAGCAGCTTGGCCTGTGACCTTCAAGCCGAAGCTATTTTACTTTTTGCTGTTGGCGATGTATGGCGGTCAAATTGCCGTCTTCGCCGTCCAGGATATGCTGCTGTTTTTCCTGGTATGGGAATTGGAGTTGATTCCGGTTTACCTGCTGCTGGCAATTTGGGGAGGCAAAAAGCGGCAATATGCAGCGACCAAGTTTATTTTGTACACCGCTGGCGGTTCGCTGTTTATTTTGGTCGGTGCTTTGACAATGGCATTTTATGGCGATACAGTCACTTTTGACATGCGATCGCTTGGACTAAAAGACTACGCCCTCAATTTCCAACTTTTGGTTTACGCTGGCTTCCTAATTGCCTACGCCGTTAAGCTACCGATTATTCCCCTGCACACCTGGCTACCGGATGCCCACGGTGAAGCTACAGCCCCTGTACACATGCTACTAGCAGGTATTCTCCTGAAAATGGGCGGTTACGCTCTGATTCGGATGAATGCCCAAATGTTGCCTGACGCCCACGCTTATTTTGCACCTGTGTTGGTGGTTTTGGGGGTAGTAAATATCATCTACGCCGCCCTAACATCCTTTGCCCAGCGCAACCTGAAGCGAAAAATTGCCTACTCCTCAATTTCTCACATGGGCTTTGTTACCATTGGGATTGCTTCCTTTACCGATTTGGGTTTAAGTGGAGCAGTATTGCAAATGGTTTCCCACGGGTTAATTGGGGCGAGTTTGTTCTTCCTCGTAGGTGCAACTTATGACCGAACACACACCCTGATGTTAGATGAAATGGGCGGTGTCGGTAAGAGAATGCAGAAAATTTTCGCTATGTTCACCACCTGTTCAATGGCATCTTTGGCATTACCAGGAATGAGCGGTTTTGTAGCAGAATTAATGGTATTTGTTGGCTTTGCTACTAGCGATGCTTATAGCTCTACCTTCAAAGTTATTGTAGTTTTCTTGATGGCAGTTGGGGTGATTTTAACTCCGATTTATCTGCTGTCGATGTTGCGAGAAATTTTCTACGGTCAAGAAAACGAAGAATTAGTTTCTCATCAAGCTTTGATAGATGCCGAACCCCGTGAAGTATTTATCATTGCTTGTTTGTTAGTGCCAATTATTGGTATTGGTTTCTATCCAAAATTGCTCACTCAAATGTACGACTCTACAACTGTACAATTGACCGCAAGACTGCGTAATTCAGTGCCGACATTAGCGCAACAAAAACCAGAAGCACCAAAAGTTTCTTTGAGTGCGCCGGAAATTGCTAATTAGATAGCGATCGCTAATTTCAATTAATATTGCTTTGAGGGCGGGTTTTGTACCTGCCTTTTTTTAGACATTGGGCATTGGTTATTAATTCATCTCCCTCATCTCCCCATGCCCTATCTCCAGATATACGATCGCACATCAACAGATTTTCTACAATTTAAAATCAGATGTAGCAAAATAGCTCATGTTAAACTACAATCTGCTCCACTGCTTGCCTTCTTCCGAAGAACTACTAGACTCAGATGATACTGCTGTGGATAATGAACTACAAAATTCAATTCCTGGTTTGCTGAAAACGATACTGGCTTTAGCTTGGTGCGATCGCTGGGATTGGTTCTTTGGCGTTAATATGGGTATTTATTATCACCCAGATAAAGCAGCTATTGTCCCCGATGGTTTTCTCAGCTTAGGAGTACAACGTTTCATTGATGTAGGCAGAGCCTTCTCCCAAGGATTAGACTTCCGCCTGAGTTATGTATTGTGGGAAGAAAAAAAGTTGCCAATTTTGGTACTAGAAGTTGTTTCCCAAATCCATCGAGGAGAATATAGCACCAAGCAGCAATTCTATGCCAAAGAATTAGGAATTTTATACTACGTTATATACAATCCCCTGCGGCGAAAAAAACCGAGCTTGGAAGTCTATCACTTGGTTGAAGGAGAATATCTTCTCATGTCGGGAAATCCCGTTTGGTTACCAGAAATTGGTTTAGGAATTGGGCGAGAACAAGGAATTTATCAAGGTATAGCGCGGGAGTGGTTATATTGGTATGACCAAGAAGGACAGAGATTGCTGACACCAGAAGAACGCATCCAGGAACTGGAAGAACGCGCAGTTTTTGAAGAACAACGGGCAGAAATTTTGGCACAAAGGTTAAAAGCCTTTGGTGTCGATCCAGAAACTTTAATGTAAAATTTACAGCAGAATTCTCCAAGTCATAATTCAGATTAAATTGGGCTTTATTCCTGGTTATTGGACTTAATTTGTATGCTTCACCAACTTGAAATTTGGTGTGCGATCGCCTAAATTTGATTGTTAATGTCAAATCAAAATACTAGGCCAAATGTCAAGTAACTAAAGGGATATATTACTTGAGATTCATTTGAGTTTATCTATTTGAGGCAATCAAGACACATCATCTTCTAGTTCCTCGATTTGCTGTAATGTTTGCCACCCCGCTTGCCACTGGGAGTTATCTTGTAATAATTTGGCATTTATCCAGAAACGAACTTTAGGATCGCAAGCAGCCACCATTTCAGCGTATACCCACTTACCCTGATTTTTACGGTTGACAACTTGGAAGTGTCTCCATCCATCAACTTTTTGTTGTGCTGTCCACTTAGAACCGAGTAAATAAGGAAATTTTTGTTTTTTAGTCATTGGCATTGGGCATTGGGCATTGGGCATTGGGCATTGGGCATGGGGCATTGGGCATGGGGAGCCAAGGTGATAGAGGGTAGAGGGGAAAGACTCATTGCAACTTCCCTTGTACGCCTCTGCCCCATTTTCCTAATCTTTCCACTGGCTTTACTTAACGCGTTACTAAATTACCGTTGCGGGTAAACTTTTGACAATCCAATTCACCATCTTGCTGTATACATAGGGAAAACCATCTGATATGACTCCAACAGGTGTTGATATTGTTGGTAATTTTGCGCTTTTTTTTAGAAAGGCGTTGCCTTACAACTTCATTAGGGCAAAGAATTTCCAAAGTACCGAAACCATCTTCGCGATCAATGATGCGAAATAGGCAGTCTTGCAACATAGCACGGCTACTGCTGTCGAAGAAATGCTTAAATCGCTGTAGCTTTTCTCCTTCAGTCATCTTGCTGATGGGTTTTGTTTCAAATAAATCCTCATCCTCAAAGTCAAAGTTATCATCCTCAAAGTCGTAGGGGTCAATCATTTTCAGCGTCCACTAGGCGACCTGGAATTATGGTAACTCTGTCTGGGGACAGGGAGGGCAAAGGGGCGGAGGAGATAAGGGGGGCAAGGAAAAGAATTCTTAACTTGCCAAGCAACAGAAGACAAAAAACCATCAAAGGCGGTAATACTACTACTCTAGGAAGACGTGATGACCGATCCAACTAGCTGCTTACCTATTTTTACAATGTTTTTATCAGAGAATATTGCTCTGTATGCCTTGTGCCCTCAAGTGGTTTATCGAATAGCTTATGCAACCTACCGATCCTAACCAATTTACGGAAAAAGCCTGGGAAGCGATCGCCCATACGCCGGATATTGTTAAACAATATCAACAACAGCAGATTGAAAGCGAACATTTGATGAAAGCACTGCTAGAACAAGATGGGCTAACTAGCAGTGTCTTAACAAAAGCCAGTGTTAACTTGCAAAAACTCCGCGATCGCACCGAGCAATTTATCCAACGTCAGCCGAAAGTCTCTGGTAGCAGCACCTCCGTGTACTTGGGACGCAGTTTAGATACACTCCTAGACCGCGCCAACGGATATCGCCAGGAATTTCAAGACGAATATATTTCAATTGAACATTTATTGCTGGCTTATGCTAAAGATGACCGCTTTGGCAAAGCTTTATTTCAAGAATTCGCTTTAAATGAAAGCAAACTAAAAAATATTATTAAACAAATTCGTGGGAGCCAAAAAGTGACCGACCAAAATCCAGAAGGCAAATACGAAGCACTGGAAAAATATGGGCGTGACCTCACAGAAGCAGCCCGAAAAGGTCAACTAGATCCAGTGATTGGACGAGATGATGAAATTCGTCGGACTGTACAAATTCTCTCTCGCCGTACAAAAAATAACCCAGTATTAATCGGCGAACCAGGTGTTGGTAAAACTGCGATCGCCGAAGGATTAGCACAGCGCATTGTTGCCGGTGATGTCCCTCAATCCCTGAAAGACCGCAAGTTAATTGCATTAGATATGGGTGCTTTAATTGCCGGGGCAAAATTCCGGGGTGAATTTGAAGAACGTCTCAAAGCAGTATTAAAAGAAGTCACCGAATCTGGCGGTAATATTGTTTTATTTATTGATGAAATTCACACCGTTGTCGGTGCTGGCGCTACCCAAGGGGCGATGGATGCTGGTAACTTGTTAAAACCAATGTTGGCGCGGGGCGAATTGCGCTGTATTGGGGCGACAACTTTGGATGAATATCGCAAATATATCGAAAAAGATGCGGCACTGGAAAGACGTTTTCAACAAGTTTATGTCGATCAGCCGAGTGTCGAAGACGCAATTTCGATTTTGCGCGGTTTGAGAGAACGCTATGAAAACCACCACGGGGTGAAGATTTCCGATAGTGCTTTAGTTGCAGCGGCCATATTATCGAGTCGTTATATTAGCGATCGCTTCTTACCAGATAAAGCCATTGACTTAGTAGATGAAGCCGCCGCTAGGTTAAAAATGGAGATTACCTCTAAACCAGAAGAACTCGACGAAATTGACCGCAAGATTCTGCAATTGGAAATGGAGAAGCTATCACTACAAAAAGAAAGTGATGCAGCTTCCCGCGAACGTCTTGAAAGACTAGAAAAAGAAATTGCTGACCTCAAAGAAGAACAAAGTACTCTCAATGCTCAATGGCAATCTGAAAAAGATATCATTAACAAAATTCAGTCCGTTAAAAAAGAAATTGAACGGGTGAATTTGGAGATTCAGCAAGCAGAACGCGATTACGACCTCAACCGGGCTGCTGAATTGAAGTATGGTAAATTAACAGATTTGCATCGCAAATTAGAAGCAGCAGAAAGCGAATTAGCAAACGCCCAAAAAACTGGAAAATCTCTGTTACGTGAAGAAGTAACCGAAGGTGATATTGCCGAAGTGATTTCTAAATGGACAGGAATTCCCATTAGCAAGTTGGTGGAATCAGAAAAAGAAAAACTGCTGCATTTAGAAGATGAATTGCACCGTCGCGTGATTGGACAAGAAGAAGCAGTCACAGCTGTAGCCGATGCAATTCAGCGATCGCGTGCTGGATTAGCCGATCCAAATCGTCCCATTGCTAGTTTTATTTTCCTGGGGCCCACAGGTGTCGGTAAAACTGAATTGGCGAAGGCCTTGGCGGCTTACATGTTCGACACTGAAGAGGCGCTAGTAAGAATCGATATGTCGGAATATATGGAAAAACACGCCGTATCAAGACTTATCGGTGCACCCCCAGGATACGTAGGTTATGAAGAAGGCGGACAATTAACTGAAGCAATCCGTCGTCGTCCTTATGCGGTGATTCTCTTCGACGAAATCGAAAAAGCGCACCCCGATGTATTCAATATCTTCTTGCAAATTCTCGATGATGGTCGCGTTACCGATGCCCAAGGTCATACCGTGGACTTCAAGAACGCTATTATCATCATGACCAGCAACATCGGTTCTCAGTATATTCTCGATATTGCTGGCGATAATGCCCACTATGACGAAATGCGCCGTCGGGTGATGGAGGCGATGCGAAATAGCTTCCGTCCAGAATTCCTGAACCGGATTGATGAAATCATCATTTTCCACGGTTTGAACAAGCAGGAGTTACGTCAAATTGTAAAATTGCAGGTAGAAAGATTACGGCAAAGACTGGGCGATCGCAAGATTTCTCTCAAACTCTCCGATGCTGCTCTTGACTTTTTAGCAGAAGTAGGGTATGACCCAGTGTTTGGGGCGCGTCCATTGAAACGAGCGATTCAGCGCGAGTTAGAAACGCAAATTGCCAAAGCCATCTTGCGTGGCGAATTCAACGACGGTGACACCATTTTTGTCGATGTGCAAAATGAGCGTCTTTCCTTTAGCCGTTTACCAGTTGAGATCTTTAGCAGTTGATCGGATTTTGGATTCTCAAAAAGTGTACATTGCAAAAACGCAAAGTTAGGCTAAAGCTTCTTTGCGTTTTTTTATGAAATATTTTTTTAGGATGTCGGTTGAAGCGTAGTTTCGGACATAAGCTTACCGTCAAACTGTAATACCAAAAGACTTTCTTTGGCTATTGCCTATTGCCTGTTATACCTACTGACCTTTACAAAGTACTTGTCGCATCTTACGCATATTCGCTGGTAATTCAAAGTTCATTGCTTGTTGAATGAAAATTGATGGAATCGGGATATTAGGTGTAGCTTGCACAGTATAAGCGAGTAAAGTGCCATTACCGCAGTCTTTGAGTTCTAAATGAGCGTCAAAATCCTCAAAAGTTCCTTTTTCCATACGAAATTGGATTTGTTGCCCCAGTACTTCTACAACATTGAGGTAAATTTCCACTTGAGCCGTGAAAAACAGAAAGGCTTTTTGTGCTGCTTGGTACAGGCGCTTGGCTTCGCCTCTATGTATTACTTCGCTTTTGGTAATATCGGGAAAATATTGTACCCAGCGTGGGTAATCAGTTAATTGCTGCCAGACTTGCGATCGCACCATCGGCAAATACATCCAAGCTGTGACAGCGCCACCCCACGCCTTATGCGATCGGGTTTCTACTAAAATTTCGCCCTGTACCAGTAAACTTTGCTTGTCTTGACTCCAAGCCATATCTGAACCTGCAATAATTGAGCTTAAAATATGAGACGCAGACATAATGATTTCAGTAACTCCTCAACTCATCCACCTAAAAATGTTGAAACTACAAGCTATCAAAACTTGATTCAACTCTAACCCACTCAATTTTAGTTCCAGTTTAGTAATTGTTCTTTCCGGAAATACTCATTTTTCGATAATTATTTCAGTTACTTTACTGGGAAAACTGTATTTCTGAACACAATTAACACAATCAACACTTAAGTAAAAATTTATCAAAGCAATACTCATAAATAAAAAATCAACTTTTTAACAGCTAAAATGGCACAAACACCAACTAATATCAAGTGCCAAGAGTTATTCTAGAAGTTTTCACGGTAATCACTGTGTCTACTTTATGGACTTTTAGTAATTAACATCTGCGAATTTTTGCGTATTATTTCTGATTAAAGTGAAACTTTACCGTATCTTCATACTTGAATATCAATACTAAGTCTAATGTCTGTTGAGTTGAGAGGAAAACTGAAGTGAGTCAATCATCTTTAAATCGTAGATTAATTCAGATTTTCGGAATCCTTCTTGGTATCAGTTTCGCGGTTTGGATACTCCGAGGCTTTGGTATTCTGACTTTTATTCCGGGTGGAATTATTTGGCTACTATTACTGGGGGCGATCGCGATCGGGATTATTAGTTATGCTCAAAGAACTTGGTGGCGTTTTTAATTATTCTCTATGGGGCAATAAAAAAACAAGAGAGAAAAATTGCCCCTTCCCTTGTCCTCCTTGTCCCCTTCCCCTTGTCTCCCCATCTCCCCATATCTAATGCCCCATACTTATCTACGAGAGGCTGCGCCAACGGCTGCGCCCTTCTCTACGAGAGGCTGCGCCAACGACTACGCTCAGGACAAGCTCAGTACAAGTGCCCTATGCCCCATGCCCCATGCCCCATGCCCCATTTAATTAACTTAGTACCTGCTGATGGAAGCTTCCGAGCTGTTAGAAACAATTACACTCCTGATTCATCAAGCCCAGCAGGGGGAAATTGACCCTTGGGATGTGCAAGTGATTGAGGTGATTGACCGTTACTTAGAACTGATGGCACCAGAGGCAATAAGGAAAGGCTATGAAACAGACTTATCTCAATCTGGGCAAGCCTTTTTATCAGCATCAATGCTGGTATTGTTCAAAGCTAATACTTTAATGCAATTGTCAACAGTAGAAGATGCACAGGATGGTGTATTAGATGATGCTTTGTTGGCAGATGAAGATGGTGCATTCCACCATGGCCCTCGGCTACCATTAGAACGACAATTGCGTCGTCGTCCAGCAGCAATGCCACCGCCAAAACGCCGGGTAACTCTACAAGAGTTAATTGAGCAATTACAGATTATGGCGAACCAGCTCAAACTCGTAGAGAAAACCAGCAAACCTGTACGTCCCAAGCGTCAGCCTAGCATTCAAAGTCTGCGGCAGGCTCTAGAGTTGGCTCACCAAGAAAATCTGACAGAAGTGGCAAAAGAACTAGAGCAGGTGTTGAAATTATCCGCAAAAGAACTATGTTTAGAACAAAATTGGTTGAATTTAGAACAACTCGTCGAATTGTGGACTCAGAGGAGGCAATCATCTCAAAATGGGTCTGGACACGAGTCTGAACACAGTCATCTAGTTAGCGTTTTCTGGGCGCTATTACTACTCTCGGCTCAATCCAAAGTAGAGCTATCTCAAGAGGAATTTTACGATGAGATTAAAGTTCGCTTACTCACAGATTCAGCTAACAGTTCCCCAGGTTGTGAGCAGCCAATTAACTCAGCAAGTCAAAACTAGCTTTACAGATAGTTGAGACAGTTTTGCGTCAGCTTCCAAATCCGAGTAAATTGAAAAGATAAGCGATCGCTTGTCATCTAAGTGTACCTATGGTTGCAATAACCACTAAATTATTGTTATCCCTGTTTGGAGGGATAACTTAGAGCAGAAATAAAAACTGATGATTAAGTATCACTCTAAAGAAAGTAAACTGGCTTGTGGTTGAGGAATAAACTTTTATGAAAGCGATGATTCTAGCGGCTGGCAAGGGTACTCGCGTGCGTCCAATTACGTACACTATGCCCAAACCGATGATGCCCATCCTGCAAAAGCCAGTGATGGAGTTTTTGCTGGAACTGTTACGCCAACATGGATTTGACCAGATTCTGGTCAACGTGAGTCACTTGGCTGAGGAAATAGAAAACTATTTCCGTGATGGTCAGCGGTTTGGCGTACAAATTGCCTATTCTTTTGAAGGGAAAATAGACGACGACGGTAAACTGGTAGGTGAAGCCATTGGCTCAGCTGGAGGAATGCGCCGCATTCAAGACTTTTCACCGTTTTTTGATGACACTTTCGTTGTATTGTGCGGTGATGCTTTGATTGACCTGGATTTAACTGCGGCAGTTAAATGGCATAGAGCTCAAGGATCGATCGCTACTATTATTACGAAAACTGTCCCCAAAGAAGAAGTTTCTAGCTACGGTGTGGTTGTTACCGACGAAGATGGTCGGGTTAAAGCTTTCCAAGAAAAACCTTCAACTGAAGAAGCCCTCAGTACCAACATCAACACCGGTATTTATATCTTTGAACCAGAGGTATTTAACTATATCCCCTCTGGCGTCGAATACGACATTGGTAGCCAATTGTTCCCCAAACTAGTGGAAATCAAAGCTCCTTTTTATGCCATTCCTATGGACTTTGAATGGGTAGACATTGGTAAAGTACCAGACTATTGGCGGGCGATTCGCGGTGTGCTGTTGGGTGAAATCAAAAATGTACAAATTCCTGGCCATGAAGTCGCCCCTGGTATCTACACTGGCTTAAATGTTGCGGTCAATTGGGACAAAGTGGATATCACAGGCCCAGTTTACATTGGTGGGATGACAAGAATAGAAGACGGAGCTAAAATCGTCGGCCCAGCGATGATTGGCCCCAATTGTTGGATATGTAGTGGCGCAACTGTAGAAAACAGCGTCATTTTTGAATGGTCACGCCTCGGTCCGGGCGTCCGCTTAGTGGATAAGCTAGTGTTTGGACGTTATTGCGTCGATAAAACCGGTGCTGCAATTGATGTTCAAGCCGCAGCTTTAGACTGGCTAATTACCGATGCTCGTCAGACAGTACCATCCCATACTCCTCTTGAGCGACAAGCGATAGAGGAATTATTGGGGACAAGCGCGAATTAAAATCAGAGTTAGGAGTTAGGAGTTAGGAGTTAGGAGTTAGGAGTTAGGAGTTAGGAGTTAGGAGTTAGGAGTTAGGAGTTAGGAGTTAGGAGTTAGGAGTTAGGAGTTAGGAGTTAGGAGTTAGGAGTTAGGAGTTAGGAGTTTTGACTCTTAACTCTTAACTATTTAAAAATGAGGAGTTAGGAGTTAGGAATTATGATTTTTATTCTTAACTCTTAACTCTTAACTCTCAACTCTCATCTCTCATCTCTCATCTCTTAACTCTTATCTTCATTCCTCAATCCTAACTATTTAGATAAGTGTATCTTCTGAGACTCTGTTCGTAGGTTTGTAGAAGTCGCTGAGATTCTGCTAGAGTGATACGCTTTTCTTCTAAAGCTTTCTCGCAGCGCTGGCGGATGTTTTCCACCATATCTTCGGAGTCATATTGAACGTAGCTCACCACTTCACTCATGGTGTCGCCTTTGACTACGTGTTCGATTTGGTAGCCTTTGGGCGTTAATTGGATGTGAACGGCGTTGGTATCGCCAAATAAGTTGTGCAAGTTACCCATGATTTCCTGGTAAGCTCCATTGAGGAACATACCCAAGTAATAGGGTTCTCCTGCTTTGTGGGGGTGGAGTTCTAAAACAGATTTGACATCGCGCAGGTCAATAAAGCGGTCGATTTTACCGTCGCTGTCACAGGTGAGGTCTGCTAAAATTCCCCGCCGCGTTGGTTCTTCATCCAAGCGGTGGATTGGCATGATGGGGAATAACTGGTCGATCGCCCAACAATCTGGTGCTGATTGAAACACTGACATGTTGACGTAATAGATGGAAGCCATGATTTTTTCTAGGTCTTCCAGTTCATCCGGTACGTATTCTTGCTGCCTAGTAATGTCTAAAATCTTTTGACAACAAGCCCAGTAGAGCCGTTCGGCTTTGGCTCGTTCTCTGAGGCGTAAAATTCCCAAGTTGAAGCGGCTGATGGCTTCTTCTTTGAATTGTGCCGCGTCGTGGTACAGTTCTTGGTAATTTTCTTTGTTGATGGATTGGTAGCTTTCCCAGAGGTAATTAATAATTGGGGATTCTCCCTCTTGGGGCGGTTCTGGCGGATCGAGGGGGACATCACTGGTACTGAGAACGTCGAAAATCAGCACTGATTGATGGGAAGCGATCGCTCTTCCACTTTCACTAATCAGTGTTGGTACGGGAATTTGCCGTTCAGCACAGGTATCTTTTAACTCTGCCACAATATCGTTGGCATAGTTCTGCATGTTGTAATTTTTCGATGCGTAGAAGTTGGTTTGGGAACCGTCGTAATCTACACCCAAACCGCCACCGACATCGAGGTATTTCATGTCTGCCCCCAGCATTGCCAATTCTACGTAAATGCGGCTGGCTTCTTGGATGGCATCTTTAATTACATTAATGGCAGAAATTTGCGAACCGATATGGAAGTGCATCAACTGTAAAGAATCCAGCAGATTAGCTTCCCGTAGCTTGTCAACTGCCTCGATGACCTCAGGCATAGTCAAGCCAAATTTAGCGCGATCGCCACTGGAAGTTCCCCAACGTCCCATACCTTGGGTGCTGAGTTTCGCGCGCACGCCCAAAATCGGCTTAATCCCTAACTGGCGATTGGCTGCAATCACCAAATCCACCTCTTCAATTTGTTCTAAGACGATGATTGGTGTTTGCCCTAGTCTTTGGGCTAACATTGCCGTTTCAATGTATTCCTGGTCTTTGTAGCCATTGCAAACTAACAATGCTCCTGGTGTATCCAGAATAGCCAGAGCAATCATTAATTCGGGCTTGGAACCCGCTTCTAAACCAAATTGATGAGGCTTGCCGAATTTGACTAAATCCTCAATTAAATGGCGTTCTTGGTTGCACTTGACAGGAAACACACCACGGTAGACACCAGGGTAGTTGTAACGGGCGATCGCTTTGGCAAAACAAGCATTCAACCGCTCAATCCGGTCTTCTAAAATATCGGAAAAGCGAATCAGCAAGGGTAGTCCCAAATTGCGCTGCTTCAAGGCATTGACTAATTCAAACAAATCTAGAGAACCCCCGCGATCGCCTTTGGGGGCAACGGTAACGTGACCAGCAGCATTAATGGAAAAATAAGGTTGTCCCCAACCTTCAATGCGATATAGTGTTTCGCTATCCTCAATTTTCCAGGAGCGAGGTAAATCTCCTGTGGTAGTACTTGGTGGTAACAGCTTTTTTTGTTGATTTTTTTTCACTTCAGATTTCTGTCCATTGGACGGTAGTAGTACCACCTCGTCAGATGTAGCAGTTGACTCAACACCCATTTCTTCCTAACCTCTGTGTTTCACCCACGAATTAACAATTTAGCGCATTCGTTTCATAACCGATATGCACCCAAGGTTAATTTCTGAGATAAACTCTGATTGGTCAAGAGTCATGTGTTATGGCAGGCAATAGGCAATAGGCAACAGGCAATAGGCAAAGAAAGTCTTTTGCTATCTGGATTTTACGGTCAGCTTATATCCTAAACTATGCTTGAACCGCTATATTTGTCATGTCATTTGTCATCAGTCATGAGTGCAAAACCCTTGAACAAACGACAAAAGACAATGGACAATTGACTAGATAAAAACTTTATTAAGTTTTGGGAGATAGCTTTGGAACGCACATTCTTAGCAATTAAGCCTGACGGCGTACAGCGCAAATTGGTAGGCGAAATTATTCGTCGCTTTGAAACTAAAGGTTTTACCCTAGTTGGTTTAAAATTCCTGCAAGTCAGTCGGGAACTAGCCGAACAACATTATGATGTCCACCGGGAACGTCCGTTCTTTGGAAGCTTAGTTGAATTTATTACCTCTGGTCCCGTAGTAGCGATGGTCTGGGAAGGAGATGGCGTTATTGCATCTGCGAGAAAAATCATTGGTGCAACGAACCCCTTATCAGCCGAACCAGGAACAATCCGCGGCGATTTTGGCGTTAATATTGGTCGTAACTTAATTCACGGTTCCGATGCTCCAGAAACCGCCCAACGAGAAGTAGCCCTGTGGTTTAAGGATGAAGAATTAGTCAATTGGCAACCGCATTTAACACCCTGGTTGCGCGAGTAAGAAATTAGGGAATGGGGAGTGTGGGGAGTGTGGGAAGTGTGGGGGGAAAGATTTCTTCCCCATCGTCCCACACCTCCCACACCTCCCAATGCCCCTCTTCTTACTTGGGTACTTCTGTTTTTTCCGGTTCTACTTGGGGTAATTCGGGGGCGCCAACGCGTTTGGAAAATCCCCAGCCTAAAATTAGGAAGATGGCTGTAATCATTAGCCATTCTGGTGGGACTAAACTATCGTTCACTACTTTTAATAAGAGTCGCAAACCCACAAAAGCAACAGTTATATAGCCTGCATCTTCTAGATTTTCATATTCGTCTAGCCAACGGATAAACAATCCCGCCATGAATCGCAGTGTGATAATACCAATTGTGGCACCCGTTAGCACTAGCCATTTTTCTTGAGAAACTGCGATCGCAGTTGTGACACTATCCAAGGAAAATGCCAAATCTGTAAATGCAATCACGGGGATGGCTTGCAATAAGGAATTAAAACGCGGCCCGTGATGATGATCGTCGTTGCCTTCTTCTGAGGTAAAGTGTTGGAATACCAGCCATAGCAAGTAGGCAGCGCCCAATAATTCAAATTGCCAGAATTGTTGTACCCAGGTGGCGGTTAGAATTAGGGTGATTCGCAGCACGTAGGCTACTACTAAACCAAAGTTCAAAGCTTTACGCTCAAGTTCTTTGTCTTCTAGCCCTTGGGCGATGGCTGCGAGGGCGATCGCATTGTCAGCAGATAGCACCGCCTCTAAAAATATTAGTATCAGCAAGACTATCGGGGCTTCAACGCTGAAATGAAAGTGGAGGTAATCAAAAATTCGGTCTAGCATTCCAAGTTTCTCAAGCAGGAAAAAGTTAAAATTTGACTCTAACAGAGATTTTCTTATTCAAGAGCGCAGCAAATTGCCACTTTGATCCAGCTTAACGTGGTTCTGGTGCATTCTGAAGAGGGTTGAGTTGGTGCGATTGCCCTACTACTGGGGTATTTGCCGTGTAAGTCAATACACCAAAAGTTTTAATATTCGTTTTTGGGAAGTCTTAAGGCGATCGCTTACAAAAACTCATCCTTTAATAAGTAAACTATAATTAGTTATAAATAACATCTAAGTTTTATTTATGCTTTGGAGATTTTTGCTGGAAATTTTCGTTTTTCTATAAGTAAACCTAAAGCCGTTCTCGAAAAAATAATTTTTTAAATATACAATAGCAACTACGTCAAAAGAACCAACCTATGAGAAAAACTCAGGCACAGTAAAGTAATAATTCATGAATATTTTTTATGGATAACACACTTCTACAACGCATTACTCATAATCCAGATATATGCCACGGCAAACCATGTATTAGAGGACTTCGTTATCCAGTTGAATTGATTTTAGAACTGCTGAGTTCTGGTATGACTAATGAGGAAATATTGGCAGATTATGACGACTTAGAATCTGAAGATATTTTCGCTGTCTTGTTGTTTGCTGCTCGACTCAGCCAAGTCAAAAGTATTCATCGGATTGCCTCATGAAATTTCTTGTCGATGCTCAGTTACCTGTTCGTCTTGCTCGTTTTCTAAAAGCTTCAGGTTACGATGCAATCCACACTAGAGACTTACCAAGCCAAAATGCCACTCCAGATAATGAGATTAATGTCATATCAATTGCAGAAGATCGAATTTTAATTACTAAAGATGTGGATTTTGTCAACTCTTTTTTAACAATTCAGCAACCTTATAAACTACTTTTAATTACGACAGGCAATATTAAAAACTCAGAATGGAAACACTATTTATAGGAAACTTCCAATCTGTAGTTGAATTGTTTAAGCAGCATTCCTATATTGAAATAAATCGAGAAGCTATTATTGTGCATCAGTAGTCTCTATAAAAATTCCTAAGATCACACGTAGGCTCATCGCTTAATTTTTATTTTAATTTCTTAAATGTTGAGATAAGTGTAGGGCAGCACAATTGTACTACCCTACAAACGTTGTATTCAATTAGGCTAAAATCTGGAGTGATTCAAAATTTTATAAAATATCTGCCAACTTCACCAACAGACTATTTGCTAAATCTACTAAGCTAATATCATCTGTATCAACAATATTTTCACCACCAGCTAATAGATTTGTCACAGCAATTAACCTGTCGTCTACTTCAGGACTTCTCCAATATTCTTCTAAACTTACTGCAAAATCGAACAGCGATCGCTCTCCTAAATACTCTCTAACTTTTACAGCTACATTATCATCACTTACCAAAAATTCTTTAATAGCATCTAATCGAGAATTCCCTAAGATTTCATCATTTCCCCAGGTTTCTAACCAGTCTCCATTTACATCTTCAACATAAAAATTCACAAAATCAACGCCGTAAGTTAACCAGTTCTGCTGCATTTGTCTAGCTGTTGCTAAAGCTTCGGCAAAATTAACATTGTTGCAGGTGTGAGTTTCTCTTTTGTGAGCCATAAAAGCTGTAATGAGCAGGTAAGTATGTAGGCTAGAATACAAATCTTGTACATCCAAATCCAGAAATAATCAGGAAAATTTTAAATATTTCCCACCAGAGAGGTAATCACTGTTATACAGTGCCACGTTGACTAACTGGTTAACAAAATTAGTATCCTTGGGATTGTAACTTAGGAACAATCCTCTCTCTATTTCCCACGATCGCAGTGTATTTTGCCAAGCTTGGTACTTTTGTTGATTGAGTTCTTCACTGACACTGGTAACTTGAATGCAGAGTGGTTGATTGTTACGACTACTAACAATTAAATCCGTTGCCATTGATAGGTCGGCAATATAACGCTGCCAAAAACTACCTTCTCGCTGAACAACATCTTGGGCTATATTTCTAATAATATCATCATCACCCTGATTAAACTCACCTGCCATTAATTTTTGTTTCCAAATATAAAACTTGGAATCATTTGCATTAATCCATTTGGGAAAAAGGTAACCATACCAATATCTTTCAATGGGTGTCATTTCCTCAAATTTGGCTTTTTGTTCTTCTTGTGAAGGTGAGGATTTTATTATTAACCAAATTGTCGAATCCGTAATTACTTCTAAGAGAAAAGCAAGGACAAAAGGTTTAGCCGTCAGGGAACCCGGTTTAATATTTTTTACCCAACGGTTGATTTCATCTAATCTTCTCGCTAGATTAGGATCTATCGAGGAAGCTTGCTCGATGAGGGATTTCAATTTATCCTTAATCTCTTTTGCTTGCAAACGAGGCCCTACTTTCAGATACTAACGCTTTTTTAATAAGAAAGAATTCAGGAGTCAGGAGTCCGGATTTCATTCTGTGTGCCTGGGGTATGAATAAATTGATTCTGAATTCTCAATTGTGAATTCTGAAGTTTGTATTCTTCTCCAATTTTACCTGTAAAGTGTCTATGTAAATTTGCCCATCTCATCAAATATTCTCAGGGTTAATCCCCTGTGTACGCAAAAGTTCACGCAGCCTAGCAATTTCTTGTTCTGCTTGTTGGGCGCGTTCTTCTGCTTGTTGGGCGCGTAAACTTTCCTGTTGGGCGCGTAAACTTTCCTGTTGGGCTAGTTCTTCTGATGATGGTATCAATTGATTTTCGGCAGTAAAGAATCTTAATTTACCTTCATAAACTCCCAAATAAAGTTCTAACTGCTGACTCCATAAACGTCCATCAGTAGTGGATTGAATATTTTGATACTTACCATCTACAAGATGAAATCCTTGTAATTCCATTGTTATGGGGTCAAACAAGAAATAATCGGGTGTGCGGAAAGTATCTTGGTAAACTTCTTTTTTAAAGCCTTTATCAACTGCTGCTGTTGAATTCGACAAAATCTCCACAATTACATTTGGATATTTGCCGTCTTCTTGCCAAACTACCCAACTTTTACGGTCTTTTTTCTCGGTTCCCAAAACTACAAAAAAGTCTGGGCCTCGGAAGTATTCTGATTTTTTCTGGTTGGGACTGTAATAAATTGTCAAATTTCCAGAAGCATAAAAATCTTGTCTTTCTCGCCACCACGATTTCAGTAGGCGAATCAGCAAATCGATTTGGTCTCGGTGTAGGTCACTTTCCAAGGGTGGTTCGTCACTCAGTATATCGCCAGGAGGAAAAATAACTTCATCTTCTGAGGTATTATCAGAGATAAATTCTAAAGTAGCAGGTTCAGACATAAGCGATCGCCCCGCAATTTACATTCATTATTCCTGAAAATTGACTAACTTGCAGATGCTTTTAAGAACTTGTAATAACTCAATTGCATCGGGAGATTGATTGAGACTTAATAATGGCATTAATTGATAAGTTGGCTGTTGTTGGTGTCTTAAATAAACAAATTGATAACGCAGCCCGTTAGTTACCAAACCCCAAACAGATGATTGTTGTTCTAAGCTTTTAAAAGCATAAGTGAGTAATTGAGGTAAACCCTCACCCACTTCGATCGCACTATTTTTCGTTTCAATTACTAAAATCCAAAAAGTTGATGCAGCATTAGTTTGAGGATTATTGAGTGCTAAAATATCCATGCGTCCGGTAATTCTTTTGTCTTCATCTTCGACAGCGATCGCCACGCTATCTTCCATTGTCAACCGAATCGGCACATCATAAAATCCTGCTAACCGCATTAATGGCGCAATAGTCAAAAATTTAACTAACCCTTCAGAAATTTTACCTGCGCTTAAGTAACGATCAAAGTCATTTCTGATTCGCAATAAATCCTGCTGTTCAAACTCAGAGAGTGGTTCTAGATTTAAGAAGTTTGTAAATAAACCATTGAGAAGCTTTTCGAGTTTGAGAAAGCGATGAACATCGTTGAGAGATAAACTACTGGCTTCGAGAATAAGTGGCATAGTTTTTGGAAAAGGGAGTGAGGGAGATGTGGTTCGACTTCGCTCGATTACCGCGTAGTCGAAATTCGGCGTTGCTGAATCAGAATATGAAATGCCAAAATTACCTTTCCTTTTCTTTGTACCTTTGCGCCTTTGCGACTTTGCGTGAGACAAATTCATATTTTCAATCAGCAACGCCCGAAATTCACCAATCGGGAGATGACTGGGCAATTTCCACCCAGCTTAATGAAAATCTAAACACAGTACAGCGTAACTGGGCTAAGAATAGTTTTTAGTAACAATAGCGATCGCGCTTATAAACTATGTCTCAACCAACCATAGAATCGATCCTACAAGAGAATCGCCTTTTCCATCCTAGTTCGGAATTCTCACAAAACGCCCATATCAAAAGCTTAGAAGACTATCAGCGCCTCTACGACAAAGCTAAAGCCGATCCGCAGCAATTTTGGGCAGATTTGGCGACTACAGAATTAGCTTGGTTCCAAAAATGGGATACAGTACTAGATTGGCAACCGCCTTTTGCTAAGTGGTTCGTTGGCGGTAAGATGAATATTTCTTACAACTGCCTTGACAGACACCTCACTACTTGGCGCAAAAATAAAGCTGCATTGATTTGGGAAGGAGAACCAGGAGACTCGCGTACCCTCACCTACGCCCAACTACATCGGGAAGTCTGCCAGTTTGCCAATGTGTTGAAGCAACTAGGCATACAAAAAGGCGATCGCGTTGGTATTTATATGCCGATGATTCCCGAAGCTGCCATTGCCATGTTAGCCTGTGCGAGAATTGGCGCACCTCACAGTGTGGTATTTGGTGGTTTTAGTGCCGAAGCTTTGCGCGATCGCTTAATTGATGCCAAAGCCAAGTTGGTAATTACAGCAGATGGTGGTTGGCGCAAAGATGCGATCGTTCCCCTGAAGGAACAGGTAGATAAAGCCTTAGCTGATGGCGCTGTTCCCAGTGTAGAAAATGTCCTGGTTGTCAAGCGCACTGGACAAGAAACTTATATGCAGTTGGGGGAACGCGACCATTGGTGGCACGATCTACAAAAAGATGCATCCGCTGATTGTCCCGCCGAACCAATGGACAGCGAAGATATGCTGTTTGTCCTCTACACTTCCGGCAGTACAGGCAAACCAAAGGGTGTGGTGCATACAACTGCTGGCTATAATTTGTATACCCACATGACCACCAAGTGGATCTTTGACCTGCAAGACACAGATGTATATTGGTGTACCGCAGATGTGGGTTGGATTACTGGACACAGCTACATTGTCTATGGGCCGCTTTCTAACGGTGCAACCACGGTGATGTATGAAGGTGCGCCCCGTGCTTCTAATCCTGGGTGTTTCTGGGATGTAATTGAAAAATACGGCGTCAATATTTTTTATACTGCACCTACGGCAATTCGGGCATTTATAAAGATGGGTGAACAACATCCCAACGCGCGAAACTTGTCTTCCTTACGATTGCTGGGAACCGTCGGCGAACCTATTAACCCAGAAGCTTGGATGTGGTATCACAAAGTAATTGGTGGCGATCGCTGTCCAATTGTCGATACTTGGTGGCAAACTGAAACTGGCGGTATCATGATTACCCCGCTACCAGGGGCAATTCCCACGAAACCAGGTTCCGCAACTCTTCCCTTCCCTGGAATTATCGCAGATGTCGTGGATTTGGAAGGAAACACCGTACCCAACAACGAAGGCGGTTATCTAGCAGTCCGCCATCCCTGGCCGGGAATGATGCGGACAGTCTACGGCGATCCGGAACGCTTCCGCCGCACCTATTGGGAACACATCCCCCCCAAAGATGGTAACTATACTTATTTTGCGGGTGATGGCGCTAGATGCGATGAAGATGGTTATTTTTGGGTAATGGGTCGGGTCGATGACGTACTCAATGTATCAGGCCACCGACTCGGTACAATGGAAGTAGAATCAGCCTTAGTTTCCCATCCAGCAGTTGCAGAAGCAGCGGTAGTGGGTAAGCCAGATGAACTCAAAGGTGAAGAAGTAGTTGCTTTTGTGACATTAGAAGGCACTTATCAAGGCAGTGAAGAATTGAGTAAAGAACTCAAGCAACACGTCGTCAAAGAAATCGGTGCCATCGCCCGTCCCGGAGAAATTCGCTTTACCGACGCTTTACCGAAAACGCGATCTGGTAAGATCATGCGGCGATTATTGCGAAATTTGGCTGCTGGGCAAGAAGTATCTGGAGATACTTCAACCTTAGAAGATAGAAGCGTGTTGGATAAACTGCGGGAAGGGGCGTAGCAATTTTAGATAAATCGTGGGGCGTTACACCGTAACGCACCCGCAATTTATCATAAGTATTAGAACACTATTGAGGCATTCAGGGCGATGAAACTGAACAGCAAACTGAAATCAGCATTTGTTCAACCTTTTAGCTGCATAGCACTGAGTACGATCGCTGCCATTGGTCTATCACCATCGGTGTTAGCAGTTTCTTTACATTCGCCTCAACAGTATACTCAAAGACAAGTAGAGAAACTAGCGCAATTTTCAGACCAAGGGCCATCAGAGCGATCGCAGATTCTCCAACAAGCCAATGCTTTGTACAATCAAGGAGACATGAAAGGTGCAGAGGAAAATTTACGCAAATTAATTAAACAATTCCCTAAAGATGCCTTTGGACACTTTCAACTGGGAAACGTACTTTTTCGGCAAAAGAAATCAGAGGAAGCAATTAGCGCCTACAGAGAAGCCATTCGCCTCCAGTCAAAATATGCTCTAGCTTACAATGCGATCGGTATGGTCTATGCTAGCGAAAACCGCTGGCAAGAAGCTATTACTGAATATCAGAAAGCCTTAGAAATTAATCCTAATTATGCCGAAGCAATGACTAATTTTGCTTTAGCAATGTGGCAAACAAACAAACAAGATGAGGCAATATCTTATTTAGAAAAAGCTTTAAATATCTTCAAAGAACAGAATAGAAAAGAAAAAGTTAATCAAGTTCAAAAAATCTTGGAAGAAATCAAAAAAACAGACGATCCTAGTATTTCTTGAAAATCAAATTTATCACGCAATACAGTTCAGTTAGCGCCAAAAACCTTTCAGGACTTGTGCAAAAACTCTCTCTTGCTCTTATTCCTTCGTGTTCTTTGCGCCCTTTGCGGTTCGTTATTTCTTAATTTTGGCTAAGTCCTGTCCTTAACTGAACCGTATTGATTTATCACGAGAGAAAAGTTAACAAGATTTACTTTCGGGATGCTTTGCCAAAAATGCGATCTCTGAAGAAGATTATTCAGAGGTTGCTGCTTACTCTTGCATCTGTAAAAAATAGCAATCTACAATAATAGTTCAGATCAACACTTGGTTAAAGCCTATGACTTCTTTATCGGCATTAACTTTACCTGGCCATATCCAGTTACCAGATTCAGATGGTACATTCGTGTTCGCGAAGCGTGCCGGAGGCAAAAATCTTTAGGAGCATCCACAAAGTATTTTAATTACAGATTCAATTAAACCTGTTCTAGAACAACGCCATCCTGATGGACAATATTGTATTGGACAAGATTCTGGTATTTACTGGCGATTAACAGATCCTCCTGAAAAGGGTGCCGAGGCACCAGATTGGTTTTATGTACCGAATGTACCGCCTACTCTCGATGGTAAAATGCGACGTTCTTATGTGCTGTGGAAGGAGTACGTTGCACCTTTAATTGTCTTGGAATTTGTCTCTGGAGATGGTTCAGAAGAACGAGATAAAACGCCGCCATCACAAGCAGAAGGTGGAAATGTTGGCAAATTTTGGGTTTATGAACAGGCAATTCGAGTGCCTTATTATGGAATTTATGAAGTAGCAAAAGCCCAGGTTGAGGTATATCACCTCATCGATTTTACCTATCAACTGATGAAACCCAATGAAAGAGGACATTACCCGATCGCTCCTTTAGGGGTAGAGTTGGGAATTTGGCAGGGTTTGTATCAGAATGCAGAGTTACCTTGGTTGCGGTGGTGGGATGCACAAGGAAATTTACTCTTAACAGGTGAAGAACGTGCTGAAGTTGAGCGACAAAAGCGGCTATTAATTACAGAGAAATTGCGTAATCTTTCTGTGGAACAACTCAATGCTTTAGGAATTGACCCAGAAATGTTGGATTAAAAATTATTATCGTCTGCTAATGATACATCTTCATATATTGCTGCGATCGCACAACGAAAATCAACGCTAGCTAAATGTACTTCTTCTCCTTTTTCATAAGGGTAAAGTACCCAATGTCCTTCTTCATTACGACGGAAGCATTCGACACTCATTCGGTCTGGGGAAATTAGCACATATTCTTGTAATGATTCTAAGTGTCTGTAACTAGCAAATTTTTTACCTCTGTCATAGCCTTCTGTTGATTCAGAAAGCACTTCCACCACTAAGCAAGGATAGCACTTAAAATATTCAAATTCTCTATCTCGTGTATCGCAAGTAACTATCACATCAGGATAGAAATAGCGATTTATGACATCAATTCGGGCTTTCATATCTAACATGTAGACACGGCAACCACTACCCCTGAGATGGTTTCGTAGCAACATAGATACATTCATGCTAACTGTAACATGACCATCGCTCGCCCCTGCCATAGCATAGACTTGCCCATCAATATACTCGTGTTTTATTTCACTTACTTTCTCGCCTTCTAAATATTCTTCTGGGGAGATATAGTACTCATTTTGGCTAATGACCATGTTAGTACCTGAGTAGTTTTATCAAATATTTTAACTCATCCAATAACTTTAATGAGCGACAGCACTACCGCTTGCTTTAACTTTTTTAAAGAATAAAATAGCAATTCCACTCAGTAACAACGCAATGCCAATAAAGTAGAAACAATCGTTAAAAGCCATGACAAATGCTTCCCGACGGACAATATTTGATATAGATGCGATCGCCTGATTTTGTGCTGTACTTAAATCTGCTCCTCGGCTGATAAAATATTGTGTCATTTGGTCGATTCGCTGTTGAGTTGTTGGGTCGTATAAAGATACTGCATCACCCAATCTATTCGAGTGAAATTGTTCTCTATTCGTTAATAAAGTTGCTAAAGAAGCAATACCAATAGAACCGCCCATATTCCGCATCATATTAAATAAACCACTAGCTGAACCTGCTTCTTTTGGACTTAAACCACCAGTGGCAATAGAACTCAGCGGTACCATAATTAAAGGTTGTCCCATTGCACGCACAAATTGTGACCAGCGTAATTGATCTAATCCTGTTTCATTAGTCATTCCAGAATTCATAAATGCGCTCACGGCAAATAAAGTCACCCCAACAGCCACCATGAAGCGCACATCAAAACGTTGCATCAATTTGGGTATAAAAGGAATAATAAATAATTGTGGAATCCCAGCCCACATCAATACTTCACCAATTTGTAGGGCATTATATTTTTGAATTTGGGCAAGATATAACGGTAAAATATAAATCGAGCCATACAATCCTACTCCCAAAGATACATTCACAATACTGGCTAAACCAAAGTTACGCCTAAACAACAGCCGCAAATTAATAAATGGTTGTTTACGAGTTAATTCTATAAAGAAAAATATTGCTAAAAAAATTACTGCAATTACAGTTAAGCGCACAATTAACGCCGAACCAAACCAATCTTTGCGGCTACCTTCTTCTAAAACAACTTGCAGGGAACCTAATCCGATGGCCATTGCAATAATTCCCCACCAGTCACCTTGTTTTAATAAACTAATTTGGGATGCTTCTTGCTTAATTCCATACCAAACACCAGCTAGCATTAATGCCCCTGGAATTATATTGATATAAAAGTTGTATTCCCAACCAAAATTTTCAGTTAACCAACCTCCTAATGTCGGGCCAATTGATGGAGCGAAAACTGCACTAAAACCAAACGCTGCTAATCCTATTGATTGTTTAGACGGCGGTAAGGTCGTTAAAACAATTGTCATAGCGGTGGGAATTAATACTCCTCCACTAAAACCTTGTAAGGCGCGGAACATAATCATAGAATTCAAATTCCACGCCCAAGCACAGCATATAGAAAATAAAATAAATAGTGCAGTATTTACTAACAGATAACGTCGCAGAGAAAAGACCCTTGATAACCATCCTGTTAGAGGGATGACTACAATTTCTGCAACGAGATAGGCGGTAGAAATCCAAGAACCTTCTTCTAAAGTTGCCCCTAAACTTGCTTGAATATCTTGTAGAGAAGCATTAGTTATTTGAATATCTAATACCGCCATGAATGCACCAAGCATACTTGCCAATACACCAATCCAAGTTCTTAGCGGTACACGATCTGGTGGGAGAGCAGGATTTTGCCCTGGCTGACGAATTACACCTGTATTAGCCATAGCGTTGTTTCAACTCAAGGTTAAGTAGTAAAAAGATTTTGCAATTGCATTTTATACATTTATGCGCGTTATCGATCCTAAGTTTTATTACTTATTAAAGATGCCTTTTTGCTCATAAATGGGTCGCATTATTTGTCTTAAAGCGGGCAACTGTCTGCTAAAAATTATAGAAAAGACAATACAAGCTATACCATCAAACAGTAAAGTGTTAGTAGCACCAATATGATTTGCTAATACACCTCCTAATAAATTACCTATAGGAATCATTCCCAAAAATGACATTGTGTATAAGCTCATCAATCTTCCGCGTTTATCTTCTTCAACAATTGTTTGTAAAAATGTATTGCTAGCAGCAATTTGCAGAATTGTTCCTAAACCAACAAATAACATACTAAACAAAGAAAGTGGCAAAAATCGGGATAAGGAAAAGCTAACCAGACCAATTCCTAAAATTGCCGGAGCTAAAGCTATGAATTTACCTATTCCCAAAATTGTTTGGCGTGTAGCGAGATAAATACCACCAGATAAGGCTCCAACTCCAGACGCGGCCATCAAAAATCCTAAAGTTTCTGCGCCACCTTTGAGAACTTTTTCTGCAATAATTGGTACTAAAATAGTATTTTGTAGTCCAAGAAGGCTAACTAAAGCTGATAGCAATAGAACTGCTCGAATCGGCGGAAAGCTAAAGGCATATACAAATCCCTCTTTGACTTTTTGCAAGGGATTACCATCTGTTACTGAATTTTTCCAAGGTTTAACTTTCATCGCCAATAAAGCAGCGATGACGGCAATATAGCTCAAACCATCTATTAAAAAACAATAGGCAACGCCAACGCCAGCAATTAGTAAACCCCCGATGGCCGGCCCAATTAATCGCGCACCGTTAACCATTGTAGAGTTAATGGCGATCGCATTGGCTAAATCTTCCCGACTTTCAACCAATTCAGGCACAAATGCTTGCCGTGCTGGTGCATCTAAGGCGTTAATAAATCCTTGAAACAAACTCAAAGCAATAATTTGCCATACCTGAATCACACCAGTCAACGCCAGTGCTGCTAATGTTAATGACTGGATCATCGCCAAGATTTGCGTGCCAATTAAGGTACGATACCGCGAAAAGCGATCTACAAATACTCCGCCAAAGGGAGCTAAAAAAAAGCTCGGAATTTGACTAGAAAACCCGACAACTCCTAACATTAAAGCAGAGTGAGTCAAGTCATAAACTAGCCAAATCGTAGCGAGTTGCGTCATCCATGTCCCAATCAGGGAAATACCTTGTCCGGCAAAAAACAGCTGGTAGTTTTTTGACCTTAATGCAGGGAGCAGCGGTTTTTTCATGTCAGTTTTTTTTATACCAATCTGCTTTCATAGATATCATCTGACCTCATCTTTATACGCCTCTCCATAGATGTAGGAGAAGTCATAGTTAGAAAGAGGTTTTTCATCTATTTACAGACAATTTGGTATTACTTAACTTCCACTGCAACTTCCGCAGACATCCCAGGAGTAATCCGCGATTCGTATCCTTGAATACTCTTTTGGTCAAAAACTATTTTGACCGGGATGCGCTGTACAATTTTGGTAAAGTTACCTGTAGCATTATCTGGTGGCAATAAGGCAAATTGAGCGCCGGAAGCTGGCGAAATACTGTCAACACGACCAACAAAACTATGATGAGGAAAGGCATCCAGTTTAATTTCTACTAATTCTCCCGGCCGCATGTTTTCTAATTGGGTTTCTTTGAAGTTTGCAACTACCCAATTCTGATTATCTACGATCGCCATTAACGGTGTTCCCGCTGCAACTCGGTTACCAACTTCCACGTTTTTCCTGCCTATTCGTCCGGCACTAGGAGCGGTAATATTAACGTAGGATAGTTGCAATTGAGCATCTTTAAGAGATGCTTCTGATTGAGCGATCGCTGCTTTTGCTGCTTCGTATTGACTGCGTTTTGCTGTTGTATCTTGTCCCCCGGCTGTGGCTTGTTGCAATCCTCCCTTGGATGCAGCCAGTTTCGCTTGGGCGCTGATTACATTTTCTTGGGCTTGTGCTAGCTGAGATTGGGCTTTGGCGACACCAACTTTGGCTGAGGCTAATCTGGCTTGGGCTTGTTCTACTCCTTGAACAGCAGCATTTTTCTGCGCTACAGCTACATCATACGCTGCTTTGGCTGTGTCTAATTGCTGACGAGCGATCGCACCCGATCTATACAATTCGTTGTAACGATTGTAATCTGCTTGGGCTTTTTCTAAGTTGGCATTTGCTTGGGCTACCTGAGCTTGGGCTGCGGGAATGCCGGCTTGGGCTAATTTCACCTCTGCTTGCGCCGCAGGTATCCCCGCTTGCGCTTCTTGGACTGCTGCTTGGGCAGTAGAAATTGCTGCCACAGCATTGCTGACATCCCCTTGCGCCTGAGTTGTCTTACCAGTGGTGGTTTGTGAAGCTAGGGCGATATTTGCTTGGGCGGCTTGCGCCTGACCACGGGCATTTTCTAAGGCTGCTTGCGCTTGTTGTACCTTACTTTCATAGTCCCGCGGATCTAACTTCACTAACAACTGTCCCGGTTGCACCAGTTGATTATCATCCACCAACACTTGAGTGACGGTTCCGGGAATGCGGCTACTAACTTGGTGAATGTTTCCTACAACGGTGGCGTTATCTGTTTCCTGGTGGGTAGAGGAATATTGCCAGTAGTTATAACCAAAAGCACCTGCGGCGATCGCACCTACACCCAATCCTGCCAAAATTAAACCAATCGGTTTTTTACGCTTCGGTGGAACTTCTTTCTCTGTGTTGGGAGTGACAACAGGTGCTTGTGCTGTCTCTGTAGTCACAGCTTCTAAAGTCTCTGAATCTGTAAGCAATTCTGGTTCTAAAACTGGGGTTTTGTTATCCTTGCGTCCGTTTAAAGTATTGGCGGCCATAATTTTCAACTCCTTGCAGAATAATTCGATTCACTCTTGTTTATTTAGAATGCGTAATATTTAGTTACGAGCCTTTGCTCATCTTTTATTTAGTATGCGTAGTATTATCTCAAAATAAAACTTAATGTTGCCTCCCCCGCTTGGGTGATTGTGGGAGAATATTTAACAGAGGTTAGCTAAGAGAGGTTAGCGATCGCCTGATTCAAAATCTGGGAAAAGAATTCTCGATCGGCAACGGAAATACCATCCATTGCTTCATCCCGCACTGCTGCGGCGATTGGAGGTAGGACAATTTGTAGTTCCTTACCTGCATCCGTTAGCCAGATTCGCCAGATGCGGCGATCTTGAGTGTCCCGTTCCCGACGTACCAAGCCGCGTTCCTCCATACGGTCTAATACCCCAGTTAAAGTACCGCCTACTTGTTTGAGTTTGTCCCCAATACTAGAAGTAGGCAAACCATCCTCTTGCCAAAGACAGCACAACACCAACCAGTGAAATGGCGTCAATCCAAAGGGTTCTAGTCTATCAGTAAACCTGCGGCTAAGTAGTTGCGAGAGTAATTTAATTCTGTATCCTAAATTGTATGGTGCCAGATTTTGCTGCCACGACTCTAAAGTTGGGGATTGATTGGATGTAGAAATCATTTGAAAAATTTATTTAGTATACGTAATATTTATATACTATCTAATTTCCAGTATTTTTGCAATAGCTCTTTTTTGGGGACTGGAGAGATGGGGAAGTGTGGGGAGATGGGGGAGTGTGGGGAGCGTGGGGGGAAAGATTTCTTCCCCATCCTCCCACACCTCCCACACCTCCCACACCTCCCACACCTCCCCATGCCCATTAATTAAGTACTTGAATAAACTGATATTCTTTGACAGTACCCAGAATGCGGTGAGGTCTGGATAATTTAGGGGATTGATTTTGATCAGTCCAAGCATAGCTAAAAGCTGGTACTTGAGAAAATGAGACTACTCGTTTGTCGTCAATAGCAATATAGAAATCGAGCAGTACTTGGACTTTATCATCTATTTGCACAAAGTATATCGGATTCGTTTTCAAAATTGAAGCGATCGCACTTTGTTGCAGAAAAATTCTTAAAGCCGGATTATAGTCACTTAACATACCTGTGCTACCCATCGCGGCTAAAGCTAACCAACAGGGAATTAACCAACCTGCAACCCAGTAACCAGTTGTGAGAAACTTTTTACCAAAGTGATAACGACCAATCCACACTACAGGTAAAATTAACCAACCTAATCCCATAGCCAAGCCAATAATTGCATACTTGCGGATATCAGAACTACCCCAAGCAAAAATTACAATACTGGCGATGATAAGTAAAACACCGAACCCGCCAAAGCCATAACTTAGGTTTCGCGGAAGATTCTGCTTGGCAAAAAAGTTTAATATATTTTTTTTACGTTTTTGAACAGTGGATTGAGAGGGAATTCCTAGCTGGTAAATTTCGCCCAGCCAGTTTAAACCCACGGCTGCAAACAAGGCAACGAAGGGATAAAGGCAAAGACTATAGTGAGAGAAACGAGTCGTAAAAATACTAATTTCAGTAAATAAGATAATTGGAAATCCAACTAATAACAATTTGTAGCGAAAGGGGCGACGGATAGCCAAAAATAGTCCTAGAATTCCGAAAAAAGCCCAGGGAAATGCTTTGAGAGGAATATTCCATACATAGAATAAAAAATTCGTGTGATAATTATCATTACCATTACTACTTTGATATATAACAAACTTGTACAACTCTTCAAAACTTTGATTTCCATAATGTAACCAACAAAGCCATAGCCAAACAAAACTAGGAATTAAACCGACGAAAAACCCTAAATATAAAATCGGGTTACTCAGATGACCGTGACGCCTACGATCGCCAATTAAATAAGGCAATAAAGCTATGATTGGTATAAAAATCATAAAGCTTCTCATTAAGAAGCCTAAACCTAAACTTAAACCAGCAATAAAACTCCAAAATTGGCGTTTTCTAGGATTTATTTCTGCTTTTATCAAAGACCAAATAGCTAAAAGTACCAATAAAACTAGAGGTACATCAGGTGTACTTAAACGACAAGATTGCAACCAGAGAAATTCCACACTTAAAATTGCAGCGGCTAGCCAAGCTAATTTTTTACCCAGGATAATTTTGCCAATTTCATATACAATCCATAAGCACAAAATTCCTGTAATCATACTAGGAAGACGCGCACTAATATCATTGATACCAAATAGCTCATAGAAACTGGCAATTAACCAATAAGGGCCAGGAGTTTTATGATGTGCCTTTTCCCAAGGTGCTATCCAATTCCCAGAATCGAACATCAGACGTGCCCGTGAAGCGTAAAGCGCTTCATCATGTGCTATTAGGCTGCTATAACCAGAACTGAATATTAATAAAGGTAGTATCCAAACTAACAAACTGAAATAGGGTGATGCTGCTAAAAGCAGGATTTTTCGCCAGATATACTGTAAGAAATGTAATTTGTAGAACATTGAAATTTATCAAAAATAGATGCTGCAATCTGGATTGATTGATGATATATTTTAAAATTTGCTGTAAGAGTATTAGAATTAATTAAAGTTTAAATACTCAAACTCGATAATTTAATAAAAATCAAATATGTATATAATCATTGATTTTTCAACTATTCTAAACAGCAGTTTCTCATAATATAAACCCCCAAAACCACACTACCTCCTACTAACTCCTAACTCCTGAATTCTTACCACAAACTAGCCCTAAAAGCCAGACATAAAACTTGTTTTACTTCTGAGTTCTGTTAGCGCAGCGGCGCGTAGGCCATTCTGAGTCCTGAATTCTGAATTCTGAATTCTGCCGTATGCTTCTTACTATTATTAAAATATGTTACAGAGTGCTTGTTTAAAAATACCTGAAATTGCCCCAATTTTGGAAAAAAGTTATCTACACGAGAGACTTATGCAGTTAAAACCAAATCAACGCCTAAAATTAGACGACACAGACGATCGCTTATTCTATGCTTATCCTCGCTTCGTCACCCATGTAGATGAAGGATTTATTCAACAGCTAACAGACTTATATCGCGATCGCCTCAAACCCAACACCCGCATCTTTGATATGATGAGCAGCTGGGTCTCCCATCTGCCAGAAGACATTCAATTTTCTCATATAGAGGGACACGGACTCAACGCCGAAGAACTAGCACGCAATCCCCGCTTCGATCGTTACTTTGTGCAAAATATCAACGAAAATCCCCAGCTTCCTTTGCCAAATGAAGATTTTGATGCGGTTCTCAATTGCGTATCTGTGCAATATATCCAATATCCAGAAGCGATATTTTCTGAAATTCACCGCATCCTCAAACCCGGTGGTGTCGCCATTATCAGCTTTTCTAACCGGATGTTCTTCCAAAAGGCAATTCAAGCCTGGCGGGACGCTTCAGAATCACAACGAGTGGAATTAGTCAAGAGTTACTTCGCCGCAGTACCGGGATTTACCACCCCAGAAGTTATCGTTCAGAAATCAACAGTACCGAATTTTTTACAGTGGCTAGGCGCACCCGGAGGAGATCCGTTTTATGCTGTTATTGCCTACCGCAGTTCTAGCAGTTGAAGCAAATTTTAGAACATAAACCGATTGTAAAACCCTGACATCAAAAGACTTTCATTGGCTATTGCCTATTGCCCATTGCCCATTGCCTCTTGAGCAATCATTATCAAAAAGTAAATTTTCTGAGTCAAAATCGCTAGCACCGCAGATAATTGCCTCAAAGCTCAAGTATCAGGAGAATCTAAAAATGGTTTTACACCGTGGGCGTAGAGTTTTGGCTGCGTTACTGCTGTCAGTAATATTACTAACAACGTCCTGTAGTGCAAAAACACCGGGACGTTTTGACCAGGCACAACAAGATAGCACTAAGCAAAAAAGCGGTCAAGCAGTGGCGAAAACTGCAACTCAAGGTAGCGAATTTAACAAATTTTTCCCAGATGCTAGTGATGGTTACCAGCGCGTCTATACCCAAGAGAAAAAAGGTTTTGCTGAAGCGAAGTTGAAAAAAGGCGGTAAAGATATCGCGTTGCTATCTGTTTCTGATACCAGTAGCGTACCAGCAACAGCAGCAAAGTTCTCGAAAAGCACCAAAAAAATTGGGGGTTATCCAGCAGTCGAACTAGGTAACACGCAAACTGCAATTTTAGTAGGTAAATACCAAGTAAAAGTCCTTTCCCGCGATCCGTCATTTACAGCTAGCGATCGCGCAGATTGGATAGAAAAATTTAATCTCAAAGGTCTAGCCAAACTCAATTGAGCCGCATTGCCAACATCAGCATAACAAACGTGAAATAAGGAGATTTTTGTGAGCAAATCGATTGTTCAGTTAGTTGATGAATTACCAACCGGGGGCTTAACTGTTTCGCTGTTAAATTCCCTCGATTTTGTTGCTCCTGGCCAGTGGCAAAATACTGTCGGCTTTGTTAACACTATTAAAACAGTTACTCTTGAAACTGACGAAGATTTAATTCAACAAATTGGCGAACGAGCAATTTATCTATTCAACGATAAATCTCAGGGATATCAAACAGCTTTGTGGCTATATCAAACCGTTGATAATACAGATAAAGCCCTTGGTGCAGCAGCTTTAGCTAACAAAGTTGGTGAGAAAATTCCTTTGTTGGGTTTTTTAAACTCCGTCACTCCTAAAGCTGACAAAGCCCAAACCATCGATTTGACATTAAAATTAGTCGCTGAATTAATTGCTTTCTGCCAAATTAATGGCATTCCTGGAGATAGTATTGGCGACTTTGTTGCCTCTTTGGGAGAATATAGCGGTGAGTCGCTCATCCGTATGGTGGCATTAGTTTGCGTTGATGGTTTGATACCTCTAGGCCCAGACTTCATCAGCAAAGCAATATCTGGATTGAATCAAACAAATCCGCAAGAGTTAGAGCAAAACTCAACTTTCCAAAACATCAAAGATGTGATTCCAGGTAACAATGCTGGCAGTAAACTTAACTTTATCGGCGAAAGTTTTGACTCAGTTAAAGGTTGGATGAGCGGATTAGTTGACGCTAATAATTTAACACCACAAAAAGTTGCCCATCACTTACAAAATTTTGTGGATGTTGCCGATGACAAGTTAGACTACCTAGCCGCGTTCTTAGATGTATCAACTAATTATTACGAACATACAGGTACGCAAACTTTGGCACGTCGCTTAATTGAACGGGCGGTGGCTGAGATTTAAGGTGATGGGGGACTGGGGCCTGTTTTTCTAATACTCAAGACCCAATCCCCAATCCCCAGTCCCCAATCCCTATTGCGGTAAACGCAAATCTGCGGCGATCGCGTATAAATAAGGTTGAAAAATAGCTAAATTTTCCAGTTTTTCAAACTTACCTGTTTGCGTAGCTGAATCAAAGGCAGTCGTAATTACGTAAAGTCTAGCCCCGTCAAAGGCAACATGACCGATATGTTGCTCTTGTACTCCACCTTGTTGGTTAAGTCCAGCAAAGCCATAGCGGATTCCCTGAAGTTTCCCAACTGATACTGGTTGTGTTGGGTAGTCTGAGAAAATAATGTCCCTTCCATATTGGGCTTGACGGTCTTTGGCAACAGTAGCATATTTGTCTGCTACCCAAGCCTTGAGGGCTGTCAATACCTGAGTTTGGTATTTAGAATTTTGGTAGTCAACTGGAGAATTAGTAGGAACACCCGCAACTGCAAGTTTCTTTTGAAAATCTGGAATCTTTTCTAGTGGATAAACGTTAATCTCAACTGTACCTAAAACTTTTCCCTTAGAGGAAATACACAACAAGGCTGCATTTTCATTACAAACAGCAACTTGCCAGTTAGTTGGAGCAGGAGTATTTCCAAGAATTTTCTGCCAGACGTTCCCCTCGCTAGGGTTGGCAAGTTTTGACACAGCAGGTGGATTTGGCGGTTTTTTTGGAGAAAGCCGTGGGAGAAGAAATTTTGCTCCCAGTGGTATTAATAGCGCCAACATCAAACCTAGTATTAAATGATAAAGTCGTAACATTTTCGTAAAAATTTAAAGCTAAGGATTATACAATGATGAAATAATTTGTAATTCGTAATTAAATTAGATACGACAGTGAATAGGCGACAGGCAAAGAAAGTCTGTTATTGCGTCGATTTTACGATCGGCTTTTGTCTTAAACTCTGCTTTAACTGCTATACATTTAGGTTCTATTAGTTTTACTGGATTGACAAACGCAATGGTATCTTAGCGTGTTACTGATGTAATAATCCTAGAACTTGATTTGCGTTTTTTACTAATGAAATTCAGCGAAATCCTACAGAAATTCGGCGACGCAGCTACAGCTAATAGCCTAAGTGTGAATCCCAACCACGATCCAGAGATTAGCGGAGTAGCGGCTATTGATGAGGCTAATAACGGTAATCTCAGCTACGTGGAGGGAGCAAAATTTGGATCTTCCATCGCTAAGACCAATGCGAGTGCTTTAATTTTGCCCCAGGATGAAAATTTACAGGCACTTGCACAAGAACGTGGTATCGTTTGGCTAAGCACTCCAGAACCGCGATTGTTGTTTGCTAAAGCGATCGCAATTTTTTACCAACCATATCGCCCAGTTCCAGAAATTCATCCTAGCGCTGTAATTCACCCTACGGCGAAAGTTGGTAGTGATGTTTATATTGGCCCTCACGTTGTCATTGAACAAGGGGTAGAAGTTGGTAATAGTGTAATTATTCATCCCAATGTGGTGGTTTATCCAGATGTCAAAATAGGCGATCGCACCATCTTACACGCCAATTGCACCATCCACGAACGCACCCACATCGGCGCAGATTGCGTAATTTTTAGTGGCGCTGTCATCGGTGCAGAAGGCTTTGGTTTTGTTCCTACCCGCACTGGTTGGTTAAAAATGGAACAATCCGGCTATACCGTGTTAGAAGATGGTGTGGTAGTTGGCTGCAACAGCGCCATTGACCGTCCAGCGGTGGGAGAAACACGAGTAGGACGCAACACAGTAATTGACAACTTAGTGCAAATCGGTCATGGTTCTCAAATAGGTGCTGGTTGTGCGATCGCAGGTCAAGCCGGCTTGTCTGGAGGTGTCAAACTGGGGAATCGCGTTATCTTAGCTGGACAAGTAGGAATCGCCAATAAAGTGAAGTTGGGAGATGGGGCGATCGTATCTGCCCAAACTGGAATTCTCAGTGATGTTGCACCCGGAGAAATTGTCTCAGGAACTCCCGCAATGCCCCATAAAGTGTATCTTAAGGCATCTGCTATTTACCATCGCCTGCCAGATATCTATCAATCGTTAAAACAATTGCAACGTAAATTGAACAATAGCTAGGCCAGAATTAGGGATTCAGAATTCAGAATATTTTGATATGCAAACTTAATTTTTTAGAAAATTAGGAAATTATAGCAAGCTTGATTTTCCCAATATTCTGGATTCTGACTCAATAGTTGTCGGTTAGGGGTTTGCAAATAAAAAACATTCAACTCCTCTTATAGGGTGGGTCAAGACGCCCACCCCACAAGATTGGATAATTTTTTTGGTAATCCCTTAAGGGCAAAAGGGCAAAGCGAATAGAAAGAAAAATATTTACCCTTTAACCAAAACTAAATTCATAAAATATCTTTCTCAAAAGAAAAATAAAGTACCCTCTAGGGTACTTCCACAGTATGTAAAAACTGCCAAAATATAAGTCATCTAAGATTGAGTATCTTAATCTTTTTAGGTTAATTTTCTAATTTTGCTATTTGTCACGCGGTAGATAAATAATAAATTAAGCTTCTTCGATGACTTCTAATATTACAGCCCAAATTCAAGGAGAAATTAGTGGTCAAATAGCCGTTGGGAGTCGCATTATTCAGATTGGTTCAGTCCACGGCGGTGTAGTGAACATTGCCTCACCACAAGAGCAACCACGGCAAAAAGCTATTGCGACACCAGTCTTTTTATTACCGCGTCCCTTTCCAGAGTTGATTGGGCGCAAGGATGAGATAAAAAGTGCGATCGCTACTCTAGAATCTAGGCAATCGGTAGAGTTTTACAGCGCAGCTGGTTTAGGCAAGTCAGTTCTGCTGCGTTATTTAGCTTATCATCCCCAAATTAGTGGGGCTTTTGCTGATGGGGCAATCAGTTTTACTGTACGTCATCAAACTGTAGCTGACCTACTGCAATGTTTTTTTGAAGCATTCTACGAAACCGATATTGCCTACAAACCAACTAATACCCAAATCCGCCAAGCTCTACAAAATAAACAAGCTTTAATCATCCTCGACGATCAAAAATTAACACGGGAGGATCTTGCAGAACTGCTCGATGCTACTCCTGGTTGCACCTTTCTGTTAGCTTCTCCAGAACGTCACCTCTGGGGAGAGGGACAAGGAATGAAATTGGTAGGACTGCCAATTCAAGATGCTATCACCTTGGTTGAAAGGGAACTGCAACGCCAGCTAACCACTCAAGAACAAAAGCTAGCAGAAACTCTTTGCACTGTTTTAGAGGGGCATCCTCTACAATTGATTCTAACGATCGCAACTGTGCAAGAAGAACAGCGATCGCTTAGCGAGGTAGTCCAGCAACTCCAGTCCTCTCAACGAAGTAACTCGCTAATCAAGCAGATTTTAAAATTACAAACAAAGCCGCAATTGGTGATATTAGCGGTTTTAGCTGCCTTGGGTGGTGTAGCGCTGTTGATGACACAGGCCGCAGCTATGAGTAAGTTACCGGATACTGAGGTGATTTTGAAGACCTTAGTCAAGTCGAATTTGGTTGAAATGGAAGGCGATCGCTACAGTCTCAATCAAAGCCTAGTTGAAGCTATACAACAAGACTGGGATTTAACGCCGTGGCGAGAGAACGCTCTTGAATATTTCAGACATTGGACACAGCAGTATCAAACAGCACATAGTCTTTTGTTAGCTGAAACCGATGCAATTTTCCAAACCTTGATCTGGGCGGTTGGGGTTGGGCGGTGGGCAGAGATTTTGCAGTTAGTGAAAGCTGTAGAGGGCGCTTTTGCTTTGAGTAAGCAATGGGGTTTATGGGAAAAATTATTGCAATGGGGACTGCAAGCAGCCCAAGCAATGGGGGACAAAGCGGCCGAAGCTTGGGCTTTGCATCAATTGGGTAGTCGCGCCCTCTGTTTAGAGGATACGACCACAGCCGAAAATTACCTGACTCAAGCCTTACAAATCCGCGAGTCCTTGGGTGATGAAATTGGCGCAGCTGTGACCCGTCACAATCTCAATCTCCTTACAATACCAACTACATCACCGCAGATTGAAGCAACTTCATTTTGGCTGAAAACTTTCCTCGCCCTTTTGCTCGTGGGCTTAACAGGATGGTTCGTTTGGTCTTTGTTGTTTCGACCGACACCCCGCCTCAGCCTTAGCCCCGATAACCTCAACTTTGGCCGTCAACAGGTGAAACTTCCTAGCCAACCGCAAACTCTTACCCTTCAAAACAGCGGCTCAGGACTGTTAAAAATCACAAGAAAAATTGAAATCATTGGCAGTGAGTCTAATGATTTTACAATTGCCAATAACACCTGCTCTCAAGATTCTATCCAACCGCAAGCAAACTGTACTCTCAGCATCAGCTTTCAACCTACAGATATCGGCAAGCGTAATGCTAACCTCAGTATTACTGACAATACCACTGATAAACCACATCTTGTGCAGCTAACGGGTGAGGGTTTTAGTTCAAATAACCAAGCACCAATAGCAAATCCTGATAGATCCCAGACTGGCTACTTTCAAGCAGTAACTATTCCTGTATTAAACAGCGATCGCGACCCAGATGGCGATGTGATTAACATCAGTAATTTTACACAAGGAACGAATGGCAGAGTCTCACGCGCAGATGACCTAAAAAGTCTGATTTATCAGCCCAACCGTGGTTTTTCTGGTGAAGATAGATTCACTTATACTATTGAAGATCCTAAAGGTGCTAAAGCAACGGCTACTGTGCAGGTGACGGTAGGACAACAGCCAAACCAAGCACCAGTCGCAAATCCCGATACATCACAGACTGGCTACTTTCAAGCAGTAACTATTCCTGTATTAAACAACGATCGCGACCCAGACGGCGATGCCATTAATATCAGTAATTTTACGCAAGCAACTAATGGCAGAGTATCACGCGCTGATGACCCAAAAATTCTGATTTATCAGCCCAGTCGTGGTTTCTCAGGTGAAGATACATTCACTTACACGATTCAGGATGCTAACGATGCTACAGCAACGGCTACTGTAAAGGTGACAGTAGGACAACAGGCTAACCAAGTTCCAGTCGCAAATCCCGATACATCCCAGACTGGCTACTTTCAACCAGTAACTATTCCTGTATTAAATAACGATCGCGACCCAGATGGCGATGTGATTAACATCAGTAATTTTACACAAGGAAGTAATGGTAGAGTATCACGCGCTAATGACCAAAAAAGCCTGATTTATCAGCCAAACCGTGATTTTTCTGGTGAAGATACATTCACTTACACGATTCAGGATGCTAACGGTGCAACGGCAACGGCTACAGTGAAGGTGACAGTAGGACAACAGGCTAACCAAGTTCCAGTCGCAAATGCCGATACATCACAGACTGGCTACTTTGAGCGAGTTACTATTCCTGTATTAAATAACGATCGCGACCCAGATGGCGATGCCATTAACATTATTAGTTTTACACAAGGAACTAATGGCAGAATCTCACGTGCAGATGACCCGAAAAGCCTGATTTATCAGCCTAATCGCGGTTTTTCTGGTGAAGATACTTTCACTTACACCATTCGCGATGCTAGAGGTGCCACGGTAACGGCTACTGTGCAGGTGACGGTAGCACCATCTAGACCAAAACTCCAAGCAGTTGACGACCAACGAGACACAAAACCTAATGGTATAGTTAGTATCGATGTGCTAAGTAATGACATTGAACCTAGTGGTAATCCACAGCAACTCAGAATTATTGAATTCACTCAAGGTCAATATGGCAAAGTTGTCCGTGGAAATAAAAATGGAACTTTGGGTTATATAGTAAATCCTAAAGTTTCCAACGTTACAGATACATTTACTTACAAAATTCAGGATGCTAATGGCGCAACTGATGAGGCTACGGTTACCGTGAAAATCAGTTCAACCGAGATTATAGAAATTCCTAATTGACTGGTCTGTTTTAAAAAAGCACAGAAGCCAGGGAGAGAAGAAACAGGGGTTACAGAACGGGATTTGGTATTAGAGAATCACAAAACACTTTGAGTTTGCAGGTAAAACACCATGAATGAAGAACAAAAAGCTGGAGACAATATCAGTGCTAACATCTCCGGTGGTGTTAGCGGACAAGTAGCCGTAGGCAAACAAATCAGTCAAGACCAAACTATCACTTCTGTACCACAGCCAGAAGTCACAGAAGATGATTTAGCCGTATTGCGGCGGTTACTGGCTAACGTCAAAGGACAAGTAGAGTCAGAAGCACCCCCAGAAAAAAAAGAAGCTGCTTTACAACGGGTGGTAGAACTAGAAGAAGCCGTCACTGCCAAACAACCCGATTTAGATACAATGGCATACGTCAAAAAATGGTTTATTAAGAACTTGCCCAGCCTTTCGGGGGCAGTAACTGGGGTTGTAATTCATCCCATTGTTGGTAAACTGGTGGGGGCTGCTGGTGATGCCTTAGCTGATGAGTTCCGCGATCGCTTCGGTGCGGATTAATTGCGGTTTAGTATGGTAGCACAGCTGTGCTACCATAGCCCATCTTTAATTTAAACAAAAACAGCAACATTCAAGTTCTGAATTCGACAATTAAAGTTTAGAACTCGAAACTTGGACAATTTTCAACTAAAAACCCAATTTCTCTAACACTGGCTTTGTAGAAACAATGTGACGTTCTAAACCCAGTTCTTTTGGACTGACTCCAACAGCTAAAGCAATCAACTGGGGTAAATGTAACACTGGTAAACCTAGCCTTTGTTCGATTACCTTTTCTACCTCTGGCTGGCGGGAATCTAAATTTAAATGGCACAAAGGACAAGGTGTAACCATACAGTCAGCACCTAAAGCTAAGGCTTCTTGAATATGCATCCCCGCCATCTTGAAAGATTGGGTAGTGGCATAACTAGAAAGCGGCCAACCACAACATTGTGTCCGGCCTCGGTAATAAATTGGTGTTGCACCCACCGCCCGAAAAACATTTTCCATCGCTTCTGGTTGGAAAGGATCGTCATAAGGCATGGACTTTTGAGCGCGCAGAAGATAACAGCCATAAAAAGCCGCGCATTTTAATCCAGTTAATTTCCGAGTCACACGTTTGGTAATTTCCTCTAAACCGTAATCTGTTACCAAGGCGTAGAGGAGATGTTTAACATCAGTGCTGCCACGATAGGGCGAACAGCCTTCTTTGTGCAGCAAGCCATTAACCTGTTCAATGTAGTTAGGGTTAGTAGTTTGGCATTCCTTCAGGTGTTCGTTGACGTGACCGATAACACCTTGACAAGTACTGCAATGGGTGAGCAACGGCAGATTTAATTCTTCTGCTAGGGCAATATTTCTGGCGTTGACTGTATCTTCCAGCAGTTGGGAATCTTCTTTAAAGGTGCCGGAACCACAGCAAGCAGCTTTTTTAAGTTCAACTAGTTGAATACCCAGTGCTTGAGTCAGGGCTTGAGTTGACTGATAAAGTTCCCGACATGCTCCTTGGGCAACACAGCCAGGAAAGTAAGCGTATTTCAGTGTCTGAGATAGCATATAACTATAGTTTGGGTTAGAGCGATCGCTCTAGACAATAATCAATCGGAAAACAAAAGCATTTACATGATGTTAGCGATGGCGTACCACGCCTTAGTGTTCAACTGTTCAAAGACAAAACTCAGCGATTCTTTTGAATCAGGGCAAGAGTTTTCTAACAGAAGTGTACGGGCGATCGCGCTTGACGATAAGATTGTATATGCTCAAAAAAATGTCTCCTATAATGAGCAGATCCTAGCAATTAGTTGAGGACTTTATATCCATGAGCCAAACGGAACTTTTTGACAAAGTTAAAAAAATCGTTGCTGAACAACTTAGCCTTAAGGAGGATACCGAAATTAAACCGGAATCCACATTTATGGAAGATTTAGGCGCTGATTCCTTAGATACCGTTGAATTAGTAATGGCTTTGGAAGAAGAATTTGATATTGAAATTCCTGACGAAGCTGCCGAAGGAATTTTAACAGTTCAAGACGCTGTAAATTACATTAGCAACAAAGTTACCACATCAGCTTAATTAAGAGTTGGGGATTGGGGATTGGGGATTGGGAAGATTTTTCTCTCGCACCTAGTCACCAGTACCTAGTCGGTAATAGAGAATTTTTTGCCTAATTCGTCTTGAAAAGTGACGCTCGTTTTTATCTACGAGACGCTGCGCGAACGCTGCGCTAACAGATGTCTGACGACAAGCTGCCCTTCTCTACGAGAGGCTGCGCCAACAGGCGTCTAGGCCGCAAGCCTTAGCTTTGACTTTTCGCTTTTTCGCCACCTTTAACTGAATCATGACAGATCTTACACGTAAACGCGTTGTTGTAACTGGTGTTGGCGCGATTACACCTATTGGTAACACAGCAACAGAGTATTGGGATGGATTATTGAGTGGACGCAATGGCATTGACTACATCACATTTTTTGATGCGTCTCGCCATGATTGCCGCATTGCTGGTGAAGTGAAAAACTTCGATCCACATGATTACTTGGAGCGCAAAGAGGCCAAGCGGATGGATCGATTTGCTCAATTTGGGGTTGCAGGAGCAAAACAAGCTATATCTGACGCGCAGTTAGTTATCAATGACTTAAACGCGGAACAGGTGGGTGTCATGATTGGTTCTGGCGTCGGTGGCATCAAAGTATTAGAAGATCAGCAAACTGTCTACCTCAACCGCGGGCCCGATCGCTGTAGTCCATTCATGATACCAATGATGATTGCCAATATGGCAGCAGGGCTAACAGCAATTCATACAGGTGCTAAAGGGCCGAATTCCTGTGCTGTAACTGCCTGCGCCGCAGGTTCCAACGCCATTGGAGATGCTTTTCGCTTAATTCAAGGGGGATATGCCCAAGCAATGATTTGCGGCGGCACAGAGGCGGCTGTCACACCATTGTCTGTGGCTGGATTTGCTGCGTGCAAGGCGCTTTCTTTTCGTAATGACGACCCAGCACATGCTTGCCGCCCCTTTGACCGCGATCGCGACGGCTTTGTTTTAGGTGAAGGTGCAGGAATTTTAATTCTAGAAGAACTGCAACACGCCATCAGTCGCGGCGCTCACATTTATGCCGAAATGATCGGCTATGGCATGACCTGTGACGCTTACCACATTACCTCCCCCGTACCTGGCGGACTAGGCGCAGCTAGAGCCATAGAATTGGCTCTCAAGGATGCAAGATTAACTCCCGAACAAGTTAGCTACATCAATGCTCACGGCACCAGCACCCCAGCTAACGATTCAACTGAAACCTCAGCCATCAAAAAAGCTTTCGGAGAACATGCCTATAAAGTGGCAATCAGTTCCACCAAATCCATGACAGGTCATCTATTGGGCGGCTCTGGAGGTATTGAAGCAGTAGCAACAGTACTAGCGATCGCCAACGACCGAATTCCCCCAACAATCAACCTCGAAAATCCCGATCCAGAATGTGACTTAGATTACGTACCAAACTCTAGCCGCACTCAAAAAGTTGAAGTGGCACTATCGAATTCTTTCGGATTTGGCGGTCATAATGTCACACTAGCCTTTAAGAAATACCTGTAAAAAAAGTCAGAATTCAGGAGTCAGGAATCAGAATTCAAGAGTCAGAATTTAGGAGTTCTTTTTCTCCCTCATCTCCCCATGCCCAATGCCCCATGCCGAAAGTACCATAAATATCATTCTGGTATAAGCCAAGGGTTCAACATGACCCAATTATCAGCTTGATTTATCACCAGAAACTCAGGACATCCCGCTTGTCCATCGACAATCGGGAATGGGATGATGAGGATACTGTGGGAATTTTGATCGGTGTTCAGTTATCAATGAACAGTTACCACGCTTATATGGGAAACTCAAACCCAAGGAATAAAACTGTTAACTGTTAACTGTTAACTGTTAACTGTGAAAAATCAACCCAGTAAGAGTGAGAAGCTCAAAGAGTGCTAACCCGTCGTTAAAAACAATCATATTATGGCTGTTGCAACCCAATCCCTCGAAGAACTTTGTATTAACTCGATCCGCTTCTTGGCTATTGACGCCGTAGAAAAGGCAAAATCGGGACACCCAGGGCTGCCGATGGGCGCGGCTCCCATGGCCTTTGTACTATGGGATCGCTTTTTGCGGTTTAACCCCAAAAATCCCAAATGGTTTAACCGCGATCGCTTTGTTTTGTCCGCCGGCCATGGCTCGATGTTGCAGTATGCCCTACTCTACCTAGCAGGCTTCGACAGCGTATCGATTGAAGATATCAAGCAATTCCGTCAATGGGAATCAAAAACTCCCGGACACCCAGAAAACTTTATGACCGCAGGCGTGGAAGTTACCACCGGGCCACTAGGTCAAGGAATTGCCAACGGAGTCGGTTTGGCGATCGCAGAAGCACACCTCGCCGCTAAATACAACAAACCCGATGCCAACATTGTTGACCATTACACCTACGTAATTTTGGGTGACGGTTGCAACATGGAAGGTATTTCCGGTGAAGCTTGTTCTTTCGCAGGACACTTGGGATTAGGCAAACTCATCGCTCTGTACGACGACAACCACATTTCCATCGACGGTTCCACAGATGTGGCATTCACCGAAGATGTTTCCAAGCGGTTTGAAGCTTACGGTTGGCATGTCCAACACGTCAAAGAAGGTAACACTGACCTTGGAGCGATCGCCGATGCCATTGAAGCAGCCAAAGCTGTCACCGATAAACCTTCTTTTATTAAGGTAACAACCACCATCGGTTACGGTTCCCCCAACAAAGCAAACACCGCTGGCGTTCACGGTGCTGCCTTGGGTGGAGACGAAGTAGCACTGACTCGTAAAAATTTGGGTTGGGAATACGAGCCATTTGTAATTCCTCAAGACGTTCTTGACCATACACGCAAAGCAGTTGAACGCGGCGCAGGCTACGAAGACCAGTGGAACAAAGCATTTGCTGACTACAAAGCTAAGTATCCCCAAGAAGCAGCCGAATTTGAACGCTACGTAACTAGCAAATTGCCTGATGGTTGGGATAAAGTATTACCCACCTACACCGCAGAAGACAAGGCACTACCTACCCGCAAACACTCGGAAACCTGTCTCAACAAGCTAGCAGCAGTTTTACCTGAGTTAATCGGTGGTTCTGCTGACTTGACTCACTCTAACCTTACTGAAATCAAGGGTAAAGGTGACTTCCAAAAAGGGCAATACCAAAACCCCAACATCCACTTTGGTGTCCGGGAACACGGTATGGGCGCCATCTGTAATGGTATCGCGCTGCACGGTTCGGGATTAATTCCTTACGGTGCAACCTTCTTAATCTTCACAGACTACATGCGTGCTGCTATCCGCCTATCTGCCCTGTCTCAAGCTGGGGTGATTTGGGTGATGACTCACGATTCCATTGGACAAGGTGAAGATGGCCCAACCCACCAGCCCATCGAAACCCTAGCTTCCCTGCGGGCTATTCCTAACCTGACGGTGATTCGTCCCGCAGACGGAACAGAAACCTCTGGTGCTTATAAGGTGGCGATCGAAAGAGCAAAGCAAAATGCTCCTACTTTGTTAGCATTCACCCGTCAAAACGTCCCCAACTTGGCAGGTACTTCCATTGAAGGCGTTACCAAGGGAGGTTACACAGTGGTGGATTCCGACGGTACACCAGAGTTAATCATAATTGCCACTGGTTCAGAAGTGAACCTCGCTGTCACCGCAGCCGAGAAACTCACAGCCGAAGGCAAGAAAGTCCGTGTTGTTTCTCTACCTGCGTGGGATTTGTTTGAAGCACAGGACGCAGCTTATAAAGAGTCTGTATTGCCGAAAGCTGTTACCAAGCGCTTGGCTGTAGAAGCTGGCTCTAGCTTCGGTTGGCACAAGTATGTAGGTACTGAAGGCGACATCGTTAGTATCGATCGCTTTGGTGCTTCCGCTCCTGGTGGTGTTTGTTTAGAGAAGTTTGGTTTTAGCGTTGATAATGTGTTAGCCAAGGCTAAGCAATTATTGGGTTAATAGCAACAGAATATTGTTTTAATCTTTTGTAGGGTGGGCATCTTGCCCCCCTTTTTTTGTTTTTTAAACGCAAAGGTTCGCTGAGGTCAACGCGGAGGTTCGCTGAGGATAATTGTTTATAATTGAAGTAATTTAGTAAATCATTGGGAGAAAGTTATGCAGGAAACTTCAAGCCAAAGAGATATCTTGATTGCCCGAATATTACCAATTGTAGAAAAATTGTTTCGAGATAATAATCTATATAAATTGAAATTAGGCAAACAAGAAATGATAAAAATGTTAGTAAATATGTTTGACCAGTTTTCACCAGAAGAAATGAAAGCTATTACGGAGCATGAACTGACACGCAGAATTGATAAGATTCTTGTCTTAGAAGCTGTTTCTGGTACGTTAAATGATTTGACGCCGGAGCAAATCAAAATGTACGATGAAGCAGTAAAGCGAAAATAGATCGAGTGACTTATTTATTAGATACGAATATTGTTAGTTATATTCTGAGGAAAAATGCAGATGTTACTAGTAAACTACGGGATGCTAATCTTTCAGGACAAGAACTTTTCATCAGTTGTATAACTTATTATGAAGTTAAAAGAGGGCTTTTATATGCAAATGCCACGAGGCAGTTAGCAGAGTTCAATGAATTTTCTAGAAAATATGAAGTTTTATTTTTAGATGATATAGAAATTATTGAAAAAGCCTGCGAGATTCATGTGGACTTACAACGCAGGGGTTTAAAGATACAAGAACAAGATATATTGATTGCGGCTACTGCGATCGCACGCGGTTTAATTGTAGTATCTAATGATTATGATTTGCTCAGAGTGCAGGGATTGACTTTAGAAAATTGGGCAATAATAGAATCTTAAGTTGTGTATCATAAGAAGAAAGCGTTAACAAATCAAAATTCAAAATTCAAAATTAAAGACATTTGGAGTCGGGGATTTAAACCCCTACTCCAAATATGCTACGTGTAGACGTAGGGGTCTTAAACCCTTGAATGTACGATAACTTTAAGAAATTCAAGATTAATGAAGAGTTAGTTAATTACTCAATACTAGATAAATTTACGTTTTCTAACAAATATGTAACGAACTCTTTTTGTTTAACAATTGTATTAATTGATAATGACGGTCGAGAATTTACGTATCCATCTATCAACTGAATTAATTCAAATAGTGTTTGACTAATAATTTCTTGTTTCAATTCAACTTGTAACAGTTTTTCTACATCTGTAGGATTGTAGTCATTTTTGCTAAGCAACTTAACCACAAGAAGCATTGCCAGATGAAAACTTAGAATCTGAAGTGGGGAAGTATGCTTCCAGAAAGTATAATCATCTTGTTTTGATTTCTCAGCAACTGTGCTGCGTATAAATAATTCTACCTGCTTCATCATTTTAACACAAAACATATATAACTCAAGGTTTGACTTTTCCTTGAATACACGTTTATAGTCGCTATCTGTTTTTATAATTGAAGATGGTCTAGATCTAGAAATATTAGGTTCACGAAGAACAATTGCCATTACTGCTTGAGCTAAGTAGGGAATGCTAATAATTCTGTCAATGGGCTTGCCCATATTCTTATAGTAGTTTTTGCGGCGATCATAGTACCAACCTTTACTTAAAAAGTAATTTTCTATATCTGATTGAATTGGATCGGTTGCTTTTAATGAAGCGGGTGGTATAGGAGTTTGAAAATTAGTCGCTTTGATAATACGATTTATAGATTCTGTATCATTTGTTGCTATGATTCTTACCAAAATAGCTCTATTTTTATCTTTTTCATTATCGTTTGAGTGATTTTTTAGATATTTATAAATTGTATTAGTTGTTTGTAGCCCATTAACAATCTGTACGTCATCAAGACTAATAATTTTACCAGCAACTGTGGCTTTAGATGATAAAACAGTTATACCATTATTAAGCCACCAAAAGTCTAATTCATTATCTGATTCAAGCGTTTTTTGAATATCTTTATTGACTTCTACATTGCCTTGGTAATCGCGTACATTGAAAGTAAATATATATTGTCTCAATTCGTTATTTTCATCTGTAACAAATTCATAATAATCTTTTAACGTAGCTAGTACAATATAATTATCTTCGCTTCTAGAAATATAATTTTCTATGAATTTAAGTTTTAAATTATAATTTTTTTCTAATCGAGAAGCATCAATTAATTCACGTGCACCAATAAATTGTATATTGACTGTCGCTCCTCTGAAACAATTCAGAATTGTTTCTTTAAGGTTATCTGCACTATGATATACTTTTTTATGAATATTTTGTGTCTCACCTTTACTAGCATATATGTAAATAATCTTTAAGCTAGGATGAATTGAGATTAATTCAAGGTAAGTTTCTCTAAAAGATGAGATTGCATCAATAAGCTCAGAATTATAAGTTTTTTTGAGAATGGATAGATCATTGTCTAAATTAAATATATTCATTGCCGATCTAATTACATGTTCAACAGCAGTTTCGGAAAATGAGGGTGAACGCTTAGATTGAATTAAAAATAGTTCTATCAATGGATATCTTTTAAAATTTTTTAAATTAGTATCCTTATCGAGAATTTCCCCATTAATAAATGTGAAAAATCCATCAATTCCTCCATCATCACCTGCTCCTATTTTTCCAGATATTAACTCTTCATAAGAAAGGTCATATTTTTTCAAAATCTGCTCAAAGGTGAATATTTCAAAATACTCATCATCGCGTAGACAATCGGCAATCTGACTCTTTTTTTGCTCAAGAATAGTATCAAGAACTATGCTATCGTTAGTTGGCATTTATCTTACCTCCAAAAATATTTAACTTCGCTTAGCTGGATTAGTTTGATGTATCAACTATAGAATGTACTGTTTGTAACATATATTAGGAATAATTGCATTGATAAGTCCGCAAACAATTATAAAAAATGCCATATTACTTATTAACTCCCACATTTAGGAGGTTTCCATGACCTCAGCACAAACACCACTCGGCGTTGAATCAACCCTACCAGACCATACGCAGCTACCAGAATCCGACGGCACTTTTGTGAAAAATCTGCAAGAACATCCTCAAAGCATATTGCTGACAGATTCAATTGAACCAATCTTGCAGAAGCTACACCCTGATGAACAATATTGTATCGGTCAAGATAGCGGTATCTATTGGCGAATTACTGAACCGCCAGAAAAAGGCGCCGAAGCACCAGACTGGTTTTATGTACCACATGTCCCACCGACTTTAAATGGTCAAGTACGCCGTTCTTATGTATTGTGGCAAGAATACGTTGCACCGCTGATTGTATTGGAATTCGTCTCTGGTGATGGTAAGGAAGAACGAGACAAAACACCAATTACGGGTAAGTTTTGGGTTTATGAACAAGCAATTAGAGTTCCCTTTTATGGCATTTATGAAGTTAAGAAAGCTAGTGTCGAGGTGTATCAATTGCTCAGAGGTGAATATCAGCTAATACCTGCAAACGATCGCGGACATTATCCTATTGAACCGATGGGTGTAGAATTAGGAATTTGGCAAGGTCGCTATCAGAATCTAGAATTACCTTGGTTGCGCTGGTGGGATGATCAAGGCAATTTGCTACAGACAGGATGGGAGCGATCGCAACGCTTGGCTGCTAAGCTCAGAGAATTAAACATTAACCCCGATGAGTTAGTTTAATCGTTTTGGCGACTACCTTGAGATAGATACGGTAAACACTACGTGGTTTACCATCAAAAATCAAACTTTCATGTCGGCAAAACCCTACTGTATATTTAATTTATTTTGTCAATGTGTAGTCGCTAGAATGACCTAATAAATAGCCAAGGCCTTCTCTAGACTGAATATAACTTCATGCTTTGAGTAGAAGTAATTATGATTTTGTAAATGTCATGATGTATGTGTTCTCAAACAATAAATAGTTGCTGTTGTCCAAACGAAAAAATCAGATTTTGTCTGACCCCAGTAACTTTGAACTTTATTCAATTGTTTGATGTTTTGAGAAGGTAACATAATGAATACAATCCTAAAACGCACACTTTTACCCAGCCTCATGGCTGCAAGTTTAGCTGGTGTTACTTTAGTACCAGCTCAACAAGCTTCTGCCGACGATCGAGTACTACGTGATATCGGTATCGGGGCTGCTACCAATGTGGTAACCGGAGCTATTAGGGGAAATGGAGATTTCTTAGGTAATGCTGTTAAAGGTGGTGCCACTGGTGCAGCGGTCAACGGTGCAAATGGACTCAGAGGCGATCGCCGTCATCGCAATGCCGCTCAAGATGTCGGTGTTGGTGCAGGTGCTAGTGCCTTAACTGGCGTAATTACTGGCGATCGCAAAGACACCCTCGGCAATGCGATCGATGGTGCCGCGGTGGGTGGAGCAATCCATCTTCTCACCAATGGTAAATAAATGTTAGGAAATTATCCCTTCCCTAATTCTCTCCTTTTAGGATGAGTAGAATCAACCCCCCTTTCCTAGTGGGAAAGGGGGGTTGTAGGTTAGATGTATATTAAGATGTACAGCAGATTTCAAAGAAAGTGAAGTACAAAAACTGGCTGTCTAAGCTACTTAGAAACTCTGTTTTAATTCTGAATTCTACTATATATCCCCGTCCACTTAAGATAACTTAAATCTAGCCCTTTAATGCCTTTCTAAAGTTTCGACGATAGGATTGATTAGTAATAAACAAAGCTGGCCATAGCAGAGATAAACCAATGCGATTGGTCAAACTTGGATTAAAATTAGTCCGCCCAAATCCAGTCCAAAATTTCCAAGCGCCTCCTGCATAAACCACTGCTAAGACAAAAAGTATAAAGTTCATTCTCATCAACTCCATTAGTAACTGACAGAATTTAAATTAAGTTTTACCACACAAGGTAAGTAGTTCATAAGCAGTATCGAGAAGGTATCAATAAACTCCCCAGCCTTTGAAGTCTCAATCAATTAACGACACATTCTCCTATTCCAGTGTAAATTAGCCTCACCCATGACAGCTACTTATCAGCGGTGTTAACCTAGTCAAACGATGTAAAAGCTTAATTTACAGGTGTTTTGGCGGTGCATTGTGCTTGTGCAACAATCAAGCCTTTAGTTTCTCAAATAGAATAGCCCCATTGGTAAAAAATTAAAATAAAGCGCATTTTGTCAATCAGTTGAAATACTCAAAATAACTTAAATGAAAATGATAATCCTGTACGAGGGAGGAGGTGAGCGACGCTCGCCTCCTTCACCTCTGTTTGATTATCATTGTTTATTGATTATTGAGGCAGCTAACTTAATTTTTTCCTCACCCATGTAATACACGAAAAGGTGGACTTATCCTTTCCATGTATTACGCAGTAAAATCGGCGTTTTTATGTTAATTAATGTTTCGCCAACGGTATCAGCATCATTAGTGAATCGTGTTCTAGGTATTATGAATTTACTGTTAAGCAACTAAGCTGTTATATAAACTTTACTTAAATGTTCGTTTAACTGTCTTAACTGTCTTAACTGTCCTTGCCTATTTAAAGGAGATCGCTAGATGATAAAAACATGGTCTGCCAAAAAGCTAATCCTGCAAGTCATTTGAATTTTGTAGCACTCGTAGCCTAAAGATAAACAATAAAGTTGGTAAAGCTCTTGGTTGAAGGCTGAAAACAAATATATTTACTCGCGTTACTTCCTAACCTGTAAGATATTGGCTTATGAATGTCCCTTTGAATGATTTGCAAAACTCTTTAGAGAGATTTTTCACATTAGTAGAGATATTAAGCTATAGAGCGCAAAATCAGCCACAACAAAAAGCATATACTTTTCTGCGAGATGGAGAAATTGAAGAAACGAGCCTGAATTTCCAAGAATTAGACCAAAAAGCAAGGGCGATCGCTTTTCATCTTCAGTCTATTGGAGCTACTAACCAACGAGCTTTACTGTTGTATCCACCAGGTTTAGAATTTATTACCGCCTTTCTTGGTTGCTTGTATGCCGGTGTGGTAGCTGTTCCCGCCTATCCACCAAGGGCTAATATGAAACTGTCTAGGTTGCTGGCGATCGTTACAGATGCCGAAGCAATGTTCGTATTGACCACCAAATCCTTGTTAGCCAATCTGGAGAAGCGCTTCGTTGAAGATGCAGAATTGGCGACTATGAGGTGCTTAAGTACCGATGACATTGACGACAATCTCAGTTTCGATTGGCAACAACCGAGGCTTTTAAGTGATAGCTTGGCATTTTTGCAATACACTTCCGGGTCTACAGGAACACCCAAGGGAGTGATGGTTTCTCATGGTAATTTGCTGTGCAACCAAATAGCGATCGCAAAAGGTTTTAGACACACCCAAAAAACAAGTCATGTGATTTGGTTGCCCTTATTCCACGATATGGGACTGATTGGCAATGTCTTGCAGTCGTTGTATTTGGGTACACCATCGATTCTCATGTCACCAATGGCTTTCTTGCAAAGACCTTTGCGGTGGTTGCAAGCTATTTCTCGTTACCAAGCAACAACCAGTGGCGGCCCGAATTTTGCCTACGATCTGTGCGTCAGCAAGATTACACCAGAACAGCGTTCGACTCTGGACTTAAGCAGTTGGGACGTAGCTTTTAACGGCGCAGAACCAGTGCGTGCACAGACACTGGAGAACTTTGCAAACTATTTCGCTTGTTGTGGTTTTCGCCGCGAAGCCTTTTACCCCTGTTACGGTATGGCTGAAGCAACTTTATTTATTACTGGGGGATTAAAAACAACTTTGCCGGTTCTGTATTCAGTTGATGGTGCAGCCCTTGAAGAAAATCATGTGGTAGAAGTTGCCAAACCAAAAGAAGGGACTAAAATCATAGTCAGCTGTGGTCGCACCTGGTTAGATGAAAAAATTGCGATCGCTGACCCCACAAATTTAACTAAATGTCCAGATGGCAAAGTAGGAGAGATTTGGGTTCATGGTACTTCTGTGGCTGCTGGCTATTGGCAACGACCTGAACAAACCCAAGAAACTTTCCAAGCTTATCTAACAGACACAGGTGAAGGGCCGTTTCTTCGCACCGGGGACTTAGGCTTTTTGCAAGATGGCGAGTTGTTCGTCACTGGAAGACTTAAAGATGTGATTATTATCCGAGGACAAAATCATTATCCCCAAGATATTGAGCTAACAGTTCAAAAAAGTCATCCAGCACTACGACCAAATTGTGGTGCAGCTTTCACAATAGAGCAAAAAGGACAACAACGATTAGTTATTGTTCAAGAAGTAGAACGAGTTTATATCAGACGTTTGAATGTTGCCGAAGTGGTAGGAAATATCACAGAGGCAGTAGCAGCTAATCACGGGTTACAAGTATATGACACAGTTTTGATCAGACCTGGCAGTATTCCCAAAACATCTAGTGGCAAGATTCAACGTCAAAGTTGTCGGCGGGGATTTTTAGACCACAGTTTAAATATGGTAGAGGACTCTGCTACAAAGCCTAACAATCAAAATAATTTTCAACAGTTAGCATCTGATATGAACTCCCTCCTAGCATAAGTACAGGAAGGTAGTGTGATTCCAAAATAGTAAATATTTCACCGGAAGCTGAAGCTAAAATTAAGCTAAAAAAATTAAGTTTTATCAATTTGGACTGTAGTTTAGACTAAATTCTTGTTTTAAGGCTACAACCCTTGTGTAGCAAGCATTTTAAACTTCGGAATCTAAACAAGCGTATAAATCATCAAAGCCTTTCTGGATAAGGGTTTGGCAATTTTCTGGATAAAATTAGTCTAAACTCCAATTTGGAGGCCGAATAAAAAATTATTCCATTGATTATTATTCCAAACGTGTTAACATCAAGTACAAAAATACTCAGTAACTAAATCCGAAATTTCCAGCAAACATACATATCCTAAAAATCGAGGTTTGTAAAATGACTCAAGTATTCCAAGACCAAACAAAAAACGAACAACTCGGTCAATTAACAGCAGCAAAAGTCCAAGAATGGTTAGTTAATTATTTGTCAAATTTACTAGAAGTTGCACCCGATCAAATAGATGTTAAAAAGCCTTTTGAACGCTATGGACTAGATTCATCGGCAGCGGTATTTTTAAGCGGCGACTTAGGAGATTGGCTAGGTCAAGAGCTAGATCCAACTTTAATTTACAATTATTCAACAATAGCTACCCTAGCAAATCATATAGCTAAGGGCAGTTAAAAAATATTTAGAAAATTTCTAATAAAGCGAAGCAGTTTTGCCTAGCAACTTAAATAGCCTCTAATTTATTTATAGCGATTTTCATGTGGTGGATGGAATACACCATTCTAGTCCCTAACGCCTAGCCCAATTTCTTCACCAGAGTGTACTAACACCAAGTGAAAAAAGCTGTAATATTTTCATCTACTCAGCAACTAATAACGCTCAATCAACTACACAGTAACAGCATCTTATGACAGTTCTCACCAATGATTCGCCAAAATCCAGAGTTAACAAAAGTCTCCCCGTTTTGAAAAAGAACTATAATAATAATCTTGAATCTGACTACACTGAAAAAATAGAAGAATTAGATAAAAATTTTAGTTACCAGAGTAACAGTGATTGCTACTGGAGTGAGCCGCAGCAGTCAATTCTTTATGGAACCCCACTCTATCAACAGGCTTCTTTAGCTCAAAAAATAGCTCTTAACCATCTTCATTGGCTTGGCTCTTACAAAATAGTTGCTGATAGTGAAATGGAGGTGATTTTCTACAATACAATCACAGCAGATTGCTTGAGAAAGGCAAATAAGGATTATGAATTTATAGCAAATCTGCTAGCTCATGAAAGTGAACAGGAGCGTCACCACATTCATTGTTTTTACAAAGTAAATTACCAAACTTTAAGAAGTTTAATAGGTGCTAAAAATTGGCTAAAAGCTGATTTAGATAATTTTTCGTTTGCAAGCAGTAACTTCCAAGTTTTACCATATTTATTATCATCAAGTGCAAATTTGATCGGTAAGATCTTTCTCAAACAACAAAAACAAAATTATTCTCAAAATCTGGCATCGAAATATGTCGATCAATCTATTTCATTACCTAATACTAGTGGATTTTTCAATGGCTATTCAGGAAATAGACATCAATCAATGCGAGAACTCTTGCCTGTGGGCTGGGCAAGTTCTCCATTCTTAGCTAGTAATTTTTATGCTGTGCGCTACATGGCTAATCTGTCCTTGAAAAATGGCGAATTTGAAATACATAAATATTACCAAAAATTGCGGAGAAATAATCAATTTATCCCGGCTCCGACACAAATATCCCACTATCATTTTTTAGATGAAGCTTTTCATACAACAACTTCTTTGTTTATGGGAAGAGACTTCTATAAATATCTTCCCGAACCATCGGCATACGAAAAAATCATAGCCAATTTATCTGTGTTACAGATCCAATATGAAAATCTCAATAGTCTCTCTGGAATCATATCCAATCGGTTTGAGAGTGATAGAAATATCATAAAGTTTGTTATGAAGATATTGCAGAGTCCTGTGTTTGATATGTCACAGAAAGAGGCAATTTATTGGCTAGAAAAGTGCCTGTGCTATGAACATGAAGGTTTCCATGTTAATTTGAAGATACACAATCATCTATTATCCAGTCTGCGTGAATTTTTAGAAAATCTCGACTACTTGTGGCCTATTAATCGCGAAGTGCGTTTGATGGTTTCAGGAGGATCAATCGAGAATGCTCTGAAAAACAATATCAAAGGTTTTAAGAATTTTTACCGAACAATTGAGAAAGATTGATTTATTGCAATTAAGTAATTGTAATAAATCAATTATTTTGCTGGAACTAGGGATGCAAAGTTTTACATCCCTAGAGCAAACAATAATTAATAAAAGTAATTACTATTAATAGTAATTTTTTGATTAGATGAATTTAGAATCAACACATATAGCGATCGTTGGTATTGGTTGCCGATTTCCCCAAGCAGAAACACCACAAGCTTTCTGGAAATTTTTGCAGGATGGGAAAGAAGCAATTATTGAAGTACCTAAAGACCGATGGGATATTGATGAATTTTACGATCCCAATCCGGCTACCCCAGGAAAAATGAATACCCGCTGGGGCAGTTTTCTCAAAAAAGTAGATGAATTTGACCCCGCTTTTTTTGGTATTTCCCCTCGTGAAGCTGAGTATATAGACCCGCAGCAAAGATTGATGCTGGAAGTGGCTTGGGAAGCATTGGAAAATGCCGCCATAGCGCCAGAACGATTAGATGGTAGTCAGACAGGGGTTTTTATTGGTTTTACCAATTTTGACTACCACACAATAACTTACAAAGATCTTTCTTGTTTAGAAGCATATAGCGGTATCGGTTCACATCCATATATTATTGCAGCGCGATTATCTTATGTACTGAATCTGCGGGGGCCATCTATTGCGATGGACACAGCTTGTTCTTCATCTCTAGTAGCACTGCACTATGCTTGCCAGAGTTTAAAAACTGGAGAGTCCAATGTATGTATTGCAGGAGGAGTAAACATAATTCTTTCTCCAGAACCGACAATTACCTTTTCTCATGCCCGAATGATGGCAGCAGACGGTCGTTGCAAAACCTTTGACGCTGCTGCGGATGGTTATGTCCGGGGAGAGGGATGTGGAGTTGTAGTTCTAAAACGTCTTTCTGATGCACTGAGGGATGGAGACAATATTCAAGCGATTATTAGAGGTTCAGCGGTTAACCAAGACGGTTTAAGTAATGGACTGACAGCTCCCAATGGCCCTGCTCAACAAGCAGTTATCCGCCAGGCCTTAGCAAATGCTGGGGTGAAACCATCACAGATTAGCTATGTCGAGACTCACGGTACGGGAACATCTTTGGGAGATCCCATTGAGGTGAATTCTCTCAAAACGGTTCTGATGGAAGGTAGGGAACCCAATCAGCCTTGTTGGATTGGTTCAGTCAAGACGAATATTGGTCATTTAGAATCTGCTGCGGGGATCGCAGGGCTGATAAAAGTAGTTTTGTCGCTACAACATAGTGAGATTCCGCCTCATCTGCATCTAAAAAAGTTAAATCCTTACATTAAGATTAAAAATACTCCTATTCAAATTCCCACAGAACTCCAGCAATGGCCAGCCCAAGGACAACCCAGACTGGCAGGAGTTAGCGCCTTTAGTTATGGCGGTACTAATGCTCATGTGATTTTAGAAGAAGCGCCCCCTCAAGTCAAAAGTCAAAATTTGCGGGAGCGTTCTTTTCATTTATTAACTTTATCGGCAAAAACAGAACCAGCTGTGCAAGCGTTGGTTAGTCGTTATCAACATCACTTAGAGACTAATCCAAAGCTAGGATTAGCAGATATATGTTATACGGCGAATACAGGACGCGAGCATTTTCAGCACCGTCTGGCAGTTGTGGCTGACTCAACAGAACAATTAATTGAACAACTAGCATCAGCAAACCATACCTTCAGCAACCACCCAGGTAAAAAGCCGTCAAAGATAGCGTTTCTGTTCACAGGGCAAGGTTCCCAGTACATCAACATGGGACGGCAACTCTACGAACAAGAGCAGATTTTCCGCCAAACTATTGACCAGTGTAATGAAATTTTACGCCCATATCTGCAAAATTCGCTCTTAGAAATACTATATCCACAGCAAGCAACACAAGAAGTTGCATCATTATTGTTAGACCAAACCGCCTATACGCAACCAGCGTTATTTGCCTTGGAATATGCCCTGTATCAGGTGTGGAAATCCTGGGGAATAACTCCAGATGTGGTCATGGGGCATAGCGTTGGTGAATATGTTGCAGCAGTTGTGGCAGGAGTTTTGAGCTTAGAAGATGGACTCAAACTCATTGCCCATCGAGGAAGATTAATGCAGCAGTTACCTGCTGGTGGCGAGATGGTTTCGGTGATGGGAAAAGAAGAAATGGTGAGAGAAACCATTGCACCATTTCATGAGACAGTAGCGATCGCAGCAATTAATGGCCCAGAAAGTATAGTGATTTCTGGAGCCAGTGTTGATATTGCTGCAATTTGTGACAAACTGGCGACGCAGGGAGTCAAAACAAAACGATTGCTTGTTTCTCATGCCTTCCATTCGCCATTGATGACACCAATGTTGGCAGAATTTTCCGCCATCGCTAATTCCTTCACCTACAATCAGCCGCAAATTCCATTAGTATCCAATGTCACTGGAAAACTTGCTGAGGAGGACATCGCAACAGCGCAATACTGGGTGAATCATGTGTGTCAAGCAGTGCAGTTTGCTAGTGGTATGCAGACATTACATCAGCTTGGGTATGAAGTATTCGTAGAGATTGGTTCCAAGCCGATTTTATTGGGTATGGGGCGTCAATGCCAACCTGCTAGCGAGGATCTGTGGCTACCTTCTTTGCGTCCTGGTTTCGACGAATGGCAAGTGTTACTTTCTAGTTTAGGGCAGTTGTATGTGGCCGGATTCCAGGTAGATTGGTTAAGACTTGACCGGGAGTATGGGCGTCAGAAGGTGATATTGCCCACTTATCCGTTCCAACGCCAACGCTATTGGTTTGAAACAGGCAAAACCCATCCTCAAAAGCAATATTTACCAAAAATTAAAAATCTCCACCCCTTACTGGGTCAAAAGCTTCGCCTAGCTGGTTCAGAAGAACAGCGTTTTGAATCCCAGTTAAGTATTTCTGAACCTGCTTATCTCAACCACCATCGTGTTTTTAACAAGCCAGTATTACCTGCGACAGCCTACTTAGAAATGGCTTTGGCGGCAGGAGCAGCTATTTTCAAATCAGATCATTTAATTCTTGAAGATGTAAATATCTACCAAGCATTAATTTTTTCCGAAGCTCAAGATAAAACAGTACAAATAGTTTTAAAACCTTTAGAAACTAATATTTATAAATTTGAAATTTTCAGCTTAAGTACAGAACAAAACCAAGAAAATCAGTCTTTTACGCTCCACGCTTCCGGTAAGGTATTAAAAGGCAAAGAGACAGATGATATTGGTTTTGTCAATTTGTCTGTATTGCAACAAGAATACACAGAAAAAGTTGCGATTGAAATTTTATATCGAGAACTAGAAGACCAAGGCATGATTTATGGCCCAAGTTTTCAAGCTGTGAAAAATCTTTGGAAGACTCAAGATAAAATCCTCGGCTTAATTCAATTATCACCAGAGCTTTCCCAGGAAGCAGAAAAATACAAAATACATCCAGCTTTACTAGATTCCTGCTTGCATTCAGTATATGGTCTAAAACTAGATATCGATCGAGTTAATTCAATTGATATCTATCTTCCAATCAAGATAGAGCGTCTAAAAGTATATCGTTGTTCTAGCTCTCAACTGTGGAGTCAAGTAGAAATATCCTACAAAGACACCAGTAATAAAGATATTTCTAGTTCTAATGCATTATTATTTGATAATAATGGAGTTGTAGTTGCTGAAATTGAAGGCTTAATTGGAAAACGCGTCAGTCGCCAGAGCCTTTTGAATGTTTTGCAAAGGCAGTTGTTAGGAGAAATACAAAGTAGGTTTTATCAAATAGAGTGGGAGCCTCAAAGTCATCATTTAAAAACAAATTCTCAAAAATTGAGTCACTGGTTAATTTTTGCTGATTCCACAGGATTGGGGACAGCTTTAGCGACTAAATTGCAGCAGCAAGGACATGAATGCACTTTAGTTCATCGAGGGCATACCTATCAAAATGAAAAGACAGGCCAAAAGACACAAACTTATCAACTAAATCCCTCTCATCCTCAAGATTTTGAACAAATTTATCAAGACATCTTAAAAACCAGCCAATTGCCACTGCAAAAGGTAATTCATTTGTGGAGTTTGGATGCTCCTGTTCCACAAGATTTAACAATTTCTGGCTTAGAACAATCCCAACTTTGGGGATGTGGTAGTGTGTTGCACTTGCTCCAAGCAATAGTCAAAAATCCTACTGCTAGTTCGCCTCAACTATGGTTAATCACCAAGGGTTCTCAGCCAGTGTCATCAAAAACAGAGAAACTAGCAGTGGCTCAATCCCCCTTATGGGGCTTTGGTCGAGGCATATCCTTAGAATATCCCCAACTGTGGGGTGGTTTAATAGATTTAGACCCACAAGCTACCGAAGATGAAGCAGAAATACTTCTGCAAATCTTCACAGACAACTCACAAGAAGACCATTTAGCCCGGCGCGGAGGGCAAACTTATATATCTCGTTTAGTCAAGCAACCCCCAACTGTATCTTTACCGATGTCATTGTCCTCCAATGCTACCTACCTAATTACGGGAGGACTGGGTGCTTTAGGATTGCACACAGCCCAATGGATGGTAGATAAGGGAGCTAGGTATTTAGTATTAATCAGTCGGAGTCAACCCTCAAACTCAGCAAAATCAGCCATTAGTCGTTTACAACAACAGGGAGCCAAAATAGTTGAGCTTCAGGCTGATGTCTGCAATTTTGCAGAACTCGCAAGCGTGTTTGAGCAAATAGACACTTCTATGCCACCGCTCAAAGGAATTGTACACGCTGCTGGTGTGGCAGGATATCAACCAATGGGGCAAATGGAACTCAGTCAATTAGAAGCGGTGATGCGTCCCAAAGTCATCGGTGGATGGATTCTGCATCAACTCACCCAAGATAAAGAACTGGACTTTTTTGTTAACTTTTCTTCAATTGCTGGTGTTTGGGGTGCTGCTGGTCAAGCCCATTATGCAGCAGCTAACCATTTCTTAGATGGGCTAACTTATTACCGTCAAGCTATGGGATTGCCCAGTTTCAGCGTTAGTTGGGGCCCTTGGGCTGGCGGTGGTATGGCTGATGAAGAAGGGTTGAGAGAACTGAGCAAAAGAGGCGTAGAACCATTATCCCCCGAACAAGCGATCGCAGCTTTAGAACATTTATGGACTAGTGGTAGTGTACAGACAGCGATCGCTGATGTCGATTGGAGTTTATTTAAACAATTGTATGGCATAGGACGACAGCGATTACTACTAGAAAAAATTGAAGTAGAACCACAGCCAACAAAACCGTTAATTGCCAGCAAAAACGCTACAATTCTTCAGGAAATAGAAGAGAAAAAAGAAAGCGATCGCCTCAGTCTATTAATAGCTTATCTACAACGACAAGTAGGGAGAATTGTAGGATTTAAAGGCTCTCAACTACCGAGTACAGAGCAAAAGTTTTTTGAAATGGGCATGGATTCTCTCATGGTTGTGGAATTGCGTAACCAAATTCAAACCGATTTGAAATCTGATGTTTCTATTAACACCTTTATGGAAGGAGCCACTATTGTAACTCTAGCAAATCAGCTTAACTATCAACTAGCTCCAAATGTTACTCAAACTGTGGAGCCAGAAAAGAATGAGCAATTTCAGCTAGTGAACGCCAAAGTTAGTGATTGGATTGAGATAGAAATATGAGTTTAGTAGAATTTTTACAAGAGCTTTCTTTTAAAGGAGTTAAGTTAGCACATGTCGGGGAAAAACTGCGTATTGGTGGTTCTCAGTCCGTCTTAACACCTGATGTAATTGCTCAACTCAAACAGCATAAAACTGAAATTTTACAGATACTCCATGATTCTCCAAATATTTTAAATATTTATCCGCTCTCCTACGGTCAACAAGCCATGTGGTTTATATGGCAATTAGCACCAGAAAAAGCGACGTATAATGTTGCATCTACCTGTCGTATCTGTTGCCAAGTCAACGTCACGACATTGCACAAGACTTTCCAGACTTTAATGGAACGTCATCCACTGTTAAGTAGCACATTTCCCAAGCAAGGCAATAAGCCAGTTCAACAACTTTATCAAACTCAGGTAGCAGACTTTCAGCAAATCGATGCTTCTACTTGGAGTGAACAAGAGCTTCATCAAAAAGTTTTTCAGGAATACTTGCGACCTTTTAATATAGAAAATGGCCCAGTGATGCGAGTGCGTTTGTTCACTTGCTCTGACCAAAATCATGTTCTTTTACTAACAGTACACCATGTTGCGCTTGATGCTTGGTGTCTTCCACTATTGATGGAAGAGATGATTATGATTTATCCTGCCCTAAAGTCAGGAGTTCAGCCATCTCTAACTCCTCTAAAGCACTCCTACATAGATTACGTGCGCTGGCAAAGAGAATTATTGTCAAGTACTCAAGGAGAAAAACTTTGGAACTACTGGCAGCAAAAACTAGCAGGGGACTTACCTGTACTCAATTTACCCACAGACCGACCACGACCACCCATACAAACCTATAACGGCGCTTCTCATAGCTTCAAACTATCTCCAGAGCTAACAGAACAACTCAAACAGCTAGCTCAAACAGCAGGCGTAACTCAATATATGCTTCTGCTAGCTGCTTTTCAGGTTCTGTTATATCGTTATACCAGACAAGAAGATATCCTAGTTGGTGTTCCCACCTCAGGTAGAACTCAGCCCGAATTTGTGCCACTGGTGGGCTATTTTGTCGATCCTGTTGTCATGCGGGCAAATCTTTCAGGAAATCCTAGTTTTCACGAGTTTCTCGCTCAAATTCGCTCTTGCGTATCCGAAGCATTAGCGCATCAAGATTTTCCCTTTGCTTTACTGGTAGAGCGATTGCAATCAAAGCGCGATCCTAGCCGTTCCCCTATTTTTCAGGCTTTATTCAACTTTGTTTTGCAAAACTTACGCCAGTATGAGTATAGCCAACAATTGTTATTGGGTGGTGAAGTAGATCGAGAAGGATTTAAATTAAAACCTTACGAAATGTCCCAAATGGAGGGACAGTTTGATCTTGACTTGATGATGTCTGAAGGTAGTTCGGATCTAGTCGGATCTTTCAGGTACAATACTGATTTATTTGATGAACAAACTATTGTTCAGATGGCTGGTCATTTTCAGAATTTATTAGAAGCAATTGTATCCAATCCGCAGCAGAAAGTGAGTCAACTGCCTCTTCTAAATGAAAGAGAACGACAGCAGATATTAGCGGTATGTCACGACCCTGCTATCAAAACTCAAAATCATAGATTTATTAGTACTGAATATATTGATAATTCACCAATTTATGTATTAGATAATTATGGAGAATTGCTTCCTTTCGGTGTGGAAGGAGAAATTTATATTGGTAATAGCTATTTAAATAAAAATCACTTGCAGCAAGAAGAAGGTTCAATTGAGGTTTTAGAACATCCCTTATTAGGAAGCTTAGTAAGAACAAGAAAGTGGGGTCGCCTGCGACTAGATGGATCTTTAGAGGTATTGGGATTAATACAACGGCAAGCCTGGATTAGGGGACACCGGATAAATCTTCAGAGTATAGAGCAGGTTTTACTATCAATTTCCAGTGTAGAAGATTGCTATGTTCTGGCGCGGGAGGGGAAACTCGTTGCTTACATTGTTTCCTCAAAATCCTTATCTTCTGAGTTTTTGCATACTCAATTACAGGCTAACTTGCCCGATTATATGTTGCCAGTTACCTATCTACCTGTATCAACTTTGCCGTTAACAGCAACAGGGCAAGTTGATGAACAAGTTCTCACTTCTTTAGAAGTTATTGATACTAAACTTATAGAACAATGGCAGCAACAATTAAACAGCCTTCCTGAAATTCAGCAGGCGGTGGTGGTTGCAACTTCACGTCACACACCTTCACCCTCACCACTACACTTATCAAAATTACTGCCACCAGGAACAAACAGCACAACTATTGCCTTACCGATTGCTGAAACTACTTCCAATGTGGGTTTTGTGCCGACAGAAAAACCAAAATTCACAACACCTGCTATTAGTGATGGCGGACCGCTGAACATACCAGAAGATGCTCCCAAGACTTTAACACAAGCATTAATACAAACAGCAACTCAATACAAAAATCAAGGCATTACTTACATTTCTGCAAAAGGTCAAAAAGAATTTCAAACATACACTAGCCTATTAGACGAGGCTAAATGCATTCTTAACGGCTTGCGAAATCAAGGTTTGCAGCCAGGACAGCGAGTTATCCTGCAAATTGCATCGCTACGAGATTATTTCCCAATTTTATGGGGATGCATTCTTGGAGGAATTCAACCTGTAACTGTAGCTGTAGCCCCCAATTATACAGAGAAAAATGCAGTTATCAATAAGCTATACAATACATGGAAACTACTAGACCATCCATGTATTTTAGCAAGTGATTCAATTAAAGAATCACTGGAAAATTTGCGCTCATCGCTAGCTTTATCAGAATTAAAAATTTGCTCTGTAACAGAATTAAGAAATTATTCAGCCACGTCAGAATTTTATCCTAGTCGCCCTGATGAAGTAGCTTTTTTACAGCTAACTTCTGGTAGCACAGGAGTTCCTAAGTGTATTCAAGAAACTCATCAAGGTATCATTGCTCATATCCATGCAGCTAAACAATTTAATGGATATAAAACTGAAGATATTTGCCTAAATTGGTTGCCTTTTGACCATGTTGTACCCTTATTAACATGTCACTTCAAAGATACATATTTGGGTTGTCAACAAATCGAAGTGGAAACAGCAGTTATCTTAGCTAACCCTTTAAAATGGTTAGATTTGATTGAGCAATATCGAGTTTCTCATAGTTGGTCACCCAACTTTGGATTTAAGTTGATTAGTGAGGTAGTAGCAAAAAATCCTGGTAAAACTTGGGATCTCTCGTCAGTTAAATTTTTGATGAATGCAGGAGAACAGGTAACACCTAAAGTTGTACGAGAATTTCTGGCGATCGCTGCATCTTTTGGTATTTCTTCCCAAGTTATGCAACCGGCTTTTGGTATGGCTGAAGTCTGTACTTGCATGACTTATCAAAATCAATTTAACGAGCAAACTGATATTTATCGAATTAAAAAATCTTCTGTTGGTCGTCAGTTAGAACTCATAACAGATTCTCATGATGTAATTGAATTTACTGACCTTGGTCTTCCAGTTCCGGGAGTGCAAATTCGCATAGTTGATGATGAAAATTCCCTTTTACCAGAAGGTGTAATAGGGCGTTTGCAGATTAAGGGAAAAGTAGTTACCCCAGGTTATCTAAATAATCCCCAAGCTAATACAGAGGCTTTTGTTGGTGATGGTTGGTTTAATACAGGAGACTTAGGTTTTATTTTGAAAGGTCATTTGGTTTTGACCGGACGAGAGAAGGAAATAATCATCATTAATGGAGCTAATTATTACTGCTATGAAATCGAAGATATTGTTAATAGTATCGATGGTGTAATTCCCACCTATGCAGGTGCTTGTGCATTCTCTAACCAACAGACTGGAACTGAAGGATTAGCAATCTTCTTTTCACCGGAAGCAACAGAATTTCAACTAAATTTGGAAGCTATTCAAGTCATTAAAAGAGAAGTTAGCTCTCAGTTGGGAATTACTCCCACTTATGTGATTCCTGTAGAACGTCAGGAATTTCCTAAAACTACAAGTGGCAAAATTCAGCGTTCTCAACTCAAACAGAAACTAGAGTCTGGTGATTTTAGTTCGCTGATTCAAGAAATTGATATTAAACTAGGCAAGAATACGATTCCTGATTGGTTTTATCAAAAAATCTGGTGTCAAAAACAAGCTCGAACTAATCCTATTTCAACTGTCAAACAAGCAGTGATAGTATTCCTTGATGATTTGGGATTAGGACAATCAGTTTGTCAAAGGTTGGAAGCTCAAAATTATTCTTGTATCAAAGTTGAGGCAGGAAATAATTTTGTGCAAATGAGTAGTGAACATTATGCGATCGATCCTGCTGATGAAAAAGATTATCAGCGTTTAATAAAAGCATTAAAAACTCACAATTACTCCATCGGTCATGTTTTCCACCTCTGGAATTATGAAGCCTATAATACTCCCATCTCCAATCTGGAAGCTCTTGAGGTTAGTCAACGACAAGGACTTTACAGCTTACTGTTTGTAGCAAAAGCGATAGGGCAGTTGCATGAAACAAAAAATCGTATACAGTTACTCTTCGTAGCTAGTTGCAGTCAATCTATTTTACCAACTGACGCGATCGCCCCCTCAAAAGCAACAGTTTTAGGCTTGCTCAAAACCATCCCGCAGGAAATCCCTTGGTTGGACTGTCGCCACATCGATCTACCCATTGCACCAGTTGAAATCAATAGAACTTATCTGTTGTCAGAATTTTATGCCTTGACTCCAGAAGCGGAAGTAGCTTACAGAGATGGACAGCGCTTAGTTCCTCGTCTGCAAAAGACAGATTTTGAAAAAGAACAACAGCAAGAACTACCTTTTAAAAACGGTGGTGTCTACTTAATTACTGGTGGACTAGGAGGCATTGGCGTTAAAATTGCCAAGTATTTATTAGAACATTACCAAGCTCGTTTATTGTTAATTGGTCGCACACCTTTACCTGATGAAAGCACTTGGAAGAATTATCAAGAAGGCGAAGATGAACTAACAGTTAAGATTCAAGCTTATCAACAGCTAAAACAACTTTCAGGCTCTATTCTCTATAAAGCTGTGGATATTTGCAATGTGGCACAGATGCAGCAGACCCTTGATTTGGTATCATCCCAGTGGTCAACTCAATTTGATGGGGTGATCCATTTAGCAGGAGTTCTCCAAGAAGAATTAATAGCATCTGCAACTAAAGAAAGCTTAATGGCTGGATTGCAACAGAAGGTAATGGGAACTTGGGTACTTCATCACCTGCTACAAAATCAGAATCATGGTTTCTTCGTTCACTTCTCCTCTATCAATAGTTTCTTTGGAGGTACGGGTGTTGGCGCTTATGCAGCAGCCAATAGTTTTTTAGAAGCCTTTAGTACTTATCAAAGACAACATAGTTCCTGGCAAAGCTATTGCTTGAGTTGGAGTATGTGGGACGAAACTGGTATGAGTCGTGGCTATCCCATGAAAGACCTCAGTCAAGCCAAGGGATATTGTGCTATTTCACCCTCTCAAGGAATGGATTCTTTGTTGATAGCTTTAGCACATCGCTCTAGCCATCTGTTAATAGGTTTAGATGCTGGCAAGTCACATATTCAACGCTTTACGTTAGATTGTATAAGTCTACAGCAATTAAGCGCCTTATTTACAGCTAATACCCGCGAATTGTCCATTGAGCAATTGCAATTATGCGATCGCTTCGGTACTCCCACCCAATGCCATTTTGTCCAACTCGATGAAATGCCTTTGACAGATTCAGGGGAAGTCGATCTCAAACAGTTAACTCATACTTACACAGGATTGAAGGTTCCTGAACAAACAGAACCCCGCAATCAAGTCGAACGCCAGCTAGCTGAAATCTTTCAAAAAGTGCTGGGGCTAGAAAAAGTAGGCATCCATGATAATTTCTTTGCACTGGGTGGTCATTCGGTACTGGCAGCGCAAATTGTATCTCAACTACGGGAAACTTTTGCTTGTGAGCTACCATTATGGGTTCTGTTTAAGTCTTCCACCATTGCAGAACTCGCTCAAGTTATAGAAACACCATCACTACCATCAGAAGACTTGGCAAATGGTGACAGAGGTATGGGAAATGCTCCCACCTCTGATTCCTGCTTAGTTCCCATCAAACCAAATGGAAGTAAGCGACCCTTTTTCTGGATTCACCCGATGGCTGGTGTAATCTTTCCTTATTACTCCGTGTCTTATCTGCTTGATTCTGACCAACCTGTCTATGGGCTAGAGTCAGTAGGACTCAAAGGAGAGAAACAGCCTTTCAAGCGAATTGAAGACATGGCTAGTTATTACATTAACGCCATGCGTTCAGTTCAACCTGAAGGCCCTTACTTCCTTGGAGGCTGGTCGTTAGGAGCCTACATTGCCTATGAAATGGCTGTTCAACTTCAACAAGCAAATCAAAAAGTTGCCCTAGTGGCACTTCTGGATACTCCCCGTTCCTTAATCGGCAGCTACAAACCTAAGGATGCCTTGAAACTGTCTGCTGAGTTACTGAGAATGATTGTGCAGGATGTCTGGCCTTATGTCCATGATTACCTGTCTCTTGTAACAGCAGAATCATCTTTGCAGCCATCTCAGGAAAATTATCAGACTAAAGGTCTAATCAAGCACTTAGTATCCCGGTTGGGGAATCGTTCGGAAATTATGCAGGTTGCTGCCCAGTCTCCCCAACTTATCGCAGGAGAACAACAGCCTGCTGTCACACGTTTAGCCAAGGTTCTGCTAGCTAACACCCTAGCTATATTCCGTTATCAGCCAAAATCTTATGACGGAAAAGTGATCCTTTTAAAGACAAGTGATATGGCAAATGAGCAAGATGTAACTTGGGGTTGGGGTGAGTTAGCAAGAGATGGAGCCAAGGTATATTCTGTACCCGGTAATCATATGACCTTACTACGACAACCGTATGTACAGGCGATCGCCGAAATCCTCAAAGGATACCTCGATCGTGTTCCAAATCAAATATCTCGTTAGGGAAGGAGTGCTATGGCTGACTTCTGATGGAGATTGCCACGGCTTGGAATTTAGCAACGTTTAACCGTCCAAGTCCATTGTTAAAAGTTACTAGAATTAACTCATGCAATTCTAGTTTGTGTTCGATTCTCAATTGAATTTATGAAATGGAGAGCGACCCATGACTACATCTTTGAGATTGCGTAAGGGCTTTAGTTTTGATGAAGCTATCCTGTTTGCAAATCTTTCCAAATATGCCTACGATGTTTTTCAGTATGATGATGGTAGTGTTGATGATGTAGAGCTAAAAACAATTTACAAGGCTCTCTATAGAAATCAGGGATGGCAGTTAGTTCATACTGTTCGCAATGATGACACGAATATTCGGGGACTAATTCTGAAAAATACTCAATCAGAAGTAGCTCATCAGTACGTAATTTCCTTGCGAGGTTCAATAATTAGCGATCGCGGTGCCATCGAACTGACTGATGTGGCTTCTGATGTAGATTGGGATTTGGTTCGTTACGGCGCTTTGTCTATCCAACGGGCAAAAGTTGTGCGAGGGTTTAATCTGGCTTTTGAGTCCGTCGCTGATGAAATTCTATTCTTCTTCAAGGCTTTACGGGGTGAGCTAAAACCCTCAGATTTCCGGCGGCTTCATGAGTTACCTGCCCTGCGAAAATTTGCTTGCATTAATGCTTTAGCTGATGCAGGAGGAATTCGGCTAGGCGCAGAGTTTGAGCAACAAGCTCAAGATTTAATTACTCAAGTAGTTGCCGACGGTGAAATTGATGACGATGAAGAACTTGAGAAAATTTTGCAATTTGTAGAAGCAGAGCTTTTATCTAAGCAATCATCTTTAAATCAACCTGTAGAGGTATTCGTAACAGGTCACAGCTTGGGTGCATCCATCAGCCAGCTTGCGGCTTTGGCTCTGCGACGCTGGTTTGGGCCAGTTTCATCTGGGGGGTTACTGCTGAAAGTTTATGCGATCGCAGCATGTAAAATTGGCAATCAACAATTTGTAGATTACTACAACCAGCAAATAGGTGATGAACTCAGCTATCGCATCGAAAATGTGTTTGATACTATTCCAAAGATCCCCCTAGATCCCCCCTTCCCTCTCTCACTCATTGCTCCTGAAGGACTACGGATTGGAGATTTTTACATTGGCAACTATGCTAATGGTGGTCAACCTATTACAGTTGTAGGATTTGGTTCTCAAAGTGGGTCTTTATCATTTGGGGGTATTGTCGAACTCCCAATTAGCGTTCCCTTTCCCCACAGCGTTGAAAGCTATATCCAATTATTAGGAGAGCAGAAGCTATTTTGGTCTGAGTTGATTCGTCCAGTTAAGGATATTTTACGTCCTTTTCTGATCGATCTCCTGCGTGAAGAACAGAGAAGCAACGCAAATCTCGATCGAGAGATTGGCAACTTAAATGGTAATGAAAATGTTAGCAGCGTTAGTAGCGATGAAGACATAACCATTATCAAATAAAAGGAATTAGGGAACTCAAAGTCCCTACTTTCTTTAGTCGTGGGGACTAAGGGTAATGAAGATTGGATAATAAGCAAAAAAATTATACAATTTGCTCTAATTCCTTCGATATTTTGGAATTTTCCCAGTTTGCAATACTAAAGCGGCGTTCGTTCCACCACTAAATCTGCAAATTTAGTGGTGGATTTCGATGTTTGTGACGCTCATGCGATGGCATATCTCCTGCACCTGCCGACATTCATTAGGCTGAAATTATCTGGTTCATCATCCCTATACTTTATCTACCCAATAAAGATAATATCGTTCGCTATCGATCCAGTTTTTCTCAAAATTTTTGATCGGAGCAATGTTCAAATCATTCCGGTTCACATTCAGTTTTTGATTTAAAATTAACAAAATTTTCTTTTGTTCGTCTTGATTTTTGAGTAGAGAATTAATTTGGTTTAAGATATCAGCTTGTTCAACATCTTTACGAGCTTTGTTAAATAAAGTAAAGCTTCCCAGTTTTTTTAGTTCAGGATAGTAAAACTTTCGATTAAGATAACCGGATAAAGGTGCCATATTGGCGTCTCGACTAGCAACAATAAATTCATTGTCTAACCCAGATTTTTGAAGGTATTGAGCTGTTTCACGACTTGCAGAAAATGGTAAAATCAAATCTCTTGAAAAACTATAAATACCTCCTAACAAATGGACGTAAAGAATTAACATCAAAGCAATATGATGCCATTTATGAACAAATGTAATTGAATTTGGGCGAACAGAAAATTTATTGAGTAAAACTAGAGAGTCTTGATAATAATTTCCTAGCCATAAAGCCGCTATCAGAATTAAATAGAAATGTCCAAAATGCCTCGGCATACCTGTAAATCTCAAGTATGTAAAGGTGAGTATTACAAAATTTCCTGTAATGTATAAGAATAAAGGAACTGGCTTTTTAGATAATTTAATCAAGGTTAAAGTGACAATGAATAAAGCAATTATTGTACAAATAATTAAGTCTAGCCATTTTTTATGTTGAGGAATAATTAATAAATAACCACCAAATATTCTACCTATGCTTCTCAAAAGATGGCGGAAATCTAATTGCATTACCCAACCATTCTTTAACCCACCATAAAGATAACTATCTGTAGGGGGAGTAATAATATAAATAGATAAAATAAAAGAAAATATTATAATCAAAATACTCAATATTAAATCATATTTTTGACTTTGGCTAAAATACTGACGGCGATGTTCGCTATCAAAACAAAATTCAGCTAGCAAAGTCAATGATAAAGAAAATGATACCAATAAACCGTAAGCACTACTATTTGCTAGTAAGCCCAATAAAATTGCCAAATAGCTATAAGTTATTTTCCTCGATGAAAAAATTGTGCAAAATGCGAAAACAAATAACATGCTAAAGGCATAGTTTCGAGAAATCAAAAGATATTCGTAAAAAGTAAAATAACCAAACGAAAATAAAAACTTTTGTTGATAATTAAAAGGGCTATATAAGCAAAAAAGGGTAATCGAAACAACAGTAATTCCCCAATGGAAAATTTGCATAATCAAAGGATTATCAACTATTTTTCTCAGAATTGCCAGAGAAAAATACCATAGAACAGGATGACCTTCATAACGAATATTTTCAATTAAATCGCCTAAAGATTCACTATCTCTGACAATCAGCCAGGGATTTAGTTCATCTCGCCACATCGAATGATTGAGAATACCTATTAAACCAAGCGCAGAAAAAATAATTATAATAAACCAAGGAGAAGAAAAAGGTAATCTCGAAGTATATTTGATGATTTTGTTCTTTAACATTGTTATTGCAAAATTAAATTGATTTTTTTCAAATTTATATATACAGTTAATTTACCTTAGGGTGTAAAGTATTTTATTATTCTTTTTAAGAATATAGACAGAATTAAATGGATGTCAGGGAACAGCAATAGGCTTGAAAGTTTCTTGTTGTCTCGGTTTGAGATTTAGCCTATTTCCTAAACTATGCTTCAAATGCTATAAAATATTACTCAGTGAAATCAAGTGAGGGAGCAGCTTTTACCTTGTGCCTCCTAAATTTTAAATTCTTTATTTCTACTGATAATTTTCTGGCATACTTACTGGTGACAAACCAGCGATCGCTCGTAAATTTTGGCAACGAATCAATTCGCTAAAATTTAAACTGGAACGCCCTTCAATTTTGGCTACCGCTTCAATGGCAGATAACAGATGCCCTGCGGCTTCAACCTCTGAATAACCGCGCCGTTGCGCTACCCTAATTGCTGCTGCATCAGCGTTTAACTCTGACTCTTGAGATTTGTTAGTCCGCCAGATGCGAACAAGAGCAACAGCACTTAATCCTCCAGCCACAGCTACACCCACCACATCTGATTGTGCTGCTTCCAATAATCCACCCAACAGCCCCACCAACACCACACCTTGATAAATATCGGGTTTAAACCACCTCACGCCCGTCAACCAGCTAACCACCTGCAATAGCAGCAAGTCTCGTTGCGGCTTTGTTAGGCGACGCCACAAATCGAAATTAATGTATATCGGTCGTGCCTGATTCCAGGGTTGAGGAAAGGAGGCGTCAATCACTTTTGCTTGCTCTGGCTTGCTCACAATTTTTGTTGTCATCCGACCAGAAGCAGGCATGACATCTAATAAACGGCGAATTTCAGCATTTGGCTCCATAATTTTAATTATTAGCCATAATGTCCACCCTGACTAGTTGCTAAAATATCAAGTTTCTCTGATTTGAGAATAACTAGGACGGCCAAAATACTCATCCCACAAGATTTATCATATTAAGATGTGTAGTTCATTTACTTGCAAAGTGCTGTAAGAATATCAATATGCTAATTTCACAGTGTTTTTCAATTATATTGAACTATACTACTCCGTACAGACGCGATTAATCGCGTCAACCCACTCTCTACTCCCTGTCCTAATCATGGACGCTTTTGCTCCCCTCCCACCTGAATGGACAAATAAGGCGACACATGCTTATAAGTTTTGTTGCCCTAGCTGCTCCTCAAGTAGCCTCGAAGCTGAAAAAGTTTGGTTAAATCGCCGATCGCCTGTACTAACAGAAGACCGTCGTCGTAAATGGCAAGAATTCTATTCTTGTCACTGTGGTTGTGTGTGGTGGGCTTGGAGTAGCGATCGCCGCCCAAAAGATCTATCAAATCAACCAGATTATAATCCTACATAACCATTTTTTTCCAAAACAAAACCCCACCTTCAGGTGGGGTTTTGTTTATCTAATTCACAATTTTAGAAGGTGAAAGTAGTACGTAGAGTACCTACATAAATAGTATTGTTAGCATCGTTGTGTTCTGGATTGAAGATTACCAACAAGCCAGGGGTGATTTGCAGATTATCAGATACCTTGAACTTGTAAAGACCTTCTAAGTGATAAGAGGTATCGTCATCTAAGTTAACATTCGCGGCAACATCTTTGATGCTACCACCAGTAATTCTAGGTGGTTGACCAAAAATAACACCTAAGACGTTACCTTCTCCACCAAAGTCTTTTAAAGCAAGGGAGCCAGCCCACCACCAAGAATCCGCATCTGTACCGGCATTCGCACCAGTTTTCGCATCAGCTGTTGCATAACCACCCCAACCACTCAGAGCCAATTTAGGACTAAATTGGAAGGTAGCTTGTACGCCGTAGTTGTTAGATTCAACACGACTACCAGCTCCAAAGGGGTTGTTAGCAAAAGCGCTACCTGTACCTTGGAAAAGGTTGTTAGCAACAGTATCTGTTTGATAAGTACGGGCGTAGCTCAGACCAATATTAAAGGCTTTGGTAGGTTGGAAAGATAACTGACCAAAGATAACGCTATCACCATTGAACAGACCATTATTAACGGTGGGGTCGTTAGCAGTTCTAGCTAGATAAGCACCACTCAAACTGATGGCGCCTTTAGGATTGAAAGTAACAGTCACACCAGCGCCGCCTTGACCTTGGCGATAGATGGGGCTGAAACGTCCATAGCGAGATAGCGCACCTCTGCCGGAGCTAGCAAAGTCGGGGTTAAAGGTGTTGACGTTTTCGTATAATTCACCACCAACGGCATCAACTTTCACCCGCACTGCATCACCGAAGTTGAATGCATAGTTGACTTTATCGAAGACAACAGAGTTGTTGTTATTACCGTCATAGCCCAAGCGTGTCATGTTAGTACCAGTAACACCAGCGTTGGAAATGATGTTGCCAGCATTCAAACGGATTTGTAACTGGTCTGTACCGTAGAAACTGCTGTACAAGTTCAAACGAACGCGGTCATCAAAGGTAGTATTGGCATCTAAATCTTGAGTTGGATCGCCACTTGGAACGGCTCTTCCGTCACCAAAAGCTTGAGATACGTTGAAAATTGCTTCCCCAACCAACTTGGTAGTAGTGGAGAATTGATTAGCTTCTAATTCCGCAGTCCGAGCTTCTAGGGCATCTACACGACCGCGCAAGGTTGCTAATTCAGCAGAAAATTCTTCTTGTAAACGCTGTAGGGTAGCCAAGTCTTGTTTGCTTACCAAATCAGCGGTAGCTGTAGCAATTAGCTCATTAACTCTGTCTAAACAAGCATTCAAACCTGCGGCAAATTCGTAACGAGTCAAAGCACGATTACCGCGATAGGTGCTGTTAGGATAACCTGCAATACAACCGTAGCGCTCAACTAGAGATTGTAAAGCTTGGAATGCCCAATCTGTAGGCTGAACATCAGAAAACTGAGAAACTGATGTTACCTGATCTATATTGTTAGATTCTTGAGCTTGAGATAACTGAGCAACATTTGTTATTTGGTCGTTAACTTCATCAGCAAAAGCGGCATTTGCTGTGCAAAATGTAGCAGCGACAACAATTGGACTAACCTTAATAAGATTCCAGAATTGTTTTGTCATGTTTTTAGTTTCACTCACACCTACTAATCCAAGAACGGTAAAATGCTTAAAACATTTTACTTTTGGGTTATTTCACACAAAATTACAGCACCAATTATACCTTATGTCCTCTGATTAATACAAGCAAATTAATATACTGCTGAATTAAAACTACTCAGTTAATATTTTTTGGTAACTGCAAAATAATACGGCGTTTGTGACGTAAAATTGTTCCTTCTTCCTCGAATTGCTGTAGTAGACGTGTAATTGTTACTCGCGTAGTATTTAAAACTTCTGCAATATCCTGATGGGTAATATTCAGATCTATCAGCTTGCCTTTGTCTATATCACGTCCAAACTTTTCACTCAACCAGAGCAAAAACTGCCATAAACGTAAAGAAATCGGTTTCCGATGCACTATGCTCAGTAAATCTTCTGCCTGTTGGATGTGAGACAATAAAGCATCAACATCTTGATGCCACAAATGAGCGGGGACAACACTAACTTCTACACCTGTCAGACATTCGATCTGATATGGCTGAATTCTAGACAAAGGATACCCAATGAGATCTCCTAGTCCCCAATAACCGAGAGTGATGAATGTTCCATCTTCACCCCACGTTAGGGTACGAACTGCGCCGTGTTCGATGCGCCAAAGTACATCGTTTCGAGGTGGAATTACTTCTCGACGGGTAAATATGTATTGCGATACCTGCCCTTCTACAGCAGAGTTTTTTGACAGCCCAGAAGGGTTTGGAGTGGAAATTGTGGAATAGATCATGAACCGTAGCCACACAAACTACTAGGGAATATTGCTGCTGAATTTATTAAAAAATCTAATATTTCTTATATTGAGTATTTATTTATGCTGACACTTCAACGAATAGTAGCTAAATTAAAACTTTCTCATCACAATAGCTTTTGGTTTAAGCCGTCTATGATAGTGAGAAAAAAGAGAGTCATTTAGCTGTTCACCCGTTACTTTAATTGTGCAAGTTTAAGAAAAGGTAAGCTTTTTGTAAAATATTTAATTAACTTAATTTTTTGGTATTTGATTTAAACTTAATATCATTGAAAAAATCTTTGCACCAAGGCTTAGTTTGACTTAACCTGTGCCTTTGTTGTAAACTCAAGTTAACCTCTTTTTATCATTCTGCCGAGATAAAAATAAATCTACTTGGAGTTAAATAGAGCCAAACCGAATAATAGCAAGACTTTTGAGTGTTGGGTTACTCTTCTCCTTCCCTTCGGGACGCTAAGAGCGAACGGAGACGCTACGCGAACGGGATCTTGGTAAGTTCCTCAAATACCAGTTGCTATAACGAGGAGCCAGCAACGGGTACGTAGAGGTTTTAGCCACGAGCAACTGTCGTGGTAACGCCAGCAATACACTGGCTCTTCAATCTCAGCGTAAATTGCTAAAAGCCTTGATAAATAAGGTTCTAGATTTTTATTTAGTGATAGTTCTTAAAGAAGGTTAATTAGGAGCGTTGACCGGTGACGATATATGCTACCCTTTGACCGATGTTAGTGGCGTGATCTGCCATACGTTCTAGACAACGAATCGCCAACGCCAACAGTACAATTGGCTCAACGACACCTGGTACATCACGTTGTTGGGCTAAAGTCTGATAAACGCGATCGTAGGCATCGTCTACGGTATCATCTAAGTGTTTTAAACCCCGTCCGCCGGCTTCATCAAACTCTGCCAAAGCGACTAAGCTAGTTGCTAGCATTGCCTGAGCGTGACGGGACATGACTTCAATATCTGGTAAAGACGTATGAGGCGTATAGGGAAAGATTTTAATGGCAATCTCAGCTAAATCCTTAGCATAATCACCAATACGCTCTAAGTCTCTCACAAGCTGCATAAAAGCACTCAAGCAACGCAAATCTTGTGCCGTAGGTGATTGCAGCGTCATGATTGCTGTACAATCTGATTCGATTTGTCTATAAAAGCGATCGATTTTTTTATCTAATCGGGGAAGTTCCTCAGCTGCTGCTAGGTTACGAGCAAATAACGCTTGGTGGCTGAGGCGAAATGATTGTTCAACCAAAGCTCCCATGCGTAATACATCCCGTTCTAAACGCCTAATACCGCGTGCCAGTTGGGGTCTCTGAGAATTGGGACTGTAACGGACAGCTTTCACACTTGTAATCTCAAACGTGAAGATATTCTTAACTATAGTCTTGGCTTAGGGAGTTTGACATCACTTCTGGGAATAGAATTTGCATCCACGCTCCACCAGTTTCTGGATGGTTCATCGCTTTGATGGAACCTCCATGAGCTAGAAGAATTTGTTGAACGATCGCTAAACCTAAGCCATTGCCAACAATTGCCCCTATAGAATTATTATCCTGCGGGGAATGGGATCTGGCTTTATCTCCACGATAAAATCGCTCAAAAATGTGGGGTAAATCTGCTTGGGAAAAGCCTACACCGGAATCAATAAGATTTATTTCGAGGCACGAGGAACCAGCATTATCCCCATTATTATTCGCTGATAGGATTTTTGCTTGGATGCGAATGGAAGTAGAAGGAAGACTATATTTAATGCTGTTGTCCAGCAAGTTGAGAAAAACCTGGTACATACGGGCTGGATCTGCCTTAATCCACAGATTTTCTGGGCCAGAATAACTCAAAGACAGATGTTGTCGCTGTGCTAAAGGTTCTAGGTTTTCCCAAACAGATGCAATTAGCGATCGCAATTCCACAGCTTCGGTTTGCAATTGCATGTTGGGGTTTGTTTCCATTTGGGTGAGTTCTAACCAGCTTTGCACCAAGCTAATCAAGCGGTCAACTTCTTGCATCAGGCGGTTAACCCAGCGATTTAAAGGTGGTTCCAAACGGTTTTGTAAAGTTTCCACAACCAAGCGAATGGAAGTTAAAGGCGTTCTGAGTTCGTGTGCTAAATCGGAAAAAGAGCGATCGCGTGCTTGATTTATATCCAATAGGGGTTGACGATTTTCTAAAAATACGCCTACTTGTCCGTTAGGTAAAGGTAAGCTACATGCCCGCAAAGTCAGAGATTTGATTTTCGGTATTTGCGCGGCATTGTCACAAGAGGGGTGAAATACCCACTCCTTAGCCTGTGGTTTTTGCCAATCACGAGTTTGCTCAATTAAATGATCGAGTTCATAAGACCTTACCAACTCCAGCAATAACCTTACTTGCCCTGGCTGCCACCTTTGCAGATATAAAATTTCCTGCGCCTGCTGATTGCACCACAAGAGTTGATTTTCTTCATCCACGTGCAAATATCCTACTGGTGCAAATTCCAGCACATCTTGGTAACTTTGCAGCGACTGTTGCAAATCTTGTCGCTGCTGCCTCAAGAGCATAATTTCTTGCCGTAACCCAGGAATCAGCGGCAGTCCCACTTTGTAAAAATGCGGGGTTAACGGTTGGAGTATGCGCTTTAGGTAGCGGTTAAGTTGAACCTGTTGCCAAACCCAAAACCCAATGCCTACCGCTAAACCCAGAAAAAATCCCAATAAGAGCATTTGAGTCGTTAGTTTTTTGGTGATTACTCAAAACTAACAACTATCGAAACTAATTATCCAAACCTATAGCCAAAACCTCGTACAGTCACAATATATTCCGGATGGCTGGGGTCTTGCTCTAATTTTTCACGTAACCAACGGATGTGAACATCTACAGTTTTGCTATCCCCCACAAAATCCGGGCCCCAAACCTGGTCTAGCAATTGTTCCCGCGACCACACCCGACGGGCATAACTCATAAATAGTTCCAGCAGGCGAAACTCTTTAGGAGAAAGACTCACCTCTTGACCGCGAACCAACACCCGACATTCTTGGGGATTTAAGGTCACATCCTTGAATTTTAAGACTGGTAGCTGTGGCAAAGTACTTAAGCGTTGACGCCGCAGTAAAGCCCGACAACGAGCGACTAATTCTCGCATACTGAAGGGTTTGGTTAGGTAGTCATCTGCTCCCACTTCCAAACCCAAAACGCGGTCAGTTTCGCTACCCTTCGCACTGAGCATTAAAATCGGTACTGGGTTGCCTTGATGACGCAGCAAACGGCAAATATCTAAACCATTGATTTGAGGCAGCATCAAATCAAGGATAACCAAATCAAAGGGAAGTTCTCCTGAGTTGGTTTCAAAACTTTTGAGATACTCAATAGCAGACCGCCCATCGGGTGCCGTTATCACCCCGTAACCTTCCTCTTCTAGGGCTACAGCTAGCATTTCCTGGATTAGTTCTTCATCTTCTACTACTAGAATTCGGCTGGTTTGTCCAATGTCCGTTCTTGCAGAATACTTGGTCGATTCACTGGTATACATTGATATCACAAAAGTCTAGGACTGTGCTTGTATCAATTAGGATGATCACATCTATTATCTAGCCTGAGTGCAACTGTGCTTCTACTAGGGTAAATTCTTTTAGATTTCCTTTACAAAAATTTATATCTACCACAAATCCTTAATTACGATTATAAAATGCTACCCCTGGAAGCCGCCAATAGTCTTTTTAGTCAAATAGCTTCAATTTTTCTCTTGACAAGGGCAAATTGCCTTGGGTATATTTATTAGTACAAAAGTACTAAAGCGCCCCAAAGGGAAAAATATACTTAGAAAAACCAAAGACAATACTGTGGATAACTCTTAGTATACCTCAGTGCCTGATGTTGATTATTTCAGTGTTTACACTGCGTTAAAAATACGATGTAAAGGCTACTCTGATGTCTGCATAGGGTAGTCATTGGTATGGCTTGCTACCCAATAAATTATTGCCTATTGAACGGAGTTGGAATATGACTACAGTTGGAGTCAAGGACAGCAAACAACAACTAATGCAAGCATTTCAACAAATTCTTATCCAAAGGAAAAAGCTGGAATTTAAAATAGCAACTAAACAAGAGGAAGCAGAAAAGGCAAAAAGTCAAGAAATTCTGCAAGCAGCTTCGGCATATACAGTTGATAGTATTGTCAAAGGTTTAGCTGATTTACAACTAGAGTTTGGCAGTATTCTCAATGCATTATCTGAAAAATTAGCTCAGGAAAATTCCAAATTAGATGAATTAAACCAAGCAATAGAAATTGAAACGCAACGCCTACAGGAGCTTCAGCAAATTAGAGTTGTTGCTGATACTCTAGATATTTTAAGCCAAGAACACCAAGAAAAACTCAAAATCCTAGAACAAGATAGTATTAGTAAAAAGGAAACTCTAGAGAAAGAAATTGCTCTTAGGCGGAAAGAATGGCAGAAAGAGCAAGCAGAGTATGAAGAAAAACTGCAAGCCTATAACGAGCTATTAGCCAAAGAACGCAAGCAAGCAGAAGAAGAATATCAATATAAATTAGAAACTACTCGTAAACTTAATACAGACAGCTACGATGCCATCAAGCGTCAACAAGAAAGAGAAATACAAGAAAATTCTCAAAACAAAGAGAAAGATTGGAACGAACGAGAAAAAATACTCACCAAACATCAGCCGCTATTTGCAGATTATCAACAAAAAGTAGCCACATTCCCTAATGAACTAGAAGAAGCTGTTAAGAAAGCTAGAGAAGAAGCAATTAAAGAAGCCAATCAAAAAGCCAAAATCGAGGCTGATTTATTTGAGAAAGAATGGGAATCTAACAAACAGAGTTATGAATTAAAAATTCAATCTCTAGAAGAAACAATCAAGAAACAAACTGAGCAGATAGAAGGTATTTCTGCCCAATTGCAAACTGCATTAAAACAAGCACAAGACTTAGCTATGAGAGCTTTTGGTAGTTCTAGTTCTAAATAGTTTGAGTTTGTAGCGTCTTAGTCATTTTGAATTTTCAATTCCTGAAGAGGAGGTTTGTTGTGGTGGTGAAAAAACCGACTGAGAAGAATACTAAAGTAGAGATTCTTCAGGCGTATGAGGAGTTAGCTAAAGAACAAGCAGCGCTGAAATCGCAACTTGAGCAAGTTGCTAAAGAAAGCAAGTCTGTAACTAAAGAACAGCCTAAAACAGAACAAAAAACACCTATGAATCAGCTTTCTAGTGTCCAACAAAAGATGAATAATACAATTGAAAGCTTAGCAAAAATTCAATTAGGTTTTGGTAGCGCTGCTAATGAGTTATCCGAACAATTAACAACTAAAGCTTCTAAATTAGATGAAATTAGACAAACTTTAGAAGATGAAATTCAACAATTAAAGCAGTTACATAATTTAGAAATTTCTGATAATATTTTGGATACTCTTATCCAATCCTATGAAGATAATTCTAAAGCTTATCAGGAAGAATATAGCCAGCGTGCTGAAGTGTTATTGCAAGAAATAGCAGATGAAAGAAATACTTGGGGAAAAGAACAAGAAGAACATCAACGGGCGATAAAAGAACGGAATGAAAACTTGAATAAAACTCGCCAACGCGATGCAGCAGAGTATAAGTATAATTTAGAACTCCAACGACAGCTAGACGATGATGAATACGAACAACATCAAAAAGCATTATATAAGCAGCTAGAGGAATTACTCCAAGAAACAGAAAAACAGTGGGCTGAACGGGAAAAAGCAATTTCTGAACGAGAAAAACAATTTGAAGAATTGAAAGCTAAAGTAGAGGCTTTTCCGAAAGAAAAAGAAGCAGCCATCAAAAAAGCTACAGAAGAAGGCAAAGGTATTGCTTATTACCAAGCTAAGGTTAAATCAGATTTATATTCTAAGGAAGTAGAAGGGCAAAAGCGCTTTTATGAACAAAGACTGCAATCTCTAGAACAGACTATTACTAATCAAGAAGCACGCATTCAAAATCTTTCTAAACAACTTGAATCTGCCCTTAAACAAGTTCAGGATTTGGCAGTTAAAGCCATTGAAGGTACTTCTAACGTGAATTCGTATCAGGCGATGAAAGAAATAGCTTTAGAACAGGCAAAGAGTCAAGTGAAAAATAAATAAGTGAGAATTCAGAATGCAGAATGCAGAATTCAGAATAATTTGAGTAAATTTAAAAACCTATGGCACTCTAGATTTTCTAGTCATTCTGGATTCTGGCGAATAACACCTTTATCATTACATAATCTATGCGTAGAGGCTTAATTAAATTTAAGTCTCTACAACAAAGTCTAACAATTTTTATTCTGTTTTCTTTGGTTTTTTGATATCTGGGGGAGGTTGTAGTTTCTTCTTGTTCTTTGTTCCATTAGCCTGTGTTTGATTAAATGCTTGATGGGAATTTTTATCTTGACTAGCCATAATATTAAACTTTGAAGTCTACTATAATTTTATCTACATTACGGGTATTGTCGATTACAGAAATATCTCACAGAAAAATTAAGTTTTTTCCAAAAAATGTAGTAAATAAAGTTACTCGCGTAGTATGCCTTCACTTTTAACAGAAAAAATACAAATCTTAATATATTAAGTTAGCGATCGCTTTCTGGCTGGACAAAATAGATAAAGTAATATGTTATCCAGTAATACTGACTACACGCTTTAATCTTGAATACTTAAGTATCTAGGCTTCCCAAGAATATGGCAACATGAAATTTATGGAGCCAAGTGTATAATTAGCATCATTATCAAAAATTTCGTTCTACCCAAACTATATCGATCAATACTTAACTTAACCAAACTTGAGATTTATTATTGTGTTAATGCTTTACGTATCCACTGCCTAAATGCCCGTTGGGCTGTACTAGATCCTTGTGTCAAGCTGAGTTGCAAAAACTGTAATATTCCCTCAATCACAGGTAACTTCCCAAATGTAGGGCTAGTTTCCACCTCAACATATTCTCCTTTATTTAAGACAAATACGTGTATGGATTTTTTGGGAAATACAGAAAATGTCAAGCAAAACTAGAAAAACCGAAATCGGGTGGAATATCCTGAATCCGCCCAGGGCCGATCGCTTGTAATGCTTCTTTGAGTAAAATATCCCCAGTATACAAAGCACGTCCGACAATTACACCAGTCACGCCTTGTGGTTCTAACGCCAGCAAACTCAACAAATCGGTAACAGAACTAACTCCACCAGAAGCGATTACTGGTATGGAAATTGCACCAGCTAGTTCTCGCAAAGCTTCTAAATTCGGCCCTGAAAGAGTACCATCACGGTGTATGTCAGTATAAATAATTGCTGCCGCGCCCAATTCTTGCATTGTGACAGCCAGTTGGGTTGCTAAAACTTCTGAAGTTTCTAACCAACCGCGAGTAGCTACACGGCCATTACGGGCGTCAATACCGATAATAATTTGTTCGGGAAATTCTTGGCAGAGTTCTTGCACTAGCTGGGGTTCTTCTACGGCGATGGTACCGAGAATTGCCCACTGTACGCCCAGATTAAACACTTGTTCTACGCTGGTGCGATCGCGCAATCCTCCGCCAATTTCAATGGGCACTGATACCACTTTAGCGATCGCTTCAATTGCTTGAAGATTTACTACTTTACCTGCTTTTGCACCATCTAGATCGACAACGTGCAATCTTGTAGCGCCCTGTTCCACCCACTGTTTAGCAACATCAGCCGGGTTTTCGCTAAAAACTTGCGAGCGATCGTAGTCTCCCTGATACAGTCGCACACAATGACCTTCTAGTAAATCTATTGCTGGAATTACATCCATTTACTTTTTCCTCTCAATGCAGTTTGAAAATGGGCATGGGGCATGGGGCATGGGGCATTGGGCACTTGTACTGAGCCAAGTCGAAGTATTGGGCATGGGGCATTGGGAAATAAGTTTGAACGTTGAGGTTTTAAACTGGAAAGTTGATGTTTTGAACTGAAACTTTGAGGTTTTGAACTGAAACGTTGAGGTTTTGAACTGAAACTTTGAGGTTTTGAACTGGAACTTTCAGGTTTTGAACTCGAACGTTCAGGTTTTGAACTGGAACTTTCAGGTTTTGAGCTCGAACGTTCAGGTTTTGAACTGGAACTTTCAGGTTTTGAACTGAAACGTTGAGGTTTTAAACTGGAACGTTGAGGTTTTGAACTGGAACGTTGAGGTTTTGAACTCGAACGTTTAGGTTTTGAACTCGAACTTTGAACCTCTGAACTCCAACTTTGAGCCTCTGAAGCTCACAACTTTCAGTTTTAAATCTCCCTTATCGTCTTCCATGCCCTATGCCCCATGCCCCATGCCCTACTCACTATTTTTCAATTCCTTGACTGCTTGCCGAAAACCCAAAACAATCAAGATGTTCGTAAGGGTCAAAAATACTTCTGCACCACCGTGTAACCAATCTACATTGGCTAGAGACTTGCCATAATGCAGTACGGCATAAATTCCTGCGGGAATGGTGACGAAAACAAATACAAGAGTACCGTAAAATCCATATAGCGCTAAACGCGGCATTTGTGGACTGCGGCTGATAAACCACAAGAAACCCAAATAGGGAAACAATGAAAGCGCGAACAGGGTTTCTTTAGACATCATTGCTTTGATTTAATAGGTTGGAGTGCAACAGTGTTAGTAGACTTTGTGGAACGCCAAATCAAAAACGCCGCCGCCCAAAGTGTAATGTTACCAACTAAGGTCATGGTAGCCTGAAGCGTTACCAGCCATTCGAGAGATTCGGCATTGTCGAAATAATGCCAGGTACAAGCACACATGGCACTAACCAAAGCTGGTAACATGGCAAGGGACAATGCCCACCAATTGCGGTTACGAGTGAGTTCGCCGTAAGTCCAAATTAACCAAATGGCAATAATCCACTCAATAACGCTAGAAATATGAATAATCCACGTGGGAATCGAAAGAACATGCATAGAAGTGGGGAGTGGGGAGTTAGGAGTGGGGAGGAGTTAGGAGTTAGGAGTTAGGAGTTAGGAGTTCTGAGTTCTCAATAAAGTTGATAATCTAAAATCCAAAATCCAAAATCTAAAATGGCAAAGATGCGGGCGTTATTATCTGGATATTACGGTAAAGGTAATGGTGGTGACGAAGCTTTGTTGGCAACGCTTTTGCAAATGTTACCACCTGATGTGACGCCTGTGGTGCTTTCGGGTAATCCAGAGGAAACGCGCGATCGCTACAATGTAGAAACTTACAATCGCATGGCTGTTTTACCTGTTCTCCAAGCTTTGCGCTCTTGTGATGCCTTGATTTGGGGTGGTGGTAGTCTGATTCAAGACGTTACCAGTATTATTAGCCCATTTTATTATGGCGGACTGATGTCATTGGCACAGAATTTCGGTTTGAAAACTGTAGCTTGGGCGCAGGGTATTGGCCCCTTGGTGCGTCCTCAAACTCGCTTCTTAGCCAGGCAAACTTTTAGAAATTGTACCAAAGTCAGTGTCCGCGATCGCGCCAGTGCTGCTTTATTATCTGAATGGCAAATTCCTTGTATCATAGCTCCTGACCCGGTTTGGGCATTGGAATCTAAACCAGTACCAGGACTTTGGGATTTACCTGCGCCGAGAGTTGCCGTAACATTGCGATCGCATCCCCAACTTACAGAAGCACGTTTGGCTAACTTGACTCGTGCTTTAGTAGATTTTCAAAAAGCCACGCAAGCGTTTATCTTACTACTGCCATTCCAAAAAAGTGAAGATTTAAGTATTGCCCAAACGATTCAACCGCATCTTCCAGATGTTAGCAAGATTTTGTGTCTGGAAGATCCGCAACTTTTAAAAGGTGTGTTTCGCGGTGTGGAAATGGCAATTGGAATGCGTTTGCACAGCTTAATTATGGCTGCTGCTGAAGGCTGTCGCTGTTTTGCTCTGAGTTACGATCCTAAAGTCAATCGTCTTATGGAAGAATTGGCGATACCTGGCTGGGATTTAGCAACTTTACCAGATGACACCAATTTGATTGGTAAAACTTGGATGGAACATTATGCTAATGGCGATCCGTTATCACCTGAGCAAATACAATCTTTAGTGGATAGAGCATTAATGCACCGTGAGTTGTTGAGTGAAGCTTTAAGTTAACTTTTGTCTTATGGTAAATCTCAATCGTGCCAATTCTGCCAATAATCAACCTATGGGTGCAGTTCGAGTCCCAGTCAAGCTCACCAATGCTATTGATGAAGCCCTTGTCAGCCGGGGAATACTCAATCCAAATATGCTGCGGGTGTATGAAACTGAAGCATTAGTGGATACTGGGGCAGTACGTACTGTGCTACCCATGTCTATTGTCGAGCAACTTGGCTTGAGAATTCGAGGACAGCAGATTGCTCAATACGCCAATGGTAGTGAAGAATCTATAGGCGTAACTGAACCCGTAATTATTGAGTTGATCGGACGGGAAACTACCGAAGCAACATTGGTTACAGGGGATATAGTTTTGATTGGACAAACGGCGCTTGAGACGTTAGATTTACTCGTGGACTGTAGAAATCAGCGACTTATCCCGAATCCAGAACATCCTAACTATCCTGTAATGAGGATATAGTTTTCGAGACGCGACGCCAGTCGCTACAACGGGGGGAACCCCAACGCGAGTTGTTCATGGGGGAAACCCCCAAGACCACACTCGCTCCGCAACGCGCTGGCTCATAAATCGCCGTCTCTACAAGTTTTTTGGTCTAATCTGAACTGTATTGGGATATCGGCTATCGACTGATTTTACCGCTGACAATTCCTGACCACTGCACCTTTTTCTCCTGTTCCCGACGATAAGAAAAGAAATGTTCTGGAGTTTGGAAAGTACAATAAGGAGCGATCGCAATTTGTTCTCCACTAATTCCCAAACTTTCCAGCTGTAAAACATTTACTCGCCGCACATCAACTTTTACCTTTCCAGGGTTGGGGTCTGCTAATAAAGGTGAATTTGGCAGATTTTGTAATGCTTGGACAATTTTTTGTTCGTCATTATGTGGTATAATGCTGGCTCCGATCTCAGCAGCTACCTCAAGAGAAACTTGGTAAACTTCACCTGCGATCGCCGGCCCCATTGCAATACGCAAATCATCAAGTTTACTGCCTTGGGATTTGAATCGGGCGATGGCTTGGGGGACAATCTTCTTGGCAGTACCCCGCCAGCCAGCGTGTATTGCTGCCACTTGTCCTGTTTTCACGTCCCCAATCAGCAGGGGCGTACAATCTGCACTAGCAACCCAAACAGCTTGTAGAGGCTGTTCGCTAATTAAAGCATCTGCCGAAGCTAAACCATCTTCAAGAGTGCTAGTAGCGATTTCTTGGGGGGTGAGAACAGTATTGCCATGTACCTGCTTTAAGCGATAGACTGATGCCTTTGGTTCGAGTATGAGTGTGAGATCTTGTGGCGATCGCGGCCAAAACTGCTGGGTAAAGAAACCGTGATGCCAGTTTTCCAGAATACTGCAAGTCAAATAGGGCAGTCCTTCCCAATTGCGCCAGTGCCAAGTGTGCATCATCAACCAAACCTAAAGAGAAAATCACTCATCAGCCAATTAATGCTAACTTGAACAAGGCCATTTAGGTTACTGCTGTGGAATTTAATCTGCAAAATTTAGAAGTAGCCTTGAAAACAGGGCGAAAGTATCCATATTTAACATTTTCCCCACACTTTTTTGAAAGTGTCTCTTCAACAAATCAAACCCTCTGGGACATGCTAAACCTTGGGGCGACTTCAGGAACAGTAGTAATTGCCACTTCACAGAGTGCGGGACGGGGGCAATGGGGACGCCAATGGATTTCTCCAGTCGGGGGATTGTATCTTTCGCTGGCGATTTCTTTTGACCACAAAATACAAGCTACTGACAGCTACCAGCTAACTTTTGCTAGTGCTTGGGGAATTGCGTCTCAATTGCGCCAGCACAATGTGGATGTTGGGATAAAATGGCCCAATGATTTAGTTTTAAACGGTCGCAAGCTAGGCGGCATTTTGACAGAAACTAAAGTAAATAAAGCACAAATTACACAAGCAGTAATTGGTGTTGGCATTAACTGGATAAACCCAGTACCAGAAACAGGAATTAATCTGGAATCGTGGCAAGCTTCCCAAAATTCCAGACCAATTTCTTGTTTAGAAATGCTCGCTTCTACGGTTTTAGTAGGAATAGAATCCGGTATGCAGTGCCTCTTGGAAGAAGGAATAAACATACTCTTATCTCGCTATTTAAATTTGCTTACAAACATGGGCGATAAGGTGTATGTCAATAATCTTTCAGGTACTGTAGTCGGTGTGACTCCCCAAGGAAATTTACGAATTGATTTAGAAAATTATGGGACAAAAGAACTAATGACACCGGAAATTTATATTGAACCCGGTACAATCAGTTTGGGATACCATAAATCTTCCGTTTAAATTTCAGGTTTGTTCAAAATTTCGCTCTTTGGGCAAGACAAACCACTAGCATCATCTCTTTAGGCTAATTACACACAACTGAGAGAACAAATGACGCAGCGCAAAAATTCTGCCCATCATCGTTTGCACTACTTATGGCAGCGAGGTGTGACAAAAAAACGTTTTGCCTCGACGCTACCAGCACAGAGTCTCTGTTGGCTAAGCAGCGTCAGTCTCCTAAGCGGCGGCTTCGTGTCTGCCCAAACGGAAACACAAATAGACAACATCGTTCCCACTGTTGAAAGTTCCCAGCCAGCAGTGGTTTTTACAAACCCAGTGAAAAAACAGACTGTTGCGCCCGAAACAGCTCAAACACAGCCAGACTTTGCTCAACGGCGAACCAGACTCAGGCAGAGATTACGCAAGCCAGAAGTTGCTCAATCAAAACAGCCAATTCGGCAGTCTCAGCCTAAAATCGAAGCTGCTGAACCCGTTGTTATTATCAGACAGTCTCAGCCCAAACCAGAAACGTCCCAGATTGCTCCTGCAAGGGTGCGACAAGAAAAACCTAATACTGCTCCCCGTTCCTTACCTGCAAAACTCCCAGAAGTTGCTCAACCAGCAAACAACTCAAATAGCGCTGTCAGGGCGGCGATGGAGAAGGCCAAGGATTATAATAACGCCTATATTGACCCCAATAGTTATGATACCGGCGCAACGGGCACTTATCAAGCACCAAGTTCCGTAATCCTCACAGAACGTTCTAGTGGTTGCCGAGCCACTTTGCCTTCAGGGCAAAACGTATCTGGTGGGGTTTGTGCTAAAGCACCCCAAACTGGGCGTGTAGCCAATTCTAATGGAAAATCAGCACCTAGTTGGCTTAGCAGAAGTCAAAACGCTCAGTTGCCAGTAGTTCCACCAGTGCGACAAGTGGCAAGCGCTGGTAACAATGGCAGATGGCGTGCTGTTCAAAGTGTTTCTAGTAGTGACAATAAGACTGGATTCCGCCAGAATCGATTTATTCCTAGTCCCAGCGATTTTGGCACCACCAAGGTGAGTGCGACTCCCATTGCCCCCAGTGGTGGTACTTTACCGCCACCAATGGCAGATGGCAACATAGCACCCCGCCCCAGCAGCGTAAGTTACGACTTCTCCCTGGCATCAGTATTGCCGCAAATTCCCTACAGTCCGAGAATCGCCTATGGCGGTACGGGAATGATGTACCCACTGTCAGTTCCCGCTTCCATTACTTCTGTGTTTGGTTGGCGAATTCATCCCATCACAGGTAACCAACGCTTCCATGCTGGTACAGACTTGGGTGCGCCTACGGGAACCCCAGTTTTGGCTGCTGCTTCTGGAAGCGTGGAAACTGCTAACTGGGTGGGTGGTTATGGTTTAACTGTTATCCTCAGTCACAAATCTGCTGAACAAACTCTCTACGGTCACATGTCAGAAATCTTTGTTCAACCCGGCCAGTGGGTACAAGCAGGGACTATGATCGGCCGAGTTGGCAGTACAGGTAACTCTACAGGCCCTCACCTGCACTTTGAAGTCCGCCACCTCACACCTAATGGGTGGGTTGCTGCTGATCCAGGCGTAGAATTACAAAGCGGCCTGGCCCAGTTACTTCAATCCCTGCGAACTGCCCAGGTAAGCCAGCAACCAGGGAGCTAACTGGGGACTGGGGATTGGGGACTGGGGACTGGGGAGATGGGGGAGTGTGGGGAGTGTGGGGGGAAAGATTTCTTCCCCATCCTCCCACACCTCCCACACCTCCCACACCTCCCAATGCCCAATGCCCCATGCCCACTACCCAACTACAAATACCCGTGTTCTGCTAAGAATGCGGGTGTAATGTCGTTTATACTATTATTATCAGGGTCTGTGGTGTGTGGTTTGCCAGAATAAAGGAATTTTTCCACATATTTGCCGAGAATATCTCCTTCTAAATTGACTAAACTACCAGGAGTCAAATAGCGAAGATTTGTCTCAGCATAGGTGAGAGGAATCACCGCCACCTTGAATTGAGAAAATTCTGGCTCATATGTGGCGACTGTGAGACTAATGCCATTGACGGCGATGCTACCTTTGGGGACAATGTAGCGTGCGATCGCCTCTGATGCACTAAAGGTCATTTCCCAAGAAGTCGCTGTTTGTTCTGCCATTAACAATCGCCCGATGCCATCTACATGACCCATAACAAAATGACCCCCGACTTTGCTGCCAACTCTGAGGGACGCTTCTAAATTGACATATCTCTGTTGGGTTTGCTCACCTCCCAAAGTTGTGCGACGTAGGGTTTCCGGTGAAGCAGTGGCGATAAAGCCATCCTTTAAAACTTTTTCCACCGTCAAACAAACGCCGTCCACCGCAACACTGTCACCATAAGCCAAATCTTGCATAATTACTTCACCCGATTGGCTAACACAAGTAATTTGCCAAGAATCGCCCCCTAAGGGTTTCATCGTTCCTAAAGCTTGGATTAATCCTGTAAACACCGCTTTTTTGCCAAACTAACTCTATTTATTGCCTAATTTTGGCAGAAATTAATTAGTAATTGTCACAGAAATTGAGAATATCTGAGTATATTTTCTGACTTTTTTTATATGGGGAATATTAACACATTATCATCCTTCACGAGGCATACTTGGGTAAGAAGCTTATTGTTTAAGCAGACCCATTTGAATTACTCTGGTGTACACCACAAGTTCGGAGTTTAATAGAAGCAATTATAGAGAACGAATGCTTATGTTTATTACTGTCGCCAAACCGCCTGGACAAGAGTACTATTTGTTACACACCATCCAAGGCTCTCAAAAAATTGTAGAGGCTTAGCCAATGATTGAAATGAAAGTCGCTGGCATAGCATTAGATGCCATAACCCGCAGCCCAATCGTACTTTTGAAAGATTCGTCAGATCGGCGGGCTTTGCCAATTTACATCGGTCAAGAACAAGCTAGGGCAATTATGGGCGCACTGGAAAATCAGAAGCCTCCTAGACCCTTAACCCACGATTTGATGGTGAATCTTCTAGAGACCTGGAACATGACTCTAGAGAAGGTGATTATTCATTCCTTGCAAAAGGATACCTTTTATGCTGCCTTAATTGTCCAGCAAGGTGAAGTCAAAAAGGAAATCGACGCCCGTCCTAGCGATGCGATCGCCATTGCCCTCCGCACAAATACTCCGATTTGGGTAATGGAAGAAGTCATCGCTGATGCTTCTATCCCAGTTGACCGCGATGCAGATGAAGCCGAACAGCAAGCCTTCCGTGAATTTGTTTCCAATCTCCGCCCTGAAGATTTGATCAAGCGCTTTGGCAATGGCGACAGTTAGAAAAGTTAAGAGTTAAGAGTTAAGAGTTAGGAGTTATCAATTACATTATTCAATTCCTAACTCCTCACTCCTAACTGTTAACTTCTAACTCTCTTAATGATGCAATACCGACGCTTTGGAAAAACAAATTTGCGCCTCTCGGTTTTTTCCTTGGGAACAATGCGCTACCTGGCTGATTTTGAAAATGCCCAGCAGACCATCGAACAAGCCTTAGCCTTAGGAATTAATCATCTAGAAACTGCCAAAGGTTACGGCAAAAGTCAGGAATATCTTGGTAGGGCACTAAAAGCTGGTTTGTCGGTTCCCCGAACGAAGCTGCACCTCACTACCAAAATCCCACTTACACGAGATTCCGACACCATGCGTCGGTGCATCGATGAATCCCTAGAACAATTACAAACAGATTATGTAGATTGCTTAGGCATTCATGGCTTAAACACTTGGCAACATTTGGAATGGGTACAAGCTAAAAATGGCTGTATGCAAGCTGTCGAAGAAGCTGTTGCTGATGGGCGAGTTCGACACGTTGGTTTTTCGACCCACGGGACATTAGAGTTAATTCAGGCAGCAATTAATACAGACTTTTTTGAATTTGTCAATTTGCATTATTATTATTTTTTCCAACGCCACGCCCCAGCGATTCAACTAGCTGCCGAAAAAGACATGGGAATTTTCATCATTTCCCCTGCTGATAAGGGAGGACGCCTCTACACACCATCCCAAACCCTTAAAGACCTGTGTCAGCCGTATTCACCCTTAGAATTAAACTATCGATTTTTACTTTTAGATAACCGTATTACTACCTTGAGCGTTGGGCCGGCCAACCCAGATGAATTAATCGAACCTCTGCAAGTTGCTGACCGAGATACTGAACTTACGCCAGAAGAAATTTCTGCATTCCAGCGATTAGAAAATCAGCAAAAAATTGCTTTGGGGATTGATAAATGCAGCCAGTGTTATGCTTGTTTACCTTGCCCAGAAAATATCAATATTCCAGAAGTATTGCGGTTACGAAACCTCGCAGTAGCTTATGACATGAAAGACTATGGCCAATATCGTTATGGAATGTTTGAAAACGCTGGTCATTGGTTCCCTGGAATGAAAGCTAATCGCTGTACCGAATGCGGTGACTGTTTGCCCCGATGTCCTGAAAATTTAGATATTCCAGCTTTATTGGAAGATGCTCACCAAAGATTAAATGGGAAAGCAGGTAGGAGATTGTGGGGATAAAAATGTAAACATGAGTCAGGAGTTAAAATTCAGGAGTCAGAATATTCGTTAAGGGATTTCCAAGAAATAAATTATCCCATCTTGTGGGGTGGGCATCTTGCACCCCCGTAATCATGGGCGGGTGAGACGCCACTGGTGTCAACTGTCGCCCACTCGTCATTGTAGCGCCTGAGTTCTGAGTTCTTTTTTGCTAAAATTTATAAAGATTAAATAAAGTCAGGAAGATCCGCTGCACTGGGGTATCTCGCGGCAAGTAAAGATGAAGATTAAAAAAAAAGAAATATACTACGCCAATCACTGACGGTTTTCCGGTACAGTGGACGGGCTATAAGCTTAGTATGGACTACTAGCCGATCGCTTACTATTTTTCTGGCTAGTTTAACTTTAGTGGCTGGTATTTTACCGGCAGCGATCTCTTACATAAGTAAGTTAATTGTTGATGCAGTAGTATTTGCCTCTCAGGTTAGCTCAGACAGCAATGGTTCTGTTAATATTTATCCTGCTTTGTTGTATGTAGGATTAGAAGCGATCGCTGTAATTTTACTAGCAGGTAGTCAACGCGGAATCACTATTTGTCAGTCGTTATTGCGGGCGCTATTGGGTCAGCGAGTGAATGTACTCATCTTAGAAAAGGCGCTGACACTGGATCTTAGGCAGTTTGAAGACTCAGAATTTTATGACAAATTGACCAATGCTCGACGAGAAGCATCAGTTCGTCCCCTTTCCTTAGTAAACCGCACCTTTGGCTTAGTGCAAAATGCCCTTTCCCTGTTCACATACGGTATTTTGCTAGTAAATTTCTCAGTTTGGGCGGTGCTAATGCTGATTTTGGCTGCCATACCTGTATTTATTGCCGAAACAAAGTTTGCTGGAGAAGCCTTTCGTTTGTTTAGTTGGCGTGCATCAGAAACCCGTCAACAGCACTACTTAGAAAATCTGCTAGCCAGAGAAGATTTTGTCACAGAAGTCAAACTCTACCAACTCGGACAGATGTTGCTAGGACGTTACCGCAACCTGTTCGAGCAACTTTATGGCGAAGACCGCGATTTGACTCTCCGGCGAGGATTGTGGGGGTATTTGCTGAGTTTAGTCAGTACTGGCGCTTTTTACGTAGCTTATGCTTGGATTGTGCTGGAAACAGTACAAGGCAAGATATCCTTGGGAGACATGACAATGTATCTCACTGTGTTTCGCCAAGGACAGTCTACTTTCTCCAATGCCCTGACTTCTATTGGAGGGATGTATGAGGATAACCTATATCTATCAAATCTCTATGATTTTCTGGAAGAGAAAGTACCAAAGTCTTGGGGTAAGGCAACCGTTGGTTTAAATCCCCAAGATGGTATCCGTTTCGAGAACGTATCATTTACTTATCCGGGAAGTTCCAAGCCAGCATTGAGAAACATTTCGCTGCACTTGAAACCGAGAGAGAAACTAGCAATTGTAGGTGAAAACGGTTCCGGTAAGACTACCTTAATCAAACTACTTACCCGGCTTTACACCCCTGACTCTGGGCGAATTTTCTTAGATGGTTTGGACTTGCAAGAATGGGATGTGGATGTGTTGCGGCGTCGCATTGGTGTAATTTTTCAGAACTTTGTCCGCTATCAATTTACTGTGGGTGAGAATATTGGCGTCGGTGATGTAGAACATCTCGAAAATGAAACTCTTTGGGAAACTGCTGCTCAAAAAGGTATGGCGCAATCTTTTATCGACCAATTACCCCAAAGTTTCCAGACTCAACTCGGCCGTTGGTTTAAGGGAGGACAGGAACTTTCTGGGGGACAATGGCAGAAAATTGCTCTGTCTCGTGCTTTTATGCGATCGCAAGCAGATATCTTGGTGTTAGATGAACCAACATCAGCTATAGATGCCCAAGCTGAGTTTGAGATTTTCAATCATTTCCGCGCTATTACTCAAAATCAGATGGTACTTTTGATTTCCCATCGCTTTTCTACGGTACGAATGGCTGACAAAATTCTAGTAATAGAAAATGGGGAAGTTATAGAACAAGGAACTCACGAAGAACTGTTACAACTAGGGGGACGTTATGCCAAATTGTTTTTGTTGCAAGCTGCCGGTTATCAATAGGAAAGGGGTTAGCAGGCTTTTTGAAGTGAGTAAGGTAGTACAGTTTTGTGTAAACTCATAATGTTTTTAAACGCAGAGGAACGCAAAGTAAACGCAAAGTGACGCAGAGTTTTGCCTAATTTATTTCACTAGGAATTAATGAAATATTGTACTTAGCGAATTAAGATAGCGAACATAAAACCTCTATCTAACCTGTTAACCCGTTCGGTAAACATGGATAAAATATCTTTAGTGCCTAGACGCTCCGTATCGTTAAACATTGTTACCCCCATAGAGCTATGCAAATAACACAACAGCGATACTATACCCCAGAGGAATATTTAGAGCTAGAAGAAGCTGCTAACTACAAAAGTGAATATATTGACGGGCAAATAATTCCTATGGCGGGTGGAACAATAAATCACAATCGGATAGCTGGTAATTTCTATGCTGTGTTAAACTTCGCGTTCAGACAACAAGAATACGAAGTGTTTAATAGCGATATGCGTCTATGTATACAGCAAAAGCGTATCTATACGTATCCGGATGTGACAGTAATAGCTGGTGAACCAGAATTTTTCAACAACCGTACAGATATTATTACAAATCCCCAAGTTATTGTTGAGGTTTTGTCTAAATCCACTAAAAACTACGATCGCCAAGATAAATTTGAAGCTTACCGGACTATTTATACCTTTCAAGAATATCTATTAATTGACCAAACTCGAATTCGTGTAGAGCAATTTTCTAAAACTGGAAAAAAGCAATGGACGCTTCGTGAATATGATGAAGAAGATGAAGCGATCGCTCTTACAACCGTAACCTTTGAGATTTCTTTGCAGGATTTATATAACAAGGTAAACTTTGAGCTTGTTGAGTCGGAAGGGGAAAGTGCTGATGTTGAGGGATTGGGGTAAAAAAATTTATTACCCCTAAGACTAAAAATCAGTTTGACGCCACAAGAAATTTAGGGGAAGTCTCTAGCTTAAACTCTGCTTGTATAATATGTGAAATCTTATTGACTCTTTTAGGTAGAGCAAAAGACATAAGAGTATTGAGTGTAGTTTTTCCAATTCCTCCAGTCTGAGGTTCTGGATGACCTATATTTCGTAGAATATCAGAAAGTTTTATTGAAGAACGAGAGTGAATATTAAAAGTTGATCTATCTTGATTTGCAAAACGTATATACCAATCGTAGTCTGCCATAGTATTTAGCTTAATAACTTGATTGCCACCTATAAATTCAGTATGTTCAATGTTAGGTTTAAATATTTCTCTTAATTCTTGCATTCCATCATCCCAAGCTACCTCCTCTGCCGAAAAAATCACTTCAGAGTCTACTTGTCTCTGTAAATTACGTCCCTTACGTAGACTACGATTCAATAGAGCATACTGGTAAAGTATTTCTGGCATTTCTACTCCAAGAGTATATAAACTCTGTCCCTCGCAGAATGCACGAGCCTCGTCACACAGTTGATTTATTAGTAGGCTAATATCTTTAATAGCAAAACTTGTATAATCTCCTCCTTTAGCTTCAAAGGCATCAGCTTTTGCTCTGACACTAAAGGCAAGAGCCACCATTAGTGGCAATCTTTCCGGTTTGCCTACTTCAATACGATTAAGTTGAGTTCGCAGCCAAGCTTCTAATTCCTCGGCTCTTTGAATAAGTGGATCTGCTTCTAGTAATTCAGGTACTGTATAGGTAAATCGTTCATAGGTTTTGAGTAGTAGAAAAGTTCGAGCCTGAAACTCTTCTCTGCACCTACGAGCTTCTAAATCTTTAACTTCTTCTACAACATTTTGAAAACCTGTACGCATCTCCTCCCTTAAACAAATGTGGTTCTGGTCGCTGGGTAAATGGATTAACCATAGTTGTTGTCAAAATAGACTTAATCTGAGTATTCCCAGGAATAATCTTGGTGTATCGGTTCTCTTAAGTTAAGGATGCGATCGCCCCACCATCCCCCATCAACTTAGGTAAGATCGCTATGGTGCTACTTAACCCCAAGTAAACATGAAAAGCGATCGCTCCCTTTCTCCACTCTCCCTTCAACGTCCCGAACTACTTGCGCCAGCAGGTAATTGGGAATGTGCTAAAGCTGCTGTAGAAAATGGGGCGGATGCAATTTACTTCGGTTTAGATCGCTTCAACGCCAGAATGCGGGCACAAAATTTCACAGAAGCAGACTTACCCACCTTGATGAAATTTCTGCATCTTCGGGGTGTAAAGGGTTATGTCACCGTAAATACACTAATATTTCCTAAAGAACTAGCAGAAGCACAACAATATATCCGCACGATTATTGCAGCGGGTGTGGATGCGGTGATTGTTCAAGATATCGGAATATGTCGTCTCATCCGTCACCTTTCGCCTGATTTTCCCATCCATGCTTCCACGCAAATGACTATCACTAGTGCAGCTGGAGTGGAATTTGCCAAATCCCTTGGCTGTCAATTGGTAGTGTTGGCGCGTGAATGTTCTCTCAAAGAAATCAATAAAATTCAGCAGCAGATTGCCCAACAGCAAACTTCGCTACCTTTGGAAGTCTTCGTTCACGGTGCTTTGTGCGTGGCGTATTCCGGTCAGTGTTTGACTAGTGAAGCTTTAGGCGGACGTTCTGCAAACCGAGGTGAATGTGCCCAAGCTTGCCGGATGCCCTATGATTTAATCGCTGATGGTCAAATTGTAGATTTAGGCGAACGCAAATATTTACTCAGTCCTCAAGACTTAGCTGGGTTGGATGTTTTGCCGGATTTGGTGAAATCAGGGGTAACTTCTCTCAAAATCGAAGGTCGTCTGAAAGCTCCAGAGTATGTTGCTAATGTCACCCGTGTTTATCGCCAAGCCTTGGATCGGGTGATGGAGGAGATCCCCCCTAGCCCCCCTTCAAAAGGGGGGAACATAGCCCCCCTTGTTAAGGGGGGTTGGGGGGATCTTCCGCTTAATCAACAACGGGCAAATCAAGAACACTACAACTTAGAGATGGCATTTTCTCGCGGACTATACACCGGCTGGTTTAGTGGAATTAATAATCAGGAACTAGTTCATGCGCGTTTCGGTAAAAAACGCGGCGTTTATTTAGGTGAAGTTACTCGCATCCACAACGAACAGATAGCAATCAAATTGGAAGCGCCTGTTAAACCGGGAGATGGAATTGTGTTTGACTGCGGTCACCCAGAGGCGAAGGAACAAGGTGGACGGGTGTATGGGGTGGTATCCAAAGGTAAGGAAACTTTGTTGACCTTTGGTAGAAATGATTTGAACTTACGTCGAGTGTATGTGGGCGATAAAGTTTGGAAAACCAGTGACCCGGAACTTGATAAGCAACTGCGTCAAAGTTTTGCTGGCGAAAACCCACAATTTCAGCGTCCGATTGACTTGGAGATTTATGGAGAAGTTGGTCAGCCATTGATTGCGATCGCCCGCGATCGACTTGGTAATATTGTCCAAGTGGAGTCTGCAATTTCACTAGTAGAAGCGCACACCAAACCTCTCGATACAGGCCGTTTACAAGAACAATTCGGTCGTCTTGGTAACACTCCCTTTTGTTTGGGAACCCTAACCAACCACCTCAGTGATGCCATCATGCTACCCGTAAGTGAATTAAACCGGATGCGGCGTGACATCGTGACACAATTGGAGGAATTGCGAAGTCAACCAAAACGTTGGCAATTACGTCCTAATGTCTCCTTCCAAGACTTACTCCCCTCCTCATCCGCCAAAGAAGAGGACATGGAGACACGGGGACGCGGCGACACGGAGAAATTTTACCAGTTTGCGGCTTCTTCATCCCCTTCACTCATCGTTTTGGTACGAAATCTCAAGCAACTCCAAGCCGCCCTCAAAGCTGGTATTGAAATACTCTACTGCGAATTTGAAGATCCCCGCGCCTACCAAGAAGCCGTACACTTAGTACGCCAACAACAGCAAAAAAACAAAGCAGACAATTCTTCACTTTTAACTCATAACTCAGCACTCTTAACTCCTAACTCCCCACTCCCCACAATCTGGGTTGCACCACCCCGAATTACTAAACCTGGAGAAAATTGGATTTTGCAACAAGTACGCGCCTGCAAAGCAGATGGCTATCTAGTGCGGAACTATGACCAACTGCAATTTTTTGCCCAAGACCGTTGTATTGGAGATTTTTCGCTCAACGTTGCCAACCCTTTAACAGCAGACTACTTTCGGCAGGATTTTGGTTTAGAAAGATTAACCGCATCCTACGATTTGAATATTACTCAACTAGAAGACCTGCTTACAAGTTGTCCGCCCCAGTGGTTTGAAGTGACAATCCATCAACATATGCCAATGTTCCATATGGAACACTGTGTATTTTGTGCTTTCCTCTCTCAGGGAACAGACTACACTAACTGTGGACGACCTTGCGAAAAGCATGAAGTGAAATTAAAAGACCGCGTTGGTAGCGAACACGTCGTCAAAGCAGATGTAGGTTGCCGTAATACTGTATTTAATGGTACTGCTCAAACTGGAGCAGAGTACGTGCAGCGTCTCATAGAGCTTGGTTTAACTCACTTCCGCATCGAATTTGTGAATGAAACACCAGAGCAAGTGAGTAAAACAATACATTGCTACAGCCAATTATTGCAAGGTGAAATTACAGGTTCGCAACTTTGGCGAGAGTTGAAGCTACAAAATCAGCTAGGCGTAACTCGTGGTCCTATGGGAGTGTCTGGACTGCGGTAATCATTGTTACAAGCTTTTAAATTTAACACTGCCGATCAACTTGTCTAACTATTTCCACAAACCTCTGCACAATTGGGGATGTTTCGTTTTTTCGCCAAATCATCGCCATGCCCACCTTTGGGGTAGATTCTTGCACAGTTTTATAAACTACCCCAGTGCGTTGTAGATTTTGTAAAGATGCTGGCACGATCGCCACACCCATATCGCCTGCCACTAAACTGATAATTGTTTGCATCTGGATAGCTTCCTGGGCAACATTGGGACTAAAACCTGCTTGCTGGCAGAGACTGATAATTAAGTCGTGGAGTCCTGGTGCTAATATTCTGGGAAATAAAATAAACGGTTCGGTAGCAAGTGATGTCAAACACACATCCGATTGATTGGTAAGCAAATGTGCTTCAGGTAGTGCCACCATCAGCGACTCTTCAAAAATTATTTCCCAAGTAAATCTATTTTCTTCAACAGGTGGACGCAGCAATCCCACATCCATTCGACCTTCTCGTAACCACTCTAACTGTTGATCTGTAGTTAATTCGTGTAACTCTAAGCTCACACCAGGAACCAAACTACGAAACTTTCGCAGAATAGTTGGCAAAATATTATACGCGGCTGAACTGACAAAGCCAACTACTAACTGTCCAATTTCGCCCCGACTGGTTTGCTGCCCAACTTGGATTGCCTGTTGTAATTGCCTCATAATTTGCTGGACTTCACCCAAAAACACTTGTCCCGCTTGAGTTAACTGCACATTTCGTTTCGTGCGGTGAAACAGTTCAAAACCTAATTCCCCTTCTAGCTGACGAATTTGTTGACTTAAGGGAGGTTGGGCAATATGCAAGCGTTCTGCCGCCCGCCCAAAGTGCAGTTCCTCTGCCAAGATGACAAAGTAGCGCAGGTGTCGTAGTTCCATCTCTTACCTGAACTCATATCTTTTAAATATTAGTTAATCAAAAAATATATATTGGACATGATTAAAAATCTTTTTTACTGTAGTGATTAGGCACTCATGAACCTCAAGCCGATGGTTGAGGATTAGCGAATCAGCTATGAATAATATTTCGACACTCAATAATAATTGGGACACTTCCCTTTATGAAGATAAACACGCCTTTGTCTGGCAATATGGCGAGGACTTGTTGCAATTACTCAACCCCCAGCCAGGAGAATCAATTTTGGATCTCGGTTGTGGTACTGGACAACTCACCGAAAAAATTGCCCAAACTGGTGCCCAAGTCTGGGGAATTGATAGCGCACCTGCGATGATTGAAAAGGCAAGAGAAAACTATCCCCATATCCGTTTTGATGTTGCTGATGCGACAAATTTTCAATTTGAACAGCCTTTTGATGCTGTGTTTTCCAACGCTGTATTGCATTGGGTGAAACAAGCAGATAGCGCGATCGCTTCCATACATCAAGCCCTAAAACCAGGCGGGCGTTTTGTCGCCGAATTTGGTGGTAAAGGGAATGTGCAAGCGATCGCCACAGCTTTATCCAACGCCTTAGAAGCAATTAATATACCCACACAAGGCCGAAATCCTTGGTATTTTCCTAGTATTGCTGAATACGCCACCTTATTAGAACAGCAAGGCTTTGATGTCATCTATAGCGCCCTATTTCCTCGTCCAACACCTTTAGCAGAAGCAGAAGCAGGTATGGCAAACTGGATTCGGATGTTCGCCAGCAGTTTTTTAACAGGACTTTCTGATGAGCAACAAATACAAGTAATTCGCGTCGTGGAACAATATCTGAAGCCAACCCTGTATCAACAAGGAAATTGGATAGCAGACTATCGAAGAATTCGCATTGTTGCAATTAAACTTTAAAATATGCGAATTTTGACTTGTCCTTGAATTACGAATTACGAATTACGAATTACGAATTATGAATTAGTATCAGTTATGCATCTACCTAAATTGTGCGGTCAGAAATCATTTTCATTACTACTAACTATTAGCCTCGCTGCTTTAATAGTTTCGCCCTCACTAGCACAAACATCCCCAATACCGCCACCTTCTAGCGCGCCTTTAGAACTAGATTTATTGACCAAGCCAACAGACTATATAATCACGGCTAACACCATTAACCCAGCACAATTAACCGTTCCCAGTTTATGGTGGGCACAACAAAATGCTGAGAAAAAGCTATTGGATAATTGGATAGCATATCCAGCTTTTGAAAAAGAACCTGCGCGAGTTGATTTGATAGTTAATCAGCAAATTTGGAGCTTATTAGACTATGTGCAACGCTATGATTTTGTCAATCGTTTAGGTAGCACTGCACGAAACTTTGGTTACAATATGCGGGTATTTAATTATCAAAAAGAATCTTTAGCGACTTACACTTGTAATTTTGCTACAAGTCCAGCTTTATGCAGTATCCAGATGGGTACTCAAAACAAGATAGGATTAGGGCGTTAGAATGCGATTTCTAAACGTGCAAGAGTCATCCTCAAGGCTGGCCTTAAGTTCATGGTGACAGACAAAGATGGCCATTCTTTAGGATACAGTGAGTTTTAAAATACCTAGACCTCTGCCTCTTGTACCCTATGCCCATCCCCAGTTCCTAATATTAAACGGACACGCGGGTAATTGTTATGTCCCAAAAAAATGAAATACCTATTCTTGTTTTATCTCTCCTAATTACCGTTGGCTTAATAGCTGGCGGTTTTTGGTGGTTTAGCAGAAAATCTGGTCTTGACTTAAATCAAATTAATTCTCGTAGCACCAACACACCCCAACCTCCATCAGCACAACCTAGTGCTAACACTTTCGCCTCGGTCCAGGATGTTCCCACTGGATTATTCAATTACGGAGGCAGTACGTCTTGGGCACCAATTCGATTAATAGTTGACCCAGGAATTCAAGCAGCACGAGGAGAATTTAGGCTGCGTTATGTAGAACCGAGCAATACATCTCCTGGTTCTGGTACTGGTATACAGTCGCTGATAGATGGTCAACTAGCTTTTGCCCAGTCTTCTCGACCAATTTTAGACCAAGAGTTTAGCCGCGCCCAGCAGCGTGGGTTCGCTTTGAAACAAATTCCTGTAGCAATTGATGGTTTAGCAGTTGCAGTTAACCCAAACCTCAACATACCAGGACTAACGGTAGACCAGTTAAAGTCAATTTATACTGGCAAAATCAATAATTGGAGCCAATTGGGCGGTTCCAATATTCCTATCAAGCCTTATTCCCGCCGAATTGTTGATGGCGGTACGGTAGAACTTTTTGTCCAAGACATCTTGGGTGGTCAAGCTTTCAGCTCCAATGTGGAATTTATCTCCACAACCACCCAAGCCTTGCAAAAATTGGCTAGTAGTCCTGGTGGCATTTACTACGCTTCTGCCCCAGAGGTGATTCCTCAATGTTCAATTAGAGCCTTGCCGTTGGGGCGTACACAAGGGCAATATATTGCTCCCTACCAAGAACCATTTGTCCTCCCGTCTGAATGTCCTGGTAAACGGAACAAGTTAAACATTGAGGCTTTTCAATCAGGAAAGTACCCCATTACCCGCAATCTGTTTGTGGTGGTCAAACAGAATGGTCAGACTGAGCAGCAAGCAGGTGTCGCTTACGCCAACTTACTGCTGACTGAGCAGGGGCAGGAACTGATTACCCAAGCTGGGTTTGTCAAAATTCGCTGACACTGCGATCGCCTTTGGCGGGGCGTAGCCCATCGCATTCAGGCAGAGTGGCGGAAATCGCCCCTCTGAACTGTGCTTTAGCTGGCTCTATTAATCGACTCTGCTGGTAAGCAAATGAGATTATCGCCTTGGGTAAGGATTAAGCCACGTTGACGCAGCTTGCCCATTAAGCGGGTGACGGTGACACGAGTCGAACCAATCGCGCTACCAATTTGGGCATGGGTAAGGGGGAAAGGCAAACAATAGCCACGAATGACATCGGGATCGGTGTCGCTCATTGCTGGCTCTCCATATTCCTCAATCAACAATGTGAGGAATCCCAAGAGTCGGTCAATTGTGCGGCGTTGTCCCAAGGCACTCAGCCACAGCAGCTTACGCTGGTGCTGATATCTAAAGGCATCCATAACTTCCCGGCGGAAGTGAGGCCAGTTATCTAAGTCGTGCCAGTACATCCACAGCACCGCAGTTTGGTCAACATGAGCGTAAGCTTGGAGTGTGAATGGTGACTGAGCAACAATTTCAAAGGGCTGTCCCGCTCCAACAAAACCCAAGAACGCTTCCTCTGGAGTTCTGTTGATTCGTCGAGACGTTAGCTGGCTGGCAGTCGCGCTAACCTGGGCGGTTCCTACCATACGGATTGCACCCCTTTGCACCAAATATAGCAATCCAGGTCGGGCTGGAATGCGCTCATCTTTGCTGAAGGTGCGGCAGCGGTAGTGTTCCTGAGCCCAGTCAAGAATCCGTTGCCAAGTTAAAAAAGGCCGTGATGCCTCAGAAAAAGAAGATGGAGATTGCATAGGTAACAAAGAGCGTTCGGCTGAAGACAAAGACGTGATCGAAAGGTGCAAGGAGTGTCTTTGTGTTGGCGATGCAGGCTTAACGCCTAACAGCGCCAGCCATCCAAAGAATAGAAAGCAAAGAATTACTCTCTATTCTTTTGTTATACTTCCTACTGTACAATGATGGTAGTAAAGTTTACTCACTATTCATCGATTATTCATCAAATTTTATCCTACTCTCATTTTTCTTCATCTAGATTAAACCTATATCCGGAGATAGGTGACACCAAATTAACAAATATAGTTTACAAAGCTATTTACGTAAAATCTAGTGTTTAATAAAATACAAACACTCAGTTATGTGTCATTTAAACGGTTAGTATATGAGTATTTAAGTGAATATTTAAGTATTAATACTGAAAGTATCAAAAACGAACACATAAAAAATAAAAAAATTCTTCTATACAAAGATAGAAACAATAGCAAAATTTTGTATACCTCAAGTGTGGCGTTGCAAGTGTCAAACTCTCAGAATCGAGAAACGATGGAGCTTGCCAGCGCGATCGCCCTTCATCTATCTGCAACCTGTGGCGACGTTTTTAACGTGCAAATAGTTCCCCCTGGTTGGATACATTTTGAATTAACTGACTCAGCCTTAGCAGGTTGGTTACAAAGGCTAGTAGGGGAGTGGGAAGATAGGGAGATGGGGAGACTTGTACTGAGCGAAGCCGTTAGCGCAGCCTCTCGTAGAGAAGTATGGGGAGATGAGGGAGCTAAAACAGCAGGGGGAGCAGGGGAGGCAGGGGGAGAAAGAATAACCAATGCCCAATGCCCAATGCCCAATGCCTTATTTCCCATTCAACATGCCCATGCGCGTTGCTGTTCGCTAGTGCTGTTGGCTCACCGAGAGAGATTGATTCAGCTTAAAGAACCACTTGCAAATAGTAGTCCAAGTTTTTGGAGTGTTATTTCCCCCAATCCCATACCTTGGCTCAACTGCGATGGAAAATTACAGTTAAATCACCCAGATGAGCGTCGTTTAATTAGCGAGTTAGTGGAGGTAGTAGACAACATACAATTTCCTGATATTAGGGGTTCTGTGAAATGGGAAAAGGCAGCATTGAACTTGAGCCAAGCTTTTGAAAATCTCTGGTGTAATTGCCGCATTTGGGGTGAAGTGAAAATTATCTCACCAAAGTTAGCACAAGCTAGGCTGGGATTACTTATGGCTACTCAGTCAGTATTAAAATTTGTGCTGGAGGAAAAGCTGAAAATTTTTGCGCCATTGGAGTTATAAAAACTTTCATCACAGCTATTGACTCAATGCATCACCTCGGCTACATTAGCAGGTGTGTGAGGAGCGAACCAGCAGGGGCACCGAGACGAAACACGGCCAGTCGTCGGTGTCCTTTCTGATTGATATGGGTTAGGTTGGAAAAAGTACCCTCACTGAAGCAAAAACTTTTCAATTGCCACTGCTGCTCCGTCATGGTCTACACTAGGGGCTACCCACTGAGCGATCGCTTGCACTTCTGGTGGTGCGTTTCCCATAGCTATACCAATACCGACATACTCTAGCATTTCCAGGTCGTTGAAGTTATCACCAATAGCCATGACGTTGGCTACTTCTAATCCCAGCAATTCTTCAGCTAGGTAACGTACAGCAGTTCCCTTATTCACAGAGGCGTTAGTTGCTTCCAAGAAGGTGGCAACAGATGTTGTTAAATAAAGTTCAGCAGGTGTATATTGGCGGCGCAAATTCCCCAGTACCTCGCTGATGAAATTTGTGTCATCACACAAAGCGAGAATTTTTGTCGGTTCATTCGTTAAAACTTGGCGCAAATCTCCCACAGCAATCGGGATAATACCAGAACGTTGTGCATAAATTTTGGTTTCTTCGGTTATTTCCCGGACGTAGAGTTGGTCATTGATGTAGAAGTGGATAGATAAAAGCGGCCGTAATTGAGGCTGTTCAAAATAATCGAGTAATTGGTGGGCGAGTTCCCTAGAAAGCACTAAATGGCGATGAATTTTTTGGGTGATGGGGTCTTGAATCCAGGCTCCTTGATAAGCCATTAATGGTAAGGTAGAGCCGATTTCTTGGTGAAAGCGCAGCGCTGAACAATACATACGACCTGTAGCGATCGCCACTTGAATGCCTCGTGCTTGTGCCGCAATCAGCGCTTGCTTTACAGGTTCGTTGATGGTATTGGAGTGTCCGGCGATCGTCCCATCTATATCCACAACCAGTAGTTTAATATCTTTGGCAGATGCGTTGTACATGAATTCCTTAAATTTAAAGTTCCAGTTAGAGGTTATACCATTTTGGATTTTAGATTTTGTGAAAAGTTTAAGACAACGCTTCTTTAGCTCAAAGTTTTTGAACACATTAGATCATGGGAAAAACAACTAAAAATCAAAAAAGTTTTCTCCCGTACTCTCCACTCCATAACCACAACAAAAAAACCCGATTCTCGAAAGAATCGGGGATTTACATTTAAGTTAGAAAACTTGACTGATAGGTAGATATAGAAAAGATTTACCTATTCAACTAAAGTCTATGAATTTAAGACTTTGACCAAAATTTTTTTGCGTTGTGACAACAAACAAAGCCCAGCAACTAAACCAATTCCAAGGGTAGTTGATGCTTCAGGTACAGATTTCAATTCTTCATAGTTATAAGTTACTTTGACACCTGCTTTGGCATAGGTATCAATATAGGATCTCATGTTACCCGATCCTGTAACTAGTGAGTTTGCTATGGCTGAGAAGAAAAAGTCTACGCTGCCAGTACCAATAAAAGACTGCAAGAATGTGGTATTAGTAAAAGACTGGCTACCAGATTGTGTGGCAGTTAAGTTAGAAAGAGTCTTTCCAGATGTGCCACTATAATCAGTGACGCCATCGTATTTGGCAACTTGGTAACTGGAAGTATATTTTGGATTCAGTTCCAACAAAGATTGATTATTTAGTTTTAAGCTCAATTGGCTGCCAAGATTTACTGTAGCTTGGCTTGCGCTTGGACTTCTATTTTCAAAACCAGCATTTCCAAGTATGTCGCCAGTAAATTCTATTGTTACACCTTGGAGTGTGCCGAGAGATGAGTCAAATTTTTGGACGCTCAAAGGCGCATCAATGATATTTGTAAAATCGTAATTAGTGGAACTAGTGTACGAGAGAGAACCAGCATTAGCTACTCCAGAAGTTGCAACAATTCCTGCTAACGTTGTGGCGGCGCCTAGAGTGTTCAATAGTTTTGTTTTCATGATGGAAGATGCTTTTCAGAAGCCGAATCATTAAGGGATTACTAGATTATTTCTAACTCTTAACTTTTGCTTCTAGGCTTGATAAATACACGTAAATTTATGTGAACTTTTGATGTTCAAATTTCTTGAGTAAATATGCATTTTTGGTAACTATATGAAGTTTTGTTAAGAAAGGTGTCTCAACGTACAGGAATTTCAATAAACCAACTGATGCAGTATGTAAATAAAGAAGCTTGTGGCTAGAATAGGGCTATGTCTGAAACTACTGATACTGCAACCCCAACGCGTCCGACGTTCATCCTCGTAGATGGACACTCGCTGGCTTATCGTTCATACTTTGCTTTTGCTAAAGGGCGAGATGGAGGACTACGTACAAAAACGGGGATTCCCACGAGTGTATGTTTTGGTTTTCTTAAGTGTTTATTGGAAGTAATGGGAACGCAACATCCCCAGGCAATGGCTGTAGCCTTTGATTTGGGTTTGCCCACCTTCCGGCATGAAACAGATGATACATATAAAGCCGATCGCAAAGAAACACCAGAAGACTTTATTCCCGACTTAGAAAATCTGCACGAGTTACTTGATGGGTTGAATTTACCAATTTACACTGCTCCTGGCTACGAAGCCGATGATGTTTTGGGAACCTTAGCACAACGAGTAACGGCTGCTGGGTATAGGGTGAAGATTCTGACTGGCGATCGCGATTTATTTCAACTGATAGATGCTGATAAAGAAATCACTGTTCTAAATTTTAGTCCAGATGCCTTAAAGCGTTCTACAAATAGCATCACCGAATTTGAGGCAGAACAAGTTAAACAAAAATTGGGCGTTTTACCTTCACAAATTGTTGATTTCAAAGCCCTTTGCGGTGATAAATCAGATAATATTCCTGGGGTTAAGGGAATAGGAGAAAAGACAGCAGTACAGTTGCTTAGTACCTATGTTTCTCTTGATAATATTTATGCTGCTTTAGATGAAATTCCAGGCGCGAATCAGAAAAAATTGGCAGCGGGTAAAGAAGATGCCTATAAGTCTCAATATTTGGCAAAAATTGTTTTGGATGTTCCTCTAGAACTTGATTTAGAAGATTGCAAATTAAAAGGATTTGATACAAGCGTTTTATCACCAATTTTAGAAAAGTTAGAATTTAAATCGTTTTTGGGTAAAATCAACGACCTACAGCAACGTTTTGGCGGTCAAGTTGAAGAAGCGCCAAAACCAGAAACAGCAAAAATAGAACCTGAATTTGAAGACCCAGATCTTTCATTTTTTAGTTTTGCGGAAACACAAGCTGTACAACAACAACCTGCGTCAGCAATTCAACCACGCATTATTAATACCAAAGCAAAATTGACTGAATTATTAGGAATTTTGCAAAAATTCACTAATCCAGAAACACCAGTTGCTTGGGACACTGAAACCACAGATTTAGAACCAAGAGATGCTGAGTTAGTAGGAATTGGTTGCTGCTGGGGAACGAAGTTAGATGAAGTTGCTTATATTCCTGTTGGTCACAAAACTGGGGAAAATTTGAATAAGGATGTGGTCTTAGAAGCACTACGCCCAATTCTTGAAAGTGCTGATTATCCTAAAACTTTACAGAATGCCAAATTTGACCGCTTGGTTTTCAAGTGTCAAGGGATTAACTTGGATGGAGTGGTATTCGATCCGATGTTGGCAAGTTACCTGCTAAATCCAGATTCTAGTCATAATTTGATGGATTTGGCACAGCGATATTTAGGATTAACGGCGAAAAGTTATTTAGATTTAGTGCCTAAAGGTCAAACCATCGCTGATATAGATATTGCCGCAGTAGCAGATTACTGTGGCATGGATGTTTATTCTACATTTGGTTTGGTATCGAAACTGCGTGCAGAATTAAATAAAATTCCAGCTTTGTCTAAGCTATTAGTGGAAGTGGAACAGCCGCTAGAAGCAGTTTTAGCGCAAATGGAATACACAGGCGTTCGCATTAACTCAGGTTATTTACAAGAACTTTCGCAACATTTAGAAATAGAATTAGCCAAATTAAAAGAGAAAGCAACAGAAATTGCTGGGGAAAACTTTAACTTGGGTTCTCCTAAACAATTGAGCCAAATCTTGTTTGAAAAATTGGGCTTAAGCACGAAATATTCCCGAAAAATTCAAACTGGTTATTCTACAGATGCGGCAACGCTAGAAAAGCTTCAAGAAATCGATCAAACTGGATTTGTTGAGACGATAACTGAGTACCGCACTTTATCTAAATTAAAGTCTACTTATGTAGATGCCTTACCTGTGTTGGTGCGTGGAGATACTCAACGGGTACATACTGATTTTAATCAAGCAGCAACATCAACTGGTAGGTTATCTTCTTCTAATCCAAATTTGCAAAATATCCCGATTCGTACAGCTTTTAGTCGCCAAATTCGCAAGGCATTTTTGCCAGAACCAGGTTGGTTAATGGTGGCTGCTGATTACTCACAAATTGAATTGCGAATTTTGGCTCATTTGAGTCAAGAACCAATATTAGTGCAAGCATATCAGCAAAATGAAGATGTTCATACTGTGACGGGACGATTAGTATTTGAAAAAGAAAATATCACATCAGAAGAACGTGGAGTAGCAAAAACTATTAACTTTGGCGTGATTTATGGAATGGGTTCTTTAAGGTTTTCTCGTTCAACTGGGATAGATAAGAGCATTGCCAACGAGTTCATTAAGCGGTTTAATGAACGATATCCTAAAGTTTTTGCTTATTTGGAGCGAGTGAAAAAAGAAGCGATCGCTCAAGGTTATGTAGAAACTATCCTCGGTCGTCGTCGTTATTTTGATTTTACCAACAACAGTTTACGGAAATTAAAAGGCAGCAACCCAGAAGATATTGACTTGAGTAAATTGAAAAATTTGGGTGCCTATGATGCTGGTTTGCTACGCTCCGCTGCTAATGCACCGATTCAAGGTTCCAACGCTGATATTATCAAAATTGCGATGGTGCGACTGCATGACGTTTTGCAAAAATATCAGGCGCGTTTATTATTACAAGTTCACGATGAATTAGTATTTGAAATCCCTCCTGATGAGTGGCAAGAATTACAACCGCAAATTAAATCCGTGATGGAGAACGCAGTACAGTTAAGTGTACCGTTGCTGGTCGATGCGCGTGCAGGTGAAAATTGGATGGAAACAAAGTAAGTTAAATATCCTGATTATAAGGAACTGGGAACTGGGTAAGGGTTCTCAAATTTTACTGCTTAAAACCCAATCATACCCAGTCCTTTTTAGTTATTCCCCTAAGTAATGCCAGTTTATTCAAACATACCAAGCTCAAGTTAAAGCTTTGGTTAAATCCTGACTTTTGTAGTCAAGAATACTAATATAATGAGCTAATTAGTATAATAATGTTAATCAATAAGCGAATAATCACTTACACAACTATAAATTTATAATTCAAGAAAACTTTTTAAAAAACCTTGTATAGATCCTGGGGGGTAAAACGGTGGCAAAATTCTTTGGGAATTTTAAACTACCTTTTTACTCGCCTTTTTTTATATCCGTAGGGCTAGGGAAAAGTCCATGAAGCCAGTTTCTAGTTTTGAATATATAAGTACTGAGAAAACTAAGAATTTATAGACTAACATCTGTAAATTTAAATTTTTGTCATAGATGCTTTCTTAATTTTTTTAATTTTATGAGAAATCAAGTAATACTAAATCTGAAATCTGGAAAAATTAAATAGAAACTAGATTTGCTATTTTTAAATATAGCCCTGAGTTTGTTCTGCAATTCTTATAGCAATTCTGCATGGAGATGCGCGAAACTATATGAGGAACAAAACTCGTAAGGGATTTTATTATGTATCATCGTTGGCTTTTATCTGCTTTAGCATTTTTGTTGAGTATAACCTTAGTTGCTTGCAACAGTGCTAGTACTCAACAACTACCAGCAAAAGTAGCAAATACTACTGAAACAACTAACTCAAATTCGCAGCAATTACCAAAAAAATCAGCTAAAAGAGTTGTTGCCCTTTCTTCTCTGTCAGCTGATATTATCGCTGAACTTGACAAAACAAAAATTGTCGGAATTACCGGTAGTAAATTATTTAAAGATGACTCTCGTTTTAAAAATATTCCTCGTGTTAGCGAAGGTCAAAATCCTCCTAATTTAGAAAAAATTGTCGCACTTAAACCAGATTTAGTTATTGGTGCAGAAGGTTTTTCTACTATTCCTATTCAAAAAATTAACCAATTAAGGATTCCAACTTTGCTTACCCAGGTTAATAACTGGGAATCTCTCGAAAAGTTGACTAAAACACTAGCTGAATTAATTGATGCCGATCCTCAGCCTTTGTTAAATCGTTACAAAACTTTCTTGCCAAATGACCATAATCAGAGCCTTACGGCTTTGGTACTGGTTAGCCGTCAACCAATTTTAGCACCCAATAAAAATAGTTGGGCAGGAGATTTACTAACGCAATTTAAGGTGAATAATCTGGCAGCAGAATTACAAGGTAAAAGTCCAGTTGGTGGTTATGTGACGCTTTCGGCTGAGAAAGTTTTAGAGGCAAATCCAGATGCGATCATTTTGGTTAATCCTCCGCAAGGGAATTCGGAAGTAGGGCTTTTAGATTCTTTGAAAAAGGAAAGTTTTTGGAAGCAATTGCAAGCGACTCAAAACAACCGAATTTATGTGTTTGATTATTATGGTTTGGTGAATCCAGGGAGTATAGATGCTATAGAAAAGGCTTGTCAGCAACTGAAACAAGATTTGTTTGGAGCAGAGCGTACTTAAGGATAATAAATATAATTTAAGAATCGGCATGGTTTTGTCTCACGCAGGAAGCAAGAGAGGCGCAGAGAGGGTTCAGAGATTGTTTTAATCTTTTGCAGAATTGATTGGTTTTTGACGAGATGGAGTATTCTTTTTACCTTGAAAAAAGTCTCCTCCAAGACTGCGGAAATATAGCCCGCCTATGGTGAGCAAAAACCCGATATATGCCACGGATTGGACGAGATAAATTTTGTCGCTGTAGCCAAATAAAGATTTGAGGATAATGCCAGGAAATTGTTCTTCTGGCAAAATTGTGGAAGTATTTGAGACTATTGGGCCTAAAATACAGGAGTGGATTTTAGTAAAGCGTTCGTAATAGAAACAAAGGCTTTGTGTGGCACGACTGCTAAAGGCAAAGTTAGCCACCGCGTCGTCAAAATTTTTCAAGGCTGAAACTACTAAACCAGCGACAATCAATACTAATAAAACGCCCATTACCTGGAAAAACTGGCGGATATTAATTTTGATGCCCCATTTAAATAAAAGCACACCTATGGCGATCGCTACTGTCAAACCCGCAACTGCGCCGATGCTGGGTATTAGTCCTTGTTGAAAGTTAGCAGCAATAAACAGAACTGTTTCAAAGCCTTCGCGAACAACCGCAATAAAAACTAAACTAAAAACACCCCAAGCGGCATTTGAGTTTTTTGTCAGTGCTTGTGTAACTGCTCCCTCAACTTGCGCTTTCAAAAATTTGGCTTGTTGAGTCATCCAGATGAGCATCCAACTAAGCATTGCGATCGCTAATACACTAAATACACCTTCTAGTAGTGGCTCAACTACGGAAGTATATTGAGGATTAGCAGTTCCCACTACCTGAATTATCCAACTGAATAGCACACCTATCAAGGCACTAATGGCAATACCAACGCCGACACCAGCATATACCCAAGGTTTCAGATGGGATTTTTTAGCTTTTTTCAGTAAAGCTAGGACAATTCCCACAACAAGAGCAGCTTCTACTCCTTCTCGGAGTGTAATTACAAAAGTAGGTATAGCAGTACTAAAATTCATTTTTGTTATTAGTCATTAATCATTTGTGATTAGCCATTAGTCATTTGCAAATGTCCAATGCCAATGACTAATAACTATTAACTATCTAACTAAAATCACGTAACATCTTTTTCAGTTCGAGATTATGCATCTCTTCTTGCCCTATCATGCCACGAGCAAATTCTTCTAGATAAACGCTGGCATTGTTGACAGTTTCTAGGAGACTTTTATACAAATCTAATGCCTTTTTTTCATGGGATAAGCTTTCTGCCAAAATATCTTTGACTGTATGCTTGTAGGTTTCTTCCATTGGCGCAATTTTTAAGGAAGGATGCCCATCTAAACCTGTGAGAATTTCTCCTACTTGTTGGGCATGAAGTAAAGATTCGCTTGCTTGTGCTTTGAAGAAAGCTACTATGGGAATGCGGTTAGGGCCAGTCACCATTAAGGAATAGTGTGTATACCGTACTACTCCTGCTAATTCAAATTCCATGATGGCGTTGAGCAAATCAATGGTTTTTTTCTGGTCAAGTTCTTGCATCAGTTGTTAATTGAAGTGACGAATAGAGTGTAATTAGTTATGAATTAGGGGTTATGAGTTGGGAGTTAGGAGTTATGAGTGAGGAGTTAAAAAATTATTATAATTATTAAATTCTTAACTCCTGTACAGAGGCGATTAATCGCGTCTCTACCTCACTCCAGAACTCCTAACTCTTCACTGCTAACTCTTAACGTTCTCCTAATTTTAAACACCTTACCCTAAGCTTCCCATTAAATCAAAATGTTATTGCTGTGCTTGGGTACTGGATATATCAATCACTTTTTGAGAGTTTTCCTCAATGGTTTTCACCAATTTGGTAACATCCTCTGGAGTCTTTACCGGTTTAGCTGGTGGAATTGCGGCAGGCCAAACTTTTATGAGTTCAGCAAAACTAGTATTAATTGCTTTATCTGCTTCGGCATCTTGTTGAGCTACTTGGCTAGAAATTCCTTTGTATAATTCATTAGCGTAAACAACAAATCCACGAGAGTCTTGATATTCAATTGCTGCGGATATCTTACCATCTGCGATCGCTGCGCCATATTCTGAGTTCGCTGCATCCAGTAATTCGTTAACTACCTGTAATACAAATCCTGGTTTTGAACGTTCTGGTGCTGGTAAAGCTGCGATCGCTCCATCAACTGCTGCCACTGAAGAAGTAAAATTAGTTTTAACTTTACTATCCTTGGGACTAGATTTTACTAAATCTTGCAAACTCACCAAAGTTGTCTTAAATTCTTTAACTTTGCGCTCATTAAGTTGGTCTTCTACATCAACATAAATCTCCTCAACTGGATGCCCAATATGAGGTTCTGCCTGTTTCGGTTGATTTTGATCTAGGAGTTCTTTTGCTACTAAAAGATGTCCTTTCATTAAGCCTAATTTAGACATATAATCAACATCTTTGGCTTCACCTGTAAGTACTACATCTTGAACGCCAACCTGGTCTTTAATTTGGTCGAATTGCTCTTGAGTAATCACTTTTTTTGTGACTAAATCTTCTGGACTACCGTAAGGACGATTCGCCTGAATTTTGTTAGATAAAGCCGGTACACCTAGTTTGGCTTCAAATTTATCTAATTCTGACAATATAGCAGTATTAATATTGATTTTTTCTTTACCACCGTGACTGCTATGACTGCTATTATTTGCTGCTGCTTCTGTAGCTTGAGGAGTAGCAACTGGGGCTGAGAGATTTTCTGCGGTTGGCGTACTGCTACAGGAACTCAAGGTAATTATTGCCGCAGTCGCAACAGTTAAACAGATATAGCGAAATTTTATCATCTTTGCTCCTCACACAATTTAAAAGGTATTAATTCAAACACTGCAAAACTATTACTAAAAAGTTTTTGTATGACAATTTGTCATACAATTTACTTTCGCATATAATGATATTTTTTATCAACTAGTTGATTAAAATTTTCACCCATTTATTATGAATTAAGTAGATTGACCAATAATTACTGAGAATTTTGTTAGGAATTCTTAACACTTTTTTGAGATTTGCTGTCAGTAAGTACTTCAAATTGACCCATACAGCCGTTTTCAGCGATCGCATCTTGATGGGGATGAAACATATATTTACCTGGGTAGCGAAAAGCAAATTCTAAAATGTGCCTTTCTGCTATGCCCATCGTAATCACATCAGTTTTTTCACTCTTGTTCATACTCATGCCGTAGCGATAAACATCAAAAAAGTTAGCGTGGAGGTGAAAGGTGACCGCCGGATCGTATTCAATAATGTTGAGGATGTACAGCCGAATCAACTGATTTTGATAAATAGGAATGGGATGATGCATGTAGTAATGAGGCAGACCGTTAAAGGCGTAATAATCATTATGGCCATCATCATTCACGTCATATCCAGCCATCACTAGTACAATTTCATCAGCTGGCGGACGGGGAGTAGGAGGATCGATGATAAACATCCCGTACAGTCCCTTGGCAATGTGACGGGTAACTGGTTCAATATGACAGTGGTATAAATGAACGCCATAAGGTTCGGCATCAAATTCATAAATAGTAGCTTTGCCGTTGCTGACTGGACGAACACCATCCATTTCTGCTGGATGAACCCCATGAAAATGCAAAGAGTGAGAATGTCCAGCGTTATTGAGAAATAATATTCGCACGCGATCGCCTTGTTTGGCCCGTAGCGTTGGCCCTGGTATGCGGCCGTTTAAATCCCAGATGTTGTAAGAGACGGCACTATTTAGTTGAATAATGGAAGTACCCGCAGTTAACTGAAATTCTCGGATAGTACGCCCATTTTCTTGCTTGAGCGTCCCATAGTCAAAATCCCTTAGCATCTTCGTCGGGTTAGCAACGTTATCTGATGCTTCCATTTCAAATGGTGGTACCTTGACTATTGACTGACTTTGTAGATTTAGCGTCTGCCAAAGTGCAGCTGCACCAGTCACTCCCACACCTGCTAACCCCAGCTTTAGTAATTGACGGCGACTCCAAAGTTTTTCCTTACCCAGAGCGAAGTTATAGGGCATGACAGTTAACAGTTAGCACCAAAAAAGAATTGAAAATTATTTGCAATTGTCCTTGTGTATATTATATGAATTAAAAATAATTGTCAATAAATTTGAAAGGCTTCAAAACGGTTACCAAAGTTATTAAATTCACATCAACAAGAAGGCAACGGGGAACTCTGCCTTGAAAATAGGAAGTAGAGTTCGTTCTTGGTTGTGCGATTTTCCGATGATTAGCTGTTTTGGAAGACTCTAGGCAAGTTTTATTATATTTAACAGCATTTTTACTTAATTACAAGTATAAATAAGTTCAAAAATCAATATTTTTTTGTATTTATTCTTGATATAGTTAATACCTTAACAGTAATTAAATTTTCAACAATGTATACCATAGTACTTGGTAACTGAACCTCAGCAAAAAATTGTTGCTAAGGTGTAGCGTATTTAATTGGCCGAGAGATAAATCCAATCGGATTTTAAAGAACTTTCGATATAGTAGTCCTAAATGAGATACAAACTGTTGCCTGTTCCCCCAACCCTGTTCACTTTCTTAACGAGTATGTTTGTAAATCAAATAGGATTGCTATATTTGGTAACATCACATTTGTAATTTTTAATTAATCTCGCTGTGTCATCTTCGCGTTAATCAAAACCGTGTGTCATTGTTTTGTTATTTGTATGGACTTTGTGTGTAGATTTCTGCATACTATTAGCTAATATTGAAACGATAGTATAGTATTCACTAAGGACAAATTACCCAATAAATTTCATACCCACTTGTCAAATAGGAACTTTATCGTATATCTTTTTTCAATCAATCGGCATTATGCCCTTTGATCGATCGATTACCCAAATTAATTATCCGAGGTCAAAAATGAGTAGTTTTTCTCATCTTTCAGTATTGCAGAAGACCGCAACTATTACCTTGTCCAAGCCAGTACAGATAACGCTTTATATGTTGCTATCTTCTTTAATTATTTGGACTGCGTTATTCTCCACCTATCCTGCGGCGCACAACGCAGCACATTCAGCACGACATCACACTTTAGGCGTTGCATGTCACTAAACTACCTAATTCCAAAATTTTAATGGTGGATTAGACAATGTTTTGACACCTAATAAAGTTATCAAAACGGAATTCAGGAGTCAGTCGTCAAAATTCATTTTAAACTTTGGCGACTGGTGGCTCTATAAAATGAATTTTTGCACTCCAATCAAATAATAGATTTGTTGCTCGTTAATTAGTAGCTTTTTGCAATCGCCAAATACTTCTCAATCCTTCCTCAACGCCAGCTTTTATGAAAAAATATCGACTATTTGGAGTTATCAGTGCTGTTTGCATCACTTTGTCAATTCTTTATTCCTTAGCAGGTAACTCTCAAATTCTTACTTCTAGAGTGTTACTTTCTACGAACCCACCTTTAGGACGTATTCTTCCCTTTGAAGCAGGAACAGAAAGACATCAATCTCCTGTTGACCTGAGACTACAAGTTGTTGATGCGGCGGGTAAATCTTTAGAAAATGCCAAAATTAGCTTACAAATTTTGACGCCACCATCTAATCCTTGGTTAACAACAGATTTTCCGATTGTTGAAGGAACAAAACTGTTGCAAATGAATGCCATTGCACCTGATGGAAAGCTAGAAATTCAGCAGATGTTCCCCATTCGGGGAAATTATCAGTTGCTAGTTAAAGTTTCACCGTTGGTAGCAAATGCTTTTGCTCCCTATGAGCAAACTTTAAATATGAATGTCCGAGAGAATCCAGTTAAATATAAATATTTTATTGTTATCGCAGCTATTTTATTAGCAGTTGGATTGTTGGGTGGTTGGGTTATTGGCAGACAACAAGAACTACAACAAGGAGAAATTGCACCCCAATCAGTGCGTCTTTTATTAAGTAGCTTGACTGTGGTAGCTATCTTAGCTCTTTTATTTATTAATATTAGTGCAGAAGTCGCCGAAGCTCATGGCACTGGACAACACTCAAGTGATACTGAAGCCATCGCACCATCATCTCAAAAATCGCAAGGATTGGAAATTCAACTCCAGGGAGATAAAAACGCGACTGTCGGTAAACTTGCGAATTTAGGGTTACAGGTCAAGGATAGTGCCACAGGACAACCCATAAAAGATGTAATCTTGCAAGTAAGAGCGATCGCTCTAGAAGATAATTTAACAGTCTTTGCCTACAAAGGACTTACCGACCAAGAAGGTAAGTTAACATGGCAAGAACAATTTTTTGATGGTGCGCCACATAAAGTTGAGGTGGAAGCAACTCCCAACCCAGGATCTAGTCGTCAATTTACACCAGTAAAAGTAGCACAAGAAGTTGAAGTCGAAGCGATCGCACCACCAATTTATATCCGATTGATTGGTTTATTCTACTTTACTGTCATTGTCGGTATTGGTATGGGCATTGGATTGCTAATACAGCATCGACGAACACCACAACCAAGAACAAACTAGTCATATCAGCACTTGACTGATGATTTCCAAGATAAAAATCTGCATTAATACGTCAAAATAGTTGTGGTACAAAAGCCACACTATTTTTTTATCTAAACTAGAAATAATTCAATAGACCTGCCTTGAAAATAGGGACTGGGGACTGGGGACTGGTGACTAGGAAAGAAATATTTTCATTCCTTCGTTGTGAATTTTGTTCATGGAGTCTCTTGCAAAAGTCCTTCTTTGCGTTCTCTTCTCTGCGCCTGGAGCGCCTCTGCGTGAGATAAAAACTTATTTATTTATGCAACAAGTCTAATATATTAATGTCGCCAAGATTTCGACAGGTATCCAAAAAAATATCTTTATCAAGACTTTGAGCGTTATGGGATTATTTCTAACAAACTAAAAAAATAAACTTAAAAGAAAAACTTACCTTCAAGGATGGAATTATCCAGAGCTTGGTGTATTTTTTAAGTAAAATTGTATTATTTGCAAGCTCATAAATTGAAAATTTGCTCACAATATTAAGAAAGTAATGGTAACAAAAATTTCTGTTGAAAAAATTCTTGAGCGTGCCTTGATGGGGTATGATTTATCTCCCGAAGAAGGAGTGGTATTGTTACAACAAACCGAACCAGAGGCGATCGCTGCAATACGTATTACATCGGATACTTTACGCCACTCACAAGCAGGTGATACAGTTACCTACGTAATAAATCGTAATATCAATTTTACTAATATTTGCGAACAGCACTGTAGTTTTTGTGCCTTCCGTCGAGATGATGGCGATACAGGCGCATATTGGTTGGATGGGGCACAAATTTTGGAAAAGGCCGCAGATGCGGTGCAACGGGGTGCGACAGAAATCTGTATGCAGGGAGGATTAAATCCCCAAGCACAAATCAACGGCAAATCTTTGCCCTATTACCTCAAACTAGTAGAAAGCATCAAACAGGAATTTCCTCAGATACATCTACACGCTTTTTCTCCCCAGGAAGTGCAATTTATCGCCAGACTTGACGGACTTGAATACGCTGATGTGATTGGTGCTTTGCGAGATGCTGGTGTTGGTTCAATGCCAGGAACAGCAGCAGAAGTATTAGATGATACAGTTAGGCGGATACTGTGCCCAGAAAAGATTGATACAGCCACTTGGTTAGAAATTATCAGCACCGCTCACAAACTAGGCTTGCATACCACCAGTACCATGCTATCTGGGCATATTGAAAGCCACGAACAGCAAATTGGGCATTTAGAAAAACTGCGATCGCTGCAAAAAATAGCCATCGAAAGAGAATATCCAGCACGGATTACAGAGTTTATTTTATTACCCTTCGTTGGGCAAGAAGCACCCAAACCCTTACGTCGCCGCGTTGGACGCGACCAACCGATATTGCAAGATGCACTACTACTAGGCGCTGTAGCGCGGATTTACTTAGGAAATTGGATTCCCAACCATCAGCAAAGTTGGGTAAAACTCGGACTTGCTGGTGCAACAGAAGCCTTAGTTTGGGGTTGTAACGATATCGGCGGCACCTTAATGGAAGAACACATTACCACAATGGCAGGAGCCTTGGGCGGTACGTGCATGGAAGTGGAAGCATTACAAGCTGCGATCGCTTCTTTAGGACGACCTTACCAACAACGGGATACGCTTTATCAAACAGTCGTTGGTTGTGGGGCATAGGACATAGGGCATTAGGCATTGGGCATTGGGTAAGAGAAGGCAAAAGTTATTTAATGCAAGAATTTTGAATTTTTTTCATTGGGACTGCCTTGTGCCTTCTTCAACCCCTCATCTCTATGCCCCATGCCCTATGCCCCATTCCCCACTAAAATTGATCCCCAAGATACCAATCCAAGATACGATGGACGTTGATTTACGTATTCTTTTAGTTAATGCATATGAAGCGCTATTGGTCGCGTCTGCTTGCGCTGGTTTTGGTTGTATCTATCGGCTTGATGGGTTGTTCTGGCAGTCCAGATAGTTTGACTGGTGATTATCGCCAAGACACTTTGACTGTGGTCAACATCATGAGAGAGGCCATAAATTTATCACCAGATTCACCAAACAAAGGAGCAATTCAAGCAGAAGCGCGTCAAAAAATTAATGACTTTTCAGCTCGTTACCAACGAGCTAACTCTGTTTCTGGTCTTGGCTCCTTTACAACTATGCGAACAGCTCTCAACTCCCTAGCTGGACACTACAGTTCTTACCCTAATCGTCCCGTACCCGAAAAACTCAAAAATCGCTTAGAGAAGGAGTTACAGCAGGTAGAATCAGCACTCAAGCGTGGCGGTTAACTCTTAACTATTACCTATTCCATGATTAAGAGTCAGCAGTCTCAAGTTTTGATTCTTCAATCTTGAGTGGAGCTGGAGACACTCCGCCTCCACTCTTGGTAACCTTCTTAACTTGAATCTCAGTCTGAGTTCAAAATTTAAAATTTTATACTAAAGTAATTAGTACTCCCTTAGATCATATTTCAAAGCTTCTCTCCTACTTGGAGAAAGTTTGAAAGTATATATCTTGACGTTCAAAAAAATTATTAAGTGTAACTTCCAGTATTTTTAAGTTCAAAAATCACATTTCCTTTGGCAGATTTTCAATAATTAGGGCAAAGTAGAGTTGATCGAATACCAGGGTAAACTCGCTTTGTATTTATATGTTTTATATTCGAGTTTATGTATTTATATGTTTACAAAAAGAATACGGCAACAGAAATAGATGTTTGCCAGTCTTAAAAAAGTAGGTTTTAAAACCCTGATTACTCGACTATATAATTTGATACAAGTTGCTTATAACCATCTGAGTTGGAGTAATTGATTTTTGTGTCCATCTACTAGCAGGTATGTTTAATCGTCCTTTGAACGTTGCAAGAACGAGATTATTTTGGCGACGCCTATTCGCTGTTGTTTTCAGTAGTAGCTCATTACTTTCTAGTTTTGGGAGCCAACCAGCAAAGGCGCAAGTAACCCAGTATTGTCAGTTATCACCAGCGGCGGCGCGAGAAAAAGAAAACTTACGTTTGTCAGCCCTCAAAGGCAATCAAAATGCCCAGGCTCGATATCAAAAAATATTACAAGAACAGGCACAGGACTTACGCGAGTGCCGTAGTCGGACTTGGCCACAAATCCAAGCCCTTTGGTTGCGCTTGTATCCCTGCGATATTCAGCCAGGAACAATCGATTTGGTTATGGATCGGATTGTTAACGGTGGCTATAACCAAGTTTATTTAGAAGTATTTTACGACGGGCAAGTGTTATTGCCAGCAACTGGTAACCCGACGGTTTGGCCTTCTGTGATTCGTACTCCAGGAGTAGAAAACATCGATTTGTTGTCTGTAGCAATTAAAAAAGCTCGGCAACGGGGTTTGAAGGTTTATGCGTGGATGTTTACCACAAATTTCGGCTATACTTACGCCCAGCGAAAAGATAGAGAAGCTGCGATCGCTCGCAATGGCAAAGGTCAAACAAGCTTATATGTTGTAGACAATGGCTCTCAAGTATTTATCGACCCCTACAACCTCCAAGCAAAACGCGACTATTACCAATTAGTGCAGGAAATTTTACGCCGTCGTCCAGATGGCTTGTTATTGGACTACGTGCGCTATCCCCGACAAGCAGGAACTGATTCCATCGCCACCAAAGTCTCAGATTTATGGCTATTTAGTCCCGCAACTCAAGAAGCTTTATTTAAACGGGCACAGAATTACAAAGGACTGGACTTAATTCGCCGCTTTTTGAGCAAGGGATATGTCACTACTGGAGATGTAGTAGAAGTTGATAAACTTTATCCCCAAGAAGGCGAACCCCTTTGGCAAGGACGCATTCCCCCACCCGCCGAAAAATCAATTCAGCCAGCAACTGATAGACAACCACTTTTACAATGGGAATTGTGGCAACTCGCCGTTGCCCACGCCATGCAAGGAATTCTAGATTTTGTCACCATCGCTAGTTATCCAGCAAAACAGCAAGGTATTCCCACAGGAGTGGTGTTTTTCCCTGATGGGAACCAAACTGTAGGACAAGGCTATGATTCCCGTTTGCAACCTTGGGATAGATTCCCCACCACATTGCAATGGCATCCCATGTCTTACGCAACTTGCGGCAATGCCAGTTGTATTGTCTCCCAAGTGCAGCGGGTTTTGAGTATGGCAAAACCGGGTACGCAGATAATCCCTGCTTTAGCCGGTCAGTGGGGAAAGCCTGTTAGTAATCGTCCACCGCTAGAAGTGCAAATGCAAGCACTTCGTCAATTTGCTCCCCAACTCAAGGGAGTTAGCCATTTTGCCTATTCTTGGCAATATCCTCAGAATGATAGCGATCGCAAATTTTGCCGCAATCGCTAACTAGAATTCAACTTAAGTCCAAGTCCTCTGGTGTATTACAGTTAAACAGCATTTCGAGTTCTGGTAGCGGCAAAACTTCCACAGGATATTGCCGCAACCACTCCTGAAACGATCGCCCCCCTTGGTTGATAAAATCTAGGAGTTGTGGCAAACACCGACGGCGATAAAAACCACATAGAGGTTCCCAGCCTTTAGGATGATGAGCTAAAGCTGCGATCGCATTATCGCCGACCCTATCAAGTCTAGTTGCCCATTCTTGCAAAACTTCAACCTCTAATTTCGGCAAATCGCAAGCTAGCAACAACACCCATTCTGTCTGTACTTGGGCCAGTCCTTGGGCAAATCCAACTAAAGGCCCGTGTGTCTGGAGAGAGGCAGAAGGCAAAGGTACTTCTCTGATAAACTGGCAACCAGACAAAAGTAAATCTTGATAACGTTCCGGCCAGGGAGTTACTACATAAACATGATTGGCACAGCCTTTGGCAACGCCACAAACTCGCTCTAACAATGGCATCCCTTGAATTGAAATCAAGGCTTTATCCTGACCCATACGAGAACTCTTGCCGCCTGCTAAAACTATGGCTGTTAATTCGTTGCAGGTCGTCATTCTGACTTCACCTAATTCATCCTAGTACAGCTTTACATAAGTTCGTAGCGAATTCTCTGCGTACCTTTGCGTACCTTTGCGTTTAAATTTCAACCCTCAATTCGCCACGATTTTAGGCAAAGCTGTACGGTCGGTTTATTCATAGTTACACGTCCGATGCTACCAAAATTATCCCCTATTTTGGCTTTGCTGGACTTGCTGCAATAACCGTTCTACACTTTCTGCTGGTGCAAGGCATTTCAAACCTTGGCAAACTAAACCAACACTTCCCTCTGGTAAATCAGATACCACAGTAAAAACAGCACTCGGCAGAAAGTTGGGGATCAAAGAGTTTATTTGCTCTGTTGTGCTGCGAATCAAAGTTGAATTCCGATACCAATCCAAGGCTGTAAACAAGCTCGGACAAGCTTGGGGAGCGCGATGCATTACACTCCTAAAAGCTTTTAAACCTTGTTCTGCTAAATCTAAATAATGTAGATTATCGGTGAGTAGAGCTAAACGCACAAGGTTAGCGATCGCCACTCCATTGGCTGATGCTGTGGCGTTATCAGCATAACTCCGTTCGCGCACAATTAAATCTTGACTAGCATCGCTTGATGCGTTATAATAACCACCTAATTCTACGCTCCAGAGAAATTCGTTAAATTCGTCTTGGATAGCGATCGCTCTTTCTAACCATTGCTTCTCTTCAGGATTGGCAGCTTGTAAATCCAAAAGAGCTTTAATAAAAAAGGCGTAGTCTTCAGACTGAGCTAAAACGGTTGCTTCTCCTTGATAGTTCAGTCGGTGAAAACGCCCATCAACAAACTGACGATCTAAAATGAAATTCGCTGCTCGTGCTGCTAACTTCAGGTATGACCCTTGTCGAAATACTCCCGCAGCTCTAGCCAGCCCAGAAATCATCAAGCTATTCCAGGCGACAATCATTTTCGTATCTGTCACTGAGGGAATACGACCTGGCCAGTTAGTAGTTTTTGCTTCTTGGTTGTTACGAGCAGGGGGAAAAGTTTCAAGTGACTCAGGGTTAGCACCATAGCGAACCGTAAATAATTTGCTCAGTGCTGTTTCCAGCGTTGCACTCAGTTGCCCGGTATGGCGTCTTTGCAAAACATTCTTGCCTTCAAAGTTGCCGTTAGGGGTTACCGTAAACTGTTGTTGTAATTCCGTAAGTTCTTCAGAGGTTAACAGTTGTTGTAATTCGTTGTAACTCCAAACGTAAAAGGCTCCTTCCTCCGGCTCCACTGCTGTGGGTTCAGTGAAACTGTCGGCATCTTGAGCCGCATAGAAATAACCTTCAGGGGCGGTCATTTCACGTTTGAGCCATTCTATGGTATCGGCGATCGCTCTTTCAAAAGCTGGCTCTTGTATTCCTCCACTCCACAAACCAGCTAGATACTCGACAATTTGTCCATTGTCATAGAGCATCTTTTCAAAGTGGGGTACTGTCCAAGTCGGGTCAACAGTATAGCGATGAAACCCGCCAGCTACATGGTCATAAATTCCCCCCAGTGCTAGGTCTAGTCCCCGCTGGGTACAAACTTCCTTGCTATCATACCGAGATTCAAAATTAAATCGAGTTCCCCGCAGTGCTAATTCTGCATAGGGAATCATCGGAAAGCTATTGCCAGTTTGATTTGGAGTAATTATACCTGTGCTGGTTTCCCAACCTTGTCGGAGTAATTCATGGTCTTCAAGCTCGTTTGTTGTAGCGTCTTGCAATACCGCAGACGTAAGCAGCGACTCAATAATAATCGCTTTGCGTTGCTGTAAGTCTTGTTTTTCTGTATCGTAATAACGGCGTAGTGCTTGTAAAACTTGTAAAAATCCAGGACGACCATAGCGTTGGTCTACAGGAAAATAAGTACCAGCATAAAACGGCACTAAATCCTCAGGGGAAAGAAAGACATTTAAAGGCCAACCCCCTTGACCGCTCATCATCTGTAAAGCCTGCATGTAGATGCTATCGAGGTCTGGTCTTTCTTCTCGGTCTACCTTGATGGGAAGAAAGTTAGCATTCATGTAATTGGCGATCGCTAAATCGGAAAAAGCCTCACCTTCCATAACAGTACACCAGTGGCAACTAGAGTAACCAATGGAGAGAAAAATCGGTTTATCTTGCGCTTTTGCAGTTGCAAGTGCTTCGTCACACCAAGGCCACCAGTCAATCGGGTTTTCGGCGTGTTTCCGGAGGTACAGGCTCTTAGCTTCAGCAAGACGATTAGTCATAATCAAATGCAAATAGTTGCCTTCTTTGCTCAGTCTACCTTTTTGCCAGGAATGTTCGTCTAGATTGCTATGTACACAACAAAAAATCCTACAAAAAGATAATGCCTCAGGTAGGAAAAAATACAGTTCAGTTAAGATTAAAAACTAAAACCGATCCAGCTTGACCTAACAAACATAGGCAACCTGAGGAGAACCCAAGCGTATTGGAGTAAAAAGCACTAGTATTAAGTTTTGAATATCACCTAAAGATGTGCAATTTGTAAATTATTTTTACTCAAAAGTACGCAATAGCAAACTGACGATAATATTTGTTGGCGTTTCGGGCACAGGTGATGCTGTTTTTGTCTGAGCTATAGTATTCGGGCTAAGTCCTGCTATCAGGTGGAGCAAGAAGGTGATGATGGCGGCTTGTACAAATTTTTCCCGCATGGCACGTCTCTCTCTAAGTGGATAGCATTTCAATTAGGACTGGTTATTCTAAATACACCTCGTACTATCGATTTACCGAATCTAACAAAAATAATTTGACAAATGTCGAGGTAAATTCTGAAAAAATGTTTAAAATGTTACCTTCATTTAATAGAATTTCCCAACAAGTCAAATCACTAAATGACCAAAGTCATACAAAAAACGTTGAGATATGACCTTGGCAACACTCGGAGTTTTTTGATTGTTCTTCCCTAAACAGGGACATTTTGAAAGACAGCCTTTAGGTCTAAAAAGTGCCCTGAGTGCAACTAACGATTAAAAGGGTTAGAATTCTATTTCCTAATCTCCCAGAGAACAGGAGCGATCGACTCCAGTTTCCTGTTCTCATCGATAAAATGTATTTAATATAGCCACAAACACCTTTCCAATGATTCCTATCGTTATTGAACAATCGGGTCGAGGTGAACGCGCCTTTGACATCTACTCACGGCTGTTGCGTGAGCGCATCATATTTATGGGACAACAAGTTGACAACAATCTCGCCAACTTGATTGTCGCCCAACTGCTGTATTTGGATGCTGAAGACCCGGAGAAAGACATTTATATGTATATCAATTCTCCCGGTGGTTCGGTGACGGCTGGTATGGGGATTTTTGATACTATGAAACAAATTCGCCCTGATGTCTGTACCATTTGTACCGGATTAGCGGCCAGTATGGGCGCTTTCCTCCTCAGCGCTGGTGCCAAGGGTAAGCGGATGAGTCTACCTCATTCTCGAATTATGATTCATCAACCTCTAGGCGGCGCTCAAGGACAGGCGACTGAGATTGAAATTCAGGCGCGGGAAATTCTCTACCACAAACGGCGGCTAAATGAGTATTTAGCTGAACACACAGGTCAACCAATTGAGCGTATTGCTGAAGATACCGAACGCGACTTTTTTATGTCGCCAGAAGAAGCTAAAGATTATGGCTTGATTGACCAAGTAATTGACCGCCACGCTGCTGGTAGCCGTCCGGTAGCCCTAGTTTAAAGTGCTGAGTGCTGAGCAGAATTTCAACTCAGCACTCATAACTATACTAAAATCCGGCTAATAGACATCTGATGAAAATCAATGTAGAGACGTAGCAATGCTACGTCTCTACAAGGGTGTAGCAATGCTACGTCTCTACAAGGGTTTTGCGTAACGCAGAATTAATTTCACTAGATGTCTAATGGGTCTTCTGGCTGAGATTGGAGGTATTCGAGGAAGTTTAGTAATTCTACTTCAGTCAATAAACTAGGCGATCGCTTCCCATAAGTTTCTAACCGCTGCATTTCAACATCTATTTTTTGAGCTATTACTTTAGAGAAATTAAAAGAGCCTGCGTCTTTTGCCATTAGTCCTTACAAATCACAAATGACAAAAGACAAATGACTCACTAAAATCCTGCTATCGGGTCTGGCTGAGATTGGAGATATCTAAGAAATCCGTGTAATTCTTCTTCACTCAGCAAAGTACGCCCCCGCTTGCCGTAAGTTTTAATCAGATATTCCCGTCCTTGTTCTGGTGTCCAGCCTAAGCGCTGAAGTTCGACATCTGTTTTGGCAATTACATCAGATAAATCTACGGGTTCAGCTTTTTTCTTTCTCTTGCTTGTACTTATTTGCGGAACTGCATCCTCTTGAGCACTATAATTCCGGGGTGTAAATGGTGTGACATTACTGGCAGAAATCCCTGGAAAGGTTGGATTTTCTATCTGTTTACCAGATTCCATTTGCAAATTTTCGGCTGGCGGATCGAATTCTAGTTGTCCGTTAGCAGTCAAAGCAAACTCTCGACCTAAATCTTGGCTGTAGGTATCGTTTGTGCTTGGCGTGTCAGGTGTCAGTTCTATTCTGCTGCTAGCCGTTGGCAGATCTAAATTTTCGTTTGTTACTGGTTCTAGTTTGATATTCTTTTGTTTGGAGGATGGTGTGGATATTTCTTTTTCGCTAACAGCTGACCACTGAGGAGCAACAAAATCTTCATTTTTTGCAGAAGAATGAGTAGACTCACTCAATCCTCCTTTAGCGTTCAACGAAGAATTTGGTTGTGTTTGAGAAATTGATTCCTGTGGTGCATTACTGATTCCCAAAACCGTCAACGCCCTGGTTCTGGCTTGGTCTTCTGCTGCTTCTATTGTTTCTGCTGCTGCCATACCCGTAGCACGGGTTACACCTTCAATTTGTACGCTTGCCCGAACAATATATTTTCCTTGAAAAATTTGGACTAATTCAGAAATCAGGCTGCCGTTGGGATACAAGCTCTGGAATTGAGCCAACATAGTACTGTTACCAATCTAAAGGGAATGGGGAATGGGGAGATGGGGAGATGGGGGGGATGAGGGAGTAGGGGAAGAATAACTTTTACTCTTAACTTTTAACTCCTAACTTAGAACTCAGAACTCCCCATGCCCAATGCTCTAAAGTAATATTCTTGCTTTGCCCCGTGTCCCAATTGTAGCAGTAGCTCTTTTTTGAGGAAATTTTTGGCTAGTGTCAACTTACCTGGGTAGTTTTATCTGTAATGCTATACTATTTACCCAACTTAATGTCTATAACTATTTTCTGGAAGTGCGCTCTAAATCTACAATAATGTAGATAAGGTTCGCCCTCACTGCTTATTAAGCTGCTCGCCTAATTGTTACCGATTCTACGTGTGGAAAAATTGGGTTTACCAGCAGTTCCTCCTAGTTAAAAATCAGAGTCTAATGGCGTAAAATTACCTTCAATCTAGACAATCAAACACCTGTAGTTTCCACGCCGCTTGACGGCAGTTGCTCATGGGGGAAAGAAACCACGCCACTTGCTCATGGGGGAAACCCCCAAGACCGCACTGGCTCCTCCACTTGGGGAGCCACCCCGTTGGACGGGTTCCCCGGCTTGAAGGGAGTGGCGTCAGACCCCAAGACCGCAGTGGCTCCCCTGCATAGCGCTTTGGGCAGTATGGATTCTCCAAACCCAGCTTCTCAAAAACCGTCGCGTAATTACCTAGCGGGGCTAAATCTCTATCAGGCGTACTTTCTAAGTTTAGTTAGATGAAGGAATTTAAACCAAGCAAACTCTGAGAGCATCGTGCAGTGAGAAGTCCAATAAGACGCTCAGAGTTGTTCGTTGGTCGGCTTCTTCGGCTCAACACAACTTCAAGAGCAGTTTCCCGCAAGGTAGGTTGGCTTCCTTTCCTTGGAAATTAGGAAGCCTTGCCTCAGGGCAATTCGTTTCCAGCTTGTTTCTGTAAGCCTTCAAAACCCTTTAAGCTCTTAATCAAGGTAAAGGTGAAAGGGAAAACAGAAGAAGGGAAAGGTTTAAAGGAAAAGGGGAAAGGTCTTAAGACTGGTCTTTTTCCCCTTTCTCCTTTACCCTTTGTCAATCGGCAGAGGTCACTTTTCGCCTTCTTTGGTGAGGGCATACAGGAAAGAACCAGATTAAAAAAATGATGTTTTGACCAAAGGTCGGTTCACTGCATGGAATTTTCAATCGCTACACTCCTTGCCAATTTCACCGATGATAAATTGGTGGCTCGTAAAGTTTTGGAAAAGAAACTTGGTTGTGAAGATGAAAAAAGTTTACAAAAGCTTCACATAGCCTTAGATGTTCTGGAAAAAATCGGTATTTTGGTGAAAGAACGCGGCAAGTATCGCCGTGTTATGGAAGAGGGAATCATCGAAGCAAAACTCCGTTGTTCTAGTAAAGGTTTTTGCTTTGCGATTCAAGATGTGGAAGGTGCTGAGGATATTTACATTCGTGAAAGTCATCTGAGTAATGCTTGGAATGGCGATCGCGTTTTGGTAAGAGTTCTCAAAGAAGGCAGTCGGCGTCGCTCTCCAGAAGGAGAGGTGAAGCTCATCTTAGAACGTTCCAACCACACATTATTGGCACGAATTAAGCAAGTAGAAAGCGGTTTTCGGGCTGTACCTCTAGACGACCGATTGCTGTTTGAACTCAAGATTCAGCCTAATGGTGCAAAATTAGAAGACGCCATCGATCACCTCGCCCATGTGGAAGTCTTGCGTTATCCGTTAGCTCAATACCCCCCCTTGGGTAGGGTAGTGCAAATCCTCGGCAGTGATGCCGAAGCGGCTGCTGATATAGATTTGGTAACATGTAAGCACGATCTATCTCGTGGTTTCCCGGATAACGTCTTGGAAGCCGCTGGCAAGTTGCCCAAAAAACTCTTAAAAGCAGACCTGAAAAATCGTTTAGATTTACGTAATGTGTTTACTATCACCATTGAAGGTGTAAATGGAGACACAAAAGTAATCGAAAACGCTTTTAGTTTAGAAAGAAACCCCAGCGGAAATTGGCTTTTAGGAGTTCATATCACTGATATTTCTCACTATGTGCAACCTGATGAAGCTCTAGATAGAGAAGCACTCAAACGAGGCAAATCAGTGTATTTGGGAGAATTAATACTGCCAATGTTGCCCCCAATTGTGGCAGAACGCTGTTCTTTAGTACCGGGAAGCGATCGCTTAACCATCTCTTTCTTAATTACCATCGATCCCAAATCAGGACAAATAGTAGAGTGGGAAATTCAACCCAGCGTCATCAAAGTCGAGACTGCACTAACCACAGAACAAGCCGAAGAAATTCTTGCAGGTGAATTTCACAATCAATCCCCAGAGGTATTGGAAATCTTGCAAAATCTCCAAGCTTTGCAAAGAGATTTAAGACAAGTAAGGTTAAATCGTGGTAGCCTCCAGTTGAATCTCCCACCCAGCCAAAACCCGTATTATGATGAGGGAATTCTGGGAGCTGTAGTGGTAAATGATTTACCAGTGCGATCGCTACTGACTGAGTTGGTGCTGCTAGTTAATCAACTGATGGCGACTCACTTAAACGCCCTTGGTGTTCCTGCTATCTGGCGAGTCCAAGGCACACCCGATATCGAAGATGTCCAAGAAATGCTGAAATTGGCAATCAATTTAGGCGTTGACCTCACCCTAGACCCAGAAGCAGATATTCAACCTTTAGATTATCAACATTTGACTAGAGCTTTTGCTGAATCTGCTTCCGAGCAAGTTCTTACCTATTTGTTGCAAGATACTCTCAAACCCTCTGCATACAGCACCACCAAAGGGCCTCACTTTGGTCTGGCATTAGGGCAATATGTCCACTTTAGCGCCCCCTTGCGGCGTTACCCAGACTTGTTGATGCAGAGAGTGTATTATACACTACTGGAACATGGACGCGATCGCCGTAACACCCGTGTGAGAGAGAAAGTTAACTTGCGCCACTCCTCTAGCCACGAGGAAATTAACTGGAACGTTTTACCCCCAGAACTGCAACAAGAACTGCAAAGCGATTTGACTAGGGTAATTGTCCAAATCAATGACCGAGAAAAAGAAGTCCAAGAAGCCGAAGCTGATTTAGCAGGACTGCAAAAAGCCCAACTGATGAAACAGCGGATTGGTGAGGTATTTCAAGGCGTGATTACCGGTGTTCAATCCTACGGTTTCTTTGTGGAAATTGAAGTACCAGCAGAGGCGGTTGAATCCAGCAATAATCCTGGCGTACCCCTGAGAGTGGAAGGATTGGTACATGTCAGTTCTCTCAAAGATGATTGGTATGAATATCGCGCTAGACAGCAAGCACTCTTTGGTCGCAAAAATCGGGCTTCCTATCGACTAGGCGATCGCGTCGCCGTACAAGTTAAGAGTGTCGATTATTACCGTCAGCAAATTGATTTAGTAACTGTTGGTAGCGATGGTGTACCCAAAGGTTTAGCTGGTAGTGGCTCTAATGAAGATATTTCAGACCTCTACTTAGCAAATGACATTGAAGCTGATGACCTCGACCCTTATGGTGACGAAGAGTAAATACATTTAGGATTTATGTGTCGAATAAAACTAAGCCATTGATTTTAGGCGTATCGGGCGCATCTGGTCTGATTTACGCCGTTCGCGCTATCAAATTTCTGTTGGAAGCAGAATATAGCATTGAACTGGTTGCCTCTAGATCAACTTACATGGTTTGGCAGTCAGAACAGGAAATTCGGATGCCACCAGAACCAACAGGGCAAGAACAATTCTGGCGAGAGCAAGCAGGAGTCCCACTTTCTGGTAAGCTACGCTGTCATCCTTGGGGTGATGTTGGTGCTGGAATTGCCAGTGGTTCCTTTGCCACCCTGGGGATGATAATTATTCCATGCAGCATGAGTACAGTGGCAAAGCTAGCAGTTGGCTTGAGTTCCGATTTACTAGAACGCGCAGCTGATGTTCAACTCAAAGAAGGTCGAAAACTGGTGATTGTACCGCGTGAAACCCCTTTTAGCTTGATTCATCTGCGTAACTTAACTTCCTTAGCAGAAACTGGAGTGAGAATTGTCCCTGCTATTCCTGCTTGGTATCACAATCCTCAAACCATCGAGGATTTAGTTGATTTTGTAGTTGCCCGTGCTTTAGATCAATTAGATATTGACTGTATCCCTATTCAGCGTTGGCAAGGAAGGAATTGAAGTAATCCTACCGCTAAAAAGGTATGGGATTTTATGTTGACTGTTGACTGTTGACGCTTAACAGTCAACAGTCTTTTTTTGACATCCTCCCATCCCTTGAAAAAGTGGGTTTCCCGTTTCTGCGATTCTCTGATGCTTGCGGTAAGCGTTAAAAAAATATTTTTCTAAAAACACTAGCGCAATGGAAAATCTTTTGCTATATTATATAATCGTGAGACAAAAGGGCGGTTAGCTCAGTTGGTAGAGCGCCTGCCTTACAAGCAGGATGTCATCAGTTCGAGTCTGGTACTGCCCATAGAACAAAAGCCGATAGAACAAAAGCCGCCTTACAGGGCGGCTTTTTGATTGGAAGCATAGTGTAGTGGTAAAACTCTTGCCTAGATTTAAAGCGATCGCATTTGGATCGGAGTTTGCGATCGCCCACACTTCCAAAAAAAGAATTTTTTATAACCCAAAATCAACCAGACAGATTAGACCGGATACAAGCTGTTTTAGCTGTTGTAGCGACCCAGCAGCAAGCGAATACTACGGCGATCGCTCAATTAACTTAATATGTGAATTACTTACGAAAAATCACACTGCATAACATCGAATTAACTCAACAAAATAGAGAACAAGCTGAACGCGATCGCCAAACATTCCAAGAGGAGATTCGACGGATTTGAGAATATCTATAAATAACTAAGGGCATGGGGCATGGGGCATGGGAAGATGAGGGAGTGTGAAAACTAGAAGTTTAAAGCTCAGATACTCAGCGACGAACCTTAGATATTCAACGGCGAGCCTCAGATATTCAGCGACGAACCTCAGATATTCAACGGCGAACCTCAAATATTCAACGGCGAACCTTAGATATTCAGCGACGAACCTCAGATATTCAGCGACAAGCCTCAAATATTCAACGACGAACCTCAAATATTCAGCGACGAACCTCAGATATTCAACGACGAACCTCAAATATTCAGCAACGAACCTCAGATATTCAGCGACGAACCTCAGATATTCAACGACGAACCTCAAATATTCAACGACGAACCTCAGATATTCGACGACGAACCTCAAATATTCAACGACGAACCTCTGAGGTTCAAAAGTTTCACTCTCATCTTCCCATCTCCCCAGTCCCCAGTCACCAATCCCCAATCCCCAATCCCCAATCCCCAATCCCCAATCCCGTCAATCAATAAATCGTATAGAAAAAGTCAGACTTTTTTTTGATACCATGAAAACTCTGACTCATTAAACACCGATTGACGTATGAGCAAAGGTACTTTATTCGATAAAGTTTGGGACTTACACACCGTTGGTACACTTCCCTCAGGGCTGACGCAACTATTTATCGGGCTTCATCTAGTTCACGAAGTCACTAGTCCCCAAGCCTTTGCTATGTTACGTGAGAGAAATTTAAAAGTACTGTTCCCTGAGCGTACTGTCGCCACGGTAGACCATATTGTACCCACAGAAAATCAGGCACGTCCTTTCGTCGATCCCTTGGCGGAGGAAATGATTCAGGCGCTGGAACAGAATTGTCAAGAAAATAATATAACTTTTTACAATATTGGTTCTGGTAGTCAGGGGATAGTTCATGTCATCGCACCCGAACAAGGGCTGACTCAGCCGGGAATGACCATCGCTTGTGGAGATAGCCACACTTCAAGTCATGGTGCATTTGGGGCGATCGCATTTGGTATTGGTACTAGCCAAGTCCGGGATGTTCTGGCTTCCCAAACCCTCGCACTATCCAAACTGAAAGTCCGCAAAATCGAAGTTAACGGCACTCTTAACCCCGGTGTTTATGCCAAAGATGTGATTTTACATATCATCCGCACCCTTGGCGTTAAAGGTGGCGTGGGTTATGCCTACGAATTTGCAGGCACCACCTTTGAACAAATGAACATGGAAGAGAGGATGACAGTCTGCAATATGGCGATCGAAGGCGGTGCCAGATGCGGCTACGTCAACCCCGATCGAGTCACCTACGATTACCTCAATGGTAGAGATTTTGCCCCCAAAGGTGCAGATTGGGACAAAGCAGTAACTTGGTGGGAATCCATTAAAAGTGATGCTGATGCAGAATATGACGATGTGGTGGTCTTCGACGCTGCCGAAATTCCTCCCACCGTTACCTGGGGAATTACTCCCGGTCAAGGCATCGGTGTAAACCAGTTTGTTCCTCAGCCGGAAGAACTGCCAGAAGAAGACCGCTTTGTTGCCGAAGAAGCTTACCGCTACATGGATTTATACCCAGGTCAACCCATCAAAGGCACCAAAATCGATGTCTGCTTCATTGGCAGTTGCACTAATGGCAGAATTAGCGATTTGCGGGAAGCTGCCAAAATCGCCAGAGGTCGCCATGTTGCCGAGGGAGTTAAAGCTTTTGTCGTCCCTGGTTCCGAACGGGTGAAGCAAGAAGCTGAAGCTGAAGGACTAGACAAAATTTTCACCGAAGCTGGATTTGAATGGCGCGAACCTGGATGTTCCATGTGTTTGGCGATGAACCCCGACAAATTACAAGGAAGACAAATTAGTGCCTCCTCTTCTAACCGCAACTTTAAAGGAAGGCAAGGTTCCTCCTCTGGCCGCACATTATTAATGAGTCCAGCGATGGTGGCTACTGCTGCCATTAAAGGCGAAGTCTCTGACGTGCGTGAGTTGTTGTAATTTTAAAAGGGGCATTGGGAAAGGGGTAAGGGGAAAAGGGGAAACATAAAATTTATTCCTTTTCCCTTTTCCCTTTAACCTTTTCCCCTGCCTCCCCTGCCCCAGTCCCCAATCCCCAATCCCTAATATGGTGAGTGAAGTTAAAACAGTTTCAGGGCGCGGTATACCTTTAGTGGGTAATGATATAGATACCGATCGCATTATTCCTGCCCGCTATTTGAAAGCCGTTACCTTTGATGGATTAGGCGAAGGCGCGTTTATTGATGACCGCAAAGCGTTAAATGGCGAACATCCCTTTGACCAACCTCAATACCGAGGGGCGAAGATTTTAATAGTTAATAGAAATTTTGGCTGTGGTTCATCACGGGAACACGCACCCCAAGCGATCGCTAAATGGGGAATTCAAGCATTAATCGGTGAAAGTTTTGCCGAAATCTTTTTCGGTAACTGTGTGGCAATGGGCATACCTTGTGTGACAGCCGATGCTGCTAATGTCAAACAATTACAAGAATTAGTAGCCGCCAATCCCGAAGTAAATGTAACAGTGAATTTGGAAACTTTGGAAGTACAAATTGGCGATCGCACTGTCCCAGTTTTCATTGGTGAAGGTACAAGAAGCACCTTCATTTCTGGTACTTGGGATGCTTGCGGTCAGTTAGTAGCTAACGCAGAACAAGTTCGGGCAACAGCCGCAAAATTGCCCTACGTCGGTTGGGGAAATTTAGTCACGAGTTAGCATTAAACCTCTGAATAAATATAGGGAGTGGGGAATAGGAAGTATTGATATAGCAATCCTCAGTGATTTGTGAAAAAAATCTATTGCCTATTGCCTATTGCCCATTGCCTATTTCCTATTCAGTTTTTTCTTGACAGCTTCCATTTAAATCCAAATCCTGACATTCTTTACTTTCTAACAATTGCCTGACTGTAACACCAGGTTGACAACTCATCAAAGTTGCTGCCAAAGCAGCCAACGTCATTACAGTAGCTATTCCCAATACAGTAACTCGTTTTAAAGGTTTAATTGTCCTGATTAAATTTTCTATTCCAGTGCCAGTACCAACAACCTCAATTGGCTTGAGTGTTTCCAAAGCAACAGTCGCATTGGCATAGCGGCGTTTACGATTGCGTTCCACCATTTTCATTAACCACGACTCAAAACGTGGGCTGATTTGAGGAACTAATTTCTGGAAATTAAAGCGGTAATTATCATCAATTAACTTACCAATATCAACAGAACGGGTATTACTAAGTAAGCAAATTAACGTTGCTCCCAAACTATATAAGTCTGACGCTTCTGTGAGAGGATAACCAAATTGTTCCTCTGGTGGCATGAAGCCTGGAGTTCCTGTTACAAAGCTGCTAAGAGCTATTTTTGTATTCTGTATCTTAGCTAGACCAAAATCAACTAAGTAAGCATTTAGTTGCTCATCAATTAGAATATTCTCTGGTTTAATATCCCGATGAATAATTGGCGGAATTTGCTTTTGTAAATAAACCAAAATTTCTAATATTGATATAGCAATTTGCTTAATTTGTTCGGGATAAAAGCTGCGTTTTGAACCTAAGGATGGGGCATTTTTATATTCTTGAACCATATAAAAAAACCCTGGCATTTCAAACGAATCTATATAGCGAGGAATGCGGGAATGATTGAGTTGTTGCAATATTTCAATTTCGCGTTCATAGGCTTTCACACCAGACCAATCAACGATCGCACTAGCAAAACGAAATTCTTTAATTACTACTTGGCGATCGCAATTGAGAACTTTAGCTAGGTAAGTAACGCGTCCCCCTTCTTTGTTGCGTCCTAGTTCGCTAATGACTTGATAACCTTGTTGGGAAAAATCTGGATGGTGACTCAAGGGAATTACCCCTTTATGTCCATTACACACATCAAGCTCCATTATACCCACCACATGAGTTTGATTTTGTCAAGGTGCAATTCAAAATTAAGAGCGACTCACCCAGATTGTTAACCGAATTTCTACTCTACTCGCCCCAAAGCGCATAAACACAAACTGATGCCCTTGTTTTGATAATGCCAGCTACTTCAACTTTGGCAAAGTTGGGTAGTGGCTGGTCTATGCGCCAAATTGTCAAATTTGCCCTAACCATTGGGCAATTTGGGCATTAACAACATCTGGAACTTCATCATGGGGACAATGACCGGCATTGGGAATGGAAACTATTTTGATATCTTTGCCCTTCTCACGTGCCTTTTCGTAAATCTTTGCCCCAGTAATTGGTGTCCAGGGATCGTCAGCACCCCAAATTACCAATAGAGGACGTTCTACTTTAGGCAAAAGTTCCTCTGGGCTGGGGCCGGGAGGCGCGGTGAGAATCGAGGCGAAAACTTGTTGCGCTCCTGGATCGCAAGAGGGAGTATAAAGTAGATCGACTAATTCATCGGTGACAGCTTGGCGATCGCGGTAAACTTGGTAAAGAGTGCGGCGAATCTGAGCTTTTTGGCGGATGCGATTGTAAACAAATTTGCCTGTAATTGGCGATCGTACAACCCGATTAAAAGCTGCCATCACAATCCTTAACGGCGGATTCAATTCGTGGGGACGATGACTCAACCCACCCGCAGAGTTAATTAAAACACCGCCAGCAGCAACTTCTGGATGTTCTACCAGTACTATCAAGCTCAAAAGTGCGCCGATGGAGTTGCCAATAAATACAGCCGGTTCCTGAATGTGTGCTGTGCAAAAATCTTTTAGCAGTTCCACCCACACTTGGACGCTGTAATCAATGGGTGCTTTATCGGAACCACCAAAACCCAAAAGATCCAAAGCAAAAACTTGGTAGCCAGCATTTGCTAAAACTGGGATGTTTTTCCGCCAGTGGCCAATGGAAGCACCAAAGCCATGAACCAATACCAGAGGGCGTCCCGTACCCATGACGGTATACTGAATTTTATAGCCCTGCCAAGTCCAAAAGAATTTTTCTAAGGTAGTAGCTGTTGTTGGCTGCTTTGTAGTTCCAGTCATTATAAAGATTTATAAACTACTCTTAAATATAGTAATGTTCTCTGGCGTCAAATCTTGCATCTCGCCATAGAATTTGCGGATAAAAGGCAAGAGGCAAGAGGCAAAAGGCAAAAGGCAATAGTTAACAGGTAGAGGGTAGTGTTATAGAAAATTCAAGTGTACGGAATTTTTTTTATGCAATTAATAGGAATTCTAATATTTGATTTTTGTAAAGCTAGGCAGAACTCAAAACCCTTTTTTTGCTATTGCCTCTTGCCTTTTGCCTATATAAATAATTGAGATGTTAGTTTTATCTATTACCAGGGATTAATAAGTTAGGGATACCAAATACCCCTTTGACTTTTTAGACGAATGGTAGTGTGAGATGAAAAAGACAAATCATAGTAACTTTGGTCATTTGGGCAAATTAGTTCTTGCTACAACTTTTGTGGCAATATTTTCGCCAATAGTTTCTGCTTACGCAACTTCAGGGTTTTCTACCATCGTCGCCCAAATACCTGATAATTCTACTGAGCAACAAATTTTAGCTGATAATGAAGTAGAAACAAGGAGTAGTACTACTACTATCCAACGACAAACTGTAACCACAGAAAGCCGCACTCAAGTAAATACTAATAGTGTTTCCGTCAAGGGACAAAAAACAGGTTTTAGTCTGGCAATTTGGGAACCATCTGGTAATTTGTCAGAAGTAATTGCCCGTGTTTCTGTTAAGAGTAAACAGAACAAAAACTTCTTAAAAGAGCGATTTTTGGGTGATTACAAATACAAAATTAAGCAAAAAGCGAAATTTGTTAAAGGGTTAAAAGCTAGCGATCGCATTGTTGTGCGATTATACGATCTACAAAACCGCTTCATTGGCTACAGCGAATTTGAATGTTTATCAGCAAACTCCGCAGTTAACCTGATTTTGTCAGCTAAACCAACAGAATATCGAGTCATTCGCACTATTTATGGTATTGATGCTGACCAAGATGGGACTATTGATGCAGGTACCACCACCTACGACTATTTCACCCAAGTCAGCAATCAAAGGGTTAATTTCCTTAGCGGTTCCCAAGCCTTCCAAGCTAATCAATTCCAAGTAGAAGGTTTATCAACAGTCAAAGCAAACAGTGTTTATCCTGTATCTTTCACTCAAGGTGAATTCGCTTTAGTCCGCCAGTCCTCCTTTAGCATCTTTAGTTCCGACTTGGCACGGGCTTTGCAAGCTACTCCTGGTAGTTTGGTGCGGGTGACTGAAGTCAGCGATAACTCTAGCTATGATGTCAGCCAACTGCTGATGAATTATCGCGAAGTTGGGGTATCTCGCAACCTCCAAGTTGGATTTTCTGATGTTTCCACAGACCATTGGGCTAAAGATTTTATTGCCGAATTGGCAGCGATGGAAATTCTTGAAGGTTTTCCGGATGGAACTTTTCGCCCAGATGCGCCGGTAACTCGTGCCCAATTTGCGGCAATGCTGCGGAAAGCGTTCACCAAGGGCAAAATCCGCCAAGCGATCGCTTTTAAGGATGTCTCAAGTCGATACTGGGCTTACAATGCCATTAGGGATGTTTACCAAATGGGCTTTTTAAACGCTGTGATTGGTAAGGATTTCAATCCCACTCAAAGCCTTTCTCGCCTCGACATTCTGGTAGCGTTAGCACAGGGTTTAAATTATCAAGCCAGCGGTTCTACGGATACGATTTTATCTGTTTACAGCGATGCAACTAATATAAGTAGCGAACATCGCAGTCTAATTGCTGCATTGACACAGCGCGGTATAGTTGTTAACTATCCCAATGTGAATTTGCTGAATGCCGAACGGATAGCAACTAGGTCTGAAGTCTCTGCTTTGCTATATCAAGCACTTTATAGCACTGGAGGGGTAGCAAATATCTCCTCACAATACGTTGTTGGACAACAACGGCAGGAAGTTGCAGTTGAGGAAACTACTGAAACTTCAACACAGCGTGACGGAGAACGCCGCCATTGCAACCAAGGTATAGGTAATGGTGCTGAGGGCTGTGACCCAGGTAATTCCCGTCCCCACGGCGGTAGTAACGATGAAGGTGGACGAACTCCTGGTAAAAGGTAATACCTATTAATTTGTAGAGACGCGATTAATCGCGTCTTGAACTGTAAATTGAACTACCTGACCGTAAGAAATTTCCAGTGTATGGCCATCTGGGTCTCGAAGATAAGCCCAGTAACCAACTGGGGGGCCGAAGTCATTTGGCCCATCCAACAGTACTCCCTCTATGCGTGCTTCATTGCACAGGCGATCGATGTCTTCCCGATTCTGATAAGCTACTCCAAGATGGGATTGTGGTAGCAGTACGCCTTCTACTTGAGTTGATTGGATGAGGACAATCACAAAAGGTCTGGTAAGGTCGCTAATCCAAGCAACATCTGATTTAATCGCTTCATCAGTGCGACGGTGTACAACGGTCATTTGAGCATATTTTGTATAAAATGCGATACTTGCATCGACATTACTAACTGCAAGCGCAATATGAGTGAAACCAAGATCGGACATTACAGTTATTTTTAGGTAAATAAATCACTTCTTTTTTATCTCACGCAAAGGCGCAAAGGCGCAAAGGTGCAAAGAAAGAAATGTGTGATTTAAAGTGAGTTGTTAGAAGCGCCTGCAAGAGAGCTAACACGATTGATAATAAAGATAGACGTTATCTTTACAAAATTTTATGTTCTTAACTTGGTTTGACAGCAATAGCTGGCTGCTGGAAATCGGCGAGAAACGAATATTAATCGACCCTTGGCTAGTTGATTCGTTAATTTTCAGTAATTTGGATTGGTTATTTAAAGGTTGGCGATCGCAAAATCGCCCAATACCTGAGAACATTGATTTAATTCTGCTATCTCAGGGTTTAGAAGACCATTCTCACCCACCAACACTCAAGCAGCTTGACCACAATATCAAGGTTGTAGCTTCTCCCAATGCAGCCAAGGTAGTACACCAACTAGGTTACACCCAGGTAACTACTCTGGCTCATGGTGAAACTTTCACTTTAGATAATCAAATTGAAATCAAGGCTTTTCCTGGTTCGCCCATTGGCCCCACTTTGGTAGAAAATAGTTATCTCATTAAAGAATTGGAAAGCGGTTTAACTTTATACTATGAGCCTCACGGGTATCATTCTCCACAAGTGAAGCAAGCTGCACCTATCGATGTAGTGGTTACACCGTTTATTGACATGACACTACCTTTGCTTGGGTCAATTATTAAAGGACAAAATAGCGCTTTAGATGTAGCAAAATCGTTACAGCCTCAAGTAATATTACCCACAGCAGCTGGTGGAGACGTGATATTTGAAGGATTGCTGATGAAATTGATTCAGACTAAAGGAAGTGCTGCGGAATTTCGTTCGCTATTGGAGAAAAACAATCTTTCGACGCGGGTGATTGAACCGACACCAGGCGATCGCTTTCAACTACCATTAGAAAAGCGAGCATTAGCAATTTAACTCTCATAGTCTCCCTTAAAAAGGGAGATTTAGAGGGATCTAAAACTTTTTATCCCGCCAAGAAGACTTTTCAAACATCCTGTTAATCAGAATTTAAAGTCGAATTTCCATTCATATTATGTTGCACATAAATTTCTTTAATGGGAAAGGGAATTGTAATCCCTACTTCCTGATAGCGTTTGTGTAATTTTTTAATAAATATATGTTTGCCAATTCGCTGGTCAAAAAATTCGCTGACTCGCATATAAAGCGTGAAATCTATACTAAAATCTCCAAAGGTATGAAATCTAATATATGGTTCATTTGCAATTAACTTCGGTGCAATTTCTTGCATAACTTCCTTAGCAACTTCCACAGTCACTTTTTCAACTTGTTCTAAGTCACTATCATAACTAACGCCGACATTCATCGTTAAAGTGATTTCCTTGGCGGGTAAATGATAGTTAGTGAAAATTGCTGATGCTAACTTAGAGTTTGGAACAATTACCACATTATTGGAAATTTCTTTGATTGTTGTATTGCGCCATGTGATGTCTGTAACATAACCTTCCTGTCCTGCATCTAATTTGACATAATCTCCAGTTCTGACTTGTTTAGAAATAATTAAATAAAAACCAGAAAATAAATTTGCTAATGTGTCTTGAAGTGCCAAACCAACGGCTAGACCACCAATACCTAAAGTTGTAACTATTGGTGTAATTTGCACGCCAACAGTTTGTAATAAAATTAATGTACCCAAAAGTAAAACAACAGCTTTAGCAAGATTAGAAACTAGTGAAGTCGGAACTCCTTCTGTTCTCCGAACTAATAAGTTAGCAAAACCAGCAGCCAGCCTTGCTAAAACTAAAGTCACTGAATACAAAAATGCTATGGTGAGAATTTTTTGCAGTACATTGACAATATCTGGTCTTAGGGGAGAACTGAGAACTGCCCAAAAAAAACCGCCAATTACAAACCAGATAAAGGTCATGCGGTGCAGGGAATGAAATATAATATTTCCCCCAGCAATGTGTTTCTTAATAACGAATTGTTCGAGTTTTCTGAATATAAGTTTTTCACCAATTATTCCAGCTACAAAACCAGCTACAATAAAGGCGATCGGCAGAATCCATTGCATCATATCCATTTTCAATTTTGTTGTAATTATGATTAAAGTTCATCAAAAAAATTTTAGATGATTTTGGTTCATATTAGACTAACGCTTGTGGATAAGACAAATCTAAAATCTGTGGCCTTTGCTAATTGTCGAATTAGCTACTCGATCGCTTATAGGTGTTGCGCGATATTACAGTATGTGAGAATGTAATTTTTAACAAATTTTTTAACAAATTAAGTGTATGGATATTCAGGATTAATGATTGAAATTGTCTCATAAAGTATGAAAGTTCAACTAACAGGGATAACAAATTATTCGCTGTTGCTAAATAATCTGTTGGCGGTTGAATTTTGCCCATCATTGGCCAATGGTAGTTAAATAATTGGGATTTTCTCCATTGCTGTTACCAAAAAATTGCCATAAGTGCTGGGTAAGTGCTGTTTGGTTGCATTTAAACCACTGTTGCATGAATTTTGTCGTATAAAAACAATCTGATGATTGATTACCACATAATCTCTAGATGTATTTGGCACCAGACTATGGTTCAAAATTAATAACATGGACTTGCCAATTATTTACCACCCAGATTACGTTGCGCCATTACCTGAAGGGCATCGCTTTCCGATGTCCAAATTTCGGCAACTCTACGAATTGCTATTAGCCGACGGTGTAGCAAATCAAGAACAATTTCATACGCCTGAACGCCCGCCCGCAGAATTGATAGAGTTGGTTCACACCCCAAACTACGTTCAAGCTTATTGTGAAGGAACTCTAGAACCCAAAGCACAGCGTCGCATTGGCTTACCTTGGAGTCCAGCGCTGGCAAATCGTACCTGTGTAGCGGTTGGTGGTACAATACTGACTGCTAAGCTAGCACTGAGTCAGGGTTTAGCTTGTAATACTGCTGGTGGAACTCATCATGCTTTTCCCAGTTATGGATCTGGTTTTTGTATTTTCAACGATTTAGCGATCGCCTGTCGCGTTTTACAAAAACTCGGACTCGCGCAAAAAATCCTCATTGTAGATTTGGACGTTCATCAAGGAGACGGCACCGCTTTTATCTTCCAAGACGATGAAAGTGTTTTTACTTTCTCCATGCACTGCGAAGTCAATTTCCCAGGTACTAAACAAACCAGCGATTTAGATGTTCCTTTACCAGTGGGAATGGAAGATGATACTTATTTGCAAACATTGGCAAGTTACTTACCAGATTTATTATCTCAAGTCAAGCCAGATATAATATTTTATGATGCAGGTGTAGATCCTCATGTAGGCGATCGCTTGGGAAAATTAGCCTTAACTGATACTGGCATTTTCCGTCGAGAAATGCAGGTTTTAAGTACTTGTATGAGTACTGGTTATCCTGTCGCTTGCGTCATTGGTGGCGGTTATGCTGATGATATGAAATCCCTCGTTTGGCGACACTCTTTGTTGCATCGCGCCGCGAGTCAAGTTTATCAACAGTACAAACTTTAGGCTTCTAATAAAAATCCTGATATATTATTTTAAACCCAGATGAAGGTATGAATATGTCACGCAAAGGCGCAGAGTCGCAGAGAGTAAGAGTTGGTAAGAGTTGATTTTTATATTTAATTTTAGTAATGCCAATTAAAGAGTATAATCTCATATCTCTCTCTGTGCCTCTGCGTCTCTGCGTGAATAAAAATATTATTCTTTAGTATTTAATAAATGCAGTTTTTATATGAATTATCTATATAATCATCAGTAAAGGCAATCTTGAATGAACAAAGTTAAACTAAGAATTTATGAACTATCAAAAGAATTGAATTTAGATAGTAAAAAGCTATTAGTAATTTGTGAAAAACTCAATATTGCAGTCAAAAGTCATACAAGTTCCATCTCAGAATCAGAGGCAGAACGCATTCGTTTAGCTGTAAATAAACTAACAGCAAAATCCGCAAAAACTAAAACATCTTCTGAAGATTGGGGTTATACATTCGTAGGTTCAACAATTGATAGACTTATCCGCAACCTCGAAGGAGAAAGCGCCCTACAAGCATATCCTGAGTTTCGAGAACGACGCGAACATGCTAATGAATTAATGTTTGAATGCGTTGGTAAAAAGCCTTGTCTGTTTTATGTGCGTCGCAAAGGTGCAGGAAAAGACCCAAAAGAAGAAATTTGGGATTTAACAATAGCAACAGATTCTGAGAATTTTCAATTACCACCAAGACTTGAGAAGCTAAGAAAAACATTAGGATTTACAGTAGCTGTCCAAAAAGATGGACGCGACGGTTTAAAGATACTTTCGGCTCACTTATTACAACTATCGCGGGGAAATGCTGATAGCTATTCTGTAGCTTTTCCTTTACGTTTGTTACCTAATCACCAGCATCATCTCGACATCCCACCAACAACATTAACGCGCATAGCAGCCGCACCAGTTTGTGGCGATAATGTACCTACAGAAGATCAGCTAAAAGCTTGGAAAGCGTTTTTACAAATTGAAGAAAAAATTGCTAAAGCACGTCAATTTTGTGTACGTTATATAAGTCATAACTATAATCACAAAAGGCGAATTAATTTTGAAATTGATGTCACCTCAGCAACCCTTGATGGCTTTTATCAAAATTCTTTGGAATTAGAAAACTTTTGGGAACGTGCAAAGCAAGCAAAAAACGAAGATTTAAAACTTTTTGAAACTGCTCCCATTGGCAAAAATTGGATGAGTGGTCGTCAATTAGGGACTATTGAAGAAATCGATCCTAATCGTTGCATCATCAGCGTAAGATTAGAAAGAGACTTAGCTGAATATATGACAACAGAACGTTATAAATTGCCAGCTACAGGATTTTTGTGTTTTGAAGCAGTTGGTGATATTCAGCAGATTCAACGCAAGAAAAAAGCTTTAGAAGATTTGAATAATGGCTATACTCAAAATCCATATTTGGGTAACTTTTTATTCGATGCTTCTCAGGCTAGAAAAATCAAAACAACTATTGAAATTCAACCACAAGATTTGTTATTATCTGCTGCAAATCCCGGTCAAAAAGCAGCAGTAGAAAAAGTACTTGCAGCCAAGGATCTTGTTTTAATTCAAGGGCCACCGGGTACTGGTAAAACTACCGTAATCGCTGAAATTTGCTATCAAGTTGCCCTTCGTGGCGGACGCACTTTAATTGCTTCTCAAGCGAATTTAGCAGTAGATAACGCCTTGAGTCGATTAGTTCACAACCCAGTTATTCGGGCTGTACGCAAAGGAAAAGCCGAAAAAGTTGGAGAGGAAGGACAGCCATTTTTAGAAGACCAAGTAATTGGTAGATGGCTAGAAAATACTGCAAATGACTGCGAAAATAATCTAAATCAACGACTCGAAAATATTGAACTGTTTCGGAAATTGCTCTCATCATCAGAAAGATTTACAGCCTACTTGCAAGCGGAAGAAAAATTCGATAAAGAATTAAGTAAATTTCAGAAAAATAAGTTAAAAATTGAGTCAAACTTTAAAAATCAAGAAAAATCTTATAACGATTCTTTAGCAGCACAAAATGAGGTTGAATCCTTAATTTCTGGTTTAGATAATATACTAAATACTGTTACCAATGTCAATTGGGAATCTCCAGAAATCACAAATTTTTTGCCACTGCTTAAACCCTATGCAGAAGGTAATAGTTTAGTAGAAGAATTTTTAGCCAATGTTCGTAAATCTATTAAATGTAGTGATGAACTTGGCTTTGTGCGGCCAGCGTTTGGCGCTTTTGGTTTAGCGATTTGGTTACGTGAAACTATCGCAACAGAAATTTTACAATTTAAAACTGCTTTGAATTCTGCTCAAAGTGCCAGTGAAAATATGTCAGCAGTTGCAGCGTTAGCGCAAACTGTGAAACAGAATTTTGAATCGTTAAATCAGTTACAAGCAGATTATCAGAAATTTATTACCAAGCAGCAAAACCTACAGCAAACAATTCAGATATGGCAAAACCGTCAGAGAGAAATTGATTATATTATCTCAGCAGTTAAAGAATGGAAGTCTACAGCACATTCTCATCTCTATCAAACTTTAAAAGATTGCCAACAATCAGGTTTACCACTAACAGATAATTTAGTAGACTTGCCACTAGGCTTATTGATGTTTGCTAATACATTAAAATTACCGATAGTACCAAAAAACTACAAAATTAACCTGCCAGATTGGGACTTATTGACAAAAGCGATCGCTTATGAAATAGATGGCAATTTTGCTGACAGGCGAGGCAAACAGCATAATTTTAGTTATTTTTTACAACAAAATTTTAGCCAGATTCCAATGGTGTTATCACAAAGCGATCGCACTCAATGGCAAGAGACTTATCAACAGTTTAATAATTATCAATTACTCAACCCCAAACAGCGAAAATTATTAGTTGAAAATACCCAGTTTTTCTTAATCAGAATGCAAAAAACCTATGGTGCATCCTGGGAATGGAATAATATTGACTCGACTCTCACCCGAATTACACAAGAATTGTTAGAAACTATCCTAGCAAATGCACGTCAATGCGTTTTAAAAGTCAAAACTGAAACCGAACAGCAGCTTCATCATCTACATCAACAATTAAATGAACTTCAAAAAAATGAAATCAGCCAACAGCAAATTTCTACTACTCAATATCAGCTAGAAAAAACGCAGCAAGATGCGAATTGCCAACTTGCACAAGTTCTTAATATCTTGCAAGAACTGAGCCAACAGCCAAACATACCCAACCAACTACGCACTTTAGCCGAGCAATATCTCACAACACAATCAAAGATTTGGGAACAACCCCAAGAATTTGCAAACCAAGTGCATTGTTGGGTAAATTGTATCAGTCAGCTTGAAACTTTAATTTCATTAATAGAACCTTTTGCCGTGTTGGAAGTAATTAAGACTTCTCTACACGAGCATTTAGCAAAACTAAAACAAGAAACTGAAAATTCTCTACAGCAACTTCAAAAATTGCAAATTAGTCTCCGGGAATTAGAACAACAATTACAACCACAGCCATCAGAAAGTTTAATTGCTCAAAGAAACTGGTGGTTGACAGAATGGCAAACCATACCCGATAAATTTAAACCAGAAAATTCTAATGGTGATTTCTTTAATATAGACTTTTTACAGAGTTTAAATTTCCAGTTTGAATCTTGGCAACAACAACTCCAAAAAGAAGAGGCTTATCTCAACAAATATCAGAATTTTGTGCAAGACTGGATAAAAAAATTAAGACAGCCAACGGAAGGGGATAGCGACGATTTAAGGCGTATATATTTAGATAATGCCAACGTCGTCGGTATCACCTGCGTTCAAGCTGCAAATAGAGGTTTTTCTGAAGAATTTAAATCCTTTGATGTCGTCATCATTGACGAAGTTAGTAAGTGTACTCCACCAGAATTACTAATTCCAGCATTGAAAGGTAAAAAGTTAGTCATGGTAGGCGACCATCGACAATTACCACCCATGCTTGATACTAGCACTTTAGAAGAAGTTGCCCAAGCAATTGGCAATACACGAGACGAACTACAATTTTTAGAAGAATCACTATTTAAAAGTCAGTTTGAATCTGCTGATGAAAGCATCAAGCAAATGCTGACTACACAATATCGAATGCATCCCTATATTATGGGTGCAATCAATCAGTTTTACGACGGTAAACTAGAATCTGGTATTTTGGAACCCGATAGAAAACGCGCACATCATTTAGCAGGTGAAATCATTCAAGAATCTCACCATATTCTCTGGGTAAAAACTCCTATAGAAAAGAAATATTTAGAAGAACGTCACGGAACTTCTTACTTTAATACTCCCGAAATCGATGCCATTGAACGTTTGTGCCAGCAGTTCGAGAAGACTTGGGCTTCTCAAGTTGCCAATGGCGAACCAAAAAAAGAAATTGCTGTAATTACATTTTATGGCGCTCAATTAAGAAAAATCGATGAACGCCTGCAATCTGAACTTTTCCCTTCCCTAGAAATTCGTACTGGGACAGTAGACAGATTTCAAGGGATGGAAAGACCTGTTGTAATTGTGAGTATGGTTCGTAACAATAATAAAGGAGATGTGGGATTTGCTAAGAAACCAGAACGGGTGAATGTTGCCTTTTCCCGCGCTCAAGAACTGTTGATAATTGTCGGTTGTCATGATTTATTTACCCATCAAGCAGGTAAAGTTGGAAATATGTATTCTGAAGTTTCAAATATTGTCAGCCTTCGTGAAGGTTTCGTTGATGTTTCTCGAATTATCTAAGCGAAAAAATAGCTTTTGTTGTGAATTAAACGCTGAAGAAATAAAAAGTAATTTTTAATATCTTAGAAAGAAGTTAGAATTAACCAACTGAACTCCAAAGCTGATAATTGCTCATTTGGAAACAGACTGGAGACTTTTATGACTACAGCAGCCATTACTACACCCATAAAAGAATCACCCCTTTTATTTGAGGGACTGACTTGGAGAGAATTCAAAGCAGTTGAGCAATTATTAGACCGCCCAGGATATCGGCTGTCTTTTTTAGATGGTGTTTTGGAGATCCGAAGAATGCCTGGAGAACCGCACGAAACTGTTAAGAAGAGAATTGCCGCATTGTTAGAGCTTTACCTGCTCATGCCAGGGTTCGACTTTACTCCAACTGGCTCAATGACCTTGGAAAGTGAAGCGGGTGCTGTCAAACGAGAGGCGGATGAATCTTATAAACTTGCTCCTGGTCGAGTGCGTCCTAATTTGGCGGTAGAGGTGGTGTTTACCAGTGGCGGTATCAACAAACTGGAAGCATACAAGCGGTTTAAGATTCCTGAAGTGTGGTTCTGGGAGGATGGCGTATTAGAAGTTTATCACTTGCGTCAAGAGGGCAACAAACTTCACTATGAAAAACTTTCTAGTAGTGAAGAGGTCAAAGGGATCGATCTGGATTTGTTGTTACGCTGCATTGATATGGTGAATCATGTTGATGCCATCAAGACTTTTCAGCAGGCGCTTCAGAAATAGCTGGTGATTTCTCTTAAAGGATTTCCAAGAAATAAATTATTCAATCTTGTGGGGTGGGCATCTTGGTCGCCTGTATAAAGTAGTGTGCGTAAGCTAGCAAACACCGCAGGCATCCTACAAATCCACGGATGCAAAATCTAGAATTTCATAAATCATAACTTGGACTAAGTATTCTAACGCAATTCGATCTTAGGAATAAGAATTGCGTATTTTCTCTATCTAGATTGTAGTATTTGATTGCTAATCTAAAAACAAGGCACTGATACAGGAAAAAGCTGAGCAATCAGTTAACTTTTTTATGCTTTACCGTCTGGCGTTAACCTCTAGCCTGTTGCTGGCAAGTGCATTCGCTCTAAATCGAGCTGTACTAGCTCAAAGTGCAGATGTTCCTTTCAGTGGAACAGTTCCAGTTGAAGCTACCTTTAGTTCTCCTGCCCCTGGTACTGCTGAACCAACTATTTCTAGTGATTCTGGTGGAATTCCGACAAAGTTTGAATCGCAAACTCCTGCGACTATGAGTGTGCAAAGCAGCACATCTGCCACCATCTCTGTTTCTGCCCCAAGGTTAGTATCTGGGCCTAGTGTCGATCCATCCCAGACAACGCACATTGGGTTTTTAAAATTTGGTTCAACCAGCCTTCGCAGTGATGTTGGTGGTGGGAGTGGAATTTTGCCGCCAGGCAACACCAATCTAGAGGTCGGTTTGTTAGTAAAGCGGCCAGTAGCTTTTACACCAGGAACTTATACCTACGTAGTTACGTTAACCATCGCACCATAACTGTTTTCTCCAACCCTTATTTATTTTAAAAGGATTAAAAAATGATTCGTCGTTCTTTATTAACTGCTGCTTTGATAATTGTTGGTTCTGCTGCTCTTGCACCCAAAACATTGGCACAAACTGCTGATGTTCCGTTTACAGGAAATGTCAGTGGTGTCTGCAACTTCGATCAAATTACCCCTGGTAAATTGGGACTCAACCAGGTGACTAACCCAACTGCACTAGCGGGAGGATTTCCTGGAGGAGCATTTGGTAAGGTTTTTGTTAGCTGTAACCAAGGTGCCAGAGTGAGTATATCTAAGCCACAGCAGACTGGAGGTCCTAGCTTTACACCCTCTTACTCTGTTGGGATAATCAACTCACCTTTTGGCAGTACAGATTCTCAGAGTAGTAATTCTGTGTTACTGCCCTCTGGTAGTGGCTTGCCTTTGGATATAGACATGATAGTAGATAAAGGCAGTACCCTAGTTCCTGGAAACTACAGCTATGTAACAACATTGACTATCGTGCCATAGTCTAGAATTTTTGCAGTTTACCTTCAAATTGATTGAGAAAAATAGTTGCTGAATATCTTGCTGCTAGAGAGTAAATCTTCAAGTGGCAAGATATTTTTCTGATGACCTATAGATAAATAAGTCTGCTTTTGGGAACTATAAATCAGGAATTAAATTTGCAATCCTGCCATAGTTATAAATATGCTCAATAATAATTGGCGCTCTTTAGCTGCTGTTAGTGCCGGCTTATTTGCCCTAATTTTGTTTCCTGTTGCTGCTAAAGCACAAATGAGCGTTTCTCCACTGGTAATTGAAGCCAAAGCAGAACGCGGACAAGCCCAAGGAATGATAACAATTTCCAATACTAGTAAGACCCCTTCTCGTATTCGGATCTATGCTCAACCTTTCACATATAACCGTGATACAGGGTTTCAAACCTTACCCTCTAGCCCTAATGACCTGACGAGCTATCTGCAATTTTCACCGCGTGAGTTGACTGTCCAACCAGGAGAAGTTCGGCGGGTGCGCCTCATCAGTCGCTTGGCTCCTAATTTACCTGACGGAGAATATCGGGCGGTAATATTTAATGAAACTCTCAATCAATCACAAGATGGTGCTGGTAATAACGTTACTTTGGTGGCAAGAATTGGTGTAACATTCTATGTCAGAATAGGCAATCTTTCTCCCCAACTAGCAATTGATAGTGCCAGCTTTAATCAAGAACAAAAACAAATTCAAATCTTAGTTCGGAATAGCGGTCAAGCAACTGTTCTCCCTAGTTTAAATTGGACTTTACGCCAAGGGCAAACTGTTATCAAAACTGGGCAGATATCTGCTAATGCTGTAGTGGCAAATAGCGATCGCAATTTCTTATTAAATTACCCCAATAAAGACCAACCAGCCCTCAAACCTGGTCAATATCAGCTAAGTGGTGAGTTGGTCTGGGGTGAAGACAATAACAAAAATAAGTTGCCCTTCAATGTAAATGTTACGATTCCTACACAAACCGCTGCATTAGAAAAAAAATAGCTTGTATAGAAGGCAACAGGTAACACGAAAAAAAACTGCTGCGTTAAATGCTCTCGTCAGCTTAATATCGATAATTTTACTTGCTGCGTGGGAATTATATATTTGTAGAGACGTTGTAAAATGTCTCTATTTTTATACATAAATTTACTGAGAAGTGAAAAATTTGTGCAACTTCGGTTAGTAAATAGAGGTAAATGCCTGCTAGCTGCGATCGCTCTTATCTGTCAAATCACCATCGCCCCAGCTAAGGCAGATACACCTGCGATTTCAAATCTACAAACGCCTACAAATACCGAATTAGCTAAGGAATCCGAATTTAAAGTTTTTCCCGTAGGATTGAATGTAGGCAACCGCAATGTCAATCCTAGCGTTTTAGTACGTGGTCAAGAAGATGGTTCCCAAGCAATTGATTTTGCAAATTGGCTATTACCCTATGATGCTGTCATTCAAGGGTTGAAATTAAATGTTACCACCTTAACTGATGGTCAATTAGAAGTGCGATCGCCTACTGTTGTGACTCGCATCGACCCAACAAAACTTCGCACCGATCCAGAATTAGGATTAGTCTTAACAATTCAAGATTTACAAACTCTATTTGGTGTAGCGGCGAAATTTGACATCAATGAATATGCCATTGTTTTAGATGTTCCAGGGCTAGATCGAATTAGTGGCAAACTAGCAGAAACAGAAACTCCGATTCAACTAGAAGGACTACCACGCATTGCGCCTCAAAGTTTTAGTGTTGCCGCAGTTGAGCAAAAGGTAAATGCTAGCGGTAGTACTACCAGATCGACAAGTTATAGAGGCGATCTGATGGCTGTTGGTAGTGCTTTCGGTGGTTCGTGGTTCATCCGTACCGATCAACCAAATTTACAAAATCAGCGAACTTGGAATATTGCCGAAGCCCAGTTTTTACGACAAACTAATTCAGCTGATTATTTTGTGGGTTCTCAGCCAACTTTTTGGCAAACTCAAGGAACAGGAGACTATTGGGGCTTTACATACATTCAACGACAGGGGTTTGTACCACCTCAACCCTTTAGTGGTGGTTTTTCCGATCCCCGCCAGCGTTTACAAGCAGATGCTATTGGACGCACAATTTCTGGTAAAGCTGAACCAGGTACATTAGTGCGGTTAGTACAAGGTTTTGGCGATCGCGTAATTGCCGAAATTTTAGTTGATTCTTCTGGGATTTACCGCTTTGAAAATATTAAAAGCCAAAATCAATTTTTCGGCAATAATTATCGCATCTTGCTGTATCCCCAAGGGCGACTCACCGCCCAACCACAAATTCAAGAGGCTACTTTTTCTTCAGTACTGGGACAATTACCAGCAGGTGCTTCCGGATTAATCTTTTCTGGTGGTTTACGACGGGATTTTTTGGCAAATCAAAGTTTATTGGGAAACTTTTCTGAGTTTCGGGGAGGAATTGCTGGGCGTTGGGGTTTATCGGAAAATTTGACAGTAGGCTTAGGTGGAGTTTATGACGAATCGGCTAGAGCCTTAGGAGAATTATTTTGGCGTCCTGGAAAGTTCCCTTTGCAGGTAGCAGTTTCAGCACTGACGGGCAATAAGTGGAATGTGAATACAGATATTCGCTATAATCCATCTTCCAGTGTGAGTGCTGCATTTACCAGCGATCGCTTGTCTAGCCGTTTTAATGTAGATTGGCGAGTTTTGCCTCAATTCACCTTATTCGCCAGTACTGACACCGCTGATGCGACATCTGGCGGAATGCAAATTAATTTGAGTGGCAAAGATGCCTTTACCTTTGCGCGTGTCGGCTTAGATACTAAAAACCGCCTGCGGTGGAATTTGCTGCAACGTCTCGGTAGACTCGAATTAGCGCAACGCGGTAACGAAATTGGCAGTTTGTCGGAACTGAGTTACAACTTCTCTAAAAACCGCTTTTCAACTAGTGGCAACTCGCTGCTGTTAAATTATGAAACACTCAATCAAAATCGTAGCGATAGCTTGCTAAGTGTGGGTTGGCGCTATCGTTCGCAACAACAGGCCATTGATGGTAGCTATCAGTGGGAAGCACAGTTGGGTTATGGCATTGGTTGTGAACGTAGTGGACTACTAGCCACATTGTCAACAACAGTTTTACCAGGTTTGCTATTACGGCTGCGTTATCAAGGTGTATCGCCGAGTTCCGACGAAGCAACTTTCAGCATCGATTTAGCTTCTAGCCTGAATCTACAAGGGGGTATTAGTCCAGGCGATCGCCGTTCTAATTACTTCCGTACACAGGGTGGACTGTCGATTAAGCCATTTTTTGACCGGAACAATAACGGCAAACAGGATGGAGGCGAAGAAGTTTATAGAGATAATGTCGATCTATTGTTGACTTTGAACAATAAATCTCTGAAGTCATTTTCACCACAAATCCAAGGCGATCGCACTTTAGTACGCATGTCTCCTGGAATTTATCGCCTCGACCTCGATCCAGCAGGTTTACCCCCTGATTGGCAGGCTGCGGTTGAGGGTTTAGCCGTTGATGTGATTGCTGGGAGTTACACCCCTGTGATGATTCCGCTAATTCGTTCTTACACGCGATCGGGGGTAGTTACGGATGCTCAAGGTCAAGCGATCGCAGGCGCACGGGTAGAAGCTATACAAACAGATCGAGAGACTCGGCGTTTTTCCGTGACCAACGGTGCCGGAGTGTATTATTTAGAAAGCTTGCCACAGGGTCAATACACTCTACAAATCAATGGTAAATCTGCTGGTAGCTTGAAATTGGAAGAATCTTCTGAACCATTCCAAGAGCTTAATTTGCAACAGCCGTCAAACCCCTAAAGGAAAATTCAAAATTATAATCTCCATAAATTTCGACTAAGTAGGTGGGTGGGAAAATTTCCAAGTATGTAACGAAACATTAAGCAGTGGAATTAGAGTTAAATTTAACACGTTGAGTACTGTAATCTCCTTTTTTTCCTCTAGCTTCAACACCATTAATTACGGCATAAGCAAGGTCTAATTCATCATCAAATGTTTGACCTCTTAGTTCATCTTTTTTAAGATGCTGCCATTCCAATTCAATGGGATTCATTTGGGAACAATATTTGGGTAAAAAGAAGATGTACAAACCCATGCTCTCCCATTTAGGCCAGAGTTCTTGTACCTCATGACATCGGTGTATTGGCCCGTTATCTTGGACAATTACGCGAATACGTCCGGTTTTCTGAGCATCAGCAGCTTCTTCCTCCATCATCTGGATATAAGACTTCCGGTTAACGCCCCCAATGACTAAACCATAAACAAAACTGATCAAAGGTTGAAGAAATCCGATGATGCTGAGTCGGCGACCACGACGAAGAGTTTGTTCCAAACGTTTTTGTTCACCGCGAAAGTAATAGGTGTAACCGGGTTCACTCCACAAGCAAAACCCTGATTCATCTAAATACTTGAGGTCTATTTCTCCCGTCGCCGCAAATAATTCGAGCATTTCTAGGTCAGCTTGTTTGTACTCTCGAACGGTGGGGTCTTGTTTTCTTTTGTGGCTTTTTCTGGCTCGCTTCCAATCGATCCCCTTTTTTTGAGTACCCGTCTAATTCTGTCGGGACTCAGTTTAATCGCGCGTTCAGTTTCTAACTTTTGCGCCAACTGATGACTGTTGTATGTTCGTGGTTCTTTTTTCAGGCATTCTTCCAAAAATACTATGTCCTCTTCCTGCCATGTTGCTTTCCCTCCTCTGCCTGGTTGTTCCCATAGCCCTTGTAGACCATGTTTTTCCCATTTATGCAAAACTTCTCTGACTGTCTGTGAAGTCCAATTTACATGAGCCGCTATTTTTTCCACATACCAACCGTGTGCATTTAACCTAATTACTTCTGCTCGGTCTTTGACTTTCTGTGGTACATCTGCTGTTCTCAGGTTGAACAAAGTTCTGTCTTGCTCACGACTCAGGAACACTCTTAAACGAGAGCCCATATATATTAGTTACCTCGGCAGATTTATTCTCCGTATTTACTTATCTTCACATAGTTCGGTTTTTTCGTGCCTACCTACTTATCTTTCACAAAGATAGTAAAGGAAATGTGGGATTTGCGAACAAACCATAACGGGTAAATCTTGCTTTTTATCGCGCTCAATAACTACTAGTAATTGTTGATTCTCATAATTTATTTAGCCATTAATCATGTAAAATTGTAAATACTATTTTGAAGTTAAAATATTGTGAGTTTATATGAAGGTTTCGTTGATGTTTATTGTCTCATCAGGTAAACTTATTGATGATAATCTCAAGAATTTTTACACTCAATTTAGGTGATATACTTGGCAAATTACCCATCACAAAAGCTAGTATTTTTCGCTTTAAATGTAAAAGTATCATATTACCGACTTTTTACAAAAGTCGGTAATATAAACTTGTTGGTGGACAATATACACAAAATAGGCAAAGTAACAGAAGTTGAAAATGTTGTTCCTTGCCAGCATTTGGGAATACTAGACTTGGGAAACTTTGTTGGCAAAGGCAAGCAGTAGATGAACAACGCCCAAGTCAGAATCTATGAACTATCAAAAGAATTGAGTTTGGATAACAGAGAGTTAGTAGCAATTTGCGACAAACTTAACATTGCAGTCAAAAGCTATAGCAGCAATATTTCAGAATTTGATGCAGGACGAATCCGTTTAGCTGCTGAAAAATTTGCACCTAACCCGGATTTCTCACGAGGGAGAAAAAAACACCTGGATTAGCCAGATTTAGGATAAATTAATTGACACATTGTTGAATTCACCGCCGATTAAAAATATTTACCAGTAA
>NZ_JACJTU010000029.1 GCF_014698835.1 Nostoc paludosum FACHB-159 | reverse complement strand
CAACTAAATGAGGTACAGAACCAAGGATTCACAAATCAAATTATTCTTCTGGCTCCTGCCTGGTTGTTGAATCTCGACTTCGCTCGATTACCGCGTAGTCGAAACACGGTTGTTGAATCTCGACTTCGCTCGATTACCGCGTAGTCGAAACACTGCCTTCTGCCTCCTGCCTCAAAACCAGTGACTTTGTACTTCATGCAAAAGAAAACTGCTGTATGTGGTAGTGCTGGTAATAAAGTTTGTTCAAATTGATTCAATAGAATAAATAATAGTAATCAACAAATGCAATTCCCAAACGATAGTTTAATCAAGATTCTTGAGCGATCGCTCGCACACAAACTCTAAAATAGGACATGATTATGATGTACTAATCGTGGCGATCGCCTGCCCTACAGTTATCATATTAATCCGGCCATTCAGCGCTCCCACTACATCGGTTTGAAAGATTTCATTGCCAAAGGTTTCTGAATAAAAAGCATCTCGTCCCAGTTTTAATGTTTCTTCTGTGACAGCAAAAGCGCCATTTTCCGGCGATAGTTGTTTGCTTCCCGCTTGTGTTTGCAATAATCGTGTTGCTTCTTCTTTATTAATTGCGTACCCCAACACATCATAAGAACCTATTTCCTGGGGTGCAGCTTGTGTTATGGGTGTAAAAGTTTTATCTAAGCTGGGAGTTTTACCTAAAACAATTTCTAGTCTGTAAGCGAAGAAAGTAACAATAATAATCAAAAATAACACTATGCCAATAGTTCGCCATGTCTTTTTTTGAGGCTGAATTTTAGGCGGATTGGTATCTATAGTAACACTTGAGTCAGTTTTCATAGTTCGATTTTACTCAATGCAGTTACATTGAAGCCGAGCATGAAAATAAAAGCTTCATCCTTACAGATGATGTCAGGTTGAGTAAAGGAGTAATTTTTGCCAGAAAAACCTTTAATCAGGACACAAAAAGTTTATTTGAGCAAGCTGTAGTTTTAGATAAGAAAAACCTTGCAGCAGCTTCTAAGTTATTTACGCAGTGTTTGGAAACTTGTGCAAGCGATCGCGTGCTTCAAATTTATTTACATCGTTGTGAAAAAATTTCTGCTCATTTTAACTGAAAGTAATCAAAAATTGTACGTATTTTTATCTATTGTTATATAAGTTGGGGGTAAATCTGGCGACGGCGCTGCTGTTGACAATAGGTATTTACTTAGGTATGTATCCTACAGAAGCTTTTTTGGTGTTGAGAAATCGCTAATGATACTTCTAAAGAAGAATAGTATTATTTATGCTTATTGAGTATAAATAATACTATTGCTAATTTTTCATATTAACTTCTCAACCAAGTTAAATGCTGCGTCTGCTTTTAATTGATGATAATGAACAGGATCGTGCTTTAGTCATCCGTAAACTAAAGTCAGAATTTTCTGATATTCAAATTGAACAAGTCGCAACAGCAGAACAATATCAGCAAGCAATGGAAGCAGGTAACTTTAAATTTGTCATCACTGACTACAGCCTGCGTTGGAGTGATGGGTTAGCTATTTTACATGAAATCAAATCTCGCTATCCGAATTGTCCAGTAGTTATGTTTACTGGTAGTGGCTCTCAAGAGATTGCCGTGGAAGCTATGAAAGCGGGACTGGATGACTACATCATCAAATCAGTGAAACACTATATCCGTCTGCCAGCTGCTATCCGTTCAATTTTGCAACGATTAGAGCAAAAGCAAACAGCCCAAAACACTCTTGCTGAACAAGCTCAATTGTTAGATCTGGTGGATGAAGCCATTTTTGTCCGCAATGCCAGCAATGCAATTACATATTGGAATCGTAGTGCCCAACAACTCTACGGTTGGACGAGTGCAGAAGCACTAGGCAAGATACCCCATGTTTTATTACAAACACAATTTCCGCCAACCTGCCCTAATATCGATGAAATCTTGTATCTACAAGCAAACTGGTCAGGCGAACTGACGCAAACCCAACGGGATGGAACCCAAATTATTGTCGAAAGTCGTCAGGTTTTAATGCGGGATGCACAAGGTCAGCCAAAAGGAGTTTTGGAAGTTAATCGAAATATTACCCAACGCAAACAAGCAGAAAAACAATTACTCCAAAGTGCGTTTTACGATGCACTCACAGGTTTGGCTAACCGAGCCTTATTTATGGAGCGTTTAAAACATGCACTCGCACAAACCAAACGCCAGGAAAATTATTTGTTTGCTGTACTGTTTTTAGATTTAGATCGATTTAAAGTGATCAATGACAGTCTAGGACACATAAAAGGAGATCAATTTCTGCTTGTGATTGCAAACAGGTTATCGCAATGTATCCGCTCAACAGATACAGCAGCACGTCTTGGGGGGGATGAATTTACAATCTTAGTGGATGGAATCCAAGATGTATCAGACGCTATCAAAGTAGCAGGGCGAATTCAACAAGAACTGGCATTACCTTTCTATTTAGACTCTCAAGAAGTTTTCACAACGGCTAGTATTGGCATTGCTTTGAGTTCGACAGTAGAGTATGAGCAACCAGAAGATATACTTAGAGATGCGGACACAGCGATGTACAGAGCCAAGGCATCGGGTAAAGCGCGGTTTGAATTATTCAACTCTGAGATGTATGCTTCAGCTCTGGCGAGATTGCAATTAGAGACCGATTTGCGTCGAGCAATTGAACGTGATGAGTTTCGAGTTTACTATCAACCAATTGTTTCGCTGGCTAGTGGCTCTATTTTGGGTTTCGAGGCACTGTTGCGCTGGCAGCATCCAGAACGGGGTTTGCTCAATCCTACTGATTTTATTCCTTTAGCTGAAGAAACTGGACTAATTGTCCAAATTGGCTACTGGGTACTGTACCAAGCGTGTCGGCAAATGCAACATTGGCTAGTCAACCATCGTAATACTTCGCTAGAGAAAATTAGCGTTAATCTTTCTGTCAAGCAATTTTCCCAGCCTGATTTGATTGAACGGATTGGGCAAATTTTGAATTCGACTGGTCTTGATGCTAAGAACTTAGTACTAGAGATTACTGAAAGCGCAATTGTAGAAAATGGTCAAGCAATTGCGACACTCTCACAACTTCAAGAATTGGGCATTGAGTTATCAATTGATGACTTTGGTACTGGGTATTCTTCATTAGAGCGTCTTTATAACTTTCCGATTAGTGTGTTAAAGATTGACCGCTCTTTTATTAACCCAATCAGTACAGATAAGAGAAATTTAGAAATTGTGGAAATCATCGTTTCTTTGGCACATAAGCTAGGTGTAAATGTGACTGCTGAAGGAGTAGAAACAAAAGAACAACTAACGTTTCTCCAAAACTTGAACTGTGAATATGCCCAAGGATATTTTTTTTCCAAACCATTGGATAACTTAGCAGCAATAGAATTAATTAGGCATTGCTGAATCAAGGGATGATTTTTACCTCACGCAAAGGCGCAAAGGCGCAAAGAATCTACCTTTAGCCTTCGTTGAAAATCTTAATTCATCCCGCATTTATGCAACGCCAATTAATTAATAGTAACGACTGATAATTTTTTCTTCTTTTAGTATTGCTAGCTAGGTTCCAATCGAGGCGGACGGTTAAACACAACCCAAAATAAACCAAGGGAGCGCACCATTTCTAATAGCGTGTTTGTGTCGGGTGGTTTGACTAAATAAGAGTTGGCTCCTAAAGTGTAAGCCAGATCGATATCGACTTGCTGTTCAGATGATGTCAAAACTATTACTGGCAAATGTTTAATGTTTGACTCATTTCTGAGCCAAGTTAAAACCTCGAAGCCAGAATAGCGGGGCAGTTTGAGGTCGAGCAGTATGAGAATCGGAATTGGGTAGCGATCGCGATCTTGATAAATGCTTTGCCCCCCAAGATAATAAATTGCTTGTTCGCCATCACTAACCACTTCTAAGGTGCTGGTTGTATTTAGTTTTTGAAACGCTCTTTGAATTCTAAATACATCAGCGCGCTCGTCTTCCACGAGCAAAATAGTCGAATTGTAATAACTTTTCATTTGCTTGCCTGTAACTCAATCCAAAATCGACTTCCGTCTCCACAAGCAGACTCTACGCCTGCTTGTCCTCCCAGGCGTTCTGCTCCTTTACGCACAATTGCCAATCCAATACCTGTACCTGGGTAAGCCTCAACGCCGTGCAGACGCTCAAAAATGCCAAATATCTGCTGTTGATGGGCGGGGTTAATGCCAATGCCATTGTCTTCAACCCACACACGCACCCAATTCTCCTGGGTTTGAACCCAAATTTTAATGTGTGGTTGAATTTCTGGGGCTACAAACTTCACAGCATTTGACAATAAATTGACAACCATTTGTACTAAAACCGAGCGGTGTCCCAAGACGATGGGCAAATCAGATGCAATAGCGATCTGGGCTTGACGATGGCGTAAATCTGCTTCCAGTTGCGCTTGCGCTTCTGCCACAACCTGAGTTAACCGCACGGGAGTTAGCCGAATCTGTTCGCGGCTCAGGCGGCTATATGCCAGCAGATCGCTAATGAGTTCATTCATCCGCTCGATGCCTCCAACGATGTAATGAATGTACTGTTGGGCAGTTTCATCCAAGCGATCGCCATAATCCTCTACCAAAGCTTCCGCAAACCCTTGGATTCCTCGCAACGGTGCCCGCAAATCGTGAGCCACAGTGTAGGAGAAAGCTTCTAAATCCTTATTGGCTTCCCGAAGTTGGGCAGTACGTTCTTCAACTCGTTGTTCCAGGGTAATGTTTAGTTGTAAAAGCTCGGCTTCTGCGACTTTACGGTTTGTGATGTCAGAACGAACAGCGATGTACTGATATGGTTTACCGGTGGCATCTAGAAATGGCACAATTGTGGTGGCAACCCAGTAAAACGTACCATCCTTGGCACGATTTTTAATTTCTCCTTGCCATACCTGTCCTTTGGTAATGGTTGCCCACATCTGCTGAAAAAATTCTTTAGGGTGATACCCAGAATTAATAATTCGATGGTTTTGACCAATCAATTCTTCTATTGAGTATTGTGAAAGCTCACAGAATTTATCGTTGACATAGGTAATTGTACCTTGGGTATCGGTAATGGCAACAATCGAGGAGCGATCGAGGGCAAACTTAAAGTCAGCCAGGTCTTTCAATGAGTGCTGTAATGCCATCTCTGCTCCCTTGCGCTCAGTAATATTTAAAAACGCGCCAATGCTTCCTCTGGTTTGCCCGCGTTCATCAAACAGAGGAGCAGCATACTCTAATAGCGTTAGGGTTGTGCCATCATGCCACACCACATCAACTTCAAAATCTCGAACCTCAATCCCGTGAGTGGCTGCACGTTGCAAGGGCAAATCTTCTGGAGCCAGTTGCCGATGATTTTGATAAATCTGAAAGTTTGTTGGGCGATGGCCTTCTGGCGCACTTAAGGAAGCATTGGCAGTTGGCGCAATGGCTAACATTTGAGCAAAGGCTGAGTTAACTCGAATCTTTTCACATTCCGGGTCAAGTGCAATGCCAATGCCGATGGGAATGACTTCTAATAGCGTTTGAGACTCTGCTAACTGTCTTTGGAGTTCCTGGTTTAAGTTCAAAATTCTTTGCTCGGCTTGCTTGCGCTCAGTTATATCAACTAGGTTGACAATCCAATACGGTAAATTGGGGCGATCGTCAACCATTGTAATATCAAGCAAGACTGGAAACACGGTTCCATCTTTACGAAGATGAACTGACTCATAGCTTAGATGTCCCACCTCATTGAGCCGTTGGATAAACTCCATCGTCTGTGTATGAGTTTCTGGTGGAAAGATATCGAGAATCTGGCTGCCTGCCAGTTCTTCAACCGAGTAACCGTGTATCCGAGCAAAGGCAGGATTAACCTTTTCCATGATTGCTCCTCGGCCGATCGCTAAACCATGTTCGGCAAATTGAAAAATATCTTTATACTTCTGCAAATCTGCTTCGGTTTGTTTGCGCTCGGTGATATCTCGATTCACCTCTAAAAAACCACTGGGATCGCCCTGCTCATCTCGGATTAGCACCTGACGGCTTTCAACAATAATTTGCTGACCATCTTTGCAAGTGTGGGTTAATTCACCCTGCCAGAGTTCTTGCTCTAAGAGCATCTGGTCGAGATTGCTGGCTAACTCTAGGGGTTGGGTTTGTAGGAATGTGTGGGTGATATGTCCCATCGCTTCTTGGCGCGTCCAGCCATACATCGCTTCTGCACCGCGATTCCAATAGGTAATTGCACCTTGTTCGTCTCGGACAAAGATGGCCTCGCTGGTCAATTCTAGTAAGTCAGCCTGTCGCTTTTGAATCCTAGCTTCTAAGTGTTCATTGCTGTGAGAAAATGCCCCAGCGGTTGCCTGCTTTAGCAAATCAAGGCGATGTAGCTGTTGCCCATTCCAAACTAGGAGTCCTGTAAGAGTGATGATGTGTAATACAACTGAGATAGAAGTAGCAAAGCCTGGTTCAAACAATCCCATCCGCGCTGTGGCGATCTGCAACCACCCCAAGAGCAACGGAATAGCGATCGCCACCGGCAAAAGGCGACGTGCAATCATTCCACCTGCGCTATCTGCTATCATAATCCTCATCAACCCTTGGTCTGGGTTAGCCATGAAAATGCCAATGGCTAGGACGACAAAACAGACTGCCGTATGCACACTCATCTGGGTGTAGGCTGGAAAAGCAATTATAGGTTGAACCCCATAAACATAGGTAATAACGACTTGAAGGGCGATTAAGCTTGTGAGGATGGTTAATATTTCTACCCAAATTCCCTTGGAACTTGGCGATCGCTTATTGGCTGCACTCAACCATAAAGCACTGCCGACAAAAGCAAAACAGACTGCTGTCAATGGTGACATGCGACCTGGCGTTAAGATGCCAATAGGTTGGGGATTGTTGGCAAAAAGTAATTGATCGATTCCCAAATCCCAGCCGCCCAGATATTCGCTGAGGGTAGCTAAAGCGATCGTTGCCACAGCAAGGCTACAGATTTGCCCAATCCAGCCTTGTTTAGAAGGTTGACCCTTGGTGAGGAAAAATAAAGAAGTTCCCGCTAGAATCAAGCCCAAAGCGGTGTTTGCCTTCATAGTCGCTAATGGCAGCACATTTTTGAGAACGCTGATATCTAGAATCCAGCCAATCAGGACAAGGCAGCCAATACTAGCAACAAACGCTGCTGCTAGTTTGGCTATCCTCGGTAACAACGACACTGACCATAGCTGAGATTGATAGTTCACGACGGCCTCTTACCTTTGCAAAACTAAGTTTTGTAGGGTTAAATTAGCAATCTAGAAATTAATATTCACCATACCTCAGCCCAACTTTCTTTCACTCCCTAGTAATAGGCTAAGGCATTTAGTCTAGCGATCGCTATTAGAACCAGACTGATTGAAACCAGCTGCTTCGGCTAATCAAAATCCTCGACTAACTTACTACAGCTATAGGAATCCGTTTGATTTCTGAAACGATTTACGTAGCCAGGGAAGAAGGCTCTCTAAAGTATACTGAGTTTTTTCATAAATCAAATATGAGTCCTATGGGAGTTACAAAATTACTCATGAAGGTAGGGAATAGGGAATAGGCAATAGGCAACAGGCAAGAAGAACGGGGCGATGCAACAAAGGTGCAAGGCGATGCAACAAAGGTGCAAGGCGATGCAACAAAGGTGCAGGGCAATGCAACAAAGGTGCAAGGCGATGCAACAAAGGTGCAAGGCAATGCAACAAAGGTGCAAGGCGATGCAACAAAGGTGCAGGTCAAGAGACTTGTGTGTACACCGTAGCCTTGCTAAGAGGTTGTTTGAAAAGTGGTTGGTTATGATTTTAGGCACTTTATCGATCCCCCCTAAGCTTCTTACCGAATGCGCGGATGGGTAGGTGTCCAAAACAAAATATGGGGGAGAAGGTTTCAAATTCGCTTAGTATAAGAGTTTTGGCGCAAATAGTTGCTCAGGTATCCGCGCCCTTTACACAGGCTAGGTTTTAGCTATTTTTTTACTACTCAATCTCAATTCTTCATGATATGATTGCCTCATCCGCGCATCAGAACCTTGAAAATCAAATAAAAACAGCGTTTCGGACTTCTACGGTTGAAATTTCACTTACTCCCTATTAGGGATTGAAACATTGTAAATTGCTGACTAACCGCGGGAACGACGTTGAAATTTCACTTACTCCCTATTAGGGATTGAAACCCACTGCCAAGTTTCAGCGCTCCCGCTTTTGGCAAATAGCGTGTTGAAATTTCACTTACTCCCTATTAGGGATTGAAACTGGCTCACCATCATTACCTGTGTAGACAAAACCAAGTTGAAATTTCACTTACTCCCTATTAGGGATTGAAACCACAGGGTGATAATTGCGCTCGATATCGTGTTAAGTTGAAATTTCACTTACTCCCTATTAGGGATTGAAACTGACACAGACTGTATACAACGGTGTAATATCAGGGTTGAAATTTCACTTACTCCCTATTAGGGATTGAAACGTATGCGGCAGGATTGCCGTAATCCACACCTCCATCCGATGTTGAAATTTCACTTACTCCCTATTAGGGATTGAAACGGCGTGAGCCTTGGCGCTGCACAGGGTTGGCTGTTGAAATTTCACTTACTCCCTATTAGGGATTGAAACCGCTTGCGTAAAGTTTCTGACATCGGATATAGTTGAAATTTCACTTACTCCCTATTAGGGATTGAAACAGCGGTGATTCATTGATTCCGCCTGTCGCTTGATGTTGAAATTTCACTTACTCCCTATTAGGGATTGAAACGGGTCACTAAGCCGGAGCTTCTCACTACCAGGCAGTTGAAATTTCACTTACTCCCTATTAGGGATTGAAACATTGATCGGAAAGTAACGACTTTCTACAGTTTTCGTTGAAATTTCACTTACTCCCTATTAGGGATTGAAACAGTCCTTGCACCGATACTTTACCAGAGTGAGTAAATGCCCATGTTGAAATTTCACTTACTCCCTATTAGGGATTGAAACATTTCTAAACCAGTTGGGGTATTAGAAAATAAGTTGAAATTTCACTTACTCCCTATTAGGGATTGAAACATTCTTCGCGATCGCCATAACTATTGAGTGTGAAGTTGAAATTTCACTTACTCCCTATTAGGGATTGAAACGAGTCGGTGAAGACACTTCCGAAATTACATAAAAGTTGAAATTTCACTTACTCCCTATTAGGGATTGAAACGGTTGGCGTTTCCCCTAGCAGGTCTTTCTATTGCTGTTGAAATTTCACTTACTCCCTATTAGGGATTGAAACATCGTCTCTCTTTACTCGTGCCATAATATCTCCGTTGAAATTTCACTTACTCCCTATTAGGGATTGAAACGGGGAATATATACGACGATCGGCAGAGTATACGGTTGAAATTTCACTTACTCCCTATTAGGGATTGTTTTGGTAAACAACTAAGTAACGCAAGCTCTGAACATTTTCACGCCTCGCCTTACTGCGATCTCTCTATCGGCCAATACCCTTATTTCTCAATCAAAGCTATACTACCATCGTAAATTGCCAAGATTTTGAGGTAGCAGCAGATGATTGATCTCTACACCTTTACCACGCCCAATGGACGCAAAGTTTCCGTGATGCTTGAAGAGGTCGAATTGCCTTATAATGTCCACAAAATTGACATTACTACTCAACAGCAATTTACACCTGAATATATTGCCATCAATCCCAATAGTAAAATTCCCGCCATTGTTGACCAAGAGACTGGGATTACAGTTTTTGAATCGGGCGCAATTCTAATTTACTTAGCCGAAAAAACAGGTTGTCTGTTACCTACTGACCAAAAAAGCCGTTTTCAAGTTCTAGAGTGGCTGATGTTCCAAATGGCAGGAGTCGGGCCAATGTTTGGACAACTTAACCACTTTAAACGCTTTGCACCCGAAAAAATTCCTTATGCGATCGAACGTTACGAAAAGGAAACTTTACGCATTTATGGTGTCTTAGATAAACAACTACAAGATAATGAATTTATCTGTGGTAACTATTCTATTGCAGATGTCGCAACTTATCCGTGGGTAGCGATTTATGAATTTCAAGGTTTAACACTTGACAATTACTCAAATCTCAAACGCTGGGTGGAGACAGTGCAGCAACGTCCTGCTGTGCAACGTGGAATGCAAGTCCCTTAAATACAAGTACATAACGACCTCAATGTTTTTTGGGCATTGCTGAATCTAGGGATGATTTTTACCTCACGCAAAGGCGCAAAGGCGCAAAGAATCTACCTTTAGCCTTCGTCAAAAATCTTAATTCATCCCGCATTTATGCAACGCCGTTTTTTGTATTCAGTTATTACAAGTCTGCTCTGCAATTCCTCCTGACACCGAATCACAGATTACGGTGTGGGAGGAATTGCGGTTTAAGTTGAGTCCGTCGAATGAAACAGATGCGTAGGTTGGGTTGAACGAAGTGAAACCCAACACATACAAGACTTTGAGGTGTTGGGTTACCCTTCGGGAAGCCGCCTCCGGCGTCTACGTTCCTCAACCCAACCTACATCTACATCAGATTTTTCGTGAAATGGTATAAGTTAGGCAATGTCACACAGTTATGAAACTGCGATCGCTCTGTGAACTTAGAAGGCTCATGTTCGCAGATCTCTCTTAAGTCAGAGATCTATTCGGTGCTGTGGTAGAAGATTTTTTGATTCCACTTCAGTATTCTAGTTGAGAATCAAATATCAGAGAAATTATCAAATTTCCTATTCTTTAACCAATCCCCCAGTTTCTTTAGCTGAGACATAAATCGCTTTTGGGTTTATGCTCTTAGCAGATATATAGTGCTAGAACAACAAACAATAGAAAAAATGGATAACAAAAACCAAGTTAATAATAGTAAAAATAATTCGGAACGGGATACAGAAACTTCTGAAACTAATATCCGTTTATCATCTAACGAATCCAAACAGATAACGAAAACAATTAATATAGATGGCGATCGCCCTGTCGATCCGAGTAACATTGAGATTAAGGAAACTATTAATATAGATGGCGATCGCCCAATTGTAAAAAACGAAGATATTAGCGATCGAACAATTGATATAGATGGTCAACGCCCAATTGCTAAGAGCCATTTTCAAGAGCATGACACGCTAAATATAGATGGTAAACGTCCAATTGACCCTAGTGATTTAGAGGTTGAGGCTATTCTTGACATCGATGGCAAACGCCCCATCGCTAAGAGTAATTTTAAAGTTGAAGATACTCTAGATATAGACGGTAGCCGGCCAATAGTTTCAGATAACGCTGTTGATTCGCCTTTTCCTGTGAATTATTTAGAATAAAATCATAACCTTAGTCAATTGTCAATTGTCTAGTGGTGGGTTCAAGCTTCTAATAATTGTTACTGCGAATTGCGTAGCTTGCTTCCCAATACACGGGGTATTGCCAATTGTCTAGGGGAGGCACTAACTGAAATGGTCATACCTGTTGTAGTATGCATTAAGCAACGATTTTAGCTAAAACCTAAAGTTATCCCGTCTTCGATCGCTAACATTGAAGGCACAACTGTATATAGGACTCATATTTGATTGCGTGAAAAAAACTTAATACACTTAATCTTCTAGAATCCTGTTGCCTGTTGCCTTTTGCCTATCTACGCAAATAATTTCAGTAAGCAAATCGGATTGCTATATTTACCATAATAATATTATCTCTATATGGGAATACTAAATCTGGTGTTTCAGATTTGGCATTATGCTGAGTATTCTTGGATATCCTCTGAGCGAACAATTTTATGATGGTTTGGCAACTATAATTTATAGAGGTGTGCCAGAGACTGACTTATTATCAGTAGTCGTCAAGCTACGCAACTTATTTACCATTGAAACTGTCGATAAAGGTACACGTTTAGGAGTGGCGATCGCTCGACCAATTATACTAGAAAAATATAATAATTTGCTCCAATGTAACTCTTCTCCAGGGTACAGTGTCGAATTTGCAATCTTAATTTCAGTTCAACACTAAGTAGGAGAAACGAGTCATGTATACTGAAAAACTCGAACAGGAAATACTTTTTCTTCGTCAGCAAAACGCACAGTTACAGCAACAACTTGCAAAATCTACCGCCGAGTTCTGTGCAAAAATCGCCCAATTAAAGCAGGAACTTCAAGAATCAAAACAACTATTAGAAAATAATCGTGAAGCAGAATTAATCCTCAAAACTTCTCAAGCTGCCCTAAGTGAAAAAGAAGCTAACTATCGTAGTATTTTCGAGACTGTCAATGATGGCATCAATATTGTTGATTTAGATACTGGTAAGATTATCGCTGCCAATCCAGCTTTTTGCCAGATGCATGGCTATTCCCTAGAAAAAATTTTACAGTTAAATCCTACAGATTTCATTCATCCAGATTCTTTTGATAAATTTGAGGAATTTATCAACAAGATTAAGATGGGAAAAGAATTTTACACTCAAGCTATAGATATTCACAAAGATGGGACTAATTTTGATATAGAAGTCACAGGTAAACTCTTTGACTACAATGGTAAACTCCAAGCCCTTTCAGTAGTGCGGGATATTAGCAACCAAAAACGAGCAGAACAAGAGCAAAGGCGATTACTAGCGATTATCGAAGCTACAAGTGACATTGTAGGTATGGCTGATGCAGATGGAAATAGTTGCTATCTCAACACAGCAGGTCAAAAAATTTTAGCAATTCCAGCCGCAGAAACTAAAAAATTTCATATTAGTGAAGTATCAAGATCGAATCAATTCCAGAATGAGATTATCCCTACAGCACTTCGAGAGGGAATTTGGTCTGGCAAATCTATATTTTGGAGTCGCAATGGTGAAGAGATTCCAGTTTCCCAAGTGTTGATTGCCCACAAAAATGAACAGGGAAAGGTTGAATTCTTCTCAACTATTGCCCGTGATATTCGCGATCGCCAGCACATCGAAGCCCAACTCAGACAACAGGCTTTGGATTTAGCCCAAGCCCTGCAAGAACTCCAACGCACCCAAGCGCAAATGATTCAGGCGGAAAAAATGTCTAGCCTTGGACAACTGGTTGCTGGTGTTGCCCATGAAATCAACAATCCTGTTAATTTTATCCACGGTAATCTCAGCCACCTAGAAGAACATACCCAAGATTTATTAAAGTTAGTTCGCTCATATCAACTCAGCAATATGGGTGAATTACAAAATAGCAGTTGCTATCCTATGGATTCACCGAAAGACTACAAGTTAGTACCGCCGAATTTATGCGAAGAAATTGACCTAGAGTACATTCAAGAAGATTTACCAAAAATCTTGAATTCAATGAAAGTAGGAACCCAACGCATCCGTCAAATTGTTCTGTCGCTGCGTACTTTTTCGCGCATGGATGAAGCCGATTTCAAAGCCGTAGATATTCACGAAGGTATAGATAGTACTTTAATGATTTTGCAACATCGCCTCAAAGAAAAGGCAGATTTCCCCGAAATTAATGTCATTAAAAACTATGGCAACTTACCTTTAGTAGAATGTTACGCCGGACAACTAAATCAAGTATTTATGAATATTTTAGCAAATGCTATTGATGCCTTAGAACAAAAAAAAGATAATGAAGTTTCTCTACCCACTATTACCATTCATACCACATTAATTGATTCTAATTGGGTAAAAATTGCCATCGGCGACAACGGTTTAGGGATGTCGGAGCAAGTTCAAAAACAGGTTTTTAATCCATTTTTTACTACCAAGCCCGTGGGTAAAGGCACAGGTATGGGAATGTCTATTAGCTATCAAATTGTTACCGAAAAGCATGGCGGCAAATTGAAGTGTTACTCAAAATTAGGACAGGGAACAGAGTTTGCGATCGCAATTCCAATTCGACACTAGATATTCCAGAGGACGAAATGCTTACAAAGCATTAGACTTTAGGGACTTGTGCTATTAAGCTAAATACTTAAGGTTATTTTTTCAAAAGGTTTAATTCTGTGGCAGTGGATGTAGTTAGCTAAGGAGTGTATCAATTGTTGCAAGATGTAACTTTGTTCGGTGTGCTGGCGATCGCTATTGGTGCGATTCCTGGTGCAGTGAGTCGGTATTATCTGACTGAATTTTGCAAGAGAGCCATAGGTACAAACTTTCCTTACGGCACTTTTATCATCAATTTTACAGGCTGCTTACTAATGGGCTTTTTCTTCACCTTATTTAAGGGGATAAAAGGATTTCCACCAGAGATTGATTTATTAGTAAGAACTGGTTTCTTGGGTTCTTATACAACCTTCTCAACCTATGGATACGATACATTCACGCTGTGGCGAAATGGTAAGCAAGGAACTAGCATTTTTTACTGGGCTGGCAGTGCAATTTTAGCAGTAGTTGGTATTATATTAGGTGGTTATTTAGGGCATCTATTTGTGAAATAATAACGATTCTCTTCAACAAAAATACCAATCTGTATCCCATTAGTTAATTACGAAGGAAACTGTTAATAATGCAAAAGAGTTTTATTCGCACTGTTATGGCGATCGCGTTGGGTGCGATTCCCGGTGCTGTAGGACGCTACTTGATCGCTGAATTGACCAAAGGAATTATTGGGAAAGATTTTTCCTATTATGGTACGTTTTTTATTAATGTAACTGGGTGTTTTATCATTGCTTTTTTTTACACCTTAAACGAGCAAAAGTTTAAAAGCCTTTCACCTCAAATTCGGTTAGCGATCGCCACTGGTTTTTGCGGTGCATACACGACTTTTTCGGCTTACGGATTAGAGACTTTTACCCAAATAGATAAAGGCAATACAACAGTAGCTTTAATCTATTGGTTAGGCAGTATGATAGTTGGTATGATTGCTGTGCAATTGGGTGTAATTTTAGGTAACCTTAATTCTAAATCCAGCATTACTGATTACTCGGACAAGCTGTAAGTAGGTCGGTGTGAATATTTATCGTTAGGAATAGGCAGGAGGCAGGAGGCAGAAGGCAGGAGTGAAGAGGGTTTTAGCCTAGTTTATGTTTCTTTACATAGTTCGGTTTTTTTGAATTGTTCTACTTAATAGGGAAGGAAAAACAGGCAACGTAAAAGTGAGTACAAACCTTACTGTTATATTATGTCCGGCTGATTAGTTATGATTAAATCTCACGCAAAGGCGCAAAGGCGCAAAGAAGTCTGCAAAGTTTTTATCGTAAGTAATTAGACGAACCTGATATTAGCTGTTCTCTCTCCCAAAGAAAGTTGAGATCGGCCAGTGCTTCTGCTTCAGCATGAGAGGCAAATAGGGAGCATCCCAAATGTTTGAATTTTTAAACTTGATATTTGATACCCAATTGGTCAAAATTTATTTGAAACGAAAAGGTCGTGGTCTGGCAATTCCATAACCTTGAGCATAATTTACTCCCAGGTTTTGAATTACTTCCAACACAGCCTTATTTTCTACAAACTCAGCAATAGTTTGCAGTCCCATAACTTGACCAATTTTATTGATAGCGTCTACCATTGCTAAGCTAACTGGTTCTTCTACAATATGCTTGACAAAACTGCCATCGATTTTGAGATAATCTACTGGTAGATTTTTGAGATAAGCAAAAGAAGACATACCGCTACCAAAATCATCTAAGGCGAAACAGCAGCCAAATTCCTTGAGTGAGCGAATAAATCCAGCGGCTTTACCTAAGTTTTTGATGGCGACAGTTTCAGTGATTTCAAAGCAGATTGCTGTGGGCGGTATTTTGTATAAAAGAAATTGCTCGCACACAAAATCAATGAATCGATCGTCATTAATACTAGCGCCAGAAAGATTAATTGTATATAAAGAGCGACGACTGTGTTTAAGCGATCGAGAATCATGCCATTGTAAATTCCCGTATTGCGCGAGATTAGCAAAAAACGTGTGAATCACCCAGCGATCGATAGTTTGCATGAGATTGTAACGTTCAGCTGCTGGAATAAACGCCATTGGTGACACCACCTCACCCGTTTCATCGATTAGCCGTAGCAGAACTTCGTAATGCTCTGTTAAAGAATAAGTCTGCGATACAGGAACAATAGATTGGTAGTAAAGGCGGAAACGATTGTCTGCCAGCGCTTGATTAATTTTTCCTACCCATTGGATTTCGCCACGTTGCTTTACTAGCTCAAGATCGTTAGCTTGGTACACATGTATGCGATTAGACCCTTGATTTTTCGCAAGATAGCAAGCTGCGTCGGCAGCACTTAAGGCAGTGTTCGTATTGTCAGTATCTGCGTCGATCGCAACTAAGCCGATGCTGACGCTCAAATTAAAAATTTTCTCCTGCTTCCACACGAAGCGAAAGTTTTGCGCTGCTTCACGTAGGCGATCGCAAATTAATAATGCTGTCTCTAGAGAACAATTGTTGAATATGATGCCAAATTCATCTCCGCCTAAACGTGCAAGTATGTCATAAGAACGCAGATAAGTTTTAAACAAACTAGCAACTTGGCACAATAGTTCATCACCAGCAAGATGACCACAAGTATCATTGATAATTTTGAACTGGTCTAAGTCTAAATAACACAATGCGTGCTGTTCTTTGGCAGACTGAGCGCTGGTTACAGCTTCTATTAAGCGATTTTCAAACTCGCGCCTGTTAACCAGTCCAGTCAAAGCATCGTGGCTAGCTTGCCAGGATAATAAACGTGCCAGATTGCGGTTTTGGCTCACATCGCGAAACACTAGGACTACACCTATGATTTGGCCGTCTCTGGTACGAATCGGTGCAGCACAGTCTTCAATGGACAACTCTGTGCCGTTGCGGGTAATTAAAACTGTGTGGTTAGCTAAACCCACGATCGCACCAGAATGCAAAACTTTTTCTACTGGGTTTTCTACGGTTTGACGGCTAATTTCATTAATAATTCTAAAAACTTCTGTTAATGGCAAGCCTAGTGCCTCGGCTAAACTCCAGCCAGTCAGCACTTCTGCAACTGGATTCAGATATTTAATCAAGCCACTTCCATCAGTTGTAATTACTCCATCGCCAATAGATTGCAATGTCACTAAAGCCAGTTCTTTTTCTTGAAAAAGAGCTTGTTCTATAGATTGGCGCTCGGCAATTTCTTCTTGCAACCGTCCCAGAGTCGTTAACAATTCCCTTGTGCGTGAAGACACTCTCTGTTCTAACTCTTCATTTGCTTTTTTAAGCGCTGTTTGCGCTCGGCGACGCTGGCGATCGATCGCGTTGAGCGAACGAGCATTCCACCAAATCAGTATTACAAAGACAACAATATTCAAAATGCTTAAGGCACACAGTCCGAATTCAGCAGTATAAATTTGCATTCGGTAACCAGCTAAAACTACCCAGCATATAACTGGCGGAAACGCAATTGCGGGGGGTAATAAAAACCTCGCTACAATCCCACCTGCATTCTGACTGCTGACTACGACCATCAACCCACGATTTGGACAGGCAAACAAAATGCCATAGGCTAACAACAAGAATGCAACTGCTGTATGCACTGCAATTGATGTTAAGGAGCCAAATCTAAACAAAAGTGCATTGCCATATATGTACCCCAACAGCCCCATTCCGGCAATGAAAAATGCCACTATTGCACATAATTGGGCTAGTAAATATTTAGGAGCAGCCAAATTCAACAGCAGTAGACTTAATCCAAATAACACAAAAATAACCGCTGTATGAACTGCCATTCGACCAGGAGCGGCATCACCTAGCGGGTCGATACTGGTATGAAAGAAGATTTGGTCAATGCCAAGGTCTACATTGAAGGCATACTGAATTAGTGTCAACAAACCAATTAATAAGACAAAAAGGGCACAGGCTTGAGCGATAGTACGTCTGATGGCAATTCTTGGTTGCCAATGCCACAGCCATAAAGATGTTCCCCCCAAAATCAAACAGATAGCTGTGTTAGCTTTCATAGCTACCCATCCTGGCACAATGCTTTTGAGAACTGTAATATCTTGTATCCAACCAACAATCACAGCACAGCCAACTAAGACTACTGCAATACTGGCTTTTTGGGAAAATGAGCGGAATAAAGCGTTAAGTGCGGGAGACTGATATCGAGATTGAACATCATGAATAGCCATAGCTTTATTTAATAAATAACTGGCAACTATTCTGCTATTTGCTGTTTATCACGGAAATTAACTAGATGCAAGTACTTGAGTTCGATTAGAAAACGGAGTTTTTCGGGTGTGAGTTTGATGATAGCGATCGCCAAAGTCTATTTCGGAAAAATTTTTACTATCATAATCCTTAATATTTCTCTAACATAATTGATAAAACTATTTATTTTGAGCGAGATTTAGCTTCAAGATAAATTCAATTTTTGCGAATTTTTGCTCATCTTCAAACGCTAGTTATTGCTAGATTTTTTTGAAACCTATTTACAAAAGTTTTCGGGTAGGGAATAAGAAGTAGGGAATAGGGAACAGCTATAAAAACTTTCTTTATAACTCAAAAGCCGATTGGAGAAGGTGTTTTCCCAGACGCCCAGCCAAATAAAAACAGTGTCCTTTTTTATTTTACATTTAATTATGTATAAATACTTAAAAGTCTCAACTAAGAAATAGTTTACAGAAAAACTCAAATTTTCAACCATCAGAAAACAAGTCTGGTTCGCAAATTTTGGAAGTTATTTGGCTGATTGATGGAGATTTTTTTGCTATTTCAAAAACTGATTGCCAGCCTTGGTGGATTTTTCGTTTTTAAAGGCAATTGGGAATTTTGTCAAACCATACACCTCCCTTGAACTGCTGGCATTCATTAGACCTGCCTTGAAAATAGGGACTGGGGACTGGGGACTGGGGACTAGGAAAGAAATATTTTCATTCCTTCGTTGTGAATTGTGTTCATGGAGTCTCTTGCAAAAGTCCTTCTTTGCGTTCTCTTCTCTGCGCCTTTGCGCCTGGAGGGTGATACAAATTCATATTTATGCAAGAGGTCTATTAATTGCGGTGTGAGGAGAGCGAAAAATACTCACACTTGTTTGGAAATCAAAACCTCAGTCTCAAGAGAGATTCTTCTAAAGGTAAAATTCAGATTGAATAGAATAACCGTGTAAGTATACGGATAAATTTGAATGAAACGCGACTCTACTGGTAAATTTGTTAATAATTGGGATTCCGAAAAAAAACAACGAGTTAGTATCTCTCTTACCAGTACAGCGTGGCGATCGCTTGATGAGGAAGCCCAAAGCCGAGGAATTTCCCGTTCGGAATTGATCGAATACTTTGCCCGCAGTCTGGGAAATGAGCAAGATTTAGGTTTGAAGCAAAACAGGGCAACCGCTGAAAACCCTTTGTTGGAACAACGCATCCTCGAACAAAAGCAAGCGATCGCCGCTTTAGAGCGTCAAAAACAAGAGTTAGAGGCCTTACTGGAAAACGCGCCAGATGCCATCGCCCGCTTCGATTCCCAAATTCGTTACCTGTATGTCAACCGCATTGTCGAGCAAGCCTTAGGACTTTCGCGGGATTTTCTAGTGGGTAAATCCATGTCTGAATTTATGTCAGACCCCATCCACTTATTTTGGCAAGAGCATTTACGTCAGGTGTTTGCAACTGCTCAAGAGCAAGAAATTGAATTTGAATTTGCCACCCCCTTTGGCCTGCGGTTTTATCAGGCTCGGTTGGTTCCAGAATTGGATAACCAGGGAACACCGGTTTCAGTCATAGTTATTAGTCGGGATATGACCGACACAAGACTTACCCAGCAACAACACACCCAACTCACCGCTAGCCAAGAAACTGAACGCCGGGTGACAACAATCCTTGAAAGTATTACAGATGCTTTTGTTGCTTTCGATGGCAATTGGCACTACACCTATGTCAATCAGGCAGCAGCGAAAATTTTACACAGAACACCACAAGAACTCATTGGTAAACACGTTTGGCATGAGGCGTTTCCCGAACTGGTTGGCAGTGTAGCATATCAAGCACTGCATCAAGCAGTAGCTCAACAACTTCCTGTTTCATGGGAAGAGTTTGGAGAACCTGTTGGCTGTTGGCTAGAGGCAAATGCTTATCCATCACCTGAGGGCGTGGCAGTCTATTTTCGTGATATTACCCAACGCAAACAAGCCGAGGCAGAACGGGAGCGATTGCTTTGCGAACTTGAAACCGAACATGCTCGATTTGAAGCCGTTTTACGGCAGTTACCAACAGGAGTGCTAATTGCCGATGCTGCGTCTGGTAAATTAGTTCTCGCCAACGAACAAGCCAAGGAAATTCTAGGGTATAGCTACGAACAGTCTCTAGAACTCAAAGAATACTTACCTATTACACCATTTGTAGCCTTGTACCCTAATGGAGAGATATATGCTGGTAATGAATATCCATTGGCGCGATCGCTCCAAACAGGTGAAGTAGTCTCTAACGAAGAATTGCACCTCCAAAGTAGCGATCGGCAAATTTTTATTAGCGTCAATTCTGCACCAATTCTCAATAGTCAAAACCAAATTGTGGCCGCTGTGGCTGTATTTCAAGATATAACCGAGCGCAAGCATATAGAAACAGCTATGAGGCAGCAAGCTGAGGCATTAGAAAACCAGCACAAATGGTTAGAAACTGTCTTAGATTTGATGCCAACACCAACAGTATTTATTGAACCAGTCACCGCAAAAGTTACTTTTTCTAATCGGATCGCCAACGAATTGGCTGGTGGCGACTTACCGAAAAACAAATCCCTAGATGAGTATGCCGATGCTTATTATTGCACCGATGCCAATGGCGATCGCATTCCCACACAGAGAATGCCTGCGGTGCTGTTAGCACGGGAAGAACGGCTGGAAAATTACCAAATGAATTGGCATACACCCGGAGGTATTCGCTCGACGCTTTGCTGGGGAGAAACCTTGCCTGCAATGTATGGGCATCCGGCAATTTGTATTTGTATGTTTCAGGATGTGACGAAACTCAAGGAAATTGAAGAAAACCTGCGACAAACAGAAGAACGCCTACAACTTGCCTTATCTTCAGCCCAGATAGTTGCCTGGGACATGGATTTAATCGCAAATCGCGTGGTGTGTTCTCCCAATGCGCTTTCGGTTTGGGGGCTGGAAGAAGGTACGGTAGAAGAGTTTATGGCTGTAATTCATCCAGGCGATCGGCTGCGAATCATGCAAGCAGCCCAAAGAGCAGCACAGGGAGAGGCACTTTATCAGCAGGAGTACCGGGTGATTGCTCCAGACGGATCTGTGCGCTGGCTCAACAGCCAAGGAAGAGTCTACCTTGATGCAACTGGACGGGGAGTTCGCACCATTGGCGTTTCCGTCGATATCACAGAACGCAAACAAATCTTCCAACAGCTGCAATATAAAGAGGCACAACAGGAATTTTTAATTCAATTAAATAATGCAATTCGGGGTCTTCCAGACTCCAAGGAAATTATGTGGCAGGTGGTATGTGCCACAGGGCAGCATTTCCAAGTTAGTCGCTGTACTTACGGTGAAATTGATGCCACCCAAGAATACGTCATGGTCGAGCGCGACTACTGTAACGGCACAATTAGCGTTGTTGGCTGTCACTACATGGATGCTTTTGGGCCGCAAATCATTGCTGAACTCAAGCAGGGCAAGACAATTGTTGTAGATGATGTCGATACCGATCCTCGAACTAAGGGAGCAGGTGCAGCCGCCTTTAAGACAATTGAAACCAAATCTCTTTTATGCGTGCCGTTGGTGAAACAGGGAAGGTTTGTGGCCTTGTTTGTGCTGCACCATATTTCTCCTCGAAACTGGAGAGACGAAGAAGTGGCGCTGATGGAGCAAATTGCCGAACAAACTTGGTTAGCCGTAGAGCGATCGCGTGCCGAAGAGGCATTGCGAGAAAGCGAAGCGCACCTGCAACTGGCGCTGAATGTCGGGCGCATGGGAGCTTGGGACTGGGATATACAAACAGGCGCATTGCGCTGGACAGAAGGACACTTCACAGTGCTAGGTATGCAACCCTATGAGTGTCAACCCAGTTATGAAGTTTGGGCAAGTCGAGTCCATCCAGATGATAAAGCACAAACTGAGGCCAAAGTCAAACAAACCATGCAGACTCAGAAAGAGTATCACCATGAATATCGCCTGCGTTGGTTGGATGGTTCTATTCATTGGGTGGAAGCTAGAGGAGAGTTTACTTACGATTTGAAGGGAAATCCCAAAAATTCCATTGGCGTTGTTATCGACATCACACAACGCAAACAAGTTGAACAAGAACGGGAACAATTATTAGAACGCGAACGCATTGCCAGGATGCAAGCAGAAACCGCACAACGCCAACTAACAAACATTTTTGAAACTTCTCCGGTGGGAATCGGACTGTTAGATGGCAAGCAGCGATTTATTGCCATTAATGAAGCATTAGCTCAAATCAACGGACTGACTCGCGAACAACATTTAGGACATTCAGTTGCTGAGCTTTTTGGTGAAATCGATCCCGGAATAGTTTCAGTTTTTGATGAGATTTACAATACAGGAAATCGCTTTATCTCACTGAGCTTTGGTATCAACGCTCCTGGTCGTAGCGATCGCTCTCCAGGTTACTACAATGTTTACTATCTGCCCACAACCAACTCAAAAGCTCAAATAGAAGATGTTTTAGCCTATGTGATAGATGTCACCGAGCAAGTCAGGTTAGAGCGTAACCAACGCTTTCTCGCACAGGCAAGCGCGGTTTTGGCATCTTCCCTCGATTACCAAATTACCCTAGAGCGAATAGCACAGTTGGCAGTACCGGAGTTAGCAGATTGGTGTACAGTCCACATACTAAAAGAAGATGGTTCTATCGAGCAGATTGCGGTAGCTCACACCGACCCCGCCAAACTTCAATGGGCTGAGCAAATCAGACAGAAATATCCTTTGAACCCCAACGATCCTAGAGGTGCTGCATGGACATTACGCACAGGCAAATCAGATTTATTGCCAGATATTCCCGATGAATTGTTAGTACAAGCAGCCAGCGACCCAGAACATTTAGAAATTTTGCGCTCCGTTGGGTTTAAATCTGTAATGACAGCGCCATTACGAACCCAAAATAGAATTCTGGGGGTAATTTCCTTTATTGCAGCCGAGTCTGGACAACGCTATGACCAGAGCAGTTTACAATTAGCAGAGGAACTAGCTCACCGTGCTTCCTTAGCCATTGATAATGCCCAATTGTACCGCATAGCTCAAAGCGATCGCGCCAAAGCCGAAGCCGCTAACAGAGTTAAAGATGAATTTCTCGCAGTGTTATCCCACGAATTGCGATCGCCCCTCAATCCGATTTTAGGTTGGACAAAACTGCTGCGAAGTAAGCGGCTAAATCCTGCAAAAGCCGACCAAGCCTTAGAAACAATCGAACGCAACGCCAAATTACAAGCGCAATTGATTGAGGATTTATTGGATGTCTCCCGCATCCTACAAGGAAAAATGTCCTTAAATGTCGCACCAGTTAATTTAACTGCAACTATTCAAGCAGCCCTAGAAACAGTACGACTGGCAGCAGAAGCCAAAAATATCCAAATTCACACCACACTCAACCCTGTTTCTGAAACAGTTTCCGGTGATATCAACCGCTTACAACAAGTTTTCTGGAACCTGATTTCTAACGCCGTGAAGTTCACTCCCTCTGGCGGACGAGTTGAAGTACAACTAGAACAGGCGGGCATGTATGCTCAAATTCAAGTTAAAGACACAGGAATTGGTATCACCCCAGAATTTTTACCTTATGTATTTGAATACTTCCGTCAAGAGGATGGCGCAACGACACGAAAATTTGGTGGATTGGGATTAGGATTGGCAATTGTCCGCCATTTAACTCAACTGCATGGAGGAATAGTCACCGCAGATAGCCCAGGGCAAAATTTGGGGGCAACATTTACAGTCAGGTTGCCGTTAAACGTTGTTGAGCAAAAGCTATCTTTAGATGATAGGCATTTGGAAAGTGTCCCCGACCTCACAGGTCTTCGGGTATTGGTTGTTGATGACGATGCAGATATGCGGGATTTGGCAGAATTCATCCTCACCCAAGCTGGCGCACAAGTGACTACAGCCGCTTGTGCATTACAGGCATTAACCTTGTTAAATCAATCCGTGCCCGATTTACTAGTGTCTGACATCGGTATGCCAGAAATGGATGGCTATTCTCTGATTCAGCAAATTAGGCAATACCCACCCCAAAAAGGAGGAACCGTACCAGCGATCGCCCTTTCTGCTTATGCAGGAGAAATCAACCAACAACAAGCACTACAAGCCGGATTTCAACAGCATCTTGCCAAACCCATCAACCCAGATGAGTTAGTCAGAGCAATTGCAACCATCATTGGAAGTGTATAGCAAACAGGCCCACTGAAGAAGCGGATTTTTATCTATCCAGTAGGAGCTTCTTAGATTTGCAAGAGCAGATTAGCAGATTCTCCATTGATACTCAACGGAAACTATGGGAAAGTTATTTTAAGATGCTGCACAGACCATAGGCAAAACTGAAATATAAAGGATGAAGAACAAACAAAATTTTATTAGTTTAAATTTGAAACTTCATCTTTTTTGCTCTTTGGATAACCTATGATAATTATAACTTTACATCAAACATATGTAATAGACGTATATTCAGCCTTAATGAAGCTCCTCAAACAAAAATAATTTGAGGAGCTTGAGGAGCTTTTAGAGTGTAAAACAGTTAGTGACTAAAATAATTTAACTCTCTTAATTTGTACAATCCTCTACCTAAAGAAAGGGCATTTCATTAAATTATTACGTATCCTAGAGTACAAATATTTTCCACATCCAAACATTAATAAGCCTTCATTGATGTGAAAATCAACTGGGGTAACCATAGTAATCAGGTTTTTTACCTTTTATGGGTAAAGGGAAGTGTAGCAAAGGCTGAAGGTTCCTCACTACTTTGTCTTCCCGATAGACCTCTTACTTAGAGGATGTTTGAAAAGTATTTCGCTGTGATTTTAGGCACTTATCGATCCCCCCTAACCCCCCTTAAAAAGGGGGGAACTGGAATTAAAGCCCCCCTTCTTAAGGGGGGTTGGGGGGATCAATAACGTTTTGCTACCGACGAAAGGACTTTTCAAACAACCTCTTAGGTGTTATCCCAATGTGAATATCTTCTTACCGAAGGCGGTTGAAGATATCTATACCTTTAACCAGCTTCTCGATTAGCTCAATAGACTTGTACATTGTTTCTTGATAACATCTTAAATCAGAGAAAGTAAAATTAAACTCTTACAAGAAATATGGCAGTGTTTTCATTAAAATAAAGATTTTTGATTAATTCAAAACACTGCCATAACTTGTGGAGAAGCTGATTTGATATCTTAAGTTATTCAACCGCTATTCAATGTCATCAAAAAACAAAAATATTCTACTTAAACAAAGTAGTATTAGTGAACAAGTCCGTTATAAGCAGTTGCAGCAACTATCAGAATTGTTATAACTACCAGTGTTGTGCTGATTATAAATTGTAAAGAAGTTTTTTGATTGAGAGCTTCTTTATTTCCACCCTCAAGTGTTGTCCGCTCACCTGACGATAGAAATTTTAGTGAAATAATTTTCTCAAGAATTATGTAATTAGTATTATATTATAGTCTGACAGCATATTTTAATAATTACTTTTTCACATCATCATAAAAAGCTTAATCTATAGAACTGCCTTTCGTTCTCTTCTCTAGGAGACGCTTCACGAACGGAACGCTAGGCGATCGCGCACCCTTTCCTAAAGAACAATCGTAGAGTGTGCGTAATAATATTTCATTAAAAACCTCAGCGCAGTAATGTGCAATTTTTTCCTGTTAAAGCAGTTTATATTCAATACTCACTATGGAGTATTCTTGGGCATAACTAAGCAATTGCAAGCATTAGAGCTTATTGATGAAATTTTAGAGAAATTTTACTAATTATGACTAATAGGACTCATATTTAATTCCTGCAAAGCTAGGTACAACTCAAAAAGTTTACTTTCCGTTGCCTATTGCCTGTTTACGTACATAAATTAGAAATCAAACTACATTCGTATAGTAGTTTTAACAATTTAAGTCTTTAAAACTTGTTAGATAACATGGTTCACCCCCAAGAAGATGATATTTCGTTAGAAGCTAGTTCTCTTCCCCCTGTGCCAATTCAAGAAATCTCAGAGGATAGGGCATTAACAGAGACGGTACTTTTCCCGACTCCAAAACTGTTTGTAAAAATTCCTAAAGTAGAAATTCGCCAAAGTCTAAGGGCGTTAACTTATGAAAGTGTCTTTGCTACCATTTTCTACAGTATTATTGGCGGCGCGTTGCTCAGTAATTTTTTGCTAGAGTTAGGCGCTTGGTATCACTGGAGCAATGGGTATTACTGTCGCTGGCTTTTTAGCAACTCTGCCTGGTGCTGGCGGTTTGCTGTGGCTGTTTGTTCTCTCAGGCTTACTACGGATGACTGCACTTGTACCCTTGGTTTTTGTTCAAGAAAAACGCTCCATACCACTGGGTCAGCTAATGCGATTCCTATTTCCAATCAAGCAGTCAAGTGATTTGATTGAAGCAGAATAATACAGAAGAATCCAGAACTCAGGAATAAAACAGGTTTAATAAATGCCTTTGCAACTTAAGTTATGTAGTTCATTGATTTGAAATCGGCTGTAAATTTTCACAAATGATTTAGGACTTCTATATATAGGAGTCCGATTTGAGTTATGAACAAATCTAAGTATTTGTAGGGTGTGTTATGGCGTAGCCTAACGCACCTAAATCGTTAACTGATGCCGTACCCTCAGGCTAACGCACCCTACATTTCAGAAATCAAATATGAGTCCTATATCTACACTTCATAACAAATAAGATATGTAATTAAATTAATATAATTAATTGTATTAAGTAAGTTAGCAATAACAAATCAAACTGTTATGTAATATTAAGATTAAGTTTGCTCGTAGTAAGCGGCTTTAGCTTTTAAAATAAAGCTAAAGCCGCTTACTACAAAACTGTAATATCTTCAAAATCATTTTAAAGCTAGTAGTTTTTGGCTGAATTGTTGGAGTTGATATTGAACCCAATTACCTCCTTTAGCTATACATTGATAGCACAAATCACCATAGTCTTCGCCTTGGTCATTGCATACAATTAATCTGGCTTCATGTATCTGGAAATGTTCTTGGCAAATTAAACATATTTTGCTAATTTGTACTAGATTACATTCTATTTGAAGCTTCATTTTTTCTCCTTATTAAATACATTTAAATGAATGGAAGATATATTTTATTATTTATAACTTATTGAGGATTTACATCTATAAAAGGAAGTGGATATTTAGAAGTTTAAACCTAACCCTTTTCTATAACTCTGGAGAGATAAAAATAAATGTAGGTTGAGTTCCAATACTTGTCGGTTAAGGGGAAAAGGGAAATAAAAAACCTTTACCCTTTACCAGGGCTAAATTTCAATATACAGTGTATTTCAGGTAAATTAAATACACGGCTATGGATACAATATGTTGTGCCATTACGAGTATCTGTAAGTTACAAAGCTGCAATCTGCTGTATTTTAATCTATGTTAAAAACAAATGTTTCTACCTCAATTTTTCACCTGAAATAAGGTAAAAAATAGTAATTTTAAAAAAAGTTAATTCCTTAATGGTGATGTTTAGGTGAGCCATTGTAATCCCTTATCCTGTAATTTCTGCTCGACATACTGCATTTCTTCGAGAGATTCTCCAGTAGCGATCGCATAAATTTCAGTGTAAATTTTTCCGTATTTGACTTTCTCTAAAGCCGACAGGATAATCAAGTCTTTACGATCTAGTTCTGGTTTTAAGGTGACTAAAATTGAATCCAATGTTCCTTCCATACGGTAATCGCTGGAATATTTAGCTACTTCCTTTCCCAGCCCTAGCAAGGTATGACGCTGCAAACATAGAGGAGTCGATCCATTGACTCGGAAATTAGCATCGATCGCATATAACTGTCCGTCTCGATCTTCTAGCACATCGAAGCCGATGGTACCAAAATAACCCTGTTTGTGAGCATACCGACCAATGGCAGCAATCATCTCAAAAAACTTACTCATGTCAGTGTTGCGGTAGTCAATTAGTCCTCCTAAATAGTTGCCTTCTGGAGTAACGAGTTGTCTGGTAGTACCGATAAGGGTTATCTCTCCAGTCTTGTTGACATAAAACTGTACGCAGTAATTTTGCACTTCATTCTTGACAAATTCTGAGACAATAATCGTATCTAGCGACTTAATCTTGAGATATTTCCTAATTTCTTCAAAGCAGTAATTCAAATCGCTGGGGCTTTTTATAATATATGTGCCTTCTCCTGAAAGTCCGTGGGATGTTTTAATCAAGTAGGGGAATTCTGGTAACTCAATGTCTTCTAAACTATAGGCGTGCAGATTGTAAGTTTTGTATTTTGGACATTGCACTCCCAATTCACCTAAAGTTACTTTGCTGAGTAAGTGATAATGAGTGTCTGGTTCAATAGCGTGTTTTTCTGTTTTCAGGCGCTCGAAGGGAAATAGGGTGATGAGTTTGTTAAAGCGATCGCTTTGGCTGAGGTCATCCAAATAAGTCGAGCAATCCATCATTTCAATATTAGAATCCTTGAAATCCAAATGCTCTTTCCAATATTCAATTAGCGACTTTGATGGTGGAATAATTACAATTCCCGGTAGGCGATCGCCTAACACAGCCAAATTTTTCCAAGGTTCCTTCTGACAAATTTTGTCGAAGGAGGTTTTGCTGGCTTCACTACTGCCATCTTGAATAAAATATTTTTTCTGATTCGGATAAGCAGCCCAACTAGCAGTTGCAGGGTAATTTAAGATAAACCCATAAGATGCATCTGCGATATCTTCAGCAAACAGGTGAGAAAGAGAATTTCCTTGAAAGTATTGAAAGTTATATTTTGAATCCATTTAGTCCTCCGAAAAATCACATCCATAGGTGGATGCGGTTATTAATAGCAAAGCAAGTTTCCTAATTTGGGTAACTCCAATTTGAAAAAATCAAGCTACACATGCAAACTTGAAAACCCAAATGAAATGTTACTTTAGCAATTAATTAGCTTGCTTCTGGCTGGAGGTGAGTATTACAAATTGGCTTCAGTTATATTGTGAGTCGAAAAAATGTCATCGAGAAGAGAGCGATCGCTCATATCTCCAACAATCAACTTTACTTGCAAAACTTCTTCTACAAGTTCTCGATGTCCGTTAGACAGATTATCTAAAACAATTACTTCATAACCTGCGTTTTTTAGAGCTAATACAGCATGGGAACCAATATAGCCGGCTCCTCCTGTTACTAAAATCGTTGACATAATTGGGGACTAGAAACAATTTTGGATTTTAGATTGAAATCAAATCCAAAATCCAAAATTTTTTATACTAAGTAGGGAGACATCATTATTAGATGTAAAATACAAAAGTTTAAAACTCTTATAAAAACTGGCTTTTCCCTTCTGCCTGGTTGTTGAATCTCGACTTCGCTCGATTACCGCGTAGTCGAAACACTGCCTCCTGCCTTCTACTTAACCTCTTTCTTCTAAATAACGAGAAATTGCACTGTCAAGATGTGGCATTAATTCACCGCGATCGCTACCAAGAACGCTGTAAGCTGGACGAGTGGCAATTAAGCCAAGTTCTTGGGTAGGCAAAGAAATTAAACCTCTGACACTCACACCTGCTTTTTTCGCTGCCAATCGGGCTAAGTCAGCCCAAGCAACAGCACTTTTGTTAGCCAAATGCCACAAACCGTTCTCGCCATCAATCAATAAATCAAGGCTGGCATGGACCAGATCGGGTACATAAGTAGGCGAAACGATCGCATCTTCGGCGGCGACAAAAGTATTTCCAGCACTCAGTTCGCGTAGGGCGATGGTGACAAAGTTATAATCATCCCACGGCCCGAAAAACGCGCTGGTGCGAATCACTAGCGATGCAGGATTAGCCCGCAATACCAGTTTTTCGGCTAAAACTTTGCTACATCCATATACATTGAGGGGCGCAACTGTATCAGTTTCCACATAAGGATTAGACTCAGCACCATCGAATACCAAATCCGAAGAAAAAGTTAGCAGTCCCACGTTATGTTGAGCGCAAGCAGTAGCTAAAATCGCTGGCCCTTCAGCGTTCACCTTTAAACAAATATCGGGTTCGCGTTCTGCATCGTCTACCCGCACGTATCCCGCAGCGTTCACAACCGCCCACGGTTGCAACTCGGCAAGTACTTTATTGACGGAAGCCGAATCGGCAATGTCCATATGTTGGCGTGTCAGCAAGCGATAGGGAATTCCTCGTACTTCACACAACCGAGCAAAAGCCTTGCCTAAAGTTCCCGTGGCTCCAACAATTGCCAGGGGACGAGGAGGAGCGGAGAGTATAGATTTAGATTCCCCTCTGCTCCTCTGCCCCTCTGCTCCTCTGCCCCTATCGCAACTAACCGCTGGGTATAATAGGCGCTCTTGCCGATGCCACCATCCTGGTATGTCAAGTAGTGGATGATTGGGTTTATGCCCAGTGGCGAAATCTCGCACCATCTTGGCGATCGCTGTTTGTCTGGGACGTGGAGAGCGCAAATCGAACACGCCTGGTTCGTAATATCCTACGGAGCGAGTGACTAAACTATTCCAATCGTAGCTGCCGAGAAGTGACCAAGCAGTTACAGCACGAATGTCTGCGCCCTCGTCTCGTAATTCTTGCGCTGCATTCCAAACTTCATTGAACCAACGTAGCTGCTCCTCGCGGGTGCAACTCAGATGAACTTCAGTGACAGCAATGGGTAGTTGATAGCGTTCCCATGTCTCTTTGAGCAATGCCCGCGGCCCTGCCAAACCCTCAGCGCAAACTCGTACTGCTTCTACATCTGCATACTTGTCCCGACCATTACCACCATGCGTCCAAGTGGGATAATTTTCTAGGTTTTCATCTAAAAAGCGATCGCTTGTCAGATAATGGTTAACACCGATAATGTCAGGTGGGCAAGGATTTTGTAAAAAGAATTCAAATTCAGCTTCATTAATGCCGCACTTTAGCAAGTACCCCCAGATGAAATGAGTTGAGTTGACTCGACCGCATAATAAATCAAAACTTAACCAGCGGCGCTCGTTTTCAAATTCTGCTTGATAAGCCAGCTTTGGTGTACTGTAAATCTTAGCTAAATCTTCTGTTTGTACTAGCAACGCGTTAGGGTTGACTTCGCGGATTGCTTGCATGGAAAGAGCGATCGCTTTACACTCCCCTAACAAAGCACGGACGAAAGTCAAATCGTCCCTACCGTGAGGATACCAGTGACCGTACATCCCACTGAATCGTGCTGTAGTCAGTGGCTCATTTATCGGTGTGTAGTGTGTTATCCAAGGATATCGTTTTGCAACCGCACGAGCAAACACCGCTAGTTTCTCAGGAAATTCTGGGTCTACCAAGCTAGTATCACGCGGCCCGCTACCATGATGCACTAATCCCACAATCGGACGAATACCAAGTTCGCGCAAGCGTTCCAGCCGTTCATCTACCCACGACCAATCAGCATTCTCCAAACCATCCGGCGCTATCCTCTCCCAAAGGACTGGATAACGGATGGCGTGTATGCCGAGTTGTGCAAATAGATCTAGGTCATCTAAACGCTTTGCATGACCATTACGTTCCAACTGGTCAAAATACTCTTCACCCACACGATTAACCGTACACTCTACACCAGCCCACACTTCTAGAGGAAGTTTTGATTCAGGAGTGTTGAGCATCGAGTTGAAAGCAGAAGTCATAATTTACAACTCAAGCTGATATTTTCTTGATCTAGAAAGGTAGAGTTTTGTAGTGGCGTGGCAAGCCTTAGATGTTGCAATAAGTTTTCTTGTAGTGTGGGCATCTTGCCCGCACTGGACGAGCGAGATGCCCATCCCACAAGAGTTTTCTAATGCACAATTTAAGGCTTGCCACGCTAGTATTGTGTGTTACGCCGAAGCTAACGCACCATCCCAGATTTGCGGTGCGTTACGGACATGAGTCCCAACGCACCCTACTGAATTCTGAATTCTGAATTCTCTTTTTAAGCCTTAACCCCAATTTGTTTGTACACAGACAATGCCTGAGCAACACATTGATCCATGTTGTAGTACTTGTAGGTTGCTAGTCGTCCCACAAAATATACTCCTGGTGTTGTATCAGATAACGCCTTATACTGCTTGTACATTTCGTTATTTTCCGGACGCGGTACGGGATAATAAGGGTCTCCCTCAGCTTTCGGAAACTCGTAAACAATACTAGTCTTAGAGTGTTCCTGACCAGTTAAGTATTTAAACTCTGTCACACGAGTATAAAGATGTTCGTTGGGATAATTAATTACTGGCGCTTGTTGAAACACGCTGGTATTGTGTGTCTCATGTTTGAAATCGAGGGAACGATATGGTAATTTCCCGTAACGATAATCAAAGAATTCGTCAAAAGGCCCGCTATAAACCATCTCGCGGCAAGGTATGACTTTTTGAATTTCTTGATAATCGGTATTCAGCATTACCTTGATGTTCGGATGATTAAGCATATTCTCGAACATCCGGGTAAAGCCGTGCAATGGCATTGCCTGGTAAGTATCAGTAAAATAGCGATCGTCACGATTGGTGCGCGTAGGTATTCTAGCAATTACCGATCTATCAAGTTCCGATGGGTCAAGTCCCCATTGCTTGCGCGTGTAATTTCTAAAAAACTTTTCATACAGTACTCGACCAACTTTACTTATTACCACATCCTCACTAGTGCGGATGTTTTCTACTGGTTCGGCAAGGGATTTGTAAAACTCTTCCACCTCAAATGAATTGAGGTTCATACCATACAGCTTGTTAATGGTGTCGAGGTTGATGGGAATAGGAACGAGCTGTCCGTCTACACTGGCAAGAACGCGATGTTCGTAAGACCGCCACTTAGTAAAGCGCGAGAGGTATTCAAAGACTTCGCGGGAGTTGGTGTGAAAGATGTGGGGGCCGTATTTATGTACGAGAACGCCATGTTCGTCATAATGGTCGTAGGCATTGCCGCCTATATGGTTGCGCTTGTCTACAACCAGCACTTTTTTACCAGACTGAGTGGCCAAACGTTCGGCAATCACACTACCAGAGAAACCTGCACCGACGACTAAATAATCGAAGACATAATCTCTGGTAATGATATTTGGCGCTTGTTTACCAACCGCACCTTTGGAGTTAACTTTGTCTTCACTATCGCGGGCTGCAATGGCAGAGTCAATCAACTTCATCATTGATGCCCAAGTACGATCCCAAGAAATTTTTTCTAAAAAGGTATCTACTCGACTCAACCATTCTGAGGTTGGGGTGTCTTCTTGCATTGCCTGTTCGGCAGCGGCAACAAATTCAGAAACTGTATCTGCAATTCGCACCAGCTTGGACTCACCATAAGGACGCACGACATCGCGAATTGAAGTAGATACTACGGGTCTTCCTGCGGCAAGATATTCTGGAGTTTTGGTCGGGCTAATAAAGCGTGTTGAATCATTACGCGCAAACGGCAACATCGCCAAATCCCAGCCTGCTAAATAGGCGGGTAGCTGTTTATAGTCTCTGCCACCGAGATAATGAATATTTTCATGCTGTGGTAGAGTTGCTGGATCGATTTTGACAACTGGCCCAATAATTACTAAATGCCAGTCGGGACGAGCTTCGGCAATCCCAGCAAGCAGTTCGATATCCATCCGTTCATCAATTACGCCAAAGAATCCCAGGCGAGGATGGGGAATATGAGCTTGATCTTCTGGTTCTTGAAGATTTCTGGCCTGACCAAAGTGGGCGACATCTACGCTGCTAGGAAAGGCATAAACGTTGGGATGTTGGTTAACTTTACTTTCGTAAAGGCTTTGCCCTCCTGTAAATACTAAGTCTGCACGACGGAATAGTTCGGCTTCGTAATTTTTTAAGGTAGGTGATGCGCCTTTGAATGCAGATAACTCATCCATGCAATCGTACACCACAGTTTGCGGTTGCAAGTGGCGGGTAAAAGCGATCGCCATTGGTGTGTAATACCAACAAATGTACTTGTTGATATTATGCTCTGTGAAGAAACTATCAATTAGTAGTTGTAAATCTGCGTTGATTGTTTCTTCGCTTAAACCTTGTGGTAGATGTGGCACAACCACAACTACTCCACTAGCATCTTCGTTGATGTCCAACCTTTTCAAGGGTTCTTCGGAGAATATTGGCTCCTCAATAAAGAAGACTCGCTTTCCTTGAGCGCAACGGCTAAGTAGATGTTGTGGCCTTTGATAAACGAAATTCCAACGTAAATGAGATAAGCAAACTATATCAGGGGTATCTTTAAAGCTTTCTGTGGATTTAACTTTTTTATGAGACGAAGTTAAATTCAGCACTGATACACTTGATGATTCCATTTCGTCTAGCTGCGATCGCTTTGTTTTACGCTGTTTTGGCGCAATAATATTGCTGGTACCGTTGTTTTTGACTTTAGCTTTTTCACTTGCCATAGATTCTCTCGTTAATTAAATTATTAATTCTGACTAGCCAATCGCTAATACTTTTCTTTTCAAAGCAGGGTAAAATTCACTTCCAGATGAAGAGCTTGCAACATATTTTTTGGCGTCTTTTTATATCAAATCGTTAAAATCAATACTTTGTTGCAACTGCATTAACAGTAAAATACTGTTTTATTTATTACTTTATCATCTATCCAAATAAATATAAAATTACTTTTTTATTTAAGTCCTGAGTACTAGATTTTTATCAGTATCTAAATGAAATCAACAACAAAGTATTAAGTTGTGTAACAAAAACTTTGATTTTTAGCTAAAAATTATATAAGTATATTTCCTTTTTGTCTGTTCGTTTTCGTACATAAAAAAATTTAAATAATTAATAGTAGTCTTGAATTTAATAAATCAATCTAGTGATATGCCTTAAGTAGGTTAAAAAGCTTTTGATAATGCATAAAATACTTCTATCGCATTAATAAACCTCAAGCGATCGCTTCTGAAAAGCCTGTGGCATAGCTACGCTTCGGGCGCAGCATCTCGTAGAGAAGGGCAACAGGGTTCTAGAAGATTAAGTGAGTTTTTTTCACGCAATCAAATATGAGTCCTATATTATGTTGGTTTTTGTTATTAATAATGATTAGCAAATTAGCTATGAAAACTTTTATGTTTATGTATTTTTTCTCTAAAATATCTATTTATTTTTTAAGCTAAATTGTGATTTCAAGTGAAAAACTTAAAGTTAAACTTAAAACTATTGGCAGAGAATACATTCAAACTAGTGACAGAAAATCGATTTTTTCTATGAGTTACAACATTAGTATTACTGTTTCAAATTAATAAAGTGCAATCCCTAATTTAATTATAAATATTGCACTTAGACAGTTAAAAAGCTAGAGTCAATCTATTTTTAGATGTTAAGAAAATAGATTCAGCTACTACTTGTAGATATCTCACACTTCACAGGGTAAAAAAGATGGAAAACATCAACCAGGGAAAAATGATAGAGCGTTACATTGCTTTAGCGATTGGAATCATTTATTTAGCTTTAGGTTTAGCTGGATTTGTACCAGCTTTGGTTTCATTGCCAGGAACGAGCCAATCTTTTGTTCCACTTGATGAATCTGTTGGCGCTTATTCTGCGGGCTTTGGTTATATGTTTGGTGCAATTCCCACCAACTTTTTGCATAACCTTGTACGCTGCGCCGTCGGATTATTAGGAATCACTTTTTACAACAATACTAGCGCTGCACGCTTATTCAATCGTGGTTTTACAATTGCTTATGCGTTGCTAGCCATCATTGGATTGTTGCCATTGGGTAAGACATTTTTTGGCTTAATGCCATTATTTCGCGCCAATGTTTTGCTTAACGCATTAGCAGCGATCGCTGCTGGCTACTATAGTATTGTCATACCAGCAAAAGTCAGCGGTGTTAATGTATCGCAAAATCTTTAATATCAGATGTTCTGGGGCGTCCAGGTAGGGCCTTTGCAAATTGGCCCTTCTGGTGTCCAAATAAGCCTGTCTAAGCAGATTTGCCGCATCTCCATATTTTCTGTCCAAGCATGGTAGACAAGATACTCAGTGTGACCATCAGGCCCAAGAACAATAGAATTATGTCCCGGCCCTCTAACAAAATTCGGAACAGACTTTAGCACCCGCGGCCCGTTTTCGTTTCCTGCATCGGAGTAAGGCCCCATCACGTTGTCAGCAAGGCCATAATCGACACCGTAGTTCTCAGTTTCCCAGCGTCCACCACTATAAAAGCAGTAATATTTACCTCCATGCTTGCGAACACAGGGGCCTTCTAAAGTATGCCAGTCATAGATTTTACCATACATCAAGCGGTTGGCTAAAAACCTTTGCCAATCAGACCGCGCCCGCAAAACGACTTTCCCCTCACCAGCAAGCTGAGTCATGGTTTGGAGTTTGTCTACAACTAATGCGGTGCCAGCACGGACTCCATCGGGTGTATCGAGAAAGTCAACGGCGTAAAACAAATACCACTGTCCATCATCATCACAAAATGGGTGGGGATCGATGGCAAAAGGACAGGAATTTGGATCTACAAGTGGTTCGCCAACATCTTGATAAGGGCCTAACGGCGTATCGCTTGTAGCCACACGTAACTGATGATTCTTGTCCTCGTGTCCTACAGAGTAGTAGAGATAAAATTTTCCATCACAGTAAGCAACTTCCGGTGCCCAAAAATTATCACCAAGGGCGGGGTCTGGCCGCAATAGTGCGTTACCAACAAAATCCCAATTCACAAAGTCGAAAGAGCGTAACAGAGGGAAGACGCATTTGTTATTGGAGTTAATATTTGCTGCGTCTGCTATTGCATCTACCATTCCTTGTGCTTCTGCTGCACCAGTTCCGATCGCATAATATACTCCCTGGTACTGCCAAGCAAAAGGATCGGCAAAATAACCTTTGTAGACCGGATTAGTATATGTTTGCATTTGAATTCCGTAAATATTGCGATCGCCAGAGTTGAAGCTAATAAGTTATATAGCGTAGACTTTTATCAAATTAAGCAGACCAGCTTAAAATTCTTACTTCAATTTTAAGCTGGAGAGATTCACCCTAAGTATTAAGTTAAATTGTGGCAAATTTCAGAAAAACTAAGCCTTGGAATCGCAAAAATGAACATTTATCTTGATTAAATTCAAGAATCTTTTTAACGAGATTCCGTTCCTTGATTAGGAAGACCTGGCGTGGTTATAGTACCGCCAGGAGCTTCAGGTTCAGCACCTTGACGAACGTCTGTACCTGATTCTTGACCAGTCATCCGATATCTTTCATCAAGAGGAGTATCACCCTCTTCTGTAGTTGGTACAGTTGTTTGGGTTCCAGGGTTATCTTGAGGATCGTATTTACCTTCTTCTTTGCGATTATCTTCAGGAATTTCTGACGGCATAAAAAATTTCTCCCTTATTTAATAGGTTGTTGTAATAATAAAATGATACCTTTTAGTTGTTGAGAGATTTCCTACCCTCAGATAGAATTCCCGGTATAACTTTTTTAAGAAAAACTTTTGAATAAAAAATATTTATAACTTATAGCAATCCGTACAGGAGTTACAAAATTACTCATGAAGGTAGGGAATAGGCAACAGTCAAGAACAACGTACAAATGTACTTTAGCTTTCACAAATCAAATAGGATTGCTATAGCTTAATATAGGACTCATATTTGATTTTTGAAAAAACTCACTATACCTAAGAAAGCCTTCTTTCCTGTTCCCTGTTCCCTACTCCTAATACTTGAAATTTACGTAAGTTTCAACTTTTTCTTTAGGCAACTCTTCAGCTACCTGACACCGCAGCATTTGTTTTATCTCCATTCGTAGGCTCTCATAGTAGTCTCGTTGGAGAGTCAATTCTACTTTTGGTGTGTGTAACCAATGCATAGCATAGCCCATCACAACCATTGGTCTTGGTTGATTCGTGCGATTTGGGGAACCTCTGTGCAAAGCTAAAGGCGATCGCACCATCACGTCACCAGGCTGCATATAAAAAGATTCCATCGGAATTTCACCACTGGCAACCTTCTTTAATCCCTCTTCCCGCAGTAATACATGGGTACCGCGTGCCATTTGGAACGGCCCGTTTTCTGCGGTTACTTCCACTAGTGGGAAATTAACTGCTAAAGCGTAGAGAGGCGTTACTATCTGGTCGCTAAATAACGGACGAAAATCGCGATGGATTTCCTGATAATCCGAACCCTGGAATGGGACATCAACTCCCAACTGAACCATGACGTATTCTTGATAGAAAACACGCTCTAAAAGACCCATAATCACTGGGTTCGCAAAAACCAATTCATTAGCAAATGGAGAAACCCAAGGTAATGTCAGATAATAGCGGGCAACTTCACGAGGAGCTAAACCACCTGGTTGATTTTGACGCTCTCTAAATAACTTTTCAAAAGCTTCTGCCCACTCTTCAATTAATTTTTGCTCAAAAAGACTGGGAATGATACAAATTCCGTCTTGATTTAGTTGTTGAGCTAATCGGTCTAGGTCGGTAGCCGAATATTTCGCTATACCGCCTATACTTTGAACCATCTTTGTTATCCTCTTTAACTTATAACTAGAGGCGTATTAATATCAGACCTCTAGGAGATTTTTTTATTGCTCGTCGATGGTAGCGCACTATTTTCCAAATGAGTGGCTTATACTAATTCTCCGTAACAAATAATTAAAATTATTTATGGTAGTTAAACCATAGTTTTTGACATAAACTGAGCCTAGAATACAGACAAAAACCTACCTTCAAGCCTATTGCCTATTGCCCCTTAAATTCCAGGCAATGCAACACTATCGCCTGGCCTTGAAGGCCATCTGACAGTCAGAATTGTACAGTCGGACTCAGCAACCCACCAATGGGGTACGCCTGCACACCAAAGAACATAATCACCTTCACGACTTAATAAAATTTCTCTATCTTCAAATTGCAAGCGAAATTCCCCGTCAATGAGAATTGAAAGCGTAGCAGCTTGGTTATTGACTGCCCAATCAGTTCTGCTTTCACCTGCTTTATGAACAGCCCATTTTACTTCTAACATTTCTGTGGAACGCGGATCGTCTTCAGGGGTGATAAAGTGACCGATGAACCATCCCCAACGATTTGCCCCTTCAACGGCTGCGTTTCCATAAACAACTTTAGGCTGCATTGCTTAACTCCAAAGAAGGAACCAAAATTCGTCCGTTGTAACCAGCTTGGTTGTATTGTTCGAGGACATGGGTTGCAATTCTTGTGGCTTCACCAGCCGCAACCAAAGCCACACAAGCACCGCCAAAACCAGCACCTGTGAGTCTTGCACCAAACACTCCGGGAGTTTTTTGCAATAGTTCTACTAGGGTATCTAGTGCAGGTACTGATACTTCGTAATCGTCTCTCAAACTAGCGTGGGATGCGTTCATCAACTCGCCAAAGCGTTGAGAAGATACACCTTGCAATACTTCCAAGACGCGGTTATTTTCTGTAATCACATGACGGGCACGCCGCCGTAGAGGTTCGGGTAGTTTTTCTGTTACTTTAGGATCAGTAATATCTCGCAGTGCTTTAACTCCTAGCGATCGCGCCGCCTCTTCACACTCCGCACGCCGCTGGTTATATCCACTACTTGCCAGGGTGCGGGGTACGCCGCTATCAATCACCAAAACCTCGGTGTTGTCAGGCAAAAGCATGACACGGCGTTCTAAAGTACGAGTATCTAAAAACAAAATATGCTCAGTATCCGCCAAGCTAGAAGCCATCTGATCCATAATGCCGCACTGCACCCCAGCATAATGAATTTCTGCTTGCTGGGCTAATTGGGCGATTTCAACATCATCAATGGGAAGGTCTAGAAGTTGGCGCACCGCCCGTAGGGTTGCCACTTCCAAAGCTGCGCTGCTAGACAAGCCGGAACCCATAGGAACCGAGGATTGGACGTATACACAAAGCGATGGTATTGTGTATCCTGCTTTTTGCAAAACCTCAAGACAGCCAAAAATATAACTGGCAAATCCAGACGGTGTATGATTAATATCTAAAATTGTGACTTGCTCGTTGAGGTTTTCCGAGTAAAAGTGATGTTGATGCTCACTACTAAAACCCAGCTGTACCGTCGTAGATTGGGGAATCGCAGTTGGCAGAACGAAACCATCGTTGTAATCTGTATGTTCGCCTAGTAAATTTACTCTTCCTGGTGCGGTAGCTTGAGTTTGGGCTGGTTTATCGAATATTTGTTGAAAATCCATAATTTTTAATTGTACAAAGGTACAGGGCGTAACCTTCCTTCTACTTCAACATTAGGAAAATTTGCATCAAAAGTCAGATTTTCCAACTTGCCATCCTTGAGAATCGCAAAAGTATCTTCCACCTTTGCCCCTGGTAAACTGGGATTCCAAGCAAGAGCAATGCCTTCTGTCAAAGTATCGGTAGTAGTTGGATTTGCAACGATTTCTCGTGCTAAATATCCAGTGGTTCCTCCTTGGTGATGTTCGCGGATGGCATTAGGAAATCCATGCTGCTCGTAAGTCTGAGCTAGGGCGTGATAAACTTTGTCGAGAGTGGTTCCGGGTTGACACAAATTCAAAACTACTGCTTCTACTTCACGAACATGGCGATGCAATTCGGCTTGTTCGCCTGAAAGCTGACTAAAACAAACAAATCGAGTCAGATTTGCATACAAACCGTAACCTCTAGCACAAAACACCAACATCGCTTGTCGTCCAATCTGTTCACCGGTAGCTGTAGCATGACGGTATAGTGGTAAACGCCTTTCACCTGCTACCAGTGTCAGCGCTGGATGTAAGCCTTTCGCCCATAACGCCTCTGCACCTGCACCCGCTAATTGATATTCTGTCCAAGTTGGCTTGGCGGCTTTGAGTACCTCTGTCATTGCAAAGCTGGCTTTTTGCCCGACTTGGCGATATCGCTCTAGTTCACTTGACATCATTACCCGTTTATGAGTTTGTAGAGTTGGGGGTAATGGCTTTTCTAAATTGCAGATGGGGCGATCGCTAATTGTTTTTCCACCGCCAGTTACATCACGAACGAAAGACTCACGCGCAGCAGCACCATCAGCCCAAGGGTTGACGTACACCTTAAAATTAGCAGGCAGTTCTTCATCTATAAGACGTTGGGCTTCAATTTCATCCGTTAATACCCAAGCATCTTCAGTAGTTACTAATACTTCTGCCACACCAGTTTCAGCAGCAAGCAGCACGGTGTTAGAAGCGCCAGCCGTCGCCCAAGCAAACCAGTCTGTCCCCCGCAAGCGCACCCCTTGGGCTTCGTTTTCCCGCAATGTTTCCCTGATTAACTCCAACTTCCTAGAGACTTCTTCATTCATAGGAAAAACTATAGATAGATACAGATAATTATCAAGTTAATCTACGTCTGTCTGCGTCTGTCTGAGGTTGCTATTCAAAATAGTGGAGTAGCGATCGCAATTACCTGCTAATTGGTATAACTTGATTGTAGGTAACAAAAAATCAAACATTCCCAACATTTATTTCCATTTTTGCCCTGATTTCGGTTCGACCTCCCGTTCGCCCAAACTTACGAAAGGAACACTTGAAAGGCTTTTCATCATGGACAAAGTATTAGAACAAACATTTTCAGTGATACTGCGTGCGGGACGAACCGACGATGCACTTCCCTGTGGCACAATTCTGTATCAAGGATTCCGTGCCATTGCCGAACAGCATGGCTTAGCACCCGACTTTCCTTCTGCGGAGTTTGGAGCAGCTATGTTGACCGAAATTTTAGCAGACCCAGCAGTTTATTCGGTGGTGGCGGAGGCATCTGATGGGCGCGTCATCGGCAGCAACTTTTTGTGGGAAGGCGACACTATCGCCGGAGTCGGCCCCACTACGGTAGACCCAGCTGCACAAAATCGCTCGGTTGGTCGTCGCCTGATGGAAGATGTTTTACAGCGGGCACGCGAAAAACGGTACGCTGGTGTGCGACTCGTTCAAGCGGCCCATAACAGCCGCTCGCTTTCCCTGTATACAAAACTCGGCTTCGATGTGCGCGAACCATTGGCGAATTTTGAAGGAAAGCCGCTCAGCTTAACGATACCCGGCCGTAGCGTTCGTCTGATGACTGAGGCCGACCTTGCTGTGTGTAATCAACTCTGCGATCGCATTCATGGTCATGACAGGGCCGGCGAACTAAAGGCAGCTATCGGGCGAGGCACAGCAATGCTTGTCGAGTGTGATGGGCGCGTATCGGGCTATACCAGCGAAATTGGCTTCTTCGGTCACGCTGTCGCCGAGAACAATGAAGACTTAAAGGCCCTGATTGCCGCGGCTCCAGCATCCGCTGAGTTAGGCTTCTATGTTCCGATGCGTAACGCTGACTTGTTCCGTTGGTGTTTGAACCATGGCCTGCGTGTCACCCAGACCGCAACGTTAATGAGCCTCGGCCTGTATAACGAACCAGCAGGGGCTTTTCTACCATCTGTGCTGTATTAATAGCAGCATCAACCGCGCGGCAAAATGTCAAATAATTATTATTTTGACTGGATTGGCAGGGGATTTATACCTATGCCAATAGCATTTCCCTAGACCTCTTGCATAAATAATTTTTTATATCAGGCAGAGGCGCAGAGAAGAGAACGCAAAGAAGGACTTTTGCAAGAGGTCTCCTATTGAATTTTTCTCGCTGACTTATTTAGTGCATTATTACTCAATGCAGTTGATACAAATTAACTTCATATCGACTAACTACTCTAGGCGAAGCCGACATGGAAGTAAGGTAATTCTTAAGAATGATGTAGCCGTTAGCTAATGTTTGGAATTATGAAAGTACGCAAGCTACAAAAAAATGGAAAAAGCCGATGAAATCTCAAGAGACTGAAAATACAAAAACAGAGAATAAACCTGAGAATTTCAATGTTCAAACAACCAGCAAATCTGAGCCTATAACTCAGGTACAAAGGAATAATGTAATCACCAATCAAGATTTACCCAATCCACTAGTTCGCTATGGATTTCCCCTGCTTATATTGGCTACTTTCTTATTTGTTGTCGCCATTTACTACGGAATTATTAACCCCTGAGTAATTAACCTAATTTTGAGTTTAATTTTTTGTTAAAAAATTCTGATTATGCCATATGTTTACAAAAATTTAAGCTCATCATCATGGAAATTGTGCTAAGTGTTGAGGGTTTGGGAGTGTCTTGAAGGCTACAAGTTCATTTAACATAAATATCCTCCGTTAGTTAGATGGAAGTAGTACTAATTAATTAGTTTATTACTGTAATAGAAATGAATTGCATCATACCCCTAAAAATGTAAGTGCAAGAATTACAGCAGATTGCAAGGGAAGTAAATTACACAACTATTTGTCTGGTAGCCAGGTATAAAACCTGTTTTATTCACCGAAGTTTCCATCGCCAGAAGTCGGCGCTCGAACTTCTCTTTGAACTCACCAATTCTCAACGGCAGTTACTACCTGTGGCTTCCCGAAAGGAGTACAAGTTAGGGAACCTGCCCAACGCAGTGCTTCCTTTTGAATTCTGCTGTAAGGATGTTTTTCCCTAAATATTCATCAGCTTTTGCTATTAGATTGACCTCGAATTTAAGGCTGAAAGGGTGCTGATTCAATTGCAAAAAGTTACTGGCTCACTATAACTAGTAACTTGGATTAGCGTTTTATGGAGATGTAATTAAATTGCATGGCCACAAAGTATCCTAAATTTAACCAGGATCTCGCACAAGACCCGACTACGCGTCGGATCTGGTACGCGATCGCTACGGGAAATGATTTTGAAAGCCATGATGGCATGACCGAAGAAAATCTATACCAAAAGATTTTCGCTACTCATTTCGGTCACGTAGCAATCATTTTTCTGTGGGCATCTAGTCTATTGTTCCACGTAGCGTGGCAAGGTAACTTTGAACAGTGGATTAAAGATCCGCTGCATATCCGCCCCATCGCCCACGCGATTTGGGACCCCCACTTTGGTAAACCCGCAGTAGAAGCTTTTACCCAAGGGGGCGCTACCAATCCTGTTAACATTGCTTACTCTGGTGTTTACCACTGGTGGTACACCATTGGGATGCGGACGAACAATGACCTCTACCAAGGTTCAGTCTTCCTCCTATTGTTAGCTGCATTTTTCTTGTTCGCTGGTTGGCTACACTTGCAACCCAAGTATCGTCCCAGCTTGGCTTGGTTCAAGAGTGCTGAACCTCGTTTGAATCACCACCTAGCAGGTTTGTTTGGTGTTAGTTCTCTGGCTTGGACAGGACACCTAGTTCACGTTGCTATCCCCGAATCTCGCGGCGTTCATGTTGGTTGGAATAATTTTCTAACTACCTTGCCGCACCCAGCAGGTTTAGCACCTTTCTGGAGAGGTGATTGGGGTGTATACGCCCAGAATCCTGATACACCAGGGCATGTGTTTGGTACATCCCAAGGTGCAGGAACGGCAATTCTGACTTTTTTGGGTGGTTTTCATCCCCAAACAGAGTCACTATGGCTGACTGATATCGCTCATCACCATTTGGCGATCGCAGTCATCTTTATCGTTGCCGGTCACATGTACCGCACCAACTTCGGAATTGGTCACAGCATCAAAGAAATGCTCAACGCCAGAAATTTCTTTGGCATCACAACTGAAGGCCAGTTCAACTTACCCCACCAAGGGTTGTACGACACCTATAACAACTCGCTGCACTTCCAGTTATCCATACACTTGGCAGCACTGGGAACTATTACGTCGTTGGTAGCACAGCACATGTACTCGCTGCCTCCTTATGCCTTCATAGCTAAGGACTACACAACACAGGCGGCATTGTACACTCATCACCAGTACATCGCTGGGTTCTTGATGATTGGTGCCTTCGCCCATGCGGGTATTTTCTGGGTACGAGACTACGACCCAGAGCAAAACAAAGGTAACGTTCTTGACCGGGTACTCAAGCACAAAGAAGCGATTATCTCTCACCTAAGTTGGGTGTCGCTATTCTTGGGCTTCCACACCCTTGGGTTATACGTCCACAATGATGTTGTGGTTGCCTTTGGCACTCCTGAAAAGCAAATTTTGATTGAGCCAGTTTTTGCTCAATTCATCCAATCTGCTCACGGGAAATTGCTGTATGGCATGGATACTTTATTATCTAACCCAGATAGCATTGCCTATACAGCTTGGCCCAACTACGGTAACGTCTGGTTACCAAATTGGGTAGATGCGATTAACGCCGGTACTAACTCCTTGTTCCTGACCATTGGCCCTGGTGATTTCCTGGTTCACCACGCGATCGCTTTAGGCCTGCACACCACCACCTTAATTTGTGTCAAAGGTGCCTTGGATGCCCGCGGTACCAAATTGATGCCTGATAAAAAGGACTTCGGCTTCACTTTCCCTTGTGATGGCCCTGGTCGAGGTGGTACTTGCCAAACTTCCTCTTGGGAACAGTCTTTCTATCTTGCTATGTTCTGGATGTTAAATCTCCTTGGCTGGGTAACTTTTTACTGGCACTGGAAGCATCTAGGTGTTTGGCAAGGTAACGTCGCTCAATTTAATGAGAACTCCACATACCTCATGGGTTGGTTCCGTGATTACCTCTGGGCTAACTCCGCTCAGTTAATTAACGGTTACAATCCCTACGGCACAAATAATTTATCTGTCTGGGCTTGGATGTTCCTCTTTGGACATCTGGTTTGGGCAACTGGTTTCATGTTCCTCATTAGCTGGCGTGGCTACTGGCAAGAGTTAATTGAAACTCTAGTCTGGGCACACGAACGTACTCCACTGGCTAATTTAGTTCATTGGAAAGATAAGCCAGTTGCTTTGTCCATTGTCCAAGGTTGGTTAGTAGGTCTAGCTCACTTCACAGTGGGCTACGTCCTTACTTACGCAGCATTCCTTATAGCTTCAACAGCCGGGAAATTTGGTTGAAATCTATAAAAATCTTCTGACCTTAGCCATCATCCCCCTCTTACCGTTAGGTTATGGGGGGATTTCTATATATAGGAGGATATAGGAGGCAATAGGCAACAACAAAAAGAAGTTGCCCAATAATCGGACTTCTTGCCGCTAATTTGATATCATGTCCGGTTGAATACTTATAATTAGGACGGCAGGGGGCTGGGGGAAAGAGGGTTTCCCGGTTTTTGCACAGATGTGGTAAACATTTAAATCCTCTAATTTTGGATTCCCCTATTGCCTATTGCCTATTGCCTCTTAAATTATGCCGAAATCGGCTCTTCAATATTCACCTTCACAGCTTGTAATTCCTTGGCTTTTTCCTCCGGTAAAGCATCATTGGCAAACATCCCTGCTGCGAGTTCGGTTCCCGCCAGATATTTCAGCCTTTCGCTTGTGCGATATGGTGGGTAAAACTGGGCATGTAAATGCGCTTCTGGATGGGGTAAACCGTCCGTTGGCGCACCAAACCAAGCCATCAAGTAAGGAAATGGGCGATTCCACAAGCCGTCATACTTAAGAGTGACAGTTTTTAATGCTTTAGCAAGTCCCCAACGTTGTTGTGGGGTCAGATCCATAAAAGTACTAACTGGCTCTTTTGTTGCAATCCAGACTTCATAGGGGTAACGAGCGCATACTGGGACAAAGGCGATCGCATACTCATCTTGATATATAATTCGCTGGTTAGCTACAATCTCTTTAAGAATCAAGTCTTGCAGTAAACCCCGCCGATGTTCTTGATAATACTCCTGCTGCATTGAGAGCATTCGCGCTGGAACCGGCGGTATAAAAGGATAGGCATAAATTTGTCCGTGGGGATGGTGCAATGTTACACCTACCTCTACACCTTTGTTTTCAAAGGGCAGGACGTACTGGATTTGGGGATTTTGTCCGAGTTCGCGGGTGCGATCGCCCCATACTTCTAACAGCAAATCCAGATGATCCAACTCTAAGGAACTTAAGGAGGCGCGGGCATCTTGCGTAAAAACTACTACCTCACATGCTCCATTCGCTGGTAACGTTTCCACGATGGTATCGGGTGGATTGTTCGCTGTGGAAACCATTGAGGGAAAGCGGTTATCGAACACTGCCACATCGTACTTACCTTGGGGTAGTTCCGTTGGGAACTCCGGGTTGGTGGTAGGTGCGAGGGGGTTGTATTCTGGGGGCGGCATGAATGTCCGCCCTTGACGGTGACTGGCATAAGCTACCCATTCCCCCCGTAGGGGATGCCAGCGCAGGTGGGGATTAGCTTGCACTGGCTCGTTACTAGGGCTAGGGGCTTCTAACTGACCACTTATTGGGTAGCGACTGTATAACTTGAGTTTGCGTCCGTCGGGCTTTAACAGCTTGTGGGAGTACATAATCCTTGTCCTGAGAGAGTTGCAGCGCGGATTGCCTCAATGGGAAATTTCGGCGTGCGATCGCCGTACAATAAACCGTTAGCTTCTTGGAAGGTATCAGTCAATTGTGTGTAACAGAATCCGCTAAATAGCTCAATGTCATTAACTGTTTTGAGCAAAGCAGCGTATTTCATTTCTAATTCGGAGATATTCGAGCAGTTTTCATATCCCCAAGCTCGGTCTGCATTAGGTCGATCGAGAGGTGCATAAGCGATACCACCAAACTCGGTTAACATCACTGGTTGTCCTTGATGGGGATAGTTATCGAGGGTGAGAATGCGTCCCCCAGGACGGCTACGCTCAAATAGATCGGATACTTGAATATCTGGTCTGTAGCGATGGGCTAACCGTTCCGGGTGGCGTTCGTAGTCGTGAATAGCAAGGATGTCCGTATCCGTACTTTCCCAACCATCGTTACCAATTACCGGGCGAGTCGGATCGAGAGTCTTGGTCAGATGATACATTGCCAATACGTAGTTACGATGAGCCGCCGTCTCCACTAAATTTGGCACTCCCCAGGATTCATTAAATGGCACCCACGCCACAATACATGGATGGCTGACATCTCGCTTAATAATTTCCGTCCACTCACGCGTCATGCGTTCCACAGCTTTCGGCGTGAAACGGTAAGCACTGGGCATCTCCTCCCATACTAACAACCCTAAAACGTCTGCCCAATATAAAAAGCGGGAGTCTTCAATTTTTTGGTGTTTGCGGACACCGTTAAAACCCATAGCTTTTGTGAGTTCTACATCACGTCGCAATGCTTCGTCACTGGGTGGTGTCATTAAGGTATCAGGCCAATAACCTTGGTCGAGAACTAGCCGTAGATAGTAGGGACGACCGTTGAGCATAAAGCGATCGCGCTGAATGCTGACAGTCCGCATTGCTGTATAAGATTGCACTTCATCTAAAAGACGATCTTTATCCCATAGCTGAATTTGGGCATCTATGAGCGTCGGCTTTTCTGGACTCCACAGTAATTCATTACGACAGTCGTCAATACCCGGATCGCCCAGAACAATGCGGCGGGTAATTTCTCCATTGAATACTTCATAGGTATCGCTTGCTAACACCCGATCGCCAGTGCTGAGTTTTACTTTAATTTGGACGCCGTAACTAGGTAAATTCCCAGCCAGCCCAGCTTCAAACCCAATTTCCCACCGTTCGCAGTCGGGAATCCAACGAAGGTTACCGATATAAGTTTCACCTACACGTTCTAGCCAGACTGTTTGCCAAATACCAGTGGTGCGAGGATACCAAATACTATGCGGTTGCAACTGCCAATCCTGTTTCCCACGAGGTTTGGCCAGGTCGTGGGGGTCGTCTTGCGCCCAAACTGTTACCTTTGTTGTCCCACTGTCATTTAAGGCATGGGTAATATCGAAGGAGAAAGAAGTGTGTCCGCCTTCATGCTCAGCTATATATTTATCGTTTATCCACACACGAGCGCGATAGTCTACAGCGCCAAAATGTAATAGTAATCTCCCATCCCCTGGTGGCGTTTCAAATTCTCGCTCGTACCAGCAATTTGCATGAAAACCGTTATCGCCAATCCCACTTTTGGTAGATTCGGGCGCAAAGGGAACTTGTATATGATGAGACCACTGGCTAAGATCGCCTGGTTGGATACATTTTCCTTGGTCATCAAATGCGAATTTCCACAGCCCATTTAAAGTTTGCCAGTGCGATCGCTTTAACAACGGTCGCGGGTGTGTTGCTACTAAGTCAACAAAATTACTATCAGTTTTAGAGGCTAATTTAACCTCAGGATTCTCCAAATCTAAAAATTTCATCAAATTTCCTCCTATATCTATAACTCAATCAACCCCTGCTATAGATTAAATCCAGACCCAAATATTGGATTCCCAGATAAAGCAAGGGTTTTTATCCCATCGATGAAGGATCGGATTGAGCTAGTAGTATTGTATTTTTGTGTAGCCAAAGTGATACCTTCCGCACTTAGGTGTTGAAGTATAACAATAAGTTTATATACGCCTAGCTCGTGACATTATGGCATATACCTTACCAATCTTTGCCAGGTTATCTAAAAAAAAGCATTAAATTTAGGTCGCTAATAACTATCATAAATCTGCCGCAGGAGAAAGTACCTGTCAATGAAAATTTTATTTATATAATAAATTGTTTAAGCAGTTTTTTGGAAAATCATTTATTTAGTCAAGAAATATTAGCAAACAAAAGAAAAATAGCTAAAATTAGGTTATATAAGAAGATAACCTCAGCATTCGTTAAATATTGCTAGATGAATGGTATTTTTGTTTGCAAAGGTAGTTGTAAAGTCATTAGTTGAGTTGTCATTAAAAACTTTAGAGGTATAGTAAGGGACTGGGGATTGGGTGAAAACTCTTTTTGTGTCTAAGTTTTATCATCTGTTGATGTCCTAACAAGCTTGGCTGTTGCTCTAAATGTCAGATTAGGTAGCATTCTGAGTGCGTAATAACAGAGGTACTGCATATCGACGGGATGAATTAAGATTTTTGACGAAGGCTAAAGGTAGATTCTTTGCGCCTTTGCGCCTTTGCGTGAGGTAAAAATCATCCCTAGATTCAGCAATGCCCGATATTAAAACCCCACGACTGATACCGTTTCTTTGTGAACAGGACTTACGCAATAAGTCTCTGAAACTCTTATTCACCGGAGTTCTGATGCCTGCCGCGGGCTGCGCCAACGGAGGAAACCTCCGCTCAGACTTCTGTTTGTGTTCTCTGCGTTATCTGTGGTAGCCTGCGGCAAGCCGCTGACGCTCCTTCTAGTGCGTCCGCTGCGCGAACGTCGCTACCGCTTCGCTAATGCGTCTACGATTTTCCGTTACCTGTGCGTAAGTCCTGGCGAAGCTGCGCCAAATCTCTTAATTTCTTATTTCTTGGCGTACTTGGCGGTTCGTTCTTTATTACTTGGACTATAAGCGCATCTTCATACAGAAATGGTATGAAGTTGTGGGGTAAAAATTACGAATTATTATTGTGGCTTGCGCGATTTAGGCTTTGCCTTTCTAGTCCTTACTTTAGCAATCTTAGACCGCTGAGGGTAACTAAAACTGTGGAACCTTCATGGCCAATGACGCCGATGGGTAAATTAATATTTCCCAGAAAGTTTCCTACTAAAAGCAAGACAATAAAACCCAATGCTATGACTATATTTTGTTTGACTATGCGTTGCGATCGCCTACCCAAATGTATCGCCACAGCAATTTTTTCTAACCTGTCTGCCATCAAAACTATATCTGCGGTTTCCAATGCTACATCACTACCCGCGCCTCCCATTGCTATACCCACAGATGCTTGCGCTAAAGCTGGTGCATCATTAATGCCATCGCCTACCATTGCCACAGTTTGATACTTTTGTTGTAAACGACGAATCACATTCAGCTTATCTTCTGGCAAAAGTTGAGCATACACGCGCTCAATTCCTACCGCTTTGGCCACACTATTGGCAGTTTCCTGATTATCCCCGGTTAACATGACAATTTGTTCAACTCCCAGCTTCTTTAATCGATTAATAGTCGCTGCTGCTTGCACTCTGACTTCATCTGCAATGGCAATGATACCCATCACCTCTGCCCCTCTGCTCCTCTGCCCCTCTGCTCCCTCTCCTTCCCCTGCTACCCAAACCACTGTTTTACCTTCTTGCTCCAAATATTGAGCTATTCGTCGCAATTCTTCGGGCAAATTTGTGACATACTGTTGCACAAATGCAGCATTGCCAACCATCACCTGTTGTTCTTTGACAATTCCTACAATTCCCTGTCCAGGTATGGCTTGTACTTCGATTGCACCAACCCAATTCAAATCAGCAGCGGCTTGTACAATTGCCTTACCAATGGGGTGTTCAGAAGATGATTCCACACTGGCGGCAGCTTTTAAGACATCCTTTTGTGTGTATTTACTACTTGCAATGACTTGGAATACCTGCACTTGTCCTGTTGTGAGGGTACCAGTTTTATCAAATGCGATCGCCCGAACTTTACCTATCTTCTCTAACTGTGCGCCATTCTTAAATAAAATCCCTTGTCTTGCACCGTTGGCAATTCCGGAAAGCAGGGTGGGCATAATTGCAGCCATTAACGCGCAGGGAGAAGCTACCACTAAGAAGGTGAGGGCGCGATAAATGGTAGTTTCCCAATCCCAGCCCCAGAGAAATGGCGGTAAAGTTGCCAGTAATATCCCGGCTACTACAATGACTTTGGCATATGCTTTTTCAAAGCGATCGATAAATTCTTGCGAAGGAGGCGCTTGTGTCTTTGCTTGTTCCACCAAACGAATCACCCGCTGAATCAAGCTACTTTGGGCTGGTTTGTGGACTTGAATCTGCAATGCACCATAGCCGTTGAGTGTACCGGCAAAAACTTCTGCACCGACTGTTTTCTCTACAGGTAAAGACTCGCCTGTAATTGCGGCTTGATTGAGGGTACTATAACCAGACACGATAATTCCATCTGTGGGAATTAACTCTCCGGGTTTAACGACAATTTCATCACCAACTTTTAGCTGACTGATAGAAACTTCCTCTTCCCTTCCCTGAAGCAAAATCCTTGCGGTGTCTGGTGTCAAACTCATCAAACTCTGAATACTCCGTTCAGTTCGCTGCATGGCATAGCCTTCGAGTGCGCCACTGATGGCAAAAATGAGAATCAAAATTGCCCCATCAATAATTAAATGATATTCTCTTCGCCATAAGCCCAAACTAGCAGCACCAATGGCGGCGACAATCATCAGCAAATCGACATCGAGTTCTTTTTCTTTGAAAAGGGTAGTCAGTCCCTCCCGCGCACTTTCGTAACCACCAATAATGTAAGCAGCAGGTAGCAGCAGTAGCGCTAATTCCAAAGCACCGAGATGTAGGGCGAACCATCCGAGAAATAAGAGCAAGCCACAAAGGAGGGCTGCTAAGATATCTGCGTGTTCTCTGGTGAATTGGGTAAAACGCTGTGGGTAAAGCATGAGAGGTGAATTAAGAGGGACTTTCTCAGGCTAAACCTTGACATTAATGTTAATGTCAAGGCTTATAATGATTTTGAAACGCAAAGGAACGCAAAGTTAATGCGGAGGGTTTTTCAAAAGCTGGATGTGGGTAAAGACGACAATTTAACTGTTGCACCGCCATCTCTTCAGGCGGCTTGTGGAGAATTACAAAAAATTTTGCCGTTTTTGGAATAAATTATGAATGCTGCTTGTTTGACTATCAAGGAACTTACTGAAGCAGTTGGTGGGGGTTTGACTCCGCGTATGGTGCGGCATTATCATCAATTGGGACTGCTACCGCAACCAGTACGATCGCCTAGCAATTATCGTCTCTACACCCAAAAAGATGTCCTGAGGTTGCAACGGATTGTCGCACTCAAGCAGCAAGGGTTTCAGCTAAATCATATCCGCCACATTTTGCAGGTGGAACCAGAGGCGGACATAAATCAAAATTTGATGGTGCAACTACAACAGCAATATCGAGCTGTGATGCAACAAATTTCCCAACTGCGGCAAACTGCATCGGCGCTAGAAGGATTATTGGGACGCGATCGCCATTGTCAAATTATGCAGGCGGAAGTGTTAGCACAACTGAAGTTACTGGATGTGGAAACCCAAGCCGGATTGGGGGGATTAGAAAAATTGTGGAGTGGTTTGGATGCCGAAATTCACACACACTCAGAGGCTTTTGGCGAATCGCTACAACATTTATTACCCGATTTATCCGATCGTTCGGAAATTGAACAACACTTAATTTCTCAGTTGGTTTTGGCTTGTGGCGATGTGAGCTTGGTATCTTTTGTCAAGTTGAGTCGAGATGCGATCGCAGCTAGTCGAGAAGCTTTATCTTCTGGCTGTCAAATTGTTGTCGATACCCAAACTGTTGCTGCTGCTTTGGATCGAACTCGATTATTTCACTTGGGATGTCGCATTGAAACTTTAATTGATAATCCCCACATTACTACTGCCACAGAGGCGGAAATTGCTTTTTGGCAGCAGCAAGAATGGCGTCAAAAATTGCAACAAGTAACTCCAGGTTGCGTGCTGGTATTTGGTTATGCTCCCTCGGTGCTGCTAGAAGTTTCCGTGGCGATCGCCAATCAAAAAATTCAGCCTGCACTCGTAATTGCAATGCCTATTGGGTTTAGCCATGCTCCCGCTGCTAAGCGACAACTAATGCAACAACGAATACCTTTTATTACAGTTGAAGGAACTTTCGGAGGTGCTGCTTTAGCTGCAACTGCCCTGAATGCTTTGGTGGAATCGCTAATTGATAAACCAGATTGTCATTGTTATCTCAATCAACCAACAGCAGATTTTCTCTGAAGTTTTAGCTTTGAATCTGTTGTCGAATTTGACATAAGTTGAACCATAGTTTAGGACATAAAGTGATTGTCAAAGCACTACCCCAAAAAACTTTCTTTGCCTATTGCCTGTTCCCTTATTAGCTTATTTTTTATAGAGAACGTAAGATTTATTGCGGTAAGCGATTGGTAGATCTAATTTATGTTCAATCCGAGTTACGAAATAGCTAGCGTCATATTTGACCATTAGTGCCTTAGCCTGGTCTGTTGTCAAGTTGTTGTAGCCTTGTGTAAGCAGTTTCTCACTAAAGTTAGTCAATGGATCGGCCCCGTTAAAATTACCACTCAAGTCTCGCATACGGGAAAACCACTCTAATGTTCCGGCTTTCGTCTGAGCCATAAGCTTATATTTAGCAATGGTTGGACGCTCTGTCAGCCAAATGAAGTTGGCAAATTCAACCGGTGGAGATACGAATATATCATTTTTGGGCGTATTTTTTCGCACCCAAGTAACCAGATCTTTCCACTGAGGATCTACCTCTTGGCTTTCGTCAGGAAAATTAAGTGTAGATTGAAATTCTCTCTGGAAGTTATGAAATCCTTTGACAATGCTTATACTCACTACGATAGTACATAACAGTACCAGTACTTTTTGTTGTTTTCTACTTGTGAAGATTCGATCTAAAGCACAAGCAAACAATAGGCAGGCGTTAAGGTGCAACATTACATCACCTACGCGGAAAAGATAATACTGTAGTAAAGTTCCTTGAGAGTCGAATGGAGCGATCGCTAATCCTAGTCCATAAGGAACCAGACTGATCAGCGTAAACTCAAAAAGTCCGATTCGAGCTTGGTATTCTTCTAACTGTTCGGGTAGTGCTTGAGTTGGACGATTGAACCAAAGGACGGCAGCGCTACTCACAAGCATCACCAAGTAAAAAGTAGGAATTATCCACCAATTTGCACGCCAAGATAAAGGATTCAGGTGGTGGGGCATCCTCAGAAAAACATATATATAAGAAATCGGTATCGGACTTGCAGGTGTTGGGGTAGACAATTGTTCAATGGCCGCTTTGAGACCGAATACACTTGTTATCAGGTATAGCGGAATAATAATTCCCAATTCCCGCATACTCGGAAAATAGATTTTTCGTTTTAAAATCACCCATACTGCTACAAATAAAGTTGTATAACCGCCTACCAAAATATGGAATGAAGTTGCTAGCCCCAACAAAAAAGCCATTAGGCGATAACGCTTCCTCAGCATAAATGCGATGGCCAACATGACCATCGCATAAGCAAATATCTTCGTTTCTAATACTCCGACAATTCTTTCTCCAGCAGCAACACCTTGATTTCCTTTAAGAAACATTGCAACTGCTAACAGCTGCAAAGGCAAATTCAATCCTAATTTTCTGCCTATCAGTACTAGTCCCCAAGCTATCAACGCGTAGCAAAAAAACCTACCAATTAGAGAACTAGCTAAAAATCCCCAACTTCCTATGAGCGAGCCAAATAAGCTCTGAAATAACACTCGATAAACAGGTGGTTGATTAACAGACCAATCTCTCGGAACCCAGTTAGGATCGGCGTATTGTCTCGCTAAAGGCAGAGCGTCAATATCGTTTCTGCTCATGATATCAGACAACAAATTTCTGAGACAGAGTAATGCTAATACTGCTATGATTTCTAACACTAGCCAACCCGTAGCGTTCAAAGCCCATTTCTTGGGTAAAAAATATTTCTGGTTCATGCTTGGTAATTTCAACATCTCAAAAAAACTAAACTTTATAACTCTTATACTACTTAAGCAAAACTTTAATTTAACTCCATACGATATCTTTAATACGTGTTTATACTATCTTTAGTAATTAGCCGATCTTACAAGCATCGTGGTTATTCAGCTATACTTAAGTATCGTATAAAAGCTAACTAAGTTTATGGTAATTGTATTTAACTAAAATTTTGCTCAGCAAAGCACAACACAGTTAAAGTCAAACGAAGTATATATAGACACAAATATTTACAATAACTGATAAGAAATATAACAGAGATGTATAATTAGCGGGTCTCCTGCATAATCCATAAAAAGATAAGGATTAAGGCTGGTGGGGTTTGTATTTTTTACTTTAATAAGGGGCTTATGTGGAAACAACAAAAAAAAGATAATTCAATAGTGAAGCTGGTATTATGGGTTGCTTTAGCTACGACTCCGATGGCAAGTATGGTAGTTTGGGCACCTACACTGGCGCAATCTGCATCGCCAACACCGTCTTTCCCACTGCCGCAAACAGTGGAGAATGGAACGACAGTGCGAATCGATGGTTCAAGTAGCTTAACTGCAATCAACCAAAGTCTTAAAGATAATTTTGAAAAACAGTTTTCGGGCACAAAGGTTGAAATTGCTGCCAATGGAACGGATAAGGCACTGAGAGATTTGCTGGATGGCAAAATTGATATAGCAGCAATCGGCCGTGGTTTAACGCCAGCAGAAAAAGCACTAGGACTAGAACAAGTCCGGTTGCGGCGTGAAAAAATTGCGATCGTGGTTGGTGCAGAGAATCCTTTCAAGCAAAGTCTAACTAGTAGGCAATTCGCCCGCATTTTTCGGGGACAGATTACAAATTGGTCGCAATTAGGCGGCCCTGACGCTAAGATTCGCGTCATCGATCGCCCCGAAACCAGCGATACTCGCGATACTTTTCGCGATTACCCAGCTTTCAAAACTGCGAAATTTGCTACAGGCTCCAATGCTACCCAAGTAACTGACGATAATACCGCTGAAATCGTCAAACAACTAGGTAAAGACGGCATCAGCTATGTCCTAGCCAATCAGATCTCGAAGTTAGAAGGTGTGCGAGTTCTGCAATTACATCAAACTTTGCCAGACGATGCCAAATATCCCTTCTCGCAACCATTAGTTTACATCTACAAAAAAAATCCCAGCTTGGGGGCAGCAGGTTTTCTCGGTTTTACCCTTGCACCAGCAGGCCAGCAGGCTATAGAACAAGCTAGAGTCGCTGAAGCTGAAGCGATCGCCACCAGTGTTTCACAACCTGCTGCCACAGCTGCCCCCAGTGCAGGAACCACACCGACTGCTACAGCTTCTCCCAGTGCAACTACTTCTGTATTTGGCGAACAGCCCTTTGTCGCTCCCGCCCCTCCAGAAAAAGCTCCAATTGTCAATAAAGAAACACCATTTTGGTTGCTCTTACCTTTGTTGGTTACCACTGTAGGTGGAGGCTTACTCTGGTGGTTTTTTGGGCGACGGCCATCTCTGCCTGAGAAAACAGACAATTCACTACAACCAAATCCCGATCCACCAAACACAGATGATGGCGAAACTGCACTCAGTCCTGACACTACCCTTCAGCTGCCAAAAGAGCAAAGCACTCCTTTTCAAATTTATGGTCAAACATCATCTGACCTTACAGAGAATGGTACGCAACAACAGACAAGTAATGGCACCACTCCAAGCGTAGCCGTATCAGAGAATAACAACTTGGGAGCCACAGCTTTAATGGGTGGTGCTGCTTTGGCAACCGGAATTGGCGCGGCTACTTGGTCTACCTTTGCAGACAAGGAAAATAACGCCACAAAAGATACAATCCAAGAAAATAATACTGAAAAAAATCATCCGGAATCCGACGAAGTTGCATGGGACATAGAAGCCCCAGCGGCTGTTGTTAATACTTCATATCCTCAACTGGCTAATATTCCAGAAGAAACACCAAATGAAGAACTGCCTTTATCTGAGGTAACAACCCCAACGTCTGAATTACCAGATGTGCCCAAAGCTACTTCAGATTTTGAGTATTGGGACACAGAAGTAAGCGAAGAAGAGATCCAAGAAGAACTCAAGGCAGAATTGGAATGGCTAGAAAGTATTACCTCAACTGAAGATATAGGCTCAGTAGAGTCCGACGAGGTGGTAACAGATGAAGTACCAGGATTGCCAGAAGATGCCTTGAATCTTGTAGCAGATGCAGCCGAACCTCCTGTAGATTTACTAGATGAAGAATCGGCATTGGCGGGTGCTGCGGCCTTGGCAGGCGGGGCAGGAATTGGAGCTTGGGCTGGTACCGTTGACAATGTACCGATAACAACCGAGACAAGTAGTGTAGTATATGCAGAACCAGAAAGCCGTATTTTCCTGACACCCCGTACTCATAGATTGGCTGATGTCCGTTGGGAAATTTCCGAAAGCGAAAAGTCAGCGTTACGACAACAGGGCGTTTCTCAGTTGCTAGTACGGCTGTATGATGTGACTGGCCTGGACTTGAGTTATCAAATTCCGGACTTTGTAGAGCAATACGAAAGCGAAGAATTGCTCAACAAGAGTATGGAAATTCCCGCAAGCGATCGCGACTACATAGCTGAAATCGGCTATCTTGCTGAAGGCGATCGCTGGTTCCCCATCGCCCATTCAGCAATTGTGCGTTTCTTCAGTGCTGTTGAGCCAGATCCTATGGTGGAAGATTCAGCTGTGGCTGATGCACAAGAAGAAATTACTATTGTGCTGACACCGCGCAGCCATACATCTGCTGATATTTCTTGGGAAATTACCGAAAGCCAAAAATCTGCGCTGCGACAACAGGGTGTTTATCAATTGCTAGTGCGGCTGTATGATGCAACTGGCATTGACTTGAGTTACCAAACTCCCCAACTTCTACAGCAGTACGACAGTGAAGAATTACTCAACAAGAGTGTGGAAATTCCCGCAAGCGATCGCGACTACATAGCTGAAATCGGTTATCTTGCTGAAGGCGAACGCTGGTTTTCCTTGGGGCGTTCAGCAATTGTGCGTGTCTTCAGTCCTGTTGAGCCAGATCCCATCGTGGAAGATTTACCCGTGGTGGAGGAAATAGTTGATGCACAAGAAGAAATTACTCTTGTGCTGACACCGCGCAGTTATACATCTGCTGATATTTCTTGGGAAATTACCGAAAGCCAAAAATCTGCGCTGCGGCAACAGGGTGTTTATCAATTGTTAGTGCGGCTGTATGATGCAACTGGCATTGACTTGAGTTATCAAACTCCCCAACTTCTACAGCAGTACGACAGTGAAGAATTACTCAACAAGAGCGTGGAAATTCCCGCAAGCGATCGCGACTACATAGCTGAAATCGGCTATCTTGCTGAAAGCGATCGTTGGTTTTCCTTGGGGCGTTCAGCAATTGTGCGTATCTTCAGTGCTGTGAAACCAGATCCCATCATCGAAGATTTGCCTGTGGTGGATGAAACAGCTGATGCACAAATCGCAGAACATTTACCCGTGGTGGAAGAAACAGCTGATACAGGAATTGTGGAACATTCACCTGTGGTGGATGAAACAGCCGATGCACAAGAAGAAAGCAATATTGTCCTAACACCGCGTACTCCCAAGTGGGCTTATGTTTCGTGGTGTGTTTCCCCAACTCAAAAACAAGCACTGCGACAACAAGGTGGTTCTCAATTAGCAGTGCGGCTTTATGATGTGACTGGCGTTGACCTGAGTTATCAAACTGGCCAACTTGTACAGCAGTATGAATGCGAAGAAGTAGCAAGGGATCGCTTTGTGGCGATTCCCACCAGCGATCGCGACTACATAGCTGAGATTGGTTATCTTGCAGATGGCGATCGTTGGTTAAGCGTAGCGCGTTCAGAAATTGTGCGTGTATTTAATCGTCCTCACGGGGATTTTTGGTTTGTTGCAGATGCTGAGTTGATTATTCACGGAGCAACGGAACCAAATACAACCGTAGCCATTGGTGGTAACGCCATCAAAATCAAACCCGATGGTACTTTCCACCTACGTCTTCCCTTTTCAGATGGTTTAATGGACTATCTCATAACAGTAGCTGCTGATGGGGAATCTCCAAAAACTATTCATAAGAAATTCTCCCAGGAAACTTACGAAAGCTAATAAGTTGTGTTTTGACGGTTAACTGTCAATAAACAACACTATGAATCCAGATGTAGAGACGTTGCAATGCAACGTCTCTAGTTTTCAGGCAATATTTACTAAGTGGACATTAGATGATTTTGATTTGTTGAGATGGATTGTTGAGTTTGGTGGAGATGTTAAGGTGATACAACCACAGGAGTTGGTGCAGAATGTGGAAAAAATAGGTCAAACAAATTATGAAAGTTAAATGTCAAAATATAACTTTTTTATCACGCTAAGATAGTTAAATTTATTGCTGTAATTTTAAACTATAATCTATATTAAAATATCCCTAATACCAATTTTTTATGAAGCTGCATAGAATTCGATCCCCCCTAGCCCCCCTTATAAAGGGGGGAACCAGAAAAACATATCAAAGTCCCCCTTTTTAAGGGGGATTTAGGGGGATCTAGATATGTGCAACTTCACATTAAATTGGTATAACTTCTTGAAAAAGTTAGAGATTTGAAGCCGAGTAATTTTGACAAATCAATTTTCTTGCTGGTTTAACCAAGTTACTAAATCAGATAACGATGAAAATCGGAGAATAGCTCTACCTAATGCTTCTAGGCGTTCCTTATTTAAAAGTTCCACTCGCTCAATAATCGACGAATCAATTTCACCAAAGCGTTCTTCAAGTAAAAGCAGACAAAATTTCAGTGCTTCTTTTTGTTCGCCGCGTTGTTCGCCGCGTTGTTCGCCGCGTTGTTCGCCGCGCTGTTCTCCCTTCTGTAAAATATATTGATAAATCACTGACTCTTGCATAGTTTCCTCCCTTAATAATTGCAGAATCAAATCTTTCTCAAACTTTAACCCTGCTAAAATTTCTGTATATGCAGCCGTATTTTTTCTAGTCTCAATATCTGGAATTTTAGCAATTTCTTCTGCAATTTGCGATAATAATGCTGGGGCTGAATTCGTTCGTGTTAACGGTGCTAATGGTAACAAGCCCAAATTATTCATAAATAGTGCTGAATCTTGCTCCCACATTCGGATAACTCGATAGCGATGAGTTGTCACTTCGCTGACATATTCTGTGGTAAAGGCAATTTCATCATTAGTTTCTTGCAAGAAAATCACTACTTGTGTGATTGGAACTTGGTATTTACGTGTTAATCGGACGTAGTAATCTAACATCCGCAGTGAAATTGGTGCTTGAGATTGAATTGTAGTTTGAAATTCCAGGTGTAAAATCCGATTTTCTATTTGCAAGAATGTCACAGAATCAGCGCGAATTGGTTCGATGCTCAATTCGGTTTTTAAGATTTTAATTGTGCGCGGTTCTTGATTCAATAACCACCGAATAAAATCACGGGGATATTTTTCTGCAAGTAATTTACACAGGTTGTCATATTCTGCCATTTATAAATTTAACAGCATATTCACTGAGATGATAACTAATTATAAATTAACTAATACAGCAAAGCAAAATAAGTTACACCAATCTCAAAAAAGAATGCAACAAATAGACCATTTGTAGAGACGCGATTCATCGCGTCTTCACCCAAGATGTGTTGCAATGATTAATTGAATTGGTATTCAGTAGTAGTGCATTAAGCAATTCAAAATTCAAAAATTGACTCACATTCAGTTGTCGGCTTACTGAGTGTTGAGTATTACCCTATAGCGAAGTAGAGGTTTGAAACTACTAAAAAACCCTACCCTTGAGAGAGGGCAGGGTTAGTTACGTTACTAAGGCTATTTGATTAGAAATTATATCACTGAAATTAGGCAAGCGATCGCCCTGAAACAATAATGAAGCCGACAGAATCAAGTTTGATTTGCGGTCGGCGAATTCCCTCTAAAATAGCTGCACTTAAAGCTGTTTCTATTTTGAGTTCTTCAGCTAATGCTTGATCCCAACTTTGCTGATTCAACAACAGGCGTAATTGTTCTACTCTGTTGCTTAATTTCTTTTCAGCAACCAAGCTACGTTTTTCGCACAATTCGATAAAATCAGGACGATTAGAAAGTAAGGCTAAAGAAGCGTTACGCACTTCATAGCAATAATTTTGCCATTTACTAGGCTCAACAAAATTGTCAATAATTTCTAATCGCTCTTTTGCTAAATTGTAATCTCGTTGCTGACTATTGTTTCTATCTTTATACGGACGTTGTAAGATATCCAACAACGCTCGATCTTCAACAACAGATATTGGTTCTTGGCGACCATCAATATAGATGGTTTCCATAATTGGTGGAAATAGAGCATCTACACGTCGTTGCAAAATTTTGTATTGAGAATTATCGAGTTTATTCTCGATTAAAACTTGTTTGGCAATTTTTAAATTTGCCTCGACTATATAATTGTATTGAAAACCGAACCATTCCTTGCCTTCTTTTGCGTCCCAAGATGCATCAGTGCGCCACATGGCAAAGGCTTGACCCCGGTCATCCCAATCTATATAGTTCAACAATGCCTCTACAAATCCTTCTCCAATTCGCAAGAGTTTAACGTCAGAACTTTGGTTGGCGATTCTGCGGTTATAAGTACCATATTTGTCTAAATAACTGTCAGTAAAACGGGTTTTTAACTCATTTACTGGCACCAAAGTACGCGTTATCGGTTGATAACGTTTCATTTCTGGAGAATCTGGGTTAGTCATTGGTTTGAAACCCAGTGCGTCGCAAATCCAGCCTTCAATTGCTCGCTTCATTTCTAAATGACGAGCATCATAATTATCTAAATCTTGAAAATATTCGGTTGCAATTTCATCACTAGCGTCGATTTCATCTAAAGCATTCAGTTCGCTAATCTTGAGAATTTCGGCTTCGATTTGTGCTTTGATTGGCTCAATCATTTGTACCAGTCCAGCAGCACCCGATTGAAATAAAGCTGCTTCTAATTCTGGCAATTTTTCATCTACGTAAAACTGGAAACTGGCAATTGATTGTTGAAAAATCCCAAATCCATCTTTCAAAACTTGATACCAAGCATTGTGGGGACTATCTTCTAGATAAGGGCCAATCAATACACAAGACTGGATGCCAATTTTGCTGCCAATGCGGTCAAGTCTACCAATTCTTTGTTCTAATTGATTAGGTGACCAAGGCAGATCGAAATGAATTAACCAGTCAGCAAACTGGAGATTGCGCCCTTCTTCTCCAGAGCGATCGCATACTAAAATAAAGCAGTTGGGATTGTTTTTGAATCTATTTAAGCCAGACTCAACTTTATCCGGCGATTCTCCAAATTGATGGCTGACTACTGCTTCTGCACCAAAGGTATCAGATAAATAGCGGACAATTTCTGCACAACTTTGGGCAAAACTTGTAAATATAATGAATTTGGGGAAAATATCGCCTGTAATTGGTCTCTTGATTCTCTGCTGTATCCTGGTGAGAAATTCCTTTTGATTTCTGCGAACGTTTGCCGGAATTTTGAAGTATGTACCTAACTGATTTAGCAATACTGTTCTTAAATTTTCCTTGCGTTCTCCGTCTTCTACAGGTTGACGAATAACCTTTAATATGGATTGTAAAATGTCTTCTTCGCCGGAAAACTTAGGAGTTGTAGTTAATAGGCGAATATCATCTTCTTTAAATTCCTGACTCAGTTTAGCATGGGGTTTACCAGTTAAACGGGTTGTAATTACTTGTTCTAAAATGCCTAACCAAGTACCCGAAGCAAGGAATAATAACAGGAAAATTCGCTGATATTGCTTTTCTTTAGGAGCAACACTACGCCATTGATTGATGAGTTCGTGAATATCAAGCGATCGCTCGTCTAAATCATATTCTTCTTTGGGCGTAAAATTGCGGTCAAATATCACATCTTCCACCGCCGCGCGACGGTTGCGAAGCATTCGCCGATATAGTCGATAGGTATCGCTAATGTGGCTGCGAATTGCTTGGACAAGTTGATTTTTCTCAGGAGAATTTCCTTCTAAACAAGTTTCTAAATCGTCTGCTAACTTGAGTAAATACTTATCGTCAGGAAACAAGTTGCGTAATTCCTGCAAATTGTTTTTCAAGACAACAGGCTTTGCATCTTCTCTCAAAGCCAGCAACACTTTACCTATTTGTTGACGGCTCGCAACTTGAGCGCGAAAACCTTCTAAATCGTCTAGTCTATAGGTTTCGGGTTCGAGCAAATATAACATTGCTAAGAAATCTTGCTCGTGATTCACAACAGGATTAGCGGATAATAAAAGTAAGCGATCGCTTTTATGAGCTAGTTGCTTGCAAGTCTCAAAACGCTGAAGCACCGCTGCATCTTTAGAGTTCGCCATTGCTGCGATGTGATGGGCTTCATCTAATATTAAACAGCCGATGTTAGCTCTCAGATTAATTTTATGAACATCTTCAACAGCTAGTACCGCTACTCGTTTGGGAAAATGCGAAATATAAAACTTGTTTTCTAACTCAGTCCGCCATTGTTGCAGCAAATATTGGGGAACTATGACTATCGCACCTTTTTTCGGTTCATCTAATAGGAATTGGCGCAGAATTGCACCCGCCTCGATGGTTTTTCCGAGTCCTACTTCGTCTGCTAAGATATAACGTTGAATCGGATCTTCCAGTACCCGCCGAACAACTTCAACCTGATGGGGATAAAGATTAATATTTGCCGAAATTAGTCCCGTCATCCCGCGACTAACTGCGCGTTGCTGAATCAAAGATTTTACGAAAGCCAATCTTTTATCGTGGAAGTACGGCGTTTCGTGACCCTTCATTGCTAGAGTTTCAATGGGGTCTGTGTTCGGTAAATTACAACGGACGTAAATTTCTTCTTCGGTAACGATTGCAGTTTTCTTATCTGGTAAATCAACTTGATATTCTTCTGTATCTTCGTCCCAGGCGAAAATTCTGCCAATTATCCATTTATCTTGGGTTTCGGACTTGATATAGCATCGTGCTTGGGGTTCAAGCCTGACTTGAGAGAGCGAACTTAGAGGTAAAGTTTTTTGTAAACGTTGCCCCATAGAGCAAAAATACTCAACGATCGCATTAGTCTCAGATATTTCGATAACTTTTCCTATACCCAAATAATTATTCTGGGACTGTACTAGTAAACCAACTTTAATCATAGATCCAGTCCCCTAAACAGACTAAAAGTATCTTCCAGACTAGTTTATTCAGCCATATCTGGCAATTTTGCAGATCCCATTATAGACAATAAACTGCTATTAGAGTTTTTCAGTATAGCGATCTGTAAATTTCATTCATATCATGTTGTATTAATTAGTTATGATTGCCACAGCCACCGTACCGTACTTTCAATTAATGTATACACAAGTCCACAAATCCGACCTGAAATATTATCATTATTCAAACTAGAAAATGAAACGTTCAAATCGCCTTGCTTGGATGGGAGCGATCGCCATTGCAGCGCTCGTTTTACTGAGTTTAATAGCAGCTCCTAATAATACCAAAATTACTGTTGGTTCTACTTATAATCGTGCTCCCGATGGCTATGGAGCTTGGTATAATTTTATGCAAAAACAAGGGGTTTCAATTCAGCGCTGGCAAAAACCTTTTAGTGAAATTCAGCCACAGAACAACCCAGCTACCTTTTTACAGGTTAGCACTTATCCCAGAGGTACAAGCCTTGATATTCAAGAACGGGAATGGGTGGAAAAAGGAAATACTTTGGTAATTTTAGGTGTTGAGGGGCGAGTGACAGAAGCAGACTTTAGCACCCTACAAAAATCTCCCCAAGGCGATATTAAAATTGAGACGCGCAGGCGAGATAAAAAAGCCAAGCAAAAGCAAATTGATTTAGGCGATCGCTTTGGTGCTATTGTCTGGCAAGAAACATATAAGCAAGGCAAAGTAATTTTTTCTACCACTCCTTATTTAGCCGCCAACGCCTATCAAGATAATTTAAGTAATTTTAAGTATTTAGCCGATTTAGTCAATAAAAATAGTAACACAATACTTGTCGATGAATACATTCACGGCTATAAAGATGCTGATGTTAGAGAGAAAGAAAGCGAAGGAGATTTGTCTAGTTTTTTTGCTAAAACCCCTTTATTTCCAATATCCATCCAAATAGGTATCCTACTGTTAACGCTAATTTGGGCGCAAAATCGCCGTTTTGGCAAACCAGTTACTTTAGATACACAAGTTACCGACAACAGCGAGGCATATATCCAAGCCTTAGCCTTGGTGTTGCAGAAAGCTGATACCACCGACTTTGTAATTGATATGGTGGGTAAACAAGAACAATTGCAACTCCAAAAAGCCTTGGGATTGGGTCAAATACCGCTAGAACACCAAGCTTTACTCAATGTCTGGGTAGAAAAAACAGGTGCAAGTGCCGCGGATTTAGATGCTGTTTTAAAGCTGCGATCGCACAAACAGCCCATGAGCGAACAAGAGCTGTTAAGCTGGTTGGGAAAATGGCGAACCATTAGATTAATTCGTAATTCGTAATTCGTAATTCGTAATTCGTAACAAAGGACAAGTGACAAATTAATATTATGAACGAAACCCATTCTATTTTAATTCGCCTTGGTCAAAGTCTTAACCAAGTAATTGTCGGACAATCTAGCCTCATACAACAACTTTTAGTAGCGCTATTAGCGGGCGGACACATAATTTTAGAAGGAGTTCCGGGGACTGGTAAAACTCTATTGGTAAAAGTGTTAGCACAGTTAATTCAAGGTGAGTTTCGCCGAATTCAATTAACACCGGATGTCTTACCGTCAGATATCACTGGTACAAATATTTTTGACTTGAATAGTCGCAATTTCACTTTAAAAAAAGGGCCAATATTTACTGAAGTATTGCTAGCAGATGAAATTAACCGTACTCCTCCTAAAACACAAGCGGCGCTGCTAGAAGCGATGGAAGAAATGCAGGTAACTTTGGATGGTGAAAGTTTACCTTTGCCGGATTTATTTTGGGTAATTGCAACCCAAAACCCCCTAGAATTTGAGGGGACTTATCCTTTGCCAGAGGCACAGTTAGACAGATTTTTATTTAAACTAGTGGTAGATTATCCCGACCAAGCTGCTGAAAAGCAAATGTTACTCAATCGTCAGGCGGGTTTTGCAGCAAAACGTTTAGATATTAACCGTTTGAAACCAGTAGCCACAGTAGACGATATTTTGCAAGCACGACAAGCAGTCAAAGAAGTTAAAGTATCAGAAGCGATCGTCGATTATTTGTTGGCATTAGTGAGAGTATCGCGTCAATATCCTGATTTAACTTTGGGTGCATCACCTCGCGCCGCTGGTGCTTGGTTGCAGACATCTCAAGCCCTAGCGTGGTTTACTGGAAGGGATTTTGTAACACCAGATGATGTCAAAACAGTTGCATCGCCATTACTACGTCATCGACTGATTTTGAAACCAGAAGCAATGTTGGATGGTTTACAAATTGATGCGGTAATTGCGTCGGTAATCAATCAAGTGCCGGTTCCAAGGTGATACGATTTTGGATTTTGAATTTTAGACTTCGGCTACGCTCAGTCGAACGATTTTGGATTGGAAATCGTCATTTTATATCTGGGTTTTTTGAATCTCTTTATTGAAATATTCCACTAAACCCTGGCGATTTAGTCATGTTGAGAAAACTTTAGCTGTTAGCCTTGAACTTAAGTTCAAGGCGGACGAGGAAGCTATCTAGAAGAGTATCCTAAAGGATAATATAATTTTTTTGTTAGGCAAGGGAATTGCAGAAAATTTTTGACGAAGTGTTAGTTTCCTATTTTGGCAAACTAATTTTAGATTCAGGTTTGCACAATGGGTGCAAATGCGATCGCACTTTCCCAACACATACCTGCGTGATTTTTCCATGCAGTTGGTCGATTATCCGGGTACTTCTCCCTTTTTGATTGGTTTGTTTTGGACTAACTGATAGCTTTTCGTGGTTTTTCGGTGAGGGTGCTGAGGGCTTGGCGATCGCAATGCTCAAAACAATTTTTACCATTTCTGGTAGAAGCAATTCATTAATTGCCCATATAACTTTGAAACTAGCTACAATTAAGCCAAATGTTTGCCATTCCACATTTAGGTGTAGCTTCTTTTAGACATCGCTCAAGCGCGTTAGAATACAGAATCGATTGTTACTCCTTAAACGGTAATTGACTTATGAGTCAACTAGAAAGCATTCAAGCTGAGTACGAAAAGTTTCCCGAACAATTTGAAAGTATAATTATTAGCACAGTTAGCCCAGAAGGAATACCTAATGCTAGTTATGCTCCCTTTGTCATGGATGATGCTAAGAATATTTATATTTATGTCAGTGGTCTGGCGACTCATACCAAAAATCTCCATACCAATCCTCATGTTAGTGTTTTATTTATTGAGGATGAAGCCAAAAGTAACCAAATTTTTGCCCGTACCCGTTTGAATTTTGATTGTACGGTAACTTTGGTAGAGCGCGAAACTGACAAGTGGAATCAAATTGTTGACAAATTTCAAGGACAATTTGGTCAAATTATAGAAATTTTGCGAGGCTTGTCTGATTTTCGCGTTTTCCAGCTAACTCCCCGCGAAGGTCGTTTTGTAGTGGGTTTCGGGGCAGCTTATCGCATCAGTGGTGATAACCTTCATCAACTTGTTCACATTACAGGAGATAGCAATCAAAAGCAAGAATGAATTAGAAGTTATAAATTATCAATTATTAGTTATCCAATTAAACTAAATTTTTTAATTTTATGCTTAAGTTTCAACCTCCTGGCTTTGGACATAAAGTCATCCATACATCCTTGGGGGCAATGGTTTATTACACTCAAACGAATGCACCTTGGGCACTTGCTGACACTGAAAATTTACCGCCACTTCTATTTCTGCATAACTTTGGTGGTGGTGCGTCTGCGTATGAATGGTCTAAAGTTTATCCGGCTTTTGCCTCGAATTATCAAATTTTAGCGCCAGATTTAATCGGTTGGGGAGAATCGGCTCATCCAGTTAGAGATTATCAAATTAAGGATTATCTAAGTACGATCGCTGAATTTATCATCCAAACTTGTCGCCAACCAGTCACAGTAGTAGCCTCGTCTCTAACAGCGGCTTTTGCTATCCGCCTAGCTATTACCCAACCAAATTTATTCCAAAGATTATTTTTGGTTTGTCCCTCTGGATTTAATGACTTTGGACAAGGTAGTGGACGCAGACTTCCGCTTTCAGTAATCAATACACCAGTGGTAGACGATTTTATTTATAGTCTGGGTGCAGAAAATGAAATTGCAGTGCGAAACTTTTTAGAAAGTTTTCTCTTTGCTAAACCACAACGAGTATCTCAAGAAATGGTAGAAGCTTATTTAACTTCTGCCCAACAACCTAATGCTAAGTTTGCCGCTTTAGCATTTTTGCGCGGTGAACTTTATTTTGATTTAAGTTTATATATTCAGCAATTAACAATTCCCACGGTGATATTTTGGGGAGAAAAAGCACAATTTACTAACATCAAATCAGGACGAAGATTAGCAAATTTAAATCCAAATGCAATTCAAAAGTTTTACGCGATCGCAGATGCCGGAGTTTTACCTCATTTGGAAGTCCCAGAAATTCTGATAGGCTTATTGCAGGGGTATCTAGGGTAGCTGGAGACGTTATCTAAACTGACAAGTCAGCACTACCTTAACTAACTGCTCTGGATTGACGGGCTTGGTAATATGCCATTGATAGCCATTGGCGATCGCTTGCTGGTAATCCTCCTCTCTTGCATAAGCAGTCAGAGCGATGGCCGGAATTTGCCCTCCTTTTTCAGGTGGTAGAGCGCGAATCTGTTGGATCAAGGAATAACCATCCACATCAGGCATCCCAATATCACTGACTAATACATTTGGTTGAAAAGATTCCAGGTTGTTCAACACTTCCACCGCAGAGGTAACAGCCATAACTTCTGCGCCATACTGAGTCAAGATGACTACTATTAGCTGGCGGGAATCAGGTTCGTCATCTACAACCAGGACTCGCATTCCACTGAGATCGGGTTCCTTTTCAAACACTGCCTCTGTCTGCTCAGGTTCTACCTCAAGGTTCGCCAACGGGAATTCTACTGTAAACGTTGCTCCCAACCCTTCGCCCTTGCTCTGTGCGGTAATGGTACCGCCGTGTGCTTCAACCAACTGACGGACGATGGCTAACCCCAACCCCAACCCACCAAACCTTCGAGTCGTTGAAGCATCTTCTTGCCGGAATGACTCGAAAATATAGGGCAGAAAGTCGGGCTTAATACCTTTGCCAGTATCGCTGACGGTAATTTGTGCGCGATCGCCTATTCGAGCCAATTGAATGTCTACCCGCCCATTTTGAGGGGTAAATTTGACGGCATTCGATAGCAGGTTCCACACGATCTGCTGAAGTCGATTTGTATCACCCAATACCCGCCCAATTTGAGGCAGCACCGAATGGAGGAGGATATTTTTGGCAACGGCGGCTGTCCTCACTGTGTCCATCGCTGCCTCGATGGCAACTACCAGATCGACACTCGCTATTTCCAGAGTCAGTTTGCCGCGGAGAATTTTGGCAGTATCCAATAGATCGTCAATGAGTTGGCTCTGAAGTCTGGCGTTGCGTTCAATTGTTGCCAAGGCTTCAGCCGTTTTAGCAGCATCAAATTGCCGAGTTTGCAGCAGTTGTGCCCAACCCAAAATGGGGTTGAGGGGCGATCGCAATTCGTGGGAAAGGATGGCCAGAAACTCATCTTTAACTCGGTTGGCACGTTCGGCTTGCTCTCGTGCTGCTTGTTCTCGTTGTAGCAGTTGCTCCCGTTCAGTTTCGGCAAGTTTGCGATCGGTGATATCATGCACCGTACCAACCACTTGATGCGCGAGTCCATCGGCTGTGCGAGTAGAAACTGTGTTGCGACTCCACAGCCAACGCCACTCGCCATTGGCATGGCGCATACGGTATTCATAATCAATCACTTCGCCTTCTTGAGCCTGATTAAGCCGCTCAAACTGTAGTCCAATGGCGGCAAAATCTTCGGGATAAATTAATTGAGCAAAGAGTTGATCCCCAAAAGCTTGAATCTGTTCGGGTGAATACCCTAACAGTTCACCAATTTGACGGTTGACATACACATTGCGCTGCTGTTGCATATCATATACGTAGAGCGTTCCCGGTATGGAATCGGCAATCTGTTGAATGAAGCGTTGGCTTTCCTGAAGCTTGAATTCAGCCTGCTTGCGCTCGCTAATATCAATTGTGCTACCGACAATTCGGGTTGGCTTACCATCAGGGTCTCGCGCCACGACTAAACACTGATCGAGGACATAAACATACTGGTTGGATTTATTAAGAATGCGATATTCTGAAGAAAAGTTATCTTCCTTTGCTATTACAGACAATGCCCGATCTTGTATAGATTGCAAATCATCGGGATGGATGCGATCTACCCACCATTGCCCTGTCGGTTCAGCTTCTTCTAACGAGTAACCGAATAGCTTGGTTAATCCATCTGTTCTTTCAATGCGATCGGATTCTAGATTCCAGTCATAAATCAAGCAGTTAACTGCCTTTGCGGCCAATTCAAAGCGTTCATTGGCGATTCTTAAACGTTCTTCACTTTCGCGTAGAGCAATTTCGGCTTGTTTGCGCTCGGTGATGTTGGTGTAGACACCCACGCTGCCCCTTGGCTGACCCGATTCATCAAATAGTGGCACGGCACTGCCGAACAAACTAAACACAGCATTATCCTGTCGAACCAGTTCGATTTCTACATCGCGCACTTCCACACCATGCTTTGCGGCGTACTCTACAGGAAGCTCATGTCCAAGCAGTTCTCGTCCATTTTGATAAAACTTGTACGGCAGTTGAGACTGTTTGGCTTTTGGAGTGACAGCCACATTCGTATCTGTGGGAATTTGTAGCAGCTTTGCATAAGCAGCGTTGACTTTTACCACGTGACAGTCAGGATCTTCTGCAAAGGCAATGTTAACTGGAATGACATTAAAGAGGGCTTGCAGTTCATCGATTCGACGTTGAAGTGCCTGGGTCAAATCTTTAATTTCTGCTTCGGTTACCTCAAGTTGGTTAAAGCTTTTACGGACTTGTGCTTGAGCCTTGCGGTGTGCGTCAAGAAACAGAGTAATGAGTATTCCTTCAAGGATGAATAGTGCTAGTTGGAGTCCACTGGCTAGGGTTAAATTCCAACTGTACTGTGGTTTTAAAAAATAGTAATGGGCAAACCCAGCACAAAGGAGAGTTGCCACAATTCCCGAATTTTGGCCTCCATAGAAAGCACTGACGGTGACTGCACCAAAAAATAATAAAAACGGAGCGTGTGTCAATTGAAGAACAGGGTCAAGTGCCAGCATGAGTAAAAAAGCGATCGCGACAGATGCCATCGCCACTCCATACCGCTTCAAATATTGGGTTTGGTTCAGCACATTTGTCCCATATTAGTAGTCGTTAACCCACCCTCAAGAACCACCAATAATAAAAACTGTCCAATCAGGTTGACTATTAGCGATACCAGTTTAACTAGATTAGAGGTTCGTGAGCGATCGCAGGATTATAAATTACACCAACCAGAGCCATAACATCAACTGTCTCTCAGCCATATTTCTTAAAAGCACTGTTCCAATAAATTCACCAATCAACATGAGACTAATAGCCGGATTTCTCACCACATCTCTCAAAACCTTGAGCAGGGGAGAGTTCAATGTGCCTTGTTCTTTTCCCTCTACCCCTGTGCCCCTCTGCATTTCAAACTTGTGAGAAATGCGGGTAATAGGGAAATGAGGAGACAAATCAATTCAAAATTCAAGAACTTCTGCCTTTTGCCTTTTGCCTGTTGCCCCATGCCCCATGCCCCATGCCCAATGCCTAATGACTAATGACTAATGACTTCAACGCTTTATCGATGCGATCGCCAGAAGCTTGTAAGTGGGCTAAGGTGTAAATATCAATATTTTCACTTAGTTGTTTGAGTCTGACATCTATGGCTGTTTGCAGTTGCCGCAATTCGTACCACGCCAGTGTCCGACCATCTTCAGGTGCATCATTAGTATGCAACATCATCCCTAGCAAAATATTCAGATATTCTTGTTGCAATGAACGCCGCATACTAGAAATCGGCTTGAATTCTCCAGGGTTTAAAACTTCTGTCCAGATGCTTGTTTGCAGGGTGTCGAACAATTCTGGAATCGAGAGTGCTTCGCCAGGCTGGGTTTTTAATTCTATATCTTGTAACCGATTTAAGCGATCGCCATCTAATAGCGATCGCAGTATCGCACTTTGGAAACTCAAAATGCGATCGTGAATCGGATAATCAAGGCGATAATTCGGTGCAAAACTACCCCAATGTCGCCAACGTGATGGGGCTAATTGATTCAATAATTGTCCTGAGAAATTAAAAGCCTTTTCACCAAATACATATTCTTGTAATTTAGTCAAGGCTTGACGTTGTTTTAATAATGAAACTGGCACAAATGCCCAGGATGTATCATCACCAGCATGGAGACGCCGAAACGATTGTCCAGCAATGTATTGAGAGAGCAATTTCGCATTACTAAAATAATATCCAAGTACTCTATCAAATAAGACGCGCAGGTTACTATAGCTTTCTCCTGGTGATAAATAACCCTTTTCGAGGCGCTGCAACATCACGCGGGCGTTATCCATTTGCCACTGGGAATAAACCAGCACATCATTACTCATATCCCAAACATTTGCTAAGGGATTGATATCTGAGATATCTTCATCTGTTGCGTAAGATAATTCTGGTTGCGGTGAAGCCAAGGCAATCTTTTCTAAAAAAGTTTTTTCCATTTCTGGAATTATTGGCTCAATTCTTGGCGATGGGTTGATTTTATAACCATACTCTATTGCCCATTGGTCGTATGGCCCCACAATTTCCGGGAAATAGTCCCCTTGCTCTGCTCCCTGTGGTGCTACATTCACAGGTAGATAGTCCATCACCGAACCGACTAAACCTTTAGTGTGAGTAATTTCGGTGTTATTTAACTCTTGAGGTGCTAACATGGCGCTGCCGTGAAAATTATGGCGCAAACCAAGAGTATGTCCCACTTCGTGAGCAATCAAAGAACGCAAATATTGATGCACATATTCTTGCATGGCTTCACTACTCGGTGTAGCGTTTTGCAAAATTGACAATGCCAGTGCCCCCATAGTTGCCTGATTTACAGACCCCATACCATAGCAGACATCAGAATTCTTTTGTGAAGTCAATGCTTGAGAGTTAGCAGTGTGCGACTGGAAACCGCTAACCGTTAGCCTTTTTCCCCATTCCCTATTTTTCTCAGGTAAATCTTCACCAGTGCATTGGGAGTTTAATCCCTTATTGTTTGACTCCACGTAGGTGTAATATGTTTGGCGAATTGAGCGCACCATATTGGCGTCCACAATAATATCTGCATCCAAAATTTCCCCGGTGAGTGGGTTGACGCGGGCTGGCCCTCTGGCAAAACCTCCATCCAAAGAATTGAACCAGCGAATAGTGTTGTAGCGTACATCTGCCGGTTGCCAATCAGCATCATCTGGCATTTGTTGTACTTGAACCGCATTTTGGAATCCAGCTTTTTCAAATGCTTTGTTCCACATCAAGACGCCTTCACGAATCGCATCTCGATACTCTAGTGGTACAGCATTTTCAATCCAAAATACAATTGGTTTTTTGGGTGGAGATAAAGAAGCGTTGGGGTCGGATGGTTCTAAATGCCAACGATTAATGTAACGAACAAATTCTTCTTGAGAGTGATTGTTAGAGAAATTTTGAAAGGCAGTAATAAAATATCCTACTCTGTCATCAGCAAGTCTGGGAACATAATCGTTGTTTTCTCTTAGCTGAGAAAAACTGTAGTGTACCTTGAGAGTCAGCGCTCTGCTATCGGGTACGCTGACTAAATCTGCTCCTTCTTGCGAAGAAAAACCATAAATTGAATCAATCTCTATGTTTTCGGGGAAGCTGTTAACATCTCCAAAATAAGACTTGCTTGGCTCTAAGTAATAATCAGCTTGCAAAGAGTATTTTAATAAAGAAGATAATCCGGGAAAGTCCTGCATTAAAAGGTTATCCAGGTCAATCAAAATATTTTTACTAAACGGATGAGTACCATCTATTGGTAGTGAATAAAGAACTGAATCGCTAAATGAACGAGCAAGCGATCGCTGTTCCGATTGACTTTCTGTCCGGAATTTCACATTCCGAACAACAAAATGCAATTTGTTGTTTATTCGTCGGAAATAAAAAAGAAAATCAGCTAGTGGTAATCCACTATAAATTCCATTTTCACCAATGCCCGATTCTAAGGTTACTGTGGCTAAATAGTTTTTATTTAACTGTTCTGGTTTAATTTCTAAATAAATTTTATCTGAGTCATGATTGCAATAAATTGTGAAGAGTCCCTCTAATTTATCTGAGCTTTTAGCTATTTCAATAAATCGCAAAAAATCATCTTTTCTACTATTGCCAAAACTATTGTCAGCACTTGCTAAGTTTTCAATTACTGGGAGTGCATTAAATGGCTGCAAATCAATATTTTCAAGTTGGTTGGCTGCTGCGTAATCTGTCACTAGTAACAAGTTGCACAGTAAAACTAAAAAAATTGCTAATTTCGCGACCCAGTATTTCATCCTTTGGCTTTCCACCTGAAGCAGTTATAGTGTTGACTAAATTTGCAAATAGCCTAAAAGTAATGTGACTTTTGATTGCTATTAGCCACTCTTCAGTAATTATGCGTTTTTAAGAAGAGATTATTTATACATAGAGTATCTATGTCTGAAGATATATAATTTCTATATCTAAAGACACATGTTTTTTAAGACTATATCTTGTATTAAAAGCCAAATGTAGCACTAAAATTGTATTGGGTGCTACATTTGCCATAGTCAGAAATTTCAAGCATGGGTTATGTAAATGTGGTGTGGCGTGACAAATCGGCGTATTTCCCAATAATCGTTCCTAATTTCAACTATTGCTACGGGATGCTAGTTATTGTGCCCTAGCATCAGACTTTCTTTAGGAGCAAGCTGATTTTGTGTAGTTGGAGAAAAAACGAGCGTTCACGCAGTGTACCGTAGGTATCGCTAAACTAAAACACATAAATAAGTAGTAAGTTATTTTAGTAAAATTTCTCGTTATTTTAATTTTTTTCCATATAGTTATTCACTCATCCCAAAAAAGCTTGCAGCTTCATCCTGATATTTTATCCTCGAACTATATCACTAACCCAATCTGCGGTTTGCAAATGAAGTGCTTATCCTATATATAGGACTTATATTTGATTTTTGAAAAAAATTCAGTACACCTTTATTCCTTCTTCCCAGTCCCCAGTCCCTAGTCTCTACGAGTAATTCAGGAATCAAATCGGATTGCTATATATATTGGCAGTTTTTGACTGCCATTTTTTATGAATTCGTGAGAAATCTAAGTGCAGTAGTTGTGTTCCATTACATCGGCTGCAATTTCAATTCTCCGATTCAGTGATTCAAACACTGCTGGATAAAGAACTGCTACAAGTGCAGAACACAGGATGCGGGTTTTTATTGGAGATTGCCTCAGGAACTTAAAACCCCAGTATTCCTACGTATTTCCATAGATAGATATGTAATTTATACTTGACTAGTGGAAAAAAGCTTTTTTGCTTGATACTTCGCGTATTTATGAGGATTGACATACATCAAATCTAAATGAAACAAGCTTTTTTCCTATGAGGCAAAAACTGAGTCAATAAAACACTCAATAGGTTTTATTGAATTAATTTATACTACCTTGTGCCCAGGGTTGGTTTTGAATTTTTACCTAATAATCAAGCTTATGCTTGCGTTGGACTGTTTTAGTAAGGATATTACAAAAACAGAGCCTATTTTGTTAAGCAATATTTTCTAAAAGCTTACATTTTTAGGTTGTATTCACTTTGCAATACTTGTCGGTTAAGGGGAAAAGGGAAAAGAAAAAACCTTTACCCTTTTCCCTTTACCGTTTTCCCCAAACCAAATTCCGAGTTCAAAATGTAAAACCCGAACAGTATTGATTCACTTTGTTAAGCTCTATTCTCTAAGCTCACAAATTGGCAAATATATTGTTGCTTAGAAATCACTTAATTCATAACAACCAGACTAATTATTTAAGAGAAATTCATTATGCCTTTGAATCCTAGAATCACCACAGATCGTGCCACAAAAGTAATGAATGTACAAATCCTATTCCTCGATACTTTTGTTGACGATATAGAAATTCTTCTCAAAGGAACTTTTCCTGGAATTGAAACTATTATTCTGTCAGCACAAGAAGACGGAGTAAAGCAAATTACAGAATTATTGAAACAACGCCAGAACGTAGAGACAGTTCACATTGTCTCTCATGGTGCGCCAGGATGTCTGTATTTAGGTAATAGCGAACTTAGTCTAAATACCTTGAAAGATTATGCGTCACAGTTACAGGAATGTTCGAGAGAAAATCTCAACTTACTTTTATACGGTTGTAATGTTGCTGCTGGTGATGCGGGAGAGGAATTTCTCAACAAACTACATTCCTTAACAGGCGCTAACATTGCTGCTTCCGCTACAAAAACGGGTAATGCAGCATTAGGAGGAGATTGGAATTTAGAAGTAACTGTGGGTGAGATTGTACCCCAACTAGCTTTTAGTTATCAAGCGATCGTAAATTATCCAGGTATTTTAGCCTCCACAGTAGCCATAAATAGTACCTTTAGCTTAACAGAAGTAAATGAAACACCTGTATTAAGTGCAGCCGCATCAGGTAGCCTTACTTACACGGAAAATGCCGCAGCTACCAAGATTAGTTCTACTGGTTTAAAGATTACCGATGTTGATAATTCTGAGATCGGCAGTGCAACTATTTCCATTACTGTTAACTATCAAAAAGGTCAAGACTTTCTCTCAGTTGTTGGCACATTACCTACAGGAATTACAGCAAGTGCGTTCGATATTGAAACAGGAAAAATTACACTCACTGGTAGTGCGACTCTTGCCAACTATACAACCGCACTCACACAGATAGCCTACAGTAATACCAGCGACAACCCTAATATCAATGCTCGTACTGTCAGCTTTACGGTTAATGATGGTACGAATAACAGTAATACTGTCACTCGTACTATTAATGTTAAGGCGGTAAACGATGCCCCCGGCCTCACGGGAACAGCAGCTACCCTGAACAATGGTGTAGAAAATACTGCTTACACCATCAGTGCCACTAGCCTTTTAGAAGGTTTCACAGATGTTGAGGGCGATACCCTTTCTGTATCTAAGCTCAGCGCTACCAATGGCAGTGTGGCTGACAATGGTAATGGAACTTACACCTTTAAGCCCAATGCTAACTACAATGGCTTCGTAACTCTTAACTACAACGTCATTGATGGCAACGGTGGCAGTACAGCAGCAGGTGGAATCTTTAGTCTAATGCCTGTTAACGATGCACCTGTATTAGGTGCAACTGCATCAGGTAGCCTTACTTACACGGAAAATGCCACAGCTACCAAGATTAGTTCTACTGGTTTAAAGATTACCGATGTTGATAATTCTGAGATCGGCAGTGCAACTATTTCCATTACTGGTAACTATCAAAAAGGTCAAGACTTTCTCTCAGTTGTTGGCACATTACCTACAGGAATTACAGCAAGTGCGTTCGATATTGAAACAGGAACAATTACACTCACTGGTAGTGCGACTCTTGCCAACTATACAACCGCACTCACACAGATAGCCTACAGTAATACCAGCGACAACCTTAATATCGATGCTCGTACTGTCAGCTTTACGGTTAATGATGGTACGAATAACAGTAATACTGTCAGTCGTACTATTAATGTTAAGGCTGTTAATGACTCACCTGTATTAGATGCAGTTGCATCTGATAGCCTTGCTTACACAGAAAAAGCCGCAGCAATGTTAATTAGTTCTACTGTTATAGAAATTAACGATGTTGATAATTCTGATATCAGCAGTGCAACTATTTCTATTACTGATAACTATCAAAAAGGTCAAGACATTCTATCAGTTCTTGGCACATTACCTATAGGCATCACAGCAGATGCATTCAACGCTGCTAAAGGAACAATTACACTCACCGGTAATGCTACTCTTGCCAACTATACAACCGCACTCGCACAGATAGCCTACAGTAATACAAGTTACAACCCTAATATCGATCCTCGTACTGTCAGCTTTAGAGTTAATAATGGTACAAATAACAGTAATGCTGTCACTCGTGTTATCAAGGTTACGGCTGTTAATGATGCACCTGTATTAGGTGCAGCTGCATCGGGTAGCCTTGCTTATATGAAAAAGAACATAGCTATCCCAATTAGTTCTACTGGTTTAAAGATTACCGATATTGATGATTCTGAGATCGGCAGTGCAACTATTTCCATTACTGGTAACTATCAAAAAGATCAAGACATTCTCTCAGTTCTTGGCACATTACCTACAGGAATTACAGCAGGTGCGTTCGATATTGAAACAGGAAAAATTACACTCACTGGTAGTGCTACTCTTGCTAACTATACAACCGCACTTGGACAGATAGCCTACAGTAATACCAGCAAAAACCCTAATATCTCCACTCGTACTGTCAGCTTTACGGTTAATGATGGTAGTGATGACAGTAATACTACCACTCGTGCTATTAACGTCGCAGTAGTATATACGGACTTAGGAACGCAATTACCATCATTTGTTGAAAGCTTCCGGAAGGTTGTTGTAGAAAAGCTAACGGCTAATCTAAACAGTATAGAAGTCACGCAGGAAAACAACCTAGTAAAATTAACATACTTAGGAGAACTAAACATTAGTGACTTAATTAATAAATTAGGAATAGGAAACACTAAAACATCATTCCTTCTAAAGAATTCTAGCCTAACTATAGAAGGGACAGGTCAGGAGCGCATATATAAAGTTTCCATTCCCAAAATTAATTTAGGTGATTTATTAGGCATAATCAAAGACTTGAGTAAAATTGATTTACCGACTGATATCAAAAATAAACTTTATTCTCTCGGAGATGTAGATTTAGTCTTATCCAATCAAGGATTATCACTCAGTTTTGCGAAGGAATTTAATTTAGATTTGGGAACAGTTTTCAGTTTTGATAGTGCTATTACTTTTATAAAGGAAACCGTCGATAAAATTACAAAGGAAATTCTTGGTAATTCTAATATCACATTATCTCAACTCAATTTTAATCTTTTAAAAAATGATGAAAAAAATCTGCAACTGGAACTGAATGGATTACTAAATAAAAACAATGTCGGATTCATTTTTGACAAAACCAAGACTATTTTTGACTATAAGCTCAAGGATAAAATTGATTTTAGTCAGTCGGCTTGGGCTGCTGAAATTCCTATTCTCAATTCATTTACGATAGAAAATCCTGAATTTATTCTCAGTAAGTCGGTATCCTCACTGAACGATCCAAAATTAGGTACTCTCAAATTAACCAAAGGATTCAACTTTATCGGCGATCTTAATTTTGGTAATGTTAATACTGATATTGGGAAATTTATTTATAGCTTAGGCATTGGTAAGATAGGGGCCAATATTGCCATCGATACGGCTGGATCGATTAGTTTTGCTGGTATTATTCCTAAATTGACTAATATTAAACTCTTCAGTCTAGGCGATTTTACTGCAATATTGAATAATGCTGCATTAAAGTTGAAAGTGAGTAAGAATAATAACTTATTTCCGGAGTTTGCAATTGCAGGAGGTTTAACTCTTAAAGGCTACGATCCTTTCCAAAATAATGAACCTGACCTAAATCTTTCTGGAGAACTGGCTCTCGATCTAAAGTCTCTGAAGGCGAGTTTTCAACTTGATGCAAAAAATAGCCCCTGGAAGAACCCCTTTGGACTGGATGGTGTAGAAGTTAGGAATTTAGCATTTGAGCTTGGTGGGAGTTATATAGCACCGTTTATTAATAATTTGGGATTTGCAGGAGACTTCAAGTTTGGGAAGTTATCTCTGAAAGGCGCTTTCTTGCAGAATACTTTCGATCCAACAAAAAATGCTTTTCAATTAACGGCAGAGAAGCCAATCAGCTTGGTTGACCTTTTATTGGGACCAGTTGGCTCTTATGGCTTGTCGAAAGCTGCTAGTAAAAGCACCATTATCACCGATGCACTAGGCATTGTAAATACAATCCTTGATGTCAGTGTTGTATCTATCGATGGACCCGACGAAGATCTAGAAATCGATCCACTTATCAAGCTTGTGCCTTTCGAGACAAAAATTGGCGACACAACATTAACACAAGGTATTGGTATTAATGGGAAATTAAGTGCTTGGGGAAAAGAAGCTACTTTAAATATTAATGCCAATCCATTCGTGACTAATCCAACCTTAACAGGGTCTTTGAAGCTTCCGGAAATTGACTGGGGATTTATGAAGCTTTCAGGAGCTAACGATCGGAACTTAGATTTAGCATTTAATGTATCTCCTACAGATCCAGGATCGTCATATCTCCGCGGCGACGGAAAGTTAGTAATTTTTGGTAAGACCGTTGCTAAAATTGACGTAGAAATTACTCCGACCAATGTCAATATCAAAGATTTCGATTTGGATTTGGGATTTGTAGCGTTAGACATTGACAATCTTTCAGTAACCATTAACAAAAATGCTCTCACGAAGAGTACGGTTACCGGATCGGGTAAGGTGAAGTTTTTCGGAAAAGATATAGCAACAGCTAGCATTGATGTCAATTCATCTCATTTTATAGCTAAGGCTAACCTTGATTTATTCGGTGTTCTGAAAATAGAAAATGCAGTATTTTCTATCAACAAAAAAGACAACACAATTGACATTGGAGGTAATGCCACAATATTCGGTCAAAAATTAGATAGCAAGATAAGTATAGAAAACAACAAGCTGACCGTTGCAGGTAAAATAACCCTAGATATTGGTATTGGTACGATCGCTGCTGGTCTTACTATTACCTCAGATGGCACAGCTGCTGGTTCAAAGGTGAGAGTAGACTATAACGTTGGTAATTTGGTAAAAGATAAGACTTACGAGGTATCGCTAGCTCCTCTGACGAGTGTTGAGACTTTGCTTAAAGAGGCGATCGTTACATCTGTTGGTAAAGCTGCTGAGCTTATAAATAGCGCGATCGATACTGCGGTTAGTGGATTCAATATAGTCAGTTCAGCTGTATTAAATACCTACAATAAAGTTTTTGAATTTGGTAGTAATATAGCGAATTCGGCTTATAAAGCGTTTGAGGGTGTATATACAAGCATCTTCGGTAAGAGTAGTGATGGGGTAGATCAAAAGTTTGGTAGCGAAAACAACTTCATTACTCCAGGAGCAGGAAAAGACAAAATACGTGGTGGAAATGGAGACGACACAATCCTTGGTGGGCGTGGAAATGACGTACTCTATGGTGAAGGGAATAACGACAGAATTGATGGCGAATGGGATAATGACTTTATCTCCGGCGGATGGGGTAATGATTCACTCTTTGGGGGAGATGGTAACGATCGCCTTAACAGTGATGAGGGTGATGACCTTCTTGATGGTGGCTCTGGTGATGACTATCTTGATGCCTGGACGGGCAACGACACTCTCAAAGGTGGGGATGGCAACGATTTCTTAACAGGTGGTAATGACAACGACCTTCTCTTTGGTCAGGGAGGTAAGGATGTCCTTCACGGTGATGATGGTAACGATACTCTCTATGGCGAAGATGACGGCAAACAAGGAAAAACCTACAACGGTAGCTACGACGATGACATCCTAGACGGTGGCAATGGTAACGACTATCTTTATGGCGGTCTTGGCAACGACCTTCTCTACGGTCAAGAGGGCGACGATTACTTAAACGGTGGGGACGGCAAGGATTATCTCCACGGTTATAAGGGAAATGACACCCTAGATGGCAACACTGGGGATGATGTTCTCTATGGTCAGCAAGGTAACGACATCCTTTACGGTGGAGATGGCAACGATTATCTCTACGGTGAAGACGATGGCAAGCAGGGCCAAACCTACGACGGTAGCTATGATAACGATATCCTAGATGGCGGTGCTGGTAACGACTATCTTTATGGTGGTGTTGGCAACGACACCCTCTATGGTAATACTGGCAATGACATCCTAAACGGTGGAGACGGGAATGACTATCTCAATGGTTACATGGGTAAAGACATCCTCGATGGCAACAATGGCGATGACCTTCTCTTCGGTCAGCAAGACAATGACATCCTAAACGGTGGAGATGGAAATGATACTCTCTACGGCGAAGATAACGGCACACAGAATCAAACATACGACGGCAGCCAAGACAATGACATCCTAAACGGTGGAAATGGTAACGATTATCTTTATGGGGGAGTAGGTAGTGACATCCTCTATGGTGAAGAGGGCGACGATTCCTTGAGCGGTGGGGATGGCAAGGATTATCTCAATGGTTATAAGGGGAATGACACCCTTGATGGCAACAATGGCGACGACCTTCTTTTCGGTCAGCAAGGTAACGACATCCTTTACGGTGCAGATGGCAACGATTCTCTCTATGGCGAAGACGACGGCACACAGAGTCAAAGCTATGACGGTAGCCAAGATAATGACACCTTATATGGTGGAAATGGCAACGATCTTCTTGTGGGTGGTCTCGGTAACGATCTTCTTGTGGGAGGACTTGGTGCAGATAAGTTCATCTTTAACAGAGCAAATGAAGGAACCGACCGTATTAAAGACTTTAATAGGCTAGAAGGAGATAAGATTTTGATTACTGCTTTAAATTTTGGAACAGGAGTTACTTTACAGCAGTTCAATTTCAACTACAGCACCAACACCTTGTTCTTCAACAGTCAGCAAATTGCGATTTTAGATAACGTCACTAATAGTAACTTTTCTGTCAGTCAAGATGTTACTTTAGTATGACCTTTTCAGGTCATGGGTTACACTTAATGACAAATTATAGGAAGTTTGAAACTTTGTAGCTACTTACAACCTCCCTCAAAAAGGGGGGTTTTTGTATTTAAATAGTAAATAATTAAAACAGTTTTTTTTATAAGTATTAAATTCTTAAAACTTTTTATTAAAACATTTATTGAGAATCCAATTTAATTTAAAGAATCTAATTTTTTATAATTGAATTTTATCTCCATTTTTTTCTACTTTCGCCTGTTCCCCTAACCTTGTTATCTCTTAATTTTTGAAAAATTGCAGTTTTCATATGGAAGGAGGTTTATATTGACAATTGGGTAACAAATCACTGTATTTAAAAAATCACCTCTTCCCCAGGATTTAAAAACCTTTAATTTTTCACAAATGAGATATGCCTTTTGTTAGAAGGATAATTAGTTTTTTCTAGTTAATCTTTATTTGTAGTGAAAAAAAGCAACTTAATTCCCATGAAAAATTTGATTTCTAACGCGATTGGTCATATCAGTTCTCTGCTTCAAGGACTTCAGGTAAAACGTTTTTTAGCTGTTGCGTTAGTTGGTTTTCTAGTGCTGACGACGAATATTACTTCTGGGTCTAGTAACCAAGATTTAGGACAGAGAGTTCGTCAACAGGTAGAGCAAAATGATGCTCAAAGACCGAAAACAACAGGCCAGTGGAATCGAGAAGCTCGTGAAACCGAAGGCTCTCCTGGCGAACGGCTTCAAAGAATTGGACAACAGTCAGGAGAAGCCTTTAAAGAATTCGGCTCAGGGTACGTACAAGGTGCTAAGGAAACTGCCCGTGATGTAGGGAATAGTCCAGCAAAGACCGGGCAAAATCTCTCCAACCAAGTTCAACGCTAAATTCTGTCTGAAAACTGGTATATAGCGGGCAATAGGCAAATAAAGTCTCTGGATGTAAGGGTTTTACGAGTGGTTTATGTCCTAAATTATGCTTCAACTGCTATATCTACAGTTTTTAGTTTAATCGAATACAAGATATCCTCGGAGGAACAGCATTGCTGTTCCTTTGCCTATGTTATATTTATAACTCAAACTTGGGCAATGAATACGTTACTACCGAAGAAAAGTATTAGGCGAATAGAATTCGCTACTAGACAAACGAAGTCCACCTCCGTGGGCTAACTTTTTCTGAATTTTGCTCGATTTATCTGTATTCAAAAATCTATATTAATACCAAATAAGTTAGTTAAATAGCTTTAGATAATATAGGAGTCCGATTTGAGTTATGAAAAAATCTAAGTATTTGTAGGGTGTGTTATGGCGTAGCCTAACGCACCTAAATCGTTAACTGGTGCCGTACCCTCAGGCTAACGCAATGCTAGTCCGCTCAAGTCGGGAAACCCGTCCATGCGGCTGGCTCCCCTACGTCTATTTCTCCAAATCAAATATGAGTCCTATATCGTAGCAAATTGAGCATAAATAAACTTATTTATATAAAGCTTATTAACTGAGTTTATGCAATAAATAATACTGTAAATTTAATTTTATTACTTAAAATACAAGTTAGTTGTACCCCCCTTAAAAAAATTGCTACACCCCATGTTAAGTAGTGGAGTTTACTTTTTACTCTAATGTAGAAAACGTTTTTTCTAAATATCAGACGGTTTGAGTTTTTATCTTTCCTTAGTAAATAAAGGATATTTTCGCGTTAATTTTTCCAAAAAACAGGAAGACTTAAGTAGAAAGCGAGTAATATAAAGAGCGGAAATTACTGTAAAGCTAATTAATAGCTATGTTTATTTGTACCCACTTACTTAGCAGCCTAAGTAAAAATTTTGGTATCTTTTTTAACTATAAACTAAATGTCGATTAACATTCAAATAACAGTTGAGTAAGCGCTTGAAAACATGGAAGAATAAAGAAATACGAAGGCAGTTAATAAAAAAGTAGATTCATACTTACGCGAGATGAAACAATTTAAGGGCACGCGAAAGCGGGGACTTGTGCTAACTTCTGCTGGGTTGCAGCGCTTACAAGCGGCGATCTTAGCTGTAGAGAAGACACAAAATAAAGGCGATCGCTTTACTCTAGAAGAACTACGGATTCGGATGAATGTTTCTACCAAAACTCTGAGTCGATTATGGTCATTGAATACAGGCGTAGATCAAAAAACCCTAAAGTTGTGCTTTAGTGCCTTTAATCTAGAACTAAGTAGCGAAGACTATACAATCTTAAATGAGCCGAATAATACACCAAGCAACAAAAGTCTCTCGTTGAGTGTAGATACAGAAGAAGTAAATTTGTCCCAGCCTTTATACACAGACTTATTTGTTAACCAAGACCATGAACCATTGGAAAATCTTTGGTCATATCCAGATGGCCCGGTAGCTCTAGATTCGCCCTTTTACGTCGATCGCCCCCCGATTGAGGAGCTAGTTTATCGAGAAGTCACTCAACCAGGCTCTGTGATCTGGATTCGAGCGCCAAGAGAGATGGGTAAAAGCTCTCTGGTGCTGCGGCTGTTAGCTTTTGCACAGATGCAGGGTTATCACACAGTGAACTTAAACTGTAACCAAATCGATGCCAGCTGTCTGACAGACTTAAACAAGCTTTTGCGTTGTCTTTGCTGGCGAGTTGCAACAGAATTAGGTATTGACCCGAAGCTAAATGATAACTGGAATGAGGAAATAGGCTGTAAAATTAGTTACATATTATACTTAAAATCTTATTTGCTTAAGCAGCTCGAAAGCCCAGTAGTTTTTGTGTTAAATGACGTTGACAGCTTTTTTGAACATCCTGAAGTTGCTCAGGATTTGTTTGCTTGCTTCCGCTCCTGGTATGAAGCAGCACGGCAAGATACTAACTTGCAAAAATTGAGGTTAGTGGTAGTTTACTCTACAGAAGTCTATGTATGGCAGGATATAAACCACTCACCATTGAATATAGGCCTACCTATTCGTCTAAATGAATTTACTGAAAAACAAGTAGAATATTTAGCCCAACGACATGGGTTGAACTGGTCTGCTGATAAAGAGGTTAGGCAACTGATGTCGCTGGTGGGGGGGCATCCAGCATTGGTTAGGATTGGTTTGTATTATCTATGCTGTCAAGCAATTACTTTAGAAAATCTCATAGAAGAGGCGATCGCTAATGGCGGCATTTACCGCTACCATTTATGGCGACATTGGTCAATCCTTCAAGAAAAACCTCATTTAGCCAAAGCATACGCTGAAGTTGTGACTAAAAAGCAAAACAGTTCGCTCAATCCCGTTGATGTTCATAAACTCGAAAGCTTGGGGGTGATTCGCTACGAGGGCGATCGCATTTTACCGCGCTGCGAACTCTACCGCGCTTACTTTGAAAAGCAACTATCTACAATTGTTGAATAATCGGCCTGGAAGGCAAAAGTAAAAATAGAAAAGTCAAAACAAAGAAGTCTTGTTTTCTAGGCTTTTTAACTATTTCAGATGCTAAGTTTATTTGCGGCGTGATGTCAGATTACAGGTTCGCCAAAATAAAGCAAGTATTTTAAATAGTTCAAAAACCTACCTATAAACTTTTTACTTTTTACTTTTGCTTTGGGGTACTACCTATTTATATATTAATCGTCCTTCGGTATTACTGTTAAGAAGTTGGTGAGAGCTAAAGTATTCCTCAAGAACATTCTGAGCAGATGTTGTTACTACTTTTGCATCGCCTAATTTTGTCAATTCTTCAGGAGTTATGCCTAGACATACAATTGAGCTTTTGTAAAAATATTCCTGTAAACATATAGTGTATTGCTTATCTGCCTGCACAGGAGTTTCATTAATGCTTAAAGACTCAAGTCTTTTTTCTGCATCATTGTAAACTGCCTTAATACCTTTATTTACCTGAAAACATTGACTTTCACCCGGTTTTCTGTTTTCTGGTCTCATGATATATGTAAATATTTGAGTGAGTTGTTGACCAGTAACTTTAAGTCTAAAAAGCGGGCCATCATAAGGGTAAGCTCCTTTAAGATCGCTCAATGTAACTAAAGGGCCTAACTGCTTTACACGTATTGAACCACTTGCTACCAAAACTACATCAGACATAACTGATTCAGCTAAACCATCAGTAATTAAGTTACCTAATTCAGTTTCTATTTCACGCTTAGGATGGGTCAATTGACGTGTTAACCTGCAAATCAGTCTATTATACTTGCGGTCTACTTCTTCTTTGAAAATGTTAATAAACTTTTCTAATTCTGGATCTGGCTCTGCAAGATTTTTATCTACAGGAATGAGTTGCCACTTCCATTCAACAATGCTATTAGTATCGTCGTCCACCGTAATATCGAAGCGTCCAATTTGGTCTGTACCAACTCCTGCTTGTGTAATCAAAATGTTGTTGACTTGGGCTGGTTGTTCTAAAAATGTATGAGAGTGCCCGCCAATTATCATATCTACGCCCCAGGCCGGATCTAGCATTGCAGCTAATTTTTTATCTTCTTCAAAACCGATATGTGTCAGAAGAATTGTCAGGTCAATGTCATCATTTTTGTATGCGTTGCAAATCTTACCTACTTCTGCTGCTGCATCTTCCAAACTGACAAACGTACCTATACTCGTGTCAAGTCTTAATGAATTAAGCACTTCTTCAGTTACAACTCCGATGAACATAATATCAAATCCATCTACATTTAGGATCAGATAGGGATTCATCAATCGTTTATTGTACTTTTTAATATATAAATTGGCATTGACGATGGGAAAATTTGCCATCTTTTCCAAGAAAAGTAAGTGAGGAAATCCATAATCTAATTCGTGGTTTCCTAAAGTTACTACGTCAGGAGCAAGGAAATTCATAATTTCTATGGTTGAAATACCTTTGTATTCGGCATCAATCATAGATCCTTGAACCATATCACCAGAAATGACAAAAAGTGTATTTTTCTCTTCTTGACGCACTTTATTCAAATATCCTGAAAGCAGCGACAGCCCACCAATTAGATGACCCTCGGCACCCTTCGCTTCTGCCAAAAAGTCTCCATGCATATCATTGGAATGTAAAATTGTAAATTTTTTAAACCGTTCTGTAGTCGTCGTCATCGTTTTTTACCTCAAATAATTAAGCTGATTGGCAATCGCATCATATCACGCAGCTAAATCGAACTTAGAGCTTATTTATAAAGTAAAAATAAAATTAATGTACTGAAAAGGTGAGATCATCTGCTGGATTATCGTGATTACATTTAAAGAGCGATCGCTGGTTGCTAATTCAGCCAATTGAACTATACAAATGGTAAAATTTTCTTGACATTTGAAGTAGTTTTAGCTTTAGCTAGCAAAGCGATCGCAGCCGAAGTAAGTAGGCACGATTAAAGAAAACTATGTTAATAACAGTAAAATAAATAACAGTGCTATGGTATGATTGAAACCACAGTTAACAAACAATACAACGGTCTAGCATCTGTGTACGATCGCCGTTGGAAAAAGTATATTTCTCATACACTTTCTTTTCTCAAAAACTGGGCAGAAATCTCACCACTAGATACTGTACTTGATGTTGCTTGTGGAACGGGTGAGTTTGAAAAGTTGCTATTAACTGAAAATTCAACTCTAAAAATTGTCGGAGTAGATATTTCAGAAAAAATGTTAGCAATTGCTCAAGAAAAATGTAAAATTTATCCCCAAGTTTCATTTCATACTGCCAGTGCATCAGCGTTACCATTTGCTGACAATAGTTTTGATGTAATTGTGTCTGCCAGTTCATTCCATTACTTTAACGATCCATTGGCAGCATTAATAGAAATGAAGCGCGTACTCAAACCTAATGGCAAAGTTGTAATTCTCGATTGGTGTAAAGATTATTTATTTTGCCAAATTTTGGATATTATATTGAAGATTTTTGACCCAGCACACCAGCAATGTTATACCCAAGAAGAATTTCATAGTTTCCTGACTTGTGCAAATTTTGTAATTTCTCGTGCAACTAAAGTTCGTTTTGGTTTGTTTTGGGGATTAATGGTAGCTACAGCCCAGGTAGGGGGGCAAGACCCTCTGCCCCCCTGCCTCTAAACGCGATAAAATATTTTTTTTGTTTGTCGTCCTTCAAAAAGCAAATCTGGGTGTGGATTCTGGGATATCCTTAAGTAAGTGAAAGATTTGCCAAAATAAAGTAAGAATGAAGCTGGCAGCAAGAGTAAGTCAGGTAACACCTTCTTTAACCTTAGCGATCGCAGCCAAGGCTAAGGCAATGAAGGCAGAGGGAATAGATGTTTGTAGTTTTAGCGCTGGAGAACCAGATTTTGATACCCCAGCGCATATCAAGGCCGCAGCGGCAAAAGCTTTGGATGAAGGCAAAACCAAATACGGTGCAGCAGCCGGAGAACCAAAGTTAAGGGAAGCGATCGCCCGTAAGCTTAAAACTGATAACGGTCTTGATTATAAATCCGAGAATGTCATCGTCACCAATGGCGGTAAGCATTCTCTGTACAATTTGATAGTGGCTCTAATCGATCCAGGTGATGAAGTCATCATCCCTGCACCCTACTGGCTAAGTTATCCAGAAATGGTGACCTTGGTGGGTGGAGTTTCGGTAATTGTCCCCACAGATGCAAGCACAGGCTATAAAATTACTCCCGAACAGCTGCGTAAAGCCATCACGCCCAAGACAAAGTTATTTATCCTCAACTCTCCATCTAATCCTACGGGGATGGTTTACACGCCAGCTGAAATCAAAGCATTGGCAGAGGTAATAGTTGATGCAGATATCTTTGTCGTCTCTGATGAAATTTACGAAAAGATTCTCTATGACGGTGCAGAACATATCAGCATTGGTTCTTTGGGTCAGGAAATTTTTGACCGGACTTTAATCAGTAATGGATTTGCTAAGGCTTACTCCATGACTGGGTGGAGACTTGGCTATTTAGCAGGGCCAGTGGAAATTATTAAAGCCGCGAGTACCATCCAAGGACATAGTACATCTAACGTCTGTACCTTTGCTCAATATGGAGCGATCGCTGCCTTGGAAAGTTCCCAAGACTGTGTAGAAGAAATGCGTCAAGCCTTCGCCAAACGCCGACAGGTAATGTTAGACAGACTCAACGCCATTCCCGGACTGAGTACCGCTAAACCAGATGGCGCTTTTTATCTCTTCCCCGACATCAGCAAAACAGGTTTGAAATCCTTGGAATTTTGCGACGCCTTACTACAAGAACATCAAGTCGCAGTCATTCCCGGAATTGCCTTTGGCGCTGATGACAACATTCGCCTTTCCTACGCCACCGATTTGGCAACGATTGAAAAAGGGATGGATAGGTTAGAGAAATTTGTGAAGTCGCGTATTTAATGATTTGTCATTTGATTTAAAAATAAAAATGTCCTCTTCTAACAGGGAGGGCTTTTTTTATATAGCAGGCAATAGGCAATAAGGTTCTAGAAGATTGAGTGTACTGAGTTTTTTTTCAAAAATCATTATACTTGTGCCTCGCCTCTTCCCTGTTCCCTCTCTACTCAAATAATTTCAAAAATCAAACCGGATTTTTATATATCAATTATGATTAAAATCTCTGTGCCTGAGAGCCTCTTCATGTCCTCGCGCTCTTGCTTTTCTATATAGCTTTTCACCTCTGACTATCTCTTCATATTGTTGCTCATAGGGAGTGAATCTGATGGATTCTTGTCTTCCTAAACCCAAGATACCAAAGGTACAGAGGCTATTATAAAACAGTTCATGTACCCGCTTTTGAAGTATCTGATTGAAATATATCAAGACGTTACGACAAAGGATGACATTAAACTCATTAAAAGAACTATCTGTTGCTAAATTATGCTGAGCAAAAACAATATTTTCTCTTAAAGATGCTCGAAAAATAGCATTGTCATAAGCTGCCGTATAATATTCAGAAAAAGACCTTTTGCCCCCAGCTTTGAGGTAAAGATGAGTATATTCCTGCATTAGTTTTAGAGAAAAAATACCACTTTTAGCATTTTGTAATACTTTTTCATTAGTATCAGTTGCATATATACGGCAGCGGTGATAAAGCCCTTCTTCTTCTAGTAGAATTGCCATTGAATAGACTTCTTCACCGGTGGAACAGCCAGCGTGCCAAATGCGAATAAAGGGATAGGTTTGCAAGAACGGGATAACTTGAGTTCTAAAGGTGTTGTAAAAGCTGGGATCGCGAAACATTGATGTTACATTCACTGTCAGAGCCAGCAAAAATCTTTCTAAATTGTCACGGTTGTGAAGTAAGCGTTCTTGCAAAGCAGAAATATTAGCTAACCCTTCTAAATGCATAAAGCCGAGAATACGGCGCTTAATTGAGGAAAGGGCGTAATTGCGGAAGTCGTAACCATAGTACTCATACACCCCTTGCAACAGCAAACGTATTTCTATGTCCTCCAAGCTAGGTTTGGGCAAAGTCATAATAATTCGTAATTCGTAATTCGTAATTCGTAATTCGTAATTTTTAACTCATGCATGAATTAGCTTTTTGAAAGAATGCTTCTGCAATTGGGGTCATTTCTATGATTAATGTTTGAGGCTGGTCAGGTTTTGCTAATTCAAGTGAATCTTACGACGAAAAGAGTTCTTGGAGGGATTAAATTTTAAATTTGATAATGGTGCTAATTTTGGGCTTCAGTTTAACCAAGTGGCTGTTACTCCTAAAACAGCGATCGCAATTATTGAAATCCCAGCTAGCAATCTCACTTGGTGACGCAGATTTTTAATCTCTTGGTTGAGATTTTCAGTCTGTAGTGCAGAATATGGTTGAATCGGTGCAACTTCAATGGCTATTTCTCGCGGTTTAGCTGGGGTAGTTCCAAAAGTCACCTGAGAATGTAACCAATCAGCAATCAATTGCGGGCAGTTCTTTTTAAACCAATTAAAAGCCAAGGTTCTAAAAACTGGTTTGGACATCCGGGCAATTAATTTCATCAACCTGTTTACAGGTTTTACGGGAAGCTTTTGATTGATTAGGTTAACCGAGCCAACATCATACAGACAATCCAGAATTAATTTCACAGTGGCTTCCTCACTGTTAATCAAGTTTTGCAGTAGTAGCAAAACGTCATGCATACGCTCTGCTTCAATATATTTTTCTGCCAATATTTCTGGAGGAATGAGTGATGTATTTAGAGAATTTTGTCTTACTATTGTCATATTTGAAACATAACAGGTATGTTAATGTCAGTACACCTATCTACCGAGAGAAACATCTTTTATCTAGAGAAATAACCGAAAAAGTTGCATGAAACAAAGGCATTTCCTCTAAATACAGAAGTTATATAGATTATTTTATTACTGAAGTCAATTTCCTGTCATTGATATTGTTTTGACAAAAAAGGGATTGGGGCATGGGGCAAGCAGGAGGTGTGGGGGGTCTGGGGGGTCTGGGGGGTGTGGGAGGATGGGGAAGAAATCTTTCCCCCCAGTCCCCAGTCCCCAGTCCCCAGTCCCCAGTCCCCAGTCCCCAGTCCCCAGTCCCCAGTCCCCAGTCCC
>NZ_JACJTU010000028.1 GCF_014698835.1 Nostoc paludosum FACHB-159 | reverse complement strand
GAATGATTTTTACTTGGGGTCATGCTTTAAGCTGCTGGAATTCTTTTGCAACATACATTTTGGCAGTTTTTGACCCCTCTTCTTTCAATCTTGGTGAGAAATCCGGGGTAATCTCAGCTACTCTTGACGGTTCTAATGAAAATTCCCTGGCTGCGGAAAACTTCTGGGAACGGGTAAAACGAGCAAGAAACGAAGAGATTAAGCTGTTTGAGACTACTCCCACAGGACAAAGCTGGCGCAACAGCCGCCAATTAGGGGCTATTGAACAAGTTGATCCGAACCGTTGCACTATCCGCGTGAGGCTAGAACGCGATCTAGCCGATTATATGGCAGCAGGACGTTATCAGCTACCAGCCACCGGATTTTTGTTTTTTGAGGCAGTTGGTGACATCCAACAGATTCAGCGCAAAAAACAAGCCATGACACAATTAAGGCAAGGACGCACCCAAAATCCCTATTTAGGAAATTTTTTATTTGACGCTTCCCAAGCAAGACCTATCCAAAAAATTATCGAGTTACGACCAGAAGATTTGTTATTATCCTCAGCTAATCCCAGCCAGAAAGCAGCAGTAGAAATGGTGCTTGCAGCAGAGGATTTAGTTCTCATTCAAGGCCCACCAGGTACTGGCAAAACTACTGTAATTGCCGAGATTTGCTATCAAGTTGCTTTACGGGGTGGGCGCACTCTAATAACTTCTCAAGCCAATTTAGCAGTAGATAATGCTTTGAGCCGATTAGTTCATAACCCTGTAATCCGAGCTGTACGAAAGGGAAACGCAGAAAGAGTTGGGGAAGAAGGACAGCCATTTTTAGAAGACCGAGTGATTGCCACATGGTTAGAAAATACTGCTGCTGACTGCGAAAAAAATCTTGTTCAACACCTTGATGATGTAAAAATTTTGCGTCAATTATTGGTAGCATCACAACGATTCACAGCATATCTAAAAGTAGAAGAGGTATTTAAGGAAGAACAGAATTTATTACAGATACGCAAAGCGAATTTAGAATCAACTTGTACAACCCAAACAAATGAATATAATCAAGCTGCATCTCAACTGGCCGAGGTCGAATCTTTAAAAACTGCTTTGGAAGAGTTACTCAATCAAGCACCTTCTGTAGACTGGCAAGACCCAGCATTTGTTAATTTGTGGGCAGGTCTGAAGAAATACACATCTACAGAAGCTTCTGTGCGAAACTTTGCTGCAAATCTTCGGTTAGCAATTAATTTGGCTTCTGAACTTGGTATGGTTCATCCAAATTACGGCTTATTTGGTTTAGCTGCTTGGTTGCAGAACACTGTAGCTTCTTGGATTACTGAAGTTCGTACAGCATTAGCCTATGCCAGTAATATAGCTATGGCAATAACCGAAGCGGAATTAACTGCACAGACTTACAAACAAAATTCAGAATTTATTGTCCGCCTAAAGTCAAATCACCAACAATTGCTTGTCAACCAGCAAAGCTTACAATCAAGAATTAGAAATCTACACAATCGTGAATCTGAGGTCAGTTTAGCAATAACTGACCTTGATATATGGTTGTCTACAGCTAATTTAAATATCGTCAATGTCTTGACACAGTGCTTACAAAATCGTCAAGACTTTACAGTTGATTTAATCTCATTACCTTCGAGATTACGAAGCATGACGATGGAAGCTCAATATCTACCCTGGCAACAAAGTCTCGATCAGTGTCGGGTAAAAGTTAATCAGTTAATTCAGAAATACCATGAAAGGGATAGAGTATGCAGTCGAGTTACTGAAATCAGAGATTTACTTGTGCGGGGGCGAAATATACTAGGTCATCGCTTAATCAATGAAGCTACTATTTCTCAGGTAAGCGTTAATAAAGTCCTAGACCCTGTGGAGTACCTCATAAAGCTGAAGCAACTAGCACAAAATAGTATCGATGAGATTGAGAAACCACTGGGGGTCTGGGGTCGGATTATTGAATGGGTGCTTGCGATCGCTCTCAAGCAGAAAAGTTTAGATTCCATAACTCAAAAGTTACGTCCATATAGCCGTCGTTATGGTGCGGCGGTAACTCTTGAGGCTATTAGGAGACAAACCCAGATTATATGTCAAAGGGTTGAAGCTGTTGATAGTGAATCGGCTATCCGCCAAATTACAGCAGAGGTGGTCAACGGCATAGTTACAAGTGCGGGTACATGGCTCAAACAACTACAAGCTGAAACACAAAAAGAGCAAAAGCAGCTTGAGATTCAATTAAACGAACAGATGAGCTTGGCAACTCATGAGCAGCAAAAAATATTTGCTAATCAAGAGCAGCTAGAAACTTATCGTAGTGAGACTCATTTCAAGTTTAAAAGAGCGATCGCACTTTCACAAGAACTGTCATCCTTTCCACACTTACCTAATGAATTAACAGAGCGAACTTGGTGGCAGTCAACTTGGGAAGCTATTCCTGGTAAATTCAAGCCTGAAGTTGATTCTACAGACTTGTTGAATCTGAAATTTTTACGCGCCATCAATAATCACTTTGAATCTTGGCAACAGCAACTACAACAACAAGAAAATTATCTCAATCGATATCAGCACTTTATCCAAGATTGGATAAATAAATTAAGAAAGCCAACAGAAGGCGATGCCTGCGGCGGGCTACGCCTACGCAACGATTTAAGGCGGATTTATCTAGATAACGCCAATGTTGTTGGTATCACCTGTGTGCAAGCTGCAAATTACAATTTTTCACAAGAATTCAAATACTTTGATATCGTCATTATTGATGAAGTGAGTAAATGTACTCCTCCAGAATTATTAATCCCGGCCTTAAAAGGCAAAAAATTGGTCATGGTAGGCGACCATCGACAATTACCACCCATGCTCAACACGAAGACTTTAGAGGAAGTTTCTCAGGAGATTGGCAGTACAAATACAGAACTAGAATTATTGCAAGAATCACTGTTCAAAATTCAGTTTGAAACTGCTGATAATAGCATCAAAAAAATGTTAAATATTCAATATCGAATGCATCCCATAATTATGGGAGCAATTAATCAGTTTTATGATGGCAAACTAGAATGTGGTATTTTAATACCTGACACAAAACGCGCACATAATTTGGCAGGTGAAATAATTCAACCAGATAAGCATCTTATCTGGGTAAAAACGCCCAAAGAAAATAAGTTTGAAGAGGAATCTGAAAAAACTTCATTCTTTAATACTCTAGAAATTGATGCAATTGAACGTCTCTGCAAACAATTTGAGGGTAATTGGGCTTCTAGAGTTGCCAATGGTGAACCAAAAAAAGAAATCGCTGTAATTACATTTTATGGCGCTCAACTCAGAAAAATTGATGAACGGCTACAATCTAAAGATTTCCCTTCGCTGCAAATCACCACTGGTACAGTAGACCGATTTCAAGGTATGGAACGGCCTGTTGTGATTGTTAGTATGGTTCGCAATAATAGTAAAAAAGATGTTGGATTTGCTAAGAAGCCAGAACGAGTTAACGTTGCATTTTCCCGCGCTAAAGAACTACTAGTAATTGTGGGTTGTCATTCGTTATTTACTCAGCAGCGTGGACAAATCGGGAGTATGTACTCCAATGTTTCAAATATCGTGCATTTACATGGAGGTTTTATTGATGTTTCTCGACTCTTATGCTAAACCTATTGATGATAATCTCAAAAAGTTGGTAGAAGAAATTGAAGCGCAAAGTTCTAGTTTATCAGTTTTAGCAGCGCGTCAATTTCGCTATAGCTTGGGTCAAACTCCAGTAGAAGTAAACATCAAAGAACCCCGCCCATTTAATGTACTCGAAGAATTTATCATCCGCGCTGCAATTGAATTTCAACCTCCGCCGACAGAAGATGAATTAGCCTCTGTACTTGGGCTTGATTCTGTATTTATCCGCAGTACTACTACAACTCTTCGCTCATTACAAACTCTATCAGCAACATCGCCACTAACAGTTACTCCTGAAGGTCGCTCATTTTATGAAAAAGGTTCTGTACCACAGCCTCCATATTCTGTACAGCTTAATGCTATTACAGACCCTTTAAGTGACAAGATAACTTTTCAATCTGAATCCTTAAATGAAACAGTAATAAATCTGCCTGATTTAGCAGATTTTATAAATATTGATAATATAGTTACTGATATTTCCGCGTTAGCACTTGAAGAAATACAAAAAAATATTCAGGCTTCAGGTTTAGCCCTTCATATACCAGAAGAGGGAAAAATAGTCACTTCATTTAAGGTAGTAGCTTCGATTCAAAAAATTTGGCAAAAAATATCGCTTTTCGTTATATTCGATGCTATTGAAGATAAGTTAACCATTCAAATAAGAAGTGGAAAGCAAATTTTAGAGGTAGCGTCACACCGATTGCAAATACTACATAATGAGGGTAAAATATCTTTACAAAAATTATGTAAATTGTCAAATGAAGCCATCAATTTTGAACGTGAAGCGATTCTTAAGCAAAAAAATACTGAAATAGAAGCTAGACTGGAAAAAATTCGTCAAGAAGCTTTAGAAAATGCTGTAAAAACCAGTAAAAAAGTAGATGCTTATACAGTAGTAGGTGAAGCTATTCAGCTACGTGATGGGCAAATTGCTCAAGCTTTTATAGATGTTTTAAATTCGGCTAAAAATCAGGTTATCATTTATTCTCCTTGGGTGAACCAAGCAGTTGTAAATGAAAAATTTCTGGCTTTGTTACAAAAATTAGCCAATCGCGGAGTTTGGATTTTGATTGGACATGGAATTGCGCGACGAGAAGAAGACGAAGATAAACCAATATCACCAGAAGTAGAAGAAAAACTTCGAGCAATAAAAACACCTGATGGATTGCCATGTGTACAGGTTTTTTGGTTGGGAGATTCCCATGTCAAAGAAGTAATAGTAGATCAAAAAATCCATCTTTGCGGATCTCATAACTGGTTATCTTATCGCGGCGACTACCTACCAAGAGGCGAATCAGTTTATAAAGTTACAATTCCCCATCAAGTCCAGGAAGCTTATAAATTTATTGCTAATCGCTTTCAAAATCATGCTCAAAAATTATGGCAAAATTCTCTAGAAAATCGCGATTCCAAGCTGGCTATAGAGTCTCTTTGTACATGGGGTGCATTGGGAATGGAAGATATTGCACTCCAAGAGATACAGCAAAATGACTGGCTGGAACTTATGCCTGTCTGGTTCGATGTCACACTTCAAGGGTTAAGGTCGAAAAATTTACCAGATGATTCAACGATATTTAAAACAGCACTTTCCTTATTGAATCAGGTTTCTCTTGAAGAAGGTTTTACCGTTTCATTACAAGATAAATGGCGTCAAGTTATCAATGCCATCGCAATTAACAATCCTCAAACTGCTTTAAACTTACTTAATACCAATGCTGTGTAAATTCGCACTCAATAATTCTTAACTTATTTTTTGCTTTGCATCCTTCTGTGCGAGACGCTATGCAGACGCAGTTCGTCGAGTAGACTTAATCAATTCAAACGAGCGCGGCAGGACTCGAACCTGCGACCGATTGCTTAGAAGGCAATTGCTCTATCCACTGAGCTACGCGCCCAAAGTAATGTACTGGCTCCCAAAAGAGTCATCTAAACCATTATACCGCTTTGCGCGACTTAGAAGCAATCAAAAATTGCAGATTTATCACTAGCAAGGCTAAGATCCAAGTCGCTAGTTATCAATCTACATTAAAAACGAAGCAGATGGCGTATTGGTTAGATATATTGTGTTGTCAAGGGGTTGCTTACCCCAGGCCGAGTCCTTTTAGGCAGCTTACTCTAATGAAATATCCAGCGAAGCGAGCAGCTTCGCCCATTTTTATAACACGCTAGGTAATTTCAGCCTTGGCGATGCTGCCAAATGCCATTATATATTCCATATTAAGAATGCCCCTGTGAGGAGTTATTTGCTAGTGCCATGTTTATTCTCAAACGGCAGGATGTTGAAATATCAAGCATTCAGCACCCAAAAAAGGATCAGCAGGTGCCGATCCTAGATTATCAAGGGCAGACTTTTCGCTTGATTAGTGTCTTCAAAGCTAGTCAAGAAGAAGAAGCTAGAGCCTTATGGAGAGAATTAACGGATAACCGGGGTAAAGCCTGTGTCTTACTGGAAGAACCGGAACGTTTCAGCGTTTGGGGGAAAATCCGTTTAGAACAGCTAGGTAATGACACAGGTGGTAGTCATGGCAAGACGGGGATTTTGATTCAAGCCAGTATTTTACTGTTGCAAGGTGTTTATATCGACATTGAAGAGTTTTTGGGTGCTAGGCAAGCTGCATTATTTGAGAAAGATATTGCGGAGGTATTCCAGCAAAAGCAATTTCCCCAAGCATCTCCTCCAGAAACAGTTAAATCTTTGGTATCTAACGATCCTTTGCTTGGAGCCAAACTGCCTCCTTGGCAAGAAAATCACGTAGTTATCCTTTTGCAAGAATTACATCGATTAGGCAAGTCCTATTTTGGGAATGCCAACTTTACCAAACAAGTGATTTATAAGTTAGAAGATATGCCAGAAGCCGAGCGATCGCTGTTTCTGTCTTGGCTAAATCAATCAGCACTAGGTAAACTATGGCAGTAGTCTGGAAATTTTTCTCAAAAGTTCCTACTGTCGGCACTTGCTTTTGGTGTCCGATTGTGTCTTATTTGGCAGACACACTGCTAGCTATACAATCCTTTAACTCAAAATACTGCCAGAGTGCATCTACATAGTCAAGCCCTATGAATAACTCTTACGACAATTCCTTGGTTTCTAAATCCATTTTCACCACTCAGAACATTGTTTTGGCTAATATTGGTTGGGGTGTGCTGGCACTGTTATACTTTTTGTTGTTTAGTGCCAAAATTCCCGGAGCAGATGGCATAGAAAGCCGAGCCGAGTGGTATGTGATTGGCACAAATATTTTTGAAGCCTTAGCTTATTTGGGCGCTGGTATCTTATGCTTGAGAAACTGGCTTAGTCCGCAAATCGTCAGTGGTCGGAATGTTTGGCTCTCTATAGGCTTAGGTATGCTTTCCTATTTCATTGGAGGGATAATTTTCGGATATACCGAAATAGTGTTAAAAGAAGAACCAGATGTGTCTTTAGGCGATATATTTTTTGTATTGAGTTATCTGTTACTTGGCGCAGGCATGATTTTAGCTGTGGCTTCCAGGCGAATCAATCTGGAAAAATGGCAGTGGCTAATTGTGTTAGCAATTGCTGTATTCGGTAGTTTGTTGGCATGGTGGATTTCTATGCAACAGGAAACATCGTCAGAACTTTTGGTCGCTATTTTGAATTGGTTTTACGTAGTTAGCGACGTAGTTCTGTTAATTATTGCTACCACTCTGCTGTTAGCCTTTTGGGGAGGAAGAGTTTCCCAGTCTTGGCGAATGATTGCCGCAGCGGCCTTTTCGCTCTACATTGCAGATATGTGGTTTAAATACGCCCAAGGCCCCAACTATCAAAGTGGAGAGATACTAGAAGTGTTTTGGGTATTTAGTGGAGTGTTATTTGGCATGGGCGCTGCCCTGGAATATGACGCATCACTAAGACGAACGCGGCGTACCAGCACACGAAAACGAGCTTAGCAAAGATTTTTGGTATCTACCGTGAGAAAACTAACAGACTCTGACAAACAAGAAATTCTCAAATTGTATCGAGAAAGTGCCGAAACAACCTCTACTTTGGCAGAACGCTACGATGTAAGTAACTCGACGATTAGTCGTTTACTTAAAAGTACTTTGCCAGAAGATGAGTATGAATACTTAGTATCTTTAAAGCGGGCTGCCAGAACCCCTGAGGGTAGGGCACAGGTAAACTATGAGCAGTTACCACTGCTGATGAGTCAACCACAGCCAGAAATCGAAGTTCCACCTAGCGACAGCCAGCCGGAAGTCGTAGAAGTTGAACCACCACAGCTACGTCGTGTAGTAGAGGAAGAAACCGACTTAGAAGATACTGACGACTCAACTGCTGCGAGTAGAAGGGTACGGCGACGCACCTCAGCAACAGAAAAACCGAAGCTAAGAGTCACAGAGAAATCAGAAACTCCACAACCAAAACCCTTGGAAATAGCGAGTATCCCCAGCCCCATACTCAAGGATGAACGTCCAGAGGTAACTGTCATAGCACAGATGCTGGGAGAAGACTTGCTAGACGAGTCAGAAGATTTGGATGATTTAGAAGATGACGATTTAGAAGATGATGACTTTGAGGAGGAAGAAGACTTCGAGGAAGATGACTTTGATGAGTTAAGACCCCTAGTCACAAAACGCAGACCAGGTGAAGCATCAGTTCAAGTTTTACCACTATCAGCAGCACATTTGCCGAAAACTTGCTATTTGGTGATTGACCGTTCCTCAGAATTAATTACCCGACCTCTCAAGGACTTTGGGGACTTGGGGCAAATTCCCAACCTGGAAACCCAGCAAAGAACTCTGCCAGTGTTTGATAATCATCGGGTAGCCAAGCGTTTCTCTACCAAACGCGATCGCGTGATTAAAGTCCCCGATAGTAAAATGCTGCATAAGGCTCGTACTCATCTCCAAGCCAAGGGAATCACCCGATTGTTAATTGATGGTCAAGTCTACTCTTTGTCTACGGTTTAAAAGTGAGGAGTGAGGAGTTAAGAGTGAGGAGTGAGGAGTGAGGAGTTGGAAGTTGAAAATTTCATAATTTATAACTTTTAACTCCTAACCCTTAACTCCTAACTCTTAATTCTTAACTCTTAATTCTTAACTCCTAACTCCTCACTCTTAACTCTTAACTTTAAGCATAAACAGCCCTGGCAAAACGTTCTGCCAGGTAAATAATGTCCTGTTTGCGGGCAATTTGGTTTATCCATTGTCGGGGAATATTTTCTACGCCGTAGTAAATTCCCGCTAAGCCACCGGTGACGGCGGCGGTAGTATCTGTATCTCCGCCTAAGTTAACAGCTTTCAGTACCGCTTCGGAATAAGATGAGCTATTTAACAAACACCACAGGGATGACTCTAAGGTATCAATCACGTAGCCGCCAGAATTAATCTCTTCTACTGGTAATTTGGCAATCTCACCACTAAAAACTCTGCCAAAATGCGGCTTTTCTAATAAAAATTCCCGCACGGAATAAATTGGTTGGATATCTTGTAATCCTTGCAGGTAAGCTGTTTGGAGGTCAGCGCCTTCGAGCAAGGATACTGCAATACTAATATATATGCCACAGGCCATTTGCGATCGCGCATGAGCATGGGTAATTCCTGAAACATCATGCACCCGCGCTATTAATTCGCTGAAAGTTAAGTTTCTGTGACAATAAGCCATCGGCAAGATTCTCATCAACGAACCATTGCCGTTACTATTTTCAACTTTGCCACCCGCCTGATGGGGTACAACTCCCTGTTTCAAGCGCATCAGTGCTGTATGAGTCGTTTGACCGATATCAAAGACATCGCCACGGGGAGTCCAGTAAGCTTCCTTGTACCAGCGCCAGAAGGAATTAGCTATGGCTTCTAGGGAATACCCTCTACAAAGACTTTCTGCCAAGCAAAAGCTCAACGAACTGTCATCTGACCAAGTTCCCGGCGGTTGATTCCATGTGCCATAACCCAACATAGTTGTCACTGGAGATTTGATTCGTTCTGCACGGCTAGTAAACTCCACTGGCACACCCAATGCATCACCGACACATAAACCCATCAAACCAGACAACGTTTTTGCAGCGGTTAGCATTATTCAATCTCCAATAATTGCTAAAAATTCACTTTATAGATTTACTCTCTAGCTTGTTGCCACAGATGCTACAGGCTACTTTTTCATCCTATGTGAAACGCAAGAGAAAAAATCAGTTGACTGGCTGTTGTTTAACTAGATTGCAGCTAATTTTTAGTTCCCCTAACTATGCCACTTTTAAAAGCGTCTGTTTTTGAGATAGAAAATTGGGAATTCTCGAAAAATTAAGTGTAATTATAACATTTTGTTCAAAATTATTCAGCTAATTGTTCTTCACTCTGGTGCAGCGATCGCAACAGCTACTTAAGAAAATTCCATAATTATCTGGAACATTTTTACTGAGCTTTCGACTGGGAATATAACAGTAAAAAATACAAAATTTGGTCACAATTATGAAAACCTTACTCAAGTCTATCCTGACAATTTCTGCATTATCTTCTTTAGTAATTGCTCCTGTTCTTCTATCACCTGGTCAAGCTTCTGCCCAAACCAAAAAGGGTACTGATGCTAGTTATGTTGGTGCTGGTATTGCAGCTGGCGTTACTAGCGGCGGACAAGGAACTAACGATGATGCTACATTTGGTGGTAATGTCACAGGTCGCCTAAAATTAGGAAATACCCCATTTTCTGCACGCGGAAATGTTCTTTGGAGCGATAAAACTAGTGCCATTATTCCAGAAGTTTCTTTAGATGTACCTATTGCTAATAAAACTAATGCCTATTTAACTGGTGGTTATTCTTTTGTAGAAAAAGATGGTTCGCCAACTCCTATAGGTAACAAAGACGCAGTAGTATTAGGTGCTGGTGTTGAATCGGAAGTTGCTAAAAATTTCCTAGTCTATACTAATACTAAGGTAGGAATTAATGCTTATCAAAATAGCGATACTCCTGCTGTTAGCATCAATGCTGGTATTGGCTATAGCTTTAAATAAAAGCTCAGCAAAAGATTCCTGGGCCACCAAAGTTCAGATTTAAGCAAACCTGAACTGCGATTTCTGGCTGAGTGAAAAAAACTTCATCAGTATCAACTCAGGTAGGATAAATGTTGAGAGCAGGGTAGCACAGCTGTGCTACCCTACTTATTGGGCTTACTTCAGGTAACTCAAAACCGTTATAACTATCGAGAAAAAACTCTTTTTCGTTGAATTGATTAATTTTAATCATCAAGCTGAACTAAAGAGTATTCAATCACTCTATACTTTACTCAGCACTTTGCACTCTCAAGATTAGGTTTTGTTAAGTCTTACATCACTGAAAAAGCCGACTTTTGCCGTGTTAAAATCAAACTATTCCTCATTATTCCGGCCGGATTACCGGGGATAAATTAGCCGAAAGGATACTAAATATCTCGGAATTCGGCGTCCACGAATGCTTTATTGAGAATACTATACAAGTCTAATGGTTAACTCTGCTCCTTCCCCCGTCGCTAGCCGTAAGCCTTCTAAAGTAGAAGTAATTAAGGAAAATAGCAATTTTTTGCGCGAACCTGTAGCAACTGAGATTCTTGAAGATACTACTCATTTTAGTGAAAACGCTGTGCAACTGTTGAAGTTTCACGGCTCTTATCAACAGGATAACCGCGACAACCGCACTAAGGGACAGGAGAAAGATTACCAGTTTATGCTGCGGACGAAAAACCCTGGTGGTTTGGTGCCGCCGCAGCTGTATCTGGCTTTAGATAAACTGGCTGATGAGTATGGTAACCACACGTTACGAGCCACCACGCGTCAAGGTTTCCAACTGCACGGAATTTTAAAGAAGAATCTCAAAACAGCAATTGCCACCATTGTCAACAACCTGGGTTCGACTTTGGGTGCCTGCGGCGATATCAACCGCAATGTGATGGCACCACCAGCGCCGTTCAAAAATCGGCGCGATTACCAGTATGCTTGGGAATATGCCCAGAATATTGCTGATTTGCTTTCCCCACAAACAGGCGCTTATTACGAAATTTGGTTAGATGGCGAAAAGGCAATAAGTGGTGAGGAAAATCCAGAGGTGACAGCCGCGCGATCGCGCAATGGCAATGGCACAATTATTCATGACAACGAAGAACCGATTTACGGCACTCACTACATGCCCCGCAAGTTCAAAGTTTGCGTGACTGTACCGGGAGATAATTCGGTTGATTTATATTCTCAAGACCTGACTTTGGTGGTAATTACCAATAAGAAGGGAGAGTTAGAAGGATTTAATATCTTTGCTGGCGGTGGCTTAGGCAGAACACACAACAAAGGAGAAACTTTCGCTAGGCTAGCAGATCCAATTTGCTATGTAGCAAAAGCAGACGTTTACGACATAGTAAAAGCGATTGTAGCTACCCAAAGAGATTATGGCGATCGCACTGACCGCCGTCACGCCAGATTAAAATATTTAATCAACGATTGGGGTTTAGATAAATTCCGCGCCCAAGTTGAAGAATACTTTGGCAAACCACTTACACCCTTCAAATCACTACCAGAGTGGAAATATCAGGACTTCCTCGGTTGGAACGAACAAGGCGATGGCAAGCTATTCTTAGGAATTTCCATTGACAATGGTCGCATTAAAGATGAAGGTGCGTTTCAACTCAAAACCGCTTTACGGGAAATTGTCGAGCAATTTAACTTGCCCATCCGCCTGACGCCCCACCAAAATCTGATTTTTTACGATATCGAACCAGGTAACAAAGAAACCATTGACGAAATTCTCAGCCGTCACGGTGTGGTTTCTGACCCTGGAAAAATCGAACCTTTAGAACGCTATTCAATGGCTTGCCCTGCTTTGCCTACCTGCGGCTTGGCAATTACTGAGTCAGAACGCGCAATACCGGGGATTTTGGAGCGAATTCGCGCTCTGTTGAATAAAGTTGGTTTACAAAAAGAACATTTTGTGGTAAGGATGACAGGCTGTCCTAATGGCTGCGCTCGTCCCTACATGGCGGAATTAGGCTTGGTGGGTAGCGCCCCAGAAAGTTACCAATTGTGGTTAGGAGGTTCGGCAAATCAGACACGACTGGCACAACCTTACGTGGAGAAGCTGCACCATAATGACTTGGAAAGCGTCCTAGAGCCAATTTTTGTTTACTTTAAGAAATCAAAGAAATCAAAAGAAAGCTTTGGTGATTTTTGCGATCGCGTTGGTTTTGATGCCATCCGCGAATTTAGCGCCACCTACGAACCTGGCACATTTAATGGTGCGAACAAATCACGCCATCGGGTAAATTTGAAAGCTGATATCTATGGCAAGTTGAAGGAAGTATCCGAAAGCCAAGGTAAGCCAATGACTCAGTTGGTAACCGAAGCCTTAGAGGTTTACTTCCAGAGTCTTTCATAAGTAATATCCTCATGTTTACCCTGTTATTTCTTAACTGGTAGGGTTGAGTTAGGGGGAGGTAATATTTTCTTACCTCCCCATTAATTCAGAGATATTTTGAATAACTTACAACTACAACAGCTTTCAAGTTGGTTAAGTACCAAATTCAGTGTGGTAGTCAAGGAAAAAGTTTATTTAACTCTGACTTAGAATCTATGCTTTAACTGTAGCTTTTTGTTGCTGTTGGCGCTTCATAATAAAATTTACACCAATTGTACCGACTGCTAACAGACCTAACATTGAAGTAGGTTCCGGAACAGATTTCGTAGCAGTTCCAGAAATCACAATATTATCTATGTATTGTACTGGTGTCTCGATGCGGCCGTCTTGTAGCGCAGGACGCGTAAATAAAAACCGAATTTCATGTGTTCCAGCAGTAACGTTAGACAAAGTACCTACAAGTTTACTGAATTCTGGCAAGCTTGCATCAATATCAAGAAAGTCAAAAGTATCTAAAAGAACATTATCGAAAAGTAAATCAACCTTACCCCCGCTTGCATTAGTCCTTTCCTCAAGTGTAGATGCTATGTCAGCAGAGATCGTCAAATCTCCCGCTAAAAGATTAACAATTTGAAAAATGCCACCTCCAGCGTACTGACCAGTAAAATCAACTTCACCTACGCGGAACCGAGCGCTGTTGCTTGGAATGCCATCATTATTCGTATCGAAAGGAACAACATTTGGAAAACCGGGGCCTACCGTACCATTAGGTGTAGTAAAAGTTGTCCACCCAGTCAGGTCTCCAGTTTCAAAATCTCCATTGATTAAGGGACTTGCAGAAGCCTGCTGAATTGCTACTAAAGTCATAGCCACAGTTCCTACAGTAGCTAGAGACAAATTTTTCACTAAACTTGAAATAGCCATAAAACTAACTTAATCCTGAGAATTTAATTAATTACGATACATAAAAATATTAACTACTGAGAATTACTGACACACCCTTTTTACGAAAAAATCATTAAATATTAAAAGATGAAGGTGTATTTTTTACAGTAATTTTATTTAGTATTGACCAAAACTAAAGTAGCAAACGTGGTGTCTATTAACTAAAATCCTCAATCCGATGTCTCAACTGCAAAGAATTGCGATCGCACCTTCCCAACTCCAGCAACAGCAAATTTTCCTTACCAAAGAACAGCAACATTACTTAGGGCGGGTGTTGCGTTTGCGTGAAGGCGATCGCTTTATTGCAATGGACGGTAAAGGAAAATCGTGGTTGGCACAGCTAACAGGAGAACAAGCACAACTTTTAGAATCCATCTCAGTAGAAACTGAATTACCTGTATCGATTACGCTGATGGTGGCGTTACCCAAAGGCAATGGATTCGATGAAATCGTGCGCTGCTGTACTGAATTGGGAGTAACTTGTATTGCACCAGTGTTGAGCGATCGCACTTTGCTTCATCCCAGTCCCCAAAAACTCGAACGCTGGCGACGCATCGCAGCGGAAGCCGCCGAGCAATCAGAACGTTCATTCGTACCGACAATTTTAGAACCTGTTACTTTTAGCACAGGTTTGTCATCAGCTATTAGTAATTTGTCATTGGTGAATAGCCAGCAATATATTTGTGTGGCTCGTGGTGAATTTCCCCATTTAAAAGATTGTTTACAGCACCAAGGACAAGAAAAAATTGTCATTGCTACCGGGCCAGAAGGCGGATGGACAACACAAGAAGTTGAAAATGCGATCGGAGTTGGATTTCAACCTGTTTCCCTTGGTCGCCGTATCCTCAGAGCAGTGACAGCACCAGTAGTAGCATTATCCTTGATTACCGCAGCTTGTGAAGTATAAATGAGTTATAGCTCACGCAGAGACGCAGAGGCGCGAGAGATTACTCTAGTGTGTATATTGAAATATGATTGAACAAGTTGCGATCGCCTTTGACAATAAAGACTATCAAACAGCTGCTAAATTACTCAAACAGCTGCAAAAAGAATCGCCGGAAAATCCTTGGGTGCAATTTTATCTCGCTAGGCTGCACGAAGTATCTGGAAAGTACCAAGATGCAGAAATAATTTATCGACAGCTGCTGCGAGATACAAGGAACACCAGAATAGTGACGCTAGCACGACAAGGTTTGCGACGGTTGCAAGAAATTGAGCAAGAACAAAGACAACGGGCCATTGCAAAAGCAACATCCGAACCTAATAACACCGAACTTGGCGTATTAATCTTAGAACCTCTTGATAACGAACTCAAAGCAGAAGCATCTCGAAAATTTGCCCAGATTATGCAAATAGATCCTTACAGCGCACGGCTAATGCTACCGAGTCGTGGCTGGAAATTTTACCGCACTGGACAAGTGGGAGAACTAAAATTTTACGGCGAACAGCTACAGCAAGCTGGTATTCCCTGTTTTTGGACAACAATAACCGCCATTCAACAAATTCAAGTTTTTCAAGTCAAATATTTTTCCGAATCTAAATTAAAAGCTACTGTTGTTTGCTGTAACCAAACAAATCAACTCGGTTCTTTAACTTTTGATTGGTCAGAAGTTACAGCAAGAGTAGTAGGACTTTTGCCCATTTTTGAACAAGTTGTAGACGTTGACGCTCACGGTAAACTAGAACGGAAAACTCAAACACAAGACTATGCTCATTTTTGTGATTTACACCTACCTGCTAGACGTTCTATTTTGCGACTTTATGATAACGGCTATGAATTTCAGCAAGGTTTAGAAATCATTCCTCAAGCTAGCCAAAATACAATCAGAATTAATTGGAATAGTTTATCAAATTGGATTGGCCAGCAACTACCTCAAGTCAAAACTTGGTCAGATTTTACACCCTTTGCAGATACAGCATTAGATCAAACAGAAATGCTCGATCAAATTGAATCTCACATTCACCTATTTCGTAGAGAACAAACTAATTGGGACTCCGCTTTTCATTTATATAGTGGATTAGTATTTGTTAAATAAGTAAATTAATTACAGCAGATTTCAAGGAAAGTCAATTACACGAGCTAAATCCCAAAGCCAGATACAAATATAAATAAATCTTATAGGCTTAATAACTTATTTGTATAAATTTTATATTTCCTCCATCGGCTTCAAAGGATATTTTGGAAATTATATGTCATGAAATCATGATATTTTGTAGTAATCAAAGTTTTAAATCAATGAATTTGAATTTTTTACTGACAAAAATGCTGATTTATGGCTTAAATATTCTGTTCGTCAGATGAAAATTTTAGCTGATAACTCTAATTTAAAATTCTGTCTATTGACAGAATTTATGTACTTTTTTAGCTAATTTGCTGACAAAAATTAGCTAAAGCAGTAAATACAAGGAATTTTTTTGTGTTGAGGACTGTTGGTTGTAGTTGCTCTGGAGAATTATGAAAGGTTATTTACCCAAAGGGCGGATTTCTTCAAGCTATCTAGCGAGGTTAAATTATCAAAATGTTCAGGAGAGATGGAAAAACTACTGCTTTAAAATACGTGGAACTAGGCGTTCATTTTGTTTAGATAGACCCCACCACAGACACATATTTTGGAGTTGGTGCGGTAGTTTTATTGGAATAGCTATAACGGCTTACCTTTCTGTAAAAACTAATTCTCCTTTGTTGATGGCTCCCTTTGGCGCTACTAGCGTATTGATCTTTGGTGTACCTGACAGTCCTTTAGCCCAACCTCGGAATGTAATTGGTGGGAATCTTGTGGCGGCATTAGTTAGCCTGACTATTCTGCATCTTTTCGGTTCAGAACCTTGGGCAATGGGAATGGCCGTAGCTACAGCCATTGGTATGATGCAGCTTACTGCAACTTTACACCCTCCTTCCGGAGCAGTTGCATTAGTTGTAATGATGACGAAACCCGACTGGCAATTTCTTTTAACTCCTGCCTTAGAAGGTTCGATAATTTTGGTACTCTGTGCCGTAGTATTCAATAATCTGGCGCACGAGAGAACATATCCCAAATATTGGTTATAACTTTTAGCGTTCCCGTAGCGTCAGTTTCCAAAAACCATTCTTTTAATAAATTCGCTAACGCTGTGGGATTTCGGCTCAATACCAAGTAGGGTGTGTTAGGCTTTAGCCTAATGCACCGCTATTCTTATTAAAGAATTCAATGATGAATTCATAAGGCCTTTTATTTTGGCTATTGCCGTTAGTAACTCTAGATTATCCTGACTCCATTTTTTCATTTCCGTAGGAAGTTTGGAATCAGATTCTATTAAAAATTCTCGTGTCTCTATATTTTCTGGATATTTTGGTTCCAACAAAATAATTAAATCAGAAGATTCAATACTTTTATTATCTTCATCGTAAATAAGTTCTAGTTTAAAATTATAAATATATGATGTGCGTAGCAAATATGGTGCGTGTTCATTACTAGACACTTCTTGTTCACTTTTTGGCAAAAATAAAGTAAACGTAAATCTATCTACATCATTACAACTTACGCACTGAGAAATTTTTATATTTTCAATATAAACAACTTTTGATTGTGGATTTAAATAATTTCCTGTACAAAAATTAAATGGTAAAGTAACATCAAAATTTAAAGTTGCAGGTAAAGAAACTTGGTAATCACAGCTAGGTGGAACAGTTCTGCTCCGCTGCGTTGCCATAGCAGGTGCTGGTGGATAAGCTTGCTGCTTATTTTTTTCAAGTTTAGGTAAAACCCAACTTTTCAGCATCCATACATCATGAAATAAAAATTTAGCATTTTTCAAAAAAGCAACGCGATCGCCAATATTACGGACTTTTAAATCAATTACACAAGAATTAACAGAACCTTCAAGAGAAACATCAACAATTTTAAGTGACGAATCATTATTTTGCGAATTATGATGAGAGAAACCGATTTTATAGTTAGCTTTTGCTAGCCAGTCAGCAACTTCTCTCCAGTCTTTTAAAGTATTAGAAGGTCGGTTAGTTAGTACTTCGATATAGCGATACAATCCTCTAGATAAATCAACTCGTAAACCTCTAACTTCCCGATTCATTATAGCAGCTATTTCAGTAGGACTATAACCGCAAAGTAATCCCCTCAAGCAATTTATTTCCAATGGTGTAAGTTGTTTTGGTTTCCCAGAAATTTGCTGTTTTGCAGAGGTGAGATCTTGACACAACCTTGCTAAATTCCAGTCATTTTCAGCTTGTGCAAAGAGTTGGGGAATTGGTGTCATTGTTGGATTTATCAACTTCTCCCCCATATCCTAACAAAACTCCTAAGAGTGGTTAGGTTACAGTTGCTTGTTGCTTTGGTTAGTCTAGGTTTATGTTGAATCCAAAAGAATTTATCAAACCTATGAATACAGTAAGTGCTAAAAACCAACAATTAGGCGGTTTGTACGTCCAATCCCCTCAAGGAGAAAAGCTAGTTTTTCCCCTCAAGCATACAGAAGTATTAGCGAAAGTTGCAGGTAATTTGTCACGAGTTGAGGTGATTCAAAGCTTTGAAAATCCCTTCACGCAGCCTTTAGAAGCAGTGTATATCTTTCCGTTACCTGATGAGGCGGCGGTGGATGATATGGAAATTAAAATAGGCGATCGCACTATTAAAGGTAATATTAAAAAACGTGAAGAAGCGCAACAAATCTATGAGAAGGCAAAACAAGAAGGACGCACCGCAGGACTTCTAGAACAAGAACGAGATAACATCTTTACCCAATCTCTGGCTAACATCAAACCTGGCGAACAAATTGATGTCACAATTCGTTACACTGAAAGTTTAAAATTTGAGGCGGGAAACTACGAATTTGTTTTCCCGATGGTGGTGGGGCCAAGATATATTTCTGGAACAACCATAGATAATAGCGGCGACACAGATAGAGTTCCTGATGCTTCTCGGATTACACCGCCTGTAGTGCCAGAAGGAATGAGATCGCGTCATGATATTAATGTCACAGTGGAAATTGATGCAGGTTTACCAATTTCTCAAGTGCGTTCTCCTTCTCATCAATTAAAAATTGAACATTCAAGTCAAATAGTGCGGGTTCAATTAGCTGGCGAAGATACAATTCCCAACAAAGATTTAATTCTCCGCTATCAAGTTTCCGGCCAAGAAACTCAATCCACAGTATTAACCCAAGCTGACGATCGCGGCGGACATTTTGCTATATATTTAATTCCAGCTTTAGAATATTCTACTGATGAAATTGTCCCCAAAGATGTCGTTTTTTTAGTGGATGCTTCTGGTTCCCAATCAGGCGATCCGTTGCGAAAGTGTCAAGAATTGATGCGGCAATTTATTAATGGGTTGAACCCCAATGATACTTTTACAATTCTCGATTTTTCTAATACTGTCAGGGAGTTATCAAAGACACCTCTACCGAATACAGCAGAAAATCGTGCCAAAGCGATCGCTCATATTAATAATTTGCGAGCTTCTGGCGGCACAGAAATGCTCAGTGGCATTCGTACAGCCATAAATTTCCCCACACCAACCGGAAGATTGCGCTCTGTTGTACTGCTAACCGATGGCTACATCGGCAACGAAAATGAGATTTTGGCAGAGGTACAAAAGCATCTCCAAGTGGGAAATCGCCTTTATAGTTTCGGTGCTGGTAGTTCAGTTAACCGTTTTTTATTGAATCGTATTGCCGAAATCGGCCGGGGAATATCTAGAATTATTCGTCATGATGAACCCACACAAGAAGTTGCCGAAAAGTTCTACAAACAAATCAACAATCCTGTACTGACGAATATTCAAATTTCTTGGCAAGGCGATACAGAATCGCCTATAATTTACCCAAAAATAGCGCCTGATTTATTCAGCGAACAACCATTAGTTTTGTTTGGTCGCAAACAAGATAAAGCCAGCGGTAATCTGCAAATTTCCGGCATTGCTGCGGGCGGTAAGCACTATGAAAAAACGTTTCACCTCACATTTGAGGAAACAGGAAATCCAGCTGTAGCACAGTTATGGGGACGTTCTTGTATTAAAGACTTGATGAATCAAATGGTGAATTATGAAACCAAAGCTGGTGTAGAAGCAGTTACAGAAACAGCTTTAACTTATCAATTACTTTCTCAATACACTGCTTTTGTTGCCGTCAGCGATGACGTGCGAGTTGAACCAGGAAGCGAATATCTGTCTATGCAGGTGCCAGTGGAAATGCCGGAAGCTGTTAGTTACGAAGGAGTATTTGGCAGTCCTCCCAATGGTGCTGTTATGCGCCAAATAGCATTTTCAATTGCACCAATGACACCAGCGCCAGCGCCAGTTTCAGCAGAAGCTCCAGATTTTCTTCGGCAAAGGCCGACGGTAAAGAAAAAAAAGCAAAAAAAATTAGCGCCACTATCGCCAAAAGTAACAGCGCCCATCTCTCACCAGTTAGAAGTCGTCAGCGCCGCTGGTTTGGATGAAGCGACAATTGCTGACTTAACCCAACACTTAGAACAAATAAATTTACCCCCAGGCTTTGGTGGTGAAATTGTTTTCGAGTTCACCGTCAACAAAGGTCGGGTAGCTGGGATAATGTTGGATGAAGAAGCATCAACCCAAAAAGATGCAGCTGTAGTGGAGAAAATTAAGCGATCGCTCTTGCTTTGGATAGTTCCCACATCTACAACTGCTAAAGTTGTCTTAACCTTGCGTATTCACGTTTAACAAATTTGTAGAGACGTTAAATTTTGCGTCTCTACTTATTAGTAGGGGTTTTAACCTGACGTGCTAGTTCTAGGTAAGCATTCATGTTTGCCCCTGGACGCCGACGACCATTAGAGCCATTAGCAGAAGGAGCTAGATACTTAGGCGCAAAGGTGGTTTCAGTTGGCTGCTCTTTTAAGACTTTGGCTGCTGCGGCTTTTGCATTGTTGCCAGGTTGAATTTTTAGACCTTCAGCAGTCTGGACTAGCTCAACATCAGCTGGTTTTGGATTTTTATCTGCTGATTTTGGTTGTTTAGTTGATTTAGCGTTAGTTGTGTCGGCTTTTGCTCCATTTAATGAAGCTGGCTTGGATGCGGTTGGTGCATCTGATGTAATTGTTTCCGTTACTTTTTTCGCGCTTGATGCAACTGTCTCCACTGCTTTCTTCGCGCTCGACGCTACCTCTTTAGCTGCTTCTTTAGCAGTATCCTTGGCCTCATCCAATTCTAAGAAGTAGTCGCTGCTTGTTTTCTTCCCTGGTAATAGGCCAGTCACAAAACCCAGAATACCGCCTAGCAAACCGAGAATACTTGAAATCAACTTTTTGATAAAACCCATTACAATTACTCCTGCCTTTTATATTTGAAATTTGACCGCAATTGTTAAAAATCACGACAATATGTTACATTTTCTACTTTGCGTCACCCTATTCTGGTGACAACCTCTATAGGTTTGTGTTTAATGAACATTGTAGTAAAACTAGAGCATAAATGCTTCGTCGCAAGCACTTACGAGCTATATACACCGAGAACTAATTATTAAATTTTACTGTAACTAAGAGCAAGATTCTGAAAGCTAGCTTCATAAAAATTAATATTTCTTTGTCTAATAATTTAGCCAATCCCTTTACTCTCAACCAGTGAAAGGAGTGTCATAGCCTGTTAGCAAACGCATCTAATATTGAGTTATTTTTGTTACAAACTTGCTCTCCAAATGTCTGAAGTTTTGCCAAGATATCTTTATCAAAAATCCGAAAAGTAACAACTTCACTTTGTAGAGCAGTATGTACTTACAAAAGTGAAATACACCACCTAAAATTTAGCTAGACTTTGTAAATGAACACAGAAAATCAGCAACGCAATCCCGTTTTGCTAATACACGGGATTGACGATACAGAAGCAGTCTTTCGTCAAATGAGACCGTATCTCATACAACAGCGTTTTACCGTACATGCCTTGAATTTAGTACCTAATAATGGCGATGTGGGTCTTGATGAATTGGCAAAGCAGGTAGCCGATTATGTTACAGCTAACTTTGGCTCAGAACAACCATTGGATTTAGTAGGCTTCAGCATGGGAGGAATTGTTAGCCGTTACTATGTCCAGCGATTAGGAGGAATTAACCGCGTGCAGAGGTTTATTACAATCTCTTCGCCCCATCATGGAACTGTGGTTGCTTACGGTTCCAGGCGTCCTGGTTGCGTACAAATGCGCCCCGACAGCCTTTTCCTCAAGGATTTAAATTCTGATGCTGTAATCTTGAAGCAACTAAATTTTACATCTATCTGGACACCTTACGATCTAATGATTGTCCCTACGAATAGTTCACAAATGCCCGTAGGACAACAAGTAATAGTACCAGTTGCTCTACATCCTTGGATGCTGACAGATTCTAGAAGTTTAGCAGCAGTAACAGCAGCTTTAGCAGAGCCTATTAAGCTACCCCTACTGAAGAAAAAATCCAGTCAGTAGCTAAGATACTTGTGACACTTTATTTATTTCTAATTACGAATTACGAATTACGAATTATTTACGTTCTATCCCCAATTTGTGTATGTTCGGAACTTCCAAAAATCGCCTCTGGGTAGCGATAATACTTAAACTCCAGGAGGTTGTAAAAGGGATCTTCTAAAAAGAAAGTACGATGCTCAAGAGGAGAACCGACGAAGCGATTTTTACTTTCTTCACGAAAAATTAGCTGTTGCTGTTGTGCCCTTTTTAGTAAGCCTTCCCAGCCACTTTCTTGGGTAAAAATTAGTCCAAAGTGCCTGGGATAAATTGTTTGTTGGGGTGTCAAAATTTCTTTGGTAACATGAGCTACTAATTGATGACCGTGAAGATTGAGAATTAGAGCATGTCGGTTTTCACGGCCGGGAATACAGCCCAAGCCATCTACATAATATGTTTTTGTCTTGGCAATGTCAGTCACCGGGAAAGCTAGATGGAATATAGTTTGGTTCATAGCTTGTAGGGAAAAAACTAATAATTGATACTATCTACAATTTATGCTGTAAAGTTTTAATTGTGGTTAATTACAACACAGTTTTAATTGACATTAACCGATATGCTTTATGGCAGTATGGCTGAGATGGCACACTGAGTATAATTTCATTTTTTTTCTTGTAGCATCGGCTTTTGACTTGTTTAAACTCGCACAGATGCCTATCCCACAAGATAAAGAGTAAATCTTAACAAACAAAAGTTTTGCATTTTGTTTAATCCATGTTTTTTAGTCAAAGTTGCATTGTATATCTAGAACATTGTCTGCATTTCCATATTGAGCTTTAAGAGCGATGCCTGTGCTATACATTTCATAATACAAACATATTACTTAGACCGGAAAAATATCATAAATTAAGCACTAAGCACCGTAAATTGGTTATTGTGTTGATATTCAGATAAAATTACTCTTGATTTATTACTGATGTTACCCTCAATTAATTCTGTAAATCCCTGGCTGGTGGGAGTAGGATTAAACACCATTTTATTGGGTTTAGCTGCGATCGCTCCTAAAAAGCTGCTTACCCCAGCGGGATTATTCCACGCCTGGTTACTAGCCATACTAATTTGGGGAACTTTAGGCTGGCAAGGTTACGCAGTGGTAATGTTCTATTTTTTAGTTGGTTCTGGTGTAACCCGCATTGGCATGGCCCAGAAGGAAGCCGAAGGAATCGCCGAAAAGCGTTCTGGTGCAAGAGGCCCAGAAAACGTCTGGGGTTCGGCTTTAACTGGTGCCTTGTGCGCCTTGGGAGTAGGGCTACTCAATTCGGGAGTTCTTGTACCTAATCCCCAATCCCCAATCCCCAATCCCCAATCTTTATTATTATTAGGTTATGTAGCTAGTTTCAGTACCAAGCTTGCTGACACCACTGCCAGCGAAGTTGGTAAAGCATACGGTAAAAGCACCTTCCTAATTACCACTCTTCAACCAGTGCCTCGCGGTACCGAAGGAGCGGTAAGCTTAGAGGGAACTTTAGCTGGTATTGTGGGTTCTGTAGCGATCGCCCTTGTTGCTTGGGGAGTTGGTTTAATTGATATATTGGGCGTAGCTTGGTGTGTGCTGGCAGCATTTATCGCCACTAATTTAGAAAGTGTCATTGGAGCAACACTGCAATCAAAATATACTTGGCTGACCAATGAAGTGGTAAATATTTTTAATACATTAATCGGTGCGATCGCAGCTGTAATATTTGCTTGGATGTGGGGCATTGGGCATGGGGCATAGGGCATTGGCAAGTTCAAGGAAGTAGCCCAGAAAATGTTTTCGTAATTTTGCTGATTAACTTGATTATTTGCTGAAATTTATACAGCGTTTTTTAGAGAATTCGCTTTGACTTACTTGGAGGCGATCGCTAATATTTTCAATCCTGTTGTGTCTTCCCAAGAGCGTATAACTAATCATGAAAGATTATATTATCAAGAAAGCACAGGTAGACACAGGAGTTTGCGCTCAATTTCCCATGTCAGAGCCTCAGAGCGTCTTTTGTTGAATTAGCAATATATTCTTTGGTCATTTCCACGTAATTAGTTTATGAAAACTTTATCATAATAATCCATCAATGACAGCATGATTTCTATATGATTTAATTTAAAAGTCCTATGAGTGTTTAACCATTTTCACATAATTAGTTCATGGAATCTTTACCATTTTTGATAGTCAATGACCAACCTATTTCTATTGAAGAAGCAGTAAAATACCTGCAAGTCTCTGGAAAATTGGGACAGTACATTGGGGATATTCTCCGCCAGTACGTAATTGAGCAAGAAATCCGAACCAGAGACGATATCGAGATTGGCACAGCTATAACTGAGCAAGCGATTATTGATTTTCGACTCAACAATCAATTAACTGACCCCCAAAGTTTTCAAGAATGGTTAAAGAGGAATAACACAGATTACACAACATTTCATGCATCGGTTACTTTTGGCTACAAACTAGAAAAACTCAAAGCTGTAGTCACCGAACCAAAACTTCCAGAATATTTTATTGAACGCAAAATTGTTTTAGATCGGGTGGTACTTTCTCGGATTGTTGTTGATAATCGCGAACTGGCAGACGAACTACAAATCCAAATTGAAGAAGGAGGCAGCTTTGAGCAATTAGCTAGAGAGTATTCACTTGCAGATGACCGAATTGTGAATGGCATGATGGGACTCATTAGCCGAGGAAGTCTGCCCGATCCACTACGGGCAGCTATTGATGTAGCAAGTCCTGGGCAAGTGGTAGGCCCAATAGAAATGGTTGGCGGAACCTCTTTGCAAGGAGAAGGGCCTTATGGTTTGTTTCGAGTAGAACAATTTCTGCCAGCCTCTTTAGAAGATACTCAACTAAAGCAAGCACTACAAAATGAATTGTTTGAGAAATGGCTAGCAGAGAAAATTCAAAAACTGACAGTCAAATTACAAGTGAGTTAAAAATTCTGGATAATGAATCTCTACGATTAGAAGTGCTGGCTTCTTTACCTTGGAATCAATCACCGCTGTGTTGGTTGACTCCCGAACAGCAATCCCGATTGCGAGATGAATCCCAAGCCCGTCAGTATCGCTTAGGAGATAAGATCTGGTCAAGCGATATCGGCGGTTACCAATTCTTGATTGTGGCTGGTAAAGTGCGTTTGCGAGATGGGAGAAACCCATCCAGTGGGCTATCTCAAGAACGCGTTGGCAAACCCATAGCCGCCCTCGAAGCAGGAGATTGGTTTGGCGATTTACAAAAGCTGTCTGCGGATTTTAAAGCTGTAGCTGCTAGTAAAGAAGTGATAGTACTGTGTTGGGAGACAGCACTGTGGGCAGAATTTTCTCACCCACAAATTCAGGAATTTTGGCAAGCTTTACCAGTGGAAAGGGAACCAGAAAAGGAAACATTTTCTTTTTCTCCCACAACAATTCCACTACCTCCAGCTTCCGAGGAAACCCTCTCCCTCCAAACCCAAAAAGGACTACCAGCCGCCAATCTGATTGTTCCCAATTATCCTTTTGTTGCAAGTTGGAACACCGCTGCTGCATGTTTAACAATGGTGGCGCAACAACTAGAAAATTCCGTGCAACTGGAATGGGTGCAACGCCAACTTAGAGGACAACGCCCAAAAAATGTTGTCGAAGCAGCAGAAAAGATGGGCTTATTGTTGCGGCGGTTGCAAGTGGCTTGGGGTGACTTGCGGCAAATATCATTTCCAGCTTTATTGTTGTGGAATTCCGACTTACCCCAGAGTCCCTCCTGGGTGGTAGCCTATGGAGTTAGAGGCGATCGCCTGATTATCGCTAATCCTCTAAATCCCGATCGCCTTTGTGAAAGTTTGCCCCAGTCAGTAGTTGAAACGTGTTGGGATGGACAACTCTGGCAAGTAGAACTCATATCCCAGCAAGAAAAATTTAACCTCAGTTGGTTTACACCAGCAGTTTGGAAATATAAGGGACTGCTAGGGGAAGTATTACTAGCATCTTTTACTTTGCAACTTTTGGGCTTAACAACACCACTGATTACCCAAGTTGTTATTGATAAAGTCATGGTGCAGGAGAGTTTGCCGACTCTTGATGTCATGGCGATCGCTCTTTTATTTGTCGCCATATTTGAGTCAGTACTCGGCATTCTGCGCTTATTTATCTTTACTCACACAGCTCGTCGTCTCGATTTGAGCTTATCAGCACAGCTGTTTCGCCATTTGATGCGTTTGCCTCTAGCTTATTTTGAGTCGCGGCGCGTCGGAGACACAGTAGCACGAGTCCAAGAACTCGAACAAATTCGGCAATTTCTTACAGGTACAGCATTAACTGTAATTTTAGATAGCATCTTTGCTGTGGTGTACCTGGCATTGATGTTTTACTATAATATCCCCCTCACCTTTGTAGCCTTAGCAGTATTGCCGCTGTTTGCAACCTTGACAATAGTTGCAACACCAATTCTGCGTAACTGGCTCAACGAAACCTTTAACCGTTCTGCTGATAGTCAATCGTTTTTAGTCGAGACAGTCACCGGCATACACTCAGTTAAAGCCCATGCAGCCGAACCAGTAGCACGCGATCGCTGGGAAGGCTTATTTGCTCGCTTCATTCGCACAGGTTTTAAAGCCTCTACTACCTCCAACATCAGCAGCAATATTGGTGACTTTCTCACCAATTTTTCCACAATGTTGATTCTCTGGTTTGGAGCCAAATTAGTCATCGAGCAAAAGCTCACAGTCGGACAGCTTGTTGCCTTTCAAATGTTATCTGGTAGAGTCACAGGGCCGCTTTTACGCCTAGTGCAATTGTGGCAAAACCTCCAACAAGTTCTACTTTCCGTAGACCGCATTGGTGATATTCTCAACGTCTCTCCAGAAGCGGAACCGGGAACTGGGTTAGTTTTACCACCGCTGAAAGGTCAAGTCAGCTTCGACCAAGTATTTTTCCGCTACCGACCTAACTTTGAACCAGTTCTGCGGGGAATATCTTTCAATGCCGACCCAGGACAATTTGTTGGCATTGTCGGACGTAGCGGTTCTGGTAAAAGTACCCTTTCAAAATTATTACAACGCCTCTATCAAATTGAATCAGGACGCATCCTGATAGATGGTTTTGATATTAAAAGTGCCGATTTAGCATCGCTGCGGCAACAAATTAGTGTAGTTCTCCAAGAAGACTTTTTATTTAACGGTTCTATTTTGGAAAATATCACTCTCGGCAATCCTGATATTAGCGCCGAGCAAGTGGTAGAAGCAGCAAGGCTAGCCGTAGCACACGACTTCATCAGCCAATTACCCTACGGTTACGAAACCAATGTTGGCGAACGCGGCACAGCTTTATCCGGCGGACAGAGACAACGCATTGCCCTAGCAAGATTATTTCTTTCCCAAGCCCCGATTTTAGTTTTAGATGAAGCTACCAGCGCTTTGGATAGTGAAACCGAACAACAAGTACTACAAAACTTGCAAAAAATTTCTGCTAACCGTACTGTCTTTCTGATTGCTCACCGCTTTGCTCCCCTCAAACGTGCCGATTTGATTTTGGTGTTAGAGCAAGGTGTGATTGCCGAACGTGGTACTCACTTACAGTTATTGCAACAAAAAGGTTTGTACTGGTCACTATATCAACGGCAGCAAGCAAATATATAGTATATTTAACTAGCTTAAAGCTTGTGGGTAGATAAGAGATATACATCTGAAGAGTGGCTTTCGTATTTTGGCGAATGGAATTATGCTCCATTCGCCTTTTAAATTTGATTTTTTATATAGCAGTTGAAAAATAGTTTAGGACATCAGCCAACCGTAAAACCCAGGCATAAAAACACTTTCAAACCTATTGCCTGTTGCCTGTTATAAATTTTCTCCCCTACTTCTCCCCGATTATTTCCTAACCTCTAAAAGTATCGAACTAAGGTTAAATTTGGTTGGAGATCTGAATATAAACAAAAAATGTAGTATTACAAATTTATATTAAGTTATGACTTATAAATTAGCGTAAAAGATAAATTTTGTAATACACAAAATTGTGATATTACTGACTAAATTATGTTATTTTCTAGTCAAATATATTTGTAGTATCTGTCTTATACTAAAATATTTCTCCGGCTCAAGTTATTAAACAGCAAGGATTTGAGCAGTTACATAGTGCAAATTTACTGGAATATATGGAGTTAAACTGCTGATGCTTTTTACCAAAGAACGTAATTCTAATAAACAAAATCTTGGTATAGAAACTAGTAATTTATCTTTAAAAGTAGTTGATATCTTTGATAATTCTAATAATTACTTTAGCAGTAGTGTAAATAGTTTTAGAGCTAGCGATCGCAGTAGTTACACTACAGATCAAACCTATAAAGACTTACCCAAGAGTAACGAAAATAATAAAAATACTACACAGGCAATGTCTCTGGTAACATCAAGTGCTGTCGTCGCTGCTGTTCAACCAGATCTAATAATCCAAAATGCCATCAATCCCACTGTTGGGTCAGTGGGTGGAAGCATTGAAGTTAGCTATCAAGTGAAAAATCAAGGCACTGGTAGTAGTGCTAGCTATCACCAAACAAAGTTTTATCTGTCAACAAATACAACCTTAAGTAATGATGATACTTACTTAGATTCTGACTACTTTTTTAGCTCAATTGCTGCGGGTGCTTATAGTGCCTCAACAACTACAATCAATATAAGCAACAGCATCGCCGCAGGTAATTATTACCTCCTATATCAAGCTGATGGTAATAATGATATTGCCGAAAGTAATGAAAGTAATAATATCGTTGCTAAAGCTATTAGCATTAAAAAAGCCGATTTAATAATTCAAAATGCCATCAATCCTACTGTTGGGTCAGTGGGTGAAAGCATTGAAGTCAGCTATCAAGTGAAAAATCAAGGTGCGGGTAGTGCTGGCTATAACGAAACTAAGTTTTATCTGTCAACAAATACAACCTTAAGCAATGATGATATTTACTTAGGTTATGACTTCATGAGTCCAATTGCTGGGGGTGCTTACGATGCCGTAACAAGTACAATCAACATTAGCGATAGCATCGCCACAGGTAATTATTACCTGCTATATCAAGCTGATGGTGATAACGATATTGCCGAAAGTAATGAAAGTAATAATATTGTTGCTAAAGCTATTAGCATTAAAAAAGCCGATTTAATAATTCAAAATGCCATCAATCCCACTGTAGGGTCTGTGGGTGGAAGCATTGAAGTTAACTATCAAGTGAAAAATCAAGGTGCGGGTAGTGCTGGCTATAACGAAACTAAGTTTTATCTGTCAACAAATACAACCTTAAGCAATGATGATATTTACTTAGGCTATGACTTCATGAGTCCAATTGCTACGGGTGCTTACGATGCCGTAACAAGTACAATCAACATTAGCGATAGCATCGCCACAGGTAATTATTATCTGCTGTATCAAGCTGATGGTGATAACGATATTGCCGAAAGTAATGAAAGTAATAATATTGTTGCTAAAGCGATCGCCATTAAAAAAGCCGATCTAATAATCCAAAATGCCATCAATCCTAGTGTTGGTACAGTAGGAGAAAATATTGAAGTCAGCTATCAAGTGAAAAATCAAGGTGCGGGTAGTGCTGGCTATAACGAAACTAAGTTTTATCTCTCAACAAATACAACCTTGAGTAATGATGATATTTACTTAGGTTATGACTTCTTTAGCCCAATTGCCACGGGTGCTTACAGTGCCATAACAAGTACAATCAACATCAGCGATAGCATTGCCGCAGGTAATTATTATCTGTTATATCAAGCTGATGGTAATAATGATATTGCCGAAAGTAATGAAAGTAATAATATTGTTGCTAAAGCGATCGCCATTAAAAAAGCCGATCTAATAATCCAAAATGCAGTTAATCCTACTACTGCATCAACAGGTGGCAACATTCAAATCAGCTATCAAGTCAAGAATCAAGGCGCTGGTAATGCTGGTTATAGCTACACCAAGCTTTATTTATCTAAAGATCAAATTCTCAGCAATGAGGATATGTTATTGAATTCTGAATACACTAGCAGCATTGCATCTGGAAGTTATAGCAGCGAAACATTTTCAATCCAGATTAGCAAAACTATCGCTGGGGGTAGCTACTACATACTGTATCAAGCTGATGGTAGTAACAATATTGCTGAAAGCAATGAAAGTAATAACATTGTTGCCAAAGCTATTACCATCATCAAAAATATCGGTTACGACACCACCGATGGTTATGGCTTAATTAACGCAGCAGCAGCAGTCGCTAAAGCCCTTGGCCAGACTACCTTTGCTGATGTTCCTAACCTTGGCGGTGAAGATTGGGGAGCGGACCTCGTAAAAGCTCCAGAAGTGTGGGCAAAGGGATACACAGGTAAGGGTGTTGTCGTCGCTGTGCTAGATACTGGCGTCGATCGCAATCATTCAGACTTGAGCAATAATATCTGGAAGAATACCAAAGAAATTGCTGGCAACGGCAAAGATGATGATGGCAATGGCTACATTGATGATGTTTATGGCTGGAACTTTGACAGCAATAACAACAACACCCTAGATGGAAATAGTCATGGCACCCATGTTGCTGGCACCATCGCCGGAGTGAAAAATGGTGTCGGTGTTACAGGCATTGCTTATGATGCCAAGATTATGCCTGTTAAAGTCCTTAGTGATAGCGGCTCTGGCGAGGATAGCGGGGTAGCAAAAGGCATTCGTTACGCCGTCGAGAATGGAGCTAATGTCATAAACCTCAGCTTAGGTGGCGATGAACCCAACAGTGAAATAGAATCAGCCATTCAGTATGCTGCTAGCAAAGGCGTAATTGTCGTCATGGCAGCAGGCAATTCTAGCGGTTCAGAACCCATTTATCCTGCCCGCTACGCCAAGAACTGGGGGCTGGCTGTTGGGGCAATTGATAAGTATCAAGAGATGGCTTACTTCTCTAACGAAGCTGGAGCAACTACACTTCCCTACGTCACAGCTCCCGGAGTTGATATCTACTCTACATTACCAGGCAATAGCTATGGTTTTAAAGACGGAACATCTATGGCAACTCCCCACGTTGCCGGGGTAATAGCCTTGATGTTGAGTGCAAAGAAAGGTCTAACTGATGCCCAAGTGCGTCAGATTGTTACATCAACAGCAGGAAACAGTTTAGCGTAGAAAAATCCAGCGTTGCATAAATGCAGGATGATTTGAGATGTAGAGACGTTGCAATGCAACGTCTCTACAAACATTCTGAAATCATGCACAATCGTTTTTATATAGGACACCCAAAAACCCTCTGAAACTCTTATTTCTCCGTGCCCTCTGCGTCCTCTGCGGTTCGTTATTTCATTTCTACATGAAATCACCAACGCCATTACCTCTGCTGTATTTCCGTCATAGCCTCATTCAGCAACACCAAAAATCTTTAAAGCAGACATCTGCATAGCCTTGCTACTTGGGAAATTACCCTTGTTTTGAAATTAAAGTGATATCATTTTAGTATCAAAAAAGATTGTAGGAATAGACAATGAAGCACCAAATCAGGGAATTTCCTGCGTTTAAAATCAACGGCTTCATAGCTTTGAGCATAGTCTTAGCTTTAGGGATTTTTGGCAGTTGGCAAGTTTGGTCAACAATACAACGATTAATAGAAGTATTAGGCAGAAGTCTGAGGGTGGGAGATTTTGCCGATTTAGCAGAAATAGGTGCCTGGTTAGGAGCAACGCTTATCGCAGTAGTAATTCCCTCACTATCAGGTTTCTTCACAGTCGAGCCAAATCAAGCAATAGTACTAGTTTTTTTTGGGCGCTATGTTGGTACCGTGCAAGAAGCAGGGTTTTGGTGGACTAACCCTTTTACTGACAAACGCAAGGTATCTTTACGGGTTCGCAACTTTAACAGCAAAATATTAAAAGTCAACGATGCTCAAGGCAGCCCAATAGAGATTGCAGCCGTCATCGTGTGGCAAGTAATAGAACCAGCCAAATCTAAATTTGCGGTTGATGACTACGAGCAATTTGTCGCCATCCAAAGCGAGACAGCGATACGCGCCTTAGCAATTCGCTATCCCTATGACGCACCTGACGAACAATCAATTCCTTCATTGCGTGCAGTACCAGATGAAATCGCGCTTTTCCTCCAAAAAGAATTGCAAGCGAGACTTGAAGTTGCAGGAGTTGAAGTAGTAGAAGCAAAACTTTCTCACCTTGCATACGCTCCAGAAATTGCTCAAATGATGTTGCGTCGTCAACAAGCCAAAGCAATGATTGATGCGCGGCGGCAAATTGTTGAGAGTGCAGTGGGTATGGTTGATGAAGCACTTAAACGCATAAGCCAACAACAAATGATTGACTTGGACGATGAACGCAAAGCAGCTATGATTAACAATCTGCTGGTTGTCTTAACCTCAGAACAAAACATCCAACCAGTGGTTAATACTGGCAGCCTTTATACTTAATAGCAATTCGTAATTCGTAATTTGTAATACTCGCCTCCAGTGAGAAGCAAGCTACGTAATTAATAAATTCACATTGTATCTAGGATTCAAGGTTTGAATCTGCTGCCCAATTTTAAATAATTGCTATAAGACATGAGCCAGAAAAAACGGTTTTTACTGCGTTTAGACCTTGAATTATACGAAGTGCTGGAAAAATGGTCTGCTGACGAATTAAGGAGTGTTAACGCACAAATTGAGTATTTGCTAACAGAAGCAGCACGTAAAAGAGGGAGATGGAAAGAAAATAAAGCCAAAAAAAATACTAACCGACAAAAGAAGGATACACAGATGCAAGAAGAATCAGATCATTAAAAAGAAGATTTCATAATTCTAAATTTTCTATTCTGACTTCTGTTGATTTTACAGAACTGGGAAAATAAATATACAACTGGTGAATGATGCCTCATAAACAAGATATTCAATTTGTTTGTGAAGTTGGGTATCTGCTGTTTAAAAATATCAAAATACTATGACTTTGTGATAATAATTTAATATTTAATCGAGAATTGTAATCTTGATAAAGCTCCCAAATTTCAAAATATTTTTTGTAGTAAAATTAGCAACTTTTTCCGAAATTACATAGTATTTATTGACAATAGAGCTTCTTCACAGATTAAAATCTTTGAAAAAAAGATTTTAACGCTTCAGACTGTCAAAAACTATTGCTATTTTTGAGAAAAATACTCATGCTCGATAATGATGTTAATAACAATTTATTTTCCAAGAAAGCGTTAAACACCAATTCAATATCCTCATTGGATACCTTTAATACTAGAAATAACTACAGTCTGAATTTCTTTGGTCGTAGTAGCTACAATTCAACTGACTTTGATGTACAGCAACTAAATAAAAATAACTCAAAAATTAGCACTAACAACACTGCTACTAGCAGTGGAACTTATAATTCCACTACCGGTTATGGCTTAATTAATTCAGCAGCAGCAGTGGCTAGAGTTACTGGTCAAAATACCTTTGCAGATGTTCCCGATCTTGGTGGGAATAATTGGGGAGCAGACCTTGTTAAAGCCCCAGAAGCTTGGGCACAGGGATACACAGGTCAAGGCGTTGTTGTTGCTGTTGTAGATACCGGGGTTGACCACAACCACGAGGATTTGAGAAATAATATCTGGACGAATGCTAACGAAATTGCAGACAACGGGATAGATGATGATGGCAATGGTTATGTTGATGATAATTATGGCTGGAACTTCTCCGGTAACAACAACAACACCTTAGACGGAAACGGTCATGGGACTCATGTTTCTGGCACGATCGCAGGAGAGAATAATAACTACGGTGTCACTGGCATTGCCTATAATGCCAAAATCATGCCTGTCAAAGTTTTGAATGACTCTGGCTCCGGTTCCTATAATTCCATAGCTAAAGGCATTCGCTACGCTGTGGACAATGGAGCCGATGTCATTAACCTCAGCTTAGGAGGCAGATATTCTAATCGCACTCTAGAGTCGGCCATTAATTATGCCAGTAGCAAAGGAGTAATTGTCGTCATGGCTGCTGGTAATGATGGCGACTCATCACCAGATTATCCCGCCCGCTATGCATCCAAGTCAGGAATTGCCGTTGGGGCAGTAGATAGAAATAATAACATTGCTGACTTCTCTAACCGTTCTGGAACAAGCGAAATCAGCTACGTTACAGCCCCAGGAGTTAACGTCTACTCGACAGTTCCGAATAACGAGTATGACACTTATAGCGGCACTTCTATGGCTGCTCCTCACGTTGCTGGTGTAGTTGCTCTGATGCTGAGTGCTAATCCCAACTTGACTGATGCCCAAGTACGTCAAATTGTTGCAGAAACGTCAGGAAATAGTACACAAAGTACAGCTTATAGTTTAAATATTTCTAATGTGAATTCTCTAACAAGTCAGGCAATGACACAAACGGCGGAATATCTATCGCCCAAGACTATCTCTAATTTTAATAATTCTGATTTCGGTTCTATCATTAATCAGACATCTACAGAAATAACAAATTTTGTGATATCAGAGACTATCTCTAGTTTTGATAATTTCGATATTGCTTCTGTGAGCGATAAAGCAATTACAGAAACAACAAAATATCTGACACCAGAGGCTATCTCTAGTTTGAGTAATTTCGGTATTGATTCTATGAGTGGAGCAATTACAAAAACAACAGAATATCTAACATCATCTGAAGATAATAAGGAATTAATCAATCCACAATTTTGGAATCAATATCTAAATGAAGAGCCAATATTCAGCAACATCAATATTAATAATGAAGAGAATAATCAAGATGGGAATAATATTGATTTTGGTAAACTAGTAGAGCAAATGCAAAAACAATTAGAACAATTAGAACAGATTAGAAAATTCTTGGGTCTAGATTGAAAATTATAGCAGGCAATAGGCAACAGGCTTGAAAGTTTCTTTTGTCGGGGTTTGACGAGCTATTTATTTTCTAATATCAATTGTTCCTTTTTACCTGTTCCCCATTTCCTGCTTCCTGTTCCCTCTCTTTACGAGTTATTCAGGAATCAAATCGGATTCCTATAGAAAAAACTACCTCACTGAAAATGCCTCGCTGAATCGTCGCGTTACAGGCTCAGTAATAAAGGTCAAAACTGACTTTTTCCGAGTCACAATTTCACCTGTAGCAGCCATCCCTGGTGTAAATTCCACATCTTGACCCCGGACGTTGACTGAGTGTTTACTTAACTTAATTCTTGTAGGAAAAACTAAGCCCAATTCTTTATCAACTATTGCATTGGGGCTAACTTGTATAACTTCGCCATCCACTGTACCAAATTCCTGGAAGGGGAAAGTTGCCATTTTTACTTTCGCTCTCATTCCTTGGCGAACAAACCCAATATCGCGGTTGAGGATTTTCACCTCTAGGAGCATTTCTTCCCCTTCCGGCAAGATTGACAGCAATTCTTCACCGGGTTGTACTGGTCCCTTGGTGGCTTTGACTCTGTAAATCGTACCACTAACGGGAGCGTCGATGGTTTCCAAAGCTTGCTGCTTTCTCGCCTGCTCTAATTGACCTTGAACGGTTGTCAGTTCTTCTTTACGTTTGTTTAACTGGGTCAAAATCTCACTTTGGCGTTCTGATGCTACGCGCTGGGCTTGATTTTTTGCAGCTTTATAAGCTTCTTCGGCTTGGCGAATTTCTTGGGCTTGAGCAGCAATATCTTTTTCTAATGATGTAACTTTATCTTCAGCCTCGATTATTCTATTCTGAGCGTTGGTTACTTCATCTTGTGCCCTAGTGATTTCTGTCTTTGTACGAGTTAATCTTTCTTGGGCTTCTAGGTAATCAACTCTTGGTACAGCACCGGGAGTTATTAGGGTGCGTAAACTTTTTTCTCTTTCTTGAGCGATCGCCAAATTACCCTCAATTCTAGTACGGATGCTTTCGGCGTTGGCAACGTTAGTTTTAGCATTGATAACGCTAGTTTTAGCAGCCACTAAGTTGTCTTGCAACCGAGTCAAACGAACTTTGGCTTGATCGATGAGTGCTAGTTGGCGATTTGCTTCGGCTTCGGCTCCGGCTTGACGTGCTTGGAAATCTTGCAGACGGGAGCTTAAAAGTTCATCTTGCAGTTTCGTACCAGCAATTTTGCTTCCAGTGCGTTCTGCATCTAAACGTTGCAAATCGTCCTGAATCAATCTCGTAGATTTGGCTAAACGGGAAACATCAGTTTTCTGCAAATCTGGATCTTTTTGAACCAGAACTTGACCTTTAGTCACGCGATCGCCTTCTTGCACTTTGACGGCGACAATTGACCCTCCACCCAAGGATGTCACCGGTCTTACCTGTGTAGAAGCAATTAATTCCCCTGGCGCTGTTGCTACTTCATCGATTTGGGAGAAGTGCGCCCAGGCGATCGCCCCAAATACTATAACGCTAATTGTTCCCGCTAATAATCTTGTGTACAGAGGTGGCAATTCCTGTACAGCTTTCCCTAATTCATAGGTGAGTTGTTCCTCAGGCTGGGCGAATCGCTCTTTTGTCTGACGTGCTTGAGCAGCATTTACAGTTAGGGGAGATCTCATAGAATTTTGGATTTTAGATTTTGGATTTTAGATTGGGCATTGGAAGAGGATGGGGGGACAAGGTGAATTGGGGAGATGGGGGAGATGGGGGAGTGTGGGGAGTGTGGGGAGATGGGGGAGATGGGGGAGTGTGGGGAGTGTGGGGAGTGTGGGGAGATGGGGAAAAAGAGAATTTATGCTTCCCTTTCCTCCCACCCCTCCCACACCTCCCACACCTCCCACACCTCCCCATGCCCTATGCCCCATGCCCCATGCCCTAATTCAAACTGCCAGATAGCGCCGCAAAAAACTTTCTAATGTTTCCAATTGGAAGTTAAAAATCGTTTCTAAATTGGCAATTTCATCTTTTGTGCAGAAAAATTCATTTGCTAGCAATGTGCGAAAGGTTCCCAAAGCTTTTTGGGTTTGGGGATTAAATAAGCCCAATGCACCTTGTAAACCATCAATGAAAAACAGCGGTGAATTTATTATTACTGGTTCTTTGGCGAAGATCCGACCAAAAATCCGGGGAATATCTTCTCTTAATAAAATCTCTGGCCCTCCCACTGGTAAAATCCGGTTGCGAGCGCCTTCAACTGCTACAGAATCCACTACTATCCTTGCCAAATCATCAGTACTGACAATTGAAGTACGATTTTTGCGATCGCCAATCAACAAATACAATCCTGTTTCTCGGAATCGTTCTACTAGTGGTAGCAAGTTAGATGCTAATCCAGCTGGGCGTAAAATTGTGTAATTTAAGCCACTAGCTTCTAAATATCGCTCTACTGCTCGTTTAGCTTTGAAAACAGGAGCGTCTTCATAACCGCGATCGGCTCCTAATACGGAAATAAAGACAAAGTGCTGCACCCCATTAGCCTTTGCTTGGTCAATCAATTCAATATTGGCACGGTAGTCTAAGGATAAAGCATCGCTATCAGAACCGTGGGCACTGATAATATACTTCACACCTTGACTAGCTTTTTGAATATCTTTTTCTTGCTGCAAATCACCGATAAAGATTTCTGCACCGCGATGTTCTAACTCGCTATAACGCGAGGTAAGACGGGCAAATGCTCTCACGGACTGGTCTCGTTGACGTAGGAGCCGCACAACTCTGCGACCAATTCCTCCGGTTGCTCCAGTTACTAGAAACATATAAATACCTAAATTCAATAGTTACAGCGTTTATAGTTCATATTTAAACAGGAAATATTTGCATATTTTTATACTTTGTAACCATGCTTAAGATATCCTCACGCCAACTAACCCAATAGCTGATACCAATTCAAAATTCAAAATTAAGAAAGCTAGATATCACAAGGATTTGAGTATGTGTATCTGTCGCATTCTTTTTTCAAATTGGTGTCACACTTTATTTATCTTATATAGTTCTTAATTTCATGGCAGCCAGAAATTTCAGAATTTCTGGTCTTATTTACTCATTAATTTATGCGATCGCACTATTTATATATTCTATGCAAGCAGCCCACCGCCAGACTGTTACTGCGTTTGGCGGTGATTAAATGTTAAAACTATTCCGATACTTTGTTGCTAGCTCTATTGGCACGCGCCTCGGCTGAAGCCATCACCTCATCGAAATTCTCTAGCACTTCGCCAGGAAAATTTTCCAAAACTCTAGTAGAAATAGCAACTCGCCCTTTACCTTCATCCAAATCAATAATTACAGCTTTAATTGATTGACCAATTTGAAATACCTTTTCTAAAGATTCAATGAATTTTTGGCTTACCTGCTTGATATGTAGTAGAGCGCTCATTCCATCTAAATCAACAAATACACCAAAAGGTTTAATACCAGTAACTTTGCCTTCCACCAATTGACCGAGTTCTAACAAACTAAAGTTGCTAGAACGAGTTGCTAAACGTTGGGAAAGTATAAGTTTATTGGTATTTTTATTAATTTCTAAAAAGCCTACAGTCAAAGTTTGACCTTTGAGTGATTCTAGATTATCGCGCTCAGCCAAGTGCGATCGCGGAATAAATCCCCGCAAAGATAGAACCTCGACTGTGACACCACCTTTATTCACACCCATAACCTTCACTTGCACTGTCTGGGCATTTTCCTGCATTTGCGCCAATCGTTCCCAGATGTGCTGAATTTCCAACTGCTTTCTAGAAAGAGTAACTTGACCTTCTGCATCCTGATCTCGGATAATCAAAAATTCAAGTTCCTCTTGCAATGGCAGCACCTCCGATAAATCCGTCACTGCTCTCAAAGAAGCCTCATCGCGCGGCAGAAAAGCTGACGATTTGCCACCAATATCGACATAAGCTCCATCATGGTCAAATTGGAACACTTTGCCATGTACAACCTGTCCCTTTTGAAACTGGTAGTCGTGCTTTTCTAGTGCTTTGGCAAAATCGTCCATTGTAAACGACGAATTGGCTGTTTGAGAAAGTTTCGATTCGGAATTCATGACTTTTGAAGATTAATTTTTATGTAAGCTGATGCCACTGGAGTTTATGCTTTTTGCCAGTTGTCATTTGTCTTTTACTAATGACTATTGTACAGACGCGTAGACGCTCGAAGAGCGGCTTCTCGTAAGAGTATAATCGCATCTCTATTAACGACTAATGACTAGTTGACTAAAGAGTTCTTGCACCTCCTCCCAAGCATCGGCAGCAGCTTTAGGATTATAACTGCCACGATGGTCACAGAAAAATCCGTGGTCAGCTCCATCGTAGCGGAACACACGATGAGGAATTTTATATTTTTCTAACTCTGCTTCAATTTCATCTACTTGTTCGGCTGGGATGCTAGCATCTTCCTTACCAAACAAGGCATAGATAGTACCTGCGATTTCTCTGGTGCGCGTGAGTGTAGGAGCGCCACCTCCAGGCGTGCGCGTGGTAATTCCAGCCCCGTAAAAGGAAGCCGTAGCTTTAATATCTGGTAAGGTAGCTGCCAGATACGCAACATGACCGCCGAAGCAGAAACCAATACAGCCAAAGCCATCTTTTTTAACCTTGGGGAGGCTTTTAAGGTAATCAATTGCTAGTTGAATATCGCTTAATAATTCTGATGCTTGAGTCTGCTCCCAAGCATATTTTTTGCCAATTTGAATATCTTCTGAGGTATAACCAGTTTCAAAGCCAGGGGCAATACGTTCAAAAAGAGCAGGTGCGATCGCTACATACCCAAGTTTGGCAATTCGTTCTGTAACTTCCCGAATGTGGACGTTGACACCGAAAATCTCCTGCAACACCACGATTCCTGGATAAGAGCCAGATTCTTCTGGTTGTGCCAGATAAGCAGACACTTGAATATTATCTTGCAAAAGTTTAACCGTTGTGGTACTTATTACTTGCTCTGTCATAATAATTTTTACCAGTATTATGCGATCGGCGGTGTATTTCTTTGATATAACTATCCCAGTATGTCTAGGTTATTTCCAATTAAATTATCAATTACCATAGTGAGCGCATTCAAAATTTGTACTAGAAAAATTTCCTATGTAAATCAAATATTTGATATTTAACTCAGCCGATCGCCAAAGGAGTGCTGACTTGCAAGTGCTAGCGCTCAATGTTCACCACTCAGTATTTAGGAGGTTTGGTGATGATTCAATTCCGCATTCAGCCAGACAGCGAAATTCCCGCATCAACGCAGTTGTTTAATCAAATCCGGTTTGCCATCGCTTCCCGGCAATATCCACCTGGTTACAAATTGCCAAGTACACGGGCGTTAGCAATGCAAACTGGGTTACACCGTAACACCATCAGCAAAGTTTACCGTCAACTAGAAGAAGACGGATTTGTAGAAAGTCTGGCTGGTTCCGGAATTTATGTGCGTGCCCAAGGTCATGAGGGCGGTAGCAGGCTACAATCACCAATTCTCAAACAACATCCCGATGCTTATAAAATTGTCCAGCAAGCACTAGATGAACTACTCTCTCAAGGATGTTCCCTCAGTCAAGCTAGAGAGTTATTTTTAGCAGAAATTGACTGGCGTTTGCGTTGTAGTGCGCGGGTATTAGTTGCAGTTCCATCTCATGATATGGGTGCTGGGGAGTTGATGGTATATGAATTAGAGCGATCGCTGAAAATACCAGTACAGTTGGTAGCAATGGAAGAGTTAGCTGCCGTGCTAGATAAAACTACTTCTGCAACAGTAGTCACAAGCCGTTATTTTATCAATGATGTGGAAGCGATCGCAGCTCCCAAAGCTGTACGAGTAATTCCTCTGGATATCTACGACTACACCAAAGAACTCAACTTCTTGAAAACTCTACCAAAAGAAAACTGTGTAGGCATAGTCAGCCTCAGTTCTGGAATTGCCCGCGCCGCCGAAGTCATCCTCCACGGTTTGCGGGGAGATGAACTACTAATCATGACTTCTCAACCAAAAGATGCTTATAAGCTTCAAGCAATGGTCAAGCGGGCTGAGGTAATTATCAGCGATTTAGCCAGTTTTCCCGCCGTGCAAGCAGCAGTGCAAGCAGCTGACGAAGATATTATTCGCCCGCCAAAGTTGATTAAAGTTGAGAATTATATCGGCGCTAACTCGATTAACTTGCTAAAACGAGAACTGGGTTTGAGTTAATCTCAAGATAATTCGACCAATATCTTTGAGAGGAGGAATGCAGTGACGCAGATTGTGATTGTGGGCGCAGGCCCAACAGGTGCAACACTCGCCTTGCTTCTGGCAAAACGTGGTATTGCTGTAACATTAATTGAAGCAGCAAGAGACTTTCACCGCGTATTTCGCGGCGAAGCATTAATGCCCAGTGGCTTAGATGCATTAGAGCAAATGGGTCTATCGGCATTATTAGAGGATATCCCCCATCGGCAACTTGACGCGTGGGAATTTATTTTCGGAGAGAAGCAATTTTTTCGAGTTGATGAACCAATGGGGGCAGATCGGCCTTGTACGCTGCTTCCACAACCACCCCTGCTCAAAGCACTGATTTCACAAGCTCAAACCAATGATGGGTTTGAATTTATCCAAGGGGTTCCTGTCAAAGATTTACGCTGGAATAACCAACGCGTTGCAGGTGTAGTACTTAGCGATGGCAGAGAATTTGCCGCTGACTTAGTAATTGGGGCAGATGGTCGAAGTTCTCTTGTGCGACAACGTATAGGATTGGAATTGGTACGCCAACCCAAAAATGTTGACATTCTCTGGTTTAAGCTTGCCGCCAGCCCAAAATTTGCCACTGATAATGTGTTTCGTACTATTTTAAATAGCGATCGCGCATTTAGCATTTTTCATGGAGCAGAATCAGGAAAACTGCATCTAGCTTGGGTAATGTCGGCGAACGAAAACACTGACACCAAGCAAGCCAACTGGGCAGAAATTTTTGCATCATTATCACCCTCATGGCTAGCAGAACATTTCCGCAATCGCGCAGATAGCATAGAATCCCCCATTCGGCTTTCTGTTGTGGTTGGTTATTGTCCACAATGGTACGCACCAGGAGTACTGCTTTTGGGCGACGCTGCACATCCAATGTCTCCCGTGCGTGCCCAAGGAATTAATCTAGCATTGCGTGATGTAATTGTTGCCGCTAATCATCTTGTACCACTGTTCCATAAAAAAGCTCGGCACGAAGAGATTGATATGGCATTGCGGCAAATTCAAGCCGAACGCGAGCCAGAAATTATCCGCTCTCAGCAACTCCAATTAAAGGAAGCTAAACAAGGCGAACTACTGCGAAAAAATCCCCTGCTGCGATCGCTCTTGATTCAACTTGCTCCCTTACTCGGTAAAATAATTCAAAAGTCTTGGTTAAACCGCCAATATCAAATGCGTCAAGGCATAATCCAAGTACGCTTAACTGTCTAATACCAATTCTCTTGCTTGGCGCTTTTGGCGTCCTTGGCGGTTCCTTTAATGAGAATTGGTATAAAAAACCGTTTTAGTTATCCCACTTGTGCTTCTGGTGTCTTAATTTGCAAAAACTCTTGTACTCGCCGCAAATAAGTTGATGCATCTTCCAACATCGGAAAATGTGCTGTATTAGGAATCATGACAAATTCAACTTTGTCACTCAATGCTGCTGCTTGACGCCCCATTTGGGCTGGAATAATCTTGTCATACTCACCCGCTACCAGCAAAGTTGGCACTGTCAGCTTCGCAAACTCTTGCGGCATCAATTCAGATTGTGCCTTAGATACTGAAGTAAAAATTGTACCTAATGCTGCATCATAATCTGCTTGCAGAAAATCTTGCAAAAAAGCCTGCCGTTCAGAATTTGGTATGGGACTATGCAGAAATCTAGCCATAAACATCCGGTCAACAAATGGTATTTTACTTAACCATTTGGGGCGGAATTTAACTACATAATCGCCGAATTTATGAAAGGCTGTAAATGCTTTTTCGTCGTACTCAAAAACACCGCTACAAGTTAAAATTCCTCGTTCCACTCGTTGAGGGTAGCGGTTAAAAAATAAAGTAGCAACAGAAGCACCCATTGAATGGGCATTAATATAGGCACGCTGAATATGCAACCCATCTAACAAAGCTGCCAAATCATCAGCGTATTCTTCTAATTCATACGTTAAGTCTTTTATTGCCTCTGATTGTTCCTGAAGTGACTCAGACTCAGCAACAGATTCACTTGCTTGGACTATGGTTGGCTTACCACGAGAACGCCCAAATCCGCGCAAATCGTAGAGTAAACAATCAAATTGCTCGGATAAAGCATTAGCAGTACTTCGCCAATATCTAGCTGAACCAGCCCAACCGTGGATGAAAACCATCACTGGTTTTGCCAAAGAACCAGATGGTTTTTTCATCCATTCGTAGTAGTGCTCAACGCCACGAACATTAATGTAAGGCATTTGTGCTTTGTCCTCCGTCTTTATGTCATTCGTCCTCTCTTACAAATTCCCATCGTCCTTGGCGATGGGAATTTGCGGTTTGTTATTAGTCACTCGTCTGGGTGCATTATTATTACTCCTTAGTTTTTGACTAATGACCAATGACCAACGACTAATGACTAATGACTAATGACCAATGACTAATGACTCTTAAGCCGATTCTGGCTTCGGTAGTGAAGATGGATGTACGATTAGCTCGGCAGTCGATCGCTTCTCGACCATCTCGCGTGTTACTGTACAGCGCGTCACATCTTTACGAGATGGTAACTCATACATGACATCCAGCATCAATTCTTCCACAATGCCCCGCAAAGCTCTAGCACCAGTTTTCCGACGGTAGGCTTCTTGAGCGATCGCTTTTAGAGCATCTGCTTTAAAGTCTAACTGGACATTATCCATCTTCAGCAGTTTTTGGTACTGCTTCACTAGGGCGCTACGAGGTTGGGTAAGAATCGCCATCAGCGCTTCTTCATCTAGGGGATCTACTACTGCTACCATTGGCACGCGCCCGATAAATTCTGGAATCATGCCAAATTTCACTAAATCATCTGGTTCTAGATGGCGGAGAGTGTCTGCTGCTCGTTTTTCCTTTGACTGCCCTTCTCCCGGCTGCACAAAACCGATTGCTTTTTTGCCAACTCTCTGATCTACAACCTTTTCTAAGCCGACGAAAGCCCCACCACAGACAAATAAGATGTTACTGGTATCAATTTGAATGCAGTCTTGGTACGGGTGCTTGCGTCCTCCTTGGGGTGGTACGTTGGCGATCGTTCCCTCTAACATTTTCAGCAAGGCTTGTTGCACACCTTCGCCGGAAACATCACGAGTAATCGAGGGATTCTCACTCTTGCGGGCAATTTTGTCAATTTCGTCGATGTAGATAATTCCCCGCTGAGCTTCCTCTACATCCAAATCTGCCACCTGCAACAGTCGCAACAAGATATTTTCTACATCTTCTCCCACATAGCCTGCTTCCGTGAGCGTCGTGGCATCAGCTACGGCAAAGGGCACATCAAGGATTTTCGCTAGGGTTTGGGCTAAGAGAGTTTTACCGCAACCAGTAGGCCCGATTAGTAAAATATTAGACTTTTGCAACTCTACCGCATCATCAGCGCCAGCTTTGCCATTGGCTTTAGACTGAACGATCGCCAGCCGCTTGTAGTGATTGTAAACGGCGACAGATAATACTTTCTTAGCTTCGTCTTGACCAATAACGTGTTCGTCTAGATACTTTTTAATCTCTCTTGGCTTGGGTATTTGATTAAAGGAAATACTCGAAGAGCGGGTACGACGTTTTTGGGGTGGTTCCGCCCTTGGTGCAGGTTGGGCTGCTGCACCATTTGTATCGAGTAACTCCTCGTCTAGTATTTCATTACACAAGTCAACGCATTCATCGCAGATGTAGACTCCCGGCCCCGCGATTAATTTACGCACCTGCTCTTGAGACTTGCCGCAAAATGAACATTTTAAATGGGAGTCGTACTTAGACATACCAGCCTCTTATTTCAGAATGGTGACGTTTTCCCCTGCTGTGGGAAGATTTTGCCTGGAAATGACCTGATCGATCAAACCGTAGTTTTTGGCCTCTTCTGCCGACATGAAAAAGTCGCGCTCAGTGTCTGCTTCGATTCTTTCTAAAGGTTGACCAGTATGGTGAGATAGTAACTGATTTAGCTTCGCCTTAACGTAAAGAATTTCTCTGGCTTGAATTTCAATGTCAATAGCTTGCCCTTGAGCGCCACCAAGTGGTTGGTGAATCATGATTCGGGAGTCGGGAAGAGACATTCGCTTACCCGCAGTCCCGGCTGTTAACAAAAACGCTCCCATGCTCGCGGCTAATCCAAAACAGATGGTAACAACATCGGGGCGTATTTGCTGAATTGTATCATAGATTGCCATCCCTGCGTAGACGGAGCCGCCGGGAGAATTAATGTACAGTTGGATATCTTTTTCTGAGTCTTCAGCGTCCAAAAATAACAGCTGAGCGACAATTGAGTTGGCAACGGCGTCGTCTATTGGCGTCCCCAAAAAGATAATCCGCTCTCGCAGCAGGCGGGAGTAGATGTCGAAAGCCCTTTCTCCAATACCAGATTGTTCTACCACCATCGGCACGATGTTGTTAGGGCTACTCATCTGGGAGTTAATGTTTATTTTACTTAAGTTGCTGATGGGATAATTTCCCGACTGCGATACAAGCATAGAAGATTTAACGATAGTTGGGACAGAGCTCTGGGCAGCTGAGGCTGCGTTGTTGACGAGTGAGATTTTTATTTAAGCTACGTGTTAACCATTATGCCTCATATAAATTCCTCTCGTGTAACACAGTATCAAGCCCAGAGGCAAACGGTGTCACTATTTCCTGAAAATCCTTTAATTTTTCTTTTTATTGTGGGCACTGAAGAATTGGTAGATGGAGGAGTGTGGGGAGTGTGGGAAGAGAGGGCAAAAAGATTTCTCCCCTATCCTCCCACACATTTCAATGCCCAATGAGCAATGCCTTGTTTGGCCCATACCCCTCATCTCCTTTAGCTTACCCATTTCACAAGTACTTTAACTCAAGACTGGTGAATGATGGCTGTGGGGTTTTCACGACTCTGCTGTGGCTTCTGTCGAAGGTTCGCCGCTTTGTTCTGTCTCAGGTGCGTTGGTGTCTGTATCTGATTGTGTTGCTTCAGTTTCCTCTGCTGGAGCCAAAGAGCCTTCGGGTACAAGTTCAACTGAGGAGTGTTCTAAGAGCCAGTCAACGATTTTCTCGGTTAAAAGTTCATTTTCCACCATTGAGCGCAATCTTTCTTCGTCAATGTCTTGCTCATCTGGATACTGTTGTAAAAGTTCTGTGACTCTGGCTGCGATTTCGTCTGGTGTGACCTCGATAGACTCGCGTTTCCCAACTTCTCGTAAGGATAAAGAGCGTTTGAGGCGCTCAATTGCTTCAGGGCGCGATCGCTCCCGCAATTGAGGAATAATATCTTGGGTAAACAACTTTCTCACATCTAGTCCTTGCTGAGACAAGCGAATTGCTGTTTGAGTCAGCATTGCATCCACTTCTTTCTCAATTAACGTTGCTGGCAAGTCAATTTCTACGTGCTTGAGCAGTTCCGTTAATAAGGCTTCTTGCTTATTGCTTTTGGTTTTTTCGTCAGCCTCTTTTTGATATCGCTCTACCAGAGATGCTCGTAGCTCCTCCAAAGTTTCAAAATCACTGACTTCTTGGGCAAAGTCGTCATTTAATTCTGGTAACTCTTTTTCCTTGAGTTCTTTAACCGTCACTGTGAAGGTTGCTGCTTTTCCTGCTAAATCTTCATTAGCATATGGGTCTGGAAACTGCGCGGCAATTTCCTTGGTTTCACCAGGATTCATGCCCACAATACCAGAGACAAAACCTGGAATAAATTTATCTTCATACAACTCCAGTTGAAAATCAGTCGCTTCGGCTCCGGGAATCGCCTCTGGTTCGCCTGTTTCCTCTTCACCCTCGGCTTTTGAGAACACACCTTTAAAATCAACTACAGCAACATCACCGATTTGGGCTGCACGTCCTTCTACAGGAATCAATGTTGCCAATTCTTCACGTTGCTTGTTTAAAGTGTTCTCTACTTGTTCTGGATCGTACTTGATTTCCTCTGCTTGGGAACGCAAATCAGTGTACTGCACTAAATTTACTTCTGGTTCGACATCAACAGCTGCCGAAATCGTTAGGGGCTTTCCAGGTTCATAATTATTAATCAAATCCTCAAACGAGGACCGTAATTGCGGCTGACCGATTGCCTGGATGGATTCTTGTTTAACTGCTTGCTCAATACCATCTTGAATTAGTTCTTCTAGGGCTGCTGCCTTTATTCGAGTCGTACCCAGCCGTTGTAGCAATATTGGCCGAGGCACCTTGCCTTTACGAAACCCAGGAATATTGGCAGTACTCGCTAAGTTTTTAATGACTTGTTCGTAAGTTTGCTTGGTAATTTCCGGCGTAATTTCTATTTCCAAGCCAATTTGGCTGGCGGGAAGTTTTTCCTGGGTGACTTTCATGCTTCGTCTCTAGTTTTCTGGTATTTTAAACTCCGAGTACACACAAGACGCAACTAATCGCGTTTATGGCTTGATGTCTCTTAGGGGCAATGGGAGATGCCACAAGGCTTTATGATATCCAAAAATGGATGGTTGTCCTGGGTCAAAGATCTAGTGTACTGCCAATGCCCAAAGACTTGACACTTTAGCTTCATAACAATTAGTCATTGGGAAAGTGGGCATGGGGCATGATAAGGTGGACAAAGGAGACACGGTAGCAATTTTTCTCCCTCATCTTCCCACTCCCAATGAACTGATAACTCACGAATTAATTATCCACTTGCCTGACACCGTGATATCCTGGTTCTCAACGAGTAGTTAGTACTTTAAAGTTATTGTTGTAGTATTTAGTCTAGCTATTAATTTGTGGTAGCAGAGTGCATCTGTTGTCTAGCCCAATAGCTAAATTTAATGTTGTGCTAGCTTGATTCTGTTGGAATTTACAGTATATTTGTCATTTTGATAATGCATTTTGCAACTAAGATGTTTATTACATTTATACGTATAACGCCTCTGAAAAGCTCAAGTGCAGATATACTAATATCATTAATTTCAATGGCGGTTTGTTGTATAGTAATATATAGTTTAAAATTAATGTAAAAATTGAACAAGAATGATTGTAAAATGCAACATACTTAAATTGATGAAATAACTAAAAAATAAATGTATTGGATTGATAGAGATAGACTAAATTAGAAAAAAATCTAAATTTATTCAAAATGTATTTCCAGAGTGCGATCGCTATTTAAATATAAGTAAATTGACAATTGTTCTAAAAAATTACACACAAACCTCTTAAAGGAGGAAGCGAGTTTGTCTAAATCCTATCGTGTAGCTATTTTGGGCGCGACTGGTGCCGTTGGCACAGAGTTGCTGGAATTATTAGAAAGCCGTGCTTTTCCGATTGCTGAGTTAAAGTTATTGGCATCGGAACGAAGCGCAGGCCGATCGCTGCGGTTTAATGGGGAAAATATACCAGTAGAGCAAGTTTGCGATCGCGCTTTTGAAAACGTTGATATCGTACTGGCTAGTGCAGGTGGTTCTACATCTAAAACTTGGGCAAGTGTCGCTGTGGAAAAGGGCGCAGTGGTAATTGATAATTCCAGTGCCTTTCGCATGAACCCCGAAGTCCCCTTAGTAGTACCAGAAGTAAATCCCCAAGCCGCAGCTAATCACCAAGGCATTATTGCTAACCCCAACTGCACAACAATTTTAATGGCGGTGGCAGTATGGCCATTGCATCAAGTTAAACCAGTGCAACGTATTGTAGCCTCAACTTACCAATCTGCTAGCGGTGCTGGGGCAAGAGCAATGGCAGAAGTGAAAACCCAAACCAGCGCTATACTACAAGGACAACCGCCAGTTGCCGAAGTATTGCCCTACCCATTGGCATTTAATTTATTCCCGCATAACTCGCCATTAAACGATTTGGGTTATTGTGAGGAAGAAATGAAAATGGTTAACGAAACCCGAAAGATTTTTGGCAGCCAGCAAATCAGAATTACTGCGACTTGTGTACGGGTTCCCGTACTTCGCGCCCACTCTGAAGCAATTAATTTAGAATTTGCAACTCCCTTTAGTGTAGAGGCAGCTAAAGAAATTCTAAATTCGGCTCCTGGGGTAAAATTGGTAGAAGATTGGAAAAGTAATTATTTTCCGATGCCAATTGAAGCTACGGGTAAGGACGAAGTTCTGGTGGGAAGAATTCGTCAAGATATCTCTCATCCTTGTGGCTTGGAATTATGGTTATGTGGCGATCAAATCCGCAAAGGGGCAGCCTTGAATGCAATACAAATCGCCGAATTATTGGTAGAGAAAAATCTACTCAAACCATTAGTTAATAGTCATTAGTCATTAGTCATTAAGGAAATAAACATGATGACAAAAGATAAATGACAAATAAAAAATGACATTTTAAATTAATTTGCTAATAGCTTATTACAATAGAAAACCACCAAGATATAAAAACATGGGTAATTAGGAGTGACAAACAGGGTGGGAGATTTTGGCAATGTTTTAACCGCTATGATTACGCCGTTTAAAGCAGATGGTAGTGTTAACTACGATCTAGCGGCAGTACTAGCAGCGCATCTAGCCAACAATGGTACAGATACATTGGTGGTATGTGGCACAACAGGGGAATCCCCTACCCTGAGTTGGGACGAGGAATACCAGTTGTTTGTCGAAGTGTTACAGGCTGTGGCAGGGAAAGCTAAGGTAATAGCAGGTTGTGGTTCAAATTCCACCAAAGAAGCGATCGCTGCTACCCAAAAAGCAGCTAAAATAGGAGTACACGGTTCCTTACAGGTTGTTCCTTATTACAACAAACCACCGCAAGCGGGATTAAAAGCACACTTTCAGGCAATAGCGCAAGCCTGTCCCGATTTACCACTGTTGTTATATAACGTCCCCGGTCGTACCGGGCAAAACCTCCAGCCAGAAACAGTTGCCCAGTTAGCTGAGGTAAGCAACATTGTTGGGATAAAAGAATCTACAGGTAGCATAGATCAAGCAACTGAAATTCGCCGCTTGACACCAAAAGAATTCCAGATCTACTCTGGTGATGATTACATGACTTTGCCCATGTTAGCGATCGGGGCAAAGGGTGTAGTAAGTGTGGCTTCTCATCTGGTAGGCAACCAACTACAGCAGATGATCCAAGCTTTTAGTGCGGGTAAAATTGAGGTAGCCAGCGAGATTCATCTCCGACTCTTCCCGTTGTTTAAAGCTTTATTTCTCACTTCAAATCCTATTCCAATTAAAAAGGCACTAAAACTTCAAGGTTGGGAGGTTGGTTCAACTCGTCCGCCGCTATGCGAAGCGGACTCAGAAGTAACTCAAAAGTTAGAAGCAGTTCTTAAAGAACTTAGTTTAATCCAGCCACCAGCTCTTTGAGTGCTGCCAATAGGCGTGCTACTAAACATAGATATAAACTAATGACCCTAATTGTTAGCAAGTTATAGCATTGTGGATGTTAAATTGAGAGTTTCTTTCTAATAAAGAGTTATGTGAATGCATTCGTATCACTAAGTTTTCAAATTTGAAATTGGTATTACTATTTAAAAACCTGTGCTAGGACTAATAGATATACTATGAATCCTTTAGTGTATTGTCCTTTTTATTGAATAAACAATAGAAAATCTCAATTAAAACAAGATTGCTTTGGGACTGACTAAAAAGACAACAGAGGTTGTTTGAAATAAAAGATCGTTAACTATCAACTTAATTAACAAAACGTAACAAACTAAGGAGAAAATGGCTAAAAACGAAGCTAGTAATTCCGCCTTGAAAATTATTCCTTTGGGCGGTTTGCATGAAATTGGCAAAAATACTTGTGTTTTCGAGTACGAAGATGAAATTGTTCTGTTAGATGCAGGATTGGCTTTTCCCACAGAAGCGATGCATGGAGTCAATATTGTTCTCCCAGATACGACCTATCTGCGGGAAAATCGGCACAAAATTAAAGGCATGATCGTTACCCACGGTCATGAAGACCATATTGGTGGGATTGCTTTTCATCTCAAACAATTTGATATACCCGTGATTTACGGCCCAAGACTAGCAATGGCAATGCTAGAGGGTAAATTAGAAGAAGCAGGAGTACGCGATCGCACAGAATTAAGAAAAGTTTTACCGCGTGATGTCGTGCGGATTGGCAAAAACTTTTTAGTGGAATATATCCGTAATACTCATTCTATAGCTGATAGTTTCACAGTTGCCATTCATACGCCACTTGGGGTAATTATTCACACTGGTGATTTTAAAATTGACCACACGCCAGTGGATGGAGAAAGGTTTGACCTGCAACGACTAGCAGAACATGGTGAAAAAGGCGTTCTTTGTTTGCTAAGTGATTCCACTAATTCAGAAGTCCCAGGATTTACACCTTCAGAACGCTCTGTTTATCCCAATCTTGACAGAGTATTTAGTCAAGCTACTGGGCGATTGTTCGTCACCACCTTTGCTTCTAGCGTCCATCGCATCAATATGATTTTAGATCTAGCGAAGAAGCATAACCGTGTAGTGACGGTGGTTGGGCGTTCCATGTTGAACTTGATTGCTCATGCCCGTAATCTAGGTTACATCAAGTGTGAAGATAATCTGCTGCAACCGTTGAACGCAGTCCGCAACCTGCCAGATGAAAGTGTGTTGATTCTGACTACAGGTTCCCAAGGGGAACCAATGTCAGCAATGACCCGCATTGCCAACAAAGAACACCCCCACATCAAAATCCGTCAAGGCGATACAGTAGTATTCTCTGCTAACCCCATTCCGGGAAATACCATCGCTGTAGTCAATACCATTGATAAATTGATGATTCAAGGGGCAAATGTGGTCTATGGTCGGGACAAAGGAATTCACGTCTCCGGTCACGGCTGTCAGGAAGACCAAAAATTAATGATTGCTCTAACTCAGCCGAAGTTCTTTGTGCCATTTCACGGGGAACATCGAATGCTGGTGAAGCACGCCCAAACGGCTCAGAGTATGGGTATACCAGCAGAAAACATGATCGTTATTCAAAATGGTGATGTTATAGAACTGACTGAAAACTCTATCCGGGTTGCTGGTAAAGTACCATCTGGTATTGAATTGGTAGATACCACAAGTTCTGGTATGGTGAGTGCTAAAGTGTTGCAAGAACGCCAACGTATGGCAGAAGAAGGTATTGTTACCATTGCCGCCGCCATCGATTGGAACGGTAAACTGTTAGCAAAACCAGAAATTCACCTGCGGGGTGTAGTTACAAGTTTAGAGCGATCGCTGCTGCAAAAATGGGTACAACAGCGAATTGAAGAAATTCTCACTGTGCGCTGGTCAGAATTTACTGCTGGGGAAGGTGAAGCAGCAGATATAGATTGGGGTGGGTTGCAAGGAACTCTAGAGCGAGAATTGCAACGTTCCATCCGTCGAGAATTGCAATGTCAACCATCTGTAACTTTGTTGATGCAAATTCCTGAAGAACCGCCGGTGAAAGTTGCCGATGGGAGAAGACGGCGGACTCGGACTGCTGCTCAGGTGGCATCGTAATAAGAAGCTCACGCAAAGGCGCAGAGACGCAGAGATTTTAAGAGCGTCTTTGCGCTTTTGTGTGAGATTGAATCTATTGACCGGGACTATAACCAAAAAACCTGTGAGTATGCAGTTATGGGTGTGGTCGAATATTGGATTGTTGACACTTTGGAAAATAAAGTAACTGTGTGTTTGCTAAATCAGGGAAGTTATAAGCAAACTGTGTTTATCCCACACCAAAGGATTGTTTCTCAAACGTTCCCAGAATTAACCCTGACTATTCAGCAGGTGTCATAAGATAAGCCACATCCTTAATGAACCCAGAGGTACGTTAAAAGTAGAGTACACAATGTTACTGGTACTCCAAACCTGAGATGTTCCCAGAAAGTTAGCTTGTAACCTAAATCAGCAGCAGCTTCTACAACTATCAAGTTCGCAACTGAACCAAACAAAGTCAAATTACCTGCCAAGGTTGAACCCGCTGCCAGTAATAGCCAATACTTGGCATCGCCTTGAGGAATCAGGGGATGCAGTAGGAGTACAGCAGGCACATTAGAAATTAAGTTAGACAAAACAACAGTTACACCCAAAAAACTCGCAGCAGAGTTAACAGCGTGGGTAAATGGTTGGAGTAAATTCAATTTCTGGGTGACTCGCGTCAAGATAAACAATCCAGAAAACATTACCAGCAGATTCCAATCCAGTTTTTGCAAAATCCGTTGGGGTTTAACCCGGCGAGTGATTAGCAACAAGCTAGCAGCAACTAAAGCAGACTCAGCTAAGGGTAAGCCGACAGTAAATGCAATCAGCAACCCAGCTGTAATTACTAATGTTTTATTAAATAAAGGTTTAAAAATACGTTGGTTGGTGGTGGGTAATACTTGGCACGGTTTGATTGAGCGCACATTTGGATAAAGTAGCCACAGTAATCCTACCTGAACTACCAAGCCTAAAAGGGCAACAGGAGCTAATACACGCAGAAAATCTAGGTAGGGAATAGCTGAAAAGGAACCTATGAGGATATTTTGAGGATTGCCGCTCAAGGTAGCTACCGAGCCTATATTAGTTGCACCAGCGATCGCTAGTAAATAAGGAATCGGATTTAAACCCAAAGTTTGAGTCAGGCTCAAGGTTAAGGGTGTAAAAATCAGCGCTATGGTGTCATTGAGAAAAAAGGCTGAAAGAATACCGCTGCCAAAAGTTAAAGCAATTAGCAAACCTAAAGGACTCTGAGTCACACTCAGTATTACAGATAGCGATCGCCGAAAAAACCCTGCATAGGATAGGTTGGCGTTCACTACCATCATGCTCAACAGAAACACGATGGTATTAGCATCGATAGCCTGCCATGCTTCCTGTAAATTTAGAACACCTAAAGCAATTAAAAAAGCAGAACCGACTAAAGCAATGGTGGCGCGGTTCATGCGTAAGCCCGGAATGTAGCCCAATGCTAACCCCAGGTAAGTTAATCCTAAAACGCTATAGGTAGCAAATTGTAGAAAAATCACTAATATTAGCCTGATTATTCTAGTTAGGCAGACTTTGTTGGGGTAGCCTCATACTCAAGACTAAGAGGAATTTTTCTCTCTGTTTCTAACGCATTGAGCTAGCAATTTACAGGCCACAAACGCCCAACAGCGCGAAAACACAGAGACTGAAGACTGCCCACCAGGGCATTACTGTTATTTCTACTTACAAAAAATACTTTCAAAAACATTTCATTTTAAGTTTTGTAAATGTTAAACTAAAACCTACCCAACGGTGGATGTCTTCATTAAAATTTAAACTGTGTCAAGCTACGAACAAGATTACATTACTACACTACCGATCCCGCGAAAATTGCGGTTAACTTAACGTAGTAATAAATTAGTTTCTGACTTAAGTGGCTAATCGGGTATTACATTATATCAGAGTCAGGACACGAATATTCCGGAAAGTTCGTTGCCACGTTGTATACATTCACCAGAAAGGTGAACAGCCTCAATAATACAGAGGATTAACCATGAAGGTATTTGATAATACCACAAAAAATATTTTTCTGGCAAGCTGGGTCTCAATCAATCAATCAGAGACTAGTGAAGATCGAGGAACCAAGCTAAGCCGTCCTGTTTCCAAGCCCCACTGGAACATTCTCCAACCTTTAAAGCAGCGAGTAGATAGCATTCAAGTGCGCGATCGCCAACTAGCTCACCGCTTGTGTAAACTGATTCCATCTCAGTGTCCCTTTGAGCGAGATGTCAAATTATTCGGCAAAACCTTATTTCACATTCCGCCCATGTGTAAGCTCAACCCCTTATATGAAGAAGTGGTTGGTTTACGTTTCCGAGCACTGTGCTATCTAGCCGACGAGTGTGGCGAAGATGTATCGCAGTACTGTTAATTAACTTAAAAGTAAGGAGTTAGGAATTAGTTAGGAGTGAGGAGTGAGGAGTTAGGAATTAGTTAGGAGTGAGGAGTTAAGAGTTAGTTAGGAGTGAAGAGTTAAAAATAAAACTTATAACTCCTAACTTTTAACTTATAACTCCTAACTCCCAACTCCTAACTCCTAACTCCTAACTCCTAACTCCTAACTCTTAACTCCTAACTCCCAACTTTTAACTCCTAACTTTTAATTATTTTTTTCGCCATTTTTGGATAGCATCCTGAGCATCTTCGTAAGAAGCTGTCTCCTCTGGTACTAAAGTAGCAGTTTCAATTGCAGCATTGAGTTCTCCTTGGGCGGCGCGACGCTTGGCGAGATCTAAAATTTTCTCACTCCATTTATCGATTGATTTTTGGGCGGTATCGAAGCCTGGTTGACCTGGTGGTACTTTTTTCGCAACTTCGATCGCCCGATTGTAAGTAGAGGCTTGTCCGGGCTGAATTAAGGCGTTAGCTGCATCTAAAAGAGTTGTGTTACTGACATATTGCTTGCCTTCTAGCCGCCATAAATTAATTGCCGCTTGTGCTTTAGCATAAAGCGGCTCGTTTTTGGTGATTAATCGAGCCGCAGCAATAGCGCTAGCATACTGTCTTTGCTTGGCACGACCTTCTGCTAAATCTAAAATCATCCGGCTCCAAATCTTAATATTTTCCTGAGCTTGCTCGTACAATGGCTCACCAGGTTTAATTCTCCTGGCTGTAGCGATCGCTAAGCTCAAATCGCTAGCCTGAGTTTCTTGGAGCGACATTTTCGCCAAGTCTAATACTGCTTGATTGCGCTTTTGCGACTCGGAACTCAAGGCTGTTTGGGCGCTAGATTGATTTTTTGGTCTAACTGGTTGGCTGGTTCTAATTATCGAGGGGTCATTTGGTAAATTCTGGAAAGCCTGGGGACTACTGGCAGTAGCATTGGGCGATCTGCTTGATATTTCTTTAATTCTAAAAGTTTCTTGATTACGCAGAAAAAGTACCGCCATTAAACCTGCTACTACCAAACTGCCTCCACCCCATAAAATAAACTGTTTCCACAAAGGCGTGTTTGAATGATTTTGTGGGAATTGAGAGACGTGGGCTTGGGAGGAGTCAGGGATAAATCTTCCCCTCGCGTTCATTCCTATGGAAGTTTCTGGTGGTGGATTTGTGTTTCCTTGCGACTGGGAAACCAAGCCAGCAGCCGACTGCTGGATTTGTTTGCGATTAGACTTTTGGACTTTGGAGTTAATAGTTGTTTCTCCCCATCTGCCCTGATTTCGAGAGTAATCGTCCAGGGGAGGAGCTGCAAGGGCAATGGCAAAGGATTCTTCTGGATAAATCACCGCTTCTGATTCCAAATCGCTTCCTATTGCCAATTTTGGTAAGATTACTTGCGGTTTTGATGGGATGATAATGGCAGGGTTTTGGATGGGACGCCAGTGGTGCTGGCATAATTTGGGCACCAGAAGACTCAGGTAACTTTCTAAATCTGCCAAGTTGTTGCCATTACCAGAACGCAAAGCTTCTAACAATGCTGCTGTAAAAAATCCGTGCCCTAGTTCGCTACTCTCGTGGGAAAACTGCTCTGGTTGACAAGAAAAAATTGTGGCAAGTTCTAATTCTTGAGCTAGTTCTATGGTTTCTTCACCAACGGGAGCATCTGCTTGGGTGCCAAAAGCACGGTTAATATCAAGCAGTAGCAAGACATTCAACTCAGCTAGTTGGAGACTTTGCATTAGCGATCGCAATTCTATGCCTGTCTCTGGCACAAGTTCGGGGTTACCCTCCGCTGGCATTAAGTAATCTTTGCCTTTGTAGTTGACTCCATAACCACTAAAAAATAACCATAGATAGTCTTGTGGTTGCCAACATGTCGCGGCCAAATCCTCAAGCAGCAATAAAATATTTTCTTTAGTCGGATAGGTGGATCTATCTTTGATTAGTGGTGAGGTATCCGTCATTAGCAGGCAATGTTCGGGGACAAAACCTGCCTCTGTCACCAAAATATCCTTTAATGCCTCAGCATCTGCTTGGGCACAACTTAAAGGTTGAAATAACTGATATTGATTGATGCCAATAGCGATCGCCCAGTAATTTGCCATCCCGCTCTTTGTCGGTTATTGTTTGCTCGTCTGAAAATTGCGGTTGGCTTTGTCTAAAAAACAAAGCTAACCTGATGTTTTCTAGTCTAGGTGATTCTCATCGAATCTTAGGATAAAATGTAATTTTTATTACGTTAGCTGACCGGAAAATACTTTCACCTAATTTCAATTTACAAATCGTTATTCAGGAGCTATAAGGTCATGAGCCAAATTTCTGCTCACATACCATCATCGATCGCTTCCTTTTCAGTTATTAGCCAAATTGCCAGAAAAATCCGGATAGTTCCTTTAGCATTTTTGCTTATATCTACTGTTCCTACGTGGTTTTTGACCGAAGCAATCGCCCCTCAAGTTGTGCGAGCTTACACCGCTAGAGTTGACCTAGCGATCGATCGCCTGCCAGAAGAAAACTACGAAACCATTCTGCGACGAGCAGAAGCGGCCGCGAGAGCAGCTGCTCAGCGGAGCTTTGACCAAGATATTTTAGTGACAGATGTTTCAATAATTATCTCCGTACAAAGTTATGGAGCGATCGCACCAGTCCTAACATTAGAAGTTAGTCGTCCAGAATGGCGCAACCGTCCCGACGCTCAAAATTGGGCAACTTACTTCAAAACCGCGCGATCGCTACTATTCTTTGAAAAATGATGAGGGGGATGAAGGAGGCAGGGGGGCAGAGGGGATAATTCCTAACTCTTAACTCGGCACTCTCCATGCCCCATGCCCCATACCCCATGCCCAATGCCCCATGCCCAATGCCCAATGCCTTTACTTAATTCTTGGCTAAATTGGCGTCCTTGGCGTCAGTGAATGGCCTAAAATAAGAAGGTTGTCAAAAATCACGATATCTGCTGACATGGCTGTTCCTAAGAAGAAAACTTCCAAATCAAAACGAGATAAACGCCGAGCTACTTGGAGGCACAAAGCTGCCATCCAAGCTCAGAAAGCTCTCTCTCTGGGCAAGTCTATTTTGACCGGACGTTCTACATTTGTATATCCATCTGCTGAAGAAGAGGAAGAAGAATCATAATTTTCCAGTCAGGAAAAGCATGAACGGCATCGATAGATTTGATTGGCAAAAGTCACAGATCAAATTTATCATTAATGGATAAATGCTTTTTCTTAGCTTTCCTGATTGGAAAATGAATTATAGATACTCTACACAAGCTTATTAGATCTAGAAAATTGGTAGTGAGTAATTGGGAACATCCATTACCCATTACCTATCATTTATCAGTAATGATTAAGTAAGCTAATGTGCTTCCAAGTTATACATTCTCTGGTTAGGACTGTCATTAGTTATTGGTCATCGCTCATTTGCAAATAACGAACGAGAAACTGCCAAGTCTCTAGCAATATTCCTTAGGGTGCGTCGGGTTGTGTCAATAGAGTAGCTATTCGCCGTCTCCCCAATCCTCTAGCTCCCTTATTCCCCAGGTAAAGAACTTGATAAGAGAGGACAAATGGCAAATGACAAATAATAAAAGACAACCAGATAAAGTAACTACGAAATTTAAATGTGTTTTACCCTAATCATATTCAAGGGTAAAGTATCTGGCGCTGTTAGCAATTCAGCACAAAAGTTTGCAAATATTTTGATTTTGAGAAAACTTATTTTTCTCCCATTATGTTAGGAAAATTCTTTCAGAAGCCGGGAAAAGAAGACGACCAACGTGTTCCTCCAGGTCAACATTTAGCCAAAGGTTTCCCTGTATTAACTTACGGTGCAACTCCCCAAGTTAGCATTGAAGAATGGCAATTTCGGGTTTGGGGTTTAGCGAAACCAGCTACTTTTAATTGGTCAGATTTTATGGCGCTACCTCAACATGAATTCACAGCGGATTTCCACTGTGTAACGCGCTGGTCTAAACTCGATGTCAAATGGACTGGTATTAAAGTAACAGATTTTATGGGTCTAATTGAGGTAGACCCTAAAGTAGCCCACATTATGGAACACTGCTATGGCGGCTACACTACTAATATTTCTATGGAAGACTTTATGCGGGAAGAAAACTTCTTTGCCTTTAAAGTTTTTGGTGAAGATCTTCCAGTTGAACATGGTGGCCCAATGCGCCTAGTGGTTCCTCACCTCTACGCTTGGAAAAGTGCTAAGTGGATTAATGGTTTAGAGTTTTTACCTAGTGAAGAACTCGGTTTTTGGGAACGCAATGGCTACCACCGCCGTGGAGAACCTTGGAAAGAGGAGCGTTATAGCAACGCATTTGGGTTTTAAGAGTTAGGAGTTAGGAGTTAGAAATTTTTAACTAACAACTTTCTTAAAGTCATAACTCATTACTCATAATTCTTCAGTTTTAACTCCTCACTCCCAACTTTTAACTCCTAACTTTTAACTCATAACTTTTAACCCAAAAGTTTCTTGATTAAGGGCAATTTGCTCTTATAAGGAGCGTACCGCCATTTTAAATCTAGCCAGAAGGAGTTTTGCAATACGCTTTTTTCATGAGAAAAGGCGTCAAAACTAGCTTTGCCGTGATAATTGCCAATACCGCTATCTCCTACTCCTCCAAAGGGTAAAGATGGGACTCCAACATGCATGATTGTATCGTTGATACAAACTCCACCTGATGAAGTTTCCTGTAAAACCCGCTTTTGTAGGTCTTTGTTTTGAGAAAATAAGTATAAAGCTAGAGGTTTTGGTTTAGAGTTAATCAAGGCGATCGCTTCTGCAATATCACTGTATTCAATGATGGGCAAAATAGGGCCAAAAATTTCTTCCTGCATTACAGAATCTTCTAAGGAAACGTTATCAATTATTGTCGGGGCAATATAACGTTCTGAAGATTTTGTTTCTCCGCCAACAATAACTTTGCCATCTTCAACAAACTTAACCAATTTGTCAAAGTGTTTTTGACTAATAATCCTGGCATAATCAGGGCTATTTGCCGGATTGTCGCCATAAAATTCTTTTAGGGTTTTTTCTAGACCATCTATTAAATCTTTTTTGATGTTTTTATCTACTAAAAGATAGTCAGGAGCAATACAAGTTTGTCCAGCATTAATAAATTTTCCCCAAGTAATTCGTCTGGCAGTATGTTCAAGATTAATGTCAGTATCGACTATACAAGGACTTTTGCCGCCCAATTCTAAAGTAACTGGTGTCAGATGTTTTGCCGCTGCTTCCATGACAATTTTGCCGACGGCTGTGCCACCAGTAAAAAAGATATGGTCAAATTTTTCTGCTAGTAGTTTTTGACTAGTTTCTACGCCTCCTTCAACTACTGCAATATAGCCTGGTTGGAAATATTTGGTAATAATCTTAGCGACAATACCGGAAGTATGGGAAGCAATTTCTGACGGTTTAATAATTGCACAATTTCCTGCGGCGATCGCACCTACTAAGGGTGAAATTGCTAACTGGAATGGATAGTTCCAAGGGCTAATAATTAAGACAACTCCCACTGGTTCTGGATAAATGCGGGCTGAATATGAAAAAAAGTCTAAGGAAACTGGTGCTTTTTTGGGCTTTGCCCAAGTTTTGATGTGTTTGATAGCATAATCAATTTCCTTAATTACGGCAATTTCTGTCAGATAAGTCTCTACTACTGGTTTATGTAAATCTGCTTCTAATGCCTCGATTATTTGTTGCTCGTGTTCAATAATTGCTTGTTTGAGTTTTTGCAGTTGCTCAATGCGAAAATTTATATCTTTAGTTTTGCCCGTTTGAAAAAACTCTCGCTGATGTTGGATAATCTCGCTAATGTTAGATAATTCAGTGTTAATCATTGTTTTGTACTAGAAACTACTTATTTAATACTATCGCTGCGTCTATAGGACTCATATTTGATTGCCTGAAAAAAACTCAATACACTTAATATTCTAGAATTCTGTTGCCTGTTGCCTTTTGCCTCTTCCCTATCTACACAAATAATTTCAGTAAGCAAATCGGATTCCTATATATATTTGTAGTATAGCAATCCTAAATGAGTCGTGAAAAATATAAATAAGGAAACGAACCGCAAAGGACGCAAAGGACGCAAAGGGAAGAAAGAAGAAAGAGATATATAATTTTCACAAATGATTTAGGACTGCTATATTACACAGCTATCTTACAAAAAACTTGTATTAAAGACAATTTAAAATACTAATCGATTGATAAATGCTAAACCACGTCTAATTTGAAAACCCTAGTTTTTCAGAATTGGGATTGATTCACAAATTCTCCATTCTTCCCTATTTTATTTTGAACAACTCCAGTTATCAATTTAGACGAGACGAGGTTTAATTACTAAATTTGTTATGTTTTTTGGGGTAAAAGTACAATAAATTTACTACCTTTACCTAACTCGGAATTGACCAAAATAATCCCTTGATGTGCCTCAACAATTCGGCGAGCAAGATATAGTCCTAAGCCACTACCAGAACTTTTGTGGCTACCTTGGCGAAATCGTTCAAATATGGTGGTTTGTTCTTCAGGAGGAATACCTGGGCCGGTATCGGCTATCTCAATTCTAATGTAGTCAGGAAAATTAGATTTTCCAGAAAAAAATTGATATTCGCTATTTTTGGCAACCTGGGTTTGGGAAGTCAGGCGAATAGTCACTGAACCAGAATCGGTAAATTTGATTGCATTGCCGATAAGATTAGTAAAAAGACGATGTAATTCTAAGCGATCGCCAATTACTGTGTTTGTCTTTAATTCCTCAGCTAATTCCAAATTGAGCGACAGTTTTTTGTCTTGAGCAAGGGGTGTCAATTCTCCAGCTACTTCTTCTAGTAACTGTGCTAAATTAACAGGCTGTAATGCCAAAGTTTTGCGACCTGCTTCAAAGCGATAAACTTCTAATAAGGTATTCACCATAGAAAGCAGGTTGATATTGCTGCGAGCCATGATGGCGATTACTTCCTGCATTTGGGGTGATAATGCTCCTAAAGCGCCTTGTTGAAATAGCATTAACATGCGATCGGCTGCTACTAAGGGAGTGCGTAAGTCATGGGTGAGGCGGGAGACAAAATCTTCTCGCTGGCGGGCGATTTCATCGCGTTCATCCATACTGTGCTTCAAACGCAAAAGCGATCGCACTCTTGCTAATAATTCATCTACTGTGACAGGTTTACGGATAAAATCATCAGCACCCAAGTCTAATCCGTGGGCAACGTTAGGCGCATCGTGGGCAGTGATTAGCAATATGGGAATATATTGTGATAATTTCATATCTCCCCGAATATGCTTAGTAACTTCGTATCCATCCATACCTGGCATCATTAAATCTAGGAGAACTAAGTCACAAGGAGATGCTTGCAATTGTGCCAATGCCGAAATCCCATTTTCTGCGGTGCTAATGGTGTAACCTTCTTCTTCCAAAATAGTTTTGATCAGAAACACATTATCAGGAGAGTCATCAACCACCAGAATTTTGTCAGAGCGAGAAGATTGTAAAGTCATGTCAAGCCTGGGTATGAGGTAAAAGCAAATTTTTGTCAGTTCGACTGTGTTTGTAACAATTTGTTCGGCAATTCCTTTAATTGACCTCCCATTTAAGAGATATTATTTAGCAATAAATTTGTACTTACTGAGTAGAGGATTTGGTGTTAAATTAAACTGGGCTAGATTTTTAACAAAAAATAACTCACTAATAAAATTATGGCTAGTAAAATTTAAAATTTGGATACAATTAAGTGGTGCTAATGGATAAGGTAATATTTGATATAGTAACTACTATCGGAAACTAAAAATCAAATTGTCTAGGCGATCGCTCTATTACACAATTTGCAATAAATGAGTGTTAATTTTTGTAAAATTATTTCAACAGACTGCTTTAAAATTATCAAATATTTTTACTACTTTTTATCTTGCCAACCGAGAGCTAATTGATGATTATTTCAAAGCGGGCGAGCAAGAATTTGAGAAATTGCAAGAATCTTTTTGAGAATATAATCCGCTTTTGTATGAAAAATTAAAATCTGCTCAACTAAACAAGCATCAGGTATGACTGTTGACGGTTGACTGATGACTGTTAACCGTCAACATACAATACTATTCTCTTTTAAAGGTGAGATGAGTTCTCAGTTGATTGTGGCAAGCTCAAAATATCTTGTGTAGAGTTTTACTATTTGGCAAAGGTGCGTTAAGCTGCGTGAACGTAGCTTACGGATTTGAGATTGACTTGAGAAAAACATTATATTTTAGGTTTTGTCTAGATTTTTACCAAGCAATTCAATATAAGATCTAAAACTTAAAATCCCAAATCAACATGGCAGATCTAACTCCTAATTCTAGTTTTAGTTTGACACTACGCTTACAGATTCCCAATCGCGTGGGGATGTTGGCGTCGGTAACCCAAGCGATCGCCACTACTGGCGGTAATCTCGGTCAAATTGATTTAATTGAACAAACCCGCAAAGAGTCTACCCGCGATATTACCGTTGATGCTGCTAGTACCGAACATGCTGAAACCATTGTGCAAGCAGTCAAAGCACTGCCTGATATTAAGTTACTGAGTGTCTACGATCGCACCTTTAATTTGCATCGCGGTGGCAAAATCAGCATTGCTAGCCGAATTCCCTTAAAAAGTGTGTCCGATTTAGCAATGGCTTACACACCAGGAGTCGGCAGAATTTGTACTGCCATCGCTCAAGATCCAGAAGAAGTTTACAAGTTAACCATTAAACAAAATACTGTTGCCATTGTTACAGATGGGAGTGCAGTTTTAGGTTTAGGAAATCTCGGCCCGGCAGCGGCCTTGCCAGTTATGGAAGGCAAAGCAATGCTGTTCAAAGAATTTGCAGGGCTGGATGCTTTCCCTATTTGCCTAGCTACCCAAAATACAGACGAGATTATCCAGGCAGTCAAGAATATTGCTCCGGTATTTGGCGGCGTGAATTTAGAAGACATTGCTGCGCCACGTTGTTTTGAAATTGAGGCGAGATTGCGACAGGAATTAGATATTCCGGTTTTTCATGATGACCAGCACGGTACTGCAATTGTCACCTTAGCAGCCTTGTTTAATGCCTTGAAGTTGGTACATAAAACAATCGGCGAAATCCGCATTGTAATTAACGGTGCAGGGGCAGCTGGAGTTGCGATCGCTCGGTTGCTCAAGAAAGCTGGAGCAGAAAAAATCTGGATGTGCGACTCCAAAGGAATTATCTCTACCAGCCGTACAGACCTCACAGAAGAAAAACTCGAATTTGCTGTGAAAGCTCAAGGTACCTTAGCTGGTGCAATGCAAGGTGCTGATGTATTTATTGGAGTCAGCGTACCAGGAGTTTTGACACCAGAAATGGTGCAATCGATGGCGAAAGACCCAATTGTGTTTGCAATGGCCAATCCCATTCCCGAAATTCAGCCAGAATTAATTCACAAAAATGTCGCTGTCATCGCCACTGGTCGGAGTGATTACCCAAATCAAATCAATAACGTTTTAGCTTTCCCTGGAGTATTCCGTGGTGCTTTAGATTGTCGGGCACAGGCAATTACCACCACAATGTACCTAGAGGCTGCAACTGCGATCGCTTCTTTGGTCAATCCTTCAGACTTAAATCGCGAACACATTATTCCTTCAGTCTTCGATCAACGCGTTGTAACTGCGGTTGCTGCTGCCGTGCAACACGCCGCACGTCAAGAAGGTATTGCTCGGAATTAGTTAATCATAGAACTTACGCACTCAAGCCTGAAACCTAGATCCCCCCTAGCCCCCCTTCAAAAGGGGGGAACTTCTAAAGCCGCCTTGGAAAGGGGGTTGGGGAATCTGAGTGCGTAAGTCCTGAATCAATTCCAAAAATGACTTTAGAGGGATGGGCTAGCCGCCTGTCCCAAACTACTGGGCATTTGTGGAACATTACGATAATTTGTAGTAAAAAATTCCATATTTAGGCAAAAACGCTAAATATCAATTTTCTGCGGCAATTTGGGAACAGTAACTTAATACTGACGCCCTTATAGCTGACCTTTCGCTATGAAAATTTCTCACAAACTTCTTGTAAGCTTTGTTGGTGTTTCCTTATTAACGAATGTTGTTGGTGCAGTTGCCATCGCCCAAAGCCAGAAAATTGCTGAAACTCTAGCGATGGCGGAAGCTGAACACGTTGCCCAAGTGGTTGCCACTTCCATAGCCCACCATGCTTATTACGATAAAAAATCTATTTCTATTGAACGTTCAGGGGAACTGCAACACTACACTAATTTGCTGCATGACTTACAAAAGCGCGATATTGTCGTGGTGAATCGGCAGAAACTAATTTTGGCGGATGCCGTTCCGGAAAATGTCGGCACTATTTTTGAGCATGACCAAGGCAACGAAATCGAGCAAACGATTCAGGATGGCAAGGTCAGAACCTTTTTAGAAAAGAGTGTTGATTATCCCCAAGGAATTAAACTCATTGTCGTGACGCTCAACAGCAAGCAAAATCAGGTCGATGGTGCCGTCATCCTAGAGTGGTCATCGCTGTATGACAAAGCGATCGCCCAAGCTAGACCCACAATGATTGCGATCGGTGTGACCAGTTTAGGTTGTCTAATTTTGGCATTGATTCTAGGATTGCAAATTTCCAGCAGTATTGCCAAACCACTGCAATTGGTGACAGAGGTAGCGCAGCAAGTCACCCAAGATTCTAACTTCGACCTACAAGCCCCTGTAAGCACCAAGGATGAAACAGGTATCCTCGCAACTGCATTTAACAATCTCATTGAACGTGTCAAAACACTGCTGACTGAAAAAGAGCAACGTTCAACAGAACTTCAAGAAGCTTTAACTGAGCTTCACAACACTCAATTACAACTAATTCAAACTGAAAAGATGTCGAGTTTGGGGCAACTGGTTGCTGGAGTTGCCCATGAAATCAACAACCCTGTGAATTTTATTCATGGTAACATCCGCCATCTTGATACCTACACTCAAGACCTACTGAAATTGGTTCAGGCGTATCAGACGCACTACCCGAATCCACCCGAAACCCTGCAAGCCACCTTGGATGACGTGGAACTCGACTTTCTAAGTGAAGACGCGATGAAGGTGCTGCAATCAATCAAAGTTGGCACTGAGCGCATTCGGGAAATTGTTTTATCTCTCCGTAACTTCTCCCGCCTGGATGAATCAGAATTTAAAGCTGTTCACCTCCATGAGGGTATGGAGAGTACACTGCTGATTCTGCAACATCGCCTCAAAGGAAGACCAAAATTTCCAGCAATTGAAGTTGTTAAAGACTACAGCGAATTGCCTTTGGTTGAGTGCTATCCCGGACAACTCAATCAGGTATTCATGAACTTACTGACGAATGCCATCGATGTCTTGGAAGAATCTGCTCGACAACAGACAAAAACCGATGGACAACCACAGCCTGGTAAAATTTGGATTTCAACTCAACTGACGGCTGACGATCGCGTGCAAATTGCGTTGGCGAAGCCCGCCGAAGGCATCGCCGACAATGGTTTGGGGATATCTGAAGCACTACGAGGGCGTATTTTCGATCCTTTTTTCACTACCAAACCCATTGGCAAAGGCACAGGCTTGGGCTTATTCATCAGCTATCAAATAGTCACACAAAAACATCATGGCAAGATCTGGTGCGATTCCAAAATATCAGAGGGCATCAAAATTGTAGTTGAAATACCCGTTCATCAACCGAAAGCAATGGCGAGTTGAAATATTAAAGGCTTTAAGAGCTTTATAATTGCTGAAATACATTTGCTATATATATTTTTGCCGTTTTGAACCCTTATTTTTTATATCTTTGTGAGAAATCCCGACTGGGAGTGTTTATAGTAGTTTTTAAATCGCTATGATTTTCGGGTGACATCGGGGAAATAAAGCAAGATAATCCAAAACATCATCTACTTTGTCAGCTGTTTGTAATGAAGTATCAAGCTGGAGACGAGTTTTTCCAAAGGTTACCGTTAATTTTGGCAGGGCCAATTCTCAAACATACTGAACCTGAATCGGTAACAGTATGGGTGGCACTCAAACAGTCTTGTCAGGTAGAACTTAAGGTTTATGACACAACAAATGATGGCGAAGTGCTGGGAAATTGCTTATTGCAGGGGGAACGCTCTACTTTTGCGTTGGGCAAATATCTTCACGTTGTTGCTGTCACGGCTCGGTCTACAGTTGGACATCGCCTAACTAGTAATCGCATTTATGCCTATGACTTGGAGTTAACTTTCGCTAACCAGAGGCAAACACTACAACAAGCATTATGCTCAAACTCTTATCCTACGGCTAGTATCAGCTACTTTGAGCATCAAAAACCAACCTTTACCCTACCGCCCAACCGTCTCGAAGATTTGCAAATTGTCCATGCTTCCTGTCGTAAACCTCATGGTTCAGGGTTTGATGCCCTACCGATTCTCGATAGCTTAATTGAAGCATCTGCAAATCAAGCCCAGCGGCGTCCTCACCAGCTGTTCCTGACTGGGGATCAAATTTATGGTGACGACGTAGCAGACCCGTCGCTGTGGGTTGCTACTACCCTTGGGGATGGTTTGCTGGGTTGGGAGGAACAATTACCTGTGGGTGGAGTGTACTGCACTCCCAAGGAATTGCCCCCTGGAGAACGAGCTAAAGTTGCTACCAATGAAGCCGGCTTAACCGCAGGATTACATAATAAATCAGAGAAAGTTGCTAGTCATCTACTGAGCCTGGGTGAATATTATGCTACTTATTTATTAACGTGGTCGCCAGTGTGCTGGCCGGTTGTATTTCCTAAAGGACGCCAAGTAACAGGCGATCGCCGAGCCATTAAAAATTGGAACCGGGCAGTCAAAGATTTACGACAGTTCATTTATACTCTGGGGAAAGTGCGCCGCGCCCTTGCAAATATTCCCACTTACACCATCTTCGATGACCATGATGTCAGTGATGATTGGAATTTAAACCAAGCTTGGTGTTTGCGAGTTCTGGGGCGTCCCTTGGGGCGGCGAGTGGTACAAAATGCTCTGTTAGCTTACACGGTGTTTCAAGCTTGGGGCAATACACCAGAACAATTTGCAGCAGGTCAACCTGGAGAAAAGCTACTGGCTGCGGCAGAAACTTGGTCAGCGAAGGAAGGAAAAGATACAAAGGCTGATGAAGCGATCGCTCGTTATGTTGGTATGCCACCCAACGATCTCCACACGGATTTACCTGTTTTAATCCGAGACGACTCAGTGTTTATTTTGGCTCGACATCCTGAGGCGCTTACTTGGAATTACATAGTCAAGAGCGATTGTCATGAAGTGATTGTTTTGGATACACGTACTTGGCGGGGTTATCCAGCCGATCAAAAAGCGATCGCCCCACCAATGCTGCTATGTCCAAAAGCTTTTGAGCAACAACTAGTTTTACCTTTACAACAAATAGCTCAAGAAACTCAGATTCAAACCACATTTGTGATTGCACCGACTAATGTATTTGGTTCGCAAGTAATAGATTGGATTCACCATTGGAATTTACAACAAGAGAAAGTGTTTTCTACAGATGTTGGTGATGCTTGGAACATCAATGTTGAAGCATTAGCAAAGTTTCTCAACACCTTGTTTAAACAACGGCGACAAGTGATTATTTTATCTGGGGATATTCACTATAGTTTTGCGGCTCGACTATCTTATGCACGCACCAATTCTCAATTGCAATCGGTTTTAGTACAGCTAACTTCTAGCGCCCTGAAAAATGAAGAAGCACTAACACGGCTGATACATACACGCATGAAAGATTGGTTATTAGCAGAAAAGCTACGATATTGGATTGGATGGATGAACCCGGCCAATATGGTAGAAATTTCTGGAAAACAATTACACCACAATACCTTTACTGCCAAACGCTACCCTAATCGACTACGCCAACAAGAGCAATTAACTGACCCTGACTGGTATTGTGTATTGGAATGGTTAATTCGACAACGCGCTCAAATTTGTAACTGCACAACAGATATTTCATCATTCATAGCTCCTTGGAAACGAGCGAAAAATACCAAAAGACGATATTTACAACCGCTAATGTTTTGGAAATCTCGCTGGTTTCAAGAAGGGCAAGAAGTAGTTGGATTGAATAACTTAGGTTTGGTTCAGTTTGAGTTTCCAGATGCGGGTAATTCTTGCCAAATTATTCAAGATTCCTACTGGTTTTCATCTTGGTATCCAACTCAAATTGTTTACAGCCGTTTTGAAACTCAGTTAACGCCTAATCAGGCATTATTGGAGAATTTTAAATTTTAGAATTCAGAATTCTGATTCTGAATTCTGAATCAATTACTAGCACTCTTTAAATAAATTTAGTAGCTCTGTTTGCATTTTTCTTTCTCTTTCTTTACTTTTGCCTTGTTTAGTAAAACCTTGACAATAATAAGTAGAACAGCGTAAAAAAACCAAAATATGTAACTAAAAGTAAAGTTGCCCAAAAAACTCTTCCCTTCTGCCTTCTGCCTTCTGCCTCCTGCCTTGTCATAACGACAATTTTCAACACCGACCTACTTAGACTTTCGCAAGCCTGTTCCCTGTTCCCTGCCATAGCTTATTACTTCTCCAAGTTCCAACCCAGTGCTGCTGCTACTTGTTGAGCTAATTCTAGGGGATTGAAAGGTTTAGCGATCGCACCGTTCATTCCTATTTGAGCATAGCGACGGCGATCGGAAGCCTGGATTTTAGCAGTTAACAAAATTACCGGGATTGCTTTGGTTAAGGGATTTGCTTGTAACTTTTCAAAGGTGGCAATACCATCCATATCTGGCATCATTACATCCAGTAAAATCGCATCTGGCTGGTAAGTTTCGGCTTTAATTATGCCTTCTTTCCCAGAACCGGCTGTCTCTACTTTCCAGCCTGCGACTGTTTCCAAGCAAATCTTGGCAACTTCTTGAATATATTGTTCGTTATCAACCACTAGAATTCGCTTTGTTGTCATCATCGCTATCCTCTTGTTGGTTGTGAGTAACTCGTTGAAGTAACTCCATCACCCGTTGTTCAAATTCCTCACTACTTACACGCCCTTTGGTCAAAAATTCTGTATGTCCTAATTTCAGTCGATTGTGTTCGGATTCATCCAAATCCCTAGCTGAGTATACTAGCACAGGAGTATTACACAGATAATTGTGCTGCTGTAGCCAATCTACTACTGCAAACCCATCACTCTCTGGCAAGATCAGGTCGAGAATCATTAAGTCAGGATTCACTTCTTGACTTAGGCGGATTGCTTCCCGTCCAGTTTTGGCTAGGAAGGTTTCAATCTTATGCCTTTCAAACAGAGTCATCAGCAGTTGAGCTAAATCGGTATCGTCTTCAACAATTAGAACGCGGACTTTCTTTGAAGATTTAGCTAATGCCTGTCTGAGTGACTCTAATAGATGGTTGTCTGAAAATGGTTTATTTACCAAATTCAATTGGTTACTTTTATCAGTTTTTTGGGAAGTGCGGATCAACGGGAGAGTAACGTAAAAAGTACTACCCTCGCCTAACACACTTTCAGCCCAGATGCGTCCACCATGCTGTTGCATAATGCTCTTACAAATTGCCAAGCCCAAACCAGTGCCATCATGATTGCGTGAATCAGAAGAATCAACTTGTTGAAAGCGCTCAAAAATACTCTCAAGTTTGTCGGCTGGAATACCGCGTCCGGTGTCTTTAACTATTAACAAAACTTCATCGTCTTGTTGTTGAACTTGCAAGCAAACTGTAGATCCAGAAGACGAAAATTTAATGGCGTTACTCAATAGGTTGGTTAGGGTTTGAACAATGCGATCGCAATCTGCCCATACTTGACCGGAGACATCCGAAATCACTAGCTTTACTCCTGCTTTATCAGCCAAAGGCTGCATCACATTTACAGCTTGAGCGATGATGTCAATGATATTACAGATTGTCGATTCCATTTTCGCTTTACCCGACTCGATCCGTTCAATGTCGAGGATGTCGTTGATTAAGCGTACTAAACGTTCGGTACTATCAGTAGCAATTTGTAACAAGCGTTTTCCCTGTTCTGAGTCTGTCGGTAGCAAACCACTGGCAAGCATTCCTAGAGAACCATGAATTGAAGTTAAAGGTGTGCGGAGTTCATGGCTGACAACAGAGATAAACTCATCTTTCATGCGTTCGATTTGCTTGCGTTCAGTTATATCACGCAATATAACTGTATAAAATATTTCTCTACTTAGATCGATTTTGGAGATGGAAGCCTCTGCTGGAAATTCAGTGCCATCTTTGCGCCGACCATATATTTCGCGCCGTTCCCCCATGCGACGGGCAAGATTGGGAGATTTGCCAAAGTCCACCACGTGCTGACGATGTACGTTGCAAAAGCGCTGCGGCAAAAGTAAGTCCAGCTTTTGTCCAATTACTTCCTGGGCAGAGTAGCCGAAAATTTTCTCTGCTCCTTGGTTAAACAATGTGATGCATTGAAAACCATCGATCGAAATAATTGCATCATCAGCGATATCTAAAATTCGGGCAAATCGAGCTTGAGAAAAACGCAATTCTTCCTGTGTCTGCTGGCGTTCATTAAGTTGTGACTGCAACTGTTGATTTACAGCAATTAACTCAGCAGTGCGCTCTGCTACTCTCAGTTCTAGTTCGTTGATAGCTTGGAAATTGTTGAGTGTTGGCTGTTGACTGTTAACTGTTGAGTTAGGAGTTAGGAATTCTTCCCCTGCTCCCTCAGATCCTCTGCTCCTTTGGGCTACACGTTGCCGCAATTTTACCCGTTCTAAACGATTGACGATTCGGGTTACTAGTTCTGGCCCGATAATCGGCTTACTAACAAAGTCATCAGCACCAACGCTAAATACCTGATTTACTAGTTTGGCATCGTTATGCACTGTGAGGAAGACGATGGGTAACTCACTCCAGCGTGGATCGTTGCGTACCATCTGGCAAAGTTCAATACCATTGGTAAATGGTAGTTCCAAATCTAAAATCAGTAGATCTGGTGCAACTGCTTCCAAGGTTTCCCAAAACTGGCGCGGATCTTCAAGAGCGATCGCTTTAAGTCCCCAAGGACTAAGTAAGGTTTGTAACAATGCCTGAATTTGCGGATCGTCGTCCACAACCAATATTTTGGTTTCTGTCTCAGATAAATTTTCTCGCGTCGGCGTTGGCGTTTCTAATACCTGTGTAGTCGGCGATGCAGAGATTACCGCTGCATTCTTTTCCTCAATTTCCCGACGCAAGAACTTTACCCAAGTTTCGAGATTGTTGATTTGAGATCTACTCAAAGTTTGACCAGAACTGAGTAGCAACTCGATATTCCGCGCCCATTTTGAGCTAAGAGTCAAGCCAAAAGTACCTAAAGATCCTGCTAAAGTATGCGCCTCTTTGGCTGCAAAGCTTTGAAATTCAGGATTTAGATTATTTTCGTTTAAAGCTGCGATCGCTTGCTCTAACACCTTCACCTGCTCATCCACCCGCCCTTGATATCGTTGCCAAATTTCGGCAACAGCCATTAGTGTTTGCTGCTTTGATTGGGCATTGGGCACTTGTACTGAGCCAAGTCGTTGGCGCAGCCTCTCGTAGAGAAGTATTGGGCGTTGGGCATTGGCTCCAGCTTTCTCCCTTGTTTCCCTTTCCCCCTGCCCCCCTGCTCCCTTCCCCTCTGCCTCTTCGAGTGGTTTCAAACGATAACCGATACCATAAACTGTTTCAATCAAATCACTGGGCGCTCCTACAGCTTTGAGTTTGTGTCGTAACCCTTTAATATGGGTGCGAACAGCTTCCTCTTGTGGAGTATCTTCATAAGACCAAAGATGTTCTAGAATCATGCCGCAGCTAAACACCCGCTGACTATTTCGCAAGAATAGTTCCAATAGAGCATACTCTTTCGGGGTGAGTGCTAGCAGATTTCCAGCATAGTTAACTTCGCAACTGCTAGGATTTAGGCGCAAGTTACCACGCTCTAGGATAGGTTGCAACGTTATGGTTCCACGACGCAATAGCGCCCTGACACGAGCAACTAACTCTTCTTGGTCAAAGGGTTTAACTACATAATCATCTGCGCCTGCATCCAATCCGATCGCTTTTTCATGACCACTATCACGCCCTGTCAATAATAATATTGGCACTTGCAGACCATGAGACCGAATCTTGCGGCAAAGGCTAATACCATCCAACTTGGGCAACATGACATCCAAGAGTATTAAATCAAAATCACAAGTTTGGATGAAATCCCAAGCAATGTCACCATCAGCGGCAACTTCAACGGCATAGTTTTGGTTAGTCAAAACGGAAGTGAGTGCATAGGCATTGAACTCATCATCCTCTACAATTAAAATTTTCATTTTAAATGCTTTCCAGACAGAAATGGATAGAACAAGTAACCAGCGAAAATTTAAATAGCAAAATAATTAATATGAAAGGGAACAGGCAATAGGCAATAGGTAATAGGCAATAGGCAATAGGCAATAGGCAATAGGCAACAGAGAACAGTGATAATTCCGCATATAAGGGGGAGCTAGTCTCGTGGGCGGGTTTCCCCCGCAACGCAGTGGCTCGACTTGAGAGAACTGGCATCAAGGTTTTGAACCTTTATTTTTTATCAAAGTTGAATTCTAAAGCATTTCCACAAATTTTATCTTTCATCTTTCAGTTTAATACTCATTACCTATTGCCCATTGCCCATTGCCCATTGCCTGTTCCCTATTTCCTTCTGAGTACGCTACAACAGAAAAAAGCCTCTGCTAAACCTGTGAAAAAACGAGTAACCCTCACCTTCCCCAAACGCGCTGTACAAATGCCAGTAACTTATGTACTGGCTAAAGAGTTCAACGTCGCTGCCAATATTATCCGTGCCCAAGTTGCCCCAAATCAAATTGGCAAATTGGTATTAGAACTATCGGGAGATATCGATCAATTGGATGCGGCGATTGAGTGGATGCGATCGCGCCATGTTAATGTTTCTCATACTTTAGGCGAAATTGCCATCGATCCAGATGTCTGTGTCCACTGTGGTTTGTGTACTGGGGTTTGTCCAACAGAAGCCCTCACTCTCAACCCAGAGACATATAAGTTAACATTCACGCGATCGCGTTGTATTGTCTGCGAACAATGTATTCCCACCTGTCCTGTACAAGCAATCTCTACCAATCTTTAAAATCCAAAATTGACATAGCAATCCTAATTTATTGCCTATTGCCTTCCTCCACAACTAAGTTCACAAATCACATAAAATCGCTATCTTATCCCAACCTAAACACATCTGCTATCACAGCGCTATCACCCACCAGCCTAGTTTTTGCAGGAGAGTCATAAACCACTAATACCGAAGGTATACCAGTGACATCCTCAAAAAGTGTAATTCCTTCAGCACAATCTTCCCGATTTCCATAGGGAATATCTTGTACAAAATCTGGATTAATAAACGTATTTTCTGGTAAATTTACAGCGTTTTTCCAGCGATATAGTTGCACAGAACCATTTAAATCCATTGTTGGGCCGGCTAAAATTAACAAGTCTTGTCCATCTACACACAAATCCCGAACTCCCAAACCATTTAGCCAGATAAAATGCTTTTTATATACTCCCTTTTCTTCCCCAATTTCTTTCAATTTTAGAAATCCAGGCTTAGAGTCTTCTAACTCTATTTCTAGCACCACGGCCCAACCCCGCAATACAGGGCCGCGCAAACCAAGAAAAATCCGATTTCCAACGATGGCTATGCCTTCAATATCAAAGCCATTGTCTTTTCCTGGAATTGCTGCTTTAATAAATGAGCCTAAATGAGAGTCTTCTGTTAAAGCTGCCATCAGTAAATTACTTTGGTTTATGACCTCTAACTTAGCAGCATTTAACTGCACATCTGGCTTTTGGGGGTGTGGGCAAGATGAGAATAACTTTCCGTCTATTAAAGGAATTCGTCCTAAGAGGTAACGGTTGGGTTCTGATTTAATTTTTGCTAGCCTTTTAAAATTTTTTATCTCGGTTTTGTCGGGTTTTGGTTTTTTGCGTTTGTAGCTATGAGAACCAACAAACCATAAGTAATAATCGCTGTAAGCGACTCCTTCTATATCAATTTCTTGGTCTTTTGGCGCAGGTAGACTGAGAAATTCTGCTACTCTAAATTGTTGATGATCTGTAAATTTATCACCATCAACTAGAGACAAACGTTCAATCGTTGAACTTTCATCTGACCCCAACCATAAATACTTTTGGTGTGTTAGTAGCACCGCTGATAATTCTTGTCTGTGTTCTTTAAAATTATCGACAAAAGTCAATAAAACTTGATTAAGCATCTGTGAGTTTGACATTTTTAACGATCTAGATAGTTGCAAAAATATTGCTAGTGTTACTATAATGTATAGCTTTACATCTCTAGGACTTACGCAAGAATAAGGCTTTTGGTCACATCTTGCGTAAGTCCTGATCTCTATAAGATATCTAAAAAGATTAGATGGATATCACATCAGAAGGATAATTTACTGCTTATACCTTTGATAGATATTTGTTAGTTGATAAAAATACTTATATCTATCAAAAGTAAAATAATACTTTATAAGTATTATTTAATAAAAATACTAAAAGTACATGAATTTTTTTACTAATGTTATTATGCAATAACCTGATTAGGTATCTCATTAAGATTAATTATGAAATTAGCCACACAACCGACGGTAAAAACTCTAGGGGACTACGCCTACCAAGCGATTCAAAAACACTTTAAGAAAACCTTGAAGTGGGAAAAATCAGTGAAGAAAGATGAAGATCCAGAAGCACTTCACCAAATGCGAGTTGGAATGCGTCGTCTACGCACGGCTGTAACTAGGTTTGACGTAGCGGTAGATTTGCCCAAACCAGTGAGCGATCGCAGTATTGGAAAAATAGCTCGTCGTCTTGGTAGTCTCAGAGATTTAGACGTACTCAAAGAAAGTTTGGAAAATAATTACAAACCAAATTTACCTCGCAAAGAGCAGAGAGCGCTGGAAACAGCTTTTTCAGCCTTGGCCAAACAACGTGAAGACATACTCTCAAGCGTGCAGAAAACGTTAAAGGATGAACCTTATAAGTCTTTGAAAGAAGCATTGGAAGAGTGGTTAGAGAAACCCAATTATCAACCTTTAGCATCAGTTACTATCCAGCAAGTACTACCAGATTTACTTTTACCGGAAGTGAGTAATTTCTTATTGCATCCGGGTTGGCTAATTGGCACAGAATTTCTGGAATCAGAAGTAAAAGTCCAGAAAAACTGGGAACGAGAAAAGATAGAACACCAATTGACAACCGAAGGCGAAGTTCTACATAGTTTGCGAAAAGAAGCTAAACGTATACGCTACCAGATGGAGTTATTTACAGACTTATATGGCGAGTCTTACGCGGCTTACCTTACAGAAGTCAAAAATATCCAAGAAATTTTGGGTACGATGCAAGATAGTGCGGTTTTAGGTGAGTGGCTTGGAGATATCTTCAAGGCAGAAATTCAAACTCAGCTACCTACCCTTGCTAATTTGTTAACTGAAAATCGTTACCAATCCTGGCAGCAGTGGCAACCCCTACAAGAAAGATATCTGAAAACTGAAACTCGGCATAGCCTTCATTTAACAATACTGCACCCACTTTCGGGAGTAATAAGTTAGAAGTTAGGTTGACTGTTAACAGTCTACAGTGCATTGGGTATTTTCCGGGTCAGTATACTTGGGCTATTGTGGATTCCCTATAACAATGCGATCGCGTCCTTGTGCTTTTGCTTGATACAAAGCTGCATCTGCTACTTTCATCAATATATCTCCTGAGATGCCATGTTCTGGGAAACAAGCAATACCTATAGACATGGTGATTGAACTGAGCAATTGATGGCGATGCTCGACTTTGAGTTGTTTAACTCCTTGACGTAGCTGTTCGGCGCGTTGTGCTGCATCTTCTAACGAAGCACCAGGTAAAATCAGCAGCATTTCTTCACCACCAAAGCGACAAGCAATATCGCTTTCTCTGATTTGATGTTGCAAGAAATCGGCAATTTTCTGTAAGACAGTATCTCCAGCATCATGGCCGAAGGTGTCATTAAAATGCTTAAAGTGGTCAATGTCAAGCAAAATAACACTCAGACACTGCTGATGACGCCGAACAAAATGCAATTCACGAGCTAGAGATTCTTCCAAATAACGGCGATTGAATAGTCCTGTTAGGGGATCGCGGATGCTTTGGTTGTGAAGGGTTTCATACATTTTTAAATTTGCTAATGCTAGGGCAATGTGTTGAGCAACAATTACAGCTAGCTGTTGTTTTGCTGCCATAATATGCTCTTTTACCAAGGTACTCAAATAAAGCACACCACAGGTTTTACCACGAGCAACCATTGGAATACATAGTGTAGTAGTTAGAGAAGAAACAAGGATATGCTTACAGTACAAACCATCATGGATGTTTTCGACAAAATGAGTTTGTCCTCGACGTAATGCATAGCATTCGTGTGCTGAGAAAAGTGTTTGGGTAGTCGGTTCGCCCCAAGTGGCGTGGGCGTAGCTCGTCGTAGACATCGCTTCTACGGGAGCCTGGGAATCCTCGATCAAAAAAACTGCACCTGAGCAACCTGGAAACAAACGAGGCATCAATTGAGTTAGTACCCTTTGGGATTCCTGCAAATTCAGGCATACTTGCAGAAAATCGCTCATTTGGTTGAGCGAAATAATTTCTTGATTATGTTGTGCCAGTTCTCGGTTTGCAGCTTCCAATTGCGCTGTGCGTTCAGTCAATGCCTGTTGTGTTTGAATTAACTCTGTGTAGTCATGGGAAATACCTAATAAAGCATATACATCGCCATTCGGTTTTTTGAGGGGAATTTTAAACGTTTCAAAATGATGTACTTTATCGTACAAATTCAGCGTTTCATGTTCGTGTAGAGGTTTGCCAGATTCAAAAACTAGATTATTTTGTTTAATAAAATATGCGGTCATTTCAGGAGAAAAACATTCAGCTACGGTTTTTCCCTGCACTTGATGGCGATTTTCATAAGCAATGCATTTGGCGAATACGTCATTACAAAAAGACAATCGCATCTGTTGGCGCTCAACAACAAAAATATGATCTGGTATGGCATTAATTAAGCTTTCAAGTTCGGCTGTGCGTTGAGCCACACGTTGTTCTAGGTCTTCATTCAACTGATGAATTTCTGTTTCTTGGCGTTTGCGTTCGCTCACATCCCTGGAGTTAATCACAATTCCATGAATCGCCGGATCGCTAAGAAGATTGCATCCAGTGGATTCAAGAAATCGCCAAGAACCATCTTTATGTCGGAAGCGATATTCTACCAGTTGTGTTGTAGTAGAAGGCAGATTGAGTAGTTTTTCAAAGGTATTCCAAACGAAAACTATATCTTCAGGTGAGATAAATTCAATTATCAATTTACCAATTAATTCTTCTGGCTTATAACCTAGAATTCTTTCTACTGAAGGACTGACAAATCGCATCCTGCCTTCTGGATCTTGAATGCAGACCATATCAGAACTGTTTTGAATAAGCGATCGCCATTTTGCCTCGCTTTTTGCTAAGCTAGCTTCTGCTCGTTTGCGATCGGTGATATCGGTAGCAATGCCACACATTCCAGATATCTTACCAGCTGCATCATATATGGGAAACTTGACTGCAAGATAGGTATGGTCGCCATCATCTTGAGGAACTACTTCCTCAACTTCAATTGTTTGACCCATTTGGAGTACTTTTTGATTGTTGACCGATAATTTATCTGCTACCTCTTTGGGGAAAAAATCATAGTCAGTATGTCCTATAATCTTGTCTCGATTAATAGAAGAAACGACATCATGCTGACGATTAATGATTAAATATTGCCCTTGTAAATCCTTTAAGAAAATGATGGCTGGAGAGTAATCCAAGATGGCTTGTAAACGAGCTTCACTCTCTTGTAATGCAGCTTCAAATTGTTTGCGTTGGCTGATATCCACCACTGTACCAACCATGCGAACCGCCTCTCCTGCTTGATTGTAGAAAAACTGCCCTTTTCCTTGAATCCAGTGAATGCTATTATCTGTCCATACCACACGAAATTCTTGATAAAAGTCTTGCTGTAATTGTCGGGAATTTTCTATTGCTTGAACGAGGGCTTCTAAATCCTCTGGATGCACGCACACTGCAAAATCGGCATAAGTTCCACCAAAAGTACCAGGTTTTAAGCCAAATAACCGTTCATGTCCTTCTGACCAAGTAATATTATTAGTTTCTAAATTCCAATCCCAAATGCCCATATAGCTTGCTTCCAGGGCTAATTGCAATTGTTCTTCACGATGACGTAAAGCTTCTTCGTCCTGCTTGCAATCGCTAATATCATACATAAACCCACGTAATTTCGTGGGTTGCTGATTCTTAGTAATCACAGTGACAATATCTCGCAACCAAATAATCCGATTATCTGAAGTAATAAAACGGTATTCAAAAGAATGGTTTTGCTGCTTTTGTGTAGATTCTTTACAATATTCGACTGCTCGATGGCGATCTTCAGGATAAATACAGCTTTCCCAAAGTCCAGGTTCAGTCAGCCATCTTTTTAGGGGATAACCAAATATTATTTCTGCTGGCTGGCTGATAAAGGTGAATAATTGAGTTTGTAAGTCAAATTCCCAAACAACACCATCAATGGAGTCAATCAGATCCTGCATGAGTTGTAACTGCCGCTTTTGAATTAAGTTCCAGCTAATCAGAATAATTACTACAACGAGCAAGACGATTGCTGTAGCCTCCCCAAAGCCAAGTAAACTGGAGTTGAAACAACCATCTATCTGGGCGATCGCGGTGGATGCTAGGCTAATATCCATAGTCTTGTCTCAAGGAATTTTGATTGCTGAGAAAATTCACCTAAATGAATTATTCACCAAGAAGCTGCTGCAAACGAATTGGAAATAGTGAAAATACTTGCTGCTAAACGTTCGTCTCAATAGTGAAAGAGTCAAACTTATTGAACGTTATATATCCAGAAGTTGGAAACCCGATGGAAAATTTACGGGAATTTCAGATTTTCAAGGTATTTATATAAAAGCGTATATTTTACTTGAAGATAATGTGGAGGTGAGTGTTTTTCCATCTTGAGCTTAACAATCGTTGCGATCGCCACACGAAGCAGAGGAATATAATCATCAAATGGTTGAAGCAGTTGGAATCGTTCAGTTTAAAGCCACACTGACTCCAAATTTCCAAATCCGTGAATCGTTTATTAACTTAACTCAATTAAGGCTGCACCTATAGAAAAGTAACACTAATTCGCCAAAAGACGGCTACAGATGATAAGACTCTGAGGCACAAAGTACAAATCGCAACACTTATTGTTATAAATTCTTCAGCAGAGTACTCGTATTTTCCACAAATTTGGTGTATTGTATTTATTCTGTCCAATTTTTCAGTACTCAACTGTATCACAGTATCCTATAGATATGGCTGAACCTTCTTGAAAGGCTACATCAGCTTCTCAAAGAATCAACTTCCAGATTCTCTTTTTTTATGACCACTTTTTCAAACCTTTAGCGTATATGAAAATCATCAAAAAATCTGAAAAGTTAACTCTCAAGAAGATGAAGGAAATGGAAGAAGCTGAAGAACAGATTCTTCAAGGTGAAACTGTTGATTTTTCCGAACCTGTGGTTGAGGAGAAACAACTCATTACTCCAGAGTTTCCAGTTTTCGCTGAGCCTAATTATATTCCACTACGTGACAATCCTTTAGTTCAATCTGTTGGTAACTCAGGCTGGCAGCCTTCTGATATTTGGCGGGAGATGAGGGTAGATAGTTTTTATGATGGATAGACAGAGTGCTTAGTCAGCAAATATTCTGCTTAATGGTAAATTGCTACTTATATAGCCCGCAATATAAGAAATAAGCTGTTGCTGATTTCATGTATGAAAATCATTGTGCGTGAGATCGAAATTCCTGTAGAGATGTTGTAATTGCAATGTCTCTACATCTCGATTTATTGAAATTCAAAAATCAACTCTTCTCAACTCTTACTCTGGAGCGACTCTGCGCTACGCCAGTTGCTTCTCTTCTCTACGAGACGCTAAGAGCGAACGAGACGCTTCGCGAACAAGTCGGGCATTGCCCGCCCAACGCACTGGCTCCTCTACGTGTTAGCAAAGCGGGGCGTAGCCCGCTAAATTCATATTCTCAATCAGCAACGCCCAAAAATTTATTTGCTATGGAACTCGAAAAAATAGTTGCAGAACAGTTAAATTTTTAATTGCTCTTTCTTAGTAAAAGCCATTGCAATTCCTTTTTCGTAATAAGCCGCCTCATTAATAAAAATAGGCCAAACTGTAGATTCCCCTTGATACACAATTGTCTGATTCTCAAAAGTGAGAAACATTGGATCTTCTGGATTCAAGGCTTGATAATCTTTGTCTTGAAGCTCTGGATGAATCATGGCATAGATTGTACCATCCTGTTGTTTTGGGTAGTCTACAACAGATAAATGATGATAGAGAGTTAATGTTTCGTTAGTTGCTAAAATTTCACCCTGGTTAAATCGTTCGATATAATCTAGAATCGTATGAATCAGTTCCTCAGTTTGTTGGAACAATTTTGCTTTTAAAACACCTTGAGCTATTGGCCCAACTTCGATCGCAAATCCTAATTCACACAAAGAATTCACAAAGGGATTTTCTTCAACTGATTTAAAAGAGCAGCAATAAACTTTAACCAAAGGGTTTATTTCGCTCAAATAAGCAGCCAGCTTCAAGTTAAAGGGATGAGTGTTTACTAAAATAATTGTCAGACCCATATTAGATGTTGTGCTGTGCAAATCTAAAATGAAATCTGCTTGTTTATCGCCATTTGCCGCTAAGCTATTTTGAATTGATTTAGCTTGTAATTCTTCGTAACTATTAAGATTTGGGTTTTCTAAATCTTGTCTGAGAAAACAGCGGTTTAAATCCTTATCTACATATCGCCTTGTTGCTGCAAAAGCCTGAGGATTTGCTAACAGGGTAACTGTCTCAAAGCTTCGCCTAGTAATCAATTCGGGAAACTTAGTAAATTTTTGGACTAAATAAGCCCCTGTAAACTCATTACCATGAGTTCCACCGACAATTGCAACTCGATTAATTTGGTTAACCATCGCACCAACTTTGTTATAGGCAATAGAAAATAAGCTTGAAGGTCTCTTTGTTTAGGGTTTTTACGAACAATTAATGTTCTAGCTTAGCTACTAACTGCTATAACTTATAGAGCATTCACTTTGTTGATGCGATCGCGATTATGCGGTTGATTTAGATAGGACATATCAGGGCCATCGGGAATAATTCCACCGGGGTTGAGTGGGAACAAGTTACCGTAGTAGTCGCGTTTTACTGTTTCTACATCGCAGGTGTCAGCAACACCCGGAAGCTGATATAAATCTCTTAGGTAAGCTCCGAGGTTCTCATAGTCTCGAATGCGTCGTCGGTTACACTTAAACAAGCTGTAATAGACGCTATCAAAGCGAAATAAGGTGGTAAATAAACGCACATCTGCAAGCGTGAGATTGTCGCCGCACAGATATCGATTAGTTTGCAATGCAATATCAATCTCATCGAGTGTTGCGAACACTTCATTACAGGCTTGATTATACGCCTCTTGACTTTGGGCAAAGCCGCAGCGATAAACGCCGTTATTTACTGCGTGGTAAATTTTTTCATTCCACCAGTCAATTTTTTCTTTGAGTTCTTGTGGATAAAGATCCAATGTTGAATTGTTGGCAAACTCGTTAAATTGAGAGTTGAGCATGACAATAATTTCTGAACTCTCATTGTTGACGATGGTTTTTGTTTGGCTATCCCACAGAATAGGAACTGTAACGCGTCCGGTGTAACCCGGTTCTGCCTGCTGATAAAATTCAGCTAGTGTACGACAACCTTGTTCTTCTTCGTTGAATATCCAACCGCCTTCGATGGGAGAAGGAGAGACGATACATACTGATATTACAGCTTCGAGTTTTTTGAGCGATCGCACTACCAAAGTTCGGTGCGCCCAAGGACAACCCAACCCCACATAAAGTCTATAGCGTCCGGCTGCTGGTTGGTAAACATTCCCCTCTTCGGTGCCGATGAAGTTGCGAAACTGGCTATTCGGACGAATATATGCTCCCGATTTATTACTAGGAGCCAACTTTGACATCATTATCCGCCAAAGAGTTGTCCAGACAAACATTCCGAGCCAAATAATCAGCTTTGGAGGAAGCGATCGCCCTTTCTTTTTGGGGAGAGTTTTATTATCATCTATTGGGGTTGAGTTGCTCATGGCGACAATCTTGCTTTGAGAGCGATGGAAGTTACCACTTTATCTACCCTTCAATTTTTAGTGGTTAGGTTTCCACTCTTACAACTTACCTTAAGATTGTGACACAAAACGTCAGTCTCTTAGACCATTTCAAACTCTAACTGATGACTCTTGAGAAAATCATGGGTGAAATGATCTACCACATTTGTATCGGCTAGTTCTAAATTATAAAAATCTACAGTTTCATGCTCAAAATATGGCCCAGCGTGCCAAGTTCCTTCATGTAATTTAATAAAACAATTTCCCGGAATGCGGAAAGCAGCAATTTTCTCTAACGCTGGTTCATTCACATGATTATTTGGCGGACAAACTGCAATTAACCAATCTTTTCCTTCCAAAGAACCCAAACATTGAGTACATTGCATGTGGCGAGTAATTTTATGAAACTTCCGCCCCCTTTTATTCAACCGCATAATATAAAATCGCGGAGTTCCATTTTGCAAGTTTAATTGAGCGTCTTCAGTATCATAAGCTTTGCCATCTTGACTTGCAAAAATAACCTGGCCATAGGGCGAAAAGTTTTCTGGCGTTATCCATTGCGCCTGCAATTGTTGTACTGTTTGTGAACTGCTCATATCAAATTTTTTTTAAATAGATTATTAATAAAAATTCAGAATTCAGAATGGGGTATGCTCCACTTTGCTAACAGAATTGGTCAATTAATAAAGCTTGCATACGCAAGTTTGATAATTTGAACAAAATCAAGGACGCATACAAACATTATTGATTTTTCAACCATTCTGAGTTCTGAGTTCTGAGTTCTGAATTTTGCCCGAAAAACAATATTAGCTAGCTAGATAACTACGTACTTGTTCTTTTTGGCGTCTGAGAAGACTTAGAGCTTTTTGCTCTATTTGACGCACTCGTTCTCGGCTAATGCCCATGCGATCGCCAATTTGTGCTAAAGAAAGTTCATGTCCATCTGTCAGGCCAAAACGCAAGGTTAAAATTTCTCTCTGCTGAGGAGATAACTTTGACAATAAGTTTTGTAAATCTTGGTGCAAGGACTCTTCAGCGGCGTAGTCTTCGGGAGAAAGTCCGTCATCTTGCAATATGTCTTGCAATTCTGTATCCTGTTGTTCCCCAACTCGTGCTTCTAGCGAAAATGGCTGACGCGCTAAAAACAAACACTCACGAATTTGGCTAGGTGTTAAAGACAACGCTTCGGCAATTTCAGCAGTACTGGGAACGCGACCTAATTGTTGAGATAATTCTCGCTGTACCCGCTTAATTTTATTCAGTTTTTCAAATATGTGAATTGGTAGTCTAATTGTACGTCCTTGTTGAGCGATCGCTCGCGTGATTCCTTGACGAATCCACCAGTAAGCATAGGTTGAAAACTTATAACCAAGAGCAGGATCGAATTTATCTACACCTCGTTCTAAACCCAAAGTTCCTTCTTGGATTAAATCCATAAATTCTAAGTTGCGGTGCTGATATTTTTTCGCCACAGCTACCACTAACCTGAGGTTAGCTTGAATCATTTTCTGCTTGGCTTGCTGTCCTTGATTTAGCTGTTGCTGCAACTCCTCAACACTCAAGTTCATTTCCTCTGCCCATTCTTGCAGTGTGGGTTGATGATTTAGTTTCACAGCCAATTCTTCTTTAGCCGCTAATAAATTCATCATCTGCTGCACTTGCTGGGCAAAAATAACCTCTTGCTCACGAGTCAACAAATCTACACGCCCGATCTCTTGCAGATAAATACGCACAATATCATCTGTAGTTCGAGCTTTTTTATCTGCAACTAAACTTTTTTTCTGCGTTTTTTGAACTTCGGTTTGTGGAGATGTTAAGTTGCTCATGTTTATTCACTCCTATGTAACCTTATGAATTTATTGGTATCAAGTCTAGATACCCAGACCCATAGCCCTTTTACACCGTTAATCTACCCATTGCCTAGACTAATGAATTTCCGTCTTTGATAAATTAAAAGTCAATTATTCAAAATAATCAACTCTAAATCAACTGTAGCCTAATAGTACCATCTTCAATACTGACAAATCAATTACCAAAGGTATTATTTAGCATATATTTTCAAACAGTCACATTCTGCGATCGCTGCCTTTTGCATCTAGTCAAGTTTATTAAATACAAAATCAACATTTTTGCCTCTAACTTATGACGAAATTATTTCATTAAATAGTAAATAATTTACTTAGACATAATTAACCTTGAGATAGAATCCTAGCTTATGGTGTCCAGTTTACTACTAATTAAGGACTAGAATACAAACTTGAAAGCTAACTAAAAACATTAACTTAGTTTCATATTCGATTGATTAAAAAATAAACTTGGCAACATATTGTCTCTATTCGAGATGAATTTAAAAGTATGCAAGGTGTTTTGAGAGTAATTTTTTGTTGAAAAATCAACATTTTTTCTTGTAAAGGTGCTTAGCGCTAAATCAGACAACAGTGACATAACCCCAACTTAAAAGAGATTTGAGACGCTAAACAAACACGCGGATAACTCTGGCGATCGCATTTGTGCCAGATTGCACGCAGATATATGCATCAACGGTGGTATTATCGGTGTAATGGTTAGTGACGACATTCTTGAGACTAAAAGTAGTAACAGTGGTCACATTAACACCAAGGATAATAGTTGGCAAGACAGCAACACCCGCGATCGGCATTAAGATTCTCTGAAAGTAATAGGCAATGGGCAATAGGCAATAGGCAATAGTAAAAAAGACAGGTCAACGTGTACTGAGTTTTTTCACGAAATCAAATACTAGTCCTGTAGATGATGATGCGGAGACTATTGCCCAATACAGTTCAGTTAAGGATTTTTTGGAGAACCATAGACCTGTAGAGACTAGCAATTGCAACGTCTCTACATTGTTCGCAGGATAAAGGTTAGAACTTACGCACTGAAGCCTGAAACGTAGATCCCCCCTAGCCCCCCTTAAAAAGGGGGGAACTTCTAAAGCCCCCTTTTTAAGGGGGTTGGGGGATCTGAGTGCGTAAGTCCTAAAGGTTTTAGTCTTATCTGAAACGTATTCGCCCATTGCTCATTGCCTAATTACCTTGTCCTCAACAACTGCACAAACGTATTACTCACCGTATTGTCTTTGGTATCTGCGGCGTATTGAATTAACTTTTCCCGCAGTTCTTTGGCTGCATCTAATGGGAGTAAGGTTGCTAGCAGGAAGTAAACGCCACGAAATCGGGGGTCACCCATTCTATCAACTAATAGTCCTTCGGCGGCATCGCTGTCGCCGAGAAAGTTTTGCACCAGGAAGAAGTCCATGATTTTATCGTGGCGGAAGTACCATTCTTTTTTGGCTTCGCCTTTTTCATCTTGCCACTGACGGCTGACTACCATTTTGTATTTCTCGTCTGATAAAGACATGACGACTTGGTGAAATTCATCGGCGGGTAAGGCTTGTTTGTCTTGGACTCGCATTTCGTAGACGGCGGCTGAGAATTTCTTTAAGGGAAATTCTTGATTCCATTCTTTGAGGTATTCTGCCGCCATTAAGTTGTATTGCTGTTCTTGCAGGCGAAACAAGTTTGGGTGTTTGCCTTGTGATAGCATGAGCGCGACCACTGTTAAATCCATTGGGTTGGATAGAATGCGGCGGACAGCATCTAACTCTTCTTGGGCTTGTTGCTGTTTGAGGACTTCTGTTAAATAATTAGCGCAGGCTTTTTCGTAATCAATACCTTGAATTTTGGCATCTTTGGGCAGTCGTGGCTGACGGGAGATCAAAAACTCTTGAATTTGTTGTTGTTCGAGGGGCTGCAATTTATATGTTTTGGCTGTTGAGGGGGGTGTCCACTCTAGGGGCTGGGTTGTCATGATAATGTTGCCCCGGAAATAGCTTTCGACAAACTGGCAGATTTTGGCGCGGGTTTCGGCGGTGACTTCGTTGAGTCCGTCGATGCAGATATCTATGGCGCCACTGTATATGAGGTTTTTCAGGAAGTCGGCGTCTTGGGCTTGGCCGTGTAGCTTGTCTTGGATGGCTTCAATTACGCCTTTATGACATTTTTGGGCGGGGAGATAAACGACTATGCGCTGGGAGTTTTTCAACAAATGGCGGAGAAACATCGACTTGCCTAAGCCGGAATCTCCTTCTAAGATAATTTGTCCTTGAATGCTGGGGAGGGCTGCGGTAATTGGCAGGATGTCTCCTGAAGTGGGGACTTTGACTTTTGATTCTGGGAAGTATGATTGGTCATGAAAATTATCTAACCCGGCATCGGCTAATAGGGAAGGTTTGAAGGGTTCAAATAATTTGCGGCGGAAGGGCGGAAACCAGGTGAGGAGAAAGCCGACGTAGCCGACGCCTAAGATTCGGCGTACCCACGGGTTCCAGAAGAAGATGGCTTGGACTTGGGGGAATTGGGGGTAGGCAAAGATGAGGGCTAGCCAAAAGACAATGTGAGCGATGATAGTGTTTCTGGCTTTGAAGAACCACTGCCAACCCTCAAGGTTACTTATCTGTGACTGCACTGCATAAGCTTTAGTAGGGTAGGAGGTTTTGAGGTTGTTGTAGTGGGATTGTAGCAAACCAATATCTTGCCATTTCCAATGAACTTTTTTGTTCTCGGCAACTATCGAAATCTGTTCTGCTAAATCTTCTCTTAATCTATCCAGGTCTTTACTAGGTTCCCAGGCTTTGAGAAAAACCTCCAGCGTTTTTTTGCCTTCATCGTGGGTAAGTTGCTCAGGAATTGCTTTTCTTTCAGGTCTGCCCAGCCATGTCAGTAGGGTTTTTATTTCATCTGTGCCGCCACTCAGGAAGTAAGACCAAAACCGCCAAAATTCAAAGTTTCCTCTATCTCGCCCAAATATTCCCTGGTTTGGCTCATAGACATAATTCAAAACTATAACAACTTCTTCCAACTTGAGTTGTTTTATCTTCCCTAATGCCACTGCCGCACCTGAACGAACCTCGGCGTCCACCTTTTCATCCTTAAGGATATTGAGGATGTCAGGGACATACTTGGCTGCGGCGTCTCCCAAGCTGCCCAATGCCACTGCCGCACTTCCACGAACGCTGGCGTCCACCTTTTCATCCTTGAGGAAATTGAGGATGTCAGGGACATACTTGGTTGCGGCATCTCCCAAGTTGCCCAATGCCTCTGCCGCACTTGAACGAACGTCGGCGTCCACCTTTTCATCCTTGAGGAAATTGAGGATGTCAGGGACAGACTTGGCTGCGGCGTCTCCCAAATTGCCCAATGCCACTGCCGCACCTGAACGAACGGAGGCGGGAACCTTTTCATCCTTGAGGATTTTGGCGATGTCAGGGACATAGTTGGCTGCGGCGTCTCCCAAGTTGCCTAATGCCTTTGCCGCACTTGACCGAAGGGAGGGGTGAACTTTTTCATCCTTGAGGATATTGGCGATGTCAGGGACATAGTTGGCTGCGGCGTCTCCCAAGTTGCCCAATGCCTTTGCCGCAATTGACCGAACGTAGGCGTCCACCTTTTGATCCTTGAGGAAATTGAGGATGTCAGGGACATACTTGGTTGCGGCATCTCCCAAGTTGCCTAATGCCACTGCCGCACTTGAACGAACGAAGGGGTCCACCTTTTGATCCTTAAGGATATTGGCGATGTCAGGGACATACTTGGTTGCGGCATCTCCCAAGTTGCCTAATGCCACTGCCGCACTTGAACGAGCGTTGGCGTCCACCTTTTGATCCTTGAGGAAATTGAGGATGTCAGGGACATACTTGGTTGCGGCATCTCCCAAGTTGCCCAATGCCTCTGCCGCACTTGAACGAACGTCGGCGTCCACCTTTTCATCCTTGAGGAAATTGAGGATGTCAGGGACAGACTTGGCTGCGGCGTCTCCCAAATTGCCCAATGCCACTGCCGCACCTGAACGAACGGAGGCGGGAACCTTTTCATCCTTGAGGATTTTGGCGATGTCAGGGACATAGTTGGCTGCGGCGTCTCCCAAGTTTAATGCCTTTGCCGCACTTGACCGAACGAAGGGGTTCACCTTTTGATCCTTGAGGAAATTGAGGATGTCAGGGGCATACTTGGCTGCGGCGTCTCCCAAGTTGCCCAATGCCTCTGCCGGACCTTCAAAACGAACGCTGGCGTCCACCTTTTCATCCTTGAGGAAATTGAGGATGTCAGGGACATAGTTGGCTGCGGCGTCTCCCAAATTGCCCAATGCCACTGCCGCACCTGAACGAACGGAGGCGGGAACCTTTTCATCCTTGAGGATTTTGGCGATGTCAGGGACATAGTTGGCTGCGGCGTCTCCCAAGTTGCCCAATGCTACTGCCGCATCTGAACGAACGTAGGCGTTCACCTTTTCATCCTTGAGGATTTTGGCGATGTCAGGGACATAGTTGGCTGCGGCGTCTCCCAAGTTGCCTAATGCCTTTGCCGCATCTGAACGAACGTAGGCGTTCACCTTTTCATCCTTGAGGATTTTGGCAGCTTTATCAGCAATATCCTCTGGTTTCTTGACCACGGATTTTAAATCTTTCAGATCATATTCAACTAATTTATACAGAGCATATTGCTTAACTTGGTCGTGTCCGTCATCAAGGGCGGCTGATATACCGTTAATCTGCCAATCTTGGGGTTTGGGTTTGGGGGTTTCTTTGGCGTTTACCCAAGGTAGAGAGAGGAAGAGAGTTAGGAGTAGGGTGAAACAGAAAAGGAAAAAGAGGGAGAGCTTGCTGGTGCTGCGGGGTATGGTGAGCATAATTTGGGGCAAGGTGGCAGATTAGGCGCGGTTATGGGTATAATACCAAGCCTAGAATTGCTCATTCCTGATTGAGAATCTTTAGTATTCGCTCACGAGTATTAAAGGCTCATTAACGAAGCTCTGAGGTTCAGCGACGAATCTTTGATATTCAGCGGCGAAGCTTTGATATTCAGCAACTAATCTTTGATATTCGGCGACGAAGCTTTGATATTCAGTGATGAATCTTTGATATTCAGCAACTAATCTTTGATATTCGGCAACGAAGCTTTGATATTCAGTGATGAATCTTTGATATTCAGCAACTAATCTTTGATATTCAGTGATGAATCTTTGATATTCAGCGACGAAGCTTTGAGGTTCATTGACCAAAAGATACATCTCGTTTTGCAAATTAGGAGACTCTCAATACGATTCGGTTAAGGGGATATTTGAAAAGTCCTCTCCTCGGTAGCAAAACGTTTTAGATCCCCCTAAATCCCCCTTAAGAAGGGGGACTTTGACTTTGATTTAAGAAGGAGGACTTTGACTTTGATTTAAGAAGGAGGACTTTGACTTTGATTTAAGAAGGGGGACTTTGACTTTGATTTAAGAAGGGGGACTTTGACTTTGATTTAAGAAGGAGGACTTTGACTTTGATTCCGGTTCCCCCCTTTTTTAAGGGGGGTTAGGGGGGATCAGACGCTGTATCTGCTCACAGACACTATCAAAGTGATTTAAAACTTGACTATTTGTAAACCTAATAATCTTTAAACCATAGCCTTCCAAAATGTTTGTTCTCTCCAGATCGTAATCTTGACCTTCATCTGTAAAATGGCTATCTCCATCAACTTCAATGACTGTTTTTAAAGTAGGACAGTAGAAATCAACTATGAAATGATTAATCGGTCTTTGCCTTAAAACCCGATATTGAAAATTTCTCAAATATTCATACCACAGCTTTTTTTCTGCTGGGGTCATATTTTTACGAAGTTCTTTCGCTCTTTCTACAAGCTTTGGATTGTAAGGTAAATGGTGATTGCTGCTATTGAGTTTGTTTGTCATAGTTTCTAGTGTTTATACTCCTTACCCAATACTGCTCGGTTAAGGTGCATAGTCATTCGAGATCCCCCCTAACCCCCCTTGAAAAGGGGGGAAAACTTCTCAAAGTCCCCCTTTTTAAGGGGGATTTAGGGGGATCTCAAAGTATTTGCTACATCACTAAAGGCTTTTAAAAAATCCTTTAAGAATTGACAGCAGCTTTAGCAGGTTTACTTTTGATAGCTTTAAAGCGATCGCCTAATTGTTCTGCAATACTTTTTAAACCTGGAGTTTTCTTAGCGGCTGTCTTGACGTAATCATAAACTGTCAAGCTGCTGCCCATTGCTTCGCTACCGACTGCCATTAGAGTATCATCTACTTGTTCTGTCAGTTGTCGCAGTCCAATCAACAGTTCGGTAAGCGTCGCTGCTAGTTGATAATCCCGGACAAATTCATCTAAATCAAAGCTAGCTGGGAGAATTTCTTTGTTAGTCTGGGCAGCAATCAGGCTAGTGTTGACAAAGGCTAGTCTTTTATCGCCCATTTTAAATAACTTGCGTCGTTCTTCGACACTTAGAGTAACGAGAAAAGGCATCTTTGCTTGGATAGTCGCAAAGGCAGCTTTAATTTCTTGGATATCTTCTGGGGAAAGGGAGGCGGTAATGTTTTGGTATGCCATCGGATCTTTACCGTGGTAATTTTTGTTATGATTCCCACGGAAAAATGCGATCGCACAAATTTGGGTATGGGGAGATGAGGAATTAAATATCTTCGTCCTCGTCATCATCGTATATTCCTGCCCGACTTAAAGCATACTCTGATAGCAGAGGCGTATCTCGCCTATGGCTGTCTGCCCATTCCCGAAAAGCTGTTATCCACTCAAGAGCCGTTGCAGTTTTGTAAAATGGTTGCTCCTGTTTTGCTTTCATCAATTGCTCAAGCAATGCATCAAAATGTGGCTTAACCACTTCAACAGGAAGTTGAGTTACATTTGCTAACACCTGCACAACGCTTTCTAACTGTTCTGTGTCAGCCTCTGGGAGTAATGGTAGTGTTTGATTGTTATTGTTTCCCAGGCTATTAGCTTCCATAAATAATACTCAAATGAGTTCCTAGTTTAATTATTATTGCGATCACACAGTCTTGAGGAATGGGGAGATGGGGAGATGGGGAGACGCAAGAACGCGGGGACGCGGAGAAAAATACATGCCCAATGCCCAATGCCCAATGCCCAATGCCCAATGCCCAATGCCCTATGCCCAATTTCTGTGACAATGGTTTAAAGTAAGCCGGAATACAGTATCCAAGCTACTCATGAGCCATTCTCAAAACAGTCCTTTGTCAAGCAAAGCCGCTCCATTTTCTTTTGATTGGTTGTATGCTTTCTGGAAATTCTCTCGCCCGCACACGATTATCGGGACGAGTCTTAGTGTGTTGGGTTTGTTTTTAATTGCCGTTGCGGTTGGTGGAGACGCGATGAATCATGGAGACGCGATGAATCGCGTCTCTACAAGTTCGGTGCTACCTTTGTTGGGGGCATGGGTTTCTTGTTTGTGTGGCAATGTCTACATTGTGGGGCTGAATCAATTAGAAGATGTTGAAATTGACAAGATTAATAAGCCTCATCTACCCTTAGCTTCTGGGGAATTTTCCCGGAAAACTGGGCAATTAATTGTAGGAATTACTGGAATTTTGGCGCTAGTTGTGGCGTGGCTAACTGGGCCATTTTTGTTTGGGATGGTGGCAATTAGTTTGGCTATTGGCACTGCTTATTCTTTACCGCCAATTCGTTTGAAGCAGTTTCCTGTTTGGGCGGCGCTGTGCATTTTTTCGGTGCGCGGTAGCATTGTGAATTTGGGATTGTATCTGCATTACAGTTGGGCATTCCACCAAAGCCAAGCAATTGTACCTGCGGTGTGGGCGTTGACGTTATTTATTTTGGTGTTTACATTTGCGATCGCCATTTTTAAAGATATACCCGATATGGAAGGCGATCGCCTCTACAATATCTCTACTTTCACTATCCAACTCGGCGCCAAAGCTGTGTTTAATCTCGCCCTTTGGACGATAACTGTTTGCTATTTGGGCATAATTTTAGTTGCTGTGCTAGGCGTCGCCTCGGTTAACCCCATATTTGTAGTAATTACTCATTTAGGGTTGCTCCTTTGGATGTGGTTGCGGAGTTTGAAGGTAGACTTAGAAGATAAAACTGCGATCGCTCAGTTTTATCAATTTATCTGGAAACTCTTTTTTATCGAATATTTGATTTTTCCTATCGCCTGTCTTTTGGCTTAGACAATGTTAGAAACCTTGCCAATTAATTCTATTATCGCCGGAACCATAGTTACTTTCAGTCTGGTAATCCTTGGATATTTCGCTTGGAAGACTTTGATTACTTCAGATTTATTTCAAAAAGGTATCAATCTTGCTCAAGCAGAAGATTATGAAGGTGCAGAAGCAGCTTTTCGCAAAGTTATCTCTCTCAATTCTACTAATGATGTGGTGCGCTTATTTCTCGGAGATGTTTTAAATCGGCAAAACCGAGTAGAAGAAGCAAAAGAATTATTTTGCGAAGTGATTAGCCGTAGCCCGAAAAATCCCGATGCTTACTTGCGTTTAGCAAATGTTTTAATGCAACAAGATAAACGAGAAGAAGCGAAAAATAATCTGCAACAAGCCAAAGAATTATTACAAAAACAACGTCAACCGGAAAAAGCTGCAAAAATCGCTAAATTATTGGAGAAAATGAATGCCAAAATTAGGAATGGGGAATGAATAATCATATTAAAAATAGTTTGCATATAAATAAAATAGGTAGACTAATAACAATGGTGAAAATAAATAATCTCCTGGCTAAAGCTATTGTCTGTTGGTGTTTGAGCATTGCTATCCCTGCTTTTGGTAAAGAAATTAGCACTGTTTTAGCAACAGTTAAAAACTCTCCTCAAGCCATAGTTCCTCAGAATAAAAAGGCAATGGCTAACTTTGAACAAGGAGCCAATCTCTACAAACAAGGAGATTTAAAAGGAGCAGAGGCGGCTTTTCGCAAAGCAATTCAACTAGAACCAAAATTTGTGGAAGCTTATGTGGCTTTAGGAAATACTCTCGACGATGGAGGTAAGCCACAAGAAGCGATCGCACAATATCAAAAAGCCATCAGCATCGATCCTAAATTTGCCAAAGCTCATTTTTTCTTAGGAAATGCTCTCTACGTTCAAGGAAAATTTCCAGAAGCAATTACTGAATACAAACAAGCTATTAGCGTCGATCCCAAACATGCAGAAGCTCACTATTACTTAGGGAACGCCTTCTATGCTCAAGGAAAGCCAGCAGAAGCAGTGGCAGAGTATACAACGGCGATTCGTCTCAATCCCAAAAATGCCGCCAGTTATAATGCCTTGGGAAATGTTTTGTACGCCGAAGGCAAACTAGAAGAAGCCATCGCCCAGTACCAACAAGCCATTAGCGTCGATTCCCAAGATGGAGACGCTCACTATAATTTAGCAAGTGCTTTTTACGCTCAAGGTAAGCTCGACGAAGCAATAGCCGACTACACCCAAGCAATTCGCCTCGATCCCAAACACGCACAAGCTTACACCGGTTTAGCAAACGCTATGGATGATCGAGGTAAGCCCCAAGAAGCGATCGCACATTATAAAAAAGCCATCAGCATTTTACCCGACTATGCATACGCTTACTATAATCTGGCAATTACTCTGGGAAGAGAACAACAAACACAAGAAGCGATCGTCAACTTCAAAAAAGCCAGAGAATTATTCCAAGCTGAGGAAAACAACGAGATGGTTGAGCAAATCGATCGATTAATTGAAAAATTAAAGGGGAGTGGGGAGTAGGGCATGGGGCATGGGGCATGGGGCATAGGAAGATGAGGAGATGCGGAGAATAACTAATGCCCAATAATTAATGACTAATGACAAATAACAAAGGCAAAGTCTATCTCGTAGGTGCTGGGCCTGGAGATGTAGCGTACCTGACGGTAAAAGCTTACAATCTCTTGGCTGCTGCTGAGGTGCTAGTCTACGATGCTTTGGTAGATGCTCAATTATTACAATGCGTACCACTTGATTGCTTGAAAATAGATGTTGGCAAACGGGGTGGTAAACCTAGTACCAGTCAAGCAGAAATTAATAAGTTACTCGTAAATTACTGCCAAGAAGGGAAACAAGTTATACGGCTCAAATCAGGCGATCCTTTGATTTTTGGGCGTTGTACTTCCGAAATTGAAGCATTGAAAGCATCTGGTTGTGATTTTGAACTAGTACCAGGAATTTCCTCAGCCCTTGCAGCACCGTTATTGGCAGGAATTCCCCTTACAGATCCGGTTTTAAGTCGCACTTTTGTAGTATTTACAGCCCACGAAGTAGAGGCTTTAGACTGGGAGGCGCTATCGCGGTTAGAAACACTGGTAATTTTGATGGGAGGGCAACAGATACGGGAAATTGTAAATCAACTGTTGCGATATGGGCGATCGCATTTGACACCCATAGCCATCATCCGCTGGGCAGGGACACCAGAGCAACAAATTTGGACAGCACAACTGGGGAATATTTGCGAACAAATCACCGGATTATCTCTTTCCCCAGCCGTAATTGTGATTGGCGAAGTTGTTGGGCTACGGAAGTACTTGCAACCTGAGAATATATATAGAGAAAGGCACGCCAGTATTCCCACAGCTCAACCTATGTCAACTAACCTCCCCCCTTTTCCTTCATCCCCCTCATCTCCCCTTGCTGGCAAAACAATCTTGGTGACACGTTCAGTCGGACAATCAAATCAATTTAGCAATCGTCTCATGGCTTTAGGTGCAACCGTTATCGAAATGCCTACCTTAGAAATTTGCCCACCTTCGAGTTGGGAAAATTTAGATAATGCGATCGCTAATATATCTAGCTTCGATTGGTTAATTCTTACTTCTACCAATGGTGTAGACTACTTTTTTGCCAGACTAATCGCCCAAGGTAAAGATAGCCGTGCTTTGGCTGGCGTCAAAATTGCCGTTGTTGGCGAAAAAACAGCCCAATGTCTTAAGCAATATTCTTTGCAACCAGATTTTATTCCTTCTAACTTCGTCGCTGATTCTTTAGTGGAAAATTTTCCAGAAGAATTATCTGGTAAAAAGATTTTATTTCCCAGAGTTGAAAGCGGCGGCAGAGAAATTTTGGTTAAAGAATTAACTACTAAAGGTGCAGAAATAATAGAAGTTGCAGCATATCAATCTTGTTGTCCCAGCAGTATCCCACCTGCGGCACAATTAGCTTTGCAAAACCGCAAGGTAGATGTAATTACCTTTGCCAGTTCTAAAACTGTACAATTTTTCTGCCAACTTACTAACAACATATTTCCGAATAAGTCTCATACTAGTCAATTGTTAGATGGTGTTTGTATTGCCTCCATCGGCCCTCAAACTTCCCAAACCTGCCATTCCTTATTCGGACGTGTAGATGTCGAAGCCCAAGAATACACTTTAGATGGTTTAACCGAAGCGTTGATAAAGTGGGGAGTAGGGACTGGTGACTGGTGACTGGGGACTGGGGAGATGGGGGAGTGTGGGGAGATGGGGGAGTGTGGGGAGATGGGGGAGTGTAGGGAGAAAGAGAATTTATGCCCCCGTCTCTTCCCACCCCTCCCACACCTCCGTCACCTCCCACACCTCCCCATGCCCCATGCCCCATGCCCAATGCCCAATGACTAATGACAATGACAAAACGCATAATCGGCTTAACTGGAGGTATTGCCACAGGCAAAACCACCGTCACCAATTATTTAGCTAGCAGTTATAAGCTGCCGATTTTGGATGCAGATATTTATGCTAGGGAAGCAGTGTCAGTGGGTTCGCCTATTCTTGGTGCGATCGCCCAACGTTACGGGCAACAAATTTTACTAGCAGATGGCAACCTCAACCGCCAAAAGCTAGGCGAAATTATTTTTAATCGCCAAGATGAACGTAACTGGATAGAGAGTTTGATTCATCCTTATGTGCGCGATCGCTTTCTTGAAGCAATTACCCAATCCTCTTCACCAATACTGGTGTTAGTAGTGCCTCTGTTATTTGAGGCTGGGATGACTGATTTGGTTACAGAAATTTGGGTAGTACATTGTTCTCAAGAACAACAACTACAGAGATTGATGCAACGAAACCAATTGAATCAAGAACAAGCACAAGTCCGGATTAATAGTCAACTATCTATCGCAGAAAAACTCGCCCGTGCAAATATAGTTTTAGATAACTCTTCCAGCCTAGAAGTATTACTAAAACAGGTAGATATAGCCCTCAAACTCCCAAGTGTAAACTAAAATATATTTATTTTCAAAAAGACATATATACTAAATTTCGCAGACATAAAATTTTAGTGAATAAATCTTAACAAATTCCGTGAAAAATCTCTAAATTTAGCCAATCTTATTGAATAATTCGGTGATTTTACAGTTGAGGCTGCGGTTAATACTGCTGTAGATTTAAATTGTTAATCAACAGTTAGCCGCTATTATCTCTGGTGTTGTACTAGATGCTCAAGCTCGAAGAAAATCAAGTAATCAATAAATACGATATTCAAAAAATTTTCTTGGCTAAATATATATCCTAATTAGTAGTGACAGAGAATGACTTTTCAACATAAGATAGAGTTTGCGAAAAGTTCAACATTCATAAGTCTTAGGCATTAATTATTAAATTTTTTTAAGAAATATTTTTAACTTAATTTTTTAATACAAACTATATGAATTTAAGTTTTAGTTTCTTCAATAAGTTAGGACTGCTAACCTCTCCGCTAAAAGAATTAAAACACCACAATAAAACACATGATTATAGCCAAAAAATCTGTGGAAGTGACTATGTATTTGAGCGAGTCAATGAAGGAAGAATCGGCTACATGACTGGAGTAGGTAACGGTGTTAAAGCTAGCGATCGCATCATTTTACGACAAGGCAGTGAATCTTATCAATATCAAATTGAGGAGATTGATTACTACTCCTATCCGTCTGATATGTGGATAGCTTTACTCAAGCAAGTACTTTAATAGACTTCTTGCAGAAGTCGGGGAAAGGGGAAAGGGAAAGGGGGAAAGGTTTGGTATTTTCCTTTTCCCTTTAACATGTATCCCTTTTCCCACAAGAGTGCAAAAAACACTTTTGCAAGAGACTCCATGAACAAAATTCACAACGAAGGAATGAAAATATTTCTTTCCTAGTCACCAGTCCCCAGTCCCTATTTTCAAGGCAGGTCTAATATCAACAATTAAAGGTGCGTTAGCCTACGGGATAACACACCTTACAAAATTCCATCGTTTATCAAATAACAATATTCGCGTTAGTGGTTTGGATTCTTGTTCATATTTCTCCACCAACCACTACATCTCCATCGGTGATAGGTTAAGATAAAGCGCATTTTGTCAATCAGTTAAAATACTCAAAATAAATTAGATGGTAATGATAATCGTGCGGGTGGGAGGGGAAGGAGGCGAGC
>NZ_JACJTU010000027.1 GCF_014698835.1 Nostoc paludosum FACHB-159 | reverse complement strand
CCCTCTCTCCCCACACTCTCCACACTCCCCTCATCCCCCCATCTCCCCATCTCCCGCTGGCGAAGGCACAGCAGGTTCGCTGTCACCTCCCAAGCGACGGCGTGCTGTTTCTCTTCGTCCTTTAGCTGGGACGTGCTTAGTTGCAGCAGCTAATCCAAATACAGGCATATTTCCGTAAATTGCTTCATATTTTCCCGGTTCGATTAGATAAGTTTCGTGCCAAATGCCAACACTGCCATCAGCACCAATGGATCGATTAAATCTTTGCCAAGCTTCTAGATGTTCATCTGCGGGATTTCTGGCAAAACGCTCCAAATCCTCAAACGAGCGCCAATACTGAATCAGTCCTACTCCCCGTGAGTAAACAAAACCTTCTCCCCCTAAAAACCCTTTTTCGGGATTCAACCGAAGGCTGCGTAGCATCGGTGACATTGCCCTAGCTGTGGGAATCCATTTAGAAAAAGCAAAGAATTTATTAATTCTCATCCCAATCAGAAACACAACGAAAGGTTCATCAATCTCGGCGGTAAATCTTCCTGGCATTACTTGAGGCATGAGTTACATCCCTTATTTTTTTGGAGTATTATGCAACTAATTGCATATTTGTATTTTATGCAATTAGTTGCATATGTCAAGTAGTGAATTAAAAATCATGGCATTAGCCCACGCGATATTAGCTGCTCTTGTTGAGGCCCCTTGTAGTGGGTATGATTTAGCAAAGCGATTTGATGGCTCTGTAGGCTTTTTTTGGTCAGCCAGCCACCAGCAGATTTATCGGGAGTTGTCGAAGTTGGAAGACCAAAAGTGGATTAGTTCCGAGACGATTCAGCAAGCAGGACGCCCAGATAAAAAGCTTTACAGTGTCACAGGCTTGGGAGAACAGCAGTTAAAAGAGTGGATTGCTCAACCTTGTGAACCCACACCGATAAAAGACGATTTACTTGTAAAAATTTTTGCTGGTCATGTTGCTCCTAAGGAGACGATTTTGGCAGAACTAGAGCAACATCAAAAAGCCCACTTAGAAAAATTATCTATATATGAGGATTTGGAACAGCATTACTTTCAGAATCCCCAAGAACTGCCAGAACCGCAGCAATTCCAGTATTTGACTCTCCTGAATGGAATTACTTATGAAAGACATTGGCTGGCTTGGTGCGATCGCGTAATTCAGTCACTCAACCAAACAAAAAAGTGAAAAATTGTAGTTGTCTAACTCAGGTTTGCCTCGCACCTACACGCTCTTTGGTAGAATAGCTGGGTCGTTTAATCTGATTATGTCTATCTTTGAGTCAATCAACAGACCTTATTAACGTCGATACATTAGCGCAAGAACTGGCGACAATCCAGCAAACGGGTTCTAAAAGAATTGCCTTGCTGGGTTCTCGTCATGTGCCGATTACACATCAGAATCTTATTGAAATGATGACATATGCCCTAGTTTTATCGGGTAATCGGATCATCACTTCTGGCGCCATAGGTACAAATTCTGCTGCCATCCGAGGAGCAACGCGGGCCGATCCAAACTTGTTAACCGTGATTCTACCCCAAAGCTTGGAACGCCAGCCCTTAGAATCCCGCCAGCAACTAGAACAGGTAATGCATCTGGTGGAAAATCCCAGTAATGATAATCTGTCTCTTGCCGAAGCTAGTTACTTGTGCAACAAAGAAATTGTCTCTCGTTGCCAGCAACTAATTTGCTTTGCGTTTCACGACAGCCGCACTTTGCTGCAAACTTGTCAAGATGCAGAAGAACAAAGAAAAGTGGTCACACTCTTCTACTTTGATTAGTCATTTGTCAAAAGTCCTCTCTTACAAAGTTCCGATGCCTGCGGCAAGCCGCCCTTCGGGCGTCTACGCCGGAAATCGGCGCTCAGACTTTGCGTTTTGTCCTAGTTCGTGGTAATCAAACTAAAGCACGTCTATGTATTTGACCAATGACCAATGACTAATGACTACTGACTAATAACTAAATGATAATTTTTTTGTACTCCATCGCTGCTGCTGCCGTTCTAATTTACGTGCCATTTTTAGTAGTAGCTTATGCCCGTGTGCGTGTTGGGTACGATATCTCTGCCCCTCGCGCTATGTTTGATAAATTGCCGCCATACGCTCAAAGAGCCACCTGGGCACATCAGAACTCCTTTGAAGCGTTTATGGTATTTGCAGCAGCCGCATTCATGGCATACGTCACTGGTGTAAATTCTTCTACAGCAGCGACGGCTGCGATCGCGTTTGTGGCTGCGCGTTTTCTTTACTCAATTTTTTATATTTTGAATATACCTATTTTGCGATCGCTGATGTTTGGCATCGGCTCCCTTGGTTCTGCTATTCTGATCTTCCTGAGCATCATCCAAGCAAATAGTTAATTGGCCAAACAGGGCATGGGGCATCGAGCATCGGGCATGGGTGAGATGAGGAGGATAAGGCGGATGAGGGAGACAAGGGGACAAAAGACAAGGAGAATAACTTCTCACTGTTTATTCCCAATGCCCAATGCCCCATGCCCCATACCCAATTCGCAATCTAAAATCCAAAATCTAAAATCCAAAATACTTTATGGCTTCTACTTTTTCCTTTGACATTGTGAGCGACTTTGACCAACAAGAATTGGTTAACGCTGTCGATCAAGTTGTGCGAGAAATCAAAAGCCGTTATGACCTCAAAGATACTCAAACTACTGTTGAGTTAGCCGATCAAAGCATTAATGTTAATACTGACAGCGAGTTTACCTTAGATTCTGTACACAACATCCTGCGGGAAAAAGCTGCTAAGCGTAATCTTTCCCAAAAAATCTTTGATTTTGGCAAAATTGAATCAGCAAGCGGTAACCGCGTGCGTCAAGAAATTAAACTTAAAAAAGGCATCAATCAAGATATTGCCAAACAAATTTCCAAATTGATTCGTGACGAATTCAAAAAGGTACAAGCCTCAATTCAAGGTGAGGCTGTGCGGGTTTCTGCCAAATCTAAAGATGACTTACAAGTTGTAATTCAACGACTAAAACAAGAAGACTATCCTGTGGCTTTGCAATTTACAAATTATCGGTAAAGTGGATGGGGCATGGGGCAGGAGGCAGGAGGCAGGAGGCAGAGGGGCAGAGGGGCAGGGAGCAAGGGGCAGAAGTTCTTGAATTTTGAATATTTCGACTGCGCTCAGTACAAGTTTTGAATTGATTTGTCTCCCTCATCTCCCCCAATCCCCGATCCCTAGTCCCTTTTACGTTCTTGCACCGATAGTTTTTTGAAATGCCGGACGCTCAGCCAATTGGTTCATGTAATTCAATACAGCTGGGTAGGGACTGAAATCTAATTTCAGAATTAAGGGAATGTAATTCAAAACAGACCCGACTGCAACATCCGCAACAGTGAATTCATTACCTAGTAAAAAAGTTTGTTTACTGAAAATTTCATTCAACGTACTCAACAAACGAGGTATTTGGCGATCGCGATTTGCTTCTACCAAAATTGCTGTACTGAGGGTGGAATTGGCAAATAACACCCATTGGTTAATCACAGCACGCTCTTCTAGTGAAACTGGCGCTTTTCCATACTTATCCATGAGATAGAGCAAAATTGCCCCAGATTCCCAAAGCTGAAAATCTCCCTCAACAATTGCTGGAACCTTTCCAAATGGATTAATTTTCAAATACTCAGGCTGGAGATGTTCCCCTGCCTGCATATCAAGCTTGACAAATTCATAGGGAACTTCTAGTTCCTCTAAATACCAATGAACAATTGATGCTCGACTACGAGCACCACCGTAAAGTTTTAGCATAATTACCTAAAGAACTTTGTGAGTGTGAGAATGCTGCTTAACATTATCTTCTTTGGTAACAACTCTACTAGCATTTAGCACCCGCTTGCGGTCAACGGAATACTTGAACTCAGTGTAGGTTGTACCTAAAGGAATTAGGGATTTTGCAGATTCACGACGCTTGTAAGTCCGAGCTGCTGCAAACAACCGTGGGATAAATTCTTCACCGAACTGAGCCTGGTGGGGGAAGCCATCTGGTACGAGTTGTGAATCGCCATCCAGCACAGATCCCAAAGTTGTTGCACAAGCCAGCTTGTAGGAGGTAGGAATGCCTTTTAACAGTGCCTCCAAAGCCGCAGAGGGAATTGGTTCTATGACTTCGATTTGATGAACTTCTCCATCTTCTTTGACGAAGCAGGTTGCCAAACCGATGACAATGTAATCGTCGGCTGCTAAATCGGGAGCATTGGGATAAGAAATTGCAGTTGTCATCAGAAAATTTCTCAAAATTTAAGGATTGGGGACTGGGGACTGGGGATTGGGGACTGAGGGGTTATTCTCCTTGTCCTTTTGTCTTCGTCATCCCCCTCTGTAATCAAGGAATGAAAGGCTTGTTGGCATTCTACCAACTTGTCGCTGTTACTACTTGAGTTGTACATTGCGACGGGTATAAGAATAGCATTCTAAATGTTTCAAAAGCCTAGAAATACAGGATTTTTAATTTTTTACTGGTCGTGCGTTACTTGGGAACTAACAACAATTTTTTCAATACTCAATCCCAATCCCCATTCCCCAGTACCCAATCCCCAGTCCCTTTTGCCTTAGCGCGAAATTTCTCTTGGCTATTTCTGGAATTAACCTTGGGGGTGAAGTATCCATGATTAGGTTTGAGGAGCAATTGTCTATTTAAGGCGTAAATTTCCACTTGTGTGAGTAGTTTAAGTTCCCTCTTGAGATGGCTTTCAGGTAATATTCAATACTCTAAAAATATACATAGTGGTAAAGCCAATAACAAATAAAACTAGAACTTTATTCCATATAGCAGGCATTTTAGGCGTAAAAAGATGAATATTGACTCATTTTTAGCTTCTGGTGACCATCAAGGTAACCAATATAAAAAACTTATCATCAATAAAATAAATAACCATCAAGACCAGAGAACAAGCGATCGCACTGAATTAGCAGACAGTCACTTGCGCTCTTATGCTTTGCAGTTGGCTCAAGAAGGAAATTATACTGAGGCGATCGCACTTTTAAACCAACTAATTTTCCGCCATCCCTACAATGCGATTGATTACAACAACCGGGGGCTGATTTATTTCCAAAGTGGTGAAATGCAAAAAGCGTTTTGTGACTATAATGCCGCCCTCGAACTCAATCCCTATTTAGCCAGCGCTTATAACAATCGAGCAAATTACTATGCTGCTTGTGGAGAATTAGCACTAGCACTTGCTGACTATGATGAAGCAATTAATTTGAATCCTAGTCATGTCCGGGCGTGGATTAACAGAGGGATTACCTTGCGTGACTTGGGTCAATACGAAGAGGCTATTGAAAATTTTGAGGTAGCACTGCTTTTCGGTCAACTCGAAGGTCATATTTGGGCTGAACGTGGCAGAACTTACCATCTTTGGGGTGACTGGAATTGTGCGATCGCTGATTATCGTCGTGCCCTTACTCAACTACCTCCTGTAAACAACAGTAAGGATGTTACTGGTTATCGCTTGCGTTTACAGCTAGAAAATTGGCTTAACGATCTTCTATCTCCTGGGCGTCCTAATTGGTAGATGAACCATTCTGGTAAACTGAAAATTCCAAAAATCAAGAATTCATTTTGAATTTAAGATTGGAATATAGGGACGCTGTTATTTATTAGCAATAATATAAATTTTCACCCAGTTTCTAGCTAGCCAAAATCACAAGAAACAGAATAATCCCAAATTCGATATTTATCTTAGGGTAATAAATCTGTTTGTTGAATGATACCATCTTTATTCATCAGCACCACTCGACGCTGGCGGGGATCGAATCTGTACCCTTGTTGTTGCATAATACTTTTAGCTTGCTGGGGATCGAAGTTACGGCTAAATTCTGCCTGTAAATTGTTGACATGTGCTTCTATCAGCTTGACTTCAGTGCTGATTTCTCGCAACTTTTCTTGCTGTGACCAGTGATAAGGCAAAAGTTGTGTCAAGGCAGATGCGGCAGCAGCTGTAATGAAAAGATTAACAGCTATCTTGGCAGTACTTTCCAATGCCATGACTTGGTAAGAACGTTGACGAAGATGCCGCTTTGGTCGAGGAATGACCCGGCGTTTTTGTATCGGTTGTGAGGGTGGTCTGGAGGGTTGAATCGCGTTCATGATCCTAAAAAATAACCTCTTTAAATGAAGTGAAGCACTATTAAGAGTGCTGTTAGCTTTCTTTTCTACGAGACGCGTCGCGAACGGGGCGTTTACCTGTGTTGAGTGTTCAGGAAGAAATAATGAGTAAGAAGTAGTACTTATGAATCTTCTCACTCAGGTCTTTTAACCTTACTCACCACTTGTGAATGCTTGATTTAGCTGTCATCTTACTTCATTTTTGGAAAATAGCTACAAGTGCTGTACAAGTTAAAAAATAACCTGGCTTACGTAAGTGCATAGTTCCATAAATACTCAAGGCGTAAAGCCTTAAGCGTTTGGAAATTGCACCCCCGTAATGCCAGGATTATTAGCTTTTTAACTGTGTCACATCGTACCTTATTTGTAAAGTTCTGTGGCTAAACGCCAAGCTAGAACTCCTGGAATCAGCGCCACAACTAGAGCGATGTACACTTGGGTATCTGAGATAGAAGACACTTGAGCGAGGTACAGAGTATCTAAGATAGGCATAGCTGAAAATCTCCTAACTTGAATAGATTTTGAACTGTTCGTTTACTACTTTTCCTTGTTTTGCCAGGTTCGTGGAAGATCTTGTTACAAGATGCAACAAAAGCAATTATTGGTCAGTAGTCGTTAGTTATTATCCTTTAAAAAAATTTATAAATCTATGGATTTGTATTTGGGTATCGACTTCGGGACATCTGGCGCACGTGGTGTGGTGATTGATAACAAAGCTAGCATCCAGGCTGAGGTGCGATATCCTTTTGAGGATTCACCAGTGGCTGTGATGCCAAATTCTTGGCGGGAGGCCTTGTTTGCGCTGGTGGAACAGATACCTCAGGAATTGCGGCGAGAAATTAAAGCGATCGCTATTAATGGTACTTCTTCCACTGTCTTGCTGGTGGATGCTGCTGGCAACCCAATAGATGCACCGCTATTGTACAACGACCCACGGGGATCATCTGTGCTAAATGATTTAAAGAGTGTAGCGCCCCCCAATCATACTGTATTAAGCGCCACCTCTAGCCTAAGCAAGCTGATTTGGATGAAGCAGTTACCTTCTTTTAATCAAGCTAGATATTTCCTACATCAAGCAGATTGGCTGGGGTTTTTGCTGCATGGGTATTTAGGCATTAGCGATTACCATAACGCCCTAAAACTGGGTTATGACGTGGAAGAGTTGAAATACCCCGAATGGATGGAAAAGTTGCAAATACCGATTCAACTACCCAGAGTTTTGCCACCTGGTACTCCCGTGGCAGAATTGCGTTCTGAAGTTGCAGATAACTTTGGTTTTCGGCGTGATTGTTTAGTATGTACTGGTACAACCGACAGTATTGCGGCTTTTCTTGCCAGTGGGGCAAAATTGCCTGGTGAAGCCGTGACTTCCTTAGGTTCGACGCTGGTACTAAAACTTTTGAGTCGTACCCGTGTAGAAGATGCGCGGTACGGAATTTATAGCCATCGCTTGGGTAAATTGTGGTTGACTGGGGGTGCTTCTAATACTGGGGGTGCAGTGCTACAGAAATTTTTCACCAACGCTGAATTAGTAAGCCTTAGCCGTGAAATTGATGCATCAAAAGCCAGCGAACTAGATTATTATCCATTGTTGAAAGCAGGCGATCGCTTTCCCATTAACGATCCCAATCTACCCCCAAGATTGGAACCACGCCCAGATAACCCAGTGGAATTTCTACATGGATTGTTAGAAAGTATTGCCCGTATAGAAACAAAAGGGTATGAATTATTACAACAAATGGGTGCAGACAAATTGACTCGTGTTTATACTGCTGGTGGCGGCGCGGCAAATGATACTTGGACTGCTATTCGTCAGCAGTATTTAAAAGTACCTGTCATAGCCTCAAAATATACAGAAGCTGCTTACGGCACAGCATTGTTGGCGATGGGAAAGGTGTGTAGGGACACAGGGATGAGGGAGTGTGACGAGTGTGGCGAATGTGAGGAGTGTGGGAGATGGGGTGATGGGGGGCAGGGGAGACAAGGGAGACAAGGGGGACAAGGAGAATGAATAATTCTTAACTCCTCAGTCAGCAGTGAACAGTCAATACTCTCAATTCCCTATACCCCACGACAGATATCTTTTAAATCAGTATCTATCCGGGTGACAATCAACATATCTCGGCCGATACTGGGATTATTAGATACCGGACTATAGGATTCCAGGTTTCATGATCTGGGCAGCTATTCGGGGATGGGTGCTTTGCCACAAGCGAATGTCATCTATCCCCTTTACTATTGGATATTACTGTTAAAAAATAGCCAGTGTAAGGTGATTTATATCACCTATATTTTGAGCATAGCTGACTCGATCGCAGAGTCCTTAGCGTTGAGACATAGTAATTCTCTATACTACTATCTATGCCCTCTGCATCTCTGTGGTAGCCTGCGGCAAGCCGCTGCGCGTCTACGTAAAAAATTTATTCAAACCATCGCTTTCTCATTCTTCTTCCCTCACTAAACTCTGCAATGCCAACAAAGCAGCACCATAAGCAGGTTCAAACCTTGGATAAATAACTTGAATAAAAGGAAACTTGTTAATTATCGATGCTGAAAACCTCTCATGTATTTTCGATCTACTTAGCCATACACTTCCCGTTGTGACTACTTCATAAATCGAGTCTGGAATAAAAATTGCATCAATTACTGTAGATGTAGCTTTTACTAATTCTTTAACAGCATCATCAATTATATTATTCGCTACTTCATCACCTGAAGCTGCTGCTAAATCGACAATTGGTGCTAAAGCAGCTATCTGTTTAACTCCCCATTGTCGTCGATATATTACTTCTATTAAATCTTCTATATTTTCCAAATCAAAATGCTCTTTAAAAGCATCCAGTAAACTAGTTGCTACCTCGCGCCCGTCATAGGATTTTAATGCAGCATTCATCCCAGCAACAGCAATTTTATAAGCACTACCTTCATCTCCTAAAATATAGCCCCATCCGCCGACTTGCTTAGTACTTCCCTGATAATTTCGCCCAAAAACTATAGAACCAGTACCTACTGCAACCACAATTCCCACATCATGACCAATTCCACCAACTAAAGCAATCAAAGCGTCGTTGCAAATTACAATATTCGCTGGTTGTAATGACCAAGTAATAGGTAAAATTTTGCTATTTTGCAACTCTTGTACTAAACTTTTTACTACTTCAATATCTGATGCACGTCCCACTCCTGCCAAACCCAGACATATTGCTTCAATAGTAATAGTATTTATAATTTTTCTTGCTTCATTAGCCGCAGTATGAATTGCAGATTCAATTGCTTTAAAAGTGGCTTCAATACCTATACTTTGATAGTTAGATCCCGCAGCTTCACCGCGTCCTAGAATTTGACCAGAATCATCCATCAACACACATACTGTCTTACTACCGCCGCCATCTATTCCCAAGACATAAGTCATAATATCTGAAGTAGTTAATTATTCGCAAGTTTTGATTCTTCTTTTAAAGGTATAAAAAATAGAGCAATCATCCCAGGAATTGTGAGCAAACAGACCAAGATAAAAAATAGTGGATAGCCAAGTGATTTTTGGAGATAGCCGCTAATTAATCCGGGTAACATCATTCCTAAAGCCATGATGCCAGTAGATATGGCAAAATGAGAGGTTTTGTATTCACCTTGGCAAATGTACATTAAGTAAACACTAAATGCTGTAAAACCAAAGCCATATCCGAATTGCTCTAAGGAAACCAAAGGATATACTAACGCTAATGAAGGTTTTGTGTAAGCCATATAAACATAAAATATGTCGGGCAAGTTTAATGCTAAAGCCATAGGTAAAAGACATTTTTTCAACCCATATTTTGAAATGAGCAAGCCTCCTAATATCCCTCCAAGAATCAGGGATATTACACCAAATGTTCCGTAGGCTAATCCGACATCTGATGTTGATAAACCCAAGCCTCCTACTTCTGGTTTATCCAACAAAAATAAAGAGGCCATCTTGACAAGCATTGCTTCGCCAAGTCTGTAGAGTAAAATAAAGGCTATAATATTGATAATTTTATGTTGATTAAAATAGGAACTAATAATTGTCCAAAAATCTATTTTTTTTGTAGCTTCTAGCTGTCGTTGACTATCCGATTCAGGTGCGGGTAAAACTAAGCGATGAAAAATAAACAGTATTGCTAAAATTAAAGCTGAGAAGCTAATAGCTAGAGTCCAACCTAGAGGAATGTTGTTAAGAGATACTTCAAGCTGGCCTGCTATAACTACTAATATTCCAGAGCCGAAAATAACAGCGAGTCTATAAAAAAGTGAGCGAATGCCTACGAAGAAAGCTTGTTGTTCGGGAGATAAAGCTAGCAAATAAAAACCATCTGTAGCAATATCATAAGTTGCAGAAATAAAAGCTGCTATTGTTAATGCTGCCAGGGAGATGAAGAAGAAATTGGGTAGTTGTAAACAAAAGGCTACCAAACCTAAACAAACGAACATGGCTAATTGGGTGTAAATTATCCATTTGCGTTTGGTAGAGTAGATATCGACAATTGGGCCCCAAAACATTTTGATGACCCAAGGGAGATAGAGAAAGCTTGTCCATAGGGTAATTTGAGCATTATCTATTCCGAGTTTTTTGTAAAAGATTACGGAAACTGTGTTGATGATTACGTAAGGGATGCCGGAGGTGAAATATAGGGTGGGGATGAATGTCCAGGGGGAGGTTGGTTGAGGTTTCATGGGTTTATTTAACGAACCACAAAGGGCGCAAAGGGCGCAAAGAAGAGAAGATTAAGAAGAAAGGATGATGCGTTTGATGCCGTCTTTGAGAAGGGAAACGTTAAAGTTGATAAGGAGAGCTAGGGGGTAATGAGTCATTTTAAGGTATGAGATGACTTGGGCTTCATGAATCGGGGTTAAGTTTTGGACAGCTTTCAATTCAACAATTAGAGAGTCTCCAACCAAAAAATCTAATTTGCCCTCACCCACTGGACGACCTTTGTAGCGTACTTTTACCGGATGCTCAAAATTATGGGGTATTCCGCGAATTAAAAATTCTTCTTTGAGTGCCTTGTGATAAACCTCCTCTAAAAACCCTGCCCCTAATACCTGATGTACCTCAATTGCTGCCCCAATCACCCTATAAGCTAGATTTTCTACCTGAGAACTTGGTTGTCTCATCTTACCTTCCTCCTCTTCCTTTGCGTTCTTTGCGTCCTTTGCGGTTCGTTTCCATCAAATCCTCTCTCCAACCCTATGGCAAAATTTATTAGAGTCCTTCCATACTTAGTTTGCCCCGCATGACCGCAACCATTCTCAATCTCCCAAGTCTCTACGACCCCTTTTCCACTGAAGCCAAGTGGCAAAAATTCTGGGAAGACAACCAAGTTTACAAAGCTGACCCCAACCATAACGGTGAACCCTACTGCATCGTCATTCCCCCGCCTAACGTCACCGGCAGTTTGCACATGGGTCACGCTTTTGAAAGTGCGTTGATTGATACCCTCGTGCGCTACCACCGAATGCAGGGACGTAATACCCTGTGGCTACCTGGAACTGACCACGCCAGCATTGCAGTACATACTATGCTGGAAAAGCAACTCAAGACTGAGGGTAAGACTCGCTACGAATTAGGCCGCGATCAATTTTTAGAACGCGCTTGGCAATGGAAGGCGGAGTCTGAAGGAACGATTGTTAATCAATTGCGACGCTTGGGTGTTTCGGCAGACTGGTCGCGGGAGAGGTTTACCCTGGATGAAGGTTTATCCAAAGCTGTTGTTGAGGCATTTACTCGCCTTTACGAGGAAGGTTTAATTTATCGTGGTGAATATTTAGTTAACTGGTGTCCAGCTTCCCAGTCAGCTGTGTCTGATGTGGAGGTGGAAAATCAAGAGGTTAATGGCAATCTCTGGCATTTCCGCTATCCGCTGACGGATGGTTCTGGTTTTGTAGAAGTGGCGACGACTCGACCAGAAACGATGCTTGGTGATACAGCAGTGGCAGTTAATCCCGATGACGATCGCTACAAACATCTCATCGGCAAAACCGTCACTCTGCCCATTCTACAACGAGAAATTCCCATCATTGGCGATGAATTCGTTGACCCCACTTTCGGCACAGGCTGTGTGAAGGTGACTCCCGCCCATGACCCCAATGATTTTGACATGGGTAAGCGTCACAATCTGCCGTTAATCAACATTATGAATAAAGACGGCACTCTCAACGCCAATGCTGGGGAATTCCAAGGACAAGACCGCTTTGTTGCTAGAAAAAATGTCGTTTCTCGCCTAGAAGCTGATGGCGTTTTGGTGAAAATTGAAGATTATAAGCATACCGTTCCCTACAGCGATCGCGGTAAAGTACCCATTGAACCCCTACTTTCAACTCAGTGGTTTGTCAAAATTCGCCCCCTCGCTGACAAAACTTTAGAATTCCTCGACCAGCAAAATTCTCCTGAGTTTGTCCCCCAACGCTGGACTAAGGTTTATCGTGATTGGTTAGTAAAACTCAAAGATTGGTGTATCTCTCGCCAACTGTGGTGGGGACACCAAATTCCCGCTTGGTATGCTGTCAGTGAAACCGATGGGCAAATTACCGATAATACGCCGTTTGTGGTGGCAAAATCGGAAGCCGAAGCTTGGGATAAAGCTAAGGCGCAATTTGGCGAAAATGTCAAGTTAGAACAAGACCCAGATGTCTTAGATACCTGGTTTTCTTCTGGACTTTGGCCGTTTTCAACTTTGGGCTGGCCAGAACAAACTCAGGATTTAACGACTTACTACCCTACCACTACTTTGGTCACAGGCTTTGACATCATCTTTTTCTGGGTAGCCAGAATGACAATGATGGGTGGGCATTTTACTGGGAAAATGCCTTTCCAAACTGTTTACATCCACGGTTTGGTGCTAGATGAAAAAGGCCAGAAGATGTCAAAGACCAAAGGTAATGGTATTGACCCGCTGTTATTAATTGACAAATATGGTACTGATGCGCTGCGCTATACCTTAGTTAAGGAAGTGGCGGGGGCGGGACAAGATATCCGCTTAGAATACGATCGCAAAAAGGATGAATCACCATCTGTAGAAGCATCCCGGAACTTTGCTAACAAGTTGTGGAATGCAGCTCGGTTTGTGATGATGAATTTGGCGACTGGACACGGTAGCACGGAGAGTCCTTTCCCCGCGTCTTCCCAATCCCTAGAACTGAGCGATCGCTGGATTCTTTCCCGTTATAATCAAACCATCAAACAAACCAGCAATTACATTGATAATTACGGTTTAGGGGAAGCAGCCAAGGGATTATATGAGTTCATTTGGGGTGATTTCTGCGATCAGTATATTGAATTAGTGAAATCTCGCCTCCAGCCAGATGCAGACCCAGTATCGCGGCGGGTAGCGCAACAAACCCTCGCCTACGTGCTGGAAGGGATTTTAAAACTACTTCATCCCTTTATGCCTCATATTACCGAGGAAATTTGGCAATCTCTCACCCAACAATCGGCAGATTCGCCCCAAACTCTGGCTTTACAACCCTATCCAAAGGTAGATGCAAATCTAATAGATTTGGCTTTAGAAGAACAGTTTGAATTGCTAATTGATACTATCCGCACAATTCGCAATTTGCGTGCTGAAGCTGATGTGAAACCAGGCGTGAAGGTGACAGCTAATTTACAAACTGAAAGTCAAAAAGAAAGACAAATTCTCACCGCTGGACAGGTTTATATTAAAGATTTGGCGAAGGTTGAAACTTTAACTATTACTGATAAGCAAAAAAGCCAAACTGTTGCTGGTAAAAAACCTCAGAAGGGTTTGAAAATAATTGGTTTAACTATTTTGGCGATTATCTTGGCTAGGTTAGGTTTTGCTGTGGGAAATGCGATTTATGAAACTCCCATTGTCGGAGCTTTCTTTGAAATGGTTGGTTTTCTTTATGCAGCTTGGTTTGTTAGTCAAAATTTACTGACTGCTGAAGCTAGACAAAAGCTATGGAGACAGTTTTTCCAAGGGACAGAATCACAACAGGCACAACAACCAGAAAATGCGATCGCCGGTGTGATAGGTACAATACAAGTAGTAATTCCGCTCAGCGGCGTGGTAGATATTGAAGTTGTACATGCCAAACTAGAGAAAAGCCTCACCAAAGTCGAAGCGGAAATTCAATCTTTGAGTGCCAGATTAAACAATCCCAATTTTGTCGATAAAGCTAGACCTGACGTGGTTCAAGGAGCGAGAGATGCCTTAGCAGAAGCCGAAAAACAAGCAGAAATTCTGCGCGAGCGCCTACGTAGTTTAGGATTGTAATGCTGTCATGGGTAATGGGATGATTAATTGCTAATTACCCATTACCTACCTACAAATAAGCCGTTCCACATTTTTTGAAAGTATAACTCATCTAATTAAATTTCTGGCTGTGACCTAGTTTCATTCTTTTAACTAATGTTTGCACTTGTTTTTTGATTAAAAATAATTTTTTAAATTTGAAATTTCTAATTAAAGCGGAGTAACTCTCATGCTATATCTAGCCCAGGTGCGTAAAAATGATTTTTTAGAGCAGTACCAATTACGCTTATTAGCGCGTCAGGAAGTTGATAACTTGTGGGCGATAATTCCAGAAGAGGCTTTCATTCTGTTAGGAAAGGGAAATCCTATGAGTGAAAACTTACTTGTTTTAGTTGAACTTTCTCCCACAGGTGATATTGAAAGAGTAGAAGATGCTACCGATTGGGTACTTCATTTAGTACAAACCTACCTCACTACAGGTATTACACCAGAATTCTTACAGCACGAAGCTGAACGAGCAGAAAATTGGCGGCAATCCCTAACGTTGCAAAACCAAGACTTAGCGCGGCGTTCTCTGGAATTGGAAGCCAGACGCGAACAAATTCAAGCTTTAGAAGAAAGCCTCAAACGTGAAAAAAATGGTTATCACAAAGATGAGGAATGATAGGCTAGAAATAATTTTTTCATACTTATGTTTGCCCATTAACAGAAATGTTAAAGCGAAACGCTGTCACTTATTTCAGGGTTGGATAGATTGTTGAAGTTCCTTCGTAGGCGATCGCTTCTCCTCAGCCACACCTCAGCAAACAAATTAAAAAATTAGAAAAATTAGGCATAGAACTATTTGTGCGTAAGCCTCGCTTGGAACTGACGCCATACGGTCAGAGATTCTTCTTCAAGAAGCACAACACCTCCTCGAACAAGTCGAGGGAATTCAGATATCTGCAAAACAAGCAAGTTAAGGCGAAATTGGAAGGTTAACTGTTGGTATTAGTACTTCGATTTCTAATTCAATTTGAAATACAGTAAAGTTCGTACTCAAAAATGACTCGCAGACTCACAATGAAAAGCTAAACGACAAGAGTTCAGGCTTTAACTGGACATGATATCATAGCCAGCTAGGGATTTTTTGCTATCAAAATTCCCCATAAACGTATCTGGTTATGAGGAATTTAGGGGGTTAGGAAATGGGGTCTATCAGGATGCCAGTCTTTTTCTAAGCTCTGCCTCTAGCTGTTCATCAGTACTGACTACTACCCGCCCTGGCTTGGCTCTTATAATGCTGAGGAAATGTTGAAATCTTGATTTCTCGTTAAGCTATCTACAACCCTCAGTAAGCCAAATCATATAACTTCTCACTCCGAGGCCAATAATTGCCGAATTACCCTAGCTAAAGCCTTTTGCGTAAAGCGGGTGGCTACTTGTTGACCCAAACGCTGTACACCTGGATTTACTAATAACTGAGCAATTTGAGGCGCAAGTTCCACTGGGTCAAAACCTCGTGTTTCTCGGAGAATATTTAAAATGCGTTTGATATGCTCCAAGGTTTGTTGTTGTTCAACTGTTGCAGCTGGAGTTTCATTAACTGCTGTCAACCCTACCCGTTCTCTTAGTAAATAGGTAAAGTTATGCAGAATATTTTTACCTAAAGCATCAAGTCCATTAACAGATTCATCCACCAGCTTGTCACGAATGAAAGCGCCGCGTTCAGATGATAGAAATTCTATCCCTTGATTCAGCACTAAATTAAAGTCGTAATCTTGGCTATTACGTGCATTTTTTAACAAGTTTTCTAAGCGGTTCCAGCGAAATCTGCCATCTTTAAATAACAAATCTTGCAATGATGCTCTTAATTGTGGTGCTGGGTCTGTTAACAAGCGTTTAGAAACGTAGGGATAAGCTTCGCTGAGAACTTTAAAATTCGGATCTATAAATATTGCAATACCTTCCAACGTCACCAGGGAGCGAATAATTAAAGCATAGTAGGGCGGTACGCGGAAAGGATATTCATACATCAAAGCCGATAATTCATCGGTGATACTTTTAATGTTGAGTTCAGCAACACTAGCTCCTTGGGCATCAGCAAATACTCTAGCAAAAGCTGGAATAATTGGTGTTAAATCTGTTTCTGGTGTTAAAAAATCTAATTTAACGTAGTCTTTTGCTAAACCTTCAAAGTCGCGGTTAACCACATGAACGATCGCTTCAATTAAACCATAACGCTGCGGTGGTTTAATCTCGCTCATCATCCCAAAGTCGAGATAAGCTAATTTGCCATCGGTTGTTGCTAACAAATTACCAGGGTGGGGATCGGCGTGGAAAAATCCGTGTTCTAGTAACTGGCGTAGGGAACACTGCACACCCACTTCAATTAAATAACGAGCATCTATACCTTGGGCGCGAATTTCTTCTGTTTGGGTTAATTTAGTGCCGTTAATCCACTCCATCGTCAACACACGACGATTGGTATATTCCCAGTAAATTTTCGGTACGTAAACGTCTTTTATATGACCGTATAACTCGAAAAATCGTTCGGCATTTTCGCCTTCATGGATGTAATCCATTTCTTCAAAAATGCGATCGCCTAATTCATCGAGAATCCCAACTAAGTCACTCCGTACCCGTTTGAACTTTTTCTGTACCCAAGCAGCAAGGTTACGCAAGATATACAAATCAATGGTAATCCGCTCTCTTAAGTCTGGGCGCTGGACTTTAACCGCGACTTCTTCACCAGTTTTCAGCTTACCTTTGTAAACTTGCCCCAAGGAAGCCGCAGCAATTGGCTGGGGTGAAAGTTCGGCGTAAATCTCTTGGGGAGGTGCGCCTAATTCTTCTTGAATAAACTGGTAAGCGATTTCGTTGGGAAAAGGCGGTAATTGGTCTTGTAGCCTAGTTAATTCTTCTAGATATACGGGAGGAACTAAATCCGGTCTGGTGGATAAGGCTTGGCCAATTTTGATGTAAGCAGGCCCCAGTTGCGTTAGTAATTCTCGTAACTGAACGGCTCGGCGGCGGTCATTTTTGACAACAATTCCCCGTTTACTATCCGACCACAACCCAAAAACGAAGGAGAGTGTTGGCCTCAACACCGCGAAAATCCGCCCTAAAACTTGCAGAGGTCTATTTTGATAATGCGCCGCTATCTCCACGGGATCGTAAAGCGTCTCAGGTTCGGCTGTTTTAGTATCCCTTCGCGCTGCTAAAAGTCTTGGCGATTGCACTACCAAGTCTTTTGTACCATTTTCTACTGGCACTACATCAATAATATGCAGTTCGCCTTGGCTAGTTTTGCCGTTGCGACTGTCCTCCTGAATCGATCCGGAATTAGGGGGAAGTGTCTTAACAATCATGGAAAAGGCCACCGCTGAGAATGAGCATGTTAAGTATTGTAACAATATGTTGAAGATTGGTCATCGGCCATTAGGCATTGGGCATTAAAAAGTCACGCATTCAAAAGTTCTTTAATTTTGAATTTTGAATTGATTTGTCTCCTTCATCCGCAGTCCCCACTCCCCATGCCCTATGCCCCATTCCCCACTCTTCATTGCTTTGCTACACTAATATGGGCGTATTAATTTAATAGTAGTAGGTATTGCTGCCTTTCTCGGTGCTGAGTTAAAAGTGCTAAGTCTTAAAGTAAAGACATGCAGCCTTACTAACTAACTCCGAAATTTTCTTTCTACTCACGACTAGGCACTCAGCACAACGGAAGGAGACTTTGGCTCAATGTTGCTTTGTTTGCGAATTGAAAACTTTGCCTTAATTGACGAACTGGAATTAGAATTTGGCGCAGGACTCAATGTGTTGACGGGTGAAACCGGCGCTGGGAAATCAATTATTTTGGATGCTATTGATGCCGCTTTGGGAGGTAAAGTCTCTAGTCGAGTGATTCGTACAGGTAGCAATCGGGCAATGGTAGAAGCTACTTTCACTTCAAACGCCCCCTTAGCTGCTTGGTTGACGGAACAGGAAATCGATTTGCTTGATGAAAATTCCGTAGTTATTAGCCGAGAAATCTCCGCCACAGCTAGTAATGTCCGCAGCCGATCGCGGGTGAATGGTGTGTTGGTAAATCGGCAGATTATGGGAGGACTGCGCGATCGCTTGGTGGAAATCACAGCCCAAGGTCAAACGGTGCAAGTCGGACAATCTGCCCAAGTCCGGGATTGGTTGGATTTATATGGCGGTGACTCGTTGATGCATCAACGCCATAAGGTCGCCAGTAGCTTTAGTGCTTACCAACAAGCGCATTTAGCATTGGAAAAACGCCGGACATCAGAACGGGAACGTTTGCAACAACTCGATTTGCTTACCTATCAAGTGCAAGAATTGGGAGCAGCAAATCTTAGCGAACCCAATGAATTGGAACAGTTGGCACAAGAGAGCGAACGCCTGAATCATGTAGTTGATTTGCAACAAATGAGCTACAAAATTTATCAGGCTTTGTATCAAAATGATGATGAAACTCCCGCCGCCGCAGATTTATTGGGAGACAGCGAAGCGACATTAAATGAAATGGTGGAATATGACACCCAACTGCAACCTTTATTGGAATTAGTTAGGGATGCCCAAGCAGCAGTTATGGAAGTGGGAAGGCAAATTAATGCTTATGGTGACAGTTTAGAAGCCGATCCCCAGCGGTTAGAAGAAGTAGAAGAACGGGTTCGGGAATTAAAGCAAATTTGCCGCAAGTATGGGCCGACATTAACAGAAGCGATCGCCTATTACCAGCGTATTCAATCAGAATTAGCCCAACTTAATGACAGTGAACAATCTATCGAAAGTTTAGAACAGCAAGAAAAGGCGTGTTTTGAGAAACTTACCGAAGCCAGCGCTCGATTAACTCAACTGCGGAGTAAGGCGGCTGCTAATTTAGAATCACGTTTGATATCTGAACTCAAACCTTTAGCAATGGAAAAGGTGAAATTTCAAGTTGAAATTTTGCCAACTTCTCCAACTGCTATGGGGGCAGATAAAATTACCTTTATGTTTAGTCCCAACCCCGGAGAACCACTGCAACCTTTAACAGAAATTGCCTCTGGTGGAGAAATGAGCCGTTTTTTACTGGCATTGAAAGCTTGTTTTTCTCAGGTTGATGCAGCCGGGACAATGGTATTTGATGAAATTGATGTGGGGGTTTCTGGAAGAGTTGCCCAAGCGATCGCCGAAAAATTACACCAACTCAGCCAACGCAACCAAGTATTATGTGTTACTCACCAACCCTTAGTTGCAGCAATGGCAGACCGGCATTTTCGGGTAGATAAGCAAACTATTAGTCAAGGTAAAGGTAAAAAAGCTAACAATGGCAGCGTAGAACAACGTACCGTTGTGCGAGTTACAGCTTTAGATAATTTAACTACTCGCCGGGAAGAATTAGCGCAATTAGCTGGTGGAAAATCAGCGAGTGATGCGATCGCTTTTGCCGAATCTTTGTTATTGCAAGCCGCTAATCACCGTCGCAGTGAGCAAACTTGATTGAATTGTCTATATTCTCGTATGCAAGAAGTTTCCTTGCCTTAATTTGATTTTTAAAAAAGTTCCGTAAACCTATCATGTGAAAATCGCTGTAGTCAGCATATATTGTGGGCATCATAATCCAAGCAGAATACACGAACTAGCAGCCAGAAAATTTTTTTGGCAGCTAGTTTTTCATTGATATACACCTACAGTATCGGCTGATGGCAGATAGTTTTAGACGTTATCTCTTTATTTATCGATATGCTTTTACTAAGTATATTTTGGGATACTTACAAATTCAATTGGGAGTCATCTTAAGTGTAGGTATTTGGGCATTCTGTGAAGTTAAGTTACAAGCGGCCCAACTCCATGAAAACACTAAATCTCTCTCTTCTTCGCCATTAAATATAAATCAGTATCACTTAGAACTTTCCAAACCTCTACCCCATCGATTTTTGATTGCGGCACCGGAAAACTTCAATCCTGATTTACGGCAGCAACCACCGCGACCGAAGCCAAAGCCACCAGAAAATTCAAGGCCTCCAACACCTTCTATTGAACCAACAACACCAAATGTAGTTTTAGAAAGTATTGATACGAACTATCGTTATGACACAGATAACTTTGGGCAAACAAATTTATTTATTGAACCAACGCTTCAGTTTCGATTAAGAAATGGCAATAAAATCTTTTTGAAGACGGGTTTTGATTTCTTCGATCAACGTGGTGTTGAATCAGTTAGTAATTTTCCCTTGCAAGTTGGATGGCAGGGAAAAATTGGACAAGTGACGCTACAAGCAGCAGCTGGAGTTGATGTGTTCGATCGTTTACCGGCGGCGATGAATCTCAATGCTAAGGTGGAAGTTCCGATTGTGCCAGCGAGAGTTTCGCCATCAGGACAATTGCGATCGCTATTAGTATTATCCGGTAATTTAGAACAAGGCCCTTATAAATCCAATGCCCGAACTTTAGAAAACGAAATTAGTAGTTGGCGATTTGGGCCTGATTTATTCTGGCAAATCGATCGAAACACCAGCTTGTTTTCTTCTTTGCGTTTGGGTAACTACAACGATGGTAACTCTGAGGTACAAACTTTTAGTAGGTTAGAGCGTAAATTCGGCCAATTTTCTTTAGCAGCTAACTTATTTAATTGGAGTTACGATCGCGATTTAGAAGGCACAAGTGGCTATTTTTCACCACCAGATTTCCTAGTTTACAACGCTGAAGTGGCTTGGGAAGGAGATATTACTAAATTCTTACGCTGTCGCCTAGCTGCAAATTTAGGAAGACAGCGACTTAAAGGTGAATTCGATAATGCCAATACCTATCAAACACGCTGTACGGTAAAGCTATCACCGAATATTGAAGCAGATTTGGGCTATAGCTTCAGTAATGTCCGCAATCAAGATACAGGAGAAAGGGCTTACGGCGGTAACTCTTTTACAGGACAATTGCGTGTCAAATTTTAGCAAATAAACAATTCAGAATTCAGAAGTCAGAATTCAGAATAAATATAAAATCACGCGTGCTCTAGATTTTTAATTTTTTAATCTTTTTGAAACTATAAAACTTGACTATCAAACTCTTGGAATTCCAAACTCCCAACTTTTATACAGACGCGATTAATCTTGTCTCTCTTGTACAGACGCGATTCATCGCGTCTGTACTGCTAACTCCTAACTACTGAATTCTGAATTCTGAATGATGAAAGCACCATTACCAGAAAACGAAACACAGCGAATTGAGTCTCTTTTACAGTATAGAATCCTCGATACTCCTTCGGAAGCTGCTTTTGACGACCTAACTCGTCTAGCTTCATATATTTGTGGAACCCCTATTGCCTTAATCAGTTTAGTCGATCGCGATCGCCAGTGGTTCAAGTCAAAAGTTGGCTTGGATGCCCTACAAACTCCTAGAGATCTGGCTTTCTGCGCCCACGCAATTCTGCAACCTGAGGTTTTTGTTGTACCTGATGCCACAAAAGACGAAAGGTTCGCCACAAACCCGCTAGTTACCTCAGATCCTCATGTACAGTTTTATGCTGGTGTACCGTTGACAAATCCCGAAGGATATGGATTAGGAACGCTTTGTGTAATCGATCGTGTACCCAGAAACCTCTCTCCAGAACAAATTGAAGCATTACGAATGCTAGGCCGCCAGGTAATCAAGCAATTAGAAATGCGGCGCATTTTAGCAAGTTTGGTTTTGGCGAGTGATAGACGTAAACAAGCACAAAAGGTACGCAAACAATTTTTAACAAGAATTGCCCAAGGATTTGGGTTGGCCTTGACTATTTTAGTTCTGATTGCGACGCTCTCATATCAAAGTACAGAAGTGTTGATTAATACGAGTAAAAATTTGCTCAACACTCAAGTGACAATTAATAGTTTGCAAGAACTCCTTTCTAATATCAAGGATGCTGAAACGGGACAACGCGGATATATACTCACTGGAAACGATGCGTATTTGGAACCATATCAAACAGCAGTTGTCAAAGTTGCTCCAGAAATTCAGCAATTAAGAAAATTAACAACAAACGATCCTCAACAACTCAGACAACTCGACACTCTTGAACCGCTAATAATTCTCAAGCTGAATGAACTCAAAAAGACTATCGACTTACGCCAGGCTCAAGGATTAGATGCTGCATTAGAGGTAATCAAAACAGACCAGGGAAATAACTTTATGAATGATATTCGCAATATCATTTATGAAATGGAAAACGAGGAACAGCAACAGCTTCAGCAGCAATTAAAAATAACTAAAACCAGTGTCAGCAATACGATTGTGATGCAGGCGATCGCAGTTTGCTTAAGTTGCCTGATTCTGGCCATAGTCTACTACTTTATTTATCGTGAGGTAAAGGAGCGTAAATTCACAGAAGAGGCACTGAATAAAGAACGCAACTTTATTTCAGCAGTTCTTGATACAGCCAGCGCTTTGGTAATAGTTCTCGATGCACAAGGACAAATTGTTCGCTTCAATCAAGCTTGCGAACAAACAACTGGTTACTCATTTGATGAAGTCAGAGGGAGGCATTTCTGGAATCTGTTTCTACTTGCGGAACAGGTAGAGCCGGTAAAAGAAGCTTTTGAACGACTGCGGACTGGTGAAGGCTCAAAAAAGTACGAAAGCTATTGGGTGATGAAAAATGGTAGTCGGCGGCTAATTGCATGGACTAACACTATTTTGCAAGACTATGAGGGTCGTATTGAATACATTGTTGCCACAGGTATTGATATCACCGAGCGCAAACGAGCAGAACAGCATCTCAAAGCCCAGTATGCTACAACCCGTGCTTTAGCAGAGTCTACTACTATCAAGGAAGCCATGCACCAAATATTACAAGGAATCTGCGAAAGTTTGGGAGCCACTGTGAGTGAAATTTGGATGGTAGATCGGCAAGCCAATATACTGGCTTTTTTCGATAGCTGGTATAAAACATCATTAGAGATGGAGGAATTTAAACTACTCAGTCGGAAAACCACATTTGCCCCAGGAATTGGCCTGCCTGGTCGTGTTTGGGCTGATGCTAAACCTGTTTGGATGGCTGATGTTTCTGAAGATCGGAATTTCGTGCGGTTGAAAATCGCTGCCAAAGCCGGACTGCATGGAGCTTTCGGTTTTCCGATTCGGGGGAGTCAAAAAATCCTTGGTGTGATTACTTGTTTTAGCCATGAAATCCAGCAACCTGACTCAGATTTGGTAAAAGTGATGAATTCCATTGGCGAGCAAGTCGGGCAGTTTATTGAGCGCAAACAGGCAGAAGAAGAACTGCAACGCCAAAACTTGCGATCGCAATTATTTACTGAAATCACCCTAAAGATTCGCCAGTCTTTGCAAATTAAAGAAATTCTCCAAATCGCTGTTACGGAAGTACAAAAAATTCTCCATAGCGATCGAGTCTTAATCTATCAGCCTTTGCCGGATGGATCTACAACCACCATCGTCGAAGCAGTGGTTTCTGGCTGGCTGACAATCAAAGAGAAAAAGCTTACAGAAAGTTATTTTCGGGGAGAATATTTACAACAGTATTATCTACAGCAGTATCGTCAAAAACGGAATTCGGAGCTAGCAGATTTGGATCTGGGTGAAGTCCAAAAAAATCACATAGAATTACTCCAACAATTTGGAGTCAAATCTCATTTAGTTGTACCCATTCTTGTCAAAGAAGAACTCTGCGGTTTGCTGATTGTTCATCAGTGCGGTAGTTCTCGGCAATGGTCTAGTTTTGAAACTCATCTTTTGCGGCAAATAGCTGACCAAGTAGGTATCGCCTTAGCCCAAGCTCAAATGTTAGATGCAGAAACTCAGCAGCGACGAGAACTCGAAGTTGCGCGTCATGAAGCTGAATTAGCTTCTAAAACCAAAAGCGCTTTTTTAGCCAACATGAGCCACGAAATTCGTACTCCCATGAATGCTGTATTGGGGATGACAGGTTTAATGTTAGAAACTCCACTCAACTCAGAGCAACGGGATTTTATCGAAACAATTCGTATTAGTGGAGATGCTTTGTTAAGCCTAATTAACGAAATTTTGGATTTATCCAAACTTGAGGCTGAGGAAATGGTTTTAGAAACTTTAGATTTTGACTTATCTACCTGTGTGGAAGAGGTGTTGGAATTATTAGCACCCCCAGCCCATAAAAAGGGATTAGAAATTGCAGCCTTAATTTATCCCAACGTTCCCACCCATCTGCAAGGTGATGCTGGTCGTTTGCGGCAAATTCTGATGAATTTAATCAGCAACGCCATTAAATTCACCAACAGTGGAGAGGTGATAGTAAGAGTAGAAGTGCGATCGCAAACTTCCAATACTGCCACCATTAATTTTGCCATTACAGACACTGGTCTTGGCATTAACTCTGAAGACCAATGGAAACTCTTTACGCCATTTACCCAAGTAGACGCTTCCACCACCCGCAAGTATGGCGGCACAGGTTTGGGATTAGCCATCTGCAAACAACTAGTGACGTTGATGGGAGGAGAAATTGGTGTCGAAAGTTCGGTAGGCAAAGGTTCTAAGTTTTGGTTTGAAATAACTTTCCCCAAGCAGCTTCATCCTATTTCTTCAATACACGATCCCACTGTTCTAGCTAATCGGCGTTTATTGGTAGTCGATGATAACCCTACAAATCGTAAAATCATCCAGTATCAAGCCACTCGCTGGGGGATGGTAGTAGATCGAGCTGCTTCGGCTACTATTGCCCTGAAAGCTATTCAAGAAGCTGCCAAGCACAAATGCTTGTATGACATTGTTGTGATTGATATGCAGATGCCAGAAATAGATGGCATGACTTTGGGAGAGCAAATTAAAGCAGATTCAGCGATCGCACATTTACCTTTGGTTATGCTCACCTCTACTAATCAACGCGATGAAATCCAACGAGCGCTAAAAATCGGATTTGCTGCTTATTTGGTTAAACCTGTGAAGCCGTCTCGACTTTTTGATGCGATCGTGACTATTTTAGGAACAGAAGAAGAAGACACAGAGAGAAGTCACAGCGCAGGCTTCCGGCGATCTGAACTTCGGGGGGCGCGGAGAATGGAAGACGCGGAGAATCTATTTAGTACATTCCCTGCGTCCCCGTGGCCCCGCGTCTGTGAATCTCCTTCCCCGACTTCTAACTTTCCTAAATTAAGAATTCTCCTAGCAGAAGATAATTTAGTAAATCAGAAAGTAGCTTTGAAACAACTCCAAAGTCTTGGCTACAGCGCTGATGTTGCCGGTAATGGTCAAGAAGTTTTGCAGTTATTAGAAAAAATTCCCTACGATTTAATTTTAATGGACTGCCAAATGCCAGTTCTTGATGGTTTAGAAACTACAAAAGAAATTCATCGTTGGCAAGAAAATAACTTTGCAAGTGGTCGTCGTCCTGTGGTGATTGCGATGACAGCTAATGCTATGAAAGAAGACCAACAAATGTGTATAGATGCAGGCATGGATGACTATTTGAGCAAGCCAGTTATGAAGGAAAAATTAGCGGCCGCTTTAGACCATTGGGCAATGCTGATATTGCCAAAAGAAATTTTTGCCTGCGAAGAAACGATTTCGACAACAAATATCGGTTTACTTGAACTACCAATTGATTGGGAACGCTTGCATCAACTCTCAGAAAATAATTCAGAATTTGAAATAGAATTACTACAAATATTTGTTGAAGATATTCAACCTCGTATAGAGATAATTAAGATGGCGATCGCTGCTTTGGACTTTGAGCAACTTGCACGCGAAGCCCATCAAATTAAAGGTGCTAGTGCCAATATGGGAGTTACAACTATGCATTTGGCAGCGGAAAAACTAGAACAACTAGCTCATAACCAAGAGCGTCGAGGTACTAATAACTTAATTTCAGAGTTAGAAGAGTTTGTTAAACGCATCCAAGAGTTTTTAGCCACGAAATAGAAGCTTAATTATCGTGCTGACAACCAAGCCTGTAAATCATCTACATTAGTAAAATCTAATAATGCTTCGCTCAAATCTTCGAGAACAGGCAACGGTAAACCAATAATTCAGGAACGCATGTCTTGGGGCAGTTCTCCAAACCGCTTATTCAACTGTCGAATAATAAGATTAATTGTTGCTTGTTCGCGTCCTTCTTCTCTTCCTTCTTCTCTTCCTTCTTCTTTGATTTCTCTATAAACTCGCGTTTCTTTGAGTGTTATCCCTAGCATAGACTCTACCTCAGCTCGACTTAATTGTTCAAATTTGTAAACCATTATCGTCGTTATCATATCTATTATGGCGCCACTTGACTCAGAAGCAACTTCTTGACGGGTTCTACTTAACAAATACCTGGCTTCCTCTGGTGCTTTTTCTGACTCTACTGTGGTTAATACCATCAATGCTACCCATATAGGTAGTTGCCGAATGTCTCCCAATTCATCTAAATACACCCGATGTACTTGAGTGCTATTAAGAAATCCCCGATGAGGATGAATGTCAGTTTGTTCAATACTACGTGAAGGATAAATGATTACTGCTTGCCAATCACTAAATCTTGCACGGTTGCGATAAAAATATAACGATGATTCGGCGAATACTCTTTCATACAGTTGTTCATCTTTTTGAAACTGCACTTCACAAAAATATACTACTCCCGCACCAGCGTTTTCTGGTGGTAGAAATACTCCATCTATTTCAAATTTGGGTTCTTTAACGGCGACTGAATCAAATCGATAAGCATCGCCATTAATTGGAGGATTTGTCAATATCTCAAACAGCAAAGAGGGGGATTGTTGAAAAAGTTTGTAAAATATAGAGTCTCGCCGCATTGCCCAAAATTTTAGTATGGCTAATAAAAAAAATACAGTAGAATTTAGAAATAAAATAAAGTTATAGCTGAATTTTAAACTAATTTTTGTGTACTTAAAATTCTTGAAATTTGTCTATGTATTAGTAATACTTGCTAATAAATAAACAATAACGATTATCTATTGTCCGCTCATAGCTTAACTTGTCGGCAATAGCAGACATGATTTTTAAACCGCGTCCGCGTTCTTGGCCATTATCTTCAAATTCTGATGTTTGCCGCAATTGTTCCTCCAAATCAAAGCATTCGCCCTGAGACCAAATGCGAATTTCTATATATTCATTTAAACGCACAGCTTCCATCTCAATTGGAGTTTCAACGGGTAAATTTTTATGGGCATGTTCAACAATATTAGTAAAGCCCTCTATCAAAAGTGTTTGACATTGCCACCAAATTTGTTTATCGGGAAGGCTTGGTTGATTCATCTGCTCAAACCAAGATAGAACTTCAGGCGAGGCTGTTAGATCTGTGTTCACTTTCAGATAGATTTTTTTATTCATTATGAAAAATCAAATATTTTGCAATCATCTTATTCGCTAATTAGTTTATTTAATTTGAGTATTTTCACTATACATAACAAAATAAATTTCATATAACTTAAATTACATCAACTATTTGTTTGCCAGTATAATTTATGTTTAAAATTTTGGTTATTGATGACGATCCTACAGTCCGAGCAGTACTCAAAAGCACGCTCAAAAAGCAGGGTTATGATGTTACCGTAGCTAGTAATGGTGAAGAAGGAATTACACAAGCACAACTGCTGCATCCTGCTCTGATTATTTGTGATTGGATGATGTCCCAATTAGATGGGCTAGAAGTCTGTCGGCGAATTAGATCGGCTCCAGAGTTGGCAACTACGTTTTTTATTTTATTGACTGCTAGAGGAGCAGCTAGAGGAGAGGAAGATGATAGAGTCAGGGGACTTGACGCTGGAGCAGATGAGTTTATCTCGAAACCAATAGAGATGAATGAATTGAAAGCAAGAGTCAGAGCAGGATTAAGGTTATATCAGCTAAATCAGGATTTACAAAGTAAAAAGCAAGCTTTGGAAGAACTCAATCAGGATTTACGAACCCAAAAGCAAATTTTAGAAACAGAATTGGCTCAAGCAGCTGATTACGTGCGATCGCTTCTACCTTCACCCCTCGTAGGAACAGTAACTACAGAAAATTTGTTTATTCCTTCAGCGCAGCTAGGGGGTGATTCCTTTGGCCATAATTGGATCGATGACGATCGCTTAGCAATTTATTTACTAGATGTATCAGGACACGGAGTTGGTTCAGCACTGTTGTCTGTATCGGTGCTGAATGTATTGCGATCGCAATCTCTACCAAACACCAACTTTTCTCAACCCAGTGAAGTCCTAAAAGCCCTAAATCACGCCTTCCAGATGAGGAAACATGGTGATAAATACTTCACAATTTGGTATGGAGTTTATCACCGCCTCAAACGCCAACTTATTTACGCCAACGCTGGACATCCACCCGCTTTACTTTTATCTAGTAACTCTATAGCAAATATCGAAATTCAACAGCTAAATTCTTTAGATTTACCAATTGGCTTTTTACCTGATATTGAATTTGAAAATGCTGTTCTTGAAGTCAAAGAAAACAGTAATTTATATATATTTAGCGATGGAGCTTATGAAATTAATCAGCCAGATGGCAAGATTTTAGGTCTTGATGCTTTCATTAGTAAGCTAATGAAATATAGCCAAACAGATATCTGTAACCTCAATCAATTATTAACAAATATTCTCGGTTTCAATGCTCAAGATAATCTTAATGATGATTTATCTTTAGTAAAGGTTAACTTTGGCTAGTAACTTTAAATGTAGATATATAACCTCTATTCAATTGTATGAAAAAACTTGCTTTAAACTCAAACAGTTTGATTGTTTATTCTTTATAGATGCGATTAATTGCGTTTTTACGTACTCGTTTATAGAAGCAAGTAAATTGTAAAAGCAAACTAAATTAGCATATTTAATTTTGCTTTGCTAGTACTTGGCGATTGAATTCCTCTTGGTCAGCAAAAGTTTGAAAAATCCTATCCATTTTAGTTAGTTGAAATAACATTTTAACTTGCTCGTTTATCGAACAGATAAAAAGTTGCCCATCATTTTTTCGTACTATTTGCATTGCTGATACTAAAGCACCTAAACCAGAACTATCAATAAACTTTACATTTTTTAAATCTAACAATAAAATATTTGTTCCAGTGTCCACAACATTACTAACTTCACGGCGCAATTCATTACCCCTAATACCATCTAAAATTCCAGACAATTCTAGTATAGTTACACTCATATTCATGGATTAATTCTCCAATTTTTTGTTTGAAATATATTATTATTTTGGCATCTAATTAAGACAAACTGCAATAGCTATAGAAATATTTTTGTTTATAAAGTTATGAATTCAAACATTATTAAAATATATAAATATTGTAATATGATTCACTAGGTATGTTTTGAGCTTTAATCATTTGTCCAATGACCAATAACTATAGTAAAATTTTTCAGCAGATTAGCTGAAAAAGCCATATTCTATTTTATTACTATTAGCGATCGCACTAAAAAAGCTAGCATCAACCCATTGCCGAGAAATTTCAAAAGCTTCAAAATATCCATCTTTTTGACCTAATTCACGCGCCCAAAATCGAGACAAAACAAGTATAGCATCGAGTTGCATAAATGCTTTATTTGCTTCTGATTCATAACAACCAATAGCGGCAATTTTTTCCTCAATGACAGAAGTTATATCGACAAAAAAATTGGGTTCAAAACCACGTAAAAAAACAGGCGGTGCTGAATACCACAAAGGTATGTTTTTGCGGGTAGCAACATTAGAAACTGCGATGGCACACACTTCATGATCTCTATGTCCATATTTTTCAGGTTGTGGTGCGTGAGTAATAATCAAATCCGGATGCCAATGCTCAATAGCTTCTTCAGTAACTTTAATCACTGCTTGTGTTGAAAAATTGCACTCTTCAAGCGCATAAAATTCGTAATTTGCACCGATAATTTTACCAGCTGCATCTGCTTCTTGATGACGTGTACCCTTAACAGATGAACTAGAAAGACTACCATCAGTCAAAATTAAGCAACGAACATTCCACCCTGCTTTAGACATCAGACTCAGAGTACCAGCGGCAGGTAGAACTTCATCATCAGCATGAGCATAAATTGTTAACACAGTTCGTTGCCCAAAGTTGTTAAAGTGTAAATGAGTATTCATGGCTTTAGTCATTAGTTATTACCCCCGTCTCCCTAATTCCCCTTACACTTCTTTTGGAGGTTGCCAAACAGATGCGCGGATGATAGCCCACAAAAGTAACAAATTATAAATAGCCCATGCACCATTGAGTAAGTGAACTTCAGGATAATTCAAATGCCCGATCGCGAACCGATAAAGGCTCCATAATATTCCCAGAATGGTCAAGATAAAAACAATAACCTGTGGCCAAACTAGCCGGATATAAATGCCAGATTGTCGTTGTTTAGGCGTTACTTGGAAATTGAGTTTTTGTCCTGTAAATACACTCCATACCGCTTGGATTAATAAGGGAAATAGAGCGATCGCGTATTGTTCTGAACGCCAAACTTCTCCAGCAGGAATTCCCCAAGTGGCTGCAAAGAAAGTCAAGCGATTGATAATAAAAGCTGGGAAAAAGTGTATGGCAAAGTCCGGGCCATAGGTTTTAACTGGAATAATATCGGTAAAAAAATAGATAATTGGACAAGAAATAAAAACCAGAGTTGCAAAACCAGAAAAATAGCTATACATCGTTTTAAAATAATGTAATCTCTGCCAAAAGCTTAGCCCTGGTTTTGTTAATGGATTTTCTCTCAGTAGCACTTGAATAGTTCCTTGTGCCCAGCGCAGCCGTTGTTTAAGAGTAGAACTGAGGTCATCTGGTGCTAGACCTTCTGCTAGCAATTCATGATGATAAATAGATTTCCATCCAGCGCCATGTAGACGCATTGCAGTATTCATATCTTCTGTAATACTGTTGCTGGATACGCCACCAATTAATTGAAATTCATTTAAACGTTTTTCATCTTTGGCAAATTCATCAGCAAAATATTGCAGTCCTACACTAATCAGTGCTTCCCGCCTCAAAAGTGCATTTGTGCCTGTATAAAAAGCAGCATTCATGCCATCTTTACCTTGTTGCAGCGGGCCATAAAATAAATTCGCTCGATGTCCAAAAGGATCGCCCTGAGGAATGTTGTAAAAATCCTGGCGGGTTTGGACAAAAGCAATTTGATTCTGGTCATATTTCCCTGTGAAGAGATTATAAGTGTAGAAATAAGGTAGAACTCGCTTAATAAATTGTGGTTTGGGAATATGGTCAGCATCTAAGGTGAGAATAAACTCTCCGGAAGTTTCCCCAGAAAAAATTGCGTAATTGAGATTACCCGCTTTAGCGTGGTGGGGTACACCGGCTGGCTTAGGACGAGCAATGTAGCGAAAACGAGCCAGTTCAACTAGTTCTAGTTCTTTTTTGCGAATAGCTTCTTCTAAGGCTTTGCGTTCGGTAATCAGGCGTTCCGTTATACTTTGATGCTGTGGAGGTAACCAAAGAATAAACTGTCGCAGACTCTTCACAAATTCGCTACCAAACTCGTTTCCCTCTGATGCTTGCAACCATTCTTCAGCAGCTTGGGTATTAGGTGTGAGATTTTCCAGTTGCTTCAAGCGTTCCAATAAACAACAGTGTTCTGCATCAATTCTTTCTGCTTCCTGCTGTAGTTGTGATGACTGCAAATCCTCAATACACAATCTTTCGGTCATTGCTCGCATATCAGCGGAGTTACCATCATCTAGCACATAAACACGTAACTTGATTGGCGGGTAATCCATTGCTAAAGCAGCTTTGGCAGTTTCTTCTACAATTTCCGGCGGCTCGTTGTAACACGTTATAAAGACATCCACTGTTGGCCAATCAGATCTAGGTATCGATGGAGTCATCTGGTCAAGAGATTTAATTTGTCTAACTAAAGGCCGCCACAATCCAATTACAAACATTACTCCACCGAAATAACTATATATTTCTGCTATTAGCAACGGGATAGAAATCCAAAGTGCATCAAAATTAATTGAATGAGTGATACGCCACTGCAAATACCAGATACCAAAAATTAAATTGATTTCTGCCAAATAGCGAAATAACAGCGTTCTTTTTTTGAGTAACGAACGGCTGTTACCAGAAAAATTTGCGGAGTTATCAATAATAGAAACTGATGTCATCTTAGTAATATTTTGGATTGTGAAATAGTTAGTAATAATCGCTTTTAGCTATCCATGTGTCGCAATCATTTTTCAAATTGGTATAGGACTCCTATTTGATTTTTGAACAAAATTCCGTACCCTTTAATCTTCTATAACCCTCTTGCCTACCCACATAGATAAAGTTCATCAATCAAACCGGATTGCTATATAAGGCTTTGTTAGGTCAGAACTTCTTTTAAAAGCGACGCTGCATTTAGCAACATCCCAAAGGGTATGGGAGACGCGGAGAGTTTTTTTGATAAGTGATTAGGCGGACATGATATGACTACATTCACTCATGTACAAGTATTCCCAAATACAACTGGTTATTAACAACCACAGCTTTGTCATTACAGTCAGGGCTTACGCAAAAGATAACGAAAGTAGCGGTAGAAGCCGCTTCGCGTCTACATGAATTACCGCTACGTCAGAATATTCAATTTATTCTTTTGTACGAGTTACTAATGAAGTATTTTTGCTTGTTGAAGCCCAGTAACTTCCTGAACCATCAGAAATTAACTTTGTTCGTTGGATTGCGGTGTTGGGTAAACCTCGCCCAGAATTACCCTTAGTTACTGCGGCCCACCAGGGAGATTTCATGGTGGTAGTCGGACGAATTAGAGGTTGTCCATTCATAACTTTGTACAACAAGGATTGCAAAATCATACTGTTGGTGCTGCTAGTGAAACCAACTGCTGTTTTACCTGTGGTTTCATAGAAGCCTTCATAAAATCCAGCCGATGGATTGTATAAATCAGTCGTTGCTTGTAGTAATTCTTGACTATACTTATTTTCTGGAAGCAAAGCATGATAAGCAAAAGCTACTGCTGTACTTACCAATCGCCCCTTGGGTACAGGTTGACCGTCATCTCCTAAAGCTACCCAAGCATCGCCTTCCCCAGTAATTGTACTGTGGACAGTGTAAGGCTTGCGATCGATTAGGGTAGTAGCTGAGGCTGTGAGAGTGCCGGTGCGACGGTAACGTTCGGCTTGCGCTTGGAAAATCGGCTCAAAAAGCGATCGCATTTGTGGATCTAATCCGAATTCCAAAGCATAGAGTAGGAAAGGATTGCTAACTGTATATTGGTTTTTGGAGTTAGTGTCTGTGCGGCGGCGTTGAATTGGTACTTTCACTTTCTCTACTGAGGCTGTTTGATATTCACCACCAACAGCAGAACCCTCAACATTAAACCCCCATAATTGAAAAGCACGAGCGGCATATTCTTCATAACCTAAACGGGTTTCAGGATTGACGCGAGTAAGATATCGCCCATCTTCCTCTTTGCTAACAGTAGCACTCGAAAGAATACCTTCTCGTACCACACGCAAGTATGACCAATCCAGCACAATTTTATCTACCGCAGCCGTGTATTCTGGATGACAGGTTTTCAAGTTATAAAGCGCCGCCAGCATCCTGCCCAAATCTAAAGCCGACCAACCATTTCCTTCTGCAATGGGATTTCCACCATAATCTACTGATTGCAGCGTTCTAGTATCGTAACCCCGACTCGGTAACTCCCCTGCAAATAAAGGTAATTTTGTCAAGGCTGCTAATAAATGTCGGGTGCGTCCGTCAAATTCTTTGGGGTTAATTATATCCAGCGATCGCGCCGCATGGAGGGCTGCGAGATAATCGCCTAAGCCCCAGAGAGTTGCACCTTTGAAATCGCTGCGATCGTCAATTAGCCCACTTTTGGAATGATAATTTGCTTGAAAGTATCGCCAAGCCGCCTCTGCATAGCGTCGTTCAATTACTGACAGTGGTCTTTTTAGTTTCAGGTTAGATGATGGTTGCGGACTACCCACTGGTGGAATCGGTGCAACAGCCACTTCTGTAATTTTAGAAGTGTCCGCAGGAGTTGGGGTAGGAACTGTAACACTAGAATTCGCTGGATTTGAGGGTGTTACATTTTCACTGGGTTTACCAGTAGAGACATTGACAGAACCAGAGGCAATTAATGGGCGATTTCCCCTAGCTTTGTAGTATAAAATCTCCAAAATTAGCCCATTAGTATTACCTGTCAAAGCTTTATTGGGTTGCTTTGATTCTTCATAAATACCAGCATAATAGCCACCATCATCAGGACTGCGGAGATCCTTGACAGCATCAAAAAGTTTTTGGGCATAAGCATTATCTGGAAAAAGATAGTGCCAACCAAAAGCAGCTTTGGTGCTGATACTGCGAAATTGTGGGTAAGGCTGATTAGCGTCGGTAATTGTTGCCCAGTTTGTACCGTTGGCGTAGACAGTGTTGTAGAGAAAATAAGGTGCTTGGTCAATATTGTCTTCTGTAACCGCAGTCAACTGGCCTGTAGTATCGTAACGCCGTTTTTGCACATCTAAGACTCTAGCAGCAAAATCAGCTAACTGACCTTGCAAGCCAAATTCAATGCCATCAAGAATATAAGACTCACTCACAACATAATTATTGGCGTTTGTGCTTTGAAAATCACGGGTATCAACGGGAATTTGCACGCCATTAATTTCCACTAACTTAAACGGCTCAAGAGCAATAGCTTTTGGCGCAGAGAAACCCCAAAGTTGATAACCTCTAGCACCGTATTCTTCGTAGCCGAGTCGTCCTTCTTGCACCAGTAATGTTTTGTTGTCAGCAAGAACAGTAGCACCAAAAAGTTGTTGGTCTTTGAGCGATCGCGCTACCTGCCATTTCGTTACAATGCCCTTGAGCCAATCATTATATTGCGGATGACAGCTGCGAATTACATCAAACGCAGCCAGGATTCTACCAACATCCAAAGCAGACCAGCCAATACCCCGTTCAATGGGATTATTGCCATAATCAACCATCTGTCCGGTGGCTGCGTTATAGACTTTATTTGGTAAGGCATCCTCAAATAACTTTAGGCTGCTCAGAGTCGTCAAAAACTTATTCAGGCGAGCATCAAAGTCTGCTTGGTCAGTGAGATTCAACCAGCGTGCAGCATTCAACGCCATCAGGTAATTCCCCATATCCCAAAGGGTACCAGAAGGATAACCCCCAGTAGAATTGGTAAATCCCGTTGCTGGCTGATAATTTTTCACAAAATACTGCCAAGCAGCACGAGCGTAAGTTTGTTCTTCAGGTGTCAGAGGAACTGTAATATTGCTACAGTTATTGGAATTTTGGGATAAGACTGGTGTCGGGATGTAAAACAAAAATTGCAGAAATATTGCAATTAAGAATAATGCGATGGATTTCAACAGCTTTTGTTGACGGGGTTTGTATATCATTTGCAAATAAAAAGTTAAGGATTAAGAGCTATAAAGCCCTTCTTTTGGTAAATAAATTTACTACAGCCTTTCTCTAAATATTAGACATCTCCAGAAATGAAATATACGTTATCCAGAACCCTTGTAGAGACATTAGCAGTGCTACGTCTCTACATTCATTTCCGAAGATGTCTATTGTTTATGTAGAGTTCAAGGTGGGTTTTGAATAGATGTAGCAACTTGTTTACTAACTGCCAAATCTGTTAAAAGTACCTTGATTTCAACACTTTTTATATCCTTTGACTGACGCTGATGATGCAAAAATATATAGCGTACAATCCAGCCAATGTAGCTTTTTTTTGTTTTGTACGAATAATGTTTAATTTTTTGGGCTTTGTTCCATATAAGATTCAGAAAATTTCGGTTTAATCTCCTCATTGGATGTTATGCCGAAAGTTTCTGGATACCAGTGATGAATATACCGAAAAGCCCGTACTTAAGTACAAAATCAGGTAAATATACGGAATATTGTCGCCTGTTATTCTGAAAAAAGTTAATATGCCAAAAAGAAGATTAGAGGAGCAGAAGAGAAATTGGAGCAGTCTTTCCCCCCTGCTCCTTTGTCCGATACTTAATCTAAAAATCCACTCCCCGTTTGAGTTCTACGCCTTGATTTGCATAGTGCTTGTGGCAGTAAACCTCTGAATGAACGCTAGCCAAATCAAAGTATGTCGGTTGATTTTGACAGCGACCAGTGATAATAATTTCAGTGTCGCGGGGTTTGCGGAGCAAAGCTTGGACAATGGGTTCAACGGGGAGTAGTTCCAGGTCAACTGTGGGATTGAGTTCATCGAGAATAATTGTTTTATACAACCCAGAAGCGATCGCAACTTTAGCAATTTCCCAACCCCGTTCGGCTTCTACGTAGTCTAATTCTTGCCGGGAATTCCGCCAAACAATTGCATCTCGACCACAACGCTGATGATCCACCACTTCTGGATATGACTGCTGCAAAGCGGCGATCGCTGCGTCTTCAGTATAACCACTACCACCTTTGAGCCACTGCATAATTAATACACGCGTAGAACCTGGATGATTTATTCCCCTACCAATAGCCTGCAAGGCTTTACCCAAAGCACTCGTAGATTTACCTTTACCAGCACCAGTATAAATTTCAATACCATTAAGTAAAAGTGCTTTAGCAGTTGGGTGGTGGTGGGGTTTCATTTCTGAGTGCAAATCTGCAATATCGAGCAACTTTTGTGGTGCAGCGCGTCCGGTAGCAATGATTTCTAACTCTTGGGGTTTAGATTTTAACGTGCATACCACTTCATCCACTGGCAGCAAACCCAAATCCAATACAGGGTTAATTTCATCCAAAACCACAACTGAATATAAACCGCTGGCGATCGCACCTTTGGCCACATCCCAACCCCGTGCGGCTTCATCTCTATCAAAAGTAGTAATTTCTTCTGGCCCAAAAAATTCGGCTCTGCCAGTCCGAACCTGGTCAATTAAATGGGGAAAGCCACGTTGCAGAGCTGCGATCGCCCCATCTTCATCATAATCACGCTCAGGCCCCTTTAAAAACCGCAGCAGTAAAACCCGGTTGGAATTAGTAGGTGTATTAATTCCCAACCCAATCGAGCGCAAAACTACCCCTAAAGCCGCCTGAGACTTACCTTTCCCCGCACCATCATAGACGTGAATTTGACCAACAAGCCGTTCCTGACGCACTTGCGCCGTGCGAATACCGATGCCGTTCCTTGTCATTTCTCGAAAAGTTTTAATATAGCAGTTTTTACTTCTCTGGGCATGGGAGGTGTGGGAGGATGGGGAAGAAATCTCTCCCCACACCCCCCACACTCCCCACACTCCCCACACCTTCCACCTCTTGTGAGAAATTCGGGCAATGCCCTATTTACTAACTTCTACAGGCAGGAATCCACCCGCCTGCATTTTCCATAGTCTGTAGTAAGCACCGCGTCGTGCCAGGAGTTTGGCGTGAGTACCATCTTCGATAATCTGACCTTGGTCGAAGACCAAAATTCTGTCTAGATGGGCAATGGTAGAGAGACGATGAGCTACCACAATCACGGTTTTGCCATCCATTGCTGAGTCTAGGGTATCTTGGATCGCTTTTTCGGTGATGGAATCGAGACTAGAGGTGGCTTCATCTAGGATCAGAATCGGTGCATTTTTGAGGATTACCCGCGCGATCGCTATTCGCTGTCTCTGCCCTCCAGACAATTTAACACCGCGTTCGCCCACCAAAGAATTATAACCCTCCTTCATTTGGGCGATAAAATCGTGAGCATAGGCTTTTCGTGCTGCCTCAATCACTTCCTCGTCGGTTGCATCTATGCGTCCGTAACGAATATTTTCGATCAATGTGCGATGGAATAGAGAGGGATCTTGGGGAATTAAGCCGATTTGAGCGTGTAGGGCATTCTGAGTCATATCTCGAATATCGACTCCATCAATGAGAATTTGCCCTGATTGTGGGTCAAAAAGGCGCAAAATTAAATTCACAAAGGTAGATTTTCCAGAGCCGGAAAAGCCCACCAAGCCGACACGTTCGCCTGGTTGGATGGTGATGGAAAGATTTTCAAAGACTTGTTTGCCAGCCGCATAACTGAAATAAATTTGCCGGAATTCGATTTTACCTTGGGTAATGGGATGAGCGATCGCTTTATCGCGATCGATTAACTCATGGGGTTGAACAATTACGGAGACACCATTGGCGACATTGCCAATATGTTCAAAGAATTCTAGAAACCGTCGGCTCAAATTACGGGCTTCACTGATAATCAACAGTGACAGACTAGTTGCCACAACGAAATCAGCAGTAGCAATTAGCCCTTGACTCCAAAGCGAAAGCGAGTAATACAAAGTCCCGATTTTTAGAATCGCTGCTGAGATGAACTGAAACCAGCGAATTCTCTCCGAGTACCAGTTAGACTTTCTCACCTCTTTGATTTCGTACTTTAATTGCTCATTCAAATAGCGGCGCTCAAAATCAAGACGAGCAAACAATCGGCTACTGCTGAGATTTGTCACCGCATCTACGATGATCCCAGTTGTCTCACTTCTTGCGGCTGCGGCTCTGCGGGAGTAAATTCGGCAGCGAGTTGCCAGCCAGAAGGAAATACTGATGAACAGAACTGCCCACGTGCCCACAAATGCAGCAAGGGGCGGATAGGCGCGATACAGTAAAATCGCGGATACAATATACACGATGATTACAGACATAAATTCAGTAATCAGCATTTGCATCGTCTGGGTAACACCCAGAGAGGTTTCGCCGATGCGATGCGCCAATGCCCCAGCAAAACTACTACTTAGGTAACGATGGGAATGGTGTTGCAAATAGGCATATAGGGAGCGGACTATGTGCTGTCGGTGGATGGGATGGAGAATAGTTTGCAAAAGTCCAGCCGATCGCCCGAATACCACTTCACCCACACTCAAAGCGGTGAACAACATTAGCGGTTGGCTGACAGCCTCAAAAATGGACTTGCTGTCACCAGTAGATCGCGTAACACTCCGAATGATCTCGCCAATGGCATAGGGCAACATAATACCACAGGTTGCGTGTGTTGCCTCCAGGATTACCATTGCTAAATACCACCAGCGGAACTGGTTCACGAAATAACAAATGAACCTGAAGGTCGTATTAGGTAAATTTGGTGCATCAGCAGCACGTTGAAAAGATTTAGAAATTCTGACCTTTTTTGTCATAAAAGTTGTTCTCGTACTAGCAAACCGTTCTGTAAAACAAAAATAGGACGGCTTCTGTAGCCGCCCTCTAGCGTTAAATAGAGTAGTCAAAAACTACTAGTCTGTAGTTTCTAAACCATAATTTCAGCGGGCGTAATTGCAGCATATAAATCAGGCGGAAGTAACGCATCCCGAATGTTAATTTTCTTTGGTATGACACCCTCTTGAAAGAACAAATCCGCTACACGTTGTTGTTCTGCGATCAGTGCCTCGCTAAGTCCTCTGCGCCCTACAAAAGTACGACGAGACATCACCCTTGCGGCTACGTCCTCATCTAGTTTTTGTTCAGTAATCATCAATTTTTTCACTTCATCTCGATTCGCTTCTGCCCATTTATCAAGACCATGAAGTTCCTCAATGAGAATTTTTAGTAAACCAGGATTTTGTTCGGCAAACTTCCTGTCAGCAATGTAATAAGCACCAGGAGAATCTAGACCAACAGAATCTCTGAGGACACGAATTCGACCCATTTTTTCAGCGATCGCATAATGCGGATCTCCTGTCATCCAAACCGGAATTTTACCTTCGATAAAAGCAGCTCGCGCCTCAATAGTCGGTATACTTTTGATTTTAATATCTTTGATAGTCAAACCAATTGACTGCAAAGCTCTAAGAATAAAATAGTGCGATGCCGAGCCTTTTTGAAAATAAACTTCTTGCCCTTTTATCTCCTCAAATTTTTTCAAAGGGGACTCTGGAGGTACAGCAATAACACTACTTCTTCCTGTTCTTTTGTTTCTTTGCGTACCCACGACATAAACCAAGTCTGATCCAGCTACTTGGGCAAAAATTGGCGGCGTTTCCCCCACCGATCCTACGTCAACTCTTCCCGCAGCCATTCCTTCCATAAGTTGTGGCCCTTGGACAAATTGTGCCCATTCAACTTTAATTCCCAGCGGTTCCAAGCGTTTCTCTAATACTTTCCGATTTCTCACAAGATCCCCTGCACTCTGATACCCCATACGGAGAACCTTGGTTTTAATATCGAGGGAACTTGAACTGCCAGTTGCGCTGTTTAATATATTTTGTTGGTTTTGTTGGCTGCAACTTCCTAACAGATAGGCCAGAGAAAAACCAGATATGCCTGATGTAGCAACATTGAGAAAACGACGGCGTTTAATCATAGTTAATACCATTTGAAATTTTAATATTTATTTGGGCATTGGGCATTGGGCATTGGGCATTGGGCATTGGGCATTGGGCATTGGGAAAGGTTAAATTTATCCCTTTTCCCCTTTTTCCTTTAACCTTTTACCCTGCTTCCTCCGCCCTCTTTGCCTCCATCCCTAACGTAGAGAATCTCCTCTGCGATACTCGGCCGTGAGGTCATCTAATTTTTGTTTCAAATTGTCATCGAGTTTGACTTCCACAGCTTTGAGGGTGTCAGCAAGTTGTTCTGGACGGCTAGCACCAATAATCGGGGCGGTGATAATCGGATTAGCTACAACCCAAGCTACTGCTAAGGTAGTCAGCGATAATCCGGCAAACTCCGCTACTGTGCGTAATTCCTCTACAGTATTAAACTCGCGATCGCGCCAATAGCGTTCTTGATAACGTTCTGCGGCGGCACCCAAGGTGAAACGTGTACCTGGGGTGGGGCCTTGAGCAAGGCTGTGTTTGCCGCTGAGCAAACCACCAGCTAAGGGATTGTACGGAATTACACCGAGTCCTTCTTCTTGCGCCAGGGGCAATAGTTCCCGCTCAATTTCGCGGAATAATAGGTTGTAGCGGGGTTGAATCGACACGAAACGAGTTAGATTACGCACCTCAGCGCGACCTAAAGCACGGCTGAGTCGATAAGCCAAGAAGTTAGAAACCCCGATGTAGCGTGCCTTACCAGCACGAACTACCGTATCTAACGCTTCTAGAGTTTCATCAAGGGGGGTTGATGTATCATCGGAGTGCAATTGATACAAGTCGATATAATCTGTTTGCAGTCGTCTTAGAGAAGCATCGATCGCATCCAAAATATGTTTGCGCGAAGCACCCTGATCCCAAGGCGCAGGGCCTACCCGACCTACGCACTTGGTAGCCACAATAAAATGTTCGCGCTTCCCTTTCAACCACCGCCCAATTATTTCTTCAGTGCTACCAGCAGTAGCAAGACCACCCCCAAGGGGATAAACATCGGCTGTATCCAAAAAGTTGATTCCAGCATCAGCCGCGGTGTCAAGGATCTGCCTGGAAACTTCTTCCTCTGTCTGTAATCCGAAGGTCATGGTGCCCAGACAGAGGCGGGAAACAGTTAATCCAGTTTTACCGAGTTTAGTAGTTGGTATGGTCATAATGTTTGTTGTTGAGTAAAAGGGATTGGGGATTGGCGATTGGCGACTGGGAATTGGGCATTGGAAGGTGCGGGAGGTGTAGGAGGATGGGGAAGAAATATTTCCTCCCTTTCTTTCCACACTCCTGTATCTCCTCTGCCCTGTCTGCCCCTCGCCCAGTCCCCAGTCCCCAATTCTCAATCAGACGGCTACAGAAGCGCGACGGGTTTGTGAAATCAACCATTTTTGCAATTTCGAGTCTCCATACACTTCATCAGCAATAAAATGATCGCCTTCGGGTAGTACAGTAAAATCCACTATCCCACCCACACCGCGCAAGGTATCGACAATCTGCTGTGTATCCTCAACAGAAAGCTTTTCGTCCTTTGCACCTTGGAATATTTGGATAGGAATTTCCTTAAGTGCAGCTAGCTGGCTGGTTTCTAAAGTTTTGGGAACACGACCGGATACTGCTACCAGACCAGCGAACCGATCAGGATGAGAAGCAGCGATGTGCCATGCCCCAGCCGTACCTAAGCTGAACCCAGATAAGATGACACGGGACGGATCGATAGGCCGCGAGGCGATAAGATTATCCAACAAAGCAATGACATCTGATTCTCGCTCTATCCAAGTCTGTCCTTCAGGAAGTTGGGGCGCTAAAAAGAAGTAAGGTAAGGGACTTGATTCATTCACAAAACGAGGTAAACCCCATTTCAGCAACACATTTAGATCGTTACCGCGATCGCGCGCTCCATGCAAAAACAATACCAGAGGTGCAGGTTTGTTGGTATCTTCAGAGGCGATCGCAAATAGATAAGGCAATAAACCAGAACGGTGTTCGATAGACATAGTTGTAACTCCTAAGCGTGTGTGTTTGATTAAAGTGCTGAGTAAAGTAAAAAGTACTCAGCACTCAAGAGTGCTTTAAGCCACTACAAGGTTTTTATCTACTTGTTGAGATTCGATGTTACCTACTTTGGATTCTATGGCTGTCCCTTTGAAGAAGTCGGGGTTGGCTTCGGTGTAGAACTTGTAAGGATTAGCGAAAACATAGGCTTTAAAGTCGGCTTCGGTAATCACGCCTTCTCTTACGAGATCCCAGCTTTCAGCCAAGGGAGAGGTGAGATCGGGTACATCCCAATGACCAACATCTGAGGAGTAGATGGCGTTGATTTTCACACCCAACGGATTGGCTTTGTCGTTGAATGCTGCGGCGATGGTGCGGTCGTCGGATTCGGAACCAAAGAAGAAGCTGTTCACCCAGCGATCGCGGATGTCTTCTATTGTTTCAATTCCTGCTGCGCCAAAATCGTTGAGTTCGCTACCAACTGGCTGGCGACTATGACGGCTGAATGAAGAACCCAGTACAGTCTTGGTCAGTTCTTCTTTGCTCAGGGAATGCCCTTGAGTAATTTCGCCGCCGAAACGTTCAAATAACTCGAACAATTCATCAGCATTTGTCAGTTCTGGATTGTAGTTTTCCAGTCCTTTGAGGCTGCGCTTGGAGAAGCGATCGACCAAATGAATGTAGACGTGGGCACCCCAATCTGCACCACCTTCTAACATACCCACGCGCAATCGTGGGAATCGTTTGGTGACGCCACCGAAGAACAATGCTTTGGCAAATGCTTGGGAACCATCGGCAAAGTGACCGATGTGGTTGTTCATGTAGTTACTGATGGATGAGCGTCCAGTCCAACCCTGGCTGCCGTAGTGGGTAGTAATGGGTACACCTAGTTCGACGGCCTTAGCCCAGAATGGATCGTAGTCATATTCGCTATCCAATCCGTAAAAGTCGATATAGGAAGCATACTTGGCGATTTCGGGGAATTGATCGGCTGGATATTTCTCAGCGATCGCCTTAATCGGCCGTTTCACACCACCAGGAATATTTGCTACCTTTAGACCCAGTGTTTTAACTGCAAATTCAAGTTCCTCAATCGCTTCTTGAGGATTACTCATGGGGATACCAGCTACTACCGTTAGGCGATCGCTATATTTCCGGTAGATATCAGCATGATAGTGATTCACCGCCCGTTGTAGTGCTTGACGGTTCTCTGGACTTGCGCCAGCTGGTGCTAGAACATTGTTGGGAAACAGTACCGAATAGTCTGACCCTTGTTCGGCCTGACGTTCATAGAGCAATGCCGGCAGGGTGTAAGTAGCAAGATCCAGCGTGTTACGGGTGACTCTTGCCCACCAAGGCGATCGAATTGTGCGGTTGCGTTGGCGTTCTTCGGGAGTTTGTTGATACCAATCTTTACCATTGCTCTTGGAGTTCAGACGCGAAGCTTCCGCCTTGCGTAACTCATCCACAAGTTTTGCACCACCATAATTAGCGATGTAATCCTCAAAAGCTGGCGTGAAATCATTGGTATGAACGTCAGTATCGATTACCGGATAATCAAGAGTCGCTCTGATTGCAGCGGAGTGTGAAGTCTTTAATCGGCTATATTCAGTCATGATTTTTTCTTCCAAAAATTACAATTGGGCATAGGGCATAGGGCATAGGGCATAGGGCATAGGGCATAGGGCATAGGACATTGGACAGTGAACAGTTAACTGATAACTGTCAGTCCTTTATCTCCCCATCTCCTCTACGGTGGGGATCTACAGAAATTCTGCTTTAACAGGTGTGGCTTAACCATGTATGAGAAATTCCTTTATGCCAGCACTAATCTTTCATCGGCTTGTTTGACGGCAAAACGATTGCTCGGCCGAGCCAATCCGAGGTTTTCACGCAAGGTAGTGCCTTCGTATTCGCTACGAAATAATCCGCGTTTTTGGAGGACAGGGATGACTAGGTTAACGAAATCATCTAATCCTGTAGGTAGGATTGGTGGCATGATATTAAAGCCATCTGCGGCGTCGTTGTTGAACCATTCTTCTAGCTGGTCGGCAATGGTTTCAGGAGTACCAAGGATGGTGCGATGACCTCTGGCGGTGGCAAGGGAGAGATACAACTGGCGTAGTGTCAGGGTGCCACGAGTAGCTAGATCTTTGACTAGTTTGAGACGACTCTTATTGGTGTTGGTGTCGCTGGGTAGTTCGGGAGCTACATCATCTAGAGAATATTTCGATAAATCAACACCTTTGTAATAGTTTTTCAAAATACCCCAGGCAACATCGGGGTGAATTAAAGATTGGAGGAATTCATACTTTTCTTGAGCTTCCTCTTCGGTACGGCCAATAATCGGAAAAGCACCAGGCATTATTTTCAGATCGTCTGGGGAGCGTTCGTATTTCGCTAGCCGACCTTTGACATCAGCATAAAATTCTTGGGCATCAGCTAGGGTTTGATTAGCTGTAAAGATGACTTCGGCAGTACGCGCAGCCAAGTCCCGTCCGGCTTCTGAAGCTCCAGCCTGTACAATTACTGGGTAACCTTGGGGCGGACGACCGACGTTTAAAGGGCCTTTTACAGAGAAATATTTGCCCTTGTGGTTCAATGTATGCAGTTTATCCGGGTCGAAATAGACACCAGACTCTTTGTCACGGATGAAGGCGTCGTCTTCCCAGCTATCCCACAGCCCTTTTACTACTTCCACGAACTCTTCAGCACGTTCGTAACGCAGCCTGTGTTCTGGATGTTGGTCGTGGCCGAAATTAAGAGCGGCATTTTCATTGCCTGTGGTGACTACATTCCAGCCTGCCCGACCTTTACTCAGATAGTCCAAAGAGGCAAACTTACGTGCTAGGGTGTAGGGTTGTTCATAGGTAGTCGAGGCAGTAGCGATAAACCCGATGTTTTGGGTGACTGAGGATAAAGCCGAAAACAGGGTGACTGGCTCGAAATGGGCAAGTTTTCCATTACGTATCTGAGTTTCCGGAGTGCCACCCCAGACTCCTGGACTGTCTGCTAAAAAAACTGCATCGAATAAACCACGTTCGGCAGTCTGAGTAATTTCCTTATAATGCTCGAAATTCAAACCAGCGTCTGCTTGTGAATCGGGATGTCGCCAAGCAGAAACATGATGTCCGGTTGCTTGAATAAATGCACCTAAACGAAACTTACGTGTTTTGTTCATAATCTTTTACTGTTTTTTACTAGTGCCTTAGCGCAAGCTCTACGGTCGGTATCGCTGATTTGTGTATACCTAATGAGTTTTCATGTCTGCGTCAGGGTAGTCTAAAGCAGATATGAAAAGACACTGAATCTAATGATGGAATGCTCTAGCAACAACCAAAATTGCTTGTAGAAGCTTGCTAACTGCTCTACAAGGAATGAAATGACGGAACTGTATGTCTGGTTGATACCACAGCAGAACTAGGGATGCTACTGCTTGGCGGTCGAACCACCATAAATTTCTATAGGAATTTGACTCATCAGATACAGTTTACAGAATACACACAAAAAAAGATGTACTGGAAATCACAATTGCATGATAAACGAATTATTAGTGTTTCAAATATTAAGTATTGCAAAGCGATCGCTCAGTATTGGGGTGTTGACTGAGGAGTTAGGAGTTAACAATTATTCTCCTTGCCCTTTTCTCTCCCCATACTTCTCTACGAGAGGCTGCGCCAACGGCTCCGCTCAGTACAAGTCTCCCCATCCCGCCATCTCCCCATCCCCCTGATCTCCCCTACAATTTCCCCCATCACCATCGCTATCCCGGTTATACTCTCTACAGTTAACCCTTACCATTGACTTTTTATGCCTGAAAATTGGATGCTTCCGAGGATTTTTCCCATTGGTGGAATTCTATTTGACTTTTTATTTGTACTGATTGCCATCCCAATCGAAGCGTATGTTTTACACAAACGCCTAAAATTTGATAAAAAAACTAGCACTTATTATGCCATTTCTATTAATTTATTTTCTAGTGTTATTGGTTGGTCTGTATTTTTTGCTTCAGAACCATTGTTGCCAATACAGATTAAATCAGAATTAATTAATTATCTGTTTTTTAATAATTTTAAATCATCTGGTACACAGACTCTACTAATTGTAACTGCTTTTATAATTTTCTTTGCTACTTTTATAGTTAAATTTTTCCTTTTGAAGGCGTTACTTTTCTCTTTGGTGAAGGAACCATTTGCGAAAAAAGAAGAGGAAATTCAAGTATCCCAGAGACAGAGATGGCGCGGTTTTAGCAGTCTCAAATTGCAAAATACGAACGTAGTTACTACTGTATTAATAGGAAATTCTCTGAGCTATAGCGTCATAACCGCTATTTTACTGCTTCGTTCAAAGTAGGAAAAATAATTGTTTTATTCATTAGGAAGGCCAGTGATTAATTAGGTGTAGAGAGAAATATGAATACGCTACTTAAAGATTTATTTGGAGCTTTCAAATTTGTTGAAGGGCTTTACGCAGGGATTAGAAAAGTATTAGTTCCGCCCAAAGCTTATTCTTGGCAAACATTTATTTATCTGAGTGTTTTCTCTTGGGTAATTTCATATTTTGCTATAGGTTATATAAAAGATATAATTGCATTTTTTGGTTGGCTGTTTTTAATTTCTGGTACAGCTTGGTATACAACACAAGATCCTTTGAGAGTTCCTGGGACTTTTATGCCAGTGGGAGCAGTAATCACTGGATTTTTAGTTAGTGTTTTCGCATTTGGAAGTCAAAAGGATGTAGTTACACCAACAACAATTGTTTTTTGGCCGACAATTTCAGCATTAATTACGGCAATACCAGAATTTATTGAAGGCACGGATACAGATGCTAAAGCTCAAATTCCTAAGCCAGAAGACCGCCAAAGAATCATAATTTTAGTAGCTAGCAGTATGTTGTTAAGCTGCTGGCTTCAGTTTTATTTTGTAGTAGATAATTGGTTAGAAGAATATCCTAGCTTGCAGGCAGATACTTTTAAAACTAGTACCTTTGTTGTCAGAAACGAAGAACCAGCTAAGGCACCACCAAATGGAATTTTAATTTTAGATAAACTTGAACCAATAGTAGAAGAACAAATAGCAGAAACACCTTGGTCGGAAGTGGAAAAATGGTTGTTAGATGCAAAACAGCGAGTAGGAAGCTTGGGTAGAAAAGTAATTCAAAAAAACCTGGGAAAATATGAAGAGAAAGAATTATGGCTTGTTGAACCGCGTGTATCTAATACTAAGTCTGGGTATATATTAGATTTACTAAGTATCTGGATAGGGCCGAGTTCTAATCCACGGGGATATTACTTAAAGAAATCTTGCCGAATTGAACCAGTTGCAGCAACTATTAGAGCGGGGGATAAAATCACAGTTGGAGAAATTGAATGCGATCGCTTGAATAAATTTATTGCTGGTTCGCCGCCTCCCCAGCAGTGAAGAGTGGGGAGCAGAGGAGAGATGGGGAAGTGTGGGGAGAAATGAGGAGATAGGGGAGTGTGGGGAGTGTGGGGGGAAAGAGAATTAATGCTTCCACATCCTCCCACACCTCCCACACCTCCCACACCTCCCACACTTCCTGCTTGCTCCATGCCCAATACCTCGGCTTCGCTCAGTACAAGTGCCCAATGCCCAATGATTAATAACTAATGACAACCAAAATTTTTGTACTTGCTAAGAATGTGTTTCAGGAAGTGATACGCGATCGCATCCTATATATTATTGGTTTTTATGCCTTAATACTTGCCGCCGCTTTTAACGTCCTTCCTGAATTGGCAGCTGCTACAGAAGACAAAATATTTTTAGATTTTGGCATGGCAGCGATGAATGCGATCGGGTTAATTGTAACGATATTTGTTGGTACAGGGCTAGTTAATAAAGAAATTGAAAAACGTACTGTCTTAGTATTAATTGCCAAACCTGTTAGCCGTAGTGAAATTATTGTTGGTAAGTATTTGGGGTTATCCGCAGTGCTAAGTGTGCTAATAGCTACAATGACAGCAATTTATCTGTTATTTCTGCAATTTGGTAATATTGCTCATCCAACAACGAGTATTTTAATTGCGGCAATTTTCTTGTTTTTGCAGTTGTCGTTAATCACCGCAGCGGCTATTGCTTTTGGTGTTTTTACAGCTTCGCTGGTGGCGACTATTTTAACATTTGCTGTGTATTTAATGGGAAATATTACCCCAGATTTGGTACAACTTGGCCGGCTTAGTCGCAATCTTGGGATAGAACGTTTAACTCAAGCTTTGTTTCTTATTTTGCCAGATTTATCTCGATTAGATTTGAAAAATGAGGCTGTTTATGGTTTACAAGCACTACCTGATACAACAATACTGATTACCAATGCTGGCTATGGCCTACTGTACAGTGCGATGTTGTTGGCGATCGCTATTTTTATCTTCTCACAACGCGAGTTTTAGGGCGTGTTTTAAGTTTATACTGGAATTTTTTAGCATTTATCGTTTTAGTGAGGTACAAGGTAGGGGTGAAAAGCTTTGCACTCCTACAAATTTCTGTACGTCATTTGATTGGCAACCGCTATAATTTTTTTAACTTATAAACAGGTTATCCAGTATAGTTACTGTTATGTTTGGCAATTAAAATTACTGATACTGCACATTATGGATTGGCCTGTATTGACTATATTTTCATAAAAAGCAGGAAATTAACAGCATGGGCAACTCATCGGAAATAGACAAAACCAAGTTAGTGGAAATCCTGGTTGTTGAAGATGAGTATATTCTTGCTATCAATTTGCAGGAAATTTTAGAATCATTGGGATATGCAGTAGTCGATATCGCCGATTCAGCTGAAGAAGCAATAGAGAAAGCAGCCAAGCTACGCCCCAACTTGGTTTTGATGGATATTTGCTTGCAAAGTGAGATGGATGGTGTTGAAGCAGCAGAGCAAATATGGAATCATCTGCAAATTCCCGTCATCTACGTCACTGGGTATTCTGACAACAGTACGTTAGAGCGAGCAATGCTGACGTTACCTTTTGGTTATATCCTCAAACCTATTAAAGAACAAGAACTTTACGTTGCTATTCAAACGGCACTCAATCGCTATCAACGCGAGCAATTTTTGATTAATGAACTTCAGAAAATCAAGGATGCAGTGATTCCGGCCGCTCCTAAGTTATACGTTAAGTGCCCGAATCACGTAGACCCGGTTCATCGATTAATACTGTACGAGCAGATGCAAGCTACTAACGAGGAACTAAAAAGACTAGTTAATCTAGATCCTTTGACTCAAATAGCTAATCGTCGCCGGTTTGATGAGTGTTTCTATGTTGAATGGCGTCGTCTAAAACGCGATCGCTTACCTTTATCTTTAATTTTGTTAGATATCGATTTTTTTAAGCGCTATAACGACACTTACGGTCATTTAATGGGTGATGATTGTTTACGACGAGTTGCAAGTGCGCTAAAAAGTGTTGTTCAACGTCCAGCCGATTTAGTTGCTCGTTACGGTGGAGAAGAATTTGTGGTGATTCTTCCTAACACGAGACATCAAGGAGCAATTTATATAGCTCAAAAAATTTTAGAAGCAGTACGCAATTTAGCAATTCCTCATGCTAAATCTAGTATAAGTAATTATGTCACTGTAAGCATAGGCTTTGTCAGCATTGTGCCAAATTCAAAATTATCACCGGAACATTTAATTGAAGCAGCTGACAAAGCACTTTATACGGCTAAACACCAAGGGCGCGATCGCATTTGTGCTGGTGTCGTTACTGGTTCCTAGTTGATAGGCATTGTGAGAAAGAAAAGAATAACTAACGATAGATGGTCAATTACTAATGATTAATGACTAAGTAATTCACATTAATAACTAATAACTATCTGAGGTTCTTTAATTGTACCATCAGGCATGATCGTATCTCGTAATTTTGCATAAATCAGGTTTGTCTGGTAAAGGTTTGCTTTACTTAAGTTTGCTTTAGTTAAGTTTGCCCATGTCAAGTCGGCACTAGTTAAATTAGCTTCAGTTAAATTAGTTTCTAGCAATATTGCTCCGCATAGCTTTGCTTTTGTGAGATTTGCTCTAACTAAATTAGCTTCAATTAAGGATGCTTCAATTAATTTGGCTTCGGTTAGGTCTGCTTCACTTAAATCCGCAGCACATAAAGAAGTACCCCAAAGGTTACTACCTATTAATTTCACTCGCCATAAAAAACTTCCACACAAATTTGCTTGTCTTAAGTCGGCATTATTTAAATTAGCTTCACATAAAGAGGCTTCGTACAAATTTGCTTCGCATAAATTAGCTTCCATCAAATTCGCGCCACTTAAATTGGAACGGGTGAGTGTAGAACCAGATAGATTAGTACCACGCAAATCTGCTCCTATGAAGTTAAATCCACTTAAATCCAGTCCTTTTAGGTCAATTTCACTCAAATCATATCCACTGAAATTGTGACGCCCAAAAGATTTATTTGTGATTTGATTTAAGATCAATTCCTGCTTGTCAGCATAATTTTTCATAGTATTCACCTCTGGGTATAACTTATCTCAAAAGGCGATCGCGAGAGTTACTGTATATTGAGAGTACACCTCAAAGGTCGATAAAAGCGATCGATAATCAAGAAGAAATTCCGAAAAAATCGTCAATAACGTGAAAATACGCTCTAAAAGTTTTTTTTAAAACAAAATATGCTGACATAAGTCAGGAAATATTGATACGTTAGAATTCAGCTTCTTAATTTTGAATTGGTATTACTCCTCTCCCCAAGTTTGTAATTGTAAATACACTAGTACTAAAGTCACTGCTAACAACACCGTTGCGGCGGCGGCAGCATAACCAAAATCAAATTGAGCAAAGGCTTCTTGATAAATGTAATAAACCAGCAAATTAGTCGAATTCAATGGGCCGCCGCCAGTTATTACATAAACTTGTTCAAAACTCCGCAATGTAAAAATGGCGGTGGTGATTGTGACAAATATAACTGTGGGGCGTAATCCAGGTAATGTAATATGCCAAAATTGTTGCCAAGCATTTGCACCATCTAAATCTGCTGCTTCATAACGGCTGGGGGGAATTGCTTGCAGCCCAGCTAAAAATACCACCATATTGAAGCCGATTTGTTTCCAAATACTCATTAAAATCAGTACTGGCATTGCCCAAAATGTATCTCCTAGCCAAGATACGGCCGGAATACCAAAAAAATTTAAAAGTCCGTTTACTGGCCCTGTTGTTTGAAACAGCCAGCGAAATCCTAAGCCAGCAGCTACAAGAGAAATAATTGAAGGTAAAAAATAAGCACTCCGCAAGATTCCCCGCAAAGCCAAGGAGCGATTTAATAGCACTGCTAATCCCAAAGGGATAATTAAACTGGGAATAATGGTGGCAACAGTAAAATAAATGGTGTTAGTAATAACTTGCCAGAAGTCAGAGTTCAATAACAAGCGCCAATAGTTTTTTAACCCTATCCAATAAATACCCTTTGACGTGAAACTGCCAGCGGTGAAACTGAGGTAAAACAAATAGGCTATGGGCCAAATAATAAAAACGCTTAATAAAATTAGTGCTGGTGTGAGAAAAATCCAAGCAGCCGCTGTATCATTATCCAACCAAGACTTACTATATGTTTTTGGCATTATCATTTTCCTTTTTTGCTGTTATGACCCTTAGCCCTGATTGTACCCCTAGCTTGGTTTCTCCTAGCGTTAACAACGTCTCCCAACAAGATACTCCTTTAAAACTCGGAGTTATGGCTTCTGGCAATGGCAGCAATTTTGATGTAGTTGCCCAAGCGATCGAAGATGGACACCTAAATGCCAAAATTCAGGTTTTGATTTATAATAATCCGACGGCTAAAGCAGCACTCAGAGCAGCAAATCGAGGAGTAGAAGCTGTGTTGTTGAATCACCGCGACTACAAAAGCCGAGAAAAGTTTGATGAAAAAATTGTGCAGACATTACGGCGCTATGATGTCGAATGGGTAATTATGGCAGGCTGGATGCGACTGTTGACATCAGTATTTATTGATGCTTTTCCTAACAAGATTATTAATATACATCCGAGTTTGTTGCCTAGTTTTAAAGGAATTAATGCTGTAGAGCAAGCTTTAGCATCTGGAGTAAAAATCACTGGCTGTACTGTACATATCGCTTGTTTAGAAATGGATAGCGGCCCCATATTGATGCAAGCCGCAGTACCAGTGCTGCCGGATGATACGCCAGAAACACTGCACGCCAGAATTCAAATTCAAGAACATCGCATTTTACCAATGGCGATCGCCTTAGCAAATGAAGTACACTCAATCAAATAAAGAATTACGCAAACCTCTGCGTAACTTTGCGCTTGACTCTGCGCCACTTTGCGTTTAAAAACAAAAATTCCTGTACCTCAATTTAGCAACCTCTTATTTTTGACTTTTTGACAATTGCCAAATTTTCCACATATAACTAGAAATCCAATTCGTCATAATATGAGCAGTGATGGGCACTAATAAGTTGCCACTGAGCAAGGCGCTATATCCTAATATCATCCCGACAATCGTTGCCCAAACTACATAAGGCCATTGTTGAGAACCACTCAGATGCAAGACGCCAAAGCAAAGACTAGATACAATAACAGCTAAATCGTCTAAACCTAAAGCTGGCAGCATCACGCCCCGAAATAATAATTCTTCACTCAAACCTGGTAGCAACCCTAACCAAATTAAGTCTGGTAAGGCTAAAGGCTTTAATATCACTTCTAGATAAAAATCTGCACTTTTACGGTAGGAAGTCCAAAGGCGATAAGTTAAGCCACTTAATGCGGTAATAGCAAATCCCAATCCTACACCCAACAGCAAATCCTTTTCGTTTAAATTCCAGGAAAATAGCGAAAAGTTGCCAAAGTACAACGATAGTTTGGCGACTATAAACAAAATAATTGCAGTCACTCCCATCGCTACAAGTACTTGGATGCGCGTCAGATATGGAATTTCTGGTTCTTGCTTTTGTTCTTCAATCACGGGTTTTTAGAAAATGGGGCATTGGGCATGGGGCATTGGGCATGGGGCATGGGGCATGGGGCATGGGGCATGGGGCATGGGGCATTGGGCTATTGGTTATTCACAAATGACTAATGACTAATGACTACTGGTTGCAAAGAGGATAATTTGGGACGGAGAACATAGGGATCGATGCCTGCTTTATGGGCTACTAAAACGCCTACTGCCTCTAAATATGAGTTTACCTGTATGGATTTGATTCCTAACGGTTGGGGAGGAACTTTTATGACAGTTTTATTTTCTTCTACTGTAATTATTTGGCATGGTGTTTGGCTTAAACTCAGTAAAGCGCTACTACCACAGGCATTTGCAGGTACAATGGCAGCATCTACTCTATCAGCCCAAATATCCTCTTGCTCTAATGCTATCGCTTTTCTCTCAACGATAAATTGTGGGGCACGACTTAAACCTACAAGAACACACGGTAAAAATGTGTAACCCAATTCCTCAGCAGCAGAACGTGGTGATAAGTCTGGTTCTAGTGGGGTGCTGGCAAGGGCAGGTGAATGGGCGCAAGGAATTTGAAAGGTTCGCACAACTAAGTGGCTAATTACGGCTTCTGCACCCGCTAGAGAATCAACTCCTTCACCCTGGCGGTATTTCTGTAATGCTTCCTCATCCATATCATCGGGGAAACGGGCTACAACTGCGATCGCTTCTGCCCCAGCTTTTTTTATCAGTATCTCCGCTGCCCTTAACAAGCTATCGGGGTTACCAATTGTCCCCCAACTTGCACCCGATGTCGTAGTCCGTAATTCTACATTTAATGGTGCATCTGTAATGACATAATCTGTTAAAGTCAATCCCAGGGTAGCTCTAGCTGCGTCTGCTGCTTGTAGGTGTCTTAGCCGTAACTCTGGCTCAATACCTTGGTCTAAAAGCAAACCTATTTTGTTATTCCGCACTGGACGCAAACCCCAGGAACCAGCGGCGAATTTGTCAAGTCCGAAACCTTCAACGTAGAAAGCATTGGGGAGATTCCAGTACAAATTCGCGCCATTGAGGACATTAGGGTGAGTAATCAGGCGATCGCAAACCTGTGCTATAAGTTTGGCAACAGGCAAAGCATCACCAGCGTAACCGCCAATGGCAGCCCCAACGCCGGTTGGTATTATTAAAATAGCAGTGTATGAATGCATAATTATGGGCATTGGGCATTGGGCATTGGGCATTGAAAGTTAGGAGTTAAGAATTTTCTTTTCTGCTCCCATGCCCCATGCCCCATCCCCTATGCCCGACTCTAACTCTCAACTGTGGTGACAACGGCTTCAACTGTAGCCTTTTGCTGGGTAACGTCTACAGAGGTAACCGCCCAACGCAGGGGTTCGCCTTGTTTTTTTAACTCTGTTTCAATTTCTTTGAGTAATTCTGCGGGAGTTTCTTGCAGGTCGATTTCTGCGGTAATAAAATGAGTTGTCATGGCGCTAAATCCTGTTGATTTTTAGTTTATAGAATAGCTTATCAGGTGCTATGAAATAGTTATATGATTTTCCAGTTTTTGTAATCATGGTAGTGAACAGTCATTCAGCTATTAATAAATCAACATCTATACTGATAACTGTTCACTGATACATATTTACTCAATTATTAGTCTTTGCCAAATTGCAACTGATAAAGTGTGTCTTCTTTTTCAGTCTCAATTTTCAAATTAGAAAGGGGTTTGGCAACGCAAAGCAATACGTAACCTTGTTCTTGTAAATGCGGACTAACGCCCATACCATCAGTTTGATTTACCTTTCCCTCGCTGATTTGACCGGCACAAGTTGTACAAACACCTGCATGGCAAGAAGCCGGCAATTCTAAACCAGCTGCCTCGGCAACTGATAAGATGGTTTCATTGTCGGGGACTTGCAAAGTATGAATTTGACCTTGGTGATGAATTTCTACGGTGTAAGTTTTCGGCATATTCAAAAAAAGTTTTAAGCAAGGGGCAAATTTATTAATATATCGGAATTAGTTAAAAATATCCAGCTATCACCATAAAAATTTAAGTTAAACAGTGATAATTATAACAACAAATTGTGGATATTTTATAGACTTGTAGTATCTTTTACTATAAAATACACAAATAATTTAGTTAAATTTGCCTACTATAAATATTAATATGCGCGATCGCGTTTCTTTAGAGACTGTATCTGTAAGTCTGCCTTTTGGCATTGGTTCAATGGCTTGGAAAGTTGACCCCACAGAACGGAAAGCCGCTTGGTCGCTGTATGTGGAATTGGTGACGCGCATTGCTGTGCAACCATTAGAAGTTGACGAGGGTTTGGTACGAGAAGCGATGAACTCTCTTTATAGTTTGTTTGGCACTACCCGCGAAATTCTCAAAGCAGCCGGGCTGGATGTGGGTGCTTCTCGTGGTTCAGTAGGGGGAATTGCGATCGCTGTGTTGAATAATGAGTTAAGACCGTCTCTTCTCTCGCATACCAGACTGACTTGTAAAGTGTAACATCTAAAGCTTTCCGATTATAAAGATTTATTACAAGCCACTAAAAACTGCCGATATCTAGCAGCAGATTTTTTCAACATCCTCCCCAATTGCAAAAACGCCAAATGCCATTGAATAATACCATCATTACTCAAACGGTCATGAGTGCTATAGTTACTAAAGTCGCAGAAAAAACCCTGCTGTATTCCTGGTGCTTTATTGCGCTAAATATACAATAATTGATTAGCAATTTCGTCTGCTGTCAAAGTATCAAGAAGGATGGCAACCCTTTCGGCAATTTCATAAGAACTTCTGCGTTTAGCAATCAAAATCCCTGCATGAGGTTGACTAGTAATTAGATAGTTTGTGTGTAATTCCTCAAAATCAAGTCGATTATGAGTTAAAATGCAATGCCCAATAGATGCAGCAAAAGCTAGTTGTGTTTGATCTGGTTTTCCTAACATTTGCTGTTCTCGTGCTGTCGTTGCATCAAAACCTCTTGCTAAGAGTAAAGTAGCCACAAGAACATCCACATCTTCATCAATATAAACTTGAGCAAAAATCGTCATTTTTGATTTAATCTAGCTTTAATAGCAGGATGTACTAATTCATCAGGGACATGATTAAGCTCGATATATTCATTGATTTCTGCTTGATTATCTAAGTAAAAACTCAAAGCATCAAAGACTTGCGCTAAAGTTAAATGAGGTAAGTGTAGCGGAATTTCTTCTGGTCTAATACCTAAACGCCAATTTTCAACAATTGCTCTTACAGGCGTTCTAGTTCCCTTAATAATCGGTTCACCTGATAAAATATCAGCCTGTCGGGTAACATAGCGAGAGTTTGTAGTAGTTGTCATACTATTGAGCTTTTTGGCAGTATTTCTGTTAATGTATCACAGACTAATACCCTACGTGGAAGCCGAAAGGCTTATAGAATAAGCTTTTCATTTTTATTAAAATTTTTTCTAACTCTGCGATCGCTGTAACTCAACAATATACACTATGTAGCGATGGTTGCACTCACTAACAAACTTTGGTCATCAATGTTATAAGGTTGACTCTTAAAGTTACAACATTAAGCCTTAGAGCTAGAACATTAAGCCTTAAGGTGATAACATAAAGGCTTCAGGTTATAACATTAAGCCTTAAGGTTACAACATTAAGCCTTAGAGCTAGAACATTAAGCCTTAAGGTTACAACATTAAGCCTTAAGGTTACAACATTAAGCCTTAAAGTTAAAGCGATCGCCCTCCCGAAAAGTGACAGAAGAGGGATACAGCAGTTTGCAACTAAATGAGGTACAGAATCAAGGATTCACAAATCAAATTATTCTTCTGGCTCTTGCCTGGTTGTTGAATCTTGACTTCGCTCGATTACCGCGTAGTCGAAACACTGCCTTCTGGCTCCTGCCTCAAAACCACTGACTTTGTACTTCATGCAAAAGAAAACTGCTGTAATATTATTGTGCTGAAAATCAACCTTTGATGATTAAATTCCGAGAAATCACGGGCATAAATAAAAACTTTTACTAAAAAAATGCGCTTTTTGCTGAACCAGAATACAGGTTAATTGAGACAAAATAGCTTTGTAAAGCTTTTAAAAGCGTAAATGTATGCCTGTAAAAAAACGTAGTTCCCAAATTCTAAAAAAAGCTCAGTTTAGAGTTGCTGGACTGAAAGCTATCGATCCAAATCTCAATTTTGATGATACTTACAACTTACAAAACCTGACTCAATTAATAGAGAATTTTCGCAATATGCTTAATGATTATAACGCTGCTATAGCTATGATTGACTCTTCTAAAAAAAAGCTAGATGAGATGGAAAAAAACTTAAGTCAGGTTTCAGACAAAATGCTGACGTGGGTTGGTTGCAAGTACGGCAAAAACAGCAATGAATATGAACTTGCAGGTGGGGTTAGAGACAGCGAACGCGTTCGTAAAAGCAGATTAACACGGTTAAAATCTAACACAAATAAAACATCAGATGAAAATGTAATAACTATCTAGTAAAATTGCGCGATAATTTTAGTAAGGTTTGGCAAACTCATCGTGTCTAGATCCCTGACTTTTTTGAAAAATCCGGGATCTATCTTCTCACAAACGAATCAGGAATCCTATATAATAAAACTTTACATTAATTCAAAACTTCCGCAATCTTAAAATTGAATGACCCGTTTTATACACGATCAATTCGCCAAAGACTATCTAGAAGAATTATTAAAAAATTACGGACAAGTCAAAGCATCAGAAAAAGTTTCAGGAGAGATTAAAGAAATAGATGTTTTATTCACTCCTGCCAAACAGCAAAGCTCTAATATAGAAATACTAGGTTTGCTAGGAAGATTTGCGGAACATCCTGCACTCATAGAACCCTTCCGTAATCCAGCTTCTACTGATGAAATATGCGACTGTATTCTAAAATTATTAGAAGTAAAGGCTCTGTTACGACGAGAAGCCAAAACCAATAAAACCAAACTTCAGGACTCGGAAATTCCTAAATTGTGGATTCTGACACCTACCGTATCTGAAACTAGGTTGTCTAGCTTTGGAACTATGCAACAAGCAGGTTGGTTACCAGGAGTACATTTTCTGCCAGATGCCTTGCGGACAGCAATTGTGGCGATACATCAACTAGCGCTAACACCGGAGACTTTATGGTTGAGACTTTTGGGTAGAGGAAGCGTCCAGTCACAAGCAATTATTGAGTTGCAGGGCTTACCATTAGATCATCCATATCAAAAAGCAACCCTGGAATTAGTTTACAACTTGCGTGAAAATTTAAGAGTAAATCAACAATTAGAAGCAGATGATAGGGAGTTAATTATGCGACTAGAACCACTTTATCAAAGAGACAAAGAACAAGCCAAAGAAGAAGGCAGACAAGAAGGAAGACAAGAAGGAGAAAGAGGCTTAATACTGCGTCTACTCAATCGCCGTATTGGTGAAATTGATGCGTTATTAATCGAGCGAATTGCAGGATTATCGATTGAACAATTAGAAAACTTAGGAGAGGCGTTATTAGATTTTTCTGGTATTGCTGATTTAGAAGCTTGGTTAAACCAACAATCAGAATAAATTATCAGTAAATTAATTAATTTATAACAAAGTTGCTGTCTACAGCAACACTAAACAAGTTTGTAGTCTATAAAAAGTTAAAAATATTTGAGAGACTAAAACTAAACTTTCAGTATAAAACTAAATTCCTAATAAGCGATCGCCAGTAAAGCTTTGAGTAATAAAAGTAAGATAAGCTTTTATGGCTAAGTCTTGCCTAAAAATATTTCATAATTAAGGAGAGAACATCCCAACGGAGAATACAAAAATGCTAGAACAATACTGTCAACATGTTGTAGAAAGGGCAGCATTAGGAATCCCCCCCTTACCGTTGGATGCGAAGCAAACCTCAGAATTATGTGAATTACTGAAGAATCCGCCCAAGGGTGAAGAAGATACATTATTACATTTATTGAGCGATCGCGTCCCCCCTGGTGTTGATGCCGCTGCCTATGTAAAAGCTGGATTTCTCACAGCTATTGCCAAGAAGGAAATCACCAGCCCGTTAATTTCCCGCATAGAAGCGGTACAATTGCTGGGCACAATGGTGGGTGGCTATAACGTACAAGCTTTAATTGATTTGCTGCAATTCCCCACCGTGTCTGTTTCTGATTCTTCCGAAACACCTCTGGTAATGGGTGGACAAGGAAAGGAACCCATCGCCGCCTACGCCGCCAATGCCTTAAGCAAAATTTTGTTGGTGTACGATGCTTTCCATGATGTTTTGGAGTTATCAAAAACCAATCCTTTTGCCAAACTAGTAGTTGACTCTTGGGCTGAAGCTGAATGGTTTACCGCCCGCCCCACTGTACCAGAAGCAATTACTGTTACAGTTTTTAAAGTCCCTGGGGAAACCAACACTGATGACTTATCCCCTGCCCAAAGCGCCACAACTCGCCCAGATATTCCCCTACACGCCTTAGTAATGTTAGAGTCACGGCAACCGGGAAGTTTACAAACCATTGCCGAACTGAAAAAGAAAGGACATCCTGTAGCTTACGTGGGGGATGTGGTTGGTACGGGTTCCTCGCGGAAGTCTGCTATAAATTCGGTGTTGTGGCACATGGGAAATGATATACCTTATGTACCAAACAAACGCGCAGGGGGATATATTTTAGGTGGTGTGATCGCGCCTATCTTCTTTAACACAGCTGAAGATGCCGGTGCTTTGCCTATCCAGTGCGATGTCACCAAACTAGAAACCGGCATGGTAATTACCATCCATCCCTACAAAGGTGAAATTACAAACGAAGCCGGCGAAGTAATTTCCACCTTCACCCTCAAACCAGATACCATCCTCGATGAAGTCCGCGCAGGTGGACGCATTCCCCTACTCATCGGGCGTACTCTCACCGATAAAACCCGCCAAGCACTCGGTTTAGAACCCAGCACCGTTTTTATCCGTCCCCAACAACCCAACGACACAGGCAAAGGCTACACCTTAGCACAAAAAATCGTCGGTAAAGCTTGCGGCTTACCTGGCGTTCGTCCCGGTACATCTTGCGAACCCATCATGACTACCGTTGGTTCCCAGGATACCACAGGCCCCATGACCCGCGACGAATTGAAAGAACTCGCTTGTCTCGGTTTCAGTGCAGACTTAGTAATGCAGAGTTTCTGTCACACAGTAGCTTATCCTAAACCAGTAGACATTAAAACTCACCACGACCTCCCCGACTTCTTTGCCCAACGTGGCGGTGTCGCCTTGCGTCCCGGCGATGGTATCATTCACTCTTGGTTAAACCGGATGCTGCTACCCGACACCGTGGGAACTGGCGGCGACTCCCACACCCGCTTCCCCTTAGGAATTTCCTTCCCTGCGGGTTCTGGTTTAGTAGCCTTTGCTGCGGCATTGGGTGTCATGCCTTTAGATATGCCAGAGTCAGTTTTGGTAAGATTCAAAGGTGAATTGCAACCCGGCGTTACCCTGCGCGATATCGTGAATGCCATTCCCTACGTAGCAATTCAAAAAGGTTTGCTGACAGTAGAGAAGCAAAACAAGAAAAATGTCTTCTCCGGGCGAATTTTAGAAATTGAAGGTTTGCCAGATTTAAAAGTTGAACAAGCCTTTGAACTCGCCGACGCCACCGCCGAACGTTCTTGTGCAGGTTCTACCATTAAGCTGAGTGTAGAGACAATTTCTGAGTATCTGCGTTCCAACGTCGCACTTTTGAAAAACATGATAGCACGGGGCTATCACGATGCCCGTACCATCCTCCGCCGCATTGCCAAAATGGAAGAATGGTTAGCAAATCCCGTGTTATTAGAAGGTGATGCTGATGCCGAGTATGCAGAAATAATTGAAATTGATTTGAACGAAATCAAAGAACCAATTGTTGCTGCTCCTAATGACCCCGATAATGTTAAATTGTTATCGGAAGTTGCTAATGACCCAGTGCAAGAAGTATTCCTGGGTTCGTGTATGACAAATATCGGTCATTATCGAGCAATGGCAAAAGTTTTAGAAGGTGCTGGTGAAGTGAAAACTCGCCTGTGGATAGCACCACCAACCCGCATGGACGAACACCAATTAAAAGAAGAAGGAGTGTACGCCATTTTTGGGGCTGCGGGTGCGAGAACAGAAATCCCAGGATGCAGTTTGTGTATGGGAAATCAGGCGCGAGTTGCTGATGGTACAACAGTGTTTTCTACCTCTACGCGCAACTTCAATAATCGCATGGGCAAAGATGCGCGAGTGTATCTTGGTTCGGCAGAATTAGCCGCAGTTTGCGCGCTGTTAGGACGTATTCCCACAGTGCAAGAATATTTAGATATTGTGGCGAAGAAGATTAATCCTTTTGCTGATAATTTGTATCGCTATTTAAACTTTGATCAAATCGTTGGTTTTGAGGATGAAGGGCGCGTGATTTCAAAAGAAGAACAAGCTTTGTTGGTTTAATCTCAAATAAGGTGGGCTTTTTTAGCTCACCTTTACTTTAAATAGATATTGTTGGAAAACTAACAAAAATTATATGAATGCTTCTGCCAATACACAAAATCTCTACGATAAAGACTTTTATTTATGGACACAAACAGTTGTCCAGCAGTTAAAGGAAGAAAAATTTAATGAAGTAGATATACCTAATTTAATTGAAGAAATTGAAAGCATGGGGAGAAGTGAAAAACGAGAACTAAAAAGTCGATTAATTGTCCTATTAATGCACTTAATTAAATGGCAATATCAACCGGAAAAACGAAGTGAAAGTTGGCGCAGTACCATTACAGAACAACGCATTTGTATTGAAGGTTTATTAGAAGATAGTCCTAGTTTGCAACCTTTAATTGCAGAAGTATTTCAAGATTGTTATCAAAAAGCTCGTCTGAAAGCATCTAATGAAACAGGGATTACATTAAATTTTTTTCCTCAAGAATCTCCTTTTACTTTAGAAGAAACTCTTAACTACGATTTAAATTAATATGGGCAACGCCCACCTAACACCATAATTTCGAGAGGTAAACAATTTGGGGAATAAAGGGTAAGTGATTCCGTTGGAAGTAATGCCCACAATTGATGATATTTTGGGCATAGTTACGGCGGTTAGGTAGTAATAACCACAATAATATAGCTACAGGCTATAGCCTGTAGTTATACTAGAAAAAGCTTGCTTGCGCGATTTTGCTAGTCTAAAATACTGCTAATACTAGCCTTAGCATAAAATTGATTATTTTATGAACCAAACGATCTATATTCCTAATAGATTTGAATCTGTTCTTTCCAACCCTAACTTAAAAGCTACACCACTTATTCTACCAGTAGAAGAAGACTTAAAAGCATTTGACTTCTTACGGCGTAAAGCAGACGTACAAGGAGGAGGTATTCTGAGCTTTTTATTAGGTGTATCTGGAATAGGAAAAACAACATCTGTTTACTCTACAGCAGCCTGTATGCCTGAACAATTTACGAGGGTTTACACAGTACCCCCTGATCTTGAGCTGCGAGAGGTTTTAAGTTGGTTAAGGAAGGGAAATTTACCCTCACCCTGTAAAAAAACTCACTTAATGCTCTTTGATGGTCGAGAAGTTACAGACGATGGAGTAGGTTTGAGAGAGTTTCTCTCAGGTCTTAACCAACTTCTTCGTGGCAGAAAAGATATACTTTTCTGCTGGCCAACAACTGATCCTGAGTGGCATAGCCAAATTAGAGACACAGCACAGAGAATTGGCGGCACAAATTTTGTTCCTTCACAAAGTGATATACAAATACAAGGTCTTCCTCGCGTTGATTGGATAAAAGCACTTGAACGAGTTCTTATTCAGCTTGATTTGTCCTTTGAAGATTTAGCTGTCGATACAAAAATGTTAGAATTCACTGCTACGAAAAGTAATACAATTGGTGAATTTTTTGGGTATATAGGCGATACCATTGCTGAAAGAGTTACTGATGTTCAGATATATAAGAAATTACCATCATTAGTTTTCGTGGTTACTTCTGGTAGTACAGTAGCGAGTGAAGCTAACAGAATTCGACGAGCAGGTACTTATATTCTTAAGGCAGAGGAACTACTAGCTTACTCAGGACGATCTAATGCTGGAGAATGGTGGAAAGAACGTTCTAAGAAATCTGAACATCACCTAGCCTATATCATTTCACTGTTCAATGCTCGACTTACGACTATGAGTCCCAGTGCAGTTTCGTATGCCTGTGTTCACTATGGGGAGGAGGATCTTCGCCATGCTGCTTTAAATAATGGAGTTAAACAACATACAATCAATGCGAAAAAGACACTACAATCAACAGATCTTTATCGACATCTCACTGAGCAAACTGTCTCGGAACTAATCATCTACCCGAAAGGGAAAAACAAAGGCAGCTACTGATAATGCATATGCTACCATTCAATCACTTTCTGCTAAGCGACACAAGGCAATAAATACAGCAATATGTGAACTTTTAAAACAACATATTGAAGATTTTGAGGTAATGGGTTATGAAGTAGATGCAGGTGAACAGCAACTCTTCACTGATGCAATTACCCAAGTAAAAAATAGAGAAATATACTTAGAGTTTCATCACCTAAGTTCAGATAATTGTCTGGCTGCTAAAATGGCTGCATATATAATGGGCAAATTGCAAACTTATGCAATAAGATACAACCTCGTTCCTATGTAGAATCAATACAAACAAAAAGGCGTTGCAAATTACAGAGTATGAATTCAGTCTCATGGAAAGCTCCAAAGACCCAATGATAAAAGTTTTAAAGACTCGATTTTGCAATTTTATACATCAATTCAGCAACGCCAACAAAAATATTAATCTTCTGCTAACGATTTGCTTATTGCAAAGACAAGTACAGGTTTTTCCTTTAAGTATATACTAATGTAGAACTTCAGGCAGTTACACTTGACGAAATAGGGATACGATCGCTTTAAACTAAAGATGTAACTCAAACTTCTGCCTATCTAATGAAGTCCCTACAACACTACACCACTGTTATTCGCCCTGATGACAACAGTACTTTTGTTGCTTATGTACCAGCGATTCCAGGTTGTCATGCTTGGGGACAAACGCCAGATGAAGCCCGTACTGAACTTGTCTATGTTTTTGAAATGATTCAACAAGAGTACGAAGAACAAGGCCGTTCTCTACCTGAAGATGTTGAACTGGTGATTGCAAATGCCAGCTAAAGCGATTGAATTAGAACGGGTTGCACGGAAACTTGGTTTTGAAAAAATACGACAGAAAGGCAGTCATGCTCGTTGGCAACATCCAGATGGACGAGCCACTACAATTCCTATTCATGGCAATGCTGAAATTGGTAATTGGTTATTTTATGAAATTATTAAGCAGTTGGGGATTACGGAGGAAGAGTTTAACCAATTGCGATAAGTGAAGCGATGTCTAAGACCAGTTACACCTACGCATACTTAATTTACCAAGTGTGATCGCTGGCTGTAAACTATTAAAGTTGAATTCGTCTGAGATTACTACCTTGTTCGATGAAATTTTACAACGAATGCGAGATAAAGTTTCTTCTGGTCAATATTTAATGACGCTACACGCTGAAGAAGAAATGAATGATGACAATCTAACAATCTATGACATTGAACAAGGTATACTCACAGGTGAAATACTCGAACGTCAAAAAGATCGAGTGACAGCAGAATCTAAATATCGCATTAGAGGTTTAACTCTTGATGCTGGGGAAGTTGAGATAATTGCCAAGCTAAGTCCGACTGGAAAGCTTGTTATCATTACTGTATATGTACCCTAACACTAAGAAAGCGCCAAATGTTGTGTGATATTTGTGGAAATGAAGGTATCAAAATCCGTCGAATTACTAGAACTTATGGTAAGGGCAAAGATCTGCTAGTAATAGAAAATATTCCTGTGGTAACTTGTTCTCATTGCGGCGAAAGCTATTTAACTGCTGAAACTCTTCACAAAATTGAACAAATTAAAACTAACCGTAAAACATTAGCTGTTGAACGCCCTGTAGAAGTAGCTAGTTTTGGATAATGAATAATAGTAATAATCGGGAAGAAACTTGTATGGTAGAAATTTTAAAAGAAATCCAAGAAATGCCCAAAGAATACTGGCCAAACTTGCTAGCAATTATACGGGTTTTTCGAGAAAGTGTAACTATTAAACAAGAATTATTAACCTATTCTCAAAAAGAGTTAGATAAACAAGAACAAGAAATTTTAAATCAACAACATCAAGCACTCAAACAATTAACAAAAGAATGATTAGAAGGAGGAGATGAACAAGAGCAAACAGAAACTTGGGAATATTTGACTCAAGCAATTGATGACAATAAATTTTTAGCAGCACAAGCCAAAATTGAAGAATTAAAAGGGCATCAAGTTATTATTGTTACTACTAATGTTAAACATCTGTCATTATTTGTAGATGCTCGTGAATGGCAAAGTTTTGATTAAATGGTTTAATAAAGTATAAGTCAAACTGCGATCGCTCTTTGCATCGGCTATATGATTGGCGATCGCCTTGGCTTATACTTGGGAAAAATATCTAAAAAAGTCCTGCTGACTAATACAATCAAGCTTTGTTGGTCTAGTCTAAAATAAGGTGAGCTAAAAAAGCTCACCTTTAATCTCAATATATAAAAATCATGTTTGATTTTTGAACAAAATTAGTACTGTGCTGGCTCCTGTGCGTGAAAAAATCACCTCTGGGTTTTGATTGTCAAAACCTGCGGCGGCGTAGAATCTGGAGGATATAAAAAGTCTATCTGTACTTGTCGCTGTTCACCCGCCAACATCTTCAGCGTCACCAACGCTTCGCCCATTTGTCCCCGACGCTGTACCAAATGTACATAACGCGTCTTTTCAACACCATTATCATCAATGTAACTTACCCGCACCGTTCCCCGAAAGAATATTTGTTCTATATTTGGCTTTAAAAACAGTAGTCTATCTATTCCTCCTTCATCCTTTAAAGGAGTCTGTATTGATACATTTATCACCTGAGTTTGATTAGTAATATTTCTGAGAGGTAAAGTTAAATTGTATTCAACACCATAGTTACTGTGAGCAAAGTAAGCCGTATCAGGATAACGTCTTAACATGGCTGCACTTTGAATTTGTCCGGTGCTAAGAGTAACTAAATGTACAGTTCCCAAAGGATAAGAAAATGTTTTTCCTGGTTGGGGTATCGTTAACTCAGATACATTAGGATTATCCGTAATTTGTGCTTGCCATTGCGTTCCTTGGGATACGCCAGCAACACGACTAAATACTGTTGGTTCTCTGGGAGGATCGAGAGGTGTGGGAATCGGGTCACGCTTTCCTGCTAAAGTGCCTGTATCCAGAAGCTTTTGCCACTCACCTAAAGTGGGCGGAATATTACTATTTTTGGCTAAATTTGCTACATAAACTGGGCCACTACTTGCCAAGCGCATCATCGTAGTGCGACCGTTAGAAGAAGGAGCTTGTACGGAAATGGGTAAATTTGCTAAAATTTGAGTCTGTTTTGGTTCTATTACCAGCTTTTGGGGAAAAATCCCTTGGCGAACTCCCCGCAGTACATCATTCATTGTGCGATCGCCTGGGCCAGAGTAAACTGAACCTTGGGGATTTTCGAGTATATCTGGTAAAGTAATAAACTGTGCTTCTTTGGTGGAATAACTAGCTGCTTGTAATATTTGCAGTGTTACAGGTTCATTTCCCGGATTATGTACGATTATTCCTTGGTAAACAGTACGGCTTTGGGCTGGTGTTTCTGCTCTGACGATATGATGAGCAAATATATCAAATCTGCCTTGAAAGGAATAATTTAAATGTGCTGACTGTACTTGTTTGCCATCTGGGGGAAAGGTTGAGAGTAAAATTCCTTCAGTTGTTACTAGTTCAGGACTATTGCTGTTAAAAGTAGGAATAAGATCGAGTTTTCCTGGTAAAGGACGTACTTCTTGGCTGTCTACTTCGACTCCAGCAATATATTGTGGGGGAACTGTGTAGATATTTAACGCCCGACACATCAAAGCTGCAACTTCGCCTCTGGTAGCGCTTTGTAGTGGCTTTAGCTGTTTGACATTGGGATAATTGACAACAATACTATTGATCGTGGCAGATGCGATCGCATTTTGGGCATAGTTAGGAATTTCTGCCGCATCATTAAAATACTGTTGTAATGTCTGCATTGGGTTGGATAAAGGGCTGTAATTTTTACCACCAGCTATGACACCAATGATTTGGGCGCGAGGAATTGGTTGGTTAGGCTGGAAAATCCCGCCAGGATAACCAGAAAAAAATCCTTTTTGGTAAGCAGTAGAAATTGCTTTATTTGCCCAATAATTAGCAGATACATCTTTAAATGACGTAGCAGTGCGTTTGACTGGGGAATCAGGAAAAGCATTTAGCATTAACACCGCTGCTTCGGCACGTGTCACTGTTGCATCTGGGCGAAAACTACCATCAGGGTAGCCTGTGATAAGTTTACGGTCTCCTAGCTGCTGAACACAATGCTTTGCCCAATAGCTTTGGGTATCAGAAAAGGCTACAACATCGGGGCTTGACAGAGTTAAAAGAGAGAAGAGGGTTACTGTAGTTGTTACCAGGATCATTAATAAACTTTAGTATAAACTAAAGCTATTAAAGCATTTTGCAGGGTTTAAGTCTGTTGATACTAGCGATCGCACTTTTGAGCAAATGCCCTCACATTGGCTAGTAGATTGATACCAGTCGCATCAGTACTAAATTTTCTACCAAGATTTCCTTCCCCAGCTTTATTGTTAAAAAAGCTACTTAAGGATTTTAAGGAAGCGATCAGAGACTATAAAGGATTAGGCTCTGCCACCACTTCTGGCAGGGGAATAAATTCTGCTTCACCTGGCACCCTAGCAAAGCGGTTCTCACGCCAATCGGCCTTTGCCTGCTCTATTCGCTCCCGTCGGCTAGAAACAAAATTCCACCATATATGGCGTGTACCTAATGGTTCACCACCAATGACAATACACCTAGCAGCAACAGCAGCAGAAACCTTCACCTCATGACCTGGCTGTAATATGGCAAGGCGATATGGCTCAAGCAGGCGATCGTTAATGCTCAATCCCTCTGTAACGCTGTATACCGCTGTTTCTGAGTAAGCAGGAGGAATAGTGAAGTGAGTATTGTTAGATAGCACCACATCTAAATAAAGCACGGGTGAAAAAACTTTCACAGGTGAGGTGTAACCATAAGCTTCTCCAGCAATGAGTTTAATGGTAACGCCATTTTCTTCCCAGGTAGGAAGCGTTTGAGCAGGATAGTGAATAAAACAAGGATCGGTTTCTTCGTGTTCAACAGGCAAAGCAATCCAGGTTTGAATAGCATGAACGGTGGCTTCGTTGTAACGGTCACTGTCGGGAGAGCGTTCTGAATGTACAATCCCCTTTCCCGCCGTCATCCAGTTGACTGCACCCGGTTGAATTTCCTGTACAGTACCTAAACTATCGCGGTGCATTATAGCACCATCAAATAAATAAGTGAGGGTTGCCAGATTGATATGAGGGTGTGGTCGGACATCAATGCCTTTGTTAGGTGGCAAAACGGACGGCCCAAGATGATCGAAAAAAATAAACGGCCCTACCATTTGGCGATGAGGATATGGCAAACTGCGGCGCGCAAAAAAACCACCTAAATCTTTAACTTCAGGTTCAATCAGTTGAAGTATTGCCATAAGTCATCGTGTAGGGAATGAGTGGTAATAGCTGAAATTATTATAAGTAAATTCGCTGCAAAAAAAGCTAACTTTTTTTATAAGCATAAGTATTGTAATCATCACAAGGTATACTTCAGTGATTTATCGTAGAGGTATAGACAAATATAAAGAAAACATTAAGCGAATACCCAGAAAAGATGGGTAGAAATTGGGTAGTTACCCGCTATTTTTTTGCAAGCCATTGAGCGATGATTATGTGTATAGAAACCGCTGGCAAAGATTTTTCGCTGGCATTTAATAAACTGTATATAAAACAAGCCCTGAAATAAAATAATTCAGGGCTTTTTAAGTCGCTAGGAAATACTAGTCGAACCAATTCGCAATACCGTCTTTCTCCGTACTGCGGATTGTTTGCTTATTATCTAAATCCTCTAATTTGAATTACGGGGATTGCCCTGTTTTATATTAAAAATTGTTCGGTCATTAAACAAAATTCATCGGGTTGTTAATTTAGGGCGCTACTTCTGCAACTAGTTAGCCCAAACTAAACATCTTTTCACTTTGAAATAACTGAATCTGGGTGCTTTGAAGTTTGTCGAAAGCTACTTAATTAGGCAAGTGTTAGCATAATTAACATTTACTATTCCCAAATTTAATGCAATTACAAAAACTAAGAATAAACCGCAATTTAAAATTTAGAAGTCAGAATTAGCAAATACCACATCCACAAATTTAAAAGTGAACACATAGGGCTTTGTTGGCTCTGAATTTTTCAACTAAGATAAATATGTAATAAATTACACAAAGATTGCATATAAATATTTGTTTCCTGCTTCCTATTCTTTTCTCCCTATTTTTAAGACACTCAAAAATATAATTAACGTATAATTCAGGTTGATTTTAATAAAAGTTAATACTTATTAAAATATTTTTGCTGATTACCAATACTTGCAAAAAATTTTACCGATAAAGACGCTAAGCACACGTAATTAACCGTGTTCACCCGCATAAATATGCTCTAGCGGGGTTGTGTTGCATAACCTAATTGATACAAAAACTTAAACCCTTGCTTAATGAGAAAAAAACGGCGTTAAACTAGAACTACAGGGCAATAATTACAGGAAAAATATGATGAGCGATCGCGACTACACTCTAATCATTGATAAAAGCGGCAGTATGTCCACACCTGACCAAGTTGGTGGTAGAAGTAGATGGGAAATAGCCCAAGAATCTACACTCGCTTTGGCAAGAAAGGCAGAACAGTTTGACCCAGATGGTATTACTGTTTATGTGTTTTCTGGAAAATTTAAACGCTACGATGATGTAACTTCAGCCAAAGTTGCCCAAATATTTCTGGAAAACGATCCTGCTGGTACAACCAACTTAGCAGGTGTACTCCAAGATGCCATCAATAATTACTTTCAACGCAAAGCTGCTGGTCAAACTAAGCCAAACGGAGAAACAATTTTAGTGATTACTGATGGTGAACCAGACGATCGCAAAGCTGTGTTTGAAGTTATCATTCATGCTACTCGGCAGATGGAGCGTGATGAAGAATTGGCAATTTCAATTATTCAAGTAGGTTCAGACAGTCAAGCCACTAAGTTTTTGAAAGCTTTGGATGACCAGTTGCAAAGTGTTGGCGCTAAATTTGATATTTGCGATACAGTCACTTTAGACGACCTAGAAGAAATGAGTCTTGTAGATGTATTAACTAACGCCATAACTGACTGATAATTCCTAAATTTATCAGCTTTATCTAATAAATTATTATCAATTTTTGGAGATATTATCTATGCTCAAAAATTGATTCCTAATATAAAAGTTGTGACTAAATATTGGGGGAACTTCTAAATGCTAGAAAATCGAGATTATACCTTAATTATTGACAAAAGTGGCAGTATGGCCACCCCAGATCAAAAGGGTGGTAGAACCAGATGGGTAACAGCACAAGAATCAACTTTAGCTTTAGCTAGTAAATGTGAGCAATTTGACCCAGATGGGATCACAGTTTATGTATTTTCTGGTAAATTTAAGCGCTATGAAAATGTGACATCCGGGAAGGTAGCACAAATTTTTCGAGAAAACGATCCCTCTGGTACTACAGACTTAGCTGGTGTGTTGAAACATGCAACTGATGATTATTTTCAACGCAAAGGCGCTGGTCAAACGAAGCCAAATGGTGAAACAATTTTAGTGGTTACTGATGGCGAACCAGACGATCGCAAAGCAGTCATGAAGGTGATTATTGAAGCTTCTCGCCGCATGGATAGAGATGAAGAATTAGGGATTTCTTTCATTCAAGTTGGTACAGACCAGCAAGCTACCCGTTTTCTCAAAGTTTTAGACGATGAACTCCAAGGCGCTGGTGCTAAGTTTGATATCTGTGACACAATTACTATGGAAGATATGGAAGATTTGAGTTTATCAGAAGTGCTACTTAATGCCATTAATGACTAGTATTAGGCAAAAGGCAAAAGGCAAAAAATAATAGTTAACAGGAAACTGTTTAACTATTTTCATTTTTTTAACTTTTGAAAAAATGCCAAATATAATCTTGGTTTTCGCTTTCGCTTTATAGGACTTATAAAAATGGATTCTATTGATAAGCTGTTAGCTGAACTTAAAACTGAATACAAAGAAGAGCAACCCAAACAACAGCCAAAATCAACTACAGCCAAATCTTTTATTCCAGCCTCACCAAAATCTGCGTCTTTCATGGATAATCTTTTGGCAGAAGTTCAGTCTGATTTTGCAGAAATAGATGCTGCTGAAGAATTAAAAAGACAGCAGGAATTAGAACAGGAACGAATTCGCCAAGAACAACTCAAAGCTAAACAACTAGAGGCTTTGAAAGTGCAAGCAAAAGAATGGCTGGCGAAAATAGATCCATTTTCGCCTGAAGGACTTTGGTTTGAAAGGTTTGCTGAAAGTTATCCGTCGAAATTAGAGGCAGCGATTGAATATTTACGAAATAACTAATAACACCTAACAGTTTAATATTGATGGTCATTATTTCGACCAAAATGTTGAACAGCCCATTCATGCATAGCGTAGAGAATTGGTTGCAAAGTTTCTCCTAGAGGCGTCAGCGAATATTCTACCTTTGGTGGAATTTGGGGATAAACTTCTCGATGAATAATACCGTCTTCCTCCATTTCTCTAAGTTGCTGGGTTAGCATCTTTTGAGTGATTCCAGGTAAAGCCCTTTGTATCTGGCCAAAGCGTTTGACGCCAGTCATTAATTCTCTAATAATCAAAACCTTCCACCGCCCGCCAATGACCTTGAGTGTAGTTTCTACTTCACAAGTCAGCCTGGTATAGTTTTCTGCTTCAGCTTTCATAGAAATTTTTGTGGAAATTTACTTCCAAATCAGTATTATTATATTCTGTCAATGGTGGACATGAATGGCATAAAAGCACCATTGTGATTTCTGGTGTAAATAGTAGTCTTATATAAATAGTTATTACATTGTGCTTTAAATTACTTTATAAGCTATAACTCAAGGTGTTAAAAGAATTGTTGTTGGATGATTGTCCCTATACAAAAGTCCAGCAATTAATTTTTTAGCGCTTAAAATGCTTTCATGCTGAAACAGATATCTGCAATCATCATTATCTTGATTTTAACTTTAGGGTTTCCATCTAGATCTCAAGGGGCAACTCCCCGTTCAACGTGGGTGGAAAATGAGATTTACCAATATAACCATCCGTTTGCTTCCCAATTGCCGCAAGAACTGGCAACAAAGATGCAAAAGATGACAGCTAGCCCGTTTGCGTTCTATCGAGGGACGGCTCACATCTTTTATCGTGATATGCAAACTTTACCAGGTTCAGGATTTGTCAATTCTCCGACATCAGCCATTTGGTTAGAGGGAGATATGCATATGCAGAATCTTGGAGGGATGAGGGATAGCAACGATAATAACGTCTTTGATACCACTGACTTTGATGAAGGTTATCTTGGCCCCTACGTTTGGGATTTGCGACGTATGGCAGTTTCTATTCTGTTGGCAGCTCAAGAGAACGGTTTTAGCTCTGGTGATGCTCAAGATATTGTCCGCAATTTCCTAGATGCTTACCTGAACAAGATAAGCGACTTTAAAGGGACTAATGAGGAGCTATCATACCGTCTAGAAGAAAGTAATACCAATGGTGTGGTTAAAGATTTAATTCAAAAGGCAGCGGCTAAGAGTCGCTCTAGTTTACTAAATAAGTACACCCTGTTAAATAGTACTAGCGATCGCGTTTTTCAAACAACTTCGGAACTCCAGCCTGTATCTAGCAGCACCTATTGGGCGATCGCTACTGCCATGAGTAGCTACATCGCTTCAATTCCTAGCAGCAAACGCTATAGCAATAGTTACTATACCCTAAAAGATATTCGCCTCAAATTAGGTTCTGGTACGGGTAGTCTTGGGAAATATCGGTATTACTCACTGATTGAAGGGCCAAGTTCAGCAACCGATGATGACCGAATTTTGGAGATGAAGCAACAAAATAGTAGCGCCGTGGCGATCGCATCTCCAGGTCTGTTGCCGAGTTCAGTTTATAATAATCACGAAGGAACAAGGGTAACAATCGCCACTAAAGCGATGCTTTCTAATACTGACCCTTTAGTTGGCTACACTACTGTTAGCAGTATTCCTTTTATGCTGCGCGAAAAATCACCCTATCAAGTAGATTTTGACTATACTTTGCTAACCACAAAATCAAAGTTCATGGATGCAATGGGCTATGCAGGGAAGGTGGTTGCTAAGAATCATGCCATCTCAGATAAAGACTACGATGCTGGGATTGTTCCCGCAAGCGTTGATAAGGAAGTAACTGATATTACCAGCGGTAATAAGGGTGGATTTAAAGATGAGATTGTTAACTTTGCTCTAGATTATGCAACTCAAGTCGAGTACGACTATGCGAGTTTTAAAGACGCTTATAACCGAGGGGTGACACTGTACTAAACTTTGCTTTTGTGCCTGGGCGATGGGGAGCGATCGCTTTTTTGTTTTGCTTTTGGGCTTTTCTCCACGTTTAAGTCTTGCATAAATCAAAAATAAAGAACCCCACCCCGCATTTGAGTAAAGCAAACGCTCCCTTCACCTTAGCAACTACCGTGTACACACAAGTCAATTACCCCCCTTAATCCCCCCTTTCCAAGGGGGGAAAAAGAAATCTAATTCCCTCCCCTTTACAAGGGGAGGGTTAGGGAGGGGTAATTCAATGACTGATAGTGATTCCATAACTTGTGTGTACACCGTAGCCCCTTAGCAAAGCTACCGTGTACACACAAGTCTTTTAGAGTTGTTGTGTAAGACACAGAAGGTTAATTTTTGCTTTTCGATGCAACAAAGGTGCAAGGCAATGCAACAAAGGTGCAAGGCAATGCAATAAAGGTGCAGGGCGATGCAACAAAGGTGCAGGGCGATGCAACAAAGGTGCAGGGCGATGCAACAAAGGTGCAGGGCGATGCAACAAAGGTGCAGGGCGATGCAACAAAGGTGCAAGGCAATGCAACAAAGGTGCAAGGCGATGCAACAAAGGTGCAAGGCGATGCAACAAAGGTGCAAGGCGATGCGGCGTTGCATAAATGCGGGATGAATTAAGATTTTTGACGAAGGCTAAAGGTAGATTCTTTGCGCCTTTGCGCCTTTGCGTGAGGTAAAAATCATCCCTAGATTCAGCAATGCCGGCGATGCAACAAAGGTGCAAGGCGATGCAACAAAGGTGCAGGTCAAGAGACTTGTGTGTACACCGTAGCCGCAAGCGGGGTGGGGTTCTTCGTGTTTAATAAGCAATCAAGCGGACATGATATTAGGGACTTTTGCAAGAGACTCCATCAGCTACGCTCACAAGGAAAAATGAAAATATTTCTTTGCTGTTCCCTGTTAATAGTTCCTTGTTCCCTATTTTCAAGGCAGGTCTAATATTACTCACTGTACTGTAATATCAACGTGGTAACCTCGCGTGATTTAACTTAACAATGGCACGGCAAGACCAAATCAAAAGCTCTAGGAAACTTTGGTTACTGGAAAGACTCAAAGCTACTGTGATTTTCCTGTTAGTCCTGGGGCTATTGTTAATGGGACTTGCCACTCACATTGTGCGCCAATCCTTTCCCCAAGAGAGTGGCACAATTCAAATACCTGGACTGAAAGCTGAAGTAACCGTTCAACGCGATAAATGGGGAGTACCCCATATTTATGCTGCCAACTCCCACGATTTATTCATGGCGCAAGGTTACATTCACGCCCAAGACCGCTTTTGGCAAATGGATTTTTGGCGACACATCGGTTCTGGGCGACTCTCAGAAATGTTTGGTTCTTCTCAGGTTGAAACTGACAAATATTTGCGGACAATGGGTTGGGCGAGGGTGGCGCAGCAAGAAATCCCGCAAATCAATGCTCAAATGAAAGCATATCTAGAAGCTTACGCTGATGGTGTCAACGCTTATTTAGCAAAACATCAAGGCAGCAGCTTGAGTTTAGAATACGCTGTACTAAAATTTCTCAATCCTGCATATCAGCCAGAACCTTGGCAAATACTCCATTCTCTAACTTGGGGTAAGGTGATGGCTTACGATTTGGGCAGAAATTTTCAAAGCGAAATTGAACGCGCAATACTGCTTAAAACTCTTACCCCTGCTGAAGTTGAGGAACTTTTTCCACCCTATCCTCAGGACTTGCCAGCGATTTTGCCGGAGTTAGGGAAGAAAGCGGACGCGGTGAGAGAGGACGCGGGGACATGGGGACACGGGGACGCGGTGAAAGAGGATACAGAGAGTTCTTTCCCCGCGTCGCCACGTCTCCCGATCCCCGCGTCTTCTTCCCTCTTCTCTGCGTTAGAGTCAATTAATCAGCCGATGATGGCTTTGGAAAAACTAATTGGTTCTACGGGAATTGGTGTTGGTTCTAATAACTGGGTGATATCTGGTAAACGCACAACCACAGGTAAGCCGATTTTGGCGAATGACCCACATTTGGGTGTGCAAATTCCCTCGATTTGGTATGAGGTTGGTTTGCATTGTACGTCTGAGAGTACAGAATGTCCTTACAACGTTGCGGGCTTTTCTTTTGCGGGGATGATTGGAGTAATTATCGGTCATAGCGATCGCATTGCTTGGGGTGTGACTAATGTTCAATCTGATGTGATGGATTTATACATCGAGAAAATCAACCCGAAAAACCCCAACCAATATGAGGTCAATGGTAAATGGGTTGATATGGAACTTGTGAAAGAAACGATTCAAGTTGCCGGAAGTCAGCCAATTGTGCAAACGGTTCGGTACACTCGACACGGACCGATTCTCTCTGATGTTTCGCCGAATCTCCAGCAGTTACAATCGAGTCAGCCGCTAGAATTGCCGCAAAATTATGCCGTAGCTTTGCGCTGGACAGCATTAGCACCTTCTAAGCTAGGCTATGCTATTCCTGAAATCAATCGCGCCCAAAATTGGGAGGAATTTCGCACTGCTGCCAAGAATTATGATGTTCCTGCCCAAAATTTAGTCTACGCTGACATTGATGGCAATATTGGCTACCAAATGCCTGGTAAATTCCCCATCAGAGCCAAGGGAGATGGGCGTTATCCGGTTCCTGGTTGGACGGATGAATACGAATGGCAAGGCTATATTGATTTTGAGGAGTTACCCAAAAGTTTCAATCCGACCGAAGGTTTTATTGCTAGTGCTAATAATTTAGTTTCCCGTGAATATCCGTATTTAATTACCGCAGACTGGGTTTATGGCTATCGGGCAAAGCAGATTGTTGAGATGATTTCACAACAAACCGAGGCGATTTCTTTGCAGGATGTACAGCAGATACAAGGGAGCGATCGCAATCTCAATGCCCAAACACTAGTACCATTACTGCAATCACTCGCAGTCGATACACCCCGTTTGCAAGCAGCCCAAAAACTGCTACAAAATTGGGATTTGGAGTTGGGAATGACATCCCCGGCTGCGGCTTTGTTTGAAGTATTCTGGAAACACTTGCTAGCAAACACATTTCACGACCAGTTGCCTCAAAGATACTTTCCTGATGGCGGCGATCGCTGGTATGCTGTGGTGGCAAATCTGGTCAAACAGCCCAATAGTTCTTGGTGGGATAATCGCAACACCCCAAAAGTTGAGAACCGCGACCAAATTTTTCGAGAATCCTTGACAAAAGCCGTAGACGAACTAGAACGCCTTCAAGGTAAAGACCCAAAAAACTGGAATTGGGGCAAACTACATACCGTCACTTTTCGTAATGCCACCTTCGGTAAATCTGGGGTTGCAGCGATTGAAGCTTTGTTTAATCGCGGTGGCTTTGCCACGGCTGGGAATGGCGAAACAGTAAATGCTAATCGGTGGAGGGCGGATGAATCCTTTGAGGTGACGGATATTCCTTCATTGCGGATGATTGTAGATTTGGGAAATTTAGATAATTCATTGGGAATTCATACCCCTGGACAATCAGGTCATGCGTTCCATAGACATTACAAAGATATGGTTAATTCCTGGTGTCGGATTGAATACCACCCAATGCTGTGGCAAAAAACGAATGTTGCAGCAAATACTACTGCCACATTGAAGTTAATGCCAAAATTGGCAGAATAAATTTATCAAAAGCGACGGGAAACCCCACCCACGAGGGGGTGGGCGAGGTTGTTCCCCCCGTCGCTTGGGGCACTGGGCATGGGGCATTGGTAATACTAAATCCTTGTTAACTACCTTCTTTTTGAAAAAAGCAGGGGAAGCAGGGGAAGCAGGGGGAGAAGAAAGAGCGGTTATAAAAACGGATTTGGTATAACTTCTTTCCCATGCCCTATGCCCTATTCCCCATGCCCAAAAACTCCACCCACAAGGGGATGGAGTTTTTTATTATTTTCAGTGAAATTACATACACATCTGCGAAAAAATGCAGTATAAAGTAGCAGGGATATAAAAGTCATATCATGTCTGATTGAATACTTATTGTTTAGACTGATGTTTTGAGGCACAGAGATTTGAATCATAAGTGATTAACCGGGTGTGATATCAGGAGCAGAAATAGAGATTTTTGAAAAAAAAGAAAAGTATTTTTGCTGACTATCAATTTCCTTTGCCCAACGTTAGCAAAATATAGTCGGAGATTATGGAATATATGCAACACGTAGTTAAGAAAACTTTTATACTCTCAGCCACAACTGCGATCGCATTATTATTTGCAAGTTGTGGAGAAAGTAAAGTTGCCCAATGTAACAAAATTATCAAGGTTGCCAATCAAGCATCCGCTTTAGGTCAGGAATTCGGCAAAAATCCCAATCCAGCAAAAGGTTCTAAATCTTTAACTGAACTCGCCAGCAAGATAGACCCACTTACCCAAGAAATGAAAGCCCTAGAAATTAAAGATGAGAAACTCCAAGGTTTTCAAGGACGTTTCCTCACACTTTATCAGGGCATTACTAAAGAATTGAAGAATGCAGCAACAGCTATAGATAAAAAGAATCTCCCAGCAGCAAAGAACTCTTTGGCATCTCTACAAAAGAGTGGTCAAGAAGAAAGTTCAATAGTCAAGGAAATTAATAGCTATTGCTCTGGTAGTTAATAGCTATTGGCAGTTCGCAATTAAGAAACTAAGATTTAACCTGGTTTGTGGCTTTAAATCTGTTGCTTGACTTTAGAGAATTGGTGTAATATCCCTGGTTTAGCCACAAAATGGTTGATAGAGACGTTGCAATGCAACGTCTCTACATCTGTTTGAAAAATCTTTATGTTTGGGATATGACTCATGATTAGACATACAGTTATGCATTAGACAAGAGTGCAAAAAGTACTTTTGCACTCTTGTAGGAAAAGGGACTCAATGTTAAAGGAAAAATACCAAACCTTTCCCCCTTTCCCCTTCCCCTTTTCCCAACTTCTGCAAGAAGTCTATTCTTTACATAGCGTTAGTTTAAGACCTAAGCTGGATTCATCCAGAGGATTTACGCAGGCGATCGCCCGATGTCTATTCCCCAAATTAGTGAGTTTACTATCCGCCGCCATGCCAACGCCAAATCTTTCCAGCGGGGCGAGGCATACTATCAGGCTGGCGCTGTCAATGGTATCACCCAACGTGGCGGTGTGCTTCAAGCGGATGTTGTCGGCAGTGAAGCCAGACCTTATCATGTCAGCCTGAATTTTGACAGCAGTGGATTGACTTCTGTCAACTGCACTTGTGCATACAACTTTGATGGGTGGTGCAAACATATTGTGGCGACGATGCTCGTCTGTGCGCGTCACTCAGAACACATTGAACAGCGCCCAACTTTAGAAGAATTACTCGATCGCTTAGATTATGTCCAAACTCAAAGGCTGCTACAAGATTTAGTAGCAGAATACCCACGACTGATTGAGGCGATTGAACGTCGTGTCAGCTGGATGATTGCTCCTGTTGCCCAAGAAAAAAGTATCAAACGCGTGCGGCGCAGTACTATCGATCCGGCTCCCTTTCGCCGCGAAGTGAAGCAGATTCTCCGGAGCGCTGTGCAGTATTTCGAGGAAGGTTACGAAGAAGACCCCATCGCTGAAGAATTACTGAGTCTGGTGCAAATTGCCGTGGATTTTTGCCAACGGGGAGAGGCTGAAAATGCGATCGCTATTTTAGAGGCGATTACCTTTACCTGTGTGGAAAATTGGCACGATGTTGCAGAATACGGTGCCGAAAATGATGAAATTGTCCAAGAATTAAATCAGGGTTGGTGTGAAGCAATTCTAAGTGCCGAACTCACCCCAGACGAAAAAGTTGATATTCAAATAAATTTAGAAGCATGGCAAGATGAATGGAATGCTGATTTTGGTCTGATTATGGAGGCTTTACGCCAAGGTTGGGATTATCCACCCCTGGTGGAAGTTCTCCAAGGTAATATTACCGAAAGAGGAGCTTGGGAAGAAGATGTCCCTGACTATGCAGACGATTTGGCACTAATTCGCCTGAAAATCCTCGAACGTCAAGAACGTTACCAAGAATACCTGTATTTGGCTGAAGCAGAAGGGCAAACCCAGCAATATCTCACAATGCTGGGGCGTTTAGGCAGAGTAGAAGAAGCCATTGATGCTGCTCAAACCCAGATGAACTCAAAGGAAGAAGCTTTTGCCTTAGCGAAAACACTCACCGATAAGGGAGCATTACAGCAAGCATTAGATATCGCCCAAAGTGGATTAAATTTACCTGGTGATTGTCAGTATGAGTTAGGAACTTGGGCAGGTGATTTAGCTGTTGAATTGGGTAATGATGAAGCTGCTTTATTAGCAATTAAGGCGGCTTTCCAAGTCAAGCCCTCGTTTTCTGATTATCAGAAGATGCAAGAATTAGCTGGCGAAAACTGGGAAAGTGTCAAAACAGATTTACTGAGAATCATCCGTAGTTATGTTGGTTGGGGAACAGAATCAGCCAAAGTGGATATTTTATTGCACGAGGGGCTAATTGATGATGCAATTGCGATCGTTAGTGAACTCAGTTCTTATAATTCTGACTTAATTCACCGAGTTATGGATGCTGCTATTCCTCATAATCCTGGTTGGGTAATTGCCAATGCCTGTAATCGTGCGGAGAAAATTATGGATGCAGGTAAAGCAGAATACTACTACTATGCCGTAGAATGGCTAAAAAAAGCACGTACCGCCTACTTGCAATCTGGGAGAAAGGCTGACTGGTCTACTTATCGAGAAAATTTGATGCAAACCCACAGCCGTAAGCGGAAGTTGATGGCAATGTTTAAACAAAGGGATATGGAGTGAGATTTTGGCTGTATAGCAGGAGGCAGGAGGTAAAAGTCTTACTATGCATGGCATTCAAGTTTTTAAAATGTCCTAACCTATGTGACTACCGCTATACAACTAAAATACTGCCTTGAGGAAAAATATATAAAACCATAGTCAAGCTAGATATTACGCTTGACTATGGTTAAGTGTTGCCAAAATTATGCCAAATGTATGATTAAGCTAAATCTTTAGCAGACATATCTTTTTTCTTTTTGATGATGATACCAAAAGCAGCCGCCATCAAGGTTCCGAAAATACTGGTGGGTTCTGGAATAGAAGTTTCATCCACAGGTATGGGTACTTTGATACTCAAATTTTTCAAGGGAGTGTTACTCAAAGTCAAAGATGTTATTGTTGGCGAACCGGGGATATCAGACTGGAAATCAAAAACGGTAGGAGTTAAACTACCATTGCGATCGCTATATCGTTCACCATAGCCATAAACTTCAAAAGTGCCCTGATACTGTTTTCCGGTGTCTGGGTCAGTGACAGTACCGCTGTAAAAAGCTTTGATGAAATTAAATTCGTCTTGAACAACTCCCTGAAATGTGGTTCCCGCTAATTGTCCTTGATATTTGAAGGGAGTCAGCTGGCCACCAGAAAGAACCGGCGATGTCAAAACGCCATCGAAGGAGACAAAAGGAATACCTTTAAAGTCAACGAAGTAATGCAGACTTCCATCAGGGCGTGTTTCTACCTGCAAATAGTCTGATTGATACACAGGAACGTAATTAGGATTATTAGTAGTACCTAAGTTCCGGTAATAAGTTCCAGTCTCATCAGTATCAATACGAGTAATACTGTTATTGAAATTGGGATTATTTCTGGGGAGTTCGATAGTTCCTGATAATGTACCAGTGGTTTTAATTGTAATGAATTGAGCCGCAAATGCACCGGAACCACCCAAGCCTATAATTGCTGCGGTTAAACAAGTACTGCTAATAATTGCACTACCCAGCTTAGCCCCTGATGAACTTACTTTCATGAACAATTTGCTCCTGTAATCGCCGATAAAAAGACACACCTAGTATGCTGAGATCCATTTAAAATGTTTCTCTGGCATGATTTATTATTCCCAAACTAGTTATCTAAGTTTCATTAATTACAAAAAAGTTTGTTGAAAAAAATTGGAACATTTTATTTACTAAATTAGTCTGCATAGTCTATTATCAAAATAACTATCGGCTTCAACCTAGAGCGAAATCCGTAATTACAAGAGGCTCTCTGTCTAACTTTCAGACATAAATACCACACTTAGCTTTCCTTGAAATCTGCTGTAAATCCACTTCAAAAAGACGGGCTTGGAGATTGTTGGAAGTTCAGTTAGGGAACTCTCAGGTTAAGTTAAGATTAAAGTTTCATTGTTGGATTTGAGAGAAAATTATGTTTTATATCTCTTAGCGATCGCAATATTGGTCTGATATGATTCAGTTTGAAAATATCCTTCCTTGCTATAAATAAGCAACTAGAAACTGCAACGAAAACAAGGGGGAAAAACTGCACATAAATGTATTGGCATATACAGCAAATTTAAAATCAACTGAAGTACATAACTTCAGTTTCCAAGCCAATCGTAAAAGCTGTTTAACTTGCCAATTTTGATAATACTGAATTTTGCTGGAAAATTTTATCAAAAATCTGTCACCTAACTGCGGAATGGTTAGCGTTTTCGTGTCCAAATTTATAGCTAGAAAGCGGCTACTTAAACTAAACAACCACTAGCGCAACAACTTATGCAACGATACACATACATGAAAGTAGGTCAGTCTGTAGTGTTAACTGACCACATAACAGGTGATGAGTTAATTTTGCAAGGCGATGACTATATCAATTTCTTTAATGAGGTTATGACCAAGACTAAAAAGTTAGTGTTTCCCCAAGATAAATGGTTAACTTGCAGTGAATTCATTGACTATCATATTAGTCAATACTTCTAATAGCATTTCAGAAAAATCTTGATACACATAGATTTTTCTGGCGTTGCATAAATGCGGGATGAATTAAGATTTTTGACGAAGGCTAAAGGTAGATTCTTTGCGCCTTTGCGCCTTTGCGTGAGGTAAAAATCATCCCTAGATTCAGCAATGCCATTTTTCTTAGGGGTTTAGCACTGCTAAACCCCTAACCACATATTTGTATCATTAAAGTGAAATGGTATATATAGCAATCCTAAATCATTCGTGAAAAAATCTATTGCCTGCCTACACTACTAATTTCACAACTCAAATAGGATTGCTATAGCCTGAGATTTTACATTTTTGATGGAAATTTTGACTAAGTTGCTACAAGCAATGAGGATTTTGGTTGAAATAGATGAAGATTGCTGTAAATATGTGAACATCTCTCTTATACTAGTTAAGTAAGTTTACTGACCCAATTGCTCTTTTTTAAAGAAAGAAGTTGCTGGTAAAGTGAAATTATTGAACATTGGATAAGGTATATTGGTGAAACTTAAGATTTTCAAGCGATCGCTGGGTGTTTTGTTAATATTTTTAACTACCCAGATAACATTTAATTCTAGAGTTGGTAAAGCACAAACCCCAACCCCACCTACAACTACTACAAAAGCAATTTGCTCTACCCAATTGGGAACAGCTATAGATTCTGTTATTAATCGTCCCCTATTTAGTCGGATGCGTTGGGGAATTTTAGTACAACCTCTATCAGCGGGGTTAACTCTTTACAATCGAGATGCCGAGAAATATTTTACTCCAGCGTCTAACATGAAGTTGCTGACAACAGCAGCTGCATTACAGCAGTTGGGCGGTAATTTTCGTATTCGTACTTCTATTTATCAAAATGGCAATGGTGTTTTACGTGTTGTCGGTAGAGGAGATCCGAGTTTAAGTGATACCCAACTGCAAGCATTAGCACAACAGTTGAAACAGAAAGGTATTACTCAAATTCAGGAATTAATCGCCGATGATAGTTATATCCAAGGGGATATTGTTAACCCCACTTGGCAATGGGAAGATGTCCAGTCAGACTACGGCGCACCAGTCAACAGCTTTATTACCAATCAAAATATTTTTAGCTTAAAACTAGTACCTCAGGCTGTAGGTAAACCTTTAAAATTAGTTTGGACTGATATTAATGAAGCGAGACAGTGGCGGACAATTAATCAGTCATTAACTGTTGACCAAAATCAACCAATTTATATTAACGTTAACCGTGAGCTATCAGGAACAGTATTGCGAATTGAAGGACAGTTAACAGCAAACTCTGAACCTTATTTATTAGATTTACCTCTAGTCGATCCTAATTATTACTTTTTACGGCGCTTTCGTGCGGCTTTAGCAAAAGAAAAAATACCTTTGGGAAAAGCATTAGTCGTATCTGGTGGTACTAATCAAGAAGAAATAGCATTTGTAGAGTCGCCACCTTTAGCTGAATTATTAGCAGAGACGAATGTTAATAGTAATAATCTTTATGCTGAGGCACTATTAAGAGCATTAGCTGTGGAAAAACCCAGACTGAAAAATCAGACTAGCGCTCATATCGGTTTGGAAGTTGTCAAAGCAAGTTTAACTCAATTAGGAGTCGATCCAGCAAATTATGTTTTGATAGATGGTTCGGGTTTATCACGTCGTAACCTAGTCACACCAGAAGCTTTTGTACAAGTTTTGCGGGGAATCTCAAGGACGCCAGGAGCATCGATATATCGTGCATCTTTACCTGTAGCTGGTAAAAGTGGAACCTTAAAAGAACGTTTTCAAAACACACCAGCTGAAGGTATTGTCCAAGCCAAAACCGGTACGTTAACTGGTGTAGTTTCTCTATCTGGGTATGTGAATGCGCCTAAGTATGAAACGTTAGTTTTTAGTATTATTGTCAATCAATCCGAACAGCCTGCAACAGTTGTGCGTCAAGCAATTGATGAAATTGTCGTGTTGTTAGCTCAATTGCAGCATTGTTAACAAATGTTGAGAGATTGTAATTTTTGCTTCTCGATATTTAATTTGTTAAAGCGATCGCAGTCAATACCACTGCCTGTTTGTCATTGAATATGATAACAATACTGCTATGAATAAACTATGTGACATCAAAACAAAAATTTGAGAGTTTAAGTATTTTTCCTGATTACAGCGCTCCTTACAGATGAATAGGATAGAGCGCAGAATAGTACTATCAATTTAATCGCATGTTACTCAACAATTAATTCTCGCAAACAATCGGATTTACACAATAAAGCTTAATAGCTTGGTTGCCATTAATTACAGCATATTTCAAGTTGATTAAGTACATATAGCAGTCCTAAATCATTTGTGAAAATTATATATCTCTTTCTTCTTTCTTACCTTTGCGCCCTTTGCGCCCTTGGCGGTTCGTTTCCTTATCCATATTTTTCACGACTCATTTAGGATTGCTATATCTAAGTCTTAAGCTAAGGCGAAAGACTATTTTAATTTTGTTGCGTATCGCCGCTTAGTCCATTCTGACCAGAGGCGGAGCGTCTCCATTCGCTCCTGAATTCTTGTGTATTTAAAAGCGAACTTTTGAAGAATAAACATATTCAAACTGAAAAAATAGCTACATCCAAAATTAAATAATTAATATTGAAATCTTTTTTAAGCAATCAGCACTCTAGCTGATTAATTTTGTTGCGATCTCCAAAAGTTTCATTTGTTTGCAGAAAACGAATTAAAAAACTTGCTTAATTTATACGTCTATTCGCTATAAACAGGAAAAAAATTATGGCAGTTTCACTAGCTAAAGGACAACGAGTTTCACTGGAAAAAGTTGCTCCTGGCTTAACAGATGTCTTTATTGGGCTTGGATGGGATGTAAAAGCTACAGATACAGGTCACGATTTCGATCTTGATTCATCAGTATTTATGTTAGGGAGTGACGAAAAACTTCTTTCTGACAATCACTTTATTTTTTACAATAACCTCACAAGTCCTGACCCTAATAAATCCCTTCAACATATGGGAGATAATCTCACAGGTTTAGGTGAGGGAGATGATGAAGTTATCAAAGTTAATCTCACAAAAGTACCACCAGAAGTTCAAAAAATAGTTGTTACTGTAACTATCTATGAAGGACAGCAACGCGGTCAGAACTTTGGCCAAGTTAAAAATGCCTTTGTGCGTATTGTAAACGCCCAAACAAAACAAGAAGCAATCCGCTATGACCTTGTGGAAGACTACTCCATAGAAACAGCATTAATCATGGCAGAACTTTATCGCAAAGACGGCGAATGGCGTCTAAATGCTGTAGGTGCAGGCTATCAAGGTGGCTTAAAAGCCCTACTTGAACGCTATAGCTAAGAGTTTATCAATCCATATAACTAACATAAACTAACATGGGAATCAACTTACAAAAAGGGCAACGTATTTCACTTTCAAAAGAAGCTCCTGGGCTAACAAAGCTGATGTGTGGACTAGGCTGGGATACAGCAAAACGTTTAGGCGGTGGCGTTTTTGGCGCTTTCAGTAACACTCAAGATTGTGATTTAGATGCTTCTGTTCTTTGCTTAGATGAAAATGGCAAAATCAGAGATACAAGCAACCTTATTTACTTTGGAAATCTATCTCACAAATCAGGAGCTATTACTCATTTAGGCGATAATCTCACAGGTGCAGGAGATGGTGATGATGAGCAAGTTATTGTAGATTTAGCTCGCCTACCAAAAGAGATAGTCAAACTGGTTTTTACGGTGAATATTTACGATTGTATTACTCGTAAACAAGAGTTTGCCCAGGTTAAAAATGCGTTTGTACGCCTGGTTAATACATCTAACAATCAAGAATTAGCTAAGTATAATCTGTCCGGTTCTGAATATAAAGGAATGACCGGAATGATTATGGCTGAAATTTACAACCATAATAATGAATGGAAAATGGCAGCTATTGGTAATGGCATTAATGTTAATGGTTTAGAAGGACTTGTGAAAGCTTATGCTTAAATGGCTGACAGTGCAGCATTAGTGAGTTAGTAAGCAAGATTGTTTTAATTCATATCTCATCCCTTCTGGATGATACAAGTGAAAATCATTTGATGATTGACTAAGTTATTGAGCTAATCAATAACAACTCTGGATAAAATTCATTTTGAAACAATAGGTAGTAGTTATGTCAATTAACCTCAGCAAAGGCGAAAGAATAAATCTCTCAAAAGAAGCACCAAGCTTAATAAATGCTGGAATTGGTTTAGGATGGGATCTTAACGCCACAGATACAGGTTCAGCTTTTGACCTGGATGCGTCTATATTTATGTTAGGTACTAACGGGAAAATTCCTAACGAAAAATTCTTTATATTCTATAACAACACACAATCACCAGATGGTTCTGTGAAACATGAGGGAGATAGCAGAACTGGAGAAGGTCACGGAGATGATGAAACAATTCAAGTTGATTTGAGCAAAGTTGATGCTTCCGTTCAGGAAATAGTTTTTGTTGTCACTATTCATGAAGCAGAACAAAGAAAGCAAAACTTTGGACAAGTCAGAAACTCGTTTATTAGAATTTATGACAATAAAACAGAAAAACAAATTGCCAAATATGAATTAGATGAAGATGCGTCCGCAGAAACGGCAATTGAATTTGGTAAGCTTTATCGCAAAGATGGAGAATGGAGATTTCAAGCTGTCGGCGCTGGTTATAAAGCAGGTCTGCAAAGTTTTGTAGACCGATATGCAGCTTAGTAGTTATTTTAGAGAGTAATAAAAAGGGGGTATTCATTATTGTTGCCCCCTTTTTTGCATAAAAAATACCATAATTGAGAATTTGTGAAGTTAATAAAATAATAAATTTTAAGGATGTCTCGAAAATGGAAATTGAATTAACTAAAGGTGAAAGATTTAATCTTTCTCAAGAAGCTCCCAATTTAAATAAGGTGGCTATTGGTTTGGGTTGGCAAGTAAATCAAGCTGGGCAAGCCTATGATATTGATGCTTCGGTATTTATGTTAGGCGCAGATGGTAAAATTCCTGATGAGAAGTATTTTGTATTTTACAATAATCTGCAATCATTCGATGGTTCTTTAAAACATTCAGGAGATAATAGAACCGGAGAAGGTAATGGAGATGATGAGACGATTTATGTTGATTTGGCAAAAGTCGATCCAGCTATTCATGAAATAGTTTTTGTTGTTACTATTCATCAAGGGCAAGAAAAAAATCAAAATTTTAGTCAAATCAAAAATGCTTTTATCAAGATTTACAACCAGGAAAGTAAAAATTCTCTAGCTAGGTACAACTTAAGAGAGGCTTTTTCTCAAGAGACGGCTTTGGAATTTGGGCGTTTATATAAAAAGGATAATCAATGGAGATTTCAGGCGGTAGGAGAAGGGTATAGTTCGGGGCTACAAAGTTTTGTAGATAAGTATATTGTTGAAACTAAACAAGAAGAAAAAAAAGAAGATGAAAAAGAAAACTATAAAACTCAAGCAAATATAGCATTAGATAAAAAGCTTGAACAGCAAGCACCACATATTTTTAATCTTGCTAAAACAGCAGATATATCACTTCAAAAAGTAAATTTGACAAATCATCAAGCCAAGGTTGTGCTTTGCCTTGATATCTCTGGTTCAATGGGTTCGCTCTATAGTTCAGGTAAAATACAGCGGCTTGCTGAAAAAATTCTTGCTTTAGGATGTCGTTTTGACGATAACGCCTCTATTGATATATTTCTCTTTGGAGCTAAAGCTCATCATGTGGGTGAAATGACTATTGAAAATTTTCAAAGCTTTATTCAAAATATCCTAAAACAATATTCCCTTGAAGGTGGTACTTACTATGGTCAAGCTATCAATATGATTAGAAATTTCTATTTTTCAAGCTTTAAAAAAAGTAGCCAAAACAATCCTGGTTCGTTAAATAAACCAGTTTATGTCATGTTCGTTACAGATGGAGCAACTTCTGATGAAGCACAAACACAACAGTATCTTAAAGAATCTTCCTATGAACCAATTTTTTGGCAATTTATGGCAATTGGTAAGTCACGTAAAGATGTTAAGAGTAAAGGAATTTTAGGCTGGTTTTCCCAAGCAATTACAAGTGATTTTAGTTTTTTAGAACGACTTGATGAAATTAGCGATCGCTATCTTGATAACTCTGATTTTTTCAGCTTGGAAGATCCAGAAAATATAGCAGATCGAGAACTTTATGATTTACTGATGACTGAATATCCTAACTGGGTCAAATTAGCTAAAACCAAGAATCTATTACAATAAAAAAATAAATGTCCCTCTACGATCGCCTGAATTTAACCAGACCTAATCGTAACCTCAAAGTCCCAATTTGGGAACGTATAGATTTAACTAGACCTCCGAAACTCCGTTGTCAAGGATGTCGTTTACCTATCCAATCTCAGTGGGAATTTTGCCCTTCCTGCGGCACAATTCTCATAGAGAAAAAGAGCGAGTTTCGGCGCTGTATTTGGGTCGATGCATCAGGGATGTGCGTCGAACAAGAAAACAGAGAAGCAATCAATAATATTCTCTTTGATGCTTTCTCCAAAGTCTACGGTGCATTTAGAGGTGTTGATGTCTTTTTGACATCAGATGCGCCTGAACCAAAGGAATGGGGTCATAATTTTACCCACGTCTATATATTTGCTGATAACCAACCAGTTGGTTATTTAGGTGTAGCTAGTTTTAAATTAGGAATGGTTACAGACCGTGCTATTATTCGCATCGACCAAGTATTTTATGCTTCTTATAATGCCAGTCTGAATATTAATCAATTGTCTAACTTAATTGCTAATACCATCGCTCATGAAATTGGACACACATTAGGTCTCGATCACTCTGCACTACCAACAGATGTCATGCATGATGGACTTGACCATATTATTCATAGCTCAATGCCGCCATCATTTCACGCTTCACAAATCAACGCAATGAATAATGCCATTCGCAGACAAGCAGACTTGAAAAGTTGATGCACCCAAACACACAAATAAATTAATTTAATAAGTTTGTAGTCAGCACTTTAGTGCTGAAATATTTCCTGACTAAAGTCCTCACTACAAACTATTATGTGCGTAATTTAGCCATTAAAAACGCGACTGCGCCACTTATTTAAACGAGCTTCTCCAACTGCGGCCAAGCGTCGAGCATCAGCAATTTGCTCTTGCAATGCGGTAATTTGTTTTGCTTGGGCGTCGGCTTGCTGTTGCAAAGATGAATATTCATCTACGCTTTGAAAAGTAGAAAGCTCTGAACTACTAGTAAATTGTGTTGTACCAATGGTGGCAAATGGGCGTAACTCTGCTAATTGTTGTTGTAAAGTTGTAATCTGACTTTCTTGCTCTTGAATTTTTTGCCGCAAGCTTTGTTCGGCTGTTTTATTAGATGCAACAAATGTATTAACCTCAGCAACAGATTCTGATTTTGGTTTGAACAATTCAGCTAACAATGCACCAACATCTGTGGGTTTGAGTTTACCGTAAGGAGTGTTAGTAATTAGCGATCGCACCAACTGAGGTTTATTATTTGATGCTAGGTTCTTATCGCTGCTAGATTTACTCCTTACTAGTTGCAGCATATTGGTAAATTCCAATATCTTTTTGCCAGTTTGGGTTTTATAGCCTCGATAATATGGTACTATATTTTCCCCAAAGGAATTGAAATACTCGTCGCTATCGAGATAAGAATCAATATCACTCTCAAAACCTTGTTCATCTAAAATGTTGCTGTGATATATCATCTCGGAGTAGTCATCAGGAGCGCGACCTAAAAGATGCTTGAAGTTCAACTCAATAGCACGGTAGCGGTAAACGTTATCAAAAAATCTAGAGCGATACAAATCAGATTTGGCAACTTGACGCACAAAGTCACGAACACTAATTATGCCTTGCTTGAGTTGCGATTCTGGAGCAATGAGGCGTTCGCTTTCCATAACATAAGCATTGCCCAAAACTTGCCGATAAACTGCACGAATCACAATTTCGATGTCATCAACTGAACCACCAGGCCACAGTTCAATAATTTCTGTTTGGGAAAATGCTTGATATTGGCTTTGTCTAATTTCATCATCTGAAAGAGTTGGCATACTGTTCAACAACCTTTGAAAAAACAATATTTTTAAAAGTAATGGGACACCAGTATTTGTTAGTGTTTATTTCAGGACTTACGCAATCAGATACCCCAACCCCCTTAAAAAGAGGGCTTTAGAAGTTCCCCCATTTTTAAGGGGGGATCTAGGTTTCAGGCTCCAGTGCGTAAGTTCTATAATTTACTCAAATTTAGCACTAACAACTTTAATTCCCTTCACAATAGGATATAAGTTATCAAGTTTTGGGAGATTTTTTAGTTACATTTTCTAACAAACCCAGATGGCCAACAGTTAATAGGTAACAACTAATCGCATCAAAAATTGGCAATGATAGATTAACAGTTAACCGTCAACCATCTGAGGGAGGAATTAAAATTCAGAAACCAGAATCAGAAAGTAGGGATAGGCGCGGAAAGTAAGGGCTTGGTGACTGGGTTCTCCCCTACTTGCTTATTCCCTACTGCTGACTTCCTTTTTGAAGACTGATTTTTGAACTGTTAACAAAACAGCAATATTGGCGTCAGCCACTAGAAAAAGAAATTGAATTCTGTTAGCGCACCGGGGCGTAGCCCATTTTGTATTCTGTATTCTTCTTCAATTAGAGCCTACCTCTAACCCAAAGCAAGCTAGCAATAGCATCTCTCAAACACGAACATCAAATCTAGTGTAGAAACCACCGTATTTTATCCAGTATTGTTTCAATGTGTGATGAGGTGTGTGTAAACTTGCTTTTGCTTGATATAGAATAACTTGGCGATGATCGCCCATCCAAATTTTATTAACGGGGTCAACAGATATTACTGTTCCTCCTAAAGAAGCTACACATTCAGAAAACCTTTCAATCGTCGTATATTCTAATGTCTCGAAGATAAAAAAGTTACCCGAACAAATTAAGTGGCGACTGCGAATCCAGCAGCGCATTTTTTTTTCAGCTAGTGGAGGTAACATTTTGGGTTTAACAGATTCGAGCTGAATTAACATAATGCGCCTACCGCATTTAATTCATCAGCAAAACTTTCTCGTTTTTCAAACTGCAAAGGCCCAGCAGTTGAACCCCATATTTGTTCGTGGGTTTCAATATCCATGCCTTTATCTAGACTTACCCAAGTATGCTCAGTTATTTCTACTTCGCTAACAAGATATGTTTGGCGGCCATTGCGAGGAATTAAACATTGATTTCCTGGTTCTACATTACCGCGAAACATTTCACCTTCTCGAACAAAAACCATTGAGCAGTTATAGCGCCGTTGAATACTTGCTGGGGTGATGGTTTTGAGGATATCTAATTCACGACCTGCACCTGCATAAAGTATAGGGTCTTTCAAGCTGTAATTTTCGATATAAATGCGATCGCCCAAATCTACTAATTTATGTACTCCCTGGCGATAGGGTGTCCATAAATCGTGGTCATATGCTTGTTCAGAATAAAAACCGACCCCAGAAAAAAACTCAAATGGTAAAGGACGAAAAAAAATGTGGATGTGCGCGTAAAGTTGAGGATTTGCAAAAGATTGCTTTTGGTTGCTAAAATCTCCTGCCATCCAACAAGCTAAGGTGAGCAAATCGCTAGACTTAGTGTTGGAGTCACTGGGTGCTATTGTCATATTCAACCTCAGGAGTGACAAGACAAAGTTAGGTAATTTGGTGTGCGCTAAAAAAGGATAAATACTCTTTCTGGTTGTTAACTATTGACGGTTAACACTCATCAGTCATCAGTTATCAAAATTTAATCTCCTAGCCAAATATTGCTAACTTGTTGAACTTGACAAAGACCGGATTTCTGAAGAAAAGGAAGCGGTTGTCACACCTTTGCCATCGCTGGTTTTTATCATCGATACGCGAAATCGCAGATTTGGGTTAGCAAACCAAATTCGTTCTTCAGCCGCAGCGAGGTCATACTGTGTCAGTAGGGTAAAAACACCATCATCGCTCAGGTGGTATTTACCTACTGCTGGGATTGTTTCGGCGTATCCCTTTTCCCGCAAGAGTTTGCCTCTAGAAGGGTTTTCAATATCGGGAATTGGTACAAGCACTGTACTACCAGAGATTGGTTTATCGTCCCAGTCTGATTCACCTTCCCAAGTCATGCGAAAGGGATGAGTAATACTGCTAGTATCAACGTCATATAATTTACATACTTCTCGCACTGCCGGATCGTTGGTAGATAGAGATTCAATGTCAATGGTAGACAAGACTTCTTCAAAATGGGCGAATGCTAAGTGATGACCGCTACGTTGCGATCGCCATCGTCCAATTGAAAGTTCAAAGAATTCAGTAATTTTCATTACAAAAGCGATTTGAAAAAACAGCTTACAATCAGTCTATATGGTAGTTTATTTTACTTTTTATCAAGCCTGGGATTAAGGATTGGGTACTCGGTACTAGGAACTGAGAAAACAATGAGAATAACTTATGCCCAATGCCCAATGCCCAATGCCCAATGCCCAATCCCTATTTTTTAGACAATCTCTGTGATGCTAACAATCTTGCCACCAGTGCGATTAATCCGCTGAATTTGCGGTGTCATCTTACTAGCAGGAACAATGTACTCGGTTGTAGCATTGCGGAGGGGATTATTGAATTTTCCGCTTCCACCCTGAACGAGGATCTTAAATCTCTTTTCAGTACTACCGATCGCAGAGGATAACTTGATTTTAGCAGTGCTGTTGGTTGCTACTGAGTATACCAACTGAGAGGACTTGAGGGTACTTGAGCTTTCAGCTGCACCACGCACAAGACCAAAAATTCGGTTATAGCCGACTTGCTTCTGTCCTACTTGGCTGGTGTTTCCCCGATAGTAGGGTACAGTGTTGTCGCCAAAGTTAGCCTCATACTCCGGGCTATCGATGTAGGAATCGATCTCTGCATCATAACCGTTTTCAATGGTACGAGTGATATGCTCAGAAATCTCTGTCTGATCTAGGGGAGCGCGGCCTAGTAGATGTTTAAAGTTGAGTTCAATGAACCGATAGGGAGCAGTGGTTTCAAAAAACCGACTACGGTAAATCTCGGATTTAGCGACGATTCGCACAAAGTCACGAACGCTGATTTTGCGATCGCGCAGTTGCGATTCTCCAGTCACCAGCCGCTGACTTTCTAGCAAGTGAGCGTTACCTAAAACCTGTTTATAGACGGCTCGAATCACTGCTTCTACTTCTTCAATAGAGCTAGTTGACCACAGCTCCACCTTCGGGGAATCTATAAGTATGCTTCCCATGTACCTTTTCCCAAGCTTAGTTTGTGAATAAATTCTCTAATTGACAGGAGTGATACTAGCAATTACACCACCCTGCTTGTGAATCCTTTGATACTCTTGTGACAGTTGATTGTAGGGTACGAAATACACTTGGTTACTGCGGCGAAACTTGGAAATGCTATTTACCACATTTGCTTTGTAGCCAGTGACTTCAATCCGGTATACCTTACCGTCATCACTTGCTCCTACACCTTGACGGGTGCGAGGAGTAGATGTTGGATTGCGGAATGTAGCACCCTTGCTGAGTGGTGAAACTACGGGAGTAGGGGTGTTTTGAATTACTAAGCTGTTCAATTTTGGTTGTTTACCAGCTAAGTCACCCTTAAGACTGCTGCTAGCCGAACCACGTACTAACTGGAATAAGTGGCTAAACTGAACCAAGCTCTGAATTGCTTCAGTTTTGTAGCCTCGAATGTAGGGTACAGTGTTTTCGCCAAAAGTCTCTTGGTATTCGTCGCTGTCTAAATAAGAATCAATGTCAGCTTCAAAACCCTCTGTATCCAAAATGGTGCTATGCGAACGGGTTTCTTCTAGATCCAATGGCGCACGACCAAGAAGATGTCTGAAATTTAATTCAATCGACCGATAGCGGGGAACGCTATCAAAAAAACGCGATCGATAAAGTTCGGACTTAGCGACTTGACGCACAAACTCACGAACACTAATTTCACCCCGTTTGAGTTGGGATTCCGGAACGGCTAGCCGCTCACTCTCCAACACATACGCATTGCCTAAAACTTGCTTGTAGACAGCTCTAATTATGGTTTCAATTTCCTCATTAGAGCGACCTGGCCACAGATCAATGGGATCGGTGTCTTCAAATAAAGCGACCCCTAATCGTGATGCTGGTCCGAAAGCCATTCAAACTATCTCCCAGTTAACAACTAAATTTTATGAGAAAGATATCAGCAGATGTTAAAAAACTTTACATGACTTTAAACAAGAGGGAGAGCTAGAGTCTTAAAAATTGCTCTTAACGTCCATAATTCAAGTTTTTTGAGTTTTTTACATCATTATGCCTTTACACATTCTGATACGATGCTGAAACCATATTTATTAAAAATTGTTAAGTTAAATGATACCTCAGAAAAATTTAAGATTTTTTTAGTATTTTTATCGGTATCTAAGACAGAATTGTGGTATGAATCCAGATGCAGAGACGTTGCAATTGCTAGCCTATACAAGGATTTTCATAGATGAAATCAGTAACGCCAATTTTTTGATATCCAAAATGGCATAACTTTTTAGCGCTAAATTTGGAAAGCAGCTAGTTGGGTAATTAAATGGTCAAAATAAGGAGTAAGAGTTTCTTGGTCATTGGCTTGGCAGCGTTTCAAACTAGCAGCTTTAATACTTTTTAAGCCCAAAACCATTGCATCCAAAGGAACTTGTAATTCTTGATAAAGCAAATTCATATAGTGCAGTCCTGTGGGACTAGTATATTCAGCGTGGCTACCTGCGATGCCATAGGTGATGCAACGGAGAAAATGCCAAAAATCTCGCCAGCAAGCTTGAGCGCGTTCAGCTGGATAAAGACCTCCTCCAGGCTCGATAATTTCAGGATAAGTCAGCAAAACCTGAACTCTTGCTTCATCTACGATTTCGGCTGCCCGATCGCGTAATAATTGTGCAACAGGAATTAAGGCAGAATAATTAGGTGATAAAGTTTGGATCTGTAATAAATCTTCGTCGCTCAGATACCGAAGATTATCATCCGCAGCTTGGAATATGGCGATCGCTGCTTGAGGATGAGACTGTTCCCACTGTGCAAAGCTGACGATTCTGGCTTTGGCTATTAATTGCTTAACAGTTTCGGTTAGTTGAGTCATAGGTTTTGGGTATGGGGCATGGGGCATGGGGCAAGCAGGAAGTGTGGGAGGGGTGGGAGGTGTGGGAGGAGACGGAGGGGTGGGAGGTGTGGGAGGGGTGGGAGGAAAGGGAAGCATAAATTCTCTTTTTCCCCATCTCCCCAGTCCCTATGCCCAATGCCCTATGCCCTATGCCCCATTCCCTAGTAATTTTCCCAAATGCGATCGCTATTTTTTGGCATTTGTAAAATAAAGTAAAAAATAATCCTAATAAATGCACCGATGGAAATCGATAAAATTAAAGCTGAATTGGAGAATCCAGATTTTCAGTATCGTTTGAAAGCGATCGCCGCACTCAAAGATTATCAATCAGAAGTTGCAGTCCCTTTGCTAACGAGTAAACTCCATGACTCAGAATTCTTGGTGCGTTCCTTTGTGGCCAGGGGTTTGGGTAGCCAACAATCAGCAGAATCTTTTGCTGCCTTGATCCAAATTATGAAATTCGACGATACACCTAACGTGCGAGCTGAGGCAGCAAATTCTTTATCACTATTTGGCAGAGTCGCAGTTTCTCATTTAGTTTTGACGTATTATCAGGATGACCATTGGTTAGTCCGTCGTACTATTCTCGCAGCGATCGCTGAAATGGGTTGTCCTGAAGAATTATTTGATATCTGCGTTCAGGGTTTAAAGGACGAAGATTTTACAGTTCAGGAATCCTCTGTTGATGCACTAGGCTTACTGGCTGACTCCACCCTCAATGTTGCAGCATTGTCTCAAATACTCAGCTTGGTAAATACTGAATCTTGGCGGATGCGCGTGCGGGTTGCCTACGCCCTCAAACGATTTGACCAACCAGAAGCAAAAGCAGCCCTCAACCAACTCAGACAAGATAAGGATCACCGAGTTGTGGGAGCTGCTTTAGAAGACTTGTTGCCACAATAGGTAAACAAACTGCTTTAAGATTTATTGTCAATAAACTTAATGATGCAATCCAATTCAACATAAACCGCGTCTACTTTCAAACCCTGATTTTCAGAATCAGGTTTTATTCCCAAATCCTCCCCTCTTCTCACAACCCCGTTTCCTTTTGGAAAACTCCAGTTCTCAAGTTAGACGAGGTTTAGATAAATAACATGGTGCGAAAAAACCAAAATATATAACGAAAAGCAAAGTTGCTCGAAAAGCTTTTTCCTCCTGCCTTCTGCCGCCTGCCTTCTGCCTTGTTATAAAGACAATTTTCAACATCGACCTACTTAGAGGTAATGTTTTATTTTATCTGAAATTTGAGCAAAATATCCGGACAGTTTGCGAAAATCTAGAATAAAATATCAATTTCTTCGACTTCGGGAGAGATTTGTGACTGATATACCAACTGGTCAAATGACTTGGCGATTACCTGGTTCCTCAGAATGTGCCTTATATTTACGGCATCATGCTTCTGAACCTTGGCGATCGTATAAAGAATTTCCACAATATGTTCTACCCGATCCGCCCGGTTTTTCCGAAGGATACGCTACATTTTTAGCCCTTCTCAAACAGAAGTGGCAAGCTTTATAAAACAACTCACAATATTAAGTTAGAAGAGTACGTAGAGATGCGGTTAATAGCGTCTCTACGGAGTGGGGAAGATATAGCAGTTGAAACATGGTTTAGGAAATAAACTGCTCGTCAAACCCCAGCACCAAAAGACTTTCGCAAGCCTATTGCCTCTTGCCTATTGCCTGCCATAACTCCTGCTCACCCACTTAAACTTTCACGAGTTGTTTTGCGGGTGTAGGCGTTCCAAACATCCAGTTCTGATGCTGGACGACTGTGAAGCATGACTTTAGTTGCTTGTGTCAATCCTTGGGCAAAACTAAAATCTGCCCCAGCAATACTCTCAAGATGCTCCATTTCTGCGTTAGTCAGGTCAGCTGCTCGTAAATCTGTACCCCGCAAATTCGCTCCAGTTAATCGAGCATTCCGTAAGCAAGCACCTGTCAAATAAGCTTTACTCAAGTCAGCGCCACTTAAAGCCGCGCCTTGTAAATTGGCTCCAGTCAGGTCAGCACCGCTGAGGTAAGCTCCCCGCAGATTAGCCCCTTGTAAATCTGCATTGCGTAAAAAAGCTGTGTTGAGATAGGCGCCATTAAGATTCGCGCTCGGCCCCACTGCTCCCGAACCTTTGTAGTTATATTCTTCAGGCCATTTTGTCTGGCTATCATAACGCGCTACTTGCAGTTTAGCTCCCTGCAAATTTGCGCCACTGAGATTCGCTTGTTGGAGGTCAGCGCGGTTTAAATAAGCTCCCTGCAAATTCGCTCCACTCAAATCCGCCCCTTGCAGGTTAGCACCTCGCAAATCAGCTCCACTGAGATTTACACCACTCAAGACCATACCGCTGAGGTCGGCTCGTAGTAGCTTAGCTTGACTTAAGTTAGCTTGTTTTAAATCAACTCCCTGTAGATTGAATTCGCTCAAATCTACTTTTTGTAAAGGAAGTCCTGCTTTGAGGGCTGTTAAGATTTCTGGAGTTAGACTGGGACGTTCTCTGGTAATCAGGTGAATTTCACTATTTGTCATTAGGATATGAAACTAACAATAGCTATTGAAATAATTCTTTCACTCAAGGAACCAAAAAAGATAAAATGCAACCTGTCATCTGTAAATTTTAGATAAGAACAAAATAATTAATACAAATAATACAAAAAAGTAGTACAAAAGTCCTAAAATCATTCGTCAAAAATTCTGATGCCTATTGCACATTGCTTGTCTGCATCAGATATTGGCGGGTAGGATTACAAACAAGATTTTGTCGTAAAGTATTGTTTTAAAAAAGAGGCTTCCACATAGATGCATATAATACCACCTTTGTCAATGATTGACTTCTTCCGTAAAAGTGAAGGCACGTGGTTTACAGAGCGTTCAGTTCATCACTTTGACTCAGCCGCAGATGAGTCGGGTGAGTCGAATTTAATCATTACAGTCATAGAAAAAGACGATCCCAAAGTCCAAGAAGTCTGTAAAGCACAAGGAATAGAGCCAGATAAAGCAACCGGGGGTGCTAGCTTTGCATGGCAGGCTAACCTAGACACGAGGCCGCCCAATACCGACAATGCTGCTATTTTGGTTGACATTCCCGACGATGAAACGAGGCTTTCTGGGAAATTAATCCGCAACCAAGGCTATGTAGAGAGCATTCCGGTTGTCAGCCGATATCGATTTGCTCATGATGGAGTGCTGACCATTAACACTGATTATGACAACAACCAAGGACAAGAACGTTGTTGGTTTGTGACGGATGATTTTCGTGTCAGAGTTAGTACCGTGCGAATGATGAACGGAATCAACTTAATGACTTATTGTTCTGAGCGTCGTTGTGTTTCCCAACAAGTGCTAGAGCAAATGATCGCTCAAAATCAGGCTAGGGGATAGGGCATGGGGCATGGGGCATAGAGAGATGAAGGGACAAGGAGAATAATTCTTAACTCCTAACTCCTAACTTCCTATGCCCAATGCCCAATGCCCCATTCCCCATTAAGGAATGTTGCTTTGTTTCTAAGAAATGAGACGTGCACGATCGACATACTTTATTTTCATGCAAGGGTTAATGAGTCATGCTGTATGTATAAGCCTTTCTTGGAATTTTTAGAAAAAGAGCTATTTGAACGGTTTGATTTACAAAGTAGGGACATTCCCCCTGGTTTGGAATTCAAAGTTAGCGATCGCGGCAGAAACCCAGCAACCATACGTAGTTGGTGTCACCAATGTCAAGAGTTGCGAAAAATTCGCTATACCTATATTGATGCCGGGGAGAGCGCCCAAATTTTTAACAGCGTGATTTATCCCAGCCATCACTACGATTTACCTTTATTAGGGATTGATTTCTTATCCTTTGGTAAAATTAAGAACCTGATCGTTCTTGACTTTCAGCCTTTATTTCAAGATGAAGATTATCAGAAAAAATACATACTGCCGCTGAAATCTCTGCATGAAAAATACCCGGATCTGTCGCAAAACTTAGAAATGAAATTTTACGATGCTAATCAGTACTTTTCTAAGTACTTATTATTTGCCAAAACAGATCCTCAAACAGTAGCAACGCGAGTTTTTGAAGCGTTTCAGGATTACTTAAACTTGTATTGGCAAATGTTAGCAAAAGCTGAACCGCTCGAAGATCCAGAAGATATCCAGCGGATTGTCAAAGCTCAAAAAGACTATGACCAATATAGTGCAGACCGCGATCCAGCATCTGGTCTATTTAGCAGTTACTTTGGTCATGAATGGGCAGAACGCTTTCTCCACGAGTTCTTATTTGAAGATGCTGTGCCTTTAGCAATCAGCAGAAGATGACGAAAGGTGACTGGGGACTGGGGAGTGGGTACTAGGTACTGGGGAGATGAGGAGATGGGGAGATGGGGAGAGAGATTCACCCCACCACCCCATCTGGCCACACTTCCAATGCCCAATGCCCAATGCCCAATGCCCAAAATTTATATTTATACATCAAATGACACTTTATCAGCCATTTCTCGATTATGCGATCGCCTACATGCGATCGCGTTTAGATTTGCAACCATATCCTATTCCAGAAGGATTTGAATCTAAGGTTGCTACCGTGGGTAAAGGCAAGAACCAACAAGAGGTTCTCACCACTAGTTATGCCTTTCAAACGACAAAACTACGGCAAATTAGAGCAGCACACGTACAAGGCGGTAATTCCCTCCAAGTACTAAATTTCGTGATTTTTCCACACCTTAACTATGACTTACCCTTCTTTGGGGCTGATTTGGTGACATTACCAGGAGGACACCTCATCGCCTTGGATATGCAACCCTTATTCCGAGACGATCCAGCATATCAGGCAAAGTATACCCAACCCATCCTACCTATCTTCCATGCCCATCAACAGCACCTGAGCTGGGGTGGCGATTTTCCAGAAGAAGCACGACCCTTCTTTTCTCCTGCTTTTGTGTGGACTCGTCCCCAGGAAACTGTCGTGGTGGAAAATCAAGTATTTGCTGCCTTTAAAGACTATCTCAAAGCTTACCTCGATTTTGTAGAGCAAGCAGAACCCGTAACTGATTCCCAAAGCCTAGCAGATATCGAACAAGCACAACTGCGATACCTACGATATCGAGCCGAAAAAGACCCTGCACGAGGAATGTTCAAGCGGTTCTATGGGGATGAATGGACTGAGGAGTATATTCATGGCTTTTTATTTGATTTAGAGAGAAAATTACTACTCGCCTAAGTAAACATAAAACCAATAAAACGAGCTTCGGCGAATCTGTATGTCGGCGAAGACTATTGCTATGGGCTGAAAAAATATTGGTAGTGGTATTTAATTTGGAAATCGTATTATTACTTAAATGAATGTTTTTGTTAAGTTAAATTAACAAAAAGACAAGGTAACATAATAATTTTTAATAAAACAAAAGGCATCATCATAGTATAAAAATAATTTGAAAGGCAAAATAACAGTACAAGGTTGATGGGGTGCTGAATCTAGCGGGTTTTCTGGTCTCTCATATTAAGATGAAGTTTTGTAACAAAAGTTTTAATCCGAAACCCTAGAGGTCGTAGACTTATACCTTGGATGTCCGTTGTGAACCTTTCATTAAAGATGGTCAGACATCTGACATCAAGAAAAGAAAAACTGAACCATTCAGTTTTGACATCAAATAATTCTTAACCAAGCCAATTAGGAGTTTAACGCAATGGTTTTAGATGCATTTGCAAAAGTAGTTTCCCAAGCCGATACACGTGGGGAATATCTCACCGATGCACAATTGGATGCTTTGAGCGAACTAGTCAAAGATGGTAACAAGCGTGCAGATGCAGTTAACCGCATTACCAGCAATGCGTCTGCTATTGTTGCTGCTGCGGTACGCGATCTGTGGGCAGAACAACCTCAATTGATCGCTCCTGGTGGTAATGCTTACACCAGCCGTCGCGCTGCTGCTTGTATCCGCGACTTAGACATCATCCTCCGCTATGTTACTTATGCAGTTTTTGCTGGTGACTCTAGCGTATTAGACGATCGCGCCCTCAATGGCTTACGCGAAACCTACTTAGCATTGGGAACTCCTGGAGCTTCCGTTGCTGTTGGTATTCAAAAGCTCAAAGATGCTTCCTTAAAGATTGTTAACGATCCAAATGGCATCACCAGAGGAGATTGCAGCGCTTTAGCAGCTGAAATCGCTAGCTACTTCGATCGCGCCGCTGCTGCTGTTGCTTAATCCAAGCACCGCTGCTATTGGGTGAAATAATTGTCCGCAAGACAAAACAAAATTTCAACGAAAAGTTTGTTAAAGGGAAGTACCAAAAATGACAAAAACACCTCTAACCGAAGCAATTTCAGCGGCTGATTCTCAAGGTCGCTACCTCAGCAGCACCGAACTTCAAGTAGCTTTTGGTCGTTTTCGCCAAGCGCCTGCTAGCTTGCAAGCAGCAAAATCCTTGAGTGCAAATGCCTCACGCTTGACAGAAGGTGCTGCTCAAGCTGTTTACAACAAGTTCCCCTACACCACCCAACAACAAGGCCCCAACTTCGCGCACGACCAACGCGGTAAAGCTAAGTGTGTACGCGATATCGGCTACTACTTGCGGATTATCACCTACGCTTTAGTTGTTGGTGGCACAGGCCCATTGGATGATTTCTTGATTTCTGGCTTAGCTGAAATCAACAAAACATTCGATTTGTCTCCTAGCTGGTACATTGAAGCTCTCAAGTACATCAAAGCTAACCACGGTTTGAGCGGCGACCCAGCTGTTGAAGCAAATTCCTACATCGACTACGTAATTAATACTCTGAGCTAGAGTGTTGCTTTAGCCCGGAGAGGAAATCAGCTCTTATGACAAGTAAGTTCTATGAGTTGCTTACCTCTCCGGGCAGTTTTATTTTCAAAAGACAGTTATAGCAGGGAACAGGCAATAGGCAATAGGCAACAAGCTTGCGAAAGCTCTTGAATTCTGAGTTTAACTGTAAGCTGATGTCCTAAACTATGGTTCAACCGCTATAAAAGATTAAAAAAAACTTTCTAAAAAGTTTTCAGTTTTGTACTTAAAACTGAGGAGGTTAAAGATGGCGGCTTTGGGACAAGCAGCAAGACTAGGAATTGAGCCATTTGAAAGCTCAGGAGTAGTAGAACTACGTCCTGATAGAACAGAAGCAGATGTGGCAGTGGTGATTCGAGCAGCTTACCGTCAAGTATTGGGTAATGCATATCTACTGGAAGGCGAGCGTTTAGAAAGTGCTGAATCATTGCTACAGCAGGGTACAATTTCAGTCCGTGGTTTTGTATCAGCCATTGCTCAATCAGAACTCTATCGTGAGAAGTTTTTCCACTCCAACTCACAAACTCGATTTATCGAGTTGAATTATAAGCATTTATTAGGTCGTGCGCCGGAAGATGAGTCGGAAATTTCCTACCATGTTGAGTTATACAACTCAAAGGGCTACGAAGCGGAAATAAATTCTTATATTGACTCATCAGAATATCAAGAGAACTTTGGTGAAAATGTTGTGCCCTACTACCGAGGCTTTAAAAGCCAAGTAGGAAAGAAAAACGTTGGCTATGGCCGGCTGTTTCAATTGTATCGGGGTTATGCGAATAGCGATCGCGCTCAAGGGACAAAACAAGGAAAGCTAACCTGGGAAATAGCTAAGAATCTGGCTTCACCCATCTACCCAGTATCTTCAGGAGCCTTAACTGGTCTGTCTACAGGTAGTCGTGGAGAAGCATACCGGATTAGATTCCTACAAGCAGCTTCTCCCAATTCAACTGTAGTACGGCGTGGTACTGCCGAGTTGATAGTTCCCTACGAACAACTTTCTAGTAAGTTGCAGCAACTCAATCGTAAAGGCAGTAAAGTGATTAGCCTCACAGCTGTGTAAGTTAGGAATAGGGTTAGGGGAATAGGGAGTAGGGAGTAGTTAGGGAATTTGATTACTCTCCATTCCCTATTGTTTACTCCCCTAACTAATGCGAATTAGGTATTACTCAAGGAGAATTTTGAAGATGACAATTACAACAGCAGCGTCCCGTCTAGGGGCAGAACCTTTTATCGATAGCGCTCCTGTAGAATTGCGTCCAAATGCAACTAAAGAAGACATACAAAGAGTAATTTCTGCCGTCTATCGTCAGTTATTGGGCAATGACTACATATTGGCAGCTGACCGCCTCATCAGTGCCGAATCTATTTTGCGCGATGGCAAAATCACCGTCCAAGAGTTTGTGCGTCAAGTAGCTAAATCAGAACTGTACAAAAAGAAATTTTTCTACGACAATTTCCAAACTCGCGTCATTGAACTGAACTACAAACATTTGTTGGGTCGTGCTCCTTACGATGAGTCTGATGTGGTTTATCACTTAGACTTGTACCAAAATAAAGGTTACGATGCCGACATTGATTCCTATATTGATTCGCCAGAGTATCAAGCCAACTTTGGGGAAAATATAGTGCCTTACTATCGCGGTTTTGAAACTCAAACTGGGCAGAAAACTGTCGGATTTAGCCGCCTATTCCAACTTTATCGCGGGTATGCTAGTAGCGATCGCTCCCAACTCAAAGGTAAGTCTTCCCGTTTGGCTAGCGAATTAGGTCGTAATGCTGCATCAGCTGTGATTCCTCCCTCCGGTGGCCCCTCAGGCTTTGCCTATGTTGCTTCTGCCAAAGGCGTTACCCCCAACAGCACTTTTGGTGGCGCAGGAACTTTTGGTAAAGAAGGCAGACTCTACCGCATTGAAGTAGCAGGCGTTTTTGGAGCGGGATATCCTAAGACACGTCGTGTTAATCAAGCCGTAATCATACCTTACGAAGAGCTATCTAGCTACTTCCAAAGAGTGGTAAAACAAGGTGGTAAAATCGCCAGCGTCAAGCCACTTTAGAGCCATTAGTCATTACGCGATTAACCCTTGTCTGTACAATAGTCATTAGTAGAGACGCGATTAACCCTTGTCTGTACAATAGTTATTAGTAGAGACGCGATTAATCGCGTCTGTTAACTAATAAAAGACAAATGACTAATAAAAAATAAATTTTGAAATAAATTTTGGATTGATTTATGGTTGGACAATTTATTGGTGGTAGAACTAGTAGTCGCTACTTCCGCTATGAAGTAGTTGGTTTGCGCCAAAGTGAAGAAACCGAAAAAATTAGCTATCCGATTCGTTCTAGTGGCAGTGTATTTATCATAGTGCCTGAGAATCGCATGAATCAAGAAATGCAGCGGATTACTCGTTTGGGTGGCAGAATAGTTAACATTCAGCCATTAAGTTTTGAGCCGAAAACAGATAGCTAATAGAGTAAATCTTCCTTCTGATGAATTCTAATCCGCAGAAATTTGAAGATTTATCCCCTCCAGGGGATTCACCTGGAGGCGAACAGTTAACAGTAGAACAGGCGATCGCAAATCTCCAAAGCACAGATTTGGGTTTGCGGTTTTATGCCGCTTGGTGGTTGGGTAGGTTTCGGATATGCGAACCAGTTGCGGTTACAAGATTAATTAAAGCCTTAGAGGATGAAGATGATAGAACGCCAGAAGGCGGATATCCTTTGCGGCGCAACGCAGCTAGAGCATTAGGGAAAATCGGCGACAGCCAGGCAGTAAAACCCTTAATTGCTTGTTTAGACTGCTCAGATTTTTATGTCCGGGAAGCAGCAGCCCAATCTTTAGATATGCTAGGTGATCCGGTTTGTATTCCTGCACTGATTGAATTATTAAAAGCAGGTTTACAAGGAGAGAAACTAAAGTCACAGCAACCAGATTTATCCCAACCTTACGACGCAATTATCGAAGCCTTGGGTAGCTTGCAGGCTACTGAGTCCATTCCTTTGGTCAAACCATTCTTAGAGCATCCCATAGAACTGGTGCAATATGCGGCTGCACGAGCCATGTATCAGTTAACCCAAGAACCAGTTTATGGAGAACGGTTAGTAAAGGCTTTGGCAGGAGAAAAACTGCAATTGCGTCGAGCTGTGTTAGCAGACTTGGGAGCCATCGGCTATCTACCCGCAGCTGAGGCCATAGCCGAGACTTTGGCGGAAAATAGCCTCAAACTCATCTCTCTCAAAGGATTGCTGGAACATCAAGTCAATCATACAGCAACAAGAGGTTTATCAGCAGGTGCTATTAAAGTGATGAATTTGATGGATTCGCTTTTGTAGTCATAATTCCTTAGAAATGAGTTGTGATTAATACTTAAAAATCAAATTTTTTCCATATATAAACCCCCAACCCATTGTCAAACTTGGGCTAGGGGGTTTATACATAATACAGACTACGTATAACTTAAGCTACAATTAGCTGACTGATAATGACTCGTGAAATTAATATGGATAACAGTGAACTTGCCCAAATATTGATTCGTGCTGTGGAAGAAGCAGATTCATCAGATCGCTTGTTAGATGCAGTTCAAGAGTTAGCAGCGGCTCGGATACAAGAATCTGTTCCGACTTTGGTTGCAGCTTTGGGCTACAATAATCCGGGGGCGGCGGTGGCGGCGGTAGATGGATTGATTGCCATCGGAGAACCCGCAGTCGCACCGCTATTGGAACTGATTGATGACTACAATTATGGCGCTAGAGCCTGGGCAATTCGCGCCTTGGCGGGAATTGGGGATTTACGCGGCTTGGAGACTTTGCTAGAGGCCGCAAAAACCGATTTTTCCTTGAGTGTGCGGCGGGCAGCAGCTAGGGGACTAGGCACATTGCGTTGGTATCAATTACCATCACAGAAAATCGAATCTGTGCAGACTCAGGTAATAGAGGCACTACTATTAATTTCTGAAGATCCAGAGTGGGTGGTGCGCTATGCAGTAGTCACGAGTTTAGAAGCATTAGCAACGGCGATTGCAACTACCTTACCAGATCGAGCCTCAGGTATTAAAGATCGACTTCAGCAAATGTTAGATACAGATGCAGATCTCGGAGTTCGTACCCGTGCCAAATTTGCACTGCAAAAAATTCAGCAGCCACAGCATCAACAAGTATTTGCCCTTAAAACAAAACAAGAAGAAACTGAAACGCCTCATCGTGGCGGTAGTAGACGTTAATCAAAGCTCAATCTTCTAAGCTTGAAGTTTTTTGCTCCAAGCTTGGAGTTTTTTATTCTAAATAGGCGTTGCATAATTGCGGGATGATTTGAGAATTTGCATCAAGACATAATCCCCGTGTCTCCCGAAGTTCTGAGCGCAGGCTTGCGGCGCTCAGACTTCTCTTTGTGTCCCCGCGTCAGCCTAAATCATCCGATTATTCAGCAACGCCTCTAAATAAATTATGCTTGCACTACAAAGTCTGATGCTGTCATTGGGGCATCACTAAGCGTGGCAAATACACCACCACTGCCAAGATTTGCTTCCCAAACACCAGATAGTTTTTGCTATTTCCTCCACAGGGCTATTCACCCTAGAAGGAACAAGAGTTTATCTATAGGACTCCTATTTGATTTTTGAACAAAACTGAGTACACATTCATTTTCTAAAACCCTATTGCCTATTGCCTGTTGCCTATTGCCTTCCTACGCAAATCAGTTCAGTAATCAAAACGGATTCCTACATATCATGAAATGATGGAGCAATAAAGATTTCAGTAGAGAATTAGAAAGTGCGATCGCACTTACAATATAAAGAAAAATTTCCCAAGCATTACATAGCTTTAATCAAAAACATATTCCGAAGCTAAATACTTAATTTCCTCCTGAATATTACTCCGGGCGAATGGTTCGGCAAACTCCAACATTAAAGGTGTAAAGTAAATATGCGATCGCTTTAAAAATCTTTCTAAAACTTGCCGCCGCCCTACAATATACTCTGCTTTTGACACCCAGTCATATTCTTTGCGAATAGCATAGACGTATTCTGTATAATCAACTGGACTAGCAGCAAAAATCGCTAAATCTGCATCAAGTAAGACTTGGCTATCAAAGTCATCCACCGCAGCCTGGTGTTCTTTGGTGTTGAGAATGAGATTCGTAACAGTAGCTATGGTATCTTCTGAAATACCTAAACTACTCAACAATTCAAGAGCATAGTCCGCACTTTTTTGTTCATTATCTTTAGCCTGAGTGTCATACACTACATCATGAAACCAGGCAGCAAATTGAACAGCAGTTAGGTTATTGGTGTAACCTTGCAAAATTTCAATCATGTTGAGGACGTGATGAATGTGTTTTAGCGTGTGATAATGGCGATCGCTGCTAGAGTAAGCTGTAACCAACTGATTAAAGGCTTTATCAGCCGCTACTTCGTCAACGCCAAAAGGCTGGAGTGTGCGTTGCCAGTTAGAAAATAAGATACGTGTGAGGTTTTCTGTAAACATAGCGTTGGTATCCCCACTCCTAGTATGACTGAGCTAAAATTTTGTACTGCAACATCTGTCCCATCAAGTTAAAAATGTATCAACAAAAGGATAACACTTGTCAGTAAATAGGGCATGGGGCATGGGGCATGGGGCATTGGGTATGGGGAGGTGTGGGGAGTGTGGGGAGAGAGGGGAGTGTGGGGAGATGGGGAAAAAAAGAATTTATGCTTCCCTTTCCTCCTACCCCTCCGTCTCCTCCCACACCTCCCCATATCCAATGCCCCAATATAATTAAAGCGTCAAAATAGAAGACACAGGTTTTATAAAAAAACCTTGTCTTGAATAAGGAGTTTATTATCAGTGGTATTACAAGTACAAACAAGCACCTACGAAGCTAAAACTCAAGAAATTGCTAAACAACTTCTAGCAGCTACCCAAGAAAATCGTTCGTTTTTTGCTTCCCTACGAGATCAGATGCGCTGGGATGATAAATTGCTAGCTTGGGCAATGAGTAATCCTGGGTTGCGGGTGCAATTATTTCGGTTTATAGATACGCTACCTGCTTTGCACAGTAAGTCAGAAATTGCCTCTCATTTACAGGAGTATTTAGGCGATGAATCTGTAGAATTACCAGCAGCTTTGAAGGGAATGCTAAACTTTGCTAACCCCGACTCTGTACCAGGACAAGTTGCTGCTACAACCGTTGGTACGGCGGTTGAAACTCTCGCTCATAAATATATTGCTGGGGAAAATATTAAACAAGTCATCAAAACAGTTGAACGACTGCGAAAAGAAAAAATGGCTTTCACCATTGATTTACTTGGTGAAGCGGTAATTACTGAAGCCGAAGCGCAATCTTATCTAGAACGCTATCTAGAATTAATGCAACAATTGGTGGCAGCATCGAAGAATTGGGCAGCTATCCCAGCTATTGATGAGGCTGATGGCGAACCACTACCAAAAGTCCAGGTTTCTGTTAAATTAACGGCGTTTTATTCTCAATTTGACCCATTAGATGCTAAAGGTAGTGAAGAGAGAGTTAGCGATCGCATTCGTATTCTCTTACGTCGTGCCAAAGAATTAGGCGCAGCTGTCCATTTTGATATGGAACAGTATGCCTATAAGGACATAACTCTTAATATCTTGAAAAAACTCTTACTAGAAGAAGAGTTTCGGCAACGTACAGACATTGGGATCACAATCCAAGCATATCTGCGTGATAGCGAGGAAGATGTTAAAAACGTGATTTCTTGGTTAAAACAGCGCGGTTATCCCCTAACAATCCGTTTGGTAAAAGGCGCATATTGGGATCAGGAAACTATTAAAGCAGCACAGAAGCACTGGCCACAGCCAGTTTACAATGATAAAGCCGCAACTGACGCTAACTTTGAAACCATTACTCAGTTATTGCTAGAAAATCATCAATATGTGTATTCTGCCATTGGTAGCCATAATGTGCGATCGCACGCTCGTGCCATTGCCATAGCCGAAACTTTAAATGTCCCCCGCCGTCGGTTTGAGTTGCAAGTCCTCTACGGTATGGGTGATAAAGTCGCCAAGGCTTTGGTTGATAGGGGTTATCGCGTTAGGGTTTACTGTCCTTACGGTGAATTATTGCCTGGAATGGCATATTTGATTCGGCGATTGTTGGAAAATACGGCTAACAGTTCATTTTTACGGCAGAATTTGGAGAATCGACCGATTGAGGAGTTGTTGGCGGCGCCTGTTGTGGATGTGTCTCACGCAGAGACGCAGAGGCGCAGAGAGGAAGATAGAGGTTTTGTTGGGGCGGCAGATACAGATTATGCTGAGGAGGAGGGTAGGAAGAAGGCAGCAGAGGCTTTTGCAGCGGTTCGTCAGCAGTTGGGTAAAACTTATTTACCGCTGATTAATGGGGAGTATGTTAACACGTCGGAATTTGTTGATTCTCTCAATCCTTCTAATTTCAGTGAGGTAGTTGGGAAAGTCGGATTAATCAATGTTGAACAAGCCGAACAAGCGATGCAAGCTGCGAAGGCGGCGTTTCCTGGGTGGCGGAAAACACCAGTTCAAGAACGCGCTAAGATTCTGCGAAAAGCGGCTGATTTGATGGAAGAACGCCGTGCTGAACTTGCAGTTTGGATGGTTTTGGAAGTTGGAAAACCAGTTAAGGAAGCTGATGGAGAGGTTTCCGAGGCGATAGATTTTTGTCGCTACTACGCCGATGAAATGGAACGGTTAGATAAAGGTGTGATTTACGACATACCAGGTGAGACTAATCGTTATATTTACCAGCCACGGGGAATTGCTGTGGTGATTTCTCCTTGGAATTTTCCGCTGGCGATCGCTTGTGGAATGACCGTAGCAGCCCTAGTTTCTGGGAATTGTACTCTCCTCAAACCTGCGGAAACGTCTTCTGTAATTACCGCCAAACTCACAGAAATCTTAATTGATGCTGGTTTTCCTAAAGGTGTATTTCAATACGTGCCTGGTAAGGGTTCCCAAGTCGGCGCTTATTTGGTAAATCATCCAGATACTCATGTGATTGCTTTTACTGGATCTCAAGAAGTGGGCTGTCGAATTTACGCAGATGCAGCCATACTAAAACCCGGACAAAAGCACATGAAGCGAGTAATTGCGGAAATGGGCGGCAAAAATGCAATTATTGTCGACGAAAGTGCTGATTTAGACCAAGCAGTTGTCGGGGTAGTGCAGTCCGCATTTGGTTACAGCGGCCAAAAATGTTCTGCTTGTTCGCGGGTAGTTGTGCTGGAACCGATTTATGATACCTTTGTGCAGCGGTTGGTGGAAGCAACAAAATCCCTGAACATTGGGGAAGCAGAGTTACCTAGTACCCAAGTCGGCCCGGTAATTGATGCCAATGCCCGCGATCGCATCCGCGAGTATATTGAAAAGGGTAAGGCAGAAGCACAATTAGCCTTGGAGTTACCCGCACCAGAACACGGATATTTTATCGGCCCTGTGATTTTTAGTGAAGTATCCCCCAATGCGGTAATTTCCCAACAAGAAATTTTTGGCCCTGTGCTGGCGGTAATTCGGGTGAAAGATTTCCAACAAGCCTTAGCAGTGGCCAATGGAACTAACTACGCCTTGACTGGAGGACTTTATTCTCGAACACCTTCCCACATTCAGCAAGCGCAGGCAGAATTTGAAGTGGGGAATTTGTACATCAACCGCACCATCACAGGTGCTATAGTTGCACGGCAGCCCTTTGGCGGATTCAAACTTTCGGGAGTAGGTTCTAAAGCCGGAGGCCCTGATTACCTATTGCAATTCCTAGAACCACGCGCAATCACAGAAAATATTCAGCGCCAAGGTTTTGCACCAATTGACGGAGTTGATTAAAGTATAGAATTAGGTGGGGAAACCCACCTTTTTTAATTATTCTAAAACTAGAAAAAGTTTCATGAGTAATTTAGTTATAAAAGTTGCTAAAATACCCGAAGAATTTCCAGCGATCGCCGCAATTAGAAAATCAGTTTTTCAGGAAGAACAAGGCGTAGATCCTGCTTTAGAATTTGATGGCAAGGATGAAACATCCGACCATTTAATAGCTTATTTAGATGATAAAGCTGTGGGCACTAGCAGAATTAGATATTTAGATGAAAAAACTGCCAAAATCGAAAGACTAGCTGTTTTGTCTACAGCTAGAGGGCAAGGTATTGGTAAGAAAATCATGGAAAATGCACTCTTATATATAGCTAGTAAAAATATTCGTGAAGTTGTGATTCATTCTCAAGAATATGTCAAAGATTTATATCTAAAATTGGGGTTTGTAGAAGAAGGAAAAATATTTGAAGAAGCTGGTATTCCTCATGTAAAAATGAAAAAAATGTTATAGGTTTCATAATTTAGTATTTCTATATCGGTTTATTAATAAATAATATCGTGTTAGGGTAATTAGTTATGATTTTGCTAATCATTAGACCCCACCCCTTAATCCCCTAAGAGCAAGCTCTTAGGGGAGACAAAGCACCGCTTTGGCTCTTTGGGATTCTTCGGGTTTAGTAAGTAATTAACCGGACATGATATAAAATACGAGATGCTATTAAAGGCATCTCGCATTTACCAAATTTCTTATTATTCTCTGCTTATAATCATGAAGCACTCATTACTATTAAGCAGTCACATAAAAATTGTTATTGGTCAATGACAGTCCAGCAGATAGTTGGGCAAATTTTCTTAGAGTAGACGCACCGCCACTACCATCTCCGTCAAAGTATAATGCACCTGTAGTGTCATCATAGATAATTCGCTGATCCTTCGTCGTTGCAGATGTTCCAAGCGTAAATTGACTAGCTGAGAGGTAAATTGGTAATAAGTCTACACCATAACCACTAGCCGATACCCAAATAAGTTCGCTACTTGCGTTGAAGTCATAAATACTACTAACACCTTGACCGTAACCATTGAAAACAAAGGTATCAGTACCAGTCCCTCCATAGAGGGTATCATTACCATTTCCACCGACCAAGGTATCATTCCCAGCACCACCTTTGAGGGTGTTATTGCCTGAGGCGTTAGAGGCGACGAGATAATCATTGCCATTACCTCCATCAACTAAATTATGGCCTGTTGAAAACTGAACATCCAAGAAGTCGTTCCCAGCACCACCGTTGAGGGTATTATTGCCCAAATCAATCCCGCTGTAGTTGCCAAAGGCAGAGGCAGAGAGATAATCATTGCCATCGCCCCCAACGAGCAGATTATTGCCTCTTGCATCGTCAGCACTCAAGTCATCATTACCAGCACCACCGTTGAGGGTATTATTGCCTGTTGAATTGTCAACCTTCAAGTTATCATCACCAGCACCACCGTCGAGAATATTCTTACCTGAAGCAGTATAGTAAGCGGAGAGATAATCATCGTCATCTCCTCCAGAGAGCAGATTATCGCTTGTTGAATAGTCAACACTCAACCTATCATTACCAGCGCCACCGTTAAGAGTATTCTTGCCAAAGGAGCCAGGAGTATACCCGTATTTACCAGAGGCACTCAGAGAATCATTGCCATACCCTCCATCTAGTAAATTATCGCCTGTTGAAAAGTCAACATTTAATTTATCGTTACCGACACCACCGTTGAGGGTGTTATTGCCTGAGGCAGTAACAAAATAAGAGTCTGTTGGTTGATCTTGGTAGTAGCCAGAGGCAGAAAGAGAATCATTGCCATCGCCACCAGAGAGCAGATTATTGCCTTTTGAATAGTCAGCATTCAAGGTATCGTCACCAGTACCACCGTTGAGGGTGTTCTTGCCGGTAGGGCCAACGTAGGGGAATAAGTAGCCGTCGGGATAGTACGCAGAAGCTCTAAGATAATCATTACCACTGCCCCCGTTCAATAGGTTATCGCCTGTTGAAAAGTCAACACCCAAGAAATCGTTACCAGCGCCACCGTTGAGGGTATTGTTGCCAGAAGTGGCATAACCATCAAGGAAATTCAAGTCAGAGGCAGAGAGATAATCATTGTTATCACCCCCAAACAGTAGGTTATCGCCTCTTGCAAAGTTAACATTCAAGGTATCGTTACCAGCGCCACCGTTTAGGGTGTTATTGCCAAATGCTGCATAGTTGCCGTATCTATTTGTATCGCCAGAGGCAGAGAGATAATCATCGTCATCGCCCCCAAACAGTAGGTTATCGCCTCTTGAATTGTCAATATTCAAGATATCGTTACCAGCGCCACCGTTGAGTGTGTTATTTCCAGAAGCACCATCACCGTCGCGATAGAAGACATAGGCAGAAAAATAATCATTGCCATCATCTCCATTTAGTAGGTTATCGCCTGTTGAAAAGCTAAAACTAAAGGTATCGTTACCAGCGCCACCATTAAGGGTGTTATTCCCCTCACCACCGCTGAGACCATCATTCCCCGCACCACCGCTGAGAACATCATTACCCTCGTCACCGCTGAGACCATCATTTCCCGCACCACCAATGAGAGTATCATTACCCGCGCCGCCACGGAGCAGGTCATTGCCACTCTTGCCGTTGATGTAGTCATCACCACCTTGACCATTAATAACATCATCTGATTTGTCAAAGCCGTTGACATAGTTATTCAGGTCGTTAAAGAAGGTGACTGTGTTCTTGCGGAACGGGTTCTGTTGGGTGGAGTTAGCATTGACGACATCAAAGCTGTCGGTGATGCTGATTTGTCCATTAAACAGGATATTGCCCAGCGTTGAAAGGTTATCTAGGTTTTCCAAGGTAAAGTTTTGCAGGATAACTTTTTTACCGCCAAAGGAAATTTCCAGATTACTGCCATTCTGAGTAAGCAGCAGATTTTGGACAGTCAACCCAGAACCTTGAAATATCAATGTATCCACTTCGGCTACGACTGCTGCCGAGGGATTTGAGCCTTTACCTACGCCACCAAAATCAGTAATGATGGTGTCAGGTTCGTACTGGGAGTCGAAAGAGGAGCTGAAAATAAATCTATCATTGCCACCCCCACCAGTTAGGGTGTCATTATTTCCATAACCTATGATGATATCGTTCCCAGCTTTACCGTTAATCTTGTCAGCATCGTAAGTACCCACTAGAGTATCATTACCGCTGGTTCCATTGATATTTGCCATAACTTTTACCTACCTGAATCGATTTTTTCAGTAACTTTAAGTTCTCAACTTGCTATGAATGCTGTTTTAGGACACGATGAACTCGCCAAGAGTTAATGCTTTTGGCATACTTATCTCACCTTTGAGAGTTAGCAATTTTTCCCAAATATTTGCACTGTTGAGTAGCTTGTAAGTAATGCTTATGTAACTATCTCGGACTATCTAAGTCTTAGGCACTGTCAAATTCTTGAGTGTGTGAATTCACGAAAATAGCTAGTTCAGGCTTTTTTCAACTATCTTTGATTTAGTAGCCTGGCGCAGGCATCGCTGGCAAAGCGTCGTAGAATCAGCCTTGAATATTTCAAATTCACACTAGTTTTTTGTCAATGCCTAAGTCTCACTAGCTTGCCAAGGGAGTAGGTTACATTCCTTTTTTACTCTTGGTTGTGGTATTTTCCCGCTATCAGCTATCTTGACAATAGAATAGGAAATAGCTTACATAGGAAACAAAGCGATTTTGATGCTCTGGCTTTCAGCTATGTGCGCGTAGTATTTGGCTTGAAAATAGGGAACATCTGAATAAGCTAATAATAATTAAGTACAGAATATTACTTAGATGTCTATACTTAAATAGGCATCTTTGCATACTCTTCATATTTGTGAGTTATATCTGTATATAGAAATACAGAGCTTTGTGTAATCTTTATATTTTTATATTAATTGCAGCGATGTCTGGGTTGGACTATACCAAAGGGATGAACAACATCAAGCGATCGCTTGGTATTATTTTACAATACCTCTTGGGGACTAAAAATGTAAGTGCGATCGCCAAGCATTTATATTGGTGTTTGGTTGATATCAAAATCACTCTCACCCAAATATCGCATTAACATTGACTCTAATTGAAATACTCTAATTGGTTTGAGAAGATAGTCGTTAGCACCAGCTTGCAAAATAGAAATTTTATCTTCTGAAGGTTCCCCAAAGCCCATCATTATCACCTGCAAATCTTCTAAAGAAAGCTCTTGTCTAAGAATATTTAATAAATCCCAGCCACTGGCATCACCTACTAACTGGACATCTACCAAAATTAAATCTGGCTCTAGAATTTGCACCTGCTTCAAAAAATCATCGTTGCTATTGATCCACTTAACTTGGTAGCCAATTGTTTGCAAATAATCTTGTAGCACAATACCAGTATTTTGCTCGTCTTCCACAAGCAAAATAGTTTTATTTTGAGGAATGGCTAGAGAAGGCAATGTAGAGACAGTACAATTTTCTCCTTCATCGACCTCATCTTCCAGATGCAATCGATTTGGTAAAAATAAAGTAAACTTGCTACCTGTAACGACCTGCAATACTAATCGCTCAAACCTGCAATCAAGAGATTTTCAAACCAGGATTAACTGCAACTATAATTACGCTTCAGCCAGGATTAATTGCAACTGAA
>NZ_JACJTU010000026.1 GCF_014698835.1 Nostoc paludosum FACHB-159 | reverse complement strand
GAGGACGGGTCATGTTTTGACTCGGACATACCGACTTGAGTTCGTCCTCTTTTATTGTCCCTCTCTTTAAGGATGATTAGCTATGACCATGCCACTTGACCCACTAGTTTACCGCCAATTGAACGACCTAGTGCGGCTCCAGCAATCCCACCTCCTACTGCACCCAAACTCGTGGCAATACGATGAGTATGAGAGGATGTTTCAAGAGAGGTTTGGCTTTGCACTTCCAAATTAATAGGATCGGTATTGGAAAATGTTTCCAGGGAAGTTTGGTTTTGTGCTGGCAAATCAGAATGTTTATCTTGTGTCATCTGTCTATCTTAGAAATAATTAGATTCGTAAGCATTTAAATACGAAAGTTTTATCTGATGCTCTCAATAGTCTGGCGTTCCGGTAAACGGCGTTGTTCTCCTTGCTGAATCTCCCGTTCTAAGAAATAATTCAACAAAGTTCGCAGCAAAACGATCGCTCCCAAGTTCAAAATATCTTGGCGAGTTGGTGCTACTGCTGTCCGTAAAATATCGCTAGCAACAGTGAACTCTAAGCCCAAAGCCAGGACTCGTCCCAATTGCAGACGAACTCCTTCTGTAGCATCAAAATGTTGTTTGGAGCGAGAGAACAACAAGCGCAAATAGGCAGCAATGCCACGAATCACTGCACCACCAATTACTACTGCTGCGGCAATTTCTGTTCCTGCGGCTAAATAACCAACAATGACTTTCAACCATATCTCTAAAGCAGTGGTTTCTCTATCTTGGTTGCCGCCTTCTACATTCAAGCTCAAAAGCAGAACTAGCCCTAGAATTAGCCCCAAAGGCAATATCAAATTAATCAATGAATCCTGTGTTCCCTCTCTTCTCATCACCTTTCTACCTCAATCGTTTAGCTAGATGGTCGCCTACGCGCAAGGCATTAGCCATAATTGTCAGCGTGGGGTTAGCGCCAGAATTTGAGGGAAAGAAACTACTATCGACAACATAAAGATTATCGACATCATGGGTACGGCAATTGAGGTCAAGAACTGAGGTTTGAGGGTCTGTGCCAAATCGACAGCTACCGCATTGATGAGCAACTGCTTGTTCTGGTAGATGAGTGCGGGGATAAATACTAAATGGTAGAACGTGTTTAGCAGAACGCGGGATTGACTTAAGTACAGATGTCCAACGGTGGATCAGGCGATCGCTTGCTTCGGTATTGTTTAGTGTATAGTCAATGTGAATCTTGTCACCTACTACCCGAATCTGATTATTGGGATCTGGTAAATCTTCCGTCTGCAACCACCAACCAACTGACCTTTGGGCCAGCAAATGGCGCTCAAAATGAGGAATCAGCTTGACAAATGGAGCCATCAACGGCGGCGCTTCGGCGGGAATCATATCGGCTAGGACATTGCCTGTATTTTGCACCATCCCCATCGGATAAGGAAAATCTGGCTCTCCCCAGTAAAAATCATTTAGCTTTTCTGCCTGGGTGTAATAAGGCTCAAAGTCTTGATACTTCAAAGGCCATTCTGGCGAAATTCCTCCTTTATGAATTACCTTTTCAAAATCTCGCTCTCGCAATCGCACTAAGGCTGCACCATAAAGTTTAGTATTGCCACTTACCCAGTAACCAGGGGGAAACCAAATTAACTCTAAATCATGTCCATCAGGGTCTTTAAATTTAAAAGCACGGACACCACCAGAGGCTTCATTACCTGGCGGTATTGTTTGCGGGGCAGTAGATATGGGTTGAATAGGAAATGAACGTAAGTGAGTATATGCACTATCCATATCACTTACTACAATCGCTAAATGTTGAAACCAGAGGTCATTACTTTGGGAATCGCTGGGGATGGGTTGAGATGGAATGTTGAGATATTCCATCAACTCAATGAGTTCATCACCTAGTTGTAAAGTAATAATGCGAATGTTGGCTCTAGTCACACCTTCTAAGTCGTTGTAATCTTCTGCTGCAACTGTGATGTCGGAAACAAATTTAAAACCAAGAGCTTGGGTATAGAAATGCAAAGAGCGATCGCAGTTCATTACTGTTAAGCCAATAGCTCTAATTCTTTGTACCTGTACATCAGTTTGACTAGGTATATTCATAGCCTCTGTAGTTACAATTAATGTTTTATTAAAACGCAGAGTTACGCGGAGTAAACGCTAAGTGACGCGGAGTTTTACCAGATTGATTTCACTATAAATTAATGAAATGTTGTTTTAAGTTTATCCTAGTCTTTTTTACCCTCATCACCTAACATTTTTAATAGTTTTCTTGCTACTAAAACACCTACTACTCCAGCACCTACTAATTCTACTGTCTGTACCACTTTTTTACCTACATCATGCTGGTCGAGATGGTGATGAAATATCTCTTCGTCCAGCCATTCTGTAGTAGCTTTAAAGTCATGAATTGGGTTTGGTAATAGTGTTAAATAAGTGCCTTGACGAATTAAGTGCGCGGATTCACCTGCAACTTCAAAAATATTGAATAAGTTAGCAGCAGCATCATGTAATCCTAACTTCAACAGAGTTCCCCGGATATTAACCTTAACTGGTTTGGGGTCTTCTCCGAGAGCAAGTGCTTTCAAATTTCGAGCTATATTTGCTCCTTGTTGATAAGCTACTTGTGCTGTAGGTGGTAGCGAACTATCCACAACTGCTGCACAATCACCACCTGCAAAAACTTCTGGAAAATCAAGCAATTGCATTGTGGGAGTAACTAGGGGACGGTTGTGACTATCTCGATGTTCTTTGGGTATTGGTAACTCTTGAATAAGAGGATGGATAGAAGTACCAGCAGTCCAGATTGTGGTGTATGTTGGCAGTGTCTTAATTTCATCGTTGCTTTTATACTCAATTGCATTTGGATGAACAGCTGTGGCTTCTGCTCCTGTAAGAATTTCTATTGCTATGCTGCGTTTTTGTAATTCTTTTTCAGCAATTGGACGCAACGGATCGTTAATATCTCCATCCAAAATTTTTTCACCATGATTGAGGAGAATTACTCGGATTTCCGTCCGATTTCCACCTAAAGCACTGTACCAATGTGGGAGAAAATCAGCTAAAGTTGCTACCATTTCCACACCAGAAGCACCGCCACCCACTACAACTACTGTTAATAGTTTGCGGCGTTGTTCTATATCTTGGGTTTGGATGGCTTTTTGTAAACAGTCACGTAAATGTTTGTCAAGAGCGATCGCATCTGCTTGTGTCCAAAAAGGAAAAGCATTTTCTCTAGCACCATCAACGTGATGATAGCCAGTAACGCTACCTAAAGCTAATACTAAGTTGCTGTAATTGTAAGAGTTACCCGAAACTAATTTAACTTCCCGTTGATGCAAGTCTATTGACTGTACAGCATCTTGCACAAAGATCACGCCGCTACCTTTAAGTAATTCTGAAAAGCGTGGTACTACTTGCACAGTATCCATCTCGCCATCAAAATATTCATAAAGCAATGGTTTAAAGCAAAATCGCTCATTTTTATCAATCAAAATTACCGAGCGAGGATAATGTTCATGAGCTAAATGTAAAGCTGTAAATAGTCCGGTAAAACCACCACCGACAATTACAGTTTGATAAACTTGGCTGTTCATAAGAAGAGAGTAGGAGAGATTAGGGAGAATAAGTATGGACTGTTGACAACTTACTTTTACGGGTTGGTTAGTTACTCAAGTCTGGTCAAAACTAACAACTGACTTTCCTACACAAATAACAAGAATGCGATGATAATAGCGCTAAGAAAAAAGGCGAATATAATAGCGTATTCAAATCTACGGCTAAAAAATCCTACAGCTGCAACTAGGGCGATCGCTAACCCCAAAATGCCAACATACTGCTCTTTTTGTAAATTACGTGCAATTAATGGGTCTTGATTTTTTCCTGTAACTGGAGTTTCTTCAATTGCTCTTGGGGGTGGTAATTCTTGTGCTAAAAATTTCATAAAATGACTCCTTGAAATCGCTAATACGTGAATATTTTTATGCTTGCCAAAGATAGAGAAGAGAGAATAAAAAGACCCAAATTACATCAACAAAATGCCAAAACAAAGTGGTAGCACTTACACCAAAGTGACCTTTATCGTAGTTGCCTTGGCGGAAAGAACGAACAAGCATAGTTATTTGCAGAATTACACCAGCGAGAACGTGCAGACCGTGAAAACCTGTTAATACATAAAATGTTGAACCAACTAATCCTGTCCTTAAGCCAAAATCAAGGTTACTCCACTCAATTCCTTGACTGATTAAGAAATAGGTTCCCATGCAAATCGTCAGCAGCCATAGCCACCGAAATTTATTAAGCTGATGATGCTTGAGAGAATTTTCTGCTGGTTGAATGACAAAGCTGCTGGAGAGTAGTACCACCGTGTTAATAATTACAAAAGTAGATAGTTTTGGCCCGGAAACACCAACTGGTAGCCAAGTTTCTGAGTGCGTTAACCGCAGACCAACGTATGTAAAAATAAAACTTAAAAAGACTATGCTTTCCGATAAAAGGAACACAGTAAATCCAAAAATTGCTTTGCCATGATGGTCATGGGAACGTCCACCACGAACTGGTAAATAACGCTTTAGCCAACGTGGTAGGTATTGCCGCCACCGTTCTAAAGGAATAGGACTTTCATCTATATGAATTACACCACGATTCATAGATTGATAGTTTTTATTATTTGTCATTAGTTATTAGCTTTCTTGCTGATGATAGTCAGGAGGTTCTATGACTGAGTATTTAGGATCGCCGTAGTCGTAGGGTGGTCTTTTGACAATTGGAATTTCTTCAAAGTTATCTCGTGGTGGTGGTGAGGTAGTCGTCCATTCCAACCCTGTAGCGAGCCAAGGATTATTACTTGCTCTGTATCCGTACATACAGGAACCCACCATATTGGCAATAAAAGGCAGTATAGATACTCCTAATAAAAATCCCCCTAGACTAGCGATGACATTCCACCCCTGATAGCGTGGGTCATAGGAAGAAATGCGGCGTACCATTCCCTGTAAACCTAGTGGCAGCATAGGGAAGAAAGTAAGGTTAGCACCAATGAAAGTTAACCAGAAATGCACCTTACCCCAGCCTTCAGCATACATCCGTCCAGTAATCTTCGGAAACCAGAAGTAGATGGCAGCAAAAATTGCCATCGTGATGGTATTAAAGACAATGTAGTGGAAGTGTCCCACTATAAAGTATGTATTGTGGACGTGAATATCAAATGGTACTGCTGCCAGCATCACACCAGTCACACCACCAAGCAGAAACATGGCTGCACCTCCCATAGCAAACAGCATGGGTGTCTCTAGGTGCAGCTTACTTTTCCAAATTGTCGCAGTCCAGCCAAATGCTTTGACACCAGTAGGTATGGCAACCAACATCGATGTCACCATAAATAACATTCGCATCCAGCCAGGGGTAGCACTGGTAAACATATGATGTACCCAAACAAAGATGCTGACTACAGCTATACCTAAAGAGGCAACAGCTAATGAGCGATAGCCAAACAGAGGGTTACGGGAAAAGGCTGGCAGAACCTCGGCAAAAATACCAAAGGCTGGCAGCGCCATGATGTAAACTGCGGGGTGGGAATAAAACCAAAATAAATGCTGGTAGATAATGGGGTCGCCATTTTCTAAGGGTTTGAAGAATTGTGTCCCGAAACTGAGGTCAAATAATAGTAATATCAATGCACCTGTGAGGGAAGGCAAGTTAACCAGCTGCAATAACTGGGCGCTGAGAACTGACCAAACAAACACAGGCATTCGGAAAAATGTCATTCCTGGGGCGCGCATCCAAAAAATAGTAGTCACAAAGTTGACAGCCCCCATAATTGAAGAGATGCCAATCAAGACTATACTGACAATCCAAATAAATTCACCGTTAATCGGCTGACCAGGGGGAATTTGCAGACTAATTGGGGGATAAGACCACCAGCCAGACTGTGCTGTACCATTGGGCAGCAAGAAGCTAGATATTAATAAAATCCCGCTTGGTGGGATAATCCAAAAAGAGATGGCATTGAGTAGCGGAAATGCCATATCCCGCGCGCCAATCATTAGCGGTACTAGGTAGTTAGAGATACCTGCATTGAAGGGGATAATCCATAGAAAAATCATGATTGTCCCGTGCAAGGTGAACAAGCCATTATACAGGGGGCGATCGACCACATTTGATGCTGGCGTAATTAGTTCAGCGCGAATTAGCATTGCCAACAGTCCGCCAATCAAAAAGAAGATGAAAGTCGTCACCATATACTGAACACCGATTACTTTATGGTCGGTGCTGAAGCTGAAATATCGTCGCCAGTTATTCTCCGACTCGTTTTGAGATGTTACATCTATAGAATCATGTGTCATTCATTACTTTCCTTTCATTTGCAATCGCTGGTTGCTCAGGTGCAACAGTGTACCAGCCACTCTTAAACAATGTTTTTGGCGGTTGGCTATACTCAGCAACAGCCTGATTTTTGATGGCTACTGGTTGGTATTCTGCTGTGGTCAGCCACTGGTTATATTGCTGGGGGGATTCAATGTGAACATTAGCCTCCATCAAAGCAAAGTATGTACCGCTAAATAAAGCGTCTTTGAGTTTGTATTCACCGATGCGAGTAGGTGTAACTACAAGGTCAATGTCGCGTCCAGGGACAATATACTGCTGTAAGCGGAACTCAGGGACGTAAAAACTATGAAGTACGTCTTTAGCGTGCATATTTAGGCGAGTCCGACGATTAACAGGTAAGTGTAATTCATTACTAGTAACATTATTTGGATAGCGAAACGACCAATCCCACTGCTTCACAAAAACATCAATAGTTTCAGCAGCCGGTTTAGGTTTATCATCACTTGATGCGGCATAGGCTGGTTCTTCTAAAGGTGTATGCAAATGTACAACTTGTTGCAAACCGAGAATATCTAATTGCTGATAAATATTGAAGCCTTGCCAAGCCAGCCACAAAACTAGCAATGTTGGAGCGGCTGTCCATAAAACTTCTAGCCTGATGTCACCTCTAGATGGATGTCCCTCGCTGTAGTCATTTTTCGGTGCGCGAAAGAACAGTACCGAGTACACCATCATACCTACAAGGCCAAGAATAATAAACGCGCCAATAGCAGTTAAGAAGCTAAACAAACTATCTACCTTTTGTGCTTCTGCTGTAGCTTCCAGTGGCATCCAAGAATAGGCTAACTGTCCAATCCAATGACTAACGACAAGCAAAACTGCAATATAACCAGCTATTAGTAAATATTCTAAAAATCTAAACATAAACTTAGGTGCTTATCGTTTATTTGGGTAGTAAGTTTGGGTTTGCGCCCTCTTGGATTAACTTAGCAGCAGTGACGTGAACCCCGAATTCCGAGGCTAATTGCCCTCCTAAAGTTCCGTGAACATATAAAATACCCATGATTGCAATTCCTACTAACAAATAACCCCACTGCACTTGTCTGGAAGCATCCTTGCGCCAATGGTAGCGTTGTAAAGCTCTCCAGACGGTCATGGCAACAATCATCCCCAACAGCAAAATACCACCTATACCATGCAAAACCATTGTCATAGAGGCGTTTAACCCCCAATCACTTTTTTGATTAAGTGGTGGGTTTGCCAGTATTAGCTCGAAAAAACCAAATGCAACGGTGAAAAAAGTAATAATAGATGCTCCTAAAATGTTGTACCAGCCAACATCGAAGAAGCCAGAACGCAAAGCAGTCAGCCCTAAAAATTTGAAGATTGGTCGTTCTATAGGAAAAATTGCCCCTGCTATGTCAAAGAAGATGGCAATAATAAATAAACCTAACGTTAGATGCACCAGTTTTGGATGCATGGGAATTTCGTAGGGCAGTCCGTTAGCACCTAACCTCAATCCTAATGAGTCAATCAGTTGCAAGTTCATGGCGATATCCTCTGCTTCATGGCTTCAACTACAGGCTCAACATGCAAACCGTATACCCAAAATAGTTTGCTGCCTAAATATATTTGCAACAACACTAAACATACTAAGAAAGTTGCAGCACCAAGGTAAGCAGGCGGAACTTTATGGGGGTTGCGATCGCGAATTACAAACCGCCAAGCTGTAATAATCGCAACGATCGCCCCCAATGACCAACCCATAAGTGTGTGAAAATTAAGTGTAGGCTGCACTGCTGGATAAATTTGTGCCAGCCCTGCTTCAAACTGTCCAAAAATTATGGCGACAAAAATTGCGATCGCTGCAACAAACATATTCCAAAAACCAACCTCAAACAAACGCACGTTGCGGGTAAAATAACCAATTACATCGCAAACGAATGAGAAAAACACCATCGCAATCACGAAATGAACAACGATCGGGTGTATGGGGTCGGGGTACGGTAAATTTTCACTATTGAGAGGCACAGAGAACATCGCTTTCTCCTGGCGATCGCTTACTTATTCTTGAGTTTTAACTTTTAAAATTACTCTCCATAAAAGTATTCTTAACTCTTACCTAATAAATAAAACAATAAATACTATCGTTAGGGTGATTAAGAAAAAAACTTTATTACTTTTTGTTAACAAAGCTTGAGTAAATTTTAAAAAATAAAAATTTTCATGTAAATAATATTCCATTTGCTGAAAAAACCAGTGCTACTAACTTTATGTTTTAAAGATTTCATGTAATTATGAAAATTAAGTGAAATTCTTCTCGTCCTTTGGAAAGAACTATTTATTCCTCCACTAGCTGGAGGCGATCGCCGTTGCAAACTTATAAATTAATGCCAGAATCAAAGGAATGCCTATCAATAAATTAAACACATTACGTTGTAATTTTTGTCACTGGTTTAGCAAGAGTTTAAGTAGAAAATATACTCAATATTGTTAACTCTGTTATTCAATATTGAATTCTATATAAATAGTTATCAAAAGTTATCAAATTATCAAAACAATCGGTTCTAAAACCTGGCCTTTTAAAGCGAAAAGTTTTTGCGATGGGGTATAAATCCTCGTTACAAAAACGACCTCCTACCTCCTGCCCCCTCCGTTCCTTAACAAAAAGTAATAGAAAGCAGATTTCTTGAGCCTTAGTGACAATAAAACCCTAGATTTTAATAAATTAAGGAAACATTATGAGCTATTCCCCTTACCTGCTCAAAGGTCAAAAAGCACTTGTAACTGGTGCTAGTTCTGGCATTGGTGAAGCTATAGCTCGTTCTTTGGCTTCCTCAGGTGCAGCAGTAGCTATTAACTATCATTCCGAAGCCGAAGAAGCGCAAAAAATAGTCGATGATATTAAAGCAAATAATGGTGAAGCTTTTGCCATTCAAGCTGATGTGAGTAAAGAAGACGAAGTTAAGGCAATGTTCAGCCAGACACTTGAGCACTTTGGAACCATTGATATTTTAGTCAACAATGCAGGTCTGCAAAAAGATTCGCCTTTTGTAGATATGACCCTCAACCAATGGAATACAGTTATTGGAGTCAACCTAACAGGACAATTTTTGTGTGCTAGAGAAGCTGCAAAAGAATTTCTACGTCGAGGAGTGCAACCGCAGATTTCATCTGCCGCAGGTAAGATTATCTGCATCAGTTCAGTACATGAGGTGATTCCTTGGGCGGGTCATGTTAATTATGCTGCTAGTAAAGGCGGTATTCATATGATGATGCAGAGTATTGCCCAAGAACTAGCTCCCCATAAAATTCGTGTTAATAGTATTGCCCCTGGTGCAATCAAAACTCCTATTAATAAATCAGCTTGGGATACTCCACAAGCTGAGGCGAAGTTACTAGAACTGATTCCAGCAAAACGCGTTGGTGATGTAGAAGACATTGCCAAAGCCGCAGTTTGGTTAGCTTGTGATGACTCTGATTATGTCAACGGTACAACTTTGTTTGTAGATGGTGGCATGACTTTGTATCCAGGTTTTAGGGAGAATGGCTAGAAAATAGACTGCTTTTCTGGGTTTGCTGATTGAAAATATGAATTTAGTTCACGCAGAGACGCAGAGTCGCAGAGAGTAAGAGTTGAGAAGAGTTGATTTTTGAATTTCATATTCAAATTCAGCAACGCCGCTTTTCTTCTGGGGTCATGGGAAAAGCCATTTTTGATGTTCGGTGATTATCGAGACTACTTCCTGCCTTCTAATCCTATGCCCACACAAGTTACAAGTCATGAAAGGGAATGGAGAACAGTAAAAAATGGCTTCAGATTCATCTAAGAAAACAATATTTGCGGCGATGGGTGCTAATTTAGCGATCGCGATCGCTAAATTTATCGCTGCTTTTATTACCATTAATTGTGGCAATCTTCATCTTCGGCATTGATGGAAGAATGTCTATTGATGCAGGATTATTTACTTGGAAAGCATTGACAACAGAATCTCAAAATAACTAAAAAGCTATTTAAAGCTAAACCATGAAAATTCATACTCAAGCACAGGCTTTTGGCTCACCTGGCATAGATCCGCGATGGACTCATGCAAATAAAGATGGAGTGGGAACAGCTTACTCTACCTCCAGTCACGTATGGTTTACTATCTGGAATGGTGTTGTGACCGAAATCTACCATCCGACAGTAGACAGACCTCAAATTCGCGATTTACAGTACCTGATTTCTGATGGCAAAAGCTTTTTTCATGAAGAGAAACGCCATCTGCGATCGCAAGTAGAACTTCTGTGGACTCATGGTTTGGGATATCGCATTACTAATTCCGATCCCCAAGGGCGTTATGCCGTGATTAAGGAAGTGATTGCTGACCCGCATTTATCCTGTATTTTACAACACACAAAATTAACAGGAGAGCGCGAATTTATTTCCCAACTCCATTTATATGCTTTGTGTGCGCCGCATTTAGAAGTTGGCGGTAGAGATAATAATGGTTACACAGTAGAAGTAGCTGGGCATCATGTTCTTGTAGCAGAAAAAGCAGGAACTTGGCTGGTGTTAGGCGCAACAGTCCCGTTTACTCGTCTTTCCTGTGGCTATGTTGGTCAAAGTGATGGCTGGACAGATTTAGCAGACGATTTCCAGATGGACTGGGAGTTTGATAGTGCGGTAGATGGTAACTTAGCTTTGACTGGAAAACTCAATTTAGCTCAAAGTCAAGAGTTTACTTTAGGGCTGGCATTTGGTACATCTTTGCACAATGCAATTTCTACCCTGTTTCAGTCGCTTAATCTGCCTTTTGAACAGCAGAAGCAGCAATATAACGAACAGTGGAAGCAATCGCGCAACCATATCAAATCATTAGAAAATGTTTCCTGCGATCATGGAAAGTTGTACCACAACAGTATTAGTCTGCTTTTGGCACATGAAGATAAAACTTATCCCGGTGCTTTAATCGCATCTATGGCTATTCCTTGGGGTGAAGCTAAGGACGACCAAGACCAAGGGGGATATCATCTTGTTTGGACGCGGGATTTAGTAAGCAGTGTAGCAAGTTTAGTGGCTGCTGGGGAAACAGATACAGCAGTGCGATCGCTCATTTATCTTGCCACCAGTCAGCAAGAAGATGGCGGATTTGCTCAAAACTTCTGGGTTGATGGCGAACCTTACTGGAAAGGTATTCAACTAGATGAAGTTGCGTTTCCGATTCTTCTAGCATGGCTTTTACACCAAGAAAATGTACCACTGAATTTTGATATTTATCCAATGATTCTAAGGGCTGCGGGTTATCTAATTCGTCATGGCCCTGTTACCCAACAAGAACGCTGGGAAGAAAACAGTGGTTATTCACCTTCCACACTCGCTTGTAACATTGCTGGCTTAATTTGTGCTGCCCAATTTGCCCGCGAACATGGCGATGAAGCAACAGCGACGTTTATAGAAGAATACGCCGATTTTTTAGAATCTCACATTGAAGATTGGACAGTAACTACAGAAGGAACCCTCGTTTCTGGCATCAAACAACACTATATCCGTATTACTCCTACAGATATTAATAATCCTCAACCAAACGAAAATCCCAACCAAGGAACTATTTTTATCAGCAATTATCCCCCTGGCGAATCAGCAGAATTTCCAGCGAAAGAAATTGTCGATGGCGGATTTTTACAATTAGTACGTTACGGAATTCGTAAACCTGATGACCCGATTATTGTTAATTCTGTCAAAGTAATTGATGCAGTTTTGAAAGTAGATACACCCGTTGGCCCTTGTTGGCATCGTTACAATCATGACGGTTACGGTCAGCAAAAAGACGGTCAGCCTTTTGTCGGTTGGGGCAAAGGACGTGCTTGGCCTTTATTAACAGGAGAACGAGGACATTATGAATTAGCTATTGGCGGTAATGTTAAAACATATATCAAAGCAATGGAAGGATTTGCTTCAGACACTTGTTTATTACCGGAACAGGTTTGGGATGAAGCAGATCAACCTGATGTCCACATGTATTTAGGAAAACCTACAGGTTCAGCCATGCCTTTGATGTGGGCACACGCAGAGTATATTAAACTGCTGCGATCAACTCATGATGGGCAAGTATTTGATTTTATTCCAGAAGTGGCGAATCGCTATTTAGGCGAAAGAAAGCAATGTCAATCATTAGAGATTTGGAAGTTTAATCGCCAAATAAACAAAGTTAAAAAAGGTTATACACTACGAATTCAAGCTTTAGTATCTTTTCAATTGCACTGGTCAGATGATAATTGGCAAACTGTCAAAGATACACCTTCTACTTCCACAAATTTAGGAGTAAATTTTGTGGATATTCCTGTTGCCACTCAACAATCAATCAGCTTTACATTCTTTTGGATTGATAGTGGTAAATGGGAACAAAGTAATTACCAAGTTGCAATTGAGTAGATGTTATATTGTCAGTAAATGAGTTGCTGGTTAGTAAAATAAGTAAGTAATGTAGGTTTGAAAGATAAAATTAAATGAAAGATAAAATCAAATTTTTCTCCAAAGTTTATAGGGATTTAGCTATTTATAGTGGCGGTATATTTTTAATTTTTCCGGCACTAATCACTAGTTGTGCAAATTACTCTTTAGCCACAAAACAACAATCAACACCAGCGATTACTGAGAATTCTGCTTCTCATCCTCCACAGTGCCAAACCGAACAATTATCAGTACGTAAAGTATCTACAAATGCTGGTGCAGGAAATGTCGTAATTATTTATGCTTTTACTAATAAAAGCTCATCGCCCTGCAATCTCTATGGTTATCCTGAATTTGTCTTACTAGACTCCAACAATCAGCCTCTCAAGGGCGTGAAAGTTATTCGTTCTCAAAATACATACTCCTCTCAACAAAAATCTCCACATGTTACTCTTGGGCCAAATGCACAAGCCTCCTTCGATATTGCTTACAACCATATCCAAGACATTGGACAATCTTGCCCCACCTCCGTGAAGATTCAAATTACACCCCCAAACGCCGATCGCTACTTTACCCTTACAGAAAAAATAAACGCTTGTACAGGTAAAGTCAGAGTTAGGCCAATACAACCAGGGATTATCCAATAATAGCGATCGCTTGCCAATATCGTAGTCACATAGGTTAGGACATAATGACAAGCGTGAATGCTAAGAATAGCAATAGTTTTACCTTCTGCCTCCTGCCTCCTGCCTCCTGCCTGCCTCCTGCCTCCTGCCTCCTGCCTGCCTCCTGCCTCCTGCCTCCTGCCTCCTGCCTCCTGCCTCCTGCCTCCTACCTCCTGCCTCCTGCTATACATTCCAGATTTACCGCCATCACAAAGAGCAATTTTTATGCAAAATAACTCATCACACAAGCCAACTATTGAATACTGGCACGTTTGGACTGACCAAGACGGTGTAAGCCACCAATCACGCCAACAAATTGAGGACTTTATTCACCAAGGTATAGCACCCGGTACTTCTCCTCAGTGGTTGTCTAAATTGAAACAACCTGGTGCAACAACCACCTTTACTGTACTACCCGTTGGATGGGTGGGAGACTGGCATGAAAACCCTAAGCCTCAGTGGATCGTTCCTTTATCGGGACGCTGGTTTGTCGAGACTATGGACGGACAGCGTGTAGAGATGGGGACTGGCGAAATTTCATTTGGTGCAGACCAAGGCACAAAAAAAGATGCACAAGGCCACATTGGTCATCTATCTGGAACGGTAGGCGATGCGCCAGCTGTACTGATGATGGTGCAGTTTGAAGAAGCCCCAAGTATGGAATAGCCTGATATTGGAATTAAACTATCCTTGTTTCACCTGCTGAACTTTCCTATAGCGATCGCCACTGATTGAGCTTCTTAGAAGCCTCATCTAGTTAAAAAGTGTGGTATTGTTTGAATTTTCTCCACCTGACATAATTATCCGTGCTTTTGATAATTTTAGGACTTACGTAAAAAGCCGCTCCGCGTCTACGTTTTCCGTGACCTGTGCGTAAGTCCTGAATTTATATCCTTCTAGAAGACGATAAAAAACTATAGCGTGTTCATGCCTGCTTAGTGGAAAAGGATGTAAATCTTTATCAAATTTATTATCAGCCGATTTTATTTACAGCGTTTTTCATATATTTGAACCACATCTGTCGTAGGGGCGCAAAGCTTTGCGCCCCTACCTTGTACCTCACTAGAACAGGAAATGCTATAAACTAATTAAGTTTTGACCATAATAACTGTACAATTACTCTTGCGAGAAATATTCTCTGGAATATTTCCTTGAATCACCTGTTGCAGTAAACTCTCACGGCTAGCCCCTAAAACAATCACATCGCTATTATCTTGTTCGGCACACTCAAGTACAGCCTCACTCACAGAATCGGCCTGGACTGGAGTAGCCATTATCTTGCCTTTAACTCGGCGTTGCAGAAAGCGAACAGATTTATCCAGTAATGTTGTGTCAGGTATAGATTCATGAGATTGAAATACTTGACATAGATTAATTTCGGGTGAGGTACTTAGAGAAGCAAGGGCAGGTAATAATTTAATAGCTTGCCTAGAGTTAGGGCCGCCTGCCATTGGCAGCAACCAACGGTCAAAGGCTTTTTTACCATCCAATTTAGCCAAGACAACATCACAAGGAGCTTGGCGAATTACAGTATCTACCACTCGGCTGAAAACTCTACCAGGAGTTGATGTAGTGCCTTTCCAACCCATCAACACCAAGTCAATATGTCGTTCTTTGACAGTTTCCAAAATTGCCCCAGCAACATGATGAGCTACTCGAATCTGGGTGTGAACGGGAATTCGCCACTTTTCTCCTAACAGGATTGCCCTTTGCAGAAGACGATCGCTTTTAGTGGTGTCTACTGGTGTTTCAGAGGGGATACGGCTGGATGGAACGATAATCACTTGTAAGCATTCTATTTCATAATTGCGATCTTTAGCGATCGCCACTGCCATTTCTAGTAAAGTCTGGGCTGTGTGTGGGTGCGAAAGCGGTACTAGTAGCCTTCCTTTGCCTGTGGCTGCGGCACGAGTTTGGTAAACCACATAAGAAGGTGCTGATTTTGGTTCTAGCTGTTCGGTGTTGCCACTGAGTCGCTCTGCTTCTACACGGATAATATCACTACGGGTGATAATTCCTACTAGCTTGCGACCTTCTGTAACAGGCAAGCAGCTGAGGTGATAACGATTGAGTATATGCAAGACATGGGCCAGTGTAGCTGTGGGACTTACTGTTACTGGCTCTGGTGTCATAATTTCGCTAATGGCTGTGTCTCCACTTAACTGTTGGGAGGCAATATTAATTAAATCTTTTTGAGTGATAATACCAACAACTTTACCATTTTGCAAAATTGGGAAGTTGCGATGTTGAGACTGGGAAAATGCCTGCACTGCTTCATCAGTGCTCATTTGGCTAGATAGAGTTTCAACACGTCGCTGCATGACATCTGCGGCGCTTAATTCTGCTAAAAGCCCCTTTGTAGTAGGCTCTTTTTTAATGTGAATTCCTTTCCACTCTAGTAGAAGATCGTAGAGCGATCGCTGGTCAATTTTTTCCGCTACTAAATAGGCAACTACAGACACAATCATTAACGGTAGCACTAAATTGAAATCTGTAGTCATCTCAAACACAATAATTACTGCTGTAATTGGTACTTTACAGACGGCACTAAAAAACCCAGCCATACCCACACGGGCGTAGGTTGTGGCAGCACTCATTCCCAGCAAACTATGTTCGGCAGCACCGACTAAATAACCAAGGGCAGCCCCCAACGCCAAGGTTGGCACTAGTAAACCTCCTGGCGCTCCGGAGCCGTAAGTTAAAAGAATTAGAGTAAATTGGACTACAAGCGCGATCGCTGCAAATAACCAGTCAGCATCACCTATAAGTAAAAGCTCTCTGAGTCCGGCATTATTGCGAAAGGTTACGGGTAATAGAGCGATGGCAACACCAGTGACTAACCCAACAATTCCAATTCGCCAAGGTAAACTCAGGTGTAGGACGCGGCGATTAATTGCTAGACTCGCAAGAACACCTTTATTAAACACAATGCCCAATAACCCAGCCAGTACTCCCAAAATCAAGTAAAAAGGGATTTCCTGAGCGAAAAATGTAGTATCTGGAAGTGCTAAATTCAGATGATTGAGATCCAGGCTGTGACTGCCATAGAGCCGTGAGATGACTGAAGCGATGAAGGAAGCCAAAATAGCAGTGCCAAGCGTGATGCCGGAAACATCTTGCAATAGTTCTTCTACTACAAAGAGTACACCAGCGATCGGTGCATTAAAAGCCGCAGCTAACCCAGCCCCGGCTCCGGCGGCGATGAGTTGGCGACGATGCTCTGGGGAAGTTGGCACCCAATTACTCAGTTGATTTGCCAAAGCTGCCCCAATTTGCACGGTCGGCCCTTCCCGCCCTAAAGGCATTCCAGAACCCAGCACTAGAGTAGCACTCACCAGCTTGACCAAAGCAATCCGCAGATTTAGCGGCATCGGCACGCGAGCCAATACTGCTTTGACTTCAGACATCCCACTACCTGATGCTTCAGGTGCAAAGCGTTCTACTAACCAACCAGCTAAGATTCCTCCGCCTAGTCCAATGCCTGGTAGCACCAAGTAGGCAGGCCAAAGGTAAGAAACATGGACTCGCCAAGCGCCTGCCCAGTCAACTGCCTGTCCTAACAGAACTGCCGCTAGTCCAGAAACTAGACCAATCAGGCAAGCTTCAACGAAAGCCAAGCGCCTGGGTTGAAGTAACTGACGCCAAAGCCTCAACCAGAAAATTTTACCCTTGACTAACATATTTTTAGCGATCGCTTGTCATAAATGTCTGAAATGTTTTCACGTTCACCCCATCTACAAGCTTTGCGCTAAAAAATGAAATCAGAATGAAATTTTTCTCTGTCAAAAGATTGATACAGCAGTTTTCTTTTGCATGAAGTACAAAGTCACTGGTTTTGAGGCAAGAGGCAGAAGGCAGTGTTTCGACTACGCGGTAATCGAGCGAAGTCGAGATTCAACAACCGTGTTTCGACTACGCGGTAATCGAGCGAAGTCGAGATTCAACAACCAGGCAGGACGGAGAAGAATAATTTGATTTGTGAATTCTTGGTTCTGTACCTCATTTAGTTGCAAACTGCTGTATATGCATTAGTAGTAAATGAGTTGTAGTATTTTCTAATACTTAGATGGCATGGTCTGGCTTTATAAAATTTGAAGCAAACAAATCCAGAGTATCAAAGTTGGCTGTAAGCTAATCAGCATTTAAGCTGCACTATTGAAATTATGAATAAATGGCTTAAACTCTCTCCTCTGCTCCTCTGCTCCCCTGCGGTCTAAACTGCAAATTAGGTGCTTAACAGCTTATTGAGGTTGTAACCTAATCGTCATTGATTTTTCCAGACTGATTCGCTTGTAATAAGCGGCGTTTTATGCAACTTACAGCAGTTTTCATCTATTTGAACGACATCTGTAGTAGGGGCGCAAGGCCTTGCGCCCCTACAGCTAAACTTTTTCACGGATGATTTAGCATTATTATAGTAATATTTATAACGATAATTAGGAATTTTTGACAAAAGAAATTGTTTAAAATTTTTAACAAATTGTTACTGTTTAGATTATTACTTTCGGCGTCCTGTTATTTGATTTTTGGAGAAAGCCATGTCCTAGCTGAAATTCAAGCTGATGGGACATTGGGTAGTGAATCATCAATCTTAATCCAAGGCGTTGAAGTGAAAGGGGCAATAGGAAATCGCATTGATGGTGGTGCAGTTCGAGGAGCAAATCTATTTCACAGTTTTAGCGAATTTAGCATTGGCGATGGGCAACGGGTTTACTTTTCCAACCCCACAGGAATAGAGAATATCCTCACACGAGTTACAGGTAATAACCCCTCGAATATTTTGGGTACATTGGGGGTTTTGGGCAATGCCAATCTGTTTTTCATTAACCCTAACGGCATATTATTTGGTAGGAATGCAAGGTTAGATATTGGGGGTTCTTTTGTAGCAAGTACAGCAAATGCTATTCAATTTGGTAATCAGGGTTTTTGGAGCGTTTCAACCCCGGAAATTACCCCTTTGCTAACTGTAAATCCTTCAGCATTATTCTTCAATCAAATTCCCAGGGGAACTATCGAAACCAGAGCGATCGCACCTACTGGTTTAGATGCCTCACAAGAGCAAACATTTGGTTTGCGGGTTAGCGATAATCGCAGTTTACTACTTTTGGGCAGTGACATCAACCTGAATGGAGGGAGCTTGAATGCCTTGGGGGGTAGGATTGATTTGGGTGGATTGGCAGCACCAGGAAGTGTGGAGTTGAAGTTTGCAGGTAACAATTTGAGTATGAGCTTTCCTGATGGTGTACCAAGAGCAGATGTTTCACTTAGCAATAATGCCAAGCTCAATGTTACAGCCGAAAATGCTGGTAGTATCGCAATTACCGCTCGAAATATCGACATTGCAGGAGAAAGTATCATTCAAGCCGGAATCGGTTTTGGCTTAGGAAATTTTGGCAATCAAGCTGGAGAGATTACGCTCAATGCCACTGATTTAATTACATTAAGGCAGTCGAGTACAATTCAAAACACAGTTGAACAAAATGCTATAGGTAATAGTGGTGATATTAAGGTCACCACAGGCTCATTTTCTATAAGTGATGGCTCTCAAGTAATTGTTAGTACTTTGGGACAGGGAAATGCAGGTAATGTCACAATTCAAGCTCGTGACACGGTTACGATTGATGGACTAAATAGTGAATATTACTCTACCAAAATAGTTAGCAATATAGCTCGAAAAGGTGTAGGTGAGGCAGGAAATATTAACATTGAAACGGCATCGCTCTCAATGAGGAATACTGCTTTATTAGATTCCGGGACTGCTGGTCAAGGAAATGCAGGTAATATTACTATTCAAGCTCGTAAAGCAGTTTTATTAGATGGAAGTGACATAGCAAGCGAGGTATCAAGCCGTGCAATATTCGGTAAAGGAGGAAATATTGAAATTGAGGCAGATTCGCTTTCAGTTATCAATGGCTCTCAACTGAGTACTAGCAGCTATGGAAACGGCGATGCAGGCAATGTCACGATTCAAACTTACGGGTTAAATGGCGTTGCTTTTGATGGCGTTAGTAGTGAAGATGGATTTCCGAGTGGAGCATTCAGCACAGTGTCTGACAATGCAGTAGGCAAGGGAGGAAATATCCAAATCGCCGCAGAGTCGCTGTTTGTGAGTAATGGCGCTCAACTACAGGTGGCGACAATTGGAAAAGGAGATGCAGGTAATATCACAATTAAAGCTCGCTCGCGCGTTTCTTTTAACGGTACTGCTAGTTATGGATTACCCAGTGGAGCTTTCAGTTCTGTGGAACCGGATGCAATAGGTAAGGGAGGAAATATTCAGATTACTACAGGATCGCTCTCGGTTAGCAATGGTGCTGGGTTAAACTCCCAAACTCGTGGTAGAGGAGATGCGGGGAGTATTTCGATTCAAGCTGAGGATCGGGTTTTATTTGATGGAGTCAGTTTATTAGACTTCAGCAGTGGAGCATTTAGTACGGTAGCTTTGGGTGCCCAAGGTAAGGGGGGAGATATTGAGATTATTGCCAACTCGCTCTCAATTAGTAACCGTGCGCGTTTAAATGCTCAAACCGACAGCATAGGTCAAGCAGGCAATATTCTAGTGACAGCAAATACTTTTGATGCTGCTAGTGGTGGAAAACTTCTCACATCAACAAGCAGTAGTAGCAATGCTGGAGATATTACTTTGAGAATACGCGATCGCCTCACTTTAACAGGCGATGGTACTGGAATGTTTGCCAATACAACTGCCAATGCTACTGGCAATAGTGGTAACATTTTCATCGACCCCAAAATGATGATGATTCGCGATGGGGCTAAAATTGCTGTTGATAATCAAGGTACTGGTATCGGCGGTACTATTAATATCCAAGCCGGAAAATTAACTCTCGATAACCAAGCTGCGATTTCTGCGGAAACAGCGAGTAATACTGGCGGTGATATTCAACTCAAACTAACAGAACAGTTGCTATTAAGGCGTAACAGCACCATCTCCACAACTGCGGGAACTACTCAAGCAGGCGGTAATGGAGGTAACATTGCCATCAACTCTCCATTTATTGTTGCTGCGGCTTCAGAAAATAACGATATTACCGCTAATGCTTTTAGTGGCAATGGTGGCAGAGTTGATATTACTGCTCAAAGAATCTTTGGACTAATACCCCGTAGTCGCACGGATTTAGAGAGACTATTGGCGACTAATGACCCGGAAAAATTAAATCCGCGATCGCTCCCTACAAGTGACATTACTGCCATTTCCCAAGCCAATCCCTCATTCAGCGAACAGGTAGTTATTAACACAGCAGATGTAGACCCCAGTAACGGACTTGTGAATTTGCCGACAAATATAGTAGATGCTTCCCAACTCATCGCCCAAAGTTGTAGAAGTGGTGGAGAAACAACAGCCAATCAACAAAGTGAGTTTATAGTCACTGGACGGGGTGGTTTGCCGCCTAACCCCATTGAGCCACTTAGCAGTGATGCCATTTGGCAAGATTTACAAGCCCATGCTTTGGTTAATGAAAAGGTAAGTGGCTCTCAAGAAAAGATAAATTTAATTTCAGAAACACCGAGTGCGATCGCTGAAGCTCAAGGATGGGTAACTAACCCTGATGGTACTATTACCCTTGTAGCTCAAGCTCCTACTACTACCCCTCACAATTCCTCACTCACACCTGTTAGCTGTCCGGTTGCCCAAAATTAATGTTGGATTCTCACATGGCAAAAAAACAGCCGAGATTTTGGCGTCAAGCTCTAGCTTTTGTGCTTTGTGTGCTGTTAGGGCTGAGTCTAACTCTGATATTTGAATTGAAGTCATTAGGACTGACGCGGGGATACGGAGACGCGGGGACGCGGAGAGTTTTTTTTAATAAACAATTAGACGGACTTGATAAAATTGCAGAGAAATCAACAGAATACTTATCGAATTCAACTTTAATTCAACAAGGTAGAGAACTGTACCAAGGACAACGATATGCTGAAGCGATAAATATTTGGGACTTAGCACTCAAAGCAGAAAATAATCCATCATCTCAAGCTATGGTGCTAAATTATCTCTCCTTGGCTTACCAGCAGTTGGGAGACTGGCAGCAAGCAAGTGAGACAATTAACTCTAGCTTAAATTTAATCCAAAACTTTCAACAGACAACACCACAAACAAAACTCATCTTTGCCCAAGCACTCAACACTCAAGGAAGTTTGCAATTAGCTCAAGGTAAGACAGAAGAAGCTCTTAATACTTGGCAACAAGCAACTAACATCTATACCGCAACGGGTTATACACAAGGCAGAATCGGCAGTTTAATTAATCAAGCTCAAGCCCAACAAGCTCTGGGGCTTTATCTCCAAGCTCGTAAAACCTTAGCACAAGTAGAACAAACATTAGAAAATCAACCAGACCAACAGTTAAAAACTACAGGATTGCGTAGCTTAGGCAATGTTCTCAAATCTGTGGGCGCTTTCGCTGATTCTCGCAGAGTTCTGCAACAAAGTTTGCAGTTGTCACAAAACGTAAGTAAATCACAACCAGAATTGAGTGCTACTTTACTCAGCCTGGGTAACACAGCTTATGCCCAAGGCGATACAGATGCAGCCTTGGCATACTACGAACAGGCTGCAAATATTGTCTCTGCAAACAGCATGACGCAGATTCAAGCTCAAATCAATCAACTTCAATTATTAATAGCAACTGGACAAACCAAAAAAGCCGAGAATCTCTCGCTAGAATTGCAACCAAAGTTTAGTAATTTATCTCCCAGTCGCTCAACAATTTACTCTCGCATCAACCTTGCTAAAAGTTTGGTGAAACTGGGAACGAAAGAATATACTACATCTGCTAAACTACTGGCGATCGCAATTCAAGAAGCTGAAAATTTAAGCGATCGCCAAGCACAGTCTTATGCTTTAGGTTATCTAGGCGGACTCTACGAACAAACCGAGCAGTGGCCAATTGCTGAAGATTTCACCTACAAGGCTTTGCAAATAGCTCAAGCCATTAACGCTCCACATATTGCCTATCAGTGGCAATGGCAATTAGGACGAATTTTAAAAGCCCAAGGTGAAATCAAGCAAGCAACATCAGCTTATGAAGTCGCTTTTACAACATTAAAGTCTCTGCGTAGCGATTTGGTGGCGATTAACAGTGACATTCAATTTTCCTTCCGTGAAGCTGTAGAGCCTGTATATCGTGAATACGTACAATTACTGTTAAACCCAGAACCTAGTCAGGAACAGCTAAAACAAGCCCGTCAAGTAATTGAATCGCTACAGTTAGCAGAACTTGACAACTTCTTTCGTTCAGCTTGTCTCCAAGGACAGATAGTACCCATTGAGCAAATTCAACAGTCGGCAGCAGCAGTAGTTTATCCCATCATTTTGTCAGACCGACTAGAAGTAATTCTGAGTTTACCTCAGCAGGGACTACGCCACTATGCCACGAAAATAAGTCAAAGCGAAGTAGAAGAAGTCATAGAACAACTGAGAGAAAATTTAGAAAAACCCTTTACAACTCCAGAGGGAAAATTATTATCTGCAAAAGTTTACGACTGGTTAATTCGCCCCGTGGAAGCAGAACTGGCCAAAAGTCAGGTAAAAACCTTAGTTTTCGTTTTAGATGGAGCTTTGCGGAATGTACCAATAGCTGCTTTATATGATGGTAATAATTATTTAGTAGAAAAATACAGCATTGCCCTAACCCCTGGGTTAGAGCTATTAGGGCCGCGTCCTTTGCGCCAAAGCAAGCTAAAAACTTTGGTTGCTGGACTTACAGAAGCACGACATGGTTTTAGTTCCTTACCCAATGTCAGCGAAGAATTAAAAACAATTGAGTCGGAAGTTCCTAGCGAAGTTCTCCTGAATCAGACATTCACTAGTTCTGCATTACGAAAACAGATTGACTCAGTGCCTTTTTCTGTTGTGCATTTAGCAACTCACGGTCAATTTAGTTCCAATGCTGATGAAACTTTTGTGTTGGCTTGGGATAAACCAATTAAACTCAACGAATTAAAAGACTTACTTCGCAGCAGAGAGCAAACAACACCTGAGCCAATTGAATTACTCGTTCTCAGTGCTTGCGAAACTGCTGAAGGAGACAAACGCGCCGCTTTAGGACTGGCTGGCGTAGCAATTCAAGCAGGCGCACGCAGTACTTTAGCTTCCCTTTGGAGTTTAGATGATGAATCGGGGGCGCGTCTAGTTGGTCAATTTTATAAAGAGCTAGCGACTAAGCAAGTGACAAAGGCAGAAGCACTGCGCCAAGCCCAACTGTCTCTGTTAAAAGACCCAGATTACAGGCATCCCATACATTGGGCAGCTTACGTGTTACTGGGAAATTGGCTGTAGTAAAAGACGAAAATTTTTTTCTGCTTTATAGCAGAAGGCAGGAGGTAGAAGGCAGGAGGCAGAAGGCAGGAGGTAGGAGGCAGGAGGCAGGAGGCAGAAGGTAAAACTATTGCTATTCTTAGCATTCACGCTTGTCATTATGTCCTAACCTATGTGACTACGGCTATATTTTTCCAAACTGCTACATAAAACCAAAAACTCAACCTGTAATACTAATTCCAGAAAAAAATGAAACAGATGCGTAGGTTGGGTTGAACGAAGTGAAACCCAACACATACAAGACTTTGAGGTGTTGGGTTTCGTTCCTCAACCCAATCTACATCTATATCATTGGCTTGTTAACCAAAGTGCTTGCCTTGTTAAACAAAGTCCTTGGCTTGTTAAACAAAGTCCTTGGCTTGTTAACTAAAGTGCTTGCCTTGTTAACTAAAGCGCTTGGCTTGTTAACTAAAGTGCTTGGCTTGTTAACTAACGATCGCACATATTGTCTCTTAGCTCAAAATTTCAGTATCGCCCCTATCGAGTCATCAAAAATCTTAAGTTGGAGATGCCTCAAAATCTCCAAGATTTGTTTTAAGAAGGCAGCAGGCAGTCCAGATGAAGCAATTTTGTAAGCCTTACATGAAAGTCTTTTGCCCATTCTCTACTTCCTACTCCCCACTCCCCACTTTCAAGCTAGAGGGCAGGAAACATACATAGATAGCTGCCCCCTGCCCCCTGCCTCCTGCCCTCTGCCTTTCCTGATAAATGGGTTGCTAAAAAATTTTTTGGCTTTTTTATAATTTGAGTGCATAAACCTCAAAAGTGCAACGTGTAACTCAGCAAGAAGTTCAAAGGCTAACACCAAACTTCATTACACACATAAAACGAGGTTTAAAGTAATATGGAAAGTTATACTGGGGACAACAATAATAACACCTTCCTGGGACTTAATAGTGAATCTTGGATACTCAACGGACTAGGCGGTGATGACTACCTAGCTGGTGCAGATCAAAATGACACCATTAATGGTGGAACTGGAAACGACAATTTGCTTGGTGCTGCTGGGAACGACATAATTTATGGCGATGATGGAAATGACAACTTGTATGGCGGTGCTGGAAATGACAACTTGTATGGCGGTGCCGGAAATAACAACCTGTATGGTAATGACGGCGATGACACGTTAAATAATATATTTGGTTCAGTAGATGGTGGTGCAGGTGTTGACACTCTAGTAGCCAACTACAGTCAGTTGAATAATGGTGCTGGTATAGATATAGGATATTTGGGGCAAAATGTTATCTTCAGTCGCCTCACTGGTACTGGCGTCCTTGGTTATAGCAATATTGAAAAATTGAACGTCACAGGCACACAATACGCAGACATCCTGCGTGGTGGTGCTGACAGCGATAGCCTGTTTGGTGGCGCTGCTAACGATCAAATTGAAGGTCGTGCTGGCTTTGATTATCTTTATGGTGAAGCTGGTGATGATACTGTAATTGATACAGATGGTTCAGTAGATGGTGGTGCAGGTGTTGACACACTAGTAGCCAACTACAGTCAGTTGAATAATGGTGCTGGTATAGATATAGGATATTTGGGGCAAAATGTTATCTTCAGTCGCCTCACTGGTACTGGCGTCCTTGGTTATAGCAATATTGAAAAATTGAACGTCACAGGCACACAATACGCAGACATCCTGCGTGGTGGTGCTGACAGCGATAGCCTGTTTGGTGGCGCTGCTAACGATCAATTTGAAGGTCGTGCTGGTTATGATTATCTTTATGGTGAGGCTGGAGATGATACTTTTATTGATTCAAATGGTTCTGTAGATGGTGGTGCAGGAATTGACACGCTAATAGCCGACTACACTGATTTGAATAATGGTGCTGGTGTAGACGTGAGAGCAAATGGCATCTTCAGCCTCGTGAATAATAATGCACTACTGAGTTACACTGGTATTGAAAAAGTTGACATCACAGGCACACAATATGCAGATATCCTGCGTGGTGGTGCTGGTAATGATTCCCTCAAAGGCGGTGCTGGTAATGATACCCTCAATGGCGATGCTGGCGATGATTTCCTCAAAGGCGGTATCGGCAATGATTTCATCAACGGTGGTAGTGGCTATGATATTGTTAACTATGAAGGAAATTATACAGACTATACAATTTCTTTCCTGAACAATGGCAATTTACAGGTGATTGATAATGTCACTGCCAATGGTAACGAAGGTATCGACATCCTCACTGGTGTAGAATTCATTACTGCACAAGGTGGAAATTTTGCAGTCCTCACAGGTGGTGCAGGCAATGATGTGCTAACAGCATCAAACTACTGGACTTTCCTGTTCGGTGGTGACGGAGCGGATAACCTAACTGGTGGAACTGGCTATGATAACCTCGTCGGCGGCAATGGTAATGATAGTTTAGTAGGCGGTGCTGGCAATGATACTTTAATAGGCGGTGCTGGCAATGATATTGTCACTGGTGGTGCTGGTGCAGATAAATTTGTGTTTAACTCTAAGCTAGAAGGTCTGGATATTATCAAAGACTTCAGTAGGGTTGAAGGTGACAAGATTCAGATTTCTAAAATTGGTTTTGGTGCCGCTGACTTCAGCAGTTTCAGCTACAACGATGCTACTGGTGCTTTGTTTTTCCAAGGAACTCAATTTGCCACCATTGAGAATAAACCTGCTGGTTTTGCAATTAGTACAGATGTGCAGCTTGTTTAAAATTCTGTCAAGATTAGTTTGACAATTTCATTATCTTCAAAACCAGTCCTTACTCCGGCGAAGGGCTGGTTTTTATCTGCATAAAAAGTGCTGTGGTTGGAAAGCGATCGCTAATTTAGAATATAATAAAAAAGCCTATCATAACAAAAAAGTTGAAGGTTTATTCAACGGTCAAAAAATCCGCTATAAATTAATCTGGGATAGAGTGCGAGTAGTGTTTGAGCCTGGTTGGACATTACAACAAGCGATCGCTAATTTTGTAATATCATGTTCTGATAAATGGTTATAATTAGAACTGACGCTCTTACGCAGAGAATTTAGAATTATAAGTAATTAAACGAAGTTGATATTATTTAAATTTCAGCTTTTTGCATTTTTGCCAAATTCGATCGCATCTGTACCAACCTGAGATAAATCAACTTGTTTGAGTAGCTCGCTCCAAGCTGATACAATTTTTGGATCTTTTTGTTTAGTGTTTTGTAAATTTTCTCCTAAACTGGTTAAAGCATCATACCAAACACCATGTTGTGCAAAAAAACTAGCTTTTTCTAATGGTGTTTTAGCTGCTGCAAGTTGTTGTTGCCATGATGGATTGATAGCGACTTGTGTCATTGAACCTTGGACGTAAACAGCAGATGATGGCTTGTCAGGATCGCAATAAATCGAAAAAGTCCAACGATAGGATTTACCAGCTACCAAAGGTTTTGTAGGTTGTACGGGTAGGCGAAAAATTCCCGATCGCGTTTGTGGTGGATTAAATTTTGTATGATAAACGTAATTATCTGTTTCGTCTTGAATTACAAACTCAACAGGGACTTTGGGACTTAATCCATCGGGTACAAAAAACCAAAATGTTGGGGTTTGAGATACTGATTGTCCCCATACTAAATCTTTATTTCCTGTCTTAGTTATGGGTACTAAAGCTGTCAGCTTTTCATACTGCTTACAGGAACCACGGCTACCTCCACCCCTACGCCTTCCTGTGGGTTCTCCTGGCTTTTCCTGTGCTGTTGGTGCAACATAGGTGATTTTGCTTGTAGGTGTTAAGGTTTGAGCCTGTACATGCAAATTTCCAGATGGGTTAAAAACACTCAAGGTAAGGGCAGATATCAGCGTGGTAGTATGAAACCAAAGTACCTTTTTCATAGTAGAAATTATTTAGCGATCGCCAGAAAGAATCAGAATTTAGAATTTTTATAGCTAGTTTATTACTACACTTGCGATCGCTATAATTTCTGGAATTTTTTGCTAATAAAGATAAATATAGTACTACTAAGTAGCAAAGAGATCATCGGTGGTACTAAAGGTATCCAGCCGCCTTGAGTCAACAAGATTAAGCAAAGTCCAAAGAGAATAACTGATGCTGTGCTGACAGCAATACTCATGTAAGCTATTTTGCGAAGATACCAAGCCAGCAAACCACCTGTCAAAGACCATGCCCCAATCCAGCAAATATCAGCCCATTGGCTCCAAACCCATAACAAGGGTCTTTGGTCTAAAGCAGCACTGAGTATTTCGCTGACCATCTGTGCCTGAATAATTACGCCTGGGATAATTTCTGAAGGATTTTTCCCATCTGGTGTATACCAGTAATCGCTACTGCTGTTACTGGTGACGCCAATCAGAATAATCCGGTTTTTCAAGGCATTTGGGTTAATTTGTCCGTTCAAAACTTGGCTGAGGGTAACTTGAGGTGCGATCGCTTGCACGGAGGGCGAAAAACGGTAATTTAATAAAATCTGACTACCTTGGTCATCTATGGACTGATAACCGCCAGTTCGATTTTGTAAGGATGGGAAAGTTTTATTTCCTAGTTGCAAATCCCAATTTTTGCTAAATTTGGCTGTAATTCCCTGTTTTTTCAAATAAAGAAATGCCAGTTGCACGCTAAAGGCAGAAGCCGCAGTACAACTTGAGGAAATCGGGTTGGGAGTCATCGCCAACAAATGACGCCGGAGTACACCATCATCGTCTTCAACAAAATCGCTAAAACCCAGTCGTGTTTCTGGTATTTCTGGCGGGGGTGAAATACCTGTCGGGTCGTATTTGGGGTCAGCACGTTTACAAATTGCAATCAAGCGATCGCTTTTTTGCATCCGCTTGGCTAGTTCTGGTTGATTGGTACTTACTGGAAAATCTCGGTATATATCTAGACCGATAGCCACTGGTTGATATTGTTCCAGTTTCGCTAATAGGAGATTAAGATACTTATCAGATAAGGAACCTTGGCGCGGTTCCTGTCCCTGCGCTTGAATATCTTGGTCGGTAATAGTTATTACTAACAGCCGCGAGTCTGGCTGTTCTTTAGGTCGCAGTCGCATTAACTGGTCGAAGGCTTCTAATTCTAGCGGTTGCAGTCCACCGAATAACCGTATTAATACGATAATCAAAGTAACACTAAAGCTATTTAAAAAAACTGCTGGTAATTGCCTAAAATTCGGACGCGGCAGATATAAACCTAACCTGCGACCGCAGAGATCCTGCCAAGTGGGGGAAATTTCTGCTGGGTTTTGGCAAATTACAGGTAACCAAGTGGCGCAGGGAAAATCATCTTCTAGAGATTGTAATCTTTCTCTGGCCTCTCTGACGGCTGCATATAAAGTTTTCCCCCGTGAAAAAAGTGTCAAAAAGTGCTTCAAAAATTCCTGCGCTACCCTATCTGGTACGGGTTCGCGCATGACAATTACCTGGGGTAAATGCAAATCGGCTAAATCTTGGGCTAATCCCAAACCATCACAAGAGTTAAAAATTGCCAGCTGCAACCCTTGAGCGATCGCCTTTTGTAAACCATACTTTAATTGGTCAATGGTTAAACTTTCGCCAGAATTAAGCAGCATTCGCCCTTTGCCTTGGCTGGAACTATGCCCCGCAAAAAAAAGAATGTCCCAGCCTGACTCCCATAATTGTTCTGTGAGTTGGGAACGGTTGGGTTCGACTAAAAACTTGAGTTCGGCATTCGGTAATTGTCGCAGTAAATTTTGGTCTTTTTCGAGATCGATGCCCTGGCGATCGCCTAAAATTGCTAATATTCTGACTTTACCTTTACTCTTTTGAGAATTTGTTTTTATCGAACGAGTATATTCTGGCGGACTCAGCGCAATCTCAGCTTGTGGATAATCGCTAAAAAAATGCCACAAACACCAAGGAAGCTTTAAAACCTGTTCAGATTCCGCAGTAATTATGCAACGAATTTCTTCTTTTGGTGAGAGTTGAGTACGTAGTTTCCGGTCAATATTGAGAAACAGCGAACTATTGAGCCAGGTATTTAAACTGTCTTGTAATTCTTGGCAGAGGTTATCAAACTCCGCTTGGGAAATATGGGTAACATCTTCCTCATCAATTTCAAAGTCTGCAATGCTGCCACTGCGCCAACCGAAACTAGCATACAAAGCTGTATACATTTGTTGCCAACGTTGATAAAGATGCTCCAATTGTGGTGCAGCAGGCAATCCACCTGTAAATTGCATGGGAGTAGGAGTATCGGTTTGCCAAAGTTGAGCAATAACCGTGGGAAAGCCTTGGTGTAAGTTTCCTTTTCCTAAGTTGAGGACGATGAGTTTGCTCATGGGTGGGGACTGGGGACTGGGGACTGGGGACTGGGGACTGGGGAGACAAGGGGACAAGGTGACTTGAGTGAGAACTTGCAACAAGTCTTTCCCCTTCCAATTCTCCTTGTCCTCTTCCCAATGCCCCATGCCCAATGCCCAATGCCCAATTATTAACTTTCAAACTCTTCGATAAAATTGAAATCATCTAAAACAATCTGAAGGCTAAATCGTGTGTTTTGGGGACATTTAAATCGTTTGAGTTGAATTGAATTATCTGTTTCCCTGGCTTGCACTGATTGGACAATTTCTCCAGCAGCAGAAATCAATGCCAAACTAATATTTCTCGGTAAATAGAAATTGCGTTCTTGAGGATACAGTTGAGCGCGGATTCCTACTCTACCATCTATTTCTGCTGTCAAAGTCAACATTAATACTACAGCTTGATTGTTATTTGGTAACTCAATTTCCTTAACTCGTTGGATTGTTTGCTCAGCCGCATCGTTAACCTGACGAAAACTAAAGGCGAAATCTGGCTGCGTACCCAGGAAGGTTTCTATTGTTTGCCAGCTATCTGCAACTATATTTTGGAACCACTGACGCAAGTTAACAAGTGCTGGTTTGTGTGTGAATCTTTGCGGCCAGTCTTCCCTATTTAACAAGGCTCCCCAAATTTCAAAAGGCAATTCCAAGCGAGGATTAGTAATTGTTGGACTTGTTAATCTTTGCCAGAGATTTTCTAGTTGAGTGGCTGATAAAACAGCCAAAGGAGCCAGTGCTGTTTGTGTTTGTTCTTCGGGATATAGTTGACGTACTACCCAAAACACATTTAAATCCTCAATCATTTGAGTAGCATCTAATGAGTAAGTCCGTTCTTGGTAATCGTAGCTACCTTGATTTTTTAATTGTTCGTGGGTAGTATAACCCCAAATTCTCATCCACTCACCATCGGGATTAACTTGTACAGCTAAATAATAATCTCCTGCCCATTGAGGAATATCTATCCATTCTTGGGGTACAGAAAATTCTCTAGTTTCTAAGCTTTTATCTGGAATTAAAATTAAGCGTTTTGTATCGATATTTATAGCAGTGCCGTTGACCAATTCCCAACTGATTGGCAATGTATCAATAGTAGCTTCTGGTACGTATTCTGCTTGTAACCAAGGCAAAAAAGTACTGAGGCATACTTGATTGAGAAAAACATTCCAACGGCTACGGGGACTAACACTAGACTGGCTTTGCTGCCAAGATTGATTTTGAACTTCGGGAGATACCTCTAACCACAGTTGAGTCGGAGGAACACAAAATGATGACATAGCTATTGCTCCTTTGAGGGCTGAGGTTCTAAATTACCGAAATAATTTTGTAACCATTCCTCTAATACTGCACTAATATGTTTAACCACGTTGGAAGTCGGAGAAATATGCATTGTTTCTTGACTCCATTTGGCGATCGCTAGTAATAAAGATTCTCTCGTTTTCGTCAATTGCCGCGATACTTGATATTGCTGGATTTGCTGTTCTTTAGCAATTTGTTGTTGAGTAAGTCCTTTTTGATAGTATAATTGCAGCAATTGTTGTGATTGGGTAGGCAGTTTTCCCAACGTAGTAATTAATAAATTCTGGATTTCTTGTTGTTGATTTTTTTGATTTTCTGCTTCTTCTTTGGCGATTAAATCTGCTAATAAAGATTCATTTTGAGTAGTGTCTGGTAAATCATCTTGTAATTCACTATCTGCTTGACCTGTTTTCGGTGCGTTGAGTGAAGAAACCACAGGATATAAATAAGAACGGGCGTATTTTGCAGATAACAGCAGCCATTTTTCAAGAGTTTGGGCGTTGGATTCCGTGCCTGGTGGGTTAAGTTGCGTTAAGCGATCGCGGTTGTAGAGTTGAACAATGGCTTCCCAAGTATCTTGGTCTGGTCTTTGCAACTTCCGCACTCCTGGCGATTTGCTCAGAATGTAACCATCTACAAAACATTTCCAAGCTAACAAGTAACAGCCAATAGTTTCATCTGTTAGCCCAGCATTTTGTAAAGATTCCTGTAGTCGCTTGCGGCTCAATTTTAGTAGCAATGCCCAATCGTTACAAAAATCTATTTCTTGTTTTTGCCGCAAAGCATCACGAATTACATTGCCAAAAGCCACATTGCTGTAGCTTTTGAGGGTGGCTTTTTGGTCGGGATCGCAAGCTTTGAGAATTTTTGGTAGTTCTGCGATCGCTATTTGAAAACAGTCAGACAATGTACACTGGACGCTAGCAATTTGAGGAATCGTCCTTTGTGCTGACCAATAACAAGTTTCTTGCAAATAAGCTGATAGATGTGCTTCAGCTAAAGAATTGGGCTGATTTTGCCAGTTTTTATGCCAGTAAATTGCCCAAAAATTTTCTGAGCCTTTGTTTTCTGATATCTGTACCAAGCAATTTTGGATACTGCGCCGTAGTTTGGCATCATATATCCAACAGTTGAAGCGATCCGCTTCAAATTGGATGAAAGTCGAAAATATTTCTGAAATGTTCTGGCGAGGACGCATAGATTCAAGATGAACCTTCAAAAACAAGTAGTCAAGATCGGGAGGATGTCAAGGTTGACCTATTAATATAAAACCTGCCCAATCTAATGGGTGAGGATAGCGTTTCATTGTAGTCAACATGGCTTGACGCAATGCTACTGCTTTATCAGTGTGATGTTGTATGTTGCGATAAAACTCGGTCATCAGTAAAGAAGTTGGTTCATCAGGTAATGCCCATAAAGAGACTACTACACTTGGAACCCGTGCAGCAACTAAGGCACGAGATAACCCTACTACTCCGTCTCCAGTAATCTTTCCTCGTCCGGTGTTGCAAGCACTGAGAACGACTAATTGAGCGTTTAATTTGAGATCGAGAATTTCACTGGCACTAAGGATACCATTTTCTTGTGTTGAGGTTTGCCCTTGGACTGTAGGATCGGGAGCCAGAGCGATCGCTCCTGGTACTCCTAAGCCGCGAAAGTCGCTAAGCAAGCCGTGGGTAGCTAGATGAACTAGAGTTGAATTGCTCATTTGTTGCAACACCCTAGATTTGTTGGCATTTGCACCAATCAGCGCTTTTGTTTGGAAGAGTTGGGCAATAGCTTTGGCTTCTTGTTCAGAACCAGGGAGAGGAGGCAATTCTTCCGGTGGTTCCCCTGGTTGAGTGACAATTTTCGGCATAATTGGATTGCCAACAATTAAGTTTGAGTCAGAAATTTTATTTGCTCCTGGCTTTTTTCGTAGTTGATATGTGATATCTAAAACTTGAATAGAAGGTGAAATCGAAATTGTATGCCGTTCAATTAATAATTTACCTGTGGCATCTGGAAGGGTGGCAAAAGGAACAAGAAAAAGCGATCGCTGAGGAATAAATATTACATGATTATTGGGATCTTGAGGAAGCAAATCGTTAATAGGTTGAATCAATAATTGATGCAGTTGATGTAAAGGGTTTTCATTAATTACAGAAGATACGTTACTACTTATCTGTAAACTCTGATTTCTAATACTAAGCAACTCACGAGTTTTAGAAACTAACTCTGCTAGTCCTTTTGGATAACATAACTGAGGATTTTGACACTGCCAAAGAGGTTTGAGGTCAACTCGACGGAGGGTAATATTACCTGTTGGTTGGACAACCCAGATTAAAAGTTCTGATTCATGGGTTTCTAGCTTTCCTTCAACTAGGAAATTTCCAGGCACAATGGAATACTCTACTAAAGTTGCATGATGATTTTCAGCTATTTTTTTAATCTCTGCAATCGTAGGAGAAGCAAGGGTTGTAGTTGGTGCTTGTGTTTGGGTAGCAACAGTAGAAAGGCGGCGAGAAAGTAGCTCTGCAAGGGCACGGGCACGCCCCCGTTCAGATATTTGCAAGGCGGCTTCGGGTTGGTTTTGGGCAACTAATACCGCTTGTAGATTGCTATAAGGTGCATTTTGGGTTTCAAAAATCGAGATTTTAAAACTATCATTGCTGCCTAGTCTGGCTCGCAAAGACTCCCAAATTTCAATTGCTTCTTCGAGGGTTTTTGCTGCCCCTGCTGGATTTCCTGATTGGAGGCGAACTGCTGCGGCGTTAATTTTAGCAATGCCTTGTTCTCTGTGATTATTGCGCGAGGAAGCGTATTGAAAATATTTACTGTAGGACTCTAAAGCTTTGTCGAGGTTGCCCATTTGAAAGTGGACGAGTCCTTGATTACCAAGAATACGATACAGAATATCGCCATCGTGTAGTCTTTCCCAAGAAATTTTCCAACCTTGGTCAAAAAGTGCGATGCTCCCGTGATAATCTCCTTGGAAATAAGCTATACCTGCTAAATTTGCTAGAGTTTCAGCTTCTGAACGTAAGTCTTTAAGTTGACGAGCGATCGCTAAACGTTGCTGATAATAATCGCTAGCTTTTGAATAATTGCTTTGATTTTGATAAATAATACCTAAGTTGCCCAAAACAAACGATTCTAGAGATTGCTGTTTGATTTGCTGAGCTAAGGTTAATGCCTGTTGTTGATAGTCAATCGCTTTTTTTGGATCTCCCAAAGCTTGATAGACAATCCCCAAGTCGCTTAAAGCTTTTGCTTGTCCTGCTTGGTCTTTATTTTTTTGAGATAAAGCCAGACGTTTTTGGTGAAACGCGATCGCTTTTACATACAAATCTGCTCCATAATAAGCATTGCCTAAATTTCCTAATGCTTGGGCTTCTTGAAGTTGTGCTACCTTGGTATTTTGCTGGCGAGTGTGAATTAACTGCCAATAATCATTTAAATAATCTATCGTCTCAGCATAATAATTTCCTTTTTGGACATGAGCCAGTCCCAAATTTCCTAAAAGGATAGCTTCTAATTCAAAATATGCATTTTTTTTGCTAATTTCTAATCCTTCTTTATAGTAATTAATTGCTTTATCGTACTCACCTTGAAGATGAGCAGATAATCCTAACGTTGCTAAAACTTTAGCTATTTTAGATGGATCTTGACTAGTGCGTGCCACATCTAAATCAGACTCAGAGATAGACTCATTTGAGAAACTATCAAGGGAAAAATAAGCAATTCCAGTATTGCTAACTCGTTCTCCTTCCCATTGCAGATGCCCAAGAGGCTGATAGAGGGTGAGTATTTGGACTTTTTGAGTAGTATTTGGAATAGAATCGTTTTTTGCCAGTTTTTGAATTTTATTTTGTGTAACTTTATCTGAAGATTTTGCAGCAATAATTTGTTGGCCAATTAAAGTTGCCACCAAAGAAAGAGGAATAAAAAGAGCTAAACCAATTTTTTTCCAAAAAATTTGCATAAATAAAACTTCTGGATGTATGTTTTCGCGTCCTCAACCGTATCGCTTTAGCTTCTGCCGATAATTATCATTTTCATCAAGAGAATGAGTGAGTAAATTCACTAGCTTTAGATTTGGCAAACGCAATCAAAGCACTACGGTTATAGCATTAGGCTCTGGGATATGTTTTTAGAGCAACAGTAAATTTACTTAAAAAACTATAAAAATTGATATTATTTAAATTTGTATCGGAAAATACTTAAATTTTCTTAACCTTTATATATCGACAATCGCCAAATACATTGAATATACTGAACGCGACAAATGAAAAGTCATTCTGACAAGGAGTAATAATGTCACAAGAGGCAGTTATTCAATTCTTTGATGCTGTTTTTAAAGATACATCTTTGCAGGGAAGGCTGAATCAGCGTTTGGCTGAAATCGCACCAGAAGCACTGATTCAAATAGCACAAGAGCATGGTTATAGCTTTACAACTGAGCAATTAAAAGCAGCCCTACAAGAGGCTGAACTATCTGATGAACAGTTAAATGCAGTAGCTGGAGGTAGACCATCAGATTTCGTTCGTGAAGGTGGGCCACCCTGGGTACAAAACCAGCCTTACAGTGCTACAACGCAAGATGGAGTGGCCCAAGAAGCGATTAATTCTGCCACCGATTCATGTCCCTCTGCTGTGGAAGCGTTTCGTTCGCTAGCAAATTAATCAGTAGCTATTGCTTCTAGCTTGGTTGATTTGAAGATTTTATGAATGCCGAAATCTTTCTCATCAACCAAGCTGGTTCATAACTATCAGCACAATCTATAAATTGCCATTGGAAAAACGTATGACATCGAAAGAGAGGAAAAGAGTTCAATTTGTAATTAAGAGTTCTAAGTTCTGTAATCTTCGTTGTCGTTACTGCTATGAATATGCAGAGTTAGGCAATCGTGAGGCGATCGCACCAGAGCAATTAGACAAGATGTATGCTCATATTGCTAGTTATTATAATCGCCTCGATCGCCCAGTAGATATTCAATTTATTTGGCATGGTGGCGAACCTCTTTTACAACATCCAGACTATTATTGGCGAACCTTTGACCGCCAGCAACAAATTTTTGGCGAACTAGCTAGTTCTGTAACAAACACTGTCCAAACAAACTTAACTGTACTCAACAACAAACATATTCACTTGTTGCGAGAAGGATTTGATGGCGTAGGAGTTTCTGTAGATTTATTTGGGGGACTGCGCGTTAATCAAGCAAACAAAGATTCTCTACAGGTTGTGTTGGCGAATATGGATCGCTTACAATCTGAAAAAATTAACTTTGGATGTATTACAGTTCTAACTAAGTTAAACTTGCCATATCTCGAAGAAATTTATCGGTTCTACGAAAAAATAAAAATACCATTTCGAGTATTACCACTCTTCAACGGCGCTTTTGATGGACAACATCAAGGATATGAAATAAGTGCCAATGAGGTTTTAAATGCTTATCGTACTTTATTCGATCTGTGGTTAGAAAGTAAAAGCCCAGTGAGAGTAAGACCAATTATTGATTATATTAAACCAGTAATTCGTCATTATATTCCTAATGCTCAGCCAGATTTTTATAATAAGCGAGAATGGGAATATATGTATTTAGTTAATGTTAATGGTGACATTTATAGCTATGCAGATGCTTACAATAGTGAATTTTGTCATGGCAATTTATTTGAGACTCCTCTAGAAAATATAGTTCTCAGCGCTGGACATGAAAAAGCGATAATGGCGGCAGAAAAACGCATGGCATCTGCGTGTCATTCATGTGAATATTTTGGTAGATGTAGCGGTTATCCTGTTGCTGAAGAAAGTGTGATTCACAATCAAATTGATGCAGATGGAAATGCTCAATGTACAAAGGAAAAAGGAATTTTCCAATACATTGAAAAACGTTTTAAAGAAACTGGAATCATCAATCCAATAACTCGTAAAGTTAATATGAACCAAGATTATATTTCTAAACATATTTTGGGTTTAGATATTCCTGGCTGATTTTGAGACTTGGGTAAAAAGATTTTTCAATAAGAATTATGACTCCTGAGTTGTAAATTATATTTTGATAAATAACAAATATTTGTTTGAGAAAATGCTATGTTAGCCGAAAGTAAATTTACGTGTATACAAGAAGGAATAAAGCTTTTTTTAGATATTAATGTAGATAACCAAATCCCTAGAATTTGGCTTAGTTCAGGGATAACACAGGAAATAGAATCAGTGTGCGATCGCATTCAATATCGGCCTGGTGCATTCCTACCAAAAGAACCTTGGAGAGAACCTAGCTTAACAGAATATCATCGGCTAAATGCGAATGAAACACTCTCACAGGTTGGCTCGTGGAAACTGGGAGATTATATCGGCGTATGTCGTTTTCCAGATGAAGTTTTAGCACCTTTAGAAACAATACTCGAAGAGTTAAAAACAAGAACTGAAACACTTCAATATTATCCATCTGCTAGTACTCACCAAGATTACGAAAGTGCAATGCAGAAAATTATCAATTATTCTCACCGTTATTGTCTATCAAATGAGGAAGCAAAACTTCTAGGTTTAAGAGTGACAGTCCCCGGATTACGCACGCTAACAATGGAAGATGCCAAGTATTTTGTCGGAATGCATCTTGATAGTTGGGATCGATCGCCTCTGAGACGCAGACATCAATCAAGAAATCGTATTTGTATTAATTTAGGGCGTGAGGATCGCTTCTTCTTATTTATTAATCTTCCATTAATGGAGATGTTTAAAGCTTTAGGTTTATCTGACGATGAAGTTTATAAACATTACCGAGGAACAACTGTAGGTGATGAATTTATGAAACTATATCCTGATTACCCAATTGTTAAACTCAAAGTAGCGCCAAAAGAAGCGTATATTGCGCCGACAGATAACTTAATTCATGATGCATCTTCTTTGGGTAAGCAGTATCCTGATATCACTTTATCTTTCCTTGGTCATTTTGGAATTCAATTTCCAGAAAATTAGGAATTATAAACTACAATACAAAACATTTTTAAAGTAAAAAAACTAAGCATGTCTAACCAAGATTTCGATTTTGAAAGATTAATTCAGCCTATCGATATAGCTACTTTTTTGGAAAACTATTGGGAGCAGCGATCGCTTGTTCTGATTCGCAAACAAGCAGATTATTATGCCAGCCTTTTCTCAATGGAATACGTTGAGGATTTGATTCGCTTTACAGATTTAAAATCTCAAGACTGTAGAGTGTTTAAAACTACAGAGGGAGAATCTGTTAAAACCTATGCAGCGATGGAAAATAGTTACAGCAATTCCTATGCAGCAAATCAACTTTACGATGCTTACAACCAAGGTAATACATTATGCATTCACAAGATTCACGATCGCTGCAAGTCGGTTGCTACTTTTTGCCGGAATTTAGAAGCATTTCTCAATCATCCTGTAAATATTAACTTGTATTTGACACCTAAAGACGCTCAAGGATTTCCACCACACTATGATACACATGACGTTTTTGTGCTTCAAATTGCAGGATCTAAAAATTGGCGAATTTATGAATCTTTTTCAGATATCCCTTTAGTTACCAAAGGCTACATAGTGGATCAAAATAAACTTGATGCCCCTTTGCATGAAGTTTGCTTGCAGCCTGGTGATTTATTGTATATTCCTCGCGGTCACGTTCATGAAGCAATGACTTCAGAAACCTCCTCATTACATCTCACCGTAGGAGTTTCTGTCTTTGAATGGGCAACTTTAATTAATGAAGCGATCGCATCTGTCGCCGAGCAAAACGTCAACTTTCGTAAAGCACTACCAGTAGGTTTTCTCCATAACAGCGAAGCAAAAGCATCGATTAAAAACCAACTAGCACAACTACTCCAAATCCTTGCTGAGTGCGCCAATGATGAAGATGCTATGGAACGATTGACTAAACGCTTCATCAGTGGAATGTCTCCCTTACCCGACGGGCATTTTATCAGTTTGGATGCCGTTAACGAAATTAATCCTAACACTACCATTGCCAAGCGACAGGGAATGATTTGTCAAATCACGAAGAAAGCAGACTCAGTGATGATTCAATTCCCTGGAGGAACAGTTACAGGCCCGCCGCATATTGAGCCAGCGCTTCGCTTTATTGTAAATTCAGAAGAATTCCTCGTCAAAGACCTTCCAGGTTTTTTGAGCAACAATAGCAAATTAGTTCTGGTACAGCGTTTAGTCAAAGAGGGACTGTTAAAGATTCAACAGCGATCGACTACAAGCACAACCGAAAGTCTGAAGATTACAAGTAATGTCTAATCCCGATTTTGATTTCGAGAAATTAATTAAACCTATCGATAAAAAGGCTTTTTTAACAAAATATTGGGAGAAAAAACCACTTGTTATCATAAGAGAAGAGGCTGATTACTATGCAAGCCTCTTGTCAATGAAAGATATTGATAATATCATTCGTTTTATTAACCTAAAAAGTTCTGATATTGAAATCGATTCTCTAAATAATTCTCAAGGTTTTAACTCTTCTGATTTTCATAGGTTACCTAGTATTAACAACCTTTATAAAGCCTACTCTCAAGACCAGACTTTGCTAATACACAAGCTCCAAAATTATTGGCAGCCAATTGCTACTTTATGTAGACATCTGGAGCAATTTTTCAATCATCCTGTTAATGCTAACCTATATCTGACACCTGAGAATTCACAAGCTTATCCAACACATTTTGATTTAAATGACTTCTTTATTCTTCAATTAGAAGGTTCTAAACTTTGGCGCATTTATGATTCATTTTTAGATTTACCCATTGCTACCCATATCCAACCAATACCAAAAGAAATACTTGAGACATCACCACGCGAAGTTTATCTCAAGGCTGGTGATTTATTGTATCTTCCTCGTGGTTATGTGCATGAAGTATTAACATTAGAAAGTTCTTCATTACATCTGACAGTTGCCATTGATGTGTTGAAATGGAGTCATCTGATTGTTGAGGCGATCGCATCTGTCGCCGAAGAAAACGTCAACTTTCGTAAAGCACTACCAGTAGGCTTCCTTCATCGCAGCGAAGCAAAGGCGTTGATTAAAGACCAATTAGCACAACTACTACAAGTCCTAGCTGATAGCGCTAACCATGAAGATGCTGTTCAACGGTTGGCAACGGTTTTATTAAACTATCTATAAAACTGCAAACATAACCTAATCACTTGTCTGCTCTGATTGAATCAACTTTGCATAAAAACCATCAAGCTGAGACATTTCTTGGTGAGTACCTCGTTGCACTACTTTACCTTGTTCTAGAACAATGATTTCATCACAGTCGCGGATGGTACTTAAACGGTGAGCCACAATAACGCAAGAACAGCCTCGATAACGCAGATTTCGATCGATATTTTTTTCTGTCTCTGCATCTAGGGCGCTGGTTGCTTCGTCCATAATCAAAATTGTCGGGTCATTGACTAATGCACGAGCAATTTCTAAACGCTGGCGCTGTCCACCACTAAAATTAGTAGCACCCTCAAGCAAGTTACCATCATAGCCTCCAGGTAAAGCTAGAATCACTTCATGAATGGCAGCATCTTTGCAAGCTTGCACTAATTGAGAATTGGACACTGTATCATCCCACAAAGTTAAGTTATCTCGAACAGTACCAGCACACAGAAAAATTTCTTGTTCTACCATTGCCAGAGAATTAGAAAGTATTGCCCTTGAAATTTGTTCTCTAGGTATACCATCAAACAGAATTTCTCCCGACCAAGGTTGATAAAGTCCTGCAAGCAATTTAGCAACTGTTGATTTACCAGAACCGCTACCACCAACTAAGGCTACCCGTTGTCCTGGTTTTAACTGAAAACTCAAGTCTTTAATTAAAGGATCGTCAGTGTGCGAATAGCCAAATGTGATATTTTTTAATTCTATATATCCTTTAAGTTTGCAGGATGAAGCATACTGTAAAGGTTTAACTATTGGACTGTGTAAATTTTCTCCTTTTCCTTCTGAATCGGTTGGGTTTTCTAACACATCATCTAGACGATTTAAGTCTCCTTCTAATTCCTGTAACATACTACCGAAACTTACTAGAGAGTTAACTGGAGTTAAAAAGCTAGTTATTAAACTTTGGAAAGCAACCAACATACCAATGCTAAGATGCCCATCCATAACTCGTAAACCGCCAATAACTAAAACAGATAAGGAGCTTAAACTAGTCAAGAAGACAGGTAGAATTCCTAACACTTGATTGGTAATACCTAACTCTTGTTGAGCGTTGAGAAATTTTGTATAGTAGCCTGACCAACGGGAGAAGAAATCAGACTCTAGGGCTGATGCTTTCAGGGTTTCCATACTTTGAAGGGCAGCAATTTCTGTACCTGCAACTTTGCCCTTATCTTGGATAATTCGCATATAAATATCTTTACGCTGCTGGGAAATCCACTGTAAAGTTAAGATATTAATTACAGCAAAACAGATAGCGATCGCAGTTAGCACTTCATCATAAGCAAACATGATGATAGCATAAAACACCACCATCACTGTATCAATTACAGTCCTAGCTAACTGTCCCGAAAGCACTTGTGCAACTTTAGTATTGATATTAATCCGAGTGCTGATCTCTCCGGCAAATCTTTGGGCATAAAAGCTCACTGGTAAGCGAAGAATATGGTCGATAAATTGCCCGGACATCTTCACTGATAACTTGATATTTAATTTTCGCAAAAACCGTCTTTGTAGTAATGTTAGTATCACCTGAATAATTACAGTAATCGCCATGCCGAAAATCAACGGGCGCAACCACTCTGTACGATTTTCCACCAAAATACTATCTACAAAAATCTGATTAAATACGGGTAGAACTAACCCTGGAATAACTAAAAAAAATCCTGCCAGAAAACAATAAATAATCGCTCCCCAAGAACCCTGTAGGCGGTCAAGAAGTGAAGCTATTAAGCTAGGCTTACGACCCCCACGTTGGAATCCTGGGCCTGGTTCCATCATCAAGACAACTCCTGTATAAGCTTCATCAAATTCTTTCAATGAAACTCGCCTCGGCCCGCTACCTGGGTCGTTGATATAAACCCAATCTTTTTGAAATCCTTCTACTACTAAAAAATGATTGAAATTCCAAAAAACAATATATGGCGGTGGAAGTTGTTCTAATTGTGTCAACTGTTTTTTAAAACCTTTGGCTTGCATTCCGTAGTTTCTTGCAGCTTTAACAATGTTAGAAGCTTTGCTACCATCACGAGATACACCACAATTTTGACGTAATTCTGCTAAAGGTACAATTTTATGATGATAAGCCAAAATAATCCCAAGGGCTGCGGCTCCGCATTCCACTGCTTCCATTTGCAATAAAGTGGGAGTTTTAACGCGGGAGTAAATGTTACTTTTTGCGGCTTCTAAATTTGATGATGAAGCTTTTTTTTGTAAAGAATTAAGCTTTTGAATTAAGGATATAAATTGCCGAATTAATAGCACAAGACTATTTCCCTAAGTAGGTAGACATAATTGAATGTAAAATACAAAAGTTTAAAACCTTGATAGCAATTGGCTTTTCCCTTTTACCCTCTGCCTCCTGCCTTCTAATTAATGCCAGTAAGTTCTCTTAATATGGGCAAGATATAAGTAATTGGTGCTTGCTCTGCTACTGTAACTCGGACATTGGTAGTTGTCCCCGCAGAAATATTTAATTTTGGCCCTTGGGAAGAAGACCAGCGATAGCCGCTAAAGTTCGATGGAGCTAGTTCCATTTCTGCTCGCATTTCTATGTTTGTGCCGCCAGTAGGTAAGATGTTTGTCACTAAGTCAGGATTACCAATCACAAACTTTGCACCTTCTTTAGTCACAGGGAAAGGGGAAACAGAGGTAACTTTGCCGACAATTCCACCAAAGCGTTCTCTTTTTACAGAAGTAGGAGTAATTTGCACAATCATTCCTGGTTGAATCTGTTTACCATCTTGGACATTAAAGTAAGTGACGGCAATTAATCGAGCATTTTTATCGCCGACATTCAAGGTAACAAGAGGAGTTTTTGGAGTCATAAATTGTCCGAGAAAACCAGTTACTTCTAATACGCAGCCGCTATTAGGACTAATAATTTGGCTATTATCTAATATTTGTTTTTCTAGTTGAGCGATCGCTCGGTTAACTTCTTGAATTTGATTATTTTTAATATTGATATTTTCGACGTTATCTTGCTCGATACGCTGGCTTTTTGTATCTAAATCTTTTAATTGCGCTTGCAGTTCACTTAAAGAACTGAGATTTTGTAAATATCTCTGTTGCGCTTGTGTTTCTTGCACATCTAACTGTTTGATTTGCGCTTTGATATCAGAGACATTTTGCAGTCCTTGTTTATATTCTTGATCTGCTTGTAAATATGTATCTTTGGCAATGGCTCCGACATCTACAAGTTGCTGGCGCTTCTGCAATCTATCTTTGAGTACGGGTATGAGACCAACAGCATCATTGAGCTTTTGTTGTAAACTAATACGTTGTTCGCGAATAGCATTTAAATCTTTTTCATAAAACGCAGGTGTAAGAATCTGAGTATCTCGCAAACGTTGGATATAACTAGCTTTAGCAGAAGCGATCGCCTCTTTTTCTTTAGCAGTACGTTGCCGCTGAAGCAACAATGAATGCTGTTCCTGTGTTTGTAATTGCCCTAATTTTGAGCGTTGTAATTGTAATTGCTGCTTGATATCGGTGGGGTCAATTGTTGCTATGGTATATCCTTTTTCTATACATTGTCCTGTTTTAACATTTAGACTTTTTAACTGTCCTGAAATTGGCGACTCAAAAGTTACAACTTGGTTAGGTTGAATCAGTATTCCCTTTCCTGTCACTGCAAGCGGAATACGTCCCAAAATACTCCAAATTAATCCCAGAATTATAAAAGTACCCAGCGTCACCAAAGGTAGCCAATCTATAGGATTAACTATCTGCATTAACTGATCCAATCTTTCTGGAGAAGATAAACGTTCTAGTGATTCTTTGCGAAATATATTTTCTCGATTTTCAGCCATTTATTTATTAATTTGTAATTCGTAGTTAATCTGTAGTTATGCCGTAGGCTAACGCACCTTGAATTCTTGACGGTGCGGCGCTACATTTTCTTCTACCTGCTTCAAGATTTCCGATTAAAACGTTTAATCATCCAGTCAAATCTAGCACCTGCTAAGGCAGTATTGTCTAATGTATCTAAGTTAAGTTCATCTTCAACTTCAATATCTTCTGCTAAGAGTTGATCTAGTTGATAAGCCAATGTTCCAAATCCACGACGGAAAAGGCGATCGCGAATCCGATCTACTAAAACTACAGCGATCGCTCGGTAAAAACGTGCTGTAAATCCCGGATCTTGCTTTAATTTTCCAGCTAGTTTTTGTTGTGGTAGAGCTAGTAATACAGAAGATTCTGCTGCCTTGACTGTGGCAGAGGCGGTAGTTGCTTCCACAAAAGACATTTCCCCTAAAATTTCGCCTTTGATTGACTGAGCAATTTCTTTTTCGGCAGTTTCATTGTGTGGGGTAGTAACAAAAATTCCTAACTTCCCATCTAACAAGATATATAGTGCTTCAACAGGTTTTCCGGCTTCAATTAGTACTTTACCTGGATTGACTTTAGTTTTTATTCCCTGGGAAATTATCCAATCAATATCGCCATCGTTCAAAATAGCAAATACAAACAAAACTTTTCGCAATGCTTCTCCCGGAACTACTTTATTTTTAACAAGAAAATCTGTGAGTCTCCGCAACTGTTGTGACATTAAAACAGATAGCGTTTGATAAAAATGTGCAGCAAACTCTGTATCTTGTTCTAGCTTTTTGAGTAATAATTGCTTTGGTAATGTTAATACCTGTGAGGGTTCCAGAGCTATAACAGTGCTAGATGGAGGACGATTATCTACAAAAGATAAAGCTTCGACAATTTCTCCTAGAGAAACGCGATCGATTTGTTGTAAATCTTTTACATTCCCTGTGGGAGACACACAAATACTTAATGCTCCTTCTAACAAAATTGCTACTGTATCAATAATCCCTTGACCTTCTTGGATGATTATTTCATTAGTACTATACTCTATACATTTGCCAATACTGAACATCCAATTAATATCACTTTCTTTGAAGCAAGCAAAAAGAGGATTTTTGAATAATATTTCTCTAAACATACGTAAATTAAAAAAAATTAACCAAGAAAAACGAACTACAAAGGGTGCATAGCTGTGCGCTCCTACCAAGTATTTGTATCAACATTTACTGCACAGCTAGCACAACTCACCCAACGATATAAGACTTATTGACTTTTCAACGTCAGTTGCTAGAAAGCGTTTACAAGTCAGGAAGCCTGTTTAACATCTTTACTTTTTTCTTCTTACACTTAGGGACTTCCAAATAAAAAAATGTTCCAAAACTGACGCGAAAACTCTCTCTACTCCTCCTTTCTCTGTGTTCTCTGTGGTAGCCTGCGGCAAGCCGCTGACGCTCGTCGCTACCGCTTCGCTAATGCGTCTACGTTTATTTAGATAATTTATTTGTTGGAAGTCCCTTAGTTACTACTTCTGCCAAGTTATACTCACTGCAATCAGATTTTGGCAATATTTTTAACCAATTTTTTAGATGGGAAGTTAATATGGATTTGCTTATTTGTAGTTAATTTTACTCAATAGCCCCTTAAAGATTGAAAATTAATAGGACTGAATATGGATTCGATACAAAAATTTATAAATTTTAGTGGATTTTCTATATCTCTGATATTAATGATTTCTAGTTTGCCGAGAATTGCGAGCGCACAATCACCAGAGAAACTGAAATTTCAGAATTGGAAGATTAGTCAAAACTTTATTCCACCAAATCGAAAAGCACCACAGACTACGGCTGGTGGTGCAACCCGTGGCGAAGATGAGTGCGATTCAGACAGAAAAAAAAGTTTAACTTCTTTAATTCCTCCAAATAAGTTAGGTTTAACTCTTGCAGAACGTCCGACATTTTATTGGCTTGTACAGCAAATGCCATTACAAACTGTTGAATTCTCACTTCTAGACGATCGCGGTATAGTTTACAAAACAACTTTTCAACTTCCAAATCAATCAGGAATTATTGGTTTTACGCTCCCAGCAAAAGCACCGAGCCTCAAAGTTAATAAACAATACCAGTGGTATATAGCGATCGCTTGTGATTCAGAAGAGCCAGAGGACAAAATTACTGTCAATGGTTGGGTAGAACGGATTCAGCCAACTCCTGATTTATTGAAGCAGCTAGCAAACACAAATCCCAAGGGACTTTCTCAAGTTTATGCCACACGTGGGATTTGGTACGAAGCGCTACATACTTTAGTAAAGCAACGTCTTAACAATCCTAGCGATCGCACTGTCATGGCTAATTGGCAAGCATTATTAGAATCAGTGAATTTAAAAAATTTAGTTTCCAAACCTTTAGTAAATACCAACAATGCTCAGACTAAGTAATTTATGTGGAGTCAGATAAAACGCCTATTTTGGCAATGGCGCGGTATCTTTATTGCTACTCCTAGTGCTGGAGCATTTGTATTAATTCTGCGGTTGAGTGGATTATTGCAAATGTTAGAATTAGCAGCACTAGATCGAATGTTTCTATTACGTTCTCCAGAACCAGTTGATCCGCGAATTGTAATTGTAGAAATTAACGAATCTGATGTCCAAAAACTTGGTAAGCGTGGTTATTGGCCTTTACCTGATGCCTTACTTGCACAAGTTTTAGAGAATTTAAAACAACAAAACCCCAGTGCTATTGGTTTGGATTTATATCGAGATTTGCCAGTAGGATTTGGACATGAATCGTTAGTTAAAGTATTTGAGTCTACACCAAATTTAGTTGGTGTGCAAAAAGTAGCCGAGAGTGAAGATAGCTTTGCAGTTGCACCACCGCCAGCTTTGAAACAACGCGGCCAAGTTGGTGCAAATGATTTTCCTTTAGATGTAGATGGAAAAGTTCGCCGGAGTTTGATGTATTTAGCCGACAAAAATGGCGAAAATGTCTTTAGTTTTGCTTTTAAACTTGCTTATCTTTATTTGAGCGATCGCCACGTTGATGTCGGACAAACAAAAGATTATTTAGTTAAAACAGGTAATGTTATTTATCCCTTATTTCAAGGCAATGATGGCGGTTATGTTCGGGCTGAAGACCAGGGTTATCAAGTACTGCTAAATTACCGAGCTTCTAGACAAAGTTTTCTGTACATATCTATTATGGATGTGCTAGAAAATCGGATTCCTAAAAACTTATTAAAGGGGCGGATTATATTAATTGGTTCCACAGCAGAAAGCCTCAAAGACTTATTTTATACGCCTTACAGCAGTAGAATTTTAACAGCACCTAAACGCATGGCTGGTGTAACTATTCATGCCCATGCCATTAGTCAAATTTTAAGCGCTACTTTAGACGGTCGCCCATTAATAAAAACATGGAGCAAACTATACGAATGGTTGTGGATTTTTCTTTGGGCGCTGATTGGCGCTATATTAATATGGCAACAAAGATATAGCGGTAGTTCTAAAAGAAAATCATTATTACCTTTGATTAGCATTTTGTTAGCAGGATGTTGCCTTATAGGTAGTAGCTATCTCATTTTTATAGCAGGGTGGTGGATTCCTGTGATTCCACCATTAATGACATTAATTTGTTCTGCAATTGCTGTGACTGCCTACATTGCTCGGACTGCGGGAGACATTCGGAAAACTTTTGGCCGTTACCTTACCGATGAAATAGTTGCTAATTTATTAGAAAATCCTGAAGGTTTGAAACTTGGGGGAGAACGTAAGAAAATTACTATTCTTACTTCTGATTTAAGAGGTTTTACAGCTACCTGTGAGAGATTATCCGCAGAAGAAGTAATTAAAATTATTAACTTTTATCTAGGATACATGGCAGATGTCATCACTCAGTATCAAGGTACAATTGATGAATTTATGGGTGATGGGATTTTAGTTTTATTCGGCGCTCCTATCACCAGAGAAAATGATGCTATAAGAGCGATCGCTTGTGCTGTGGCAATGCAATTAGCAATGGAACCTGTGAATAAAAAGATTCAGCAAATGGGATTATCAAAGCTAGAAATGGGTATTGGCATTAATACAGCAGAAGTAGTAGTTGGGAATATTGGCTCGGAAAAACGAACCAAATATGGCGTTATCGGCGATCAAGTTAATTTAACCTATCGAATTGAATCTTATACAGTCGGCGGACAAATTTTTGCTTCCGAATCAACTATTAAAGAAGCTGGTTCCATTGTCAAAATTATTGGAAATAAAGAAGTACAAGCTAAAGGGGTAAAGCAATCAATAAAGATTTATGAGGTGGGTGGTATTGGTGGAGGATATGATTTATATCTTACTCAAGAAGAAGAAATCTTTTTTGAACTGCCAGAAGCAATTCCCCTAAAATATGCGATTTTAGATGGCAAAGATGTACATAAGACCGTCATTGAGGGAAAGTTAGTAAAGCTTTCAGCCAAGGGAGCGCAAGTATGTTATAACTCAGCAGTAAATTCTGTAGTTTTACAGCCCTTTACTAACTTGAAACTGAACTTATTGATACCCAATAATAGCGAAATGAGCAAAGATATCTATGCTAAAGTTTTAGACAAAACGCCAGAACGAAATAATTTTTATATTTACTTTACTAGTCTGCCGCCAGAAGTGGAAGCGCAATTTCATGCCATACACCTACAACAAAGAAATATTGAATCTCTAACTCCAAATGAGTGAATCTAAGTTACTGCTCACAGGTAATCAATCCTTAGTATTAGACGATCCGCAAATAGTTTGGCAAATGAAATCTGGTGCGATCGCTCTATTTGCTATTTCCATCGAGCAAGGTATTGAAGGTGTTCGCCGTTATTTATTTAGTGTGAATCCGGGAGAAGCATTGTTTGGGATATCAGCTGATAATCATAAAATATTAGCGATATCTCTAGAAGATACTGAGTTATCGCAATTAACTGCACAGGAATGCGAACAATGGATAAATCAGGGGAAAAATGAAGCAGAAAAATTTCTCAATTTAGTGCAAATTTGGGAGAACAATATTTGTACTTGTGTAGGCATTTATTCTACTGAATCAGTTTTTGTTCATACTGAAAAGCTTGTTAGTTGGAACGAAATTAAACTTGTTATTGAGCAACTGCATACTGATTTTTGCGACACTTTAACTCAAATAGAACAGGAAGAATCGGCAGCAAATTGGACTCAATTTCAAGCACGGAATAAACTTAACTATGAAGTCAAACTTACTGCTTTAGGCAGCTTGGCATCAGTCCTCAAACCTCAGCAAGCGCAACTGATACAAGAAGGCACGCCACTATTAATTGCCGCAGGTGCAGTGGGTAGGGCATTAGGAATTAAAATTCAACCACCTCTGCGTTCTGAAAACATGCAGCGGATTCAAGAACCGTTAGAAGCGATCGCTCGTGCATCCCGAATTCGCATTCGTCGGGTATTGCTCAATGACCGATGGTGGCAAAAAGATAGCGGCCCTTTGTTGGCTTACACTCATCAAGACAACCTTCCGGTTGCAGTGTTACCAGCAGGGGTGGGAAAGTATGAAATTTTTGACCCACAGAAACAAACTCGCATACCTGTAAACAGTCATACTGCTGAACAACTAGCTCCCTTTGCCTATGTGTTTTATCGCTCCTTACCCGATCGAAATTTAACTGCGCTTGATTTAATTCTGTTTGCCTTTAAGGGACAAGTTCGAGAACTGGCGATTATCTTTCTGACAGGAAGTATCGGCGCATTGTTAGGAATGTTAACCCCCTTAGCAATTGCCATCCTCATTGATTCTGTGATTCCTGATGCAAACAGAGGGTTGTTATTGGAAATCGGATTGGGTTTGGTAGCCGCCAGCTTGGGTACAGTAATTTTTCAAATTGCCCAAGGTTTTGCCAGCCTAAGATTAGAAAGCAAAGCCAGTTTAGACGCTCAAGCAGCCTCATGGGATAGATTATTTAATCTGCGAGTATCTTTTTTTCGAGAATATTCAATAGGGGATTTACAATCTCGTGTTTCGGCGATCGCTAAAATCCGCCATCAGCTCAACGATACTGTATTACGCACAATTTTTACTAGCTTCTTTTCCCTACTCAATCTGGGATTGTTATTTATCTACAGTTCCAACCTCGCTTTAGTTGTGGCAGCCGTAGCATTAGTGACAATTATTTTAACTACTATCTCAGGTGTACTTAGCCGCCAGAAGTTACGTTCTTTAGAAGAGATAGAAGGGGATATTTTTGGTTTTACCGTACAGATGGTTGCTGGCGTGTCTAAACTCCGAGTCAGCAACGCAGAAGACCGCGCCTTTGCCTACTGGGCAAAAAAGTATACTCAACAGCTAAAACTTAAACTGAGTACAGAGTTAATTGAAGATGTCTTAGCTATCTTTAATACCGCTATGCCGACTGTCAGTTCGATAATTATTTTTTGGCTAGCAGTCACATTAATTACACAAGACCCATCTCAAAGCGGCACAGGACTATCTACAAGTACATTCCTGGCATTTAATTCAGCCTTTGCCATATTCATTGCTGGGGCAACTCAACTAAGTAACACCATAGTTAGCATATTAGATATCAGCATTTTCTGGGAACGTGCAAAGCCCATCTTTCAGTCTCAACCAGAAATCGACCTTAGCAAAAGCGATCCGGGACGATTAACAGGTCAAGTAAAAATCGATCGCGTGACATTCAGCTACCGAGAAGATGGCCCTCTGAATTTAGATCGTGTAACAATTGAGGCAGACCCAGGAGAGGCGATCGCTTTGGTAGGGCCTTCTGGAAGCGGCAAATCAACTATTATTAGGCTGTTATTGGGTTTTGAAACCCCAAAAAATGGCACGATTTACTACGATGGTCAAGACTTATCAGGGTTAGATACACTAGCAGTACGCAGACAGATTGGTGTAGTGCTGCAAAATGGTCGCATCAACAGCGCTTCGATTTTTGAAAATATTTCCAGTGGCGCATTAGTGACAATGGAAGAAGCTTGGAAAGCAGCACGCATGGCTGGATTTGCCGATGATATTCAGTCGATGCCAATGGAGATGCACACAGTCATTTCAGAAGGCGGTACAAATCTTTCTGGTGGACAACGACAAAGGTTGCTCATTGCTCGTGCCTTAGTACTAGAACCGAGAATCCTAATTTTTGATGAAGCTACTAGTGCTTTAGATAATCGTACCCAAGCTATAGTTAGCGCCAGTCTAGACAAGTTGGGGGTAACACGCATTATCATTGCCCATCGTCTTAGCACCATCCGCAATGCCGATCGCATTTATGTAATTGAATCTGGCCGAGTTGTCCAGCAGGGTAAGTTTGATGAATTAGTCAATCAAAACGGATTATTTAGCAATCTGATGGCGCGACAAATGGCTTAAAAAGTTTACTTCAGAACACAGGACTTACGCACAAAGCTTGTCTGTAACTCCTTCTCCTACACCCCCATACCCTATAGCGATTCTGATAACTGTAGGATCTCAAACACAAGTTGATACAGGATTTTTAAGGTAAATGAGATACACAGGTAGGGGCGCACAACTGTCATTGGTGTCAGCTTAAGCTCAAACGCTTATCCCATAGGCGTTTTACCCCACCCCCAACCCCTCCCCTTACCAAGGGGAGGGGCGGTTTTGGCTTTAGACAAAACCGGGGTGGGGTGACGGGGATCTTCATCGTAAGTGAGTGAATTCATGCATCACGTCTTGGCAAAGCTTTTCACGTTAAGTTGACACCGATGCACAGCTGTAAAGCCCCTACGATAACCTGTACCTCACCAAGCTGCAATCTGCTGTAATAGTTGAAATTAATCAGGTAGTGTATCTTATTGTTTGTTGCTAGATACTGCCCATATGGACAACTCGCTTCCAAAATATTTTCTAGAAAGCATTTATCAGGAACTACTACCTGGTTTACAAATTGAAAGTATTAATCCCCGCGATCCAATTAAGGTTAGCTATATTCCACAACCTTGGCGGTTGCTGGGCAAAGGCAATTATGCCGCAGTGGTGTATCACCCCGATTACCCTGAAAATGTAGTGAAAGTTTATGCCCCAGGACGACCAGGCTATGAAGAGGAAGTAGAAGTCTACCGCCGTCTACGTTCTCATCCGGCCTTTTCTAAGTGCTTGTATGCCAAGGATGGCTTTTTAGTTTTGAAACGGCTTTATGGAACAACCCTCTACGATTGTATGCACTTAGGTTTACCAATTCCCAAGCAGGTAATACGGGACGTTGATGAAGCTCTTGAATATGCTAAAACTTGTGGACTCCACCCCCATGATGTCCACGGTCGTAATGTCATGATGTACGAAGGTAGAGGATTAGTCGTAGACATTTCAGATTTTCTTCAACAAGAACCTTGTGCAAAATGGAATAATCTCAAAAGGGCTTATTACTGGTTATATCTGCCTCTGTTACGTCCACTTCGATTGCGTGTGCCATACTCTGCTTTAGATTTTATACGCAAATTTTATCGTTTAGTAAGTTCTTTCAAGCACCTCTGTCATCAGCTAGCCCGAAAATTAAACTATTTCAAATATTTAAAGCTTTAGTTACTTTAGACATCCGCTAATAATTAACTGAAAAATGGATAATAAACGTATTTACCTTAAAAATATTAAATCACAGCAGAGTACTCTCTTAAAAGAAATTTTTCATTTAGCCTCGAATTTTGATGATGGTTCGCTTCATGTAAAACAACTACATCAAACTTTAATTACACAAGCAACAATAATTGAAAAAATATGTGCCCAGGAGCAAGCAACACCAGCAAATCTAACTGACCAATCTCGGAAAATATACTCATGGATCAAATTTTTGACAGATGAAGGGAATCTAAAACTTCACCTAAAAAATACTTGCTATCTGTTGGAAATAGCTACGCAGATTTTGAGTATGAGTGGTCAACAAGCACTACAACTAATGATTGCGATCGCTAATTTGTCTGGGCTATATCAGGGTAAAAGATCTACTGGCGCAGCTACTATCATAATTAGTGAAGGTTTTATAAATGCACCAAAGGCAGTGTTGCAAGCGTTAGTAGAATCTGCTCTTGTTGGTAAGAGTCAAAATAATACACGAATCATTAGAACATTTGCCAGTACAGAAGAGTACAGTAATGTTTTGTTAGAGCTTGATTTGATTGCTGAGGTAGTGGCAGAAAACCCACAAGGTAAGTTTTATAATCTTGATGAGTTATTTGATAAAGTCAATAATGAATATTTTGCTGGCAGTCTTGCTAAACCACGTCTAGCATGGAGTCGCATTAATACTTACCGTAAATTAGGACACTATGAGTCGGCTAGAGATAGGGTAGTCATCAGCTTGACTCTTGATGATGCTAAAGTACCTGAGTTTGTAGTTGAATTTGTGTTGTATCACGAATTGTTACATAAACACCACGGCACGAAGTGGGTTCAGGGAAGAAGAATGGTTCATACTAAAGAGTTTCGTGCCAGTGAAAGCCAGTTTAAATTTTATAACGAAGCATCGAAATGGTTGAAAAAATCAGCATTTGATTGAAGAAGGCAGCTATGCTGAGGGCAGAAGGAAGAAGTCTTGAACCTGCCTTGAAAAAGACTTTAGAAACCAGAACAAAATGTTATTTTAAAGTAGAAAGTAGTTTGATTGAAAGCATTTGTTACTGTTAGTACCAATGAAAGTTTTAAAGTTAGTCTTGGCAGTTCTGTTACTGATAAGCACGCCTGCTATGGCAGTTGAGTTGGAAGGGCAGAATATTGATGGTCAAAAATTGCCTGCCAAAGCTTACTATTACGCAACTGGTGGGGTCTACAAAGTTCAGGTACGGTTTCATAAACAACGAGCAACAATTTATTTTGACGATGGTAACCAAATAACCATACAGTTGAAGCAGCAGGCGATCGCTGATTCCAAGAATATTGAAGGCTTTGGAATACTAGGGCAATATCCCCTAAGTGGAATATTCAGTATTGGGTTAGTGTATAACAATGATTGGCTCGGCAGTAGCGATGGTCAATTACAACAGTCCAATCCGCTCTCTGGGTTGTGGAAAATTAGTTTGGAGTGAATACCAATGCTTCCTAATTTTCTCCCATCACAAGTTAATCACTTAACAGACCCAACAGCGATCGCTTTTGTCCAAAGTATTCAAAGAATTGCTCTTGCAACTTCCCTAAGTCAACACCCTATCCTCACAACCTACATTCACAAAGGTAGAGGAGGAACACCAATTTTGCTGCTGCATGGCTTTGACAGTTCGGTTCTAGAGTTCCGTCTGCTGTTCCCATTGCTTGCCACTCAAAATGAAACATGGGCAGTAGATTTGTTAGGTTTTGGTTTTACACAAAGGCAAAAAGAAATAACCTACAGCCCAACTACAATCCAAATTCACCTTTACGATTTTTGGAAAACTTTAATCAACAGACCGATTACACTAGTAGGTGCATCAATGGGAGGTGCAACTGCAATTGAGTTTACTCTCACTTATCCTGAAGTTGTGGAATCGTTAGTATTGATTAATAGTTTAGGTTATACTTGCGCTCCCACCTTTAGCAAATACTTGTTTCCACCTTTCGATTTCCTTGCTGTAGAATACTTACGTCAACGGCACATTTTGGCATTAAATTTAGGCAATATTTTAGCTAGTAATGATAAATTACTTTTGGCTATTCAGTGTGCGATGCTACATCAAGAAATGCCTAATTGGCATGATGCGATGATTTCTTATGTGAAAACTGGTGGTTATACTAACTTGGCAAATAGAATTCGTCAAGTTGATAAACCAACACTAATTTTATGGGGAGAATCTGATGATATGCTCCCACCTGAGGATGCAGAAAAATTTCAGCAAGACATTACTAATTCTCAACTAATAAAGCTAAAAAATTGCGGTCATGCCCCTCAAATTGAACAGCCCCAACTGACATGTCAATATATTTTACGGTTTATCAAAAATGAAGGCTGGGAAACACTCTTAAATATATAAACACAACAACCGCTCCAACTGATTGTGCAAGGGTGGTTGTTGTGTTGTGGGAAGAATTAAAATTTTCCCATTTGATTTTTAATTCAACTAAGCGAATTAAAGTTTTGCACGTATTGAGGTATTAAAATTTAGTCATTTCCGAGTTGATTGTTCACGAATTTAAACGCTGGCGATGGATCGTTTGGATCAATGAATATTCCCTGTAACACGGAACCGTTTATGACGGTAGTAATTCCTGGTAAAGGTGGGTATATTCGTGGTGCAAGAATGTTGTTGTAAATAAATGCATTCTCTTCAATACTGCCTACAGCAAGTTTGTATTTGTCACCGTAAGTCTTTTCAACTGCTGATTTTAATTGTGTTTTGGCATCTTCAGGAAACGCTTTTGAAACCAAAAGTACAACTGTAGTCTTGTCAGAGTCTAATAATTCGGTTTCAACATTTTCGCGATTAACAGTCGTCCAATTAGCCGCCATCGCTGGTGATGTAAAAAACATCAAGGTACTTACAAGCACAACCAAAAACACTGAGATTAAGCTTCGTCCGATTTTAGCAATACTATTCATGATTTTTTCTATGTGAATCGAAAATCTCGTGAATAGCCTAACATTACTCAAAAAACAGATACAAGGACAGTTAAGACACTTAAGACAGTTAACGATAATTTAAGAAAATTTTTAGGTTTAGAGAAATTGCCATTTCAAAACTTTGGATATCTCCACCCAAAGCTATCTCCTGATGATATGACACAGTATTTATTTGCAATATGCTGTAATTGCGAATTGCTTTGACTATCTGGCGTTATTGTCATAGTCGGTTAACACAAAATCTTGGCTAATAAACCCAGCAGCACTACGCGTTGCTTCCAAAATTGTGAGTAATCCACTTCCTGGGTGAACTGCGCCACCAATCCAGTACAACCCAGCAATATTTTCAGAACGAATTGGAGGACGAAATGGGCCAAGTTGGCTCCAATTGTGGCTGAGATTGAAAACAGCACCTAAATGAACTCGATAATCATCGTGCCAGGTTTGTGCAGTGTAACATCTCTGGGTAACAATATGTTTTTCAATATTGTCATATCCAAGCTTAGATAGTCGTTTAATAATAAAGTCTTGGTAACTTTGTTGTTTAACATCCCAGTCCACGCCATAAGAAGTATTTGGAATTGGTACTAACACAAACAATGTGCTGTGTCCGGGTGGTGCATTGCTGGGGTCTATAATTGTAGGATTGCAGACATAAAACGGCGGATCGGTTTCATCTAATGCAGAATCGTCTATCCAAGGGCGATCGCGTCGGCGTATGTGTTCTGATAAATATATTTGATGATGTGGTAAATTTTCGTAGCGGCGATCTATACCTAAATAAAGCATGAATGTAGAGCATGAAAATTGCATTTGCTCAAGCTTGCGATCGCTGTAGCGGCCTCGTGCTGAAGCTGGTAGCAAATTACGCACAGCATAGCCAAAGTCAGCATTGATAACTACTGCATCAAAATTCAGGCGATCGCCAAGTGCAAATTCAATACCACGAACCTGTCCCTGCTCAATCCAAACTTGATGCACTGGACGATTGAGGTGAATTTGCACCCCCAAATCTTGAGCAGCCTTAGCTAATCCCTGTGCTAATGCCCGGAATCCTCCCACTGGATGCCATACTCCTTGGGCAAATTCCAAAAATGGAATCAGACTAAATACACTCGCTGCCACAGTAGGATGCATTCCCAAATATTTGGAAGGGTAGCTTAAAGCATAGACTAAGCGCTCATCCTGAAAAAATCGCCAAAAGTGTTGATATAAACTCTCCCAAGGACGAAATGAGAGTAGAGAGAGAATTTCATTCCAACGCAAGTAACCCAATAGATTCCGTACAGGAGTTCCCAGATAAGGCTTATAACCCAATTGATATTTACGGATATGTTCTGCGTACCAGCGATCGAATGCTAATGGTAAATCTGAACGCAATTTTGCCAGTTGTGTTTTAAAAGCTTTTAAATCCGAGGTTAAATCCAGTTGCGTGCCATCCCAAAATCGAAGGCGAGTATAGGGTTCCAATCGTTTGAGTTGAACATAGTCAGCAAAATTTAAGCCAGCCTCCTGAAAAAGCTCCTCATAGAGATGTGGTAGTTGGAGAATAGTCGGCCCTGTATCAAAGGCGTATGAATCAACTTCTAACCCGCGCATCCGTCCACCTACACGTTCATCTGCCTCAAAAATTTGCACTTTATACCCTAGTCCAGCAAGTCGGATGGCTGTGGCTAGACCACCAGGACCGGCTCCTACAATAGCAATTTGTTTAGACATAAATAAACTCCTCATCCAATTGCAGACTAAATAGACTTCTTGCAGAAGTCGGGGAAAGGGGAAAGGTTTGGTATTTTCCTTTCCCCTTTAACATGTATCCCTTTTCCCACCTCTTCCAAAAAACACTTTTGCAAGAGACTCCATGAGCTACGCTCACAAGGAACAATAAAAATCAATCTTCTCATGCCCAATGCTCAATGCCCAATGCCCAATGCCCAATGCCCAATGCCCTATTTTCAAAGCAGGTCTAATGCTTTCACCAAAGAATGGCTCAAGGTAAGGGACCGAAACTTGTTTAGTTTCTGCTACTAGTTGCGCTCGATCGCTTAATTCTATCGACACTCCAAACACCCAAGATTTTCGTTCCCAATTGAATTTACTACAAAAAGGCAAGGAGAAGCAGGCGTTCGTCGGCTGCTTCTCCTTCCCTTTGTAACAATGTTTGGTGATTTTATTCCTTGGAAGTCTTTAACCTAGCTAGCAACTTGGGTTATATTGTTAACGGTTTTTGCTTCTACATAAGCTTCTCGGCCTGTAATCAATCTAGAGCGACGATTACGAGTGATATAATTCCACGCCCATTGGAATACTACTAGTAATTTAGTATCAAACTCGATTAAGAAATAGATGTGAACTATTAGCCAGAATACCCAAGCGAGGAAACCTGTGAGTTTGATGAAGCCTAAATCTACAACAGCTAAATTTTGCCCAATCATCGCCAAACTACCCACATGGTTGTAATGAAATGCTGGCAAAGTTTGACCTTGAAGACGTTTTTGAATGAGTGTAGCTACATACTCTCCTTGTTGTTTGGCTACGGGTGCGACACCAGGTAAGGGTTTACCATCTTGATGGGAGAAGTTGCCTAAATCTCCTACTACAAAAATGTTTTCATAACCCTTGATAGTTAAGTTTGGTTCTACGATCGCACGTCCGGAAGGATCGCATTCTACACCTGTACGTTCTGCAAGGACTTTCCCCATTGCTGAACCTTGAACACCTGCTGCCCACAATATAGTTTTTGAGGCAATTTCTGTCACTTCATCGCCTTGCTTGAAAGTAACTATATTATTTTCAATATTTGTCACTCTGGTGTTAGTTTGGATAATCACACCCAACTTTTGCAAAGATTTTGCTGCTACTTGGGATAAATCTGGTGAAATGTGTGGGAGAACGCGATCGCCCCCTTGTAATAGTAAAATTTTCGCTTCTGAGGTGTCGATGTTGCGGAAATCTTCTTTGAGAGTTTTGTATGCCAACTCGGCGATCGCACCTGCTAATTCTACTCCTGTAGGGCCGCCACCCACAATCACAAAAGTCAACAAAGCACGGCGTTTTTCAGGATCGGTTTCTTTTTCTGCTGCTTCAAATGCTGAAAATATCCGACGGCGCATTTCTATCGCATCTTCAACAGTTTTCAAACCAGGAGCTGATTCTTTCCAGTTATCTTTACCAAAATAAGAATGGTTAGCACCTGTGGCGACAATTAATGTATCGTAAGGTACTACTTGATCGCCCATTATCACTTGTTGTGCTTTGGGATCGATATCATTTACTTCTCCCAGCAATACTTGGGTATTCTTACTTTTGCTGAATACAGCTCGCAATGGTGAGGAAATATCAGCAGGTGATAGCGTACCTGTCGCAACTTGATATAAAAGCGGTTGAAATAGGTGAAAGTTACGTTTATCGATGAGAGTAACATTTACATTCGCTTTAGCAAGATGTTTTGCTGTGTACAGCCCACCAAAGCCTCCACCAATGATTACAACTTGATGTCGTTTATTATTGTCAAGTGCAACTGCCATACGAAATATTTCCTTGTGTTAAGAGAATTGTAACTTTTCTTAACAAAGTTGTAACAGCATAATGATAGAGGTTGCCGTTTAGTTAGAACAATTTAAAAAATTGTGAAAGTATCAAAGTTAGCAATTAATCGTTATTAAAAGTGAAGAGTTTATTACAAAGTTATCGAAGAAAGGTAGAGGCTGATACCAATTCAAAATTCTTGCATTAAGAGGATGTTTGAAAAGTATTTCGGTGTGATTTTAGGCACTTATCGATCCCCCCTAACCCCCTTTAAAAAGGGGGGAACTGGAATTAAAGCCCCCCTTCTTAAGGGGGGTTGGGGGGATCAATAACGTTTTGCTACCGACGAAAGGACTTTTCAAACAACCTCTAAGAAAATCATAAGTAGTAAGGCTTTGGTGGGTTTGCATCTGTCTTATTATTTTAGCGAATTGGTATCAGAGACGGTGCGATCGCCACAATAATTAAGTATTAAGAATAACCCCACGAATACATATAAACCTTGAAAGCCTATCCTCAAGTAAAAACAGTTATTTATTGGGCTGTGCAATTGGAATTTGAATAATAAATTCTGCTCCCTGGTTAGGAGATGAAATACACTGTAAAGAACCGCCGTGCCGCTCGGTAATAATTTGATAGCTAATCGATAAACCTAACCCAGTACCTTTACCCACAGGTTTGGTAGTAAAAAAAGGATCGAATAACCTTTGTCTAATTTGTTCGGGAATCCCACAACCATTATCAATGATCCGGATAACTATTTGTTTAGCATCTAGTTGTTGAGTAGAAATCCGGATTTGTGGTTTATTATGTGTAATTTTTCCTTGAATTAATGAATATTCTAAAGCATCAAGAGCATTGACCAAAATGTTCATAAATACTTGATTTAGCTGTCCGGCATAGCACTCAACTAAAGGTAAATTGCCATAATTTTTAATAATTTCAACTTGGGGATAATTAGTTTTGCTTTTTAGACGATGATCTAAAATCATCAAAGTACTGTCAATACCTTGATGAATATCTGTTGGCTTTAATTCAGCTTCATCTAAGCGCGAAAAGGTACGAAGAGAAGCCACAATTTCGCGGATGCGTTCTGCACCGATTTCCATTGAAGAAAGCAGTTTTGGCAAGTCCTCTATTAAAAAATCGAGATCGATCGCTTGAATTTGCGTTTGAATTTCCTGTACAGGATTTGGGTAGCTAATTCGGTAAATTTGAAGTAGATTTAGTAATTCGTGAATATAGTTGTGGGCGTGAGTCAGATTTCCATAGATAAAATTAACTGGATTATTAATTTCGTGGGCAACTCCAGCAACTAATTGACCCAAAGAGGACATTTTTTCGTTTTGGATGAGTTGCAATTGGGTGGTTTGTAGTTCTTTGAGAGTTTGCTCTAGTTCTATTGCTTGCTGTTTGAGTTGAGCTTCTGCTTGTTTATGCTCAGTAATGTCGCGTATGATGCCTTGAAAACCCACAACCTGTCCATTAGTATCAATCACAGGTGAAGTGTTAGATGTAATCCAGGCATAAGTCCCATCTTTGTGTTTCACTCTCACCTCAAGTCCAGCTTGTTTTTTAGCTGTTTGAGCAATGTTGTTCAGAAAAGCTATACAAGGTGGCACATCTTCTGGATGAATAATCGCTAAAAATGATTGCCCTACAAATTCTGATATTTCATATCCAAACATATCTTTAAAGTTAGGAGAAAGATAAGTAAATATGCCATCCAATGTCATGGAGTAAATCGCATCGTTGGCATTTTCTACCAAGCTACGGAACTTTGCTTCACTGGCTGTGAGAGCCGCCTGAACTTGCTTCCGGTCTGTAATATCTTCTCGAATTACTAGCAAATATTTCGGCTCACCTTGAGCATCGAGAATGGGAGTTTTTTTAATGTGCAAAATGTGGGTTTCGGCGCTTTTTGGATGAACTATCTCTTCAGGAATTTCTATAACTTTTTTGCTAGTGAGTGCTTCTTTATCTTTTTTGGTAAACAAATCAGCTTCTTGTTTGGGAAATAAATCATAGTCGGTCTTACCCAAAATTTTATCGGCGCTGGCACCAACTAACTCTTCGGCTGCTGGATTGCATAAAACAAATCGCAAATCGGTAGCATCTTTAACAAAGACTGCTACAGGCATTGCTTGGATAACAGAATGTATAAACTTTTGAGCAGTTTGGAGTTTAGCTTCTGCTTGTTTGCGCTCGACAATTTCACTTGCAAGGGTTTTATTGATAGCTTCTAACTGGGCTGGGCTAGGTAGTGTTAAAGCTTGAGGTATCAGATAAATTAATGCAAATGCTGTATATATGGAAATAATCGCAGTTAAAGCCTTTAAAGCGCCTGCAACCCAGTAATCAGGATGCCAAAGCGTCCAAATTTCCATCAGATGTCCAGTACCGCAGGCAAGGATAAAAGCACCAAACAAGAGAAAGACCCCGTTAAAAGGAACATCTTTGCGTTTGGAAATAAAGTAAATCAGCAATAGGGGGATAGAATAATAGGCAAGAGCGATCGTTGCATCAGAAATAATGTGGAGCCAAACTAGCCCTGTTTTCCAGAGATAACAATGCCCGTGAGGAATAAAATCGTTTGAATAGAAGAGATAGTTGAAAAATGCCAACATCATGCTAGAGCTTGCTGCAATTGTAGTGTAATATGCAACTTTAGTATTCCCAAACTATCGCTAAAAGGTAAATCAAACTCAGCTACTCAAGTTTGGCCCCCTCCAAACACTCTGCCTTCTGCTTAAAAAGCGGCGTTGCTGATTGAAAATATGAATTTACCTCACGCAGAGGAGCCTGTGCGTTGGGCGGGCAATGCCGACTTGTTCGCGAAGCGTCTCGTTCGCTCTTAGCGTCTCGTAGAGAAGAGAAGCAACTGGCGTAGCGCAGAGACGCAAAGAGTAAGAGTTGAGAAGAGTTGATTTTTGAATTTGGCATTGCTGAATCTAGGGATGATTTCAATACGGTTCGGTTAACGTGTTTATTCCTCGAAGATCCCCCCAACCCCCTTAAAAAGGGGGGCTTATAACCCTCTTTTACCCCCTTAAAAAGGGGGTCGCCGTAGGCGGGGGGATCTTAACCGAACCGTATTGGGGATGATTTTTACCTCACGCAAAGGCGCAAAGGCGCAAAGAATCTACCTTTAGCCTTCGTCAAAAATCTTAATTCATCCCGCATTTATGCAACGCCTTGAATTTCGTATTCAAATTCAGCAACGCCTAAAAACAAGGTACACCAACAGCTAAGTCCAATATAAAATCTTCGCATTTGGAAAACGCTGTTGAATCTCACCCTGAAAAAAGCGTTTCATCATATTCATTGTGTCAGCATCATAAACATACTTAGTTCCACCAAACTTATTGCGCTTAATACTACGTTTTTCCTCATCCATATCTAGCTTAGAATGTGGATACCAAGTTTGTAAAACTTCTTTTGAGCCTGGTGTAAAGCGGTGCGAAATTAGCTCAAAGGTCAGGTTACAGTTGAAATCTAAGGCTTCGCTAATTGAGTCAAACAAGCCCCTGTAGTGTACTTGCCAATCATCTACAGGCATAATTGGCGCAATTACTAATCCTACTGGATACCCACTATCAGCTAACTTACGTAATGCCCCAAGTCGTGATGCTACAGATGCTGTACCGCCTTCAAACCTCCCTGAAACAGGCGCAGCATTAACACTCATCCGGCAGTGGGTATGCCCATTGTGAGGTAAATCCAGTAAGCTATCTACCTCATCAAACTTTGATACCCAGCGTAAATGTGCATCGCTGCGAGTACCAAAGTAACGGATACATTCAGCAAGGCTACCTGTCAGATGCTCAATCCCAAGTGGATCGGTATAGCAACTAACTTCATAAGTTGTGACTTTTTCGGGTCGTTCATAACTAGTTAAGTTGTTTAGGATTTGCGGTAAATTAGCGAAAGTGCGAATAACTGGCGGGCCTGATAAGCTACCTGCCAAGTAACAATATTGGCAATGTGCTGGACAACCCTCGGCAATATGAAACTGCCAATCAGCCGATGGTGGAATAGGGCTGAGTTTGAAGTGGCTTGGTGGTGCAGTGACAACGGCAAGGGTACGTTTGGCAATATCGTAAGTTTTGCGCTCATCTTCACCACGCAACCCAGTCACGCGGTTACGTGGTAACTCGATGATTGGTAAGTTCAGGGACTGCACGCGCTCCAAAATTTGTTGCCCCCAAGGCTCATCTAAAGCAGCAGGAGTAAACATAACCTGTTGAGGTATCCACAACTTAGTTGAAGGTTTTACTAAGTCTGTTGCTAGCACATTCTTTTTGATTGTATTGAGCAAAATCTTTCTCCGTTATTTCTCGAATTGATATCTGCAATTAATTTTCTTTGGCTTGTCGAATTACCTGTGATAACAAATAAAGATTTATTCCGCCCCTAGAACAAGTCATATTACTACTTGGGCATTGGATTAAAACTTATTCTTGCGCTCTTTATTTTGTAGCTGATTCGTTAAAAAGCTAATTTTTGCAAAGTATAAACTCTGGAGTATTGCTATAACTCTATTTTAAAATTAGAATTGAGAATTTTTTATCTATTAATAGAGCGGATTGTACTAAATTGAAAGGTAGTAGTTTCCTGATACTTTCATGGACTCAAGGAAAAAATCGGCATTGCTGATTGAAACTAATTCATACTTTCAATCGGCAATGCCATATTTTTAACCTTGTTGATATTTTTACTTTGTTGTCGAGCCTCGATAAATTCGCTCCATCTGTTCTGGAGAAAGCACCGTCATTGGAAAGCCTGTATCTGTGGAAATATGAGGTTTATGAAAAGATTGAAACGCCTGTTGTTGAGTTTTAGCGAAAGGTTTTTCGCCATTGTGAGTCAAAGGTAGGCTCGATAATCTCTCATCTATCTCAGATGAGGAAAGCTGATTTAAGGGCAAGACATAAGCGTGCTTTTGTGAGTCGTATGCCAAAACTTCTCCTGTCTCGATTTGATAAATCCAAGCATAAATACTAATTTGCCCTTGATGGAGTTTAGAACGAATCACCGGATAAGTGCGTAAATTTTCGATTTGGGTGAGTACATTCTCGGCAATAATTATTTCTAAGAGGTCTTCACCTTCGTAGCCACTATAGTTGTCTTTTACCAATCGTCGGGTTGCTTCTGCATACTTGAGCCAGTCATGTACAAGCGGCATTTCTATCCGCAAGCTGTCTAACTTCATTAAACCTTTCATAGCACCACAATGGGAGTGCCCGCAGATAATAATTTGTTGAATATCTAATGCTTGAATAGCATATTCAATCGTTGCCCCTTCACCGCCATTAGTTGCACCATATGGTGGAATAATGTTGCCTGCATTGCGAATAACAAACAACTCTCCTAGTCCAGCTTGTGTAATCAAGTTTGGATCGATACGCGAATCAGAGCAAGTAATAAATAGTACTCTGGGTTTTTGCCCATGAGAAAGTTGTTCAAATAGTTGTTCATTAGCCGGAAAGTAACTACTTTTGAATTCGCGCAAACCTTTAATTAATTTTTTCATAGATGCACCTAAAAGAACAAGTAATGCTTTATTATTTTACGAAAAATTTGGTTTCAAATTTTCAAAAGTAGGAAGTCACAGAGCAACAACTGGTTTATATGGCAGGGAACAGGTTTGAAAGTCCATTGGTGTCGGAGTTTTAATTTGGGTTATCTCAAAATTGTTAGAAATATTGGCATCTGAATCTATTTTATTTAGTATTAATTTTTAATTGGTTAAACCTCAAATACTGATGTGGTGCTCGATGCGATCGCTTTCAAATTCTCCGTACTTACAACTTATTAGAGTACCTGGCGATCGCTAACAATCCAAAACCTAGCTTTTCATAGGTACAACGTGCTGGGGGATGACCGCCATCGCCTCCTGTCTCCACCATAACACCTCACCTTGCTTGGTCGGATATAAAAGTGCGGTTGTTTATACCTTCAGTATATTTGATGGAGGGAAAGCACAATCAATGCTAACAATTAAAGATTTGTGTCTTTTTCAATATTTAAGGTTTGGTAGCTGTATTTTAGCCGTTCCCAAAGTGCCTCAATTTGCTTGTATGACTCGTCAGCAGAGAGTTTTCCCGCAGTCTGAAGATTGCAGATATAGTCTATTCGTTGCGAAAATTCTTGCAGATTTGCATTGAATACCAGATTGTTAGGTGTGAATTTACCTGAATATTGGTATTTTTGATAAAGAAAACTCTGCTTGTCTACTTGATAATGGTTATTCATATAGCACTCCTAATGACAAAACAAGTAATTTTATTAAGTCGTGAAAAAATTGCGATCGTATTCAATAATTTTTAACCTCTATCTAAGAGTAGATATTTCTAGTTTTTAATAAAAATATCTAGATAAACCTCAGTATTTATCTTCAGTATATGCAAAGTATTTAATATCAGCAATTGGAGTTATTTGTTAAATTAATAAAACTAATTTATCTCAAAATCTACACCACTTTGCAAATAAATGAAGTACATATCTTATACCAATTCCATCTGGAAGATACACAGATGTGCTACCCTAGCCAATACATTTGTTGCATTCTTTTTTTCAAATTAGTATTAATATAATAAATTTAGGACTTACGCAAAAACTCTCTGAAACTCTTATTTCTTTGTGTCCTTTGCGTCCTTTGCGGTTTGTTTTTTCATAATTTTGCGTAAGTCCCGAAATTCTCTCATATAGCGGTAGACACATAGGTTAGGACATAATGACAAGTTTGAATGCCAGGAATAGTAAAACTTTTACCTCCTGCCTTCTGCCTTCTTCTATATCAATACAGAGCAAAGTTAAAGAAAGGGTAGATTAATTTTTTCAGGTCGATACAATGCGATCGCCGTCTAGTGAATGCACTCACATTCCTAACAATTTCTGGCGTTGGCACTAATGCACAACTGTACATCTCTAGGGCATATTGTTGATTACACCTTTTCTTTTGCTGGCGTTGCGATACCGCGCTTAACTAGACCCGCTTCCAGTTCCTGAATGAATCTTAAGTCTTCCTCAAATAGAGGCTGGCTTTCGGTTCCAGAAAAGTCTTTACTTACAGAGGGATTTTTTTCAAGGAAAGCAAATGCTTGCCGAAATTGATGCGGATTTGCCAAAATTTGCGAGTCAAAGTGACAGGGAATAATCTGCTGAAAATCCCAACTTGCAACTCTATCAGCCCAGTTGAGGACTTGTCTTGGTGCTTGGGGAAGAATGAGGATTTGCAGAATCGGTGCGACAAATGGTCGCCCCTGACCTCGTAGAGCATCGAATGTCTGCTTCCAGGTTTGTTGCCACCGAAAAGGAAATAAACCAAAGTATGATTGTAGCGATCGCTCTTGTGCTTTGAAAGCATCACGAAACATCTGTCCCATTGAAGTAACTTCCAGTGCACTTGGACGGAAGTAAAGCGCAAATAATGAAATGCGTTGCCATCCTTTGCGGCGGTTGTCTTCATTGTCCTCCATCGCTTCTAAGGCATTATCCCTTGCATGAAACAGTAAGGGATAAGGATCTAATTGGAGGATTTGGGGCGGGTCTTCTGGTACAGAAATTATAGAATCAGTTACAAGCAGAGTGCGCGATCGCTTATGCAATACTGCAACTTCCGCAAAAGATCCTCGTCCTAAGTTGATGTCCAATATTGCATAGTCAAACTCATCAGCAAAAGGAACAAGGCTGGAGTTTTCTGGGAGTTCTTGAGTTCGTTTTTGGGGAAAGCCTAGCCAACTCAGCGGCAGGTTGAATGGGAAACTCCACTGGTGCGGGGCAACAAAGACTTGTGCTTGAGGAAAGCGTCTAGAAAAGGGGCCAACAAAGACTTTATGCTCCAGGCCAGAACTGGTTGGGAGTAAGATATACTTAACTTCACCGTGCTTTGCTACCAACTCATTAACCAAGCCAACACACTCAGCTGTTGGAGCAACGGGCGCGTAGACCAGGAGGCCACCAGCAGCCAGCTTGACGATAGTCATCCGAATCGGCACGATGGTGTAAAGAATACCGTGAAGCTGATCGAATGTCCAGATAGTGTCCTTAACTATTTCCTTGCGAAGTGTCCGCCGCCTGCCGTAGGGGTAGAGTGGAACAGCAGGCCAAAATGGCCATGACCAATCTTTTGGCTCGGTGGAAGGATACATCCTTTGCTCTTGTAGTTCTATCCTCGACTTAGATCCTTGTGAGTTCATCGCTGTCAAAATGTCTCGTGTTTTACTACATAATCTTGCAATAGCAATTTCGAGCAGGGAATCAAGCGAGCTTTTTCATCATAAATACGCTGTTTGGGTCGTCTTTGTAGTCAGCGAATGGGCCTCGGTACTCGAATCCATATCGGGTGTACAAGGCTCGTGCTGGGACGAACTCAGGAAAAGACCCTGTTTCTAAATATAGGCAATGGTAAGCACGCTGTTGGGCTTCTTTTATGATATGTTCAAGAATCTTTGAGGCGACACCCCTACGACGGTGAGCCTTGGCGGTACGCATTGATTTAACCTCACCAGTTTTTGAATCTAGTTCTTTCAATGCCCCACATCCAAGTAATTCATCACCCTCCCAAGCCGAAAAGAAAGTAATCTCAGGCGATCGCAATGCTTCTAAATCAAGAGCATGAACGCTTTCGGGCGGGGTAATCTCATGCATATTTTCGAGATGTTCGCAAAGAAGGTCAGCGATCTTTTTGCCTGTCAGGTCATCTTCACGAATTTGCAATGGACTCATCTCCTAAATTTGCTAGGAAATTATACTCTATAGAAGTTCACAGAATTTCGCATTTGAGGCGAAAGTTTTTATTGCGATCGGTTTGTTTCCTCCAGTTTTATTTAAAGGATTACCAAGAAATCAATTATTACTCAATACAGTTCAGATAAGACCAAAACACTTGTAGAGACGGCGATTTATCGCGTCTGGTAAACCCACAGTTTTGTACAATTAGCCTTTAACCCAAGCGTATTGAATTATTACTATTTGTGTGGTAAACATCTTGTCCCACTCTTTTTACGGGCGGGCGAGACGCCCACCCCACAAGAAAATTTGAATGTTTTTTATTTACAAATCTCTAAGTCCCATAAGGTATTTGAAAATATGGATTCTAGAGATAGCCTTGAGATTGATACCACAACACCGTATCTTTCAATGTATCCGTGAAAGGGCGAAAGCTTACTCCCAACTCTCGGTCAGCTTTGGCTGAACTTAAATTCGCTTTTTCCAACAAAGCTTGGACGCCAGCCAGTGGCATAGGGTTGACTCCACCTATCAAACCTGTCCAGGTTTCCAATAACCATGCGATTGAGAGTGCAAGCCAATCAGGAATTTCCATTTTGGGAGCTTTTACCCCTGAAATTGCTTCTAGCTCTAAAGCAATATCTTTCATGGTTTTCAATGGCCCCGCTACAATGTAACGCTCACCCCGTTTCCCTCGTTCGGCAGCGGTAACCATACTTGCTGCCACATCCCGAACATCAGTCAATGAAGCACCACCATCCACTGTTCCCGGCAACTTACTTGCCAATAGATCCAACACGAGTTGCCCGGCAGAAGTCGGTGCGGCATCCCCAGGGCCCATCATCCAACCGGGCAAAATCATCACCACATCCATTCGGCTAGTTTCCAGAAAGCGATAAATTTCCTGTTCTGCCAAAACCTTAGTTTTGAAATAGAGGTTCTTTTGGGCGAATTCGCTGTAAGGAGCTGTTTCAGTAGCAGCCCGATCTGGGTAAGTCTGGATTACCCCACTGGATGAAGTGAAAACTGTTCGTGCCACCCCTTGTGCTTCTGCTGCTTGCAAAAGTTCTATTGTCGCATCCACGTTGATGCGCTTCATTTTCTCCCAATGACTACCTGGCTGATAATACTCCCGAAAAAAGGCTGCGGTGTGAAACACCACATCTACTCCCTTTAATGCTTGAGTAAAGGCAGGCACATTCTCGATATCACCCTGAATAAATTCAATTGGGATGTTTCCCAGGAAGCGTTTAGCTTTATCAATAGACCGAACCAGCCCCTTGACTTGCCATCCCTGCGATACTAGCAATTGGCAAAGATTACTACCTAAAAGACCTGTCGCTCCAGTCACAAACGCTGTTTTGCCACTCATGATAGTTATCTCCTGGCGATCGCATTTCTTGTAGATTTAGTCCCAACTTTGCTAATGTGAGCTATTACTCACATGCATATTTGGAAGTATATGAGCAAAAGCTCACATCGTCAATCTCCAGGCAATAAAAAAGTGAATTCACCCATTTCAGAGAAAAGCCGCCGCAGTCCTTCAGGGGAGCGCGGTCAGCGACGGCGCAATTTAATTCTGGACACTGCCGCCGATTTGCTGGCCCAGGGAGGCCCAGAAGCTATCAACACCAATGCCTTAGCTGAACGAGCGGGGATTTCAGTTGGCTCGGTTTACCAGTATTTTTCTGACAAGGAAGCAATTTTAACAGCCTTGGGGGAGCGATATATACAGCAGTTGGGCAGTAATACCGTGGCTGCTCTCCAACAAGATGTGTCCGGTCTCGATTTTGCTACTATGATAGATCGCGTAATTGACCCCATGATTGCCTTTGAGCGCAAACATCCTGCCTTTAGACATCTCAATGCTGGGCAGTCAGAGGAAGGAACCTTGGCACAAGCGACTCAACGGATCGATCGCGAGATACTGACAACCATTTACGATTTACTTATACGGGTTTCCCCGGATGTCAAACCCATAGAGGGCTTGCAGATTGCGCGAATAATGAAAGCTCTCTACAAAGGTATGAGTTATCTTATACAGCAGGAAAAAGAAATTGTGAAGGATGGTGGAAATATTGATGGTATGATTACTGATATGAAACGGATGATGGCGGATTATTTAGAAAACCATTTAGGTTGATTGTATCTTCGTAAATAGTGCGATTAAATTTGTGGTTTTTCGTTAAAAATAATCCAGTGGAGATTAAGGGTCATCACAATTTCCACTAATTCATTAAAAGCAACTGGCTTAACTATGTAAGCATTTACACCTATGTCATAGACATTATTGATGTCGGCATACTCCTTAGAAGAACTGAGAACTACGACTGGTAGGCGCTTGAGTTTTGGTTGTTGGCGTAACCACATCAAAACCTCAATTCCAGATCTGCGGGGTAGTTTGAGATCGAGCAAGACCAGTACAGGCAAGGGATAAAGGGTGCGATCGCCATAAGGTTCCTGTCCAGACAGATACATCACTGCTGCATCGCCATCATTTACAACCTGAACTGGATTTAAAATGTTAGCCTTGCGGAGCGCTCGTTGCAGCAGAAGCACATCTTTGTGATTATCTTCTACAAGCAGAATAGTTTCTTGCTCTTTACTCATGAAATTTTTGTTTTTATAGCAAGGGACTGGGGACTGGGGACTGGGGACTGGGTGAGCATAGAGGCACTGAGAATAATAACTCTGAGCGTCGACAGTCAACAGTCAATGGGTAAATCTAACCAAAATCGGCTTCCCTGTCCAGGTTGTGATTCTACACCAACTTGCCCGCCCATACGTTCGACTCCTTTGCGGACAATTGCTAAGCCGATACCGCTACCAGGATAAACTTCATAGCTATGTAGACGCTCAAAAACATTGAAAATGCGTTGTTGATATCTTTCCTCAACACCAATGCCATTGTCTTGCACCCATAAGCGAACGAATTCATTACGTTTCTGTGTCCATATCCGTAACTGAGGTTGGACTCCTGATGCAACAAATTTAATTGCATTGGTTAGCAAATTGCTAACTACTTGAATCAAAATAGTAGGGTTTCCCATAACTTCAGCTAAGGGTTCTTCAATTTGCACTCTCGCCCCCCGCTGTGTTAATTCTAATTCTAGCTGTCTGAGTATTTGTCTCATCAATAAAGATAAATTAATAGCTCGTAATGGCACTTCAGTACTGCTAAGGCGACTGTATTCAAGTAGATCTTGAACAAGCTTGTCCGCTTGTTGTGTACTTGCAATAATGCGTTGCAAATAGTTTTGTTGGTTTTCTAGATCGGATTGGCTTTTTTGGTTCTCTAGGAGGATTGAACCAAACGCTTGGATAGCGCGTAATGGTTCTCGCAGATCGTGGGAAATCGAATAAGTAAATGCTTCTAAATCTTGATTAGCCACTTCTAGTTCAGCAGTGCGCTCTCTGACTCGCTCCTCCAACGTCAGGTTTAGTTGCTGAATTTCGATTTCAGCCTGTTTGCGAAATGTAATATCTTCTATTAACCCATCTAATACTTGTTGTCCCTCAACTGTATTTAAAGCTATGCTTAACGCTACCCAGATCCGGCTTCCATCTGCTCGTTGCAATTCAATCTCTTGCTCTTGGTGTTGAGGTGGCGGCAGTTGTTGGAGTATTGAATAGTATTCAGGGATATTCAATAGATTTGTTGCTGAGGCTTGTGATAATGAATCCAGTCCTAATAATTCTAGAAATGCTGGGTTACACTCAATAAAATTTCCATCTGGGTAAGTACGAAATATACCTACCTTTAGTTGGTTGAGCAAACCTTGGAGACGAATTTCAAGTAAGGTAGCTTTTTGTTTGATTTCCTTTCGTTCTAGTGCAACTCGCACAGCAGTAGGTATGCGAATGTAGCGGTTGGGTAATTTGAGAACATAATCATCTAGTCCAGATTTCATTGCCTCTACGGCAATTTCTTCATTACCTGTGTTAGTAAACATAATTACTGGACAGTTGGGATACTGGTGCTTAATGGTGTGTAAAACTTCTAGTCCAGTACTCCAGCCTAGTTGATAGTCGGTAATTACTAAATCGAATTCACCTGCTGCGACTGCATGAGCAAAACCAGCAGCTTCACGAATTTCTTGAGGTTGAAATTGCGGAAATTCTCGCCTCAATTCTCGCATGACTAAAGCGCGATCGCCTGGATTGTCATCAATTATCAGAATGCGGAGTACTTGCGTCATCACTATCGTTGCTATGAGGAACAGCTTTTGGTAAAGCAATCCAAAAGCGACTACCAGCACCTAATTGCGATTCTACCCCGGCTCGACCGTTCATTCGCTCTACTCCTTTACGCACGATAGCTAAACCAATACCAGTACCTGGATAGGTTTCAACGCCATGTAGTCGTTCAAAGACGCGAAAAATGCGCTCTTGATGTTCTGGCGCAATGCCGATGCCGTTGTCCAATACAGATAATTGTATCCAGTTTTGCTGTTCCTCTGCATAGATTTGGATTGTTGGCTGTATTCCAGGCTGCACAAATTTCATGGCATTGCTGAGTAAATTAACTACTACCTGGACTAGTGTAGAGCGGTGAGCGATGACTAACGGCAATGGTTTTGCTACTGTAACTTGGGCTTGCTGTTGTTGTAGTTCTGTACTTATTTGTTTTAAAGCTTCTTCGACAACACCAGTTAAATCAACTTTTTGCATTTCAATTTGGGCACGGCTGAGACGGCTGTATGCCAGAAGATCCGCAATGAGGGTATCCATTTGTAATGCACCCTCTGTAATATATTGAATGTATTCTTGCCCAACCGAGTCTAGTTTGTCTGTGTAGTCTTCTTGCAATGCTTGAGCAAAGCCTTGCATAGTACGTAATGGTGCGCGTAAATCGTGGGATATTGTGTAAGTGAAGGCTTCTAGCTCTTGATTTGTTTCCTGCAATTGTGCAGTACGTTCAGCAACACGCTCTTCTAGTTCATTGGCGTAACTTTGAATTTGTTCGCGTAGCAGAGATTGTTGAATAGCGATCGCTAACTGAGCCGTGACTTCAGAAGCAATGCTGTGGGCTTCTTCATCAAAAGCATCAACAACAGTTGTAGATAAATTCATTTCGCCAAATAGTCTTTCTTCGACAAACATCGGAATACAAAGGCTACAACATATTCCTTGAGAACGTAACTTTACTAAAATCGGCGGACAGGATTCTGCTGTTGCCAAATCTGGTATATAGCGAATGTTTTGTAACTCCCTTGCCTTAGCTGCAAAATCAGTCAATGGCAATTGAGTACCAATAAGAGGTTTTAATTCTTTGTCAGTAATGCTGCCAGCGATAATTTTGCTTGTAGATTTTTCAAAATCAAACACAGCTACAAATGCTTGTTGATAAGGTAAAATCTCACGCATTTTAACAAGAGCATTATTAATTAGAGATTCAATAGATTCGGCTCTTAAAATTGCTTTGTCAATATTATGCAAAGCAGCAAGTCGTTGAGCAGCACGTTGAGCCTGTTGTGCTTGCTGTTGGGCAATTGTCAGTGCAGTTTGATAATTTTGAGAAACTTGCAAAACTTGTCGCCAAATAAAGTAACCTAAAAAAATACCAATTACTATTGCTAAAGCAACGCTAGTGAAAATAATTTGGATTGTTGTTATTTGCACCGCTTGAGTACGCTCAGTACGTAGCTGCTCCTCAGTGGTGATAAAGTTAGCGATTTCGTTTCGGATTCTGTCCATGATGCCTTTGCGAAGCTGAAATCCTGCTAATGGTTCAGTTTCCCCACGTTCTTTACGGGCGATCACTTGGGAAATTTGACGATTCCAATTTATCTGTTGGACTCGAAGTAGTCTTAAACGTTGAGTCTGTGTAGGATTATCTGAAACTAAATTTGCTAGTCTATCAAAAGCAGCATTAATTTGAGAATTAGATTGCTGATAGTGCTGAAGAAATTCCCGATTTCCTGTAAGTTGATAACCGCGTACTCCGGTTTCTAAATCCACTAATAGTTTTTGAGTAAGATAAGCTTGAGCAATTACTTGGTCAGTATGTTCGACCCAATTCATTACCGAAAGCAGGCGAGTGATTTGCCAAATAGAAATTCCTGACAATGACAACAGCAATATAATTGGTAGACCAATGGTGCTGAAGATTTTACGTCTAAATATAGTTTGAGCAATGTTTAACATGTTAACGAATCGGATAGTGTAAGGTACTTTAATAGATAAAAATTTTAATTTTTGAGTTTAGTTTAGTTAAATAGAAAAATATAGTTTAATTTTAAGATTTAATACTTCAACAATTGCGGTAATTCATTAGCTAGTATGCGAAAACTGCAATCTCAATAGAAAAACCTGATTATTGGCAGTATCATGAGGAGGTACAAATCGATCGTAGCTAATTAGGATTCTCTGCGTACCTCTGCGCTTGACTTTGCGCTCCTCTGCGTTTAAAAACATTAATTCCGTACCTCACTTAACTGGGAATCGCTATAAAGCCTACACTAAGGAGCAAGCACCATACACCATCACCCTGTTGCCTGTTCCCACTTAAGAGTTGCCTTTTAGATAAAAATGCTAATGAAGAAGTAAAGTACACTGATGTCGAAATCTGTTGAGCAACGCATCGAAGGTGTCATCAATCATCTTTTGCCAGCCACCGCACTACAAGGAAAATTCGGTTCGCCAAAAACTTTTTTACTTAGAAGAGTCCAGCAAAGCTCTAGATAAAGTTCTTTTTGGCTAGGTCGTCATCTATCTTTTATAAGTTCAGTCAGTGGGTGAAAATATTTTTTGCGTAAATAGTCATCAACCTAGAGACTAATATTTAAAATCGGATAATTTCTCAACTAATGGGGGACTAACACTAGTAAAAGAAGTTGTTATCATCGCCCTAGTGCTAAAAGAATTATCTATGCACATTCATCATCTCAATTGCGGCTGTATGTGTCCAATTGGTGGGGCACTCTTTGATGGGTTTAGCCGCGGTCTAGCAGCCCATCTTGTTTGCCATTGTCTGCTCATAGAGACAGAACAAGGCCTAGTGTTGATTGATACTGGCTTTGGTCAGCGTGATATTCAAGCACCATCATCACGACTGAGCCAGTTTTTCATTTATTTCAATAACATCCAGTTCGATCAAAAATACACGGCGCTTGCTCAAATCGAGCAACTCGGCTATTCCAAACGTGACGTTCGTCATATTGTGCTGACCCACCTTGATTTCGATCATGCAGGGGGTTTGGAGGATTTTCCAGAAGCAACTGTTCATGTTATGCAGACCGAAATGGAAGCGGCGCAACAGCGGCGTGGTTTTATTCAAAGCCGACGCTACCGTCAGTCTCAGTGGGACGAGGTAAAACGCTGGAAGTTTTATGAGGCTGGGGGCGAACCTTGGTTCAATTTTAAAGCAGTACGCAACCTTAAAGGACTACCGCCTGAAATTCTGCTCATACCGCTGGCTGGTCACACACAAGGTCATGCAGGTATCGCCATCCAAACATCTCAAGGCTGGCTTTTACATGCGGGTGATGCTTACTTTTACCGCCACGAAATCGGCTTTGCTCAACGACGTTGTACGCCACGACTACGTGCCTATCAGTGGATGATGGAAGTAGACCGCAAAGCTCGACTTGATAATCAACAAAAATTGCGTGCCTTATCGCTGGCTCATAGTACTGACGTGCGCTTGTTTTGCAGCCATGATGCCATTGAATTCAAAATTTTAAAAGAGCAAGATAACTCGCAGTTGCACAAACATGATTTGCCCTTTGTTAATTGAGTTTAATAGAGGTTCATTAAGTCCGCAGAGGTTCACAGGTGGAGGGTTTTAGCGTTTGTGCATAAATTCGGGAATTATAACTAATTAGCCGCAAATTATATCACAGATGCGATCGCTGCCATTCCTCTTTAAGCAGAGGAACAAGCCAGTGGTCATGAAACTGATTGTTTTGCCAGAAATATTATCTCCTAATCTAGCTGGCAACTCCTATATCTTAATGTCTACAAGCAAGAGAGGACAAGCGATCGCCACCTTGCTAACTTAAGCTATATTAGACTTTATAGCTCAATAGTTAAATAACAATGTAAATAAAAATTTACATAAATAAGAGTAATTACTTTAATAAGTTGTCAATATAGGTTAATAAATATTTCTTTTTTTATATCGAATTGTGTCAGATAGGCGATAAAATGCCCACTGGGCAAGCATTTTCTGATAAAAAACTCATATTGCCCAATAATAACGAAGTTAACTGCGGCAGTATCAGCTGCTTATGAACTTCTAGTAGAGAACACGCATCAAAGGAGCCGAGGAAGCATGTTCACCCACGTCAAGTCCACCATTAGACACATTGCGCCTGATAACTTACGCGGACGTAATTTAATCAAGGTGGTCTATGTCGTGCTTGAGTCCCAGTACCAGAGTGCATTGTCACAAGCGGTGCGGGCGATTAACGCTAGCAACCAAGAACTGGCGATTGAAATCAGCGGTTACTTAATTGAGGAACTCCGAGATCCAGAGAACTATAAGGAGTTCCAAAGGGATATGGAGAGTGCCAATATATTTATCGCCTCCCTGATTTTTATCGAAGACTTAGCACAAAAAGTAGTAACAGCAGTAGAACCACATCGCGATCGCCTAGATGTTGCCGTTGTCTTTCCCTCTATGCCAGAGGTTATGCGCCTGAATAAAATGGGCAGCTTTTCCCTGGCACAGTTGGGTCAGTCAAAAAGTGCGATCGCCCAATTCATGCGGAAACGCAAAGAAAAATCCGGTGCTGGATTCCAAGATGGGATGCTCAAGCTTTTGCGAACGCTACCGCAAGTGCTGAAGTTCCTACCAATGGACAAGGCACAAGACGCACGGAATTTCATGCTCAGCTTTCAGTATTGGTTAGGTGGTTCTCCAGAAAACCTGGAAAACTTCTTGCTGATGCTAGCTGATAAATACGTATTTAAAGGTTTAGAGAAACAAAATCTAGCACCTCGCACATATCAAGAGCCAGTGGTTTATCCCGATATGGGGATTTGGCATCCTTTGGCTCCGAGTATGTTTGAGGATGTCAGAGAGTACCTAAATTGGTACACAGCACGTAAGGATATCTCTAAAGATCTCAAAGATCCCCTAGCTCCCTGTATTGGGTTAGTATTACAGCGCACTCACCTAGTTACAGGTGATGATGCCCATTATGTAGCAATGGTGCAGGAGTTGGAAGCGCTAGGGGCACGGGTATTACCTGTGTTTGCTGGTGGTTTGGATTTCTCTAAGCCTGTGGATGCCTACTTCTACGAACCGAATACCAATGCACAGTTAGTAGATGCAGTGATATCGCTGACTGGTTTTGCCTTGGTCGGTGGGCCGGCTAGACAAGACCATCCCAAGGCGATTGAATCGCTCAAACGCTTAAACCGCCCTTACATGGTGGCATTGCCTTTAGTGTTCCAAACCACAGAAGAGTGGATGGATAGCGATTTAGGCTTGCATCCCATACAAGTAGCTTTGCAAATTGCGATTCCCGAATTGGATGGAGCAATTGAACCGATTATCTTATCGGGTAGAGATGGGGCAACAGGAAAGGCGATCGCTCTCCAAGACCGCATGGAAGCCGTAGCCCAAAGAGCATTAAAATGGGCTAACCTGCGCCGCAAACCCAAGCTAGATAAAAAAGTCGCCATCACTGTTTTCAGCTTCCCCCCAGATAAAGGCAACGTGGGAACCGCCGCTTACTTAGATGTGTTCGGTTCCATCTACGAAGTGATGAGAGCTTTGAAAAATAACGGCTACGACCTTCCAGAGTTGCCAGAATCAGCCGAAGCACTGATGCAGGAAGTCATCCACGACGCCCAAGCACAGTACGCCAGCCCGGAACTGAACATCGCCTACAAAATGTCAGTGCCAGAATATGAGGCACTTACTCCCTATTCGCAACGCCTAGAAGAAAATTGGGGGCCACCTCCCGGACATCTTAACAGCGATGGACAAAACCTGCTGATTTATGGTAAGCACTTCGGTAACGTCTTCATCGGCGTGCAACCCACCTTTGGTTACGAAGGCGACCCGATGCGGCTTTTGTTCTCGCGTTCGGCTAGTCCCCACCACGGTTTTGCTGCTTACTACACCTACCTAGAGCAAGTTTGGCAAGCTGACGCCGTGCTGCACTTTGGTACTCACGGTTCTCTAGAATTCATGCCGGGTAAGCAAATGGGTATGTCTGGAGAATGTTATCCAGATAACTTAATTGGTTCTATACCCAACCTGTATTATTACGCAGCCAATAATCCTAGCGAAGCGACAATTGCCAAGCGTCGGGGTTATGCCGAAACAATTTCTTACTTGACACCGCCGGCAGAAAATGCTGGATTGTATAAAGGTTTGAAGGAACTCAGCGAATTAATTGCTTCTTACCAAACCTTAAAAGATACTGGACGCGGTATTCCCATTGTCAATTCCATCATGGATAAATGCCGCATCGTCAACTTGGATAAGGATATTAACCTGCCAGAAACCGACGCCAAAGAGATGAGCGCCGACGAACGGGATAATATTGTTGGTATCGTCTACCGCAAGTTGATGGAAATTGAGTCTCGGTTGTTGCCTTGTGGGTTACACGTAATTGGTAAACCGCCAAGTGCAGAAGAAGCGATCGCCACTCTTGTTAACATTGCCAGCTTAGATCGTCCAGAAGAAGAAATTGTCAGCTTGCCGCGAATTATTGCTAACAGCGTCGGGCGCAATATTGACGAAATTTACCGAAATAGTGACAAAGGTATTTTAGAAGATGTCCAGCTATTGCAAGACATCACCTTAGCCACCCGTGCAGCTGTTAGTGCCCTTGTTCAAGAGAAAACCGACGCTGAAGGTCGAGTTTCTCTAGTTTCGCGGTTGAATTTCTTCAACATGGGCAAAAAAGAACCTTGGGTAGAAGCGTTGCATAAAGCAGGCTATCCCAAAGTTGACACAGCTACGCTCAAACCCCTGTTTGAGTATTTGGAATTCTGCCTCCAGCAAGTTTGTGCAGATAACGAACTGGGAGCATTACTCCAAGGCTTAGAAGGCGAGTACGTCCTACCCGGCCCCGGTGGCGATCCCATCCGTAACCCGGATGTTTTGCCTACGGGTAAAAATATTCACGCCCTAGATCCGCAATCCATCCCAACAACAGCAGCAGTCCAATCAGCCAAAATCGTCGTAGATAGGCTTTTGGCGCGTAACAAGTCCGAAAACGGTGGAAAATGGCCAGAAACCATTGCCTGCGTCCTTTGGGGAACCGATAACATCAAAACTTATGGTGAATCCCTAGCACAAATTATGTGGATGGTAGGCGTGCGTCCGGTTCCCGATGCCTTGGGACGGGTGAACAAGTTGGAATTGATATCTTTAGAAGAGTTGGGACGCCCCAGAATTGATGTGGTAATCAACTGTTCTGGTGTATTCCGCGACTTGTTCATCAACCAAATGAACCTGCTAGACCAAGGCGTGAAGATGGCGGCCGAGGCAGATGAACCCTTGGAAATGAACTTTGTTCGCAAACACGCTTTGCAACAAGCCGAAGAAATGGGGGTTAACTTGCGTCAAGCAGCAACTCGCGTTTTCTCTAACGCTTCTGGTTCCTACTCGTCAAATATTAACTTGGCAGTGGAAAACAGCACTTGGGATAGCGAAGCCGAGTTGCAAGAAATGTATCTTAATCGAAAATCTTTTGCTTTCAATTCCGATAATCCTGGGATTATGGACGAATCACGAAAGATTTTTGAAAGTACATTGAAAACTGCTGATGCAACTTTCCAAAATTTGGATTCTTCCGAAATCAGCTTGACGGACGTTTCCCACTACTTCGACTCCGACCCCACCAAATTAGTCGCAAGTCTGCGCGGTGATGGTAAAACACCAGCATCTTATATTGCAGACACGACCACAGCCAACGCACAAGTGCGGACATTATCAGAAACCGTGCGCTTGGATGCGCGTACCAAATTATTAAATCCCAAATGGTACGAGGGGATGTTGTCTCACGGCTACGAAGGTGTACGCGAACTCTCCAAACGATTGGTAAATACAATGGGTTGGAGTGCGACAGCCGGTGCTGTGGATAACTGGATTTACGAGGATACTAACGAAACCTTCATCAAAGATGAAGCAATGCGTCAGCGGTTGATGAATCTCAATCCTCATTCTTTCCGCAAAGTTGTTTCAACTTTGTTGGAAGTGAATGGACGCGGTTATTGGGAAACTAGCGAGAGTAATTTAGACTTACTACGTGAGTTGTACCAAGAAGTTGAAGACCGGATTGAAGGGATTGAATAATTCCTAATCATAATTGTAGGGACGTTTTATAGAACGTCTCTACATTTAATCGGTTTGAAAAATTTTATGGAATGCGGCTAAATGAAAATCAAATATATAATTATGGATATGTATGTCTGCTAAAGATGTCTTTCATGAAGTTGTCAAAACAGCTTTACAGAAAGATGGTTGGCAAATTACTAACGATCCACTCACAATTAGCGTGGGAGGCGTTAATCTTTCGATTGATTTAGCCGCCGAAAAGCTCATTGCAGCAGAACGTGAAGGACAAAAAATTGCAGTAGAAGTCAAAAGTTTTTTAGAAAAGTCGTCTGCTATTTCAGAATTTCATACAGCATTAGGACAGTTTATTAATTATAGAGGTGCATTACGACGGCGACAACCGGAGCGTGTTTTGTATTTAGCAGTACCTTTAACAACTTACAAAACATTTTTTCAACTTGATTTTCCTCAAGAAATGATAGCAGAAAATCAAGTGAAAATGTTGATATATGATGTAGAGCAAGAGGTAATTTTTCAATGGATAAATTAACTCGATATCGCCAGCTTGTACAACAGATATTAAATGATTATAGTGAGCAAAAACCAGCTAACGGAAATATAGAAGTTGAAACAATTTTTGATACACAACGTGACCATTATCAAATAGTTCATGTAGGCTGGGAAGGTCAAGACTGGGTACATAGTTGTATTATTCATATTGATATTAAGGGTGGAAAAATTTGGCTTCAGTGGAATGGTACAGAAGATGATATTGCAGCTAATTTGGTAGCTGCGGGAGTTCCCAAGGAAGATATTGTGTTAGGTTTTCAGTCTCCTTTTATGAGACAGTTTACAGAATATGCTGTGAGTTAGGAGATGTTTTGAAAATCTCCAAGTACTACTTAATGAATGTTAACCCCAACTCCTGTGTTTATATGATATTGATGGGGTAGACAATGCTAAATAAGGTGAATCAAATTATTAAGTAAGAAGTATTAATTATGGATAATTGGCAAGATATTATTAGAAGGAAGTTGTAATTATTATTTTTGTTTTTTGAATAATTTAGATTTATTAACAGAATAATATTATTTATTAGTTCAATATGAATTTATTAGATTCGGAAAACAGAATTAATGAATTAATGTCTCGTTTCATAGCTCAGATTAAGCACTCTAATGCAATGAGTAGAACAGACATTAATAAAATTGCTGAAACTATATTGATACCTCTTTTTGCTAAAGTTTACGGTTACGAGCATCTTAATAATCTGAATTATACGGAAGAGAATAACTATCCCGGTATTGATTTAGGAGATGAAACAGCAAGAGTAGCTTTTCAGGTTACATCAACATCTAATAATCAAAAAATTAAAGATACTTTAGAAAAATTCGTAAAGAATAAATTCTATGAAAAGTATGACAAGTTAATTATCTATATTTTGACAGAAAAGCAGGGGCATTATACAGGTAGTGGACATGAAGAAATAATTCAAGGTAGGTTTCATTTCGACAAAGACAAAGATATTCGAGATTCTCAAGACATCCTCAAGGAAGTTGCTAATTTACAAATTAAGAAAACATGCGAAATTGAAAGTATTTTAGAAGAAAATTTTGGTGAAGCAAGAAAAGCACCTGAGAGAGAAGTTGCTGATAAAGTTAAACAAATTATAAATGAAAATATTAAATTTTTCGTTGGACGTTCTGAAGAAGTTAAAACACTTAACGAGTTTTTAAGCAAAAATTACGGTGTGGTCAGATTGTTGATAGCTGGTGCAGGTTTTGGTAAAACAGCACTACTAGCAAACTGGGTTAATTTACTCCAGAATCAAGACTGTTTTATCGCTTACCATTTTTTCAGTCAGCGATATGATATTACTCGATCTGTAAAAAATGCTTATCGCCATTTGTTGCAACAACTTTATATTTACTACGACGAACTCATCTATCAACAACTACCCAATGATGAACAACAGTTGAGAGAGGCGCTTTATTATCTCTTACGAGAACATGGCGCACGAAAAGATAAACCATTAGTCATAATTCTAGATAGTTTAGATGAAGCTGAAAATCCCTTTGAGTCACCTTTTCCTACTCCTCTACCTGAAAATGTATTTGTGATCGCTTCAGCAAGAGCAGAAGAGGGAGAACAACCAGAATACCTAAATGGCTGGATAGATAGCGGAGAGCCTATTTTTCTTAACCGATTACCTCGTGAAGCGATCGCAGATTGGTTAAAACAAGCTGGTGAGGGTGAGTTAGCAATATTTGCTGATGATATTCATTTTGTTAAGCAACTTGATGAGATTACCCAAGGCTTTCCGCTTTACCTCAAATACTTGACTGATGATTTAATTCATACAGCAAAACAGGGAAATGATGTGCGAGAAATTTTAGCACAAACGCCAAAAGGATTTGAAAAGTATGTAAAGCAGCAGCTAAAACGCTTAGACCAGTTGGAATTACCGGATCAGCGTTGGAAATTTTTTGCATTGTTGGCAGTGGCGAAAGGCACTCTTGAAAAAGAGGATGTAAAGGCGCTGACAGAAATGCGCGATCGCCATTTACGGCAGCTACAACAGTGCTGGCAAGTGACACGCTGGATGAAAATTGCTGAAAACAAACTTTATGCTTTTGCACACCCATTGCTAGGAAAAACTTTTGCAAATGAGTTGGGTGACGAAGCTGAAGATGCTTTAGAGGCTTTGATTAACTACTGTAGTCGCTGGCAGGACAACCAGAGTCGTTATGGGTTGCGACATTATGCTGAACACTTACGAGATGAGAAGCAGTGGGAAGATTTGTATGCGATCGCACGGAATAAAACTTTTGCATCTTGCCAACAGGAAAATTTACCTGATGAGCCTGATTTGCCTTTGAAAACTATTCAGATTGCTTTGCTTGGTGCTGCTGAAGAAGACAAAGCAGGTGAAATGGCAGAGTTTTTGTTGGCTCATGCACGGCAGTTAGTACAGACAACTTCGCAAGAGTCACCCTTAGATGCACTGCACAAAGGTAGTTTAGACCGTGCCTTAGTAATGGCGGACTTGTATGAAATTGAGCGATGTGTTTTGTGGTATTTGCTGCTGGCTTGGGAATTGAAGGATACGAGCAAATTGGAAGAGGCACAAGCGACATTGGAGCGATTGCAGCAGAAAGAACTACCATGTTTTGACATACTGGGAGATGGTGATTGGCAATGCGATTTTGCAGTATACTTTCTCGCTCATGATTTTGAAATAAGTGATAGTATTTGTGAAGTTTTAGAACAAAAACTATTAAACGATCGCTACCGACGCTTTCTGTCCATATATCTCAGCGATTTTGATCGCTTTACTGCGGCTATTGATACTACATTAAAAATTAGCTCAGATATACAAATAATATGGCAATTGGCAAGTATAGCAAAGGTACAGGGACAGAAAGGGGATATAAGAGCAGCTGCTACTTTTGACAAAGCACTAGAAATTACACGAAAGCATTTTCCCAGTCATGATTGGTTTGATGCAATGATCATGATAGGAGAAACACAAGGAAAAATTGGGCATCAGGAAGCAATGTTAGCAACTTTTACTGAAGCCTATGATTTGGCAAAAACAATAAATAATTCATCAGAACCAAATCTTCAATTGGAAGATTTAGAGAGGAAGATAGCCACCATTAAAACAGGAGAAGAAATTTCCACAGAGGTAATTGAAAGTGATGCAAATGACAATGAATATAATATAGATGACAGATTACTACAACTCAAGGACAGATTGAATACTTCTGAAGTTTTAAACACTGAATCAGATAAAAACGAGCTTTTATTTGAAATCGCAGCTTTGCACTCAGACAAACAACAATATAATGAAGCTCTAGAATATGCAGGTAGGATTAATAATCCAAATAGAAGAGCAAAGATTCAGGGCATCATAGCACAGGAGCAAGCGAAATCAAGCCCAACTTTAACAGCAAGGACAACCTTTGCTACTGCTCTTCAGATGGCACAAGAATATGAACAATATGAATCAGCATTTTTACAAGCATCAGCATTAGCAGGCGTAGCAGAAGTACAACTCAAAGCCACATCTAAGCAGATAGCAGCAAATACCGCCAGCATTGCTCATCAAATTGCTCTAAGTATTCATAATCTATGGCAACAAGCAACCACCCTAGCAAGAGTAGCAGAAGTGCTGGTAAAGGTAGAAAAAGAAGATGAGGCAAAAGAAATTTTTAATCATGCCATTCAAACTGCACATAAGATTGAATGGCAATCGGAACGTGTACACAGCTTCAGATATATAGCTTTAGCACAGGCAAGGATAAAATGTTTCCCTTCTGCGTGTCAAACGGCTCATAACATTGAATTATCTTCGACTAAATCCGAAGTTCTAGAAAGTATAGCCAAGTTACAGGCAGAAGCCGGACAGAGGGAAGAAGCAAAAAACACTCTCTTTTATGCCTCACAAATACTCCCATCTATTTCAGAAGGACAACGTTTTGTAGAAGGTAAACGGATAAATATTATATGCACAGAAATTGTATTAGAATCTATTATTGACAATGAGACTACAAAAGTAAAATTTAACTATTTGCTGAAGTTTGCACGAGAAAGTGGAAAGCAGCGAGACATAAACTTATTGACAATAATAGCAGCACTCTTAGAGATGGGAGATATCCCAACTGCGCTCAATATTACAGATGAAATTGAAGATGCATGGGAACAAGTGATAGCATTGTGGCTGATCTCTAAAGAGCAATACAAAAAACAAGAACAAGTCACTACCCTCGACGCTATTCTTAAAGCTAAAAACAAAATAGACGATGAACAAAAGCAAATGAAATCTCTTAATGTAATTTCTTGTGTACAGGTATTAGCAGGATTAGGTGAGCAAGCTGTGAGGACAACAGAGGCTATTCTCACAGACCGTAACAGGCAACTTCCAAAAATTGCCTCATGGCTTGTTCAGACAGGTGATCACCCTAATTTCAAGAAAATATTAATTCCCTGTGCTTATTACCTGGATGCTGCTTATGAAGTGTGCGAATCTCTAGCGCAACTATATCCTGAACAAGCAGCAGCAGTGGCAAGGATAATCAGTAAAACGAGTTGATGGTGTTATCAGCTAATCTTAAAAAATTCAACTCACTACGAAACATAAAAGTGCGATCGCTTTATTTTTGAGGTTTTCTGTAAGGTGATACCTACGGTAAGCTACGCTAACGCACTCACTCTTTCATAACAGGCGATGTCTTTAGTGATACTTACAGTCAGGTACGCTAAAGTCTACTCTTGCACAACAGGCGATCGCCTACAATGCCATCATAGAATTAGCGATCGCTTTTTGGGAATTTGCAGGTGCGATCGCGCTCACTCTTCCACAACAGGCGATGTCTGTTGAAGTTGTTCAATTAGCTGAATAATTTGTTGATAATACTGGATATTTCCTTCTTGATAATACAAGTCTGCGGATTTTTGAAAATCGGCAATTGCTTGTTGCAAATTACCCAAATTTCGGTTGACATCTGCTCGCAGGATGTAAGCTGAAGCCCAATGAGGTTGACGTTGTAGGGCTTCGTTTAAATCTGCTAAGGCTAAGTTGAAGTTTTCTAAAAGAGAATAGCTACGCCCCCGATTGTACCAGTCTTCAGCAAAGCTGGGGTCGATGGCAATTGCTTGAGTGTAATCTTTTATCGCACCATAATAGTCTTCTATGGCGTAGCGAGCGTTAGCCCGATCGCTGTAAAATGCAGCAGATTGAGGATTGATTTGCAATGCTTGGGTGTAATCTGCGATCGCACTTTCATATTTTTCTAAAGCATAGTTGGTAGAAGCCCGATTATAATAAGCTTCGATTAAATCGGGATTGATTGCTAAAGCTTTATCATAATCTGCAATGGCTCCATATTCATCCCCTAAAAGACGACGAGCATTGCCCCGATTGCAGTAAGCTTGGGAAAAGTCAGGCATCAATTCTATGGCTGTTGTATTATCATCAATTGCTCCTTGGAAATCTTGCAAAGCTTCACGGGCGATACCCCGGCCATAATAAGCTGCGGCAAAGTTATCATTAATCTGCAATGCCTTATCGTAATCTTTAATTGCCCCTTTATGATCTCCAATAGAACGACGAGCTGCGGCGCGATCGCAATATCCTTCAGCTAAATTAGGATTGAGTTGTAATAAGCGATTACTATCTTCAATTGCACTTTGGTAGTTTCCCAATCGGCGAAGCGCATTCGCCCGAAAGCCGTATACTAAAGCTAGTGTCGGATTTTCTTGCAATGCTCGGTCATAATCTGCAATTGCACCTTCATAGTCTTCAAGGGTGCTACGCACCAGGCCGCGTTCGCAATAAGCTTGCACATCATCAGGATTGAGTTTCAGTGCTTGGTTAAAATCTTCAATTGCGGCTTGATAATTTTGCAGGTGAGACAGAATTAAACCCCGATTGTAATATGCGCTGGCAAAGTTGGGGTTAATTTTTAAGGCGCGGTTATAATCTGCCATCGCACTTTCATAATCTGCTAGAGCGTAGTGGGCATTACCCCGGTTATGATAAGCCTCTGCCAAGTTAGGATCTAATTCTAATGCCCGATGGTGATCGGCGATCGCTTCGTGATAATTTCCTAAGAGGTGGTGAATATTACCCCGATTGCTGTAAGCTGCGGCAAAATCAGGATACCACTGTAAAGCTTCTTGAAAATCTGCGATCGCTCCTTGAGAATCCCCGCGATCGAAACGAGCTACGCCGCGATTATGATAGGCATTGGCAATATCAATATTGATGTTATCAGCTAATTGGGTACTGATTTCTATGGTTTGGATATAATCGGCGATCGCTTTGTCGTAATTTGCTAAGGCAAAGTAGGCATTGCCGCGACTGTGGTAGGATTGGGCGAGATTTGGGTCGATTGCTAATGCTTGGTTATGGTCGGCGATGGCTTTTTCATAATCTCCTAAAAAGTAGTATCCATTGGCGCGGTGATAGTAGGCTGTGGCAAACTTGGGGTTGATTTCTATGGCGCGATTGAAATTGGCGATCGCACTGTGATAATCTGTGAGATTGCTTGAAATAATTCCTCGATTATGGTAGGCTTCGGCGTAATCAGGATTGAGTTTGATTGCTTGGGTATAAGCTGTAATGGCTGCTTGATACTTCTGTTGTAAATTATTGTTGAATCCTTGGTTGAAAAAATCTTCAGCATTCATATAAATAATTTTTTGGACTTATGATAGCCCCTAACCTTCAAGTAGGGAAATTTTTAATGAAATGATTTTCAAATCATTTTAAATACTATTGTGCCTAGTGTTGGAATTTTTGGTTGCAAAAGAGCGATCGGGTTTTATTAGTTTTGGTAATAAATCTTTAAACACTCGGTCAAATAATTTAGCAGAGAAAACTAAATCTCGCGGATGGACTTGATTAAAGCTTTCCTAGTTTGAAGACAAGTATACATAAGACCTCTTGCAAAAATCCTTGAATCACCCCTCCCCAACCCTCCCCTTGTGAAGGGGAGGGGGCAAGATTTCAAGTTTCCCCCCTTTATAAGGGGGGATAAAGGGGGGTCTATTCGACTTATGCAAGAGGTCTATAGTATAGCTTTATCAGTAATTTCACTTATAGACGATGAAATAATAAATAATATACTGAAGTTTTCTCAACTCGACTTTATCCAAAATTAAGAACTTGGTTCGCTTGATACGGTAAAACCCCTGGCTTTTTGGCAAATACTTTTTCTACGTCACAGATTATCGATGAAGTTAAAAAAGTAAAACCACTGCCCCACAGAGGTTTCAGCGATAGTGTTCGTGCCACGACTCCGTAGGAGTATCGCGTTGCTAAAAAAATGGATAAATTCGAGCTAATGACTTGATAATTTATAGGAGCAAAAATATGAAAGTTTTTCATAAAAGTGCTTTGTTTGTTTTAGGCTTAATCTCAACAAGTATATTCGTTTCTATCACAAGGATTGGTGAGTTTAATCAGGTTGGTAAAGCGCAAATAAGTCCTAGCAAGAATACCCTACGTGTTGCATTATTTCCATATATTCCTGATACTGCTAACGATAAATACAGCAAACTAGTTAAAAGAATAGAAACGGAATTTGAGCAAAAAAACCCTTCCATTGATTTAGTTTTAAAGCCTCTTACCGACGATGATGGTTTTTATGAGCCAGATACTTTAAAAAAATGGCTAACTGAATCTCCAGCAAATAATGGCTATCACCTTGTAGAAATAGATACTTTATTATTAGGAGACCTTGTAAAATCAAACGTGATTCAACGGTGGAATGCACCACTAACCCAACATGACTGGCATCCAGCAGCCCGTAGTGCTGTAACAGTGAATAACCAAATATATGGGGTTCCACATTGGCTTTGTAGTCACTTTATCTTTTCTCGCGATAAATCAGTTGTAGAAGCAAAATCAATTTCTCAGCTTCTTACCGCTCTCAACCGACTCAATCCAAAGATACCAAATATAGCAGGAGATTTGAGAGGTAGTTGGAATCTACCAGCCCTTTATCTAGATGCATGGGCTGATACGTATGGTTTAAATAAAGTCGCCTCGGCTATATCACCTAATCTCGATCCAGTTGTCATGCAGTCATTGAAAGCTTTTTCTAAAGAATGTGTAACCAACGGAAAAAATCCATGCTTAGATGAAACTTATCATGATGATTTTGATTTGAGTGCTAAAGATTTTGCTAAAGGTAAAGTCGATGCTTTTTTTGGATATTCAGAAAGGCTAAATTTTATATTGGCACAAGGAGCAAGCGCTAGAGATATTAAAATAGCTTCCGCACCATTTGGCCGAGGAAAACATCCGCTTCTATTTGTTGACGCCTTTGTATTACGAAAAGATTGCGATCAAGCTTGTCAAAAAGCTGCCTCAAGCTTTGTTGCGTATATAAATGCACCATCTACTCAAGAATGGATTTTGATGAGTCAAGACGCTGGTAAAAAAGCTATTCCTAGATACTTACTTCCAGCAACACTCAGCGTCTTTCAAACACCCAAAGTTAAGCAAGATCCATATTACAAAGTTCTAAAATCAGAAATTACAAACGCTTTACCTTATCCTAATTCTGGTTTTCCAGCTATTCGAGAACAAATGAACAATAGCATTCTCAAGGAACTTCAATAGATCTGTCTTGAAAATAAACAGTTATAGCCGTAGTCATACCAATTCAAAATTCACAATTCAAAATTAAGAAATCCATATTTTAAAAGGATTTCTGGATTTGGATCTGTTTCAAAATTTTAGTGAATTGGTATCACATAGGTTAGGACATAATGACAAGCGTGAATGGTAGGAATAACAATAGTTTTACCTTCTGCCTCCTGCCTCCTGCCTTTTGCTATAAGACAGTAATTAGAGAAACTTCCCAGTATTTGTATCAGAATTTATTAAAGCCAGCAGAACGACGATAAAGTAACCAGATAAACAGTGGCGAACCTAGCAAGGCGGTGACAGAACCTACTGGAAGTTCTACTGCTCCTAATCTAGAGAGTAAGTCTGCAAAGGTCAGTAACCATGCACCAGCAAGGGCGGAAAGTGGCAAAACAAAGCGGTGATCTGTACCAACGAGCAGCCGGACGCCGTGAGGGACGACAAGGCCGACAAATCCAATTAAGCCACTGATGCTGACTGCACCTGCGGCTAATAATGTGGCGACACCACCAATTAATAGGCGCGATCGCGTTAACGAAATTCCCAATCCCACAGCCAAATCATCGCCCAAAGCCAACACGTTCACCGATCGCGCCAGTAAACATCCCGCCACCAATGCAACGATGATGTAAGCACTAGGAATAGAAATTTCTTGCCAACCCCGTCCATTGAGGCTACCAACTAACCAACTCAGGGCAATTTGGATTTGTCCGTCTTCAGCTGAAAGCAGTAAGGTGCTTTGCACAGCGCCAAATAGAGAACTCACTGCCACCCCGCCTAAAATCAATCGCTCAACTGAAATTCCCGACCCCGCACGACCCAGTAAAATTACGATCGCCGAAGTCAAAATTGCACCTATCCACGCAGCTAGAGGAATGGCGATCGGAAATATTTGCCAGGCAATCATTAAAATTACAATTAATCCTGCACCCGCAGAAATGCCGAGAATAAAGGGATCGGCAAGGCTATTGCGTAACATTCCTTGTAGCAAGGCTCCCGACATACCCAAAGCAGCACCCACGATGAGAGCCGCACAAATGCGTGGAAGACGCAAATCCCAGAGAATTGTCTGTTTAGTCGGATCGCCTTGGTGAAGAATCGCTTGCCAAAACTCAGACATACTAAAAGGTACTGCTCCTTGGGAAAGGGACAACACTAGCGTGACCACCAGTCCGACACCAAATAGCAAAACAGCCCAAAATACGCGGTATTGACTGAAAATTGTCTGAAATAGTCTTTTCATTAATCGAGGGGGAGTAGGGAGACAAGGAGAATAAATTTTAACTCTTGTACAAACGCGTAGACGCTCGAACAGCGTCTTCTCGTAAGAGTATAATCGCGTCTGTACTCTTAACTGAGTACTCCTAATCCCCAGTCTCTTTTAACCATAGGCACCACTGGGAAGAAATCCTAACAGTTGCTTCAATCTGGGGTCTGCTTGTTCATAGCAGTGACTAGGCATTTGATAATTCATAAAGGGTGCGTACTTATGTCCAACCAGTCTCTTGGCATAAGTAATCTGTGTAATGTAGCGAGTAATTGAGGAAGAGTTTCTAGAGCCTCTATGCCATACCTGATTGTTAAAACAAACAGCAGAACCCATCCCTCCTAAGCAGCTGTAAATTCGGTCTTCATATCCTGAAATATTACCGTCGCACAACTTACCAAACAGATGAGATCCCGGAATCACTTGAGTCGGGCCATTTTCTTCGGATAATACATCTGTCAGATAGTAATTCACTGTGAATGCAAGAACATTCAAGCGAATATTAGTCAAGGGTTTCCCATCAAGGGAAATTACATGCGGTGTGTCGTCTTGATGCCATGCATTTTTAGCTAATCCGTCAGTTTCTGGAGGAATCTTAAATGAGTTATTGTGAATAACATGAATTGTATTAGCATTAGAAATACCATCATCCATTGAGTAGCCTGTTCCATTTGTACCACCAATTAAATGTTCTGCAAATGTCACGATTGGCTCTAAAGCAAAAAGATTTAAATTTTGCTGAGAATGCTCGAACATCCGCTTCATTATTTTCTTAGATTTTTTATAATCTTTACCTTCTGTCTTCTTGAGAGTTTCATCTAAATCATTTCTGAGGATTTCACATTGCTCCGGTGTCAACACATTGTCAATCACCAAAAATCCATTATTATGAAAATACTCAATCCAATCATTTAATTGCTCTGTAGTTGGCTGCTTACCATTTAGATATTCAGGCATTTTCTTCCTTTATTTTAATTTTTATTAATACACAAGATAGCCTTGGCTTTTGAAACTGTTTTCCAGTCTGAAGGAAAACTTTCAAAATTGGATGTTCTCAAATTATTAAGTTTTTTCAACAAAAGTTAAGGATGAATGGGACTGCGACTGTTTCAGGAATGTTTGTTGAAAATCTCGTTCCTTCACGACTAAAATGAATCCTTAAAACATGGGTGTACTCAGTAAACACTATTTTATAATGCCCAGGACTTACGCAAAATTATGAAAAACGAACCGCAAAGGACGCAAAGGACGCAAAGAAATAAGAGTTTTAGGGAGTTTTTGCGTAAGTCCTATGCCTAGAAATACAAAGAGCGATCGCTGGTGCTTGACCATCTTCATTATTTACTGCTTAAATCCTATTGACTGGTAATAATTGGAGGCAAATAAATGGTTTCGGATGGTGAAATAAGCACAGGTGCAACTACTTTTAACCCTGGCCCTCTATTTCGATTAGTCAACAACTATAAAACGACTATTCCCACTAATGGAGATTCCGCAGATATTTATTATCCTGCCATTCCCAGTTCAAATATCAATCACATCAAAACTCCCATTGCTTTATTCTTGCCTGGCTCGCGTGTTGATATATCTCAATATTCTCAATTTGCTCATATTGTCGCCAGTTACGGATTTACAGTAATTGTTCCCGAACATATTCGTTCTTTACCAGATTTTGGATTTACGGGGTTGATACCAGAAACATCCCAAATCTCTCATGTTATAGACTTTATGCTAGCAGAAAATTCTAATCCAAATTCACCAATTGCTGGTAATCTTGATTTAGATAAACTAGTATTATTAGGACATTCTTTCGGTGGAGCAGTTGGTTTGACTGCGATTGATAATTCTTGTATTTACCCAGTTTGTGAAGGTGAATTTCAACGCCCTCAACAGTTAAAAGCAGCAGCTTTCTTTGCTACTAATACATTTGTAGGTATCGGAAAATTTATACCAATTAGAAATCAAGGGATTCCAATAGCTTTAATCTTAGGAAGTCAAGATGGCTCATCAGTAACTCCCCAAACAACACAAACAAGTTATGATTTAATTCAAGAACCTCCAAAAGCATTAATTACTATAGAGGGTGCCAATCATTATGGCATCACAAATATTAACAATCCTCCTGGTGCCAGACCAGACCCAAATATCCCAACTTTGGCACAGGAGAAATCAATTGAAACCATCGCTCGTTGGAGTGCGCTTTTTTTGCGGGCTTATACACTTGGCGATCGCGGCGCTTTAGATTACATCAATAATACAAGCGATCGTTTGGATGAAAATCTGCGCGTCCTCATTCAAGATGACCGGGGACACGGGGACACAAAGACGTAAAGATAAGGGAGATTGGGAGATCAGGGAGACAAATCAATTCAAAATTGACGCATTAAAGAACTTCTGCCTTCTGCCTCCTGCCTCCTGCCTTCTCTTTTCCCATGCCCCATCCCCAATTACATCAATTCCAGTCCACCTCGATAGCCAGTAACAATGCGGCTACCATCCTTGAGAATGTGAACTTCGATTTGGTCGCTAGCCCAGGTAATCTGGTCAGATAAAGCAGGGTTAAATATATGAATCCTCTGGTTACTAGAAGAAACTGGAGAGTTGGGAGAATTAATTGCCAGAGATTGCACAAAAGGCCCGTCAATTAAGATATCAAGTTGTTCTAACAATTCTTGGGAGCCAGGCGGTGCAGATTCAGACTGTAGCTGCTTGAGGGTGAACCCAGTAAAAGACATTACATTCAATCCAGCAGCTTTTAGCTTACGAGCTAAAGACGCTAGCGTAGGCGCTTGCCAAAATGGTTCTCCACCAGAGAACGTTACACCAGTGTTGCGAGGATTATTGAGGATGTTCTCTGCAAGAGTATCAACGGCAACAATTTGGTTAGCCTCAAAAGACCAGGAGTCAGGATTAAAGCAGCCAGGACATTCACGCGGACAACCTTGCACCCAGATAACTGCACGACAACCAGGGCCATTGACTTCTGACTCATCAACGTAACCCATGATGTTGAGATAGCCAGAGGGAATTTCCGTGAGTGCTAGTGATGGGTCAGTTGGCTTAGTTTCCATCTCTTTAACTCCTTTTAAAACCGTTGCCTGTTAACTATATAACTATAGCGAAATATTGTAATACTCCACCTTAGTAAGGAACTCAGGCTTTTTTGTCGGCGTTTGTACTCGATCGCTACTTAAAATGGGTGTTTTTCATGCCGAATTTTCTTACCAACACCAATTTTAAGAATGATTGTGAGACATGGAATACTTAGAGCAATTACTAGCAAGTTTGTATCAAAAAATTGAAAGTAGTAAATTAACTTGCGTGTTCCCAATCACTGAGTAATTCATGCTGCTGTACTATTTTCTTGGACTTGCGGAATGGTACTTTCGGAGTACCAATATTCATCCCAGGAAAAGACTGTTTTTTAGTCTTGGTAGGTCTGTTTTCTTGTGTTGTTGAACTGATTAGTGTGGTTTTCATTGCTAATTAGATGTTTAATTAAAACTTCAGCACTAATCTATAACATCAATTTTCAAATGGCAAATTTCTAAAGAGAGAAAAAAATATATATATTGGGCATTGGGCATTGGGCATTGGGAATTGGGTTGTTGACTGTTGACTAAAAAGTTAGGAGTTATCCCCATTGTCCGCTTGTCTCCGCACACCCCCCATGCCCCATGCCCCATGCCCCATGCCCCATGCCCCATGCCCCATGCCCCATGCCCACTTTACATAACTCCCATCTCTTGCAACCCCTGGCTTAGTCTTTTGGCTTCTTGGGGGTTATGCTTTTCATGAAGGGCGATCGCTTTTTTGAATGCTGCTATACTTTCTTGATGATTGCCGACTTTTAGCAGGACTACACCTAAATTTTGATAGGCTTCGGCGTAGTTGGGATTTAAGACGATGGCATTTTGATAACAAGCGATCGCATCTGTAAATAAACCCAAAGCTTTAAACGTCATCGCCAGATTATAATATCCCGCAACAAAACTCGGATCGATTTTCAACGCTGCGATATAAGCAGTTTTCGCGCCATTAAAATCTCCTGCGGCTTTGAGTAAGTTTCCCAGGTTGTTGTATCCTCCTAGTTTGAGCATGGGATAAATTGGCAATTTAATTGCTGTTTGATAATGAGAAATAGCCACTGGAAAATTTTTTAACCGACTGTAGGCAATGCCTAAATGATAGTGAAGTTCGTACAAAATATCGTAGTTTTCTTCCCCAGCTGCGTGACTTTCATTTATGCGCTGCAATCCTCGTCTAAGTAACTCCATTCCTTGGGAAATTTTCCCAGTTTCCACATACAATGCCCCTAATTTACTGCAAACATAGGGATCGTCAGGATGAGTAGCGAAAAATCCTTCCATCGCTGCTGCGGCTTTGGCATATTTATTATTTTGAGCGATCGCACTTTTTTGATATCCTGTGTGGAGAATTGCTACTCCTGGTAAATAACCTACCTGCCAGTGTGGTTCTTTGGTTAAAATTGCCGACACGCTATCATCAACTAAGGCATGGTAAGGACGGTCAAAGCGAATATCTGGATGATTGCGGAATAATCTTGAAACCAGAGAATAAGGAGATTGTTCTGCACCAACTTCCTGGCGAACAAGGTTGAGTAACAGATATTCCTCCCTAGCAATGGTGTCTTGCAATAGCGGTACAATTCCTGGCGTGAGAGTTTCATCAGCATCTAACACCAAAACCCAATCACCAGTTACATATTTTAAAGCTGCATTCCGGGCGGCGCTGAAATCATCGCACCATTTAAAATGGTGGACTTTCGCCCCGAACTCTTGGGCAACATAAGGAGTGCGATCGATTGAGCCTGTATCCAACACTACTATTTCATCTACCACTTTGTTGACACTGCTTAGACATTTGGGCAGTGTTGCTGCTTCGTTTTTCACAATCATGCACAGACTCAAACTCATAGGCTAATCTTTGTTTAACTTAGTGTTTAAAAAATTGGGAATGGGGAATGGGGCATAGGGCATGGGGAGATGAGACAGGGAGAAGAGTTTTTCCCTCTACCCCATGCACCCCGCCCCTCTCCCTCTCCTCTGCCTCTTTTCAATGCCCAATGCCCTATGCCCCATTCAATTATGTGCAAAAATCAAGATTAACAAAATAAGTGAATGATTAATTCCAGCAGCAAGGGGGAATTTAATGCAGGGCCAAACCATCGGTGGACGCTACCAAATTTTCACCCAACTGGGACAAGGGGGATTCGGTACGACTTTTTTAGCTCAAGACATGCAAAGGCCTGGAAATCCACAGTGCGTTGTTAAGCATTTTAAACCACTCTCTACTGATGCATACACTTTAGGGGAAGCCAAACGTTTGTTCGATCGCGAAGCATTAATTCTGGAAACGTTAGGAAAGCATGACCAAATTCCTCAATTATTGGCTCACTTTGAAGAAAATCAAGAATTTTATTTAGTTCAAGAGTTTATTCCAGGTCATGACATTACTCAGGAAATACCTCCTCTAGGCAAGCGATTGAGTGAATCTGAAACTATTAAACTTCTAAAAGAAATTTTGGAAATTTTAGCATTTGTTCATCAATACAATGTAATTCACCGGGATCTTAAACCTGCTAATATTCGACGTAGACAGTTAGATAACAAAATAGTACTAATTGACTTTGGGGCTGTAAAACAAATCACTACCCAAATGACTAATTCTCAAGGGCAAGCAAATTTTACAGTTGCCATTGGTACTTATGGTTATATGCCAAGCGAACAAGCTAGTGGCACTCCACAGTTGAGCAGTGATATCTATGCAGTGGGAATTATTGCTATCCAAGCTTTGATAGGAATTAATCCTGCTGACTTTGGCACTCAAGGACTACCAAGAAACCCGCATACAGGAGAAATTGATTGGCGCAATCAAATACAAGTGAGTCAGCAGCTAGCAGAAATTATAGACACAATGGTGCTGTATGATTTCCGCCAGCGTTATCCTACAGCGACATCGGCATTGCAAGCTTTAGAAATGCTAGATAAAATACCAGATACTACAATTCAAAAAACCTTACAATTGGCACGACCACAAAAGTTTTTCCTCAGTGCAGGAATAACGGCAGTAGTCGCTACTATCAGTCTATGGTTATTGCAATTACAAACTCCTAGCCAAAATTTTTTGATGTATCAAGATTCTAGCTATGGCATAAAAATTCAATATCCAGAAACTTGGAAAATTCAAGAGACACCGAATCTAATCACTAAAGAGTTAGTAACATTCTTATCACCTCAACAAACTGAAAAAGATAACTTTCGAGAACTTTTGACTATAAGTGTTGAGAATTTTTCTGGGACGTTACAAGAATCGCAAGATTTATTTATTAAGGGAGTAAAAACTACTTTATCTGATGCGACTATTGTAAACATCAGTGAAACGAGTCTAGCAAAAAAAAGAGCTAATCAATTAATTTTTATTGGTAAAGATGGAAAAAAGAATCTAAAAAATTTACAAGTTTGGACTTTAAAGGGGAATCAAGCATATATCATTACTTATTCTGCTGCAATAGATGATTACGATCGCTTCTTACCCACCGCAGAAAAAATGATTGAATCCTTTGAAATTCATTAATGATTTTGTCAAACTAAAATTAGCCACACGGCTGTGAGTTGAAAATAGCGTAAAAATATCGTCCACCGCACCACTATTTGAGATAAATCATGGCTCAAGCTTTACCTAAACAAATCACTTTTGATGAATTTATCGAGTGGCTGCTGACCGGATTTTTCAAGCAGGAGGATGAGAAAGGCGATCCAAATCAGCGCAGGTAGGGGCTGGTAAAAATTTGTACTTCCAGCATAGCTAGGTTGACTGATAGTTACAATTGTAGTAAATGCACTCAGCGAACCTATAACAATCCCTATCAATCTTTGACCAAATAACTTGAATTTCATCGTTTTGCTTACCATGTGGATACGCTTGAGTTTAAAATTTTAGAAAATCGCCCTTTGCCTGTACCTAATCATTCAATAGGTGTACAATCAAAATAACAGATTTACCTTATAATTATTGGGTAATAGCGAATAATGTCTTTAACTAACTATTAGCCATTATTCATGCTTATTTAAATCTGCTAAATATTGTAAATTATTAATTATATATAATGAAAAAGTCATTCGCAATCAGAGCAGAATTACTTTATCAAAAGCTGAAGGAATATTGGCGATCGCCAAATCGTTGGTTTGTAGATACACCAGAAAGGGCACTCTTGGATGCTTACGAAGCAGCCCAGAGAATTAAAAATATTGAAATTGAACATTTTGATGGCAAAAAAATCTCTTCCGCTTCAGGAAAATATACTGAAAATGTCATGTCTTATTGGCAAGTATACCTTGATAAAAACTTAACTATCATCAAGATTAGGCTTGCTGAATTTACATTGAGTCGGGCAATTATAGATATCTCTAATTCTGCCTTGTTAGAAAAATTGCGCGTTATTGATGAAATTGTAGAAAAGTACGCTATCAAAAATAAACTCATTGATTCTCAACCCCAGGGAATTAACCAAAGCAAAATCAAAAATTCGCCAGACTCATTTGATATTAAGGAAATTAAAACTACATCTCCATTTCAAAAGACTGGAGTCTTTCCTGGGTCTATTGGTAGAAGTATTAATGTAATTAAAGGAGATTTTTCTCCACATGCAGAAGAAAATTTTACCAGGAATTATCGATTATCTAGAAATAGGACAAGAATTGCCCTGAGATTTTTCCTTATCCTAATTCTTGTACCGCTGGTAACTCAGCATTTATCTAAAGAACTGTTAGTAAATCCCATAGTAGAAAAAATCCGAGGAGAGAATACAACTCAAATTTTCATTAATTCTGACATGGAAAAAGAGGCTCTCCAAAAATTACGTAATTTTCAAGCAGAATTAAGATTTGAATATTTACTAAATCAAACACCACAATTATCATCCACAGCCGTACAACAAAAGATAAAAGACAGAGCATCTGAGATAGCTGAAGAATTCCGGATTAAAAGTAATAGCAGTATTAGTAATGTTTTTGCTGACTTAATATCACTAATTTCTTTTGCATTGGTCATCAGTTTCAGTAAAAAAGAAATTGTGGTTGTCAAAGCGTTTATAGATAATATTGTTTACGGACTTAGTGATAGCGCTAAAGCCTTTTTAATTATTTTGTTTACAGATATATTCGTAGGATTCCACTCACCGCATGGTTGGGAAATTGTTCTAGAAGGATTCTCAGAACATTTAGGCTTGCCAGCAAATAACAACGTAATATTTTTATTTATTGCTACATTTCCTGTAATTTTAAATACTATTTTTAAATACTGGATATTCCGGTATCTGAGTCGCTTATCTCCGTCAGCATTAGCTACCTTAAAAGAGATGGATGAATAATTGTAAGAATTTGGAATCTAGAATCCAGAATTCAGAATTCAGAATTCATAAGACTTGGGTATACAAGCTCAATAATTTGAATAAAATATAGTAATCCAGATGACAAGCTTCTATCTTTCATATATAAGCTTGTCCCCTTATCCCCTTGTCCTTGTGAGGCGTGGTATGGATTTTGAAAGCAAAGCTAAGACTTCAACTGCTACAAATAAGATAGATTTTACTCAACCAACTGCTACTCGTAAGCCACTAGAATTGCTCCGAGAGACCGAGGCTTTGTTACGCCGCCCAACTGTAACAACACTAGTGCCGATTTTACCACCAAAACTCAGCAATAGGTTGCAAACAGCCTCATCTTTAGCAGATGATTCTTTTAAAGAACTGTCAGAAATTGACCTAGACAATATTAGTGATTTTGAACTGCGGCCGGCGCGAATTTGTCTTGGCTTAAGCTTTATCGGTTTTGGAGCGCTAATGATATTAGTGCTAGTGTTGTACTTAAACACTTTGCATCCAGAACTTAATGCAATAGAGCAGATTCGGCAATACTGGTATCAATATGTTTGGTTTGTCAGTTTAGGTATCACAGGAATGTTTATGTTAGGTCGTGAAGCCATGCGTCCGATCCCAAAACGCCGAAAATGAGGAGATTTTATACGTGAATCATGATGCTTTTATTGTTCCACCAGGTTCAAAGATTTCTTTGAAAAAAAACTATGACCCAGCTTATAAAACCGATTTTTATCAAAAAGCCGATGCTCTAACTAAATTAAAATCAGATATTGAACGATTAGCAAATTACCAAAATATTCTCTATGCTCAAAATACTTATGCCTTGTTAATTATTTTTCAGGCTATGGACGCTGCTGGTAAAGACAGCACAATTAAACACGTGATGTCTGGCGTCAACCCACAAGGATTTCAAGTATTTAGTTTTAAAGGGCCGAGTACAGAAGAATTAGACCATGACTACCTGTGGCGAACGACAAAGGCTTTGCCAGAGAGAGGTCGAATTGGTATATTTAACCGTTCATACTATGAAGAAACTCTAGTTGTTCGCGTCCATCCAGAAATGCTCAAAAAGCAACAATTACCGAAATTTAGTGAAGGAAATCAGATATGGAAACAACGTTTTCAAGAAATTAACAACTTGGAAAAATATTTAGTGGATAATGGTGTAATTATTTTAAAGTTTTTTTTGAATGTCTCAAAATCAGAGCAGAAAAAACGATTTCTAGAAAGGATTGAATTGCCAGAAAAAAATTGGAAATTTTCAGCTAACGATGTTCGGGAAAGAGCTTTTTGGAATGATTATATGGATGCTTATGAAGAAGTCTTTAATCACACTAGCACAAAATGGGCACCGTGGTATATTATTCCTGGCGATCGCAAATGGTTTACGCGCTTGGTAGTTGCCGATATCATCTGCACAAAACTAGAAGAACTAAATCTAAAATACCCGACAGTTACAGAGGAACACAAACAGCAACTTTTAGAAGCAAAACGCATTTTGGAACAAGAAGACCCTTAAATAATTCGTAATTGATAATTCGTAATTCGTAATTTAATTAATTGAGGATTCAGACCCCAATTAATTTAAGGCGACTAAATTGAAATTTTATAACACCTTTAATTACGAATTACGAATTACGAATTACGAATTAGTAATTATGTTGATTATTACCAGGGCCCCCAGATAGCAAAGGTTATTCCTGGACTCTGCATGTTGACAAACATTGTCTGACCGTCGGGGGAGAAGCAAACCCCAGCGAACTCTGATGTATTGAGAGCGTTCTTAGCAAACTTGTAAAGACTGCCAGTCGGAGTAATGCCCAGAATGTAATCCGTTCCATCCCCATCTTCACAGAGAAAGATGTCCCGGTTGGGGAAAACCACAATATTGTCTGGATTGTCTAGAACGCCAGAATTGTTGGGTTCAATATAGAGTTCAACAGTATTGTTAGTGGGCGAATAACGCCAAATCTGCCCATCTCCAGAACTACCCCCACTCTTGCAAGTGAAGTATACATAACCACCGCCATAAAAGATGCCTTCCCCACCAGAAAACCTGGCGGCACCTTTGTTAAACCCTTCTGTTCTGACGGTATCAGTGGCGGGATCGGGAGTGTTAATCTGTACCCAATCTACCGCTCTAGGCGTATTTTTTGGGAAACCTGTAGCTGTGTTGATTCCAGACGACCCTATAATCCTTAAGGCGTATAACAAGCCACCAGCACTCAGGTTGTTGGTTTGGTTGGGAATGAAGCGGTAGAACAGCCCGTTCCCCTGGTCTTCAGTCATGTAGATATACCCTGTGTTGGGGTCTACAGCGGCAGCCTCGTGATTAAAACGCCCCATTGCGGTTAGTGGAACGGGAGTAACAAAAGTACTTGCACTGCTAGGAACTTCAAAAACATAACCATGCCTCTTGCTGTTATTGGTTTCAAAAGTTTCCTCACAGGTTAGCCAAGACCCTGAAGGCGTAGGGCCACCGGCACAATTACGAATGGTTCCTGCCAGGACTCCCCGATGTTCTATCAAGGTGCGCGAAGAACTAACAACCAATTTAGTGCAACCGCCCCTCGCATTTGAGTTGTACTTGCTGCCAGTAGGAGCGCTCAAACCATTGCTAGAACTGGGAGTGAGTTCGTGATTGCGAATTAGAATCGTATTGCCATTGGAACCTGGAAAAGCACCCATACCATCGTGACCACCGGGTACTCGGTAACCATCATTCATCGTTTGACCGGTTTCGGACAGTCTGCGGTAGGTGAATCCAGGTGGTAAATCTAATACTCGGTTGGGGTCGGCCACTAAATTGCCGTAGGGGCCCGCAGCGATCGCCGGTTTAGCATAGAAGGCTTGCAAAGGAGATAGGAGAACAGCACCTGTAGCCGATGCCCCTGCCAAGGTAAAAAACTCGCGTCTTGATAGATTCAATGTATGCTCCCTAATATTTTTGATCGGGCTTAATTTGTTGCAAGTAGCCAGGCTCAATTATCTAGGATGAGCAGTTTATTTGAATTTAATAGGAGGTTAAAAACAGTTTATTTAAGACATTTTCTTAATTTAGGAAATATATAAATTTCTAATAGCTTTTTTGGGTAAAAAAAACAATTAAACTAGGAGTTTGCCAGATGAAAAAAGCGTCTCGAAGAGAAGTGTTGCTCGTTCTCTATTTCCTTTTAACCCTCAAGCTCTGAATTCTGCTGTAAAATCAGTTTGCTGGGGTACTCAGCAAAATTGCAATTCTAGATTTTTGTGATGTGCTTACTCAGTTACCGACTATCAACGCCCTAAAACAGCCCACAAGTTCTGCTTGGATCGAACAAGCGATCGCTAACTTAGATATCATCTTACTCGACCACTCCCACTGCGAACGTAAAGCCGCAGGGGTGGCGTTGAACTTTATGTTCCGCTACCCTTCTAATACTAAAATGGTGCGGGAACTCACAGCGATCGCCCGCGAAGAACTAGAACACTTCGAGCTAGTTAACCAATGGCTAGAACGGCGCAATATTCCTTTGGCTCCCTTACCACCGCCTCCTTATGGGGCGGGTTTAAAAGCTGTTGTACGTCCTCAAGAACCCCAGCGATTTTTAGATTCCTTACTAGTCACTGGCTTAATCGAAGCACGCAGCCACGAACGCCTGGGGTTATTAGCTGCTTACTGTCCAGAGCCAGAATTAGCAAAATTTTATCGTGGCCTTATGGCGTCCGAAGCGCGCCACTACGGTATATATTGGGTTTTAGCTGCTACTTACTTCGACAAAGAAATTGTCATGCAACGCCTTGATGAATTAGCAATTGTTGAAAGTGAGCTGCTGGCAACTTTGCATCCAGAACCTAGAATCCACAGTTAGTAGACCAAGGCCACTATGAAGCTTCAGCTAACACACTTGAGACTGCTTGTCTCCAATTACAAAGATTCTTTTTTGTTTTACCGAGATTTGCTAAAATTCGATGTCGATTGGGGCGATGAAAATAGCGGATATGCTGAGTTTAATAGCGGAAATCTCAAACTCGGTTTGTTCAAACAAGAATTAATGGCTCAAGTAGTCCCAAGAATCGATCAGCCTTCGTATGTTGCCAATCGAGATAAAATTGTCTTGATTTTCGCAGTGGATAACGTGGATGAAGTGTACGAAGAAGTAAAAAATACTAATGCGATCGTTGTCACTCCACCAACAGACCGTTCAGATTGGGGAATTCGCACAGCCCATTTTCGAGATCCTGATGGAAATTTAATCGAAGTTTACAGCAATTTGGGAATTGTTAGTTAAAAGCAACTCACAAAATTTTAGATTTGAGATTTTAAATTTTGGATTTGGATTAAAAATTCAAAATTGACAGCATTTGAAGCATAGTTTACAACATAAACTGCTCAAAAAACATCTACACCCAAAGACTTTAGCAAGCCTATTGCCTATTGCCTGTTCCCTCTATTGGCATTTTTGATTCAAACAAACGCACAGGTTTAGTCTGCAAATTAGAAGCAATTGAACTTACTCGGTCTACCACAGAAATCATATATTTGTAATCCGGTACTTGTCCGTTGGGTACGTAGCCAACTTCTTGAGCTAAACCTGAAGGTAATTCGCTCATTACTTTGCGGATGAATTCTTGACGGTTGCGCTCTATATTAGGCCCAATCAAAACCACACCCAGTGGTACATAGTGGGGATCTTTAAAAAGTATGCGGAATTCGGTCGGGCTAAACTGTGAAGCATAGAGACTCAAATCAGCCTCCGAAACTGCACAGGCGTTGACTTTTCCTTGAGCTACAAATTCCAGCCCTGCTTTTGGTGTGGGTGCAAACAATATTTCAGCCAGTGTTGTACCATAAAGGTTGTAAAGAGGAAAATAATATCCTGTTGCCGAGCCTAACTGGCCTAAAGCTACTGTTTGACCTTGTAGTTGTTTTAATTCAGATATTGAACTGTCTTTGCGAACAACAAAAATTGAACGCAAATTACTAATACCTACTAAAGGAAATAAAGGAACATATTGATGCCGTGCGATGGCAATAGCCGCTAAACCTGGTGGCGCAAAGACCAACGACCAAGCACGAGCCTCAAGGCGTTCAACAGCTTTGTTTTCATTAAAAGCAGGCTCTAATTGAATATATGAGTTTGTTTTTTCACCTAAATAAGTATTGAATTTAGCATATTGGTTAATTATTTGTTCGCCTCCACCATAGTTAATAACGCCGATAGTTAACGGGCCTTCAAACTTACGTCTTGGTTGGCAACTAGCAAATGCCAAACCTAGTACATGAAATAGAAATAAACGGCGGGGAAATCGGAAAACCATCACTAATTATGATTGAGAAAATAATTTGGGTTAGAGAACTAATTTAAATAAACTTATTTACAGCTTAAATAAACAAAATTTAAACAAAAAATTAATATTTATTAATTAAGCGATCGCCAGTTTTGTAATAGGTATAAATAGATATTAAACAAACTCATATACCAACTTCGTTGCTTAGGTTATGTTAAACAACATTACGTTAAAAAACTTAAAAATAAGTGCTAAATTTAATCTACTTTTAATATTAGTTTTCATAGTCAGTATTTTGGGAAGTGGCATTGCCTTATCTAGTGTACTTCAGGGGAGAGCGCAAAATGAAGTAACTTCTCAAGCGCAAATTCTCATCCAAATGGTGAATGCAGTTAGAAACTATACACAGATTCGGATTGATCCCTTATTAGCACCTAGACTAGAAACTAATCCAACATTCATGCCTGAAATAGTGCCAACTTTTTCCTCAAAAGAGGTTTTTGAAAATTTTCGCAAAAAGCCTGAATATAAAAACTTTTTTCATAAAGATGCGACACTTAATCCCACAAATTTAGCAGATAAAGCTGATACTTTTGAAACTGAACTTGTACAGCGTTTTCGCAACGAACCAAACACTTTAGAAATTACTGGCTTTCGAGACTTGCCAGAAGGTGAGGTATTTTACATTGCCCAACCACTGAAGATTACACAGCAGCAATGTTTACGATGTCATTCTACACCAGATCAGGCCCCTAAAAGCCAATTAGCAACTTATGGTTCTGAAAATGGCTTTGGCTGGAAACTGAACGACATTGTTTCTGCTCAAGTAATTTCTGTCCCTTCAGAAGAAATTTTTGCCAATGCCAAACGGACTTGGATATTGATTATGGGGCTTTTGATTACTATCTTTGCAATTATAATTTTCTTGATTAACTTTTTAATTAAAAAAGCTGTAATTCAAAGAATAAAAAGAATTGAAAAAATCGCACAAAGAGTCAGTACTGGTGACATGACTGCTGATTTTGAAGAAATATCTAATGATGAAATTGGTGGATTAGCAGAAGCATTTAATCGGATGAAATCTAGCTTAAGAATAGCTATGGATATACTTAATAATCAGAGTTAAATAATTATGGTTATGGTGCATGGGGACGCGGAGAATAACCAATGCCCTATGCCCCATGCCCCATGCCCAATTCAAGAAAGCAAACGTTGTTCAAATTGTAAGGCTTTTTGAGCTTCAGGAATTTTTGAGGCTAAAATTTTTACTAGTTCTGCACGAGAAATTTGTCCAGAAGATTTAACAGTTTTTTGCACTAAGAATTTAGCTATTGGGCCGATTAAATCAGCTAATTCCCGTTCGCATTTTTCCACAAATTTGTCGCTGATGACTTCTTCTTGATTTGGGAAATTATTGGGGTTAATTTCCGAGCGATCGGATTTAACAGTAACATCTTGGAGTAAAGTGGGTTTTTCTAATAAAAATATTGTTTTATTGTGAAAATCAAGTTGTTCATTTCCTCGCAGATGAACTTCTAATCGACTAATTAATTCTTCGCAGTTGCCTGCTGAGAGTGCAACTTGTTGGAGTAATCTTGGCGCAACAGGCCCGACTAATTCCAAGAGAATTTTTTCTAAGCGATTGTAATTTTCTGGAGACAAAATAGAAGCAGATGAATATCCAATTGAATTTTGTTGAGAAAGTGAAGCTTGAGGGGGTTCTGTAAAATCTGAAGGTTGAGGTAATTGGGCTTCTACTTTGGTATTAAGATGCTCAAGCACGCGTAGAACTTCAGCCGCAGACTGATAGCGCTGTTTAAAGTGGTGTAACACCATCTTAGATAGCACAAATGCCAATTCAGAACTAACATTAGCCTGATGCTGCCAAGAAATTTCTCCTGTATCTGGGTCTTCCTCAAAGTTTGTCGGATGTATACCTGTCAACGCTTGAATAGCAATAATGCCCAACGAATAAATATCACTGTTGGGTCGGGGCTTACCTTGCCCTTGTTCTGTAGACATGTATCCTGGGGTGCCAATAATAATACTAGCCCTGGTGTGCCCTACAACTGTGAGTAGTTGAGTTTCCATTTGTTTGACTGCACCAAAGTCAATCAGCACTAAGTTACCGTCTTGTTGCCGCCTAATTATATTGTCTGGCTTGATATCTCGATGAATAACGTTATGGCTATGAATAAATTGCAGAATACCCAATATTTGTTTGAGGAGTTGAATTACTCGATCTTCTGTCCAACGTCCGTTGGGAGGTAGTTCTGCTTTGAGAGTATGCCCTTCAATGTAATCTTGCACCAAGAAAAACTCTTGGTTGTGTTCAAAATAGGCTAAAAGCCGAGGAATTTGGTCATGGGTTCCAAGTTGTTCTAGTGTTTCTGCCTCACTGGTAAATAGCCGTCTGGCAGTTTCGAGAAATTCAACACTGCGAGTGGCTGGCTTGAGGTGTTTGACTACGCATTTCGGAAAACCAGGCCTGTGGGTATCTTGGGCAATGTAGGTTTGACCAAATCCTCCTTTGCCTAAAACTTGAAGGACTTGGTAACGTCCGTCTAATAATTGTCCTAGCATTGTGTTACTTGCTTAAGTCCTCAAATTAATCTTGGCACAACTACCAGCTTTAGAAAGGTTTTTTGAAAAAGGAAATATGTAACTAGTGCTGAAATTCCAAAGTTTTTTGAGGATTTTACTACAAGTTTTTGACTCCCTAAACTCCAAATCCGCTTAATGCCATATTATTGTTGAAACTTGGAATTTATGAGATAGTATTCCAAGTTTTTTAGTACTTGCTGGTTGGATGACTAAAGTAACTTCTTGTGTTTACGCAGTTTTATTTACAAAGTAATCGATTCCCCTAAAGCTCAACTTATAAGCTATTGGTGCTTCGGGAACTTCGTCCAATTTGGAATTTGGTTCAACATGATAGCTAACGCCACGATATGTCAAATTATTACCTGACGTAAAGGCCTGTTGTGTTTTTTTGTCGCCTACTGGGCTTGGGTTATATTCATAACTCAAACCACGATAGTAAAGTTTCATAATTTTTGCCTCCTGAATAACTGTTGTTCAATAATGTTGATGAATTATCAGAGTTTAATTGAACAGTTATGCAAACTTTTTCAGGAACTGGTTAAACGGTTAGCCGTCTTGGGGCATGGGGCATTGGGCATTGGGCATGGGGCATTCCAGGAAGTGTGGGAGGTGTGGGAGGATGGGGAAGAAATCTTTCCCCCCACACTCCCCACACTCCCCACACTTCCCCATCTCCCACTCCCCCCATCTCCCGTATGCCTACCCTTTTCATTCTGGGGTAACGTGGTTAACAATGGGTTGAATGTTTTTTAAATGATTCAATCTTATGCCTAGAACTCCAAATGAATACGCCGTATACCTCCTACTGGAAACCGGCCACCGGGAAGAAGTACGTTTTCCTACTATTCAAGAGTTTCAAAAGTGGTATAGTGGCGAACTTGTGCCAAAATCTGCTTCCAGTGACTTTATTAGCGTCCCGATCAAGAATATTCAGGGAGAGTATATGGTAGTACGTCCTTCTCGGATCGTGGCAATCCGGGTAGAACCTGTTTTTAGTTCCAGCGTTGAAAGATTCAACTAAATGATGAGAAAAACCCTTGCTTTACTTTCCTTGAGTCTGGGAATTGCCTTTGTAAATCCTCTTTTGTCGGGTGTTGCTCAGGTTCCTAATTTACAGCCCTTGCCAATACCGACTACTCCCGAACTGCCGCCTCTGCCAGCACCAACTACCCCTGAATTTACGCTGCCGCTAAAACCAGTGGCCATCGGAGGTGATTGTACGCTGCGGCAGAGTTGCTTGGGTTGGGATGACCAACTTTGGGGTCAAAGGGGTAAAACAGGCGATCGCCTTGCTCTATTGGCTTCTATTGACAATAGTTTACGTTACTTAGCAAAGGATGAAGCGATCGCAGCATATCAAAATTATCCGATCAAGGAAATTACGCTCGATCGCGTCCGCCGCAGTTTATTACGTTTTCGCCAACTAGTTGTCAGTTCTAAGTCTCCAGCGCAATTACAAGCTGCTGTCCGGCGAGAGTTTGATTTTTACCAGTCTGTGGGCAACGATGGCAAGGGTACTGTTAAATTCACAGCCTATTATGAACCTGTTTACACCGCTAGCCGTGTCAAGACTGCAACATATAAGTATCCTCTTTATCGGCTACCGCCTGATTTCAGTCAATGGGCGAAACCCCACCCCAAACGAATTGATTTGGAAGGCAAGGATGGTTTGCTGGGAAATAAAAGCCAGCTTAGCGGTTTAGAAATACTTTGGTTTCGCGATCGCCTAGATGCATATATGATACATATCCAAGGTTCTGCCCAAATTAAATTAACTAATGGCAAAACAACGTCTGTTGGTTATGCAGGTGGAACAGATTACCCTTGGACTAGTATCGGCAAAGAACTAGCTAAAGATGGCAAACTACCCTTAGAAGGTTTGACAATGCCACGTTTGATTAGTTACTTCCACCAAAAGCCCCAGGAGTTGAATAATTATCTGCCACGCTGGGAAAGATTTATTTTCTTCCAAGAAACAGGTGGTAGGCCAGCTACCGGCAGTATTCATGTGCCAGTCACAGCAGAACGTTCCATTGCCACAGATAAGTCTCTCATGCCTCCGGGAGCGCTAGCCCTAATTTATAACTCATTTCCCTATCCAGCCACTGGTGGCAAACTCGAAAGGCGGACTGTCAGCCGCTTTGTCCTTGACCAGGATACAGGAAGTGCCATTAAAGGCCCAGGACGAGTAGATTACTTTATGGGATCTGGGAAATTAGCAGGCGATCGTGCTGGCATCACAGGCGGTAATGGTTCACTATATTATTTATTGCTCAAGGAATAGGTATTGGGGACTGGGGACTAGGGACTAGGGAAGAGTTTTCCCAGTACCCAATCCCCAATCCCCAATCCCCAATCCCCAATCCCTACTTAATACGGCGGATAAGCAAAATCATCTTCATCAGCATACACATAAGAACTAGAAACCCCTGCCATTGCCATTTTGGGTGTTTCTGGTTTTACAGGTTCCTTGGCAAATTCTTTGTATTCTTCAAAAGTCTTACAGATAATTGCAGACTCCAGAGAATCAGAAGCAATTAAATATTGTGTTAAAGTTCCTACCGTCGGATGTTTGTAATCTACAGTTGAAGCTACTAAAACTGTATTTGGTTCAATGCCTCTTTCTTCACACTCAATTATCGGGCAAAAAATTCCATGAGCGTGGAATAAAGGGCCTTTTGGCGTTAACGGTTGCTTGCGATAGACAGCATAAGCCTTTTCTAGTTCCGCAACGAATCCACTAACTACTTTCCCTTGTTGGAAGTCGCAGTAAGTTTTGCTGAAACTTGCTCCTGCTGCACCATTAAGCGTTAATTGTAGTGGCGATTGATGTAAAAACTTTTTATTCTCTCCCACTATAAAAATTAAATAACGAGTAAAGGTTTTAAATTTAAGTTTGTCTGCTAAAAAAGCATCATAGTTATCTTTGAGCGTACCCAGTTTCAGACCCGTTTCTCGGTCTTTGACAGACAATGGCCCCCGCCGCACTATAACTAAGCGTGGAGTGGTGCTCATAAAGACAGTTTCTACTCCAGAGGTAAATTCATGCTCTACCTGCTGCCAATTTTCATCTGGTACAAAGCCGACAGCATTGGCATTGTCAAGCTTCAGCGCCAAACCGTAAGATTGCATACCATCTGCGCCATACCGAGGATTAATCATCTGACACCAGGGGATGACTTGAGAAGGCGGTGCATTGAATTTCTCGTCTTCAAAGTCGAAATTAGCAGATGCTTTCATCGTTTTAGGCTATCAAAGTGTTTTCTTGAACAAGTTTATCGGCAGGAAGCTGATTTTGGTGAGACAGTTATGTGCTGTCCTCAAGTTTAGAAACAACTACGTTACGGTTAGTCCAACGCTATGGTATAATAAATCGCTCCAAAGGACTGCCGAACGTTACGCCAAACTGCCATAGTAGTTTTTCCAGAGTAAGGCAGAATTAATCTATGTTGCAATCCCTGTTTTGTTTTTTAACAACAGCCATTAGTGATTAGTCATTTGTTTTTCTTTGCGTGGGGTGGGCAGGAAAGCCCGCCCGGACGGGTGAGGACACCCATCCCACAATAAAATTTCTTGCAACATTTTAGTCTTGTCACACTACTACCTGTATACCAAAAATCAAATATGAATCCTATATTCAGGACTGTTTTGTTGAACTCAAAGCAGCGAGGGTCTTCAAATCAGGGACTTCTAAATCAGGTTGACTGACTGCTGATACAGTAGCACCAGTTCCTTGTCGATTTGCTCGACGGTTCACCCAGACTGTCGATAGTCCTAGAGATTTGGCTGCAACGATATCGTGATAAACACTAGCCGCAACATGTAATATTTCTTCCAAGGGTAGATTAATTCTCTCAATAGCAACTTTGAAATTATTTAAGGAAGGTTTGTAACTTTTTGCTTGTTCTGCTGTGATTATTTCATCGAATTCGACCTCCAAATGCTTTGCTGAGAAAGCGAACAAATCGTCATCTATATTTGATATAATTACTAGCTTAAACTTTTGCTTGAGGTTTTTAAGTGCCTCAACGGTATCTGGGAAAGGTCGCCAATACTGAATTGAATCAGGAAGTGAATTTATCTGGTCATTAGTTGGCTCAAATCCAATTTTTTCACCAAATTTCTCGACTACTCTCTTCAAAATTTCTCGATACTTGATGTATTCTCCTTGTTGGATTTCTGCTTCCAATTGAGCAAAAAGTTCCAGAATTTGATTGTCATTTAAATTTTGGTTGTGTGCCAGCAGAACTGGCTTGAGCGCCCCTAAGATACCGTTCTCCCAATCGATTAAGGTTCCATAGCAATCGAAGGTTAAAGCTTTGTACTTATTAAAGTCAATCACGTTTTTATACTCCAGAATTTGATTAATTGTGTTGAGTTTTCACAAGCCAAAAAACAGATAAATTCGTCTAATTTTCGCCATATATGGCGTTATTAAAGTCTCTAAACATCTCTCTTATATCAAAGCTGGGTTTAAGTAGATATACAATCAAATACTAAACTCTGTGAAGATAAGTAAGTAGAACGGTACAACAAAACTAAACTATGTAAAGAAAAATAAAGTAAGCTAAAAGCCTGATATTTACAGTATCCTGTACGATATTGACAATAAATATTTAGTTAAGTCTACGTGTGTGGGATAATGTTACAAGGCAGAGGAAAATATTCCTAAGATAGTTTGTATGGATGCTAAATTTGAGGATATCAAAGCAGATACCAGTAAAGAATTAAACTCAACTGAACAGCAATCTCATAGCAAGCCATCCAGACCTTTTTTGGTAGCAGAGGCAGTGGTTAAAATCCTAGAAAATCTGGGAGTTGAGTATGCTTTTGGGGTTTCGGGAGGTGCGATCGCGCCAGTATGGGCTGCACTACACAATAGCTCCATTCAGGTGCTGCACTTTCGGCATGAGGCTGGAGCTGCTTTTGCGGCCACTGAGGCGTACTTTGCTAGCGATCGCCCGGTTGTAGTGTTCGCTACCACAGGGCCAGGAATTACCAACGCTTTGACAGGATTGTTAGCTGCTGGTTGGGAGGGCGCTAAGGTAATTTTTGTGTCAGCGTCAACTTCGGCACCACAGCGAGGACGTTGGGCTTTCCAAGAAACCACCGCATACACTACCCCCTGCACAGGTATTGTTAGTTCGTTGGAGCAAATATTTCATTACGCAGCTACTGTTGAATGTAGCGATCGACTTCCAGAGGTTTCTCGAAGGCTTACTGTTGGGCTAGCACAACCAGGAGGATTTGTAGCTCATATAAGTATTCCGACAAATATTCAAACAAATTCACTAAAGACTTCGTTGCCAGAAGTAACTCTGTCTCATGCTGTAGCAACAGTAACTGAGGAAACAATCACAGAATGTGCCCGATTACTGTCTGAAAGACCCTTTGCCATTTGGGTTGGCTTCGGTGCGCGCCAGGCTGCCGAAGAGATTCGCCAACTTGCTCAAAGAACAGGATCTGCTGTGATGTGTTCGCCGCGTGGTAAAGGGATTTTTCCAGAAGATCATCCACAATTTATAGGAGTTACGGGCTTTGGTGGACACAAGTCTGTTTTGACATATATGGAAGAGTACTGTCCCTTGCATACTTTGGTTTTGGGAACGCGCCTTGGTGAGTTTACCTCGTTCTGGAACCCTACCATGATCCCTGAGCAAGGATTTTTACATGTTGACATCGACCCAAATGTACCAGGAGCAGCGTACCCAGATGCCAAGACATTTGCTATCCAGTCTGATATCAAAGTCTTCCTGAAGGAGTTACTGAAGTACTTTCCAGCAAAGAATAGTCACTCAAAGCCGATAACGCTGCCTCAACCAGAACTTGATTTAATCAAGCCATGTAGGAGCGGTTTAGTGCGACCCAAAGTACTTATGGATGCGATTCAACAGGTAATTATTGAAGGAAGCGATGCAGTAGTGATGGCTGAGTCCGGTAACTCCTTTGCCTGGGGAATTCATCATCTGCGATTTAGTAAACCAGGCCGCTTTCGTGTCAGCACTGGCTTCGGGTCTATGGGGCATTTCGTTACGGGCGTCGTAGGTGCGGCACATGCAATGAATGGTAAGGCTGTTGCTATTGTTGGGGATGGTGCCATGCTCATGAATAACGAGATTAGCACAGCCGTGCAACACCAGATTCCTGCTGTGTGGATTGTACTCAATGACTCGCGCTACAACATGTGCGGGCAGGGAACAACAATGCAAGGTTTCAAGGGTATAAATGTAGAAATTCCGCAGGCGGATTTTGTTAAGATTGCCTGGGCGATGGGAGCCGATGGCATTCGTGTTGAAAGAGAGTCTGACATTCAGGCTGCACTAGAGAAAGCGCTTGTTTCAACTAATCCGTTCGTTCTTGATGTAATAATCGACCCAAGTTGGAAAGCACCGATTGCAAATCGTATTAATAACTTAATTTCTCAAAGCGCTACAAATTATTGAGAGAACTGGGACATGGTATATCCTTCAGTTGGCATTTGCTCGCTAGCAGTTAGCTTTCCTAGCGTTAGACGTACAAAAGATTACTACAAAGAAAAATACCCTGAGATAGTTGCTCAAGTAGAACAAAAAAGCTTCGCAAAGATGATCTCTCTAGATAATTGCAAGCCCAGCAACGAGTTTGAGTTAGAGATGATGCCTTATCTGTCAGATCCTTTTCGGGGAACTGTTGAGCAGAGAATACTTGCTCCTGGTGAATCGTCTCTGACTCTAGAGTATTGTGCAGCAAAGAATGCCATCGAAGCGGCAAAGCTTTCTGCCAACGACGTGGATCTTCTACTCGTCGCTTCGTTTTTACCAGAACAAGTTGGATTTGGGAATGCCGCCTTCCTTGCTCGTCAACTAGGGCTACAGTGTGGTGCATGGAATCTTGATGCCTCATGTGCTAGTACCCCGATCGCCCTTCAAACTGCTTGTGCTTTGGTACAAGCAGGAATACATCGCAATGCACTAGTAGCAATTTCATGTACGTACTCTCGCTTCTTCGACAAAGACGATACTCTTTCATGGTTTTTTAGCGACGGTGCTGGAGCTTTCTTGGTTAGCTCACTAAAACCGAACCAAGGCATTCTTGGTACAAAAACAGTTAATACTAGTATCTTGTGCGATCAATTCTCTTTTAAACTTACTGAGGACGAACAAGGTAATCAACAGTTTCGGATGCAGGTGCCAAAGGGCACGAACAAAGCGATCGGCGAAACTGCTGCGGATCTACTGCTTACTTGTTGTGAGGGAGCTATTGCTGCTGCGGGTGTGACCTTAGAGCAAATTGACTTTTTTATTTTTAATACTCCGACTGCTTGGTTTGCGAGTTTCTGTACGCGTGTATTGGGCATCGATCCAGAACGCACAATCAATGTCTACCCTCTCTATGCAAACATTGGACCAGCACTAACTGTAGCCAATTTGTACCACGCTGCACACTTGGATAAAATCCGCGAAAATGACTTAGTTTTGATCTATGGCTTTGGTGCAGCCAGTTCTGCCTCTGCAAGTGTCATGCGCTGGGGAGATGTGGCGCTAGGTTCTGCTCCCAACAATGGGTCTGATTCAACAATGAAAAATTCTGAAACTAGAAGTATCATTTCTTGCTAAGATATCCACCAGGATTTAAAGCATAATCAATAGTTAAATGAAAAAAACAATTGTGACTACAGGATTTTTCCTGTTGTCTTTCATGTTTCCGCTAAAAGTAGTAGCGGCACAGAATTACGAAGATATTTATGTTTTTGGTGACAGCTTTTCTGATACAGGAAATGCATTCAATGGCACAAATGGAACCTTTCCCCCAAGTTCAACATACTTTAATGGACGTTTTTCTAATGGTCTAGTTTGGGTAGAATATCTAGCACAAGACTTAGGGTTATCCTTCAATCCTGGCGCCGACTTTGCCTTTGGAGGGGCAACCACCGGAGTCAATAACATTAGTAATCCAGGATTGCCTGGTTTGCAGGGGCAAATCAATAGTTTTACAGCAGCAAATCCCTCTGCTAATCCCAACGCCCTCTATATCGTGTGGGCTGGTGCGAATGATTACTTCAGTTACTTTGGAGGAGGTGTTCCTGACCCTAATCAAGCAGTCGCAAATATATCAGCGGCAGTGACATCACTTGCTGCCGTAGGCGCTCAAGATATTATGGTAGTTAATTTGCCAGATTTGGGAGAGTTTCCGGTTGCAAACTTCAACAGTCAAATACCCAGCTTGTTCAGTACGTTGACTGATGCACATAACTCTAGCTTGAACACAACTATCAAATCTTTGAGCCAACAACTAAACCCTGATATCAACATAATTCCTTTCAATGTCAATGACTTATTTAGTAGGATAATCGCCGAGCCTGGGGAATTCGGTCTCACGAATGCCACTAACTATTGCATACAAGACTTGTCAGTGGTGCCCTTAAATTTGCCTACACAACCAGTTGCCTGTAATCCGGATGAGTTTTTATTTTGGGACCCAGTTCATCCTACAACTGCTGCTCATCAACTAATCGGAGAATCTGCATTTTCAATACTGAAGCCAGCGTCTGTCCCTGAAGCTTCTAATATTTTAGGGCTGTTGGCTTTTGGTGTTTTAGGTACAGCTTCGGCACTACAACTCCGTTATCAGTTAATACAGAACACAGTAGTTAGGAGGAAAAGTCACATCTATGACAGGTCAATTTGATGGGAAAGTAGCATTAGTTACTGGGGCTTCATCGGGTATTGGTCGGGCAACGGCGATCGCATTTGCACGCGTTGGAGCAAAAGTAGTAGCTGCCAGTCGTAGAATTGCTGAGGGAGAGGAGACTGTCCGCCGCATACAAGAGGCAGGAGGAGAGGCTATTTTTGTTCCAGCCGATGTCTCAAAGGCTGCTGAAGTGGAGGCGCTAGTTAACAAGACAGTGGATACTTATGGAGGTTTGGACTGCGCTTGTAACAATGCCGGACGCGCAATTTTTGGGCCACTCATCGAAATGCCAGAAGAAGACTGGAACCAAATGTTCGATGTAAATCTTAAAGGAGTGTGGCTATGCCTCAAGTACGAGATTAGTACAATGCTCAAACACAAAGGTGGCGCAATTGTGAACGTTGCTTCAATTGGTGGTATGATAGGTGCTCCAGGTACTGCCGCCTACAGTGCCACTAAAGGTGGAGTTATTGCCTTAACCAGAGCAGCAGCAATAGAATATGCCAAATCTGGCATCCGGCTGAATATTATAAGCCCTGGGAGCATTGAAACTGATATGTTTGCAAGTGTGCCCACAGACCTACTTGCTCAAGTTGCAGCTGGGCATCCTATAGGACGTATTGGCAAGCCAGAAGAAGTTGCAGAAGCTGTGGTATGGTTGTGTTCTGACCTAGCTTCCTTTGTTACGGGACATAATATGATAATTGATGGGGGATATACCGCACAGTAAGTGTCGTTTAATCCTGTTTCTCAACTGCTCCTAAATGTTTCAGAGCAAGTTTTTGAGCTTCAGTTAAACCTGTCGCGTTAGTAATATTCATCCCTTGGTAGCGTCCATAGCTTCTTAAAGTATTTAGGCACTCACCTGTCTTGACATTCCAAAGCTTAATAGTCTCATCTTCACTACTACTAACCAAGGTGTGGCCGTCGGGACTAAAAGCGACTGACCAAACTAACTTGGTATGTGCTAACAAAGTTGTTACGCAACTGCTTGTATTCAGATCCCATAGCTTTATCATTTGATCGCCACTGCCAGTTGCAAGGGTGCAATTATCTAGAAAGGCAACTGTGTATACGCCACTAGTATGTCCATATAAAGTTCCAATACATTGGCCTGTGCTGACATCCCAAAGTTTCACTGTTTGGTCAAAGCTGCCACTCGCCACTTTATTACCATCAGGACTTAAGGCGACTGACCAAATCCAGTCAGTATGACCGTACATAGTCTGAAGGCAACGACCTGTGCTGACATCCCACAACTTTACTGTTTGGTCATTACTAACACTGAACAGCATCTTACTGTCTCGGCTAAAAGCGACTGCCCATACCCAATGAGTGTGACCTTGTAAGGTTTTGATGCATTGCCAGGTCTTAGTATCCCACAGTTTCACCGTTTGGTCTTCACTGCTACTGGCAAGTGTACTACCTTGGGGACTGAATGCAACTGATGTGACTCGATTACTATGTCCCAACAGAATTTTGAAACATTCGCCACTGCTAACATCCCAAAGTTTCACTGTTTGGTCTTCACTGCCACTGGCAAGTATAGTACCTTGAAGATTGAAGGCTACTGATGTGACCCGATTACTATGTCCACGCATAGTTTTGAGGCACTGACCAGTACTAGTATCCCACAGCTTCACTGTTTGGTCATTACTGCCACTAGCAATTGTAGTACCTTGGGGACTGAAGGTGACTGACCAGATACCATTACAATAACCCTGTAAAGTTTTAAGGCACTGACCAGTGCTTGTATCCCAGAGTTTCACCGTTTGGTCATCGCTGCCACTTACCAGCGTCTTACCTTTTGGACTAAACGCGACTGACCAAACCCTGCTATTATGTCCGTGTAGAGTGTTAAGACAGCGACCAGTACTTGTATCCCAGAGTTTCACTGTTTGGTCATCACTGCTAGTTGCTAGTATCTGACCATCACAACTGAAAGCAACAGAATTAACGCAATCAGTATGACCATGCAAAGTCTGAAGGCATTGACCTGTTGTGACATCAAATAGGATCACAGTTTGGTTATGACAGCCACTAGCCAAAGTTTGACAATCGGGACTGAAAGCAACTGACTTACTCCCACTATTATCAACCCCCATACTTTTGAGGCATTGGCCGCTGGTAGTATCCCACAACTTCACAGTTTGATCGTCGCTGCCACTGGCAAGCATAGTACCTTGAGTACTGAAAGCCACTGATGTAACGCGATTATTATGTCCCCGCAGAGTTTTAAGGCATTGCTCGCTGCTAGTATCCCACAGCTTCACCGTATGGTCTTCGCTGCTACTTGCAAGCAAGTGACTGTCTGGGCTGAAAGCAATTGACCAAATCCCACCACTATGACCTTCCAAATTTGCAAGGCATTGCCCCGTATTAGTATCCCATAGCTTGACCTTTTGGTCATCACCGCCACTAGCAAAAATATGACCATCAGGACTAAAAGCCACTGGCCAGATAAAACCTGTGTGCCCTTTGACGGTAAGTAATTGTTTTCCATCCGCAACCTGATACAGGCGAATCTCACCATTAGTATCCCCTGTAGCCAAGAGTTTTCCATCAGGGCTGAATGCCACAGAATGAATACCGCCGAGGGTTTCAACAAAAACAGACTTAGCTAAATCGGTATAAGCAAAATTTACATTGTGCAAATTTACGTTACGTAGGTCTGCTTGCCAAACAGTCAAATAAGAAAAATCAAAGCCATTTAGATTAGTCTTCAGATAACAAAGCAGATTAAGAATATTGCCAGCCGTGTATCCTGGTTCTAACGGAGATTTTTCTCGCAGTGTTCCAAGAATTTGAGTTAGCTGATTTTCAATATTTTTTTTGCTTCTTAAGCTATGAAATAAACCATCGATAACTGGTTTGATGATGAGACGAACTTGAGTATCTTTAACATAATCTTTACCTGTCGCCTTCATTAGAGCATGGCGCTTAAATAAATTAATCTTATCAAAGACAATCTCTTCACAAACTTGTTCTATCAAGCTGGTAGTCACATATTCCATAACTACAGGTTGTAGCGTAAAAAGCGATCTACTTTTTTCACTAAGCGTAGGCGCAGCCTTCTCGATTAGCGATCGCCTTCCCAGTGATTCTATAGCTTCTAGTAATTTTCCTTGTGGTATTGGTGATATAATATCATCTCGCAATTCTTTTAGTGTTATCGGCTCGCGATTAATCGCTAGCCAATACATGATGTCCTTTTCTAAATCAGACAAGCGTTCAAACTGCTGCTCCAAAACATCACGAATGTCGCCAAAAACAGCAGTGTCTTGTTGTAAAAATTCAGTTACATTCCCATCAAAAATATCTTGAATTGTGGTGGCAACTATCTTCAACGCTAATGGATTACCTGCATAGCGTTCAATCATTACTTGCAATTTATCCTCTGCCGCAGATAGCCCTTTAAGTTTTAAGATTTCTTGCCCTTCAACTACTTTTAAACCACTGAGTGCTAATGAGCGAACAGGTAGCGTTTCTCCTTCCAGCAATGCTACTTCTTTAGGTTTTTCCCGACTAGTGAGCAATAAGCAGCTTTGGTGAGTTGCTTCTCCAACCCGCCTTAAAAGCTCACCATATTCCTCATATCCTTCTCGATAAACTCCGGCGCGGCTACCACTACGGAGAATTGATTCTGCATTATCAAGTATTAGTAAACAACGATTATTTTGTAAATAATCAAGTAGGCGCGATACCCGTTCGCTAAAACTTTCTGGTAAATTAGCTTCTGTTTCTTGTTCGTCAGAGAGAAATTGAATTAAGTTATTGAGAATAACTTTAACAGGTGGGGCTTCTCGTAGCGATCGCCAAATCACATACTCAAAGTTTTCTTGAATTTGTTGAGCGAACTTAACAGACAGTGCTGTTTTACCAATACCTCCTATTCCTAATACTGTCACTAATCGGCAGTCTTCATCAAGAATCCATTGTTCTAACGTACTAAGTTCTTCTGTACGTCCATAAAAAACTGAAGTAAAGATAGCTTCTCCCCAATCTAGACGACTATTTGAGCTTGAATAGTCACTTTTATCTATTTTTAATGAAAAAGCTGAAAACAACTTCTCAATAGTCTGTTTGTCAACCCCTCCTTCCCGATTCAACACTTTCGAGATCGTACCTGAATATAATCCAGAACGTGCGCTCATTTCTTCGAGAGTGTACCTGTTTCCAAAATTTTCCTTTGCTTCTGACTGATGCTTTGCTTCCTTTATTTTTTGCAAACCTTTAGTAGTAAGTGCAACGCCACGCTTACGTCTCCAATTCTGTAAAGTCATGTATTAATTCACCGTTTGCTTAATCACCTGTGACTAGAAAGAATTATCTACGAGGTTGCTCTAAATATTTGAGTAATATTTATAACATAGCAATTATCCCGTATTGCAGAGGATTTAAAAAAGTCTAACGCCAAAATGTTCACCGATCAAAGCTATATTGGGTAATCTAATGGTTTCTATAAGTCAAAATCTATTGGCCGAGAGACGATGTAACGTCTGGGGTATTGCTGACATCATCTGTTTAACTAAAAGCTTGTTGGATTTGGGTAATGCCAGATTTATTACGTGTGATGTTAGTTGCTTAATACATGAATTCTTCAGTAATCTGATTCTGGCATAAAGCTTAAGTTCAATCTTAAAATCTCGATTTTCACTGGTAAAGACGATTGTGAATTGGCAATCTTGATAAAGAAAGTTTGTAAATATTTAGTCTATCAATACAATGAGTGATACTGCTGTAGAGAGATTTTCTAGATTAGCAACATCCACAAAAAAAAGGACGCTCAAACGAATCACCATAAACCTGACATCAGATGAAGCCGAAAACCTTGAAAAATATTGTGAACAGACAGGTCAAACAGCAACGGATGTGATTGAGGAACTCATTCGCTCATTACCATAACCTGAGTTTTCATACTAAGTTTCAAAAGTTTGGAATTTAGAATATCCACAGTGAAACTTGAGAAACATCCTCTGACTTCCGATTGTGCAATCTAACAATGATTATTATGTCATTTTATTTACAAATAAAAATAAAGGACAGAAGGTAAGAAGAATTCCAAAAACCTAATAAACTCAGTTTAGAGGCACTCCAAAAGAATAAGATTTTGTGGACACCCGTACCGCATTTTTTTACGTTACAAAGATTACCTTTGTAATGATTGAAATCACTAGTGTTATCAAGGTAATAATCTCCTTACTTAAATTCCACTTAGTGGCGCGTGTACTCTTTGTGTCTACAGGATAGTCAGCTTCGTGAAGGCGTACTGCGCCAAGTGTTAACGAGCGCAGCACGCCATCGCTAAGCTGTTACCTCTCAATCATTACTAATAAATTGCGAACTACTTTCATTTCATCACTGGCAAGGCCCGGATGAGTTCTCTAATCACATCCGTTGCTGGCCTACCGGTCTGTTCACAATATTTTTCAAGGTTTTTGGCTTCATTAGATGCCAAGTTTACAGTAATTCGCTTGACCGCCCATTTTTTGTTCATGCTCAAACAGTTAAATCGTGTATTGATAACTTCAAAACCTGATTTTACCTTTCCGACTGGAAAGTAACCTAAATTTTGGATCTGCCAAGATACCCATAAAATTAGGATAATTTGTAAATATTGTAATATTGCAGTTGTACTTTATCATCCAATCACATTTTTAATCACCTAATTTTTTTGGCTTACACGCTTGTAAACTAGCGCCTTTTAGTAGAAAAAATAACGCTGCTTGTTCAAAGTGCTTAAGACAATTTAGATTTAGAGCTTGAGTGCGTAAGTTCTAAAAATCCAGACACAAAAGCCAGAGGCGATCGCCTACTACATAGAATATTTCAGTAGTATTAAATACTCTGCTCACTGGGGTATCCAGTTAATTATTCATACCCTAGATTTTGTTGTGGAGCAATTTGATTGTCAACCTGCTTACTCATTTCAATAACCTTAGTTTCCTTGGACAGGGATTGTTTTATCGTTGTGGCCAGTTCCACAATTGATGCTGAATTACAACTTTTTTGCAATCAAAAATGTCCACGCAAGTCTTAACCTAAATTTGTACTAATTTTAACTCAATCTTTGCTCAAGCTGTATGCCTTAGTAAGAAGATTGTCTAGTAACCGTGCTAAAATACGGTATTCCCATCGGGTTGTAGATGTATTGTCTCCATTGACGCAAAGGTAGAAGCCAAATTCAAAGCTCTTACCATTGACTTTTTAGTGCGTTGAGGATTGTAGATTGATGAAACTGCAACTTATTAAATTACACACACTTTGAGCCAACCAAATTAACTAGAGCGTAGACCCATAAGATACACAAATACTTATTGCATACTGGGAAACCATCTGTCTACGCAGACAGCATAAAATTTGGATAATTTCTGTGGAGTTTTGTTACTAAACTTGAGGAGTAAAAATGCTTGAGGCTATCGCTGTTGCTTGGTTATTACTATTATTTGGCGATTTCCTATCTACATTCTTTTACCACGTACCAGAGCATGTTTTCGGTAGCCTTCATTTAAAAACGCACCACTCCTGGAAAAAGGACTTTCGTCACTACGCTATATTAACTTTCAATCCTCAAGTTCTTTTAGATGGGATCTTAGGAGCTTTGCCTTATATACTCATAGCAGTAGTTCTCTGGTCTTTTTCTCCCATCGGCGTTATTGTTGGACTACTGCTTGGTCAATTTCACGTATGGTGGAGACACATAAGCGTTTTGGGTTGGCAAACTCCAAAGCCTGTAAATATTTTATGCCAGATTCTATTTATTACTACTCCAGAGAGACACTGGTTACATCATCACAAAACGAATTTAGGTTTTGGCGACATTTTTACCTTTTTTGAACAACCTGCACAAATCTGGATGCGTTGGCTACGGCTGCTGAGGCTTCGTTTCCGCTACTCTCGTATTTAACCGAAGCTAGTGGCTTAACTAAAAATTTTTAAATAGGGCATAGGGCATGGGGCATTTGTCGGTTGTCTGGACTGCTTTTTCTGCTTCCTCTACTCCCTGTGCCCCCCACTCTCCGCATTCCTTACTGCCATTTTCCATTTTTCAGCCTTAGTTCTCTATTTTCAATATCTGAATTTTTTAATCAATAAATTAGAAAATTAATCAACTATTGATGAGTTTATATTTATGAGAAACAACTAATCGTTATTCTCACATTTGCAAGGGATGTCTACCCCCGGATTTCTCACCACATCTCTCAAAACCTTGAGCAGGGGAGCAGAGGAGAGTTCAATGTGCCTTGTTCTTTCCCCTCTGCCCGTGTGCCCCTCTGCATTTCAAACTTGGAGAAATGCGGGTTCCACGGGCTACGGCTACGCACATGAAACCCACTTGACCTAAGTGTATTTTCCATCAGTGAGACATTGAATTTAAAAGTTTTACCGTAAATACCCTTAATTTTGTAGTGAATTGAGGGTTGAATTTTCAAGCTATAAAGACACAGAATTTTTCCAAAGATAATTGACTACCAGCCTTTGCTGATTTTATGTGTGAAAACGATTGTGCATGATATGAAAATCCTTGTAGAGACGTTGTAATTGCTAGTCTCTACATCTGGATTTATGCAGCGATTGGGTAACACCCCCTAGCAATTACTATTTTTTCAAAACAGGGTGGGGTTAGAGGAATGCTTACCTCTAACAATCATTTTTCAAATTCGCTTCACATAATTTCCTATTGTGTATCGTTGTGTATTGCATCCAAGCTCCAAGGGCTATATTCTGAAAAATCCTAGTTTCTAGGAGCGAGAGGCTTTTGCCAGAACGAACTAGAATTAGGAAACACCTAGTGGGTTCTTCTGACTTTTGAAATTAGGAGTGCATGTGTGCCCAAATCCCCTAAATATTTGCTGATTGGATCAACCGAGACTTACAGCGGTAAATCTGCAACTGTTCTGGGTTTGTCTCATCAGCTACAGCAAAAAGGACTGGATATAGCTTACGGTAAACCGCTCGGTACATGTTTGAATTCGTCTAGCGGAACTGTAATTGAAGAAGATGTTCAGTTCATCGCTCATAGTTTGAATCTGCCCGAAAACCGTGTTGCACCTACAATGCTGGCTTTGGATGAACTAAATGTGCAAAAACGCTTGCGTGGGGAGGACAAAACAAATTATCAGCAGTCGCTATTACAGCAATATTCGCAAATGTTGCCAGGAGATTTGGTGTTGCTAGAGGGGCCTGGTGATTTGTCTGAAGGCAGTTTGTTTGACTTATCTTTACTACAAGTGGCTGAGGTATTGGATGCTGGTGTGCTGTTAGTAGCCCGTTATAAATCGTTGCTTTCAATTGAGGCATTATTGGCTGCTAAGGAGCGTATGGGCGATCGCTTGATTGGTGTCGTCATCAATGATATCCCTGTGGCAGAACTAAAAGCGGTTGACACTGTGTTACGCCCATTTTTAGAACAGCGGGATATTCCAGTGCTGGGAATGCTGCCAAACAGCGATTTACTCAAGAGTGTGAGTGTTGGCGAACTCGTTAAGCAATTAAAAGCCGACGTTCTGTGTCGCAACGATCGCCTAGATTTGTTGGTGGAAAGTCTGGCAATTGGCGCGATGAATGTCAACTCGGCTGTGAAGTATTTCCGCAAACGCCGGAATATGGCAGTGGTAACAGGAGGCGATCGCGTCGAAATTCAGCAGGCTGCTTTGGAAACTTCTACCCAATGTTTAATTCTCACCGGGCAACTACCACCCCCACCATTCATTCTCAGTCGTGCTGAAGAACTAGAAATTCCCATTTTATCTGTTGACTTAGACACCCTTACCACAGTCGAAATTGTTGACCGCACTTTTGGTCAAGTCCGTCTCCACGAACCGATTAAGGTTCAGTATATTCGCCAGCTGATGGTTGAGCATTTTGACATTGACCGTCTGTTATCTAAACTTGGTTTAACTCCTGCAACGGCATTGTCTTAGGGCATGGGGCAAGCAGGAGGTGTGGGAGGTGTGGGAGGAAAGGGAAGCATAAATTCTCTTTTTCCCCATCTCCCCACACTCCCCTCTCTCCCCTCTCTCCCCTCTCTCCCCTCTCTCCCCACACTCCCCACACTCCCCT
>NZ_JACJTU010000025.1 GCF_014698835.1 Nostoc paludosum FACHB-159 | reverse complement strand
TCGACGTTGACCTTCTGAGGCTCGACGTTGACCTTCTGAGGCTCGACGTTGACCTTCTGAGGCTCGACGTTGACCTTCTGAGGCTCGACGTTGACCTTCTGAGGCTCAACCGGCAATAGCTAAAGGCGGCCACTGCTTGTAAATGTTTCTATGCAAATGTATCTTTACCTCAAAGAGAGAAGATTTGCAAATGAATACAAACTAGAATCAAAAATAAAGTTAACAAACTGTCTATGCAATGGGCTAATTTTCTAGCCAAAGAAGCTGCTATTACTGGCTTATCTCTTGACCAAACAGCAGCTTTTGTAAACTATTTTAAGACTGAAAACTTAAGTAAAACTGAAGCTCAACTTGTCAGCGAATTAAACGTTGATATTCCTGCTTTCAAAAAGTGGATGGATGACCTATATGACAAATTTGCCCAGAATTATCCTGAATTAGCTATTTCCAACAGTCGGGGCAAACTAGAAAAGTTACAAGCTTACCTGAGGGCAAAATATAATAGCGAATTGGATGTCCTCAAACCATTGGCGGCGATAAAATTATTAAAATCGCTAGTGGTTCGGGAACGACTGCAACAAGAACCTTGGGTTGCTAGAAGAATTTGTAAATTTTTGGGATATTCACCTTTGGCGTTAGAGTTAGTGGGGCGATATCTCAATAAAATACCAGATTTGTCTTTAGAAATACTACTAAAGCGGCTAGAGAAAAAGCGAGAGGAACATGAACCCGTAGCCAATGCTAACTCAGTGATGCATTATGAATACGGTGTAGCTGAAGCTTTTGAATTGAGTTGGGAACAATTGGATGAGAATGCACAAAGCTTTGGCTGTTTGCTAAGTTTGTGTGCTTTAGCTGACATTCCCTTATCTGTGGAGACGATAGAAGACGAGAAAAAACAACAACTTAATAATAAAGCGATCGCCGATTTACTGGAATTACATTTGCTACAACAGAAAAGTAAAGGAATTTATCTTTTAAATCCTCTAATTCGGCAACTTCTCCGCATAAAGTTGGATAATTCACATCAAGTGGATGAAGCAAAAACTAAATTTGCAGCAATGATGTTAGAGGTAGCAAAGCTAATTCCGCAACAGCCTAACCCAGAAGATATTGTTAATTTCACTCCACATATCCCCCACATTACAGAAGTTGCAACTCACTTATCTCAACATCTCAGTGATGAAAATTTAATCGCTCTGTTTACTAAATTAGCTTGGTTTTATCAAGGTCAAGAACTTTATCAACAAGCAGAATCTTGGTTGCAACGGTGTGTAAAACTAACTCAAAATCATCTTGATTTAGAACATTCCTATATCGCTGCTAGCCTCAACAATTTAGCAGGACTTTACGAATCTACAGGACGCTACAGCGAAGCCGAACCCTTGTATCGGCAAGCTTTAGAACTAAGAAAACGTCTGTTGGGAGACAACCATCTTGATGTCGCCACTAGCCTCAACAATTTAGCATTACTCTACGAATCTACAGGGCGCTATAGCGAAGCTAGACCTTTGTTTGAGCAAGCTTTAAAACTGAGAAAACGCCTGCTGGGAGAAGAACATCCTGATGTCGCTACAAATTTGAGCTATTTAGCAGTAGTCAACGAATCTATAGGACGCTATCGCAAAGCCGAATCTTTGTATCAGCAAGCTTTAGAACTCTGGAAACGCCTAGTGGGAGAAGAACATCCCCATGTGGCTACTAGCCTGAACAATTTAGGAGCATTGTATTGTTATACAGGACGCTACAGCGAAGCCGAACCCTTGCTGAAGCAAGCTTTAAAACTGAGAAAACAGCTGCTGGGAGAAGAACATGCCGATGTTGCTACTAGCCTGAACAATTTAGGGCAACTGTACGAATCAACAGGACGCTACAGCGAAGCCGAACCCTTCTATAAGCAAGCTTTGGAACTGACTAAACGTCTGTTGGGAGACAACCATCCCGATGTTGCCATTAGTCTGAACAACCTAGCAGCACTCTACCGTCATACGAGACGCTATAGGAAAGCCAAACCGCTGTTTGAGCAAGCTTTGAAAATTTGCGAACGGACTTTAGGTGTCAGCCATCCTACTACTATGACAGTTCGGGCGAATTATGCAAATTTTTTAAGAGAAACACATCACTAGCCACAATTAAAAGGGAACAGGGAACGGGCAACAGTTCAATACCCAGTAATTAAAATTAAGCTGTCCGTAAAACCCAGACACCAAAAGACTTAATATCATGTCCGGTTAATTAGTTACTAAACCCAAAGAACCCCAAAGAGCCAAAGCAGTGCTTTGTCTCCCCTCCCCGCTTGCTCTTAGGGGATTAAGGGGTGGGGTCTAATGATTACCAAAATTATAACTGATTACCCGGACATCATATTACCTATTGCCTGTTGCCTATTGCCTATTGCCTATTGCCTGTTATAGTTACTGCCACACAAAAACTTTAGCTTCGTATGGTCCCAAGTCAGTGATGACACCATCATCACCAGCTTCGATATCATAATTCGCTGTCCATTCGTGCCATGTACCACCGTTAGGAAAGTTAGGAACATGATAGCCAGCTAGGAAATTTTCTGAGAAATTGGCCACCACAACTACACGAGAACCTTCTTCATTCCAACGGCTATAAGCTAACACTTTTGCTTCTGCATTTTCGTGGATGAAGTCAATGTTTTCGGTGTAGAGAGCATGACTACTTTTACGCAGATTGGTTAAGCCTTTGTAATATTCAAACAAACCACGATTTAAATCATTACCTAACAGCGTCCAATCAATTTTAGCTGATTCAGGTTGTTTAGGTTTGTACTCGCCAAACTCCTCTCCCATCCAAATTAAAGGCACACCGATAGCAGTCATTAGGATAGCTACTCCTAATTTAATCCGCCTAAAAGCTTCTTCATCAAAAATCTCACGGTTCCCTAATTCAACCATGAGATGATTATGGTCGTGGTTGGTGAGGTAATTTACCACATTAGTAGCACCCATAAAGCCTTGACGTTTGCAGTCAATAACATCTTTAAGGCGCTCTAAATCAAATGTATCGCCACAGATATGTTCTAAAATGCAGTGATAAAAACTGTCATGCCAGCAACCATCCATCGGCCCATCAACATTGGTAATGCTGGTAGTTTCAGGAATGTGTTCGGCAACATTATAGAAAGGTTTCGGGCCAGCGGCATTTTTAGCTTCTTGGACTACCCAATGCATGAAATCATAGTTGGCAATTTGCCGCGCTGCATCATAGCGAATACCATCAATATGATATTCCTGAATCCAAAAACGGATTGTCTCACCAATAAATTTCCGCGCTGGATGAATTTCTAAATTTTCGTCGTAATGTTCGTAATTAAATTCAGGCCCCCAGTTATTATCAGGGTCGCGAGGAGAGTGATGATACCAATAATCGTGGTCAATTTGTGTTAGCGGACTAGATGCTTCTGAGTGGTTATAGATACCATCATTAATTACACGAATGCCTCTAGCATGACACTCATCAATCAAGTTTTTCAACTCAGCAGTAGTACCATAACTAGATTCTGTTGCAAAGAAATGGCGGGGATTATAACCCCAGCTATGATCGCCAGGATATTCTTTTATTGGCATCAACTCAATAGCATTGATTCCTAATTCGCACAAATAATCTAATTTTTCAACAACGTGTTTATATTTGCCGCGTGCATAAGGATCATCTTCACCACCAGAAAAATCACCAACATGCAGTTCATAAATTACTAATTCGTGGTCAGCAGGTAACGGTTTATCATCATGTTTCCAAACATAGGTATCAACAATTCTTTCCCCATCTTTGATACGGACAATACCGTTATCTTTTCCGCCCACTTCATCTATATCAGTTGCATAAGGGTCTGTGACTTCAACCCATTGTTCTGGTTCAAAAAACCATGAATTTGTTTGGACACGAAATTTATATTGATAATCGCCATCTTCTAATTCAACACTTGTGCGGAAATAGCCATCCTCACCTTTTTCCATTGGAATTTCTTGCCAATCAGAAAAAGAACCAATTAATGCGGCTCCTTTGTTATATGGTGCAAATAAATTAAATTCAATTGGCTTTGCCATAGAAATGTTTGTAAGATCAAGGATTGATAGAAGTATTCTCTGATGATTAATTAAATTTGCAAATCGCTCTAGAGAATGAATTGAATAAGTAGTGCTTCTATCTTCAGGATGAATTGAGAAATATTTTTTCTAAAATTTAGCTATATTTGGGAAGTTTTGACTTTTTTCTAGCATTAATTCCTTCAAAAATAGTAGAAAAAATAAAAATACAATGGTTTTCAAAAAGGCAAAAATATAAAAATAATTCAGAATTGAAAACTCAGGAGTCAGAATTAATCAAATGCGGTTATAAAGCAGCTAATTCCAACATTGCTGAATTATAAATTCTGAATTATAAATCTCTTTTAATCGATTTTCGCGCTATTCTGTTGCAGATAGCTTAACAGCCAATTCGCGGCTGTAGCTCTGCGAGTTTGCCGAGGGCCAAATTCACCAATTTTATAACCTTTGAAGCCGAGCTTTTCTTTGAGTGATTGTTTATTTTCAGTAGGAATGGAACGACTTAACTTGACTGTTGGAGGGCGAGAGTCAATAAAATTTGGTGGTTGTGGGTACTCATCCTGCCATTCTGGGGGAACTTGGCTATTATCCCATTGTTCAGTTGATGAATCATAGCGATAGCCTAAATAATGCCATAGCAACTGATTAACTGTGGCATCATCTAGTTCATCGTTGAGAATTGCCCAAATTGTGTCTGTATTGAGTGGTGGCAGATTAGACATAAGTAGATAAGAATTGAGAATTTAGAATCCAGAAATTAGAATTTAAGAAAACCTTTATGATTAGCCTATTACACTTCCAAAGGTAGGGGCAATTTTATTTCTATCTACGCCTGCTGGAAGATTTATCAGCTACAAGCATTAGACAAACTACTAAAAGTGACTCTAGATTAGGGAATTCGCTTTCCTCAGGAGGAAAACAATTATGGGAATAGGCGATTTGTTTAGGAATATAGTCGGTGGCAGGCAGAATCAACGCGATCAAGAGTGGGATAATCGCGATCGCACCCAATATAGTTATCGCAGCGAAGACGAAGAGGATGAAGACCGCGACTACAGATATCGCAGCGAAGACGAAGAGGACGAAGACTACGGATATAGATATCGTCGCAAAGACGACGATGAAGACGAAGACCTCGATTAATTTCCCAAATTCGAGTTAAACACAGGTTGTGTATACAAAACTAGGTAGACTGGAAATCGTAAAGAACAGACCAGTCTATGCAGAATTCCACAGCACTGCCAAAGATCATCCGCGCCCATGTATTCATTTCTGGCCGAGTCCAAGGAGTGGGCTACCGCTACGCCACTGTGGAGACAGCTAGCCAGTTAGGATTAACTGGTTGGGTGCGGAATCTCCCTGATAGTCGAGTAGAAGCAGTTTTTGAAGGGGCGCGAGAGATTGTAGATGAGATGGTTCGCTGGTGTCACTCCGGGCCACCTGCTGCTGTAGTTAAAGAAGTTAAAGTTGAGTACGAAGAACCAGAAGGTTTACGGAGATTTGAAGTGAAGCGGGGAGTTGGGAATGGGGAGATGGGGAGATGAGGGAGACGCGGGGACGCGGAGAATGACTAAAATACATTGTCTGACCTGTATGCTGTTGGAGTTTTTCCTGTCCATCGTTTAAAGGCGCGGTGAAAGGCACTTGGTTCAGAAAAGCCCAACAAAAAAGCTACATCATGTATTGGAGTATCTGTTTTTTTTAAGTGTCTTAGTGCTAATTCTTTGCGTGTCGCATCCAAAAGTTGTTGATATGAAGTACCTTCTGTTTGCAATTCTCGCTGTAAGTTACGGACGCTGATGGCTAGATTGTGAGCAATAGTTTTGATTGCAGGAACTTCTCCTTTTAAGTGTTGAGAAATTGCTTGAATAACAAGGTTGCTATAACTGTTATCTTGGCTCATCTCGTCTAACATGGCTTTTGCATGTTGTTCAAAAATAGACAAGAGGCTGGGGTTGGCTGATAAAACAGGCCAATCTAACGAGAGAGTTTTTCTAGAACTTGCTTGAATGTAGTGCAATTTAACAGCACATAGCCGACAATACCGATCGCAGCTACATTAAAAGCTTCCCCTAAATGCAAGCCGAAGTTTTCATCACCTGTCATTTTAACTACTTCACGCCATAAAGCTCTCAAAGGCGCTCCGGTAATCTGCCGGTCTGGCATATCTATCAGCGCTAGTTCAATTCCCGCAGCAGCACACAACTTTTTAGCGTCTACGTCGTAGGTTGCTGCATATTGCACGATATCTCGAACAATGGAGACGGAGAAAGTAGCCTCTTTCATAAAGCATTCAGGCGGAGTTTTCTAAATCGGCGTCTTCGGTCAATTCTTTGGCGTAGGATGTCAATTGAAGATTTTGCAGACAGCATACCTTGAGAGTATGAACAACGCCAAGGGAATTTCTGAAAATGATATCTGCAAAACTAGACCCTCACTTTGCTGACGCATTTTTCACCGCAGACTCAAACAATCAACAAATTGAGAACCCTGTAACGGGCGATCGCATGACGATTCTTCGCTCAACTTATGATACTAATGGAAAGTATGTCAAATTCCTGTTTCAACTGCCACCCGGTTCCCAAGGTAGCCCACTGCACTATCACGATACTAAGACAGAAATCTTCAAGGTTTTGAGCGGTTCGCTGGAAATGGAAGTTGGCGAAAAAGGAAATATAAAAATATTGCGGCCGGGAGAAGCCTTGGAAGTTCCTGCCGGTATGCATCATAGTTTCCGCAATACGTCTGAGGATTGGGTGACTTTCACTTCTGAAGTCCGACCAGCTGGTGAATTTGAGCATTTTCTCCGGTCGTTGTATGGACTAGCGATCGATGGCAAGGTAAATAAAGAAGGAACCCCTACAAATCTCTTGCAATTTGCCTTGCTGATCGAAAAAGCAGACACCATCATCGTTGGCCCGCCAGTGTTTGTGCAAAAGCTGATAGTTACAGTTTTAGCTACAATTGCCCATTTTTTGAACGTAGATAAGTCATTAGCTAAATACAAATAAATGGCAGTGGGTAGAGACGCGATCGATCGCGTCTCTACCGAATGGGGAATAGGGGATGAACGGCACGAAATATATATTTTGGCTTTGCAATTCAAAAATGATACAAAGTTTATCGAGTGAAAAGTTAGTCTCGGTTTGAACCACAACCTAAGCAACGCATACAAACAGAAAAAGCTGCAAGAACTGAAATAATCTCAAATAGCAATTGAAATGACAAGGGAGCTAAAGAAAATCCCCAAACCAAAGAAATTGTTCCAGTTACCATACTTGCAATACGATGAATTTCGTCTTGAGTTTTCCACGCTAAAAACGAAATTCCTAAACCTATTAATAATAAGATTAAACTAACCATAATCATGTTCGTTAATTAAAAGCTAAAAATCAATCATTCAATGCTGGAATGCTAACAGAAATTGTATATAGCATTTTTTTGACACTTACTTTATCTATATTATCTGTAGTGCTAACTTATGTAAAATTATGCGTTTACGCCGCATTCTAATATTGACTTTGACAGTTGCTACTTCTATCTTGCTGGTTTGGATATTTACTTCTAAAGTGATTATACCTCCTACAGATCGCCAGCTAGCGATCGCTGTCTATGTCCACCACGAATTAGTTGCCTGGCTGAAAGATTTAGTAGGTTGAAGGCAGAGTAAATTTTAAATGTTTGCTAATGAAAGCCTCATACTTATTTCAAATAATAATAATGCAATCAGTTTTAGAGATTTAAAGGTAAAATAGTCAATTTATTAGAAAATTCAAGCATTTCCAGGTAAATTCTCAAATTTCTAAAAGTTGCAGAAAAAGCAGAAAGCCAAAACAGTAATCAATCTAAAAATGCTGAAAAAGATACACAGAATAGACAGGAAATTAAGAGTGGTGAATCGAAAACAGAAGAACAGGCAAAATTAAATATTTTCCCAATGATTACCGGTGCGCTAGCAGGATTAGTGCTGTTTTTATCTAGCTGTTTTTGCCGTTGGCTCGGCTAGACTTCCTTACCTACATGGATTGTGAGTTTCACTGGTAAAGGATTAAAGTGCGAACTCAATGCTTTCGGATTACTTTACCAATGTCGGTCATCCCTGAGCATTATTACTCATTTCGACCGAACGAATCGCACCGATGGCGTAACCGCCCGCCGTAGGCGATCGCGGACATCTTGCACCTCCTTTGTGGAAGAGGGTGGCGCTGCACTGTCCACCCTACGGAATAATCAGCTTTATAGCTTGTGATTTCAAGTGGGAGCAATTGGTGCAAGATTTAAGCCTCCCAAGGGCGCGAGCGCACTCTATGAAACAAGTACATTGTTCTAAGATGTCGTTCTAAGATGTCCCAACGCCCCTAAAGGACGCAGCGAGCGCCGTCTGCGGGGATTTTGAGACTGATGAGGTAGTCGGCTACGATGTCGTTGACACAAGCATTGCCGCCGATGAGGGCTACACCGTGCTGTTCGCCCTCGACGGTCAGCAGGCTCGCGCCGAGCGTCTTGGCGAGGCTGATGCCGCCCTCGTGCGGGGTAGCCGGATCGCGGGTGACCGACACGACCAAGGTTTTAGGGAGTCCTTTGATGTTCTGGGCGTAGGGGTAGCCGAGGGTGGGTTTCACGCGCCAATGCTCACAGAGGTCGCGGGCGTTGACGGGTCGGCCAGTGTCTAGGAAGGGCGCAACCTTGAAAATGTCGCGCGTCATCGCGCTCTCCTGCTCGGGCGTGTGGCGTTCCTCGTCGAGGCAGTTAATGGCCACCAAGGACTCGTAGTTATTGCCGTAGCTACCGTCGGCATTCCGCTGGCTGAGGATGTCGCGCAAGAACAGCAGGGTTTTACCGCTTCCGGACTTGAGTTCGGTGATGGCTAGAATCACCGCAGGCCAGGCCTTTTCGTTGTAAAGCCCAGTGGTCACGCCGTCAATTACGGCGGTGTAAGTGACCTTGCGTCCGTCTGCGGTGATGATCGGTTTATCAATCAGTGGCCGCACGATCTGCTGGAAGGCGGCGCTAGCTTGCTTGGGATCAGTGCCGAGCGGACAAGTCGGGGTTTTAGCGCAGAAAGCCGCCATGTTGTCGAAGGCACGCTGGAAACCCGCGTACTGGACGAGGCGACGCTCGGTGGTGCCGGTGGTGGGGTCGACCGCGCCGTCGAGCACCATGGCCCGCACGTTCTGCGGGAAGGTTTCGGCGTAGATCGCGCCGAGCCGGGTACCGTAGCTGGCGCCGAAAAAGGAGAGCTTGTCATCGCCGAGCACCGCGCGGAGTACGTCCATGTCGCGGGCGACATCGCGCGTGCCGACGTGAGCCAGCACGTCCTCACCGCCGGAACGCTCGGCGCATTTTTGGTACAATTGACGGGTCTCGTGGTCCGTGTAGTCCTTGCCCCCGGAGTTGATCGAGTTGACCAACTTGTCGGCATCTCGTTCGGCATCGGTGAAGCAGTCTAGGGCTGGTGTCGAGGCCGCAACCCCGCGTGGGTCGAACCCGATCAGGTCAAACTGCTTGGCGATCGGACTGTCGGCCAAGTCCTTTGCCACCTCAACCGCGTAGCTCATCCCGGACATGCCGGGGCCGCCTGGGTTGAGCAGCAAGGAGCCGATTCGTTTGCTCGGCTTGCCCTTCGCCGATACGCGCAGCAGTGCAATCTGCGCGGTTCGCCCGCCGGGGTTCTGGTAGTCGAGCGGCACCTCAAGCCGGGCGCATTTGAAGGTGTCGTTGGCGAAGGCCTTAGCGTCGGCATCCGTGGTGGCGTAGCCCTCGCATGAGCCGAAGGTCAGCTTCTGGTTGTAGAAGCGTTTCAGCTCCGCAGGGACTTTTCCTCCTGGCTCTGACGGGTGCCCGAATGTGGGCTGGCCGCAGGCACTAAGAACCAATATCACCGCCCCAATCATTAGCGAGCTTCGGACGTGGGGCTTGTGAGCAAGCATGGTTCTCCTCTTAGCGGGAACCGTTGGCTCTGAGCCGTGCGTAGATAGGCCACGATCTTGCTTGTGGTTAGAAGAAATGTGAGACATGGGGATAAACTCCTTCGAGCTAGTTGTTGATGGGTTCAGGTATCAACGGGGTCATCGATGACCCCACCAAAGCGCAGAGTGTAAATTAGTTTGTTAGAACTTACGCATTGACGGAAATAGAGTGGTGTGAGGCGTTACGCTTCCTCGATTAGTTCGACGTATGTTGATTTGTTTGACGCGATCGCTTCGCTGGCTTCACATCCAGCCCCGTCCAATGAGCGGCAAAAGCCCACATATCAGCCGTTTCCTCAATGATCTTGTCCGTGGGCTTGCCCGCTCCATGTCCCGCGCGTGTCTCGATGCGGACAAGGTGGGGCTTGTCACCGATATCCGCTGCCTGGAGCGCGGCGACATATTTGAAGGTGTGTCCCGGCACCACGCGATCGTCCGTGTCGGCAGTGGTGGCGAGGATCGCAGGATAAGCCTTGCCGGACTGGATGTTGTGATAAGGCGAATATTTCAAGAGGTTACGGAAATCCGCTTCCTGTGCCGGAGACCCAAACTCGTCTACCCATAATTTCCCGCCTGTGAACTGGTCGAAGCGGAGCATATCCATCACACCAACCTGGGGTAACGCAGCGGCGAACAGATCCGGTCGTTGATTGACCACTGCACCGATAAGAAGTCCGCCATTCGATCCGCCCTGAATCGCCAAGCCATTTTGGGGCGTGATACTCTGTGCCTTCAGATACTCGCCCGCTGCTATGAAATCATCGAAGACGTTCTGCTTGTTCTGACGACGACCCGCTTCGTGCCATGCCTTGCCATATTCGGAGCCGCCGCGAATATGGGCGTGCGCGAACACCCCGCCCTGTTCGACCCACGCTAGCCGCTCGGCTGAAAAGGCAGGAGGCTCGGTTATGGCATAGCCGCCATACGCATAGAGCAAGGTCGGCGCTGGATTGGTCACATCTTTGCGCCGGACAATAAACATCGGGACACGGGTACCGTCCTTCGACTTGTAGAAACGCTGTTCGACCGCGATCCGATTTAGATCGATCGCAACCTTGGGTTGTGTCCACACACGCGCCGTATTGCTGGCGACATCGTATCGATAGATCGTGCCCGGAGTGTTGAAGCTGGTGAAGCCGAAGAAGGTTTCCTGGTCGTTGTGGTCGCCCTCAAAGCCGATCGCGGTGCCGATGCCAGGCAGCTTCACAACGCCGTCCGCCTTGCCGTCGAGCGTGTAGCGTCGAACTTCCGTCTTCACGTCAACCAGATACGAGATGAACAACCGTCCGCCGACCAGTGACGCATTGAGCAGAACCGAATCCTGCTCCGGCACCACATCCTTGATCGCTGGGTCGGCAGTGGCGATGTCCATCGTCACCACCTTGAAGCGCGGCGCGTCCTGGGTAGTCATGATGAAGAACTTTGTCCCCACATTGCCAGCAACGCTCCATTGATTGTCGAGATTATCGACCAGCTTGCGAGGTTTCCAATCAGCGCTCTTGAGATCCACCACGGTCAGTGTGTTGGTCGCTGAAACGGGCGTGGAAGTGATCGTGACATAACGCCCGTCTTCGGTGATGCTCAAGGTATGCACCAGATTCGGCTGATCCGGGGTGGCATAGACCAACCGATCTTGCGCCTGGGGCGTGCCGATCGCGTGGAAATAGACGGCATGATTGGTCACGCCCGCCTGGGATGCTTCGCCTTGCTTCGGTTCAGGGTAACGGGCGTAGAAAAAGCCGGAGCCGTCCTTAGCCCATGCGATGGTGGGGCTGAACCTCACCCATTTAACTTCATCGCCCTGCACCTTGCCCGTGTTTACGTCCAGCACCCGAATCGTGCGCCAGTCCGTGCCGCCATCCTGCACCGCATAAACCACGCGCTTGCCGTCGTCAGATGCCGACCATTCGGCCAGCGCGATCGCCCCGTCTTTTGCCCAACTGTTGGGATCGATCAGCACACGCCCTGCGCCATCCACACTGTCGCGGACATAGAGAACCCGCTGGCTCTGAAGTCCGGAATTATAGAGGTAGAAATATCGTCCCCCCTTTTTGACTGGAATGGTGAACCGCTCATAGTTGTACAACTGCTTCAGTCGGTTCTTGAAGATATCTCGACTTGGTAGCGTGTTGAGATAAGCGTTAGTCACCTTGTTCTGGGCTTCGACCCAGGCGGCAACTTCCTTGTCGTTGCGGACATTGTTTTCCAGCCAGCGATAGGGGTCGGCGACCTTCTGCCCGAAATGTTCCTCAACGACATTGACCCGCTTGGTTTCAGGATAGGCGATCGTAGGCATGATTGCTGTAGAATCCGTGCAAGCGGAGGCGAAATGGGTAGTAGAGAGTAGCGCGATCGCGAAAAGGGTTGCGCGGCGCATCGGTATCTTTATCTTTTGAAATGAGAGTCGAAATCCAAAGAGGTTGAATTCCAGTACTTCTTGTCGTGATTTTGCAGTTTTGAACATGTCATTGACCTACGTAACAAAATGGTTGACCATAACTACCTGGGTTAAACGATCGCAAGTAGATAAACAAAATTAATTACATTGTTTTGATCAAATTCTTTCAGCACCTTCTCAAGAGACTGAACTACGCTTTGCCAACTTTGATCGACACTTGCTAGTTGCCTCGCTCATACGTAACTAATTTTGATTAACCATTCAAAGCAACAAAGTGGTGTGAGTTGTTATGCTGTTGCCCCTAACTGGTTTACTTCTAGGGACTGGTAAACGGCTTACATTGAATCGCCTTCACATTTCGCAGATAGTTCAACTGTGGCTCGAAGTCAGTCGGACAGAAGACATAAACATTGTCCTGAGATCGGCTAATGACTAAACGGTAGCTGGGTGGAATCCCTTCAGAACTTTCGATCACTTCGATTCTGGGAATCACTTGTGAACTGACTTGAGCCAGGGATGGAAAATTGAACAGTAGGAGTACGCCGAACAGAATTGTGATTGCGATTGTGGTTGTGATTTTGGTTGAAAGAATCTTTCGGTTCATTAGAAATCTTCTGTGGCTTATGGTTGTGTAATGTTCTGTTGTTTCCAGGGAAGCGGCGATCGATAGGGGTTTTCGTGCATATCCAGGACTTCCCAGGTGGTTGGATTGACTCGCCCTGTAACTGGGATTCTGTATCGTCGCTGGAGATCGCGTACCGCAGACGCTGTGACCGCATCAAAGATGCCATCGACGATCGCCCCCCTTGGATTGCCTAACCTCACACCTGCGGCTCCTAAAAAGCCATTGTCTTGAAGGATGCGCTGTAACAATTGCACGTTTCTGCCGCGATCGCCTTGGCGTAAGGTAGGTAAGGTTAAATCAGTGTAGGCAGTGGCGATCAGAATGGGGGAGGTTTGTTGTGGAGGAATGCTGTGTGCGATCTGCGCTTCTCCCAAGGGGAGACGCCAAGGGCGAACGCAGCAGCGCTTCGCTATCGCTGGATGAGTGAGTGAACCTCCGAGCAATCCTGTAGCGATCGTTATTAATCTGAAAATGGTTTGAAGTTTCATGATTGTCCTCCTGATGGATCAGTTCTAGTTAGCATCAATTTCGTGTCGGAGTTATTACTCCATCTGCTTGCTCCGATCGGTAAAGAGCGAGTTCGTTTCAGGATCATCTGATTTAGACACTAATGTTCAGAATTCACTTGCCATGTAATCACAATGAGTTCTACAAACGGTAAGACAACTATTAGCCGCAAAAACGCTCCTAAAATGGCTTCCATCGTCCAGTTCTGACTCTGAACCTCCCAGATCATCCAAACAATATTGAATCCAATCACCAACCAGGGTAGAATTACCGCTGAATTCCGTCTGCGATAGAAGCGGATCGTCCTCTCGCGCCAAAATGGGAAGGTGCTGAGGAGACAAAAAATGTAGGAGGTTCCTGCACTGATGAACAAGCTTCTTTGAGAACCCGAAGGCAGGTTTGGGTATCCAAGTGCGATCGCCGTCAAACAAACTCCGAGCGCAAGATACAGGAAAGTAAACAAAGTAAATCGTTTCATTTTTTCTCTTTCCAATAAAGCTTATTCTCTGTACCACACACGCACACATTGAAAGCAATTGATTGCAAGACCCTGACTGATCATCACTGGGTGGAAAGCATTACTGGTCGTCACTCCGTAGACATCATCACTTGTGCCTTCAATCCGATCGGGTAAAACAACAGTTTCAACATTGATCACCTGTATCGTTGTACTTGCAATCCACTGATTGACAGCACTCACAACCTCAGAGAAGGATTCGTAATCGGAAGGTCCGCCGAAGGGTCCCCGTTCAGTAATCCGAGGCGCAAAATCTTTGTACTGAATCATTTGATTTACCACCTTAAAACTGTAGAGTTGAGCATCAATTCAAGTAGTGAGCATCGCCCACCATTTTTAAAACCTTTCTTTTTAAAACCTTTCACGGTAAAGCTTTGTGGGCAGTGCTAGTAGTCTGCCAACCCAAAAATGTTAGGTGGGGGCAGGCAGAGGAGCAGGGGTGCAGGGGTGCAGAGGAGAGTTCAATGTGCCTTGTTCTTTCCCCTCTGCCCCTCTGCTCCTCCGCCCCTCTGCCCTTGGAGCTAGCCACCATGCAAAGTTTTCTTGGCGTACTACTAGCCCTACGATATCTATTCCAAAACTTAAGCCAACCTTGCCAGTAAACCCCTAAGAACAGAGGCAAAAGCATGAAAGCTGATATGGGCTAACATTGCAGCATTAGTGCGAATATTGCCAAAAGAGCCAGCCAAACGCAATCCCCACAATCCCATTCAGTAACAACGCCCGAATAATCACAACTGGAGTGAGGGGAACGATTGCGGCAGTCGCTGGCAGGTGTAGTAGTCCAAATACCAACGCGGCTAAAACGATCGCACCCTGGTAAATCCCTTGACTTGGCAACGTAACGCCTTGTTTTAGCCCTTTCCACGCGATCCAAACAAGCAGCGACATTAAACCCCAGCGCATCAAAATTTCCTCAGTCATGCCGCCATAGAACATGGCTGTGAGCAAATTCAACCAACTTGGCTCTGTATTATTTGCTGCCCGTAGCGCTTCAGGTAGGACAGGTTGCATCAACTGATCGAGCAACAAGAAAACGATCGCCGCCGCTGCACCCACACCCAAGCTCCACTTCATCTCAACGGCAAAAGATGGAGACTTAGCGGTGTGAAACACCCAATGATCAATCAAATGGGAGCTTAATCCAACACGATAGGCACAACCAATTCCGATTAGAATGCTGATTGCCAGTAGAATTGAATACTGTAGTCCTTGCAGAAGCATTAAAATCCCCAATGGGGGCACTTTTTCCAGTATTTCTGGAGACAGTTTCGCTAACTTTTGCTCGACTAAGGGAATAGACGCGATCGTGAACATGACAATTCCCACACTGCCCAATACAAATAAAATCCCGAATTGTTTGATAATTGCCATTGGTTTAACCTCCAGATGATCCGTCTTATTAGCTCATGCCAGCAACTACCATCACCGGGATAGTGGGCAGGTTGAAAACGACATGAACGATGACAGCAGTTCAGACCGATCCGCTGCGGCGGAATATCTCGGCAGTAGTAGGGTAGGCAGTGTCCACCATTTTGTAAAACCCTTCACAGTAAGGTTTTGTGGGCAGTGTCCACCCTACTGGCAAAGCTGTCACTTGAACGTACGTTAGATAACTACGTTGCTCCAGTCGCTTGGCAGCCCGCAAGTGGGATTTAGGTGTTGGCAACTCATAGTTTGAAACGGCTCTATCCTAAAATTCGGGTTCGATAACCACGCCGCTCCAGTCGCCTGGCAGCACGTCGGGCATCGCGACGATTGTAGTGGATACTCTCATAAATCCATTTGCGATCGTCACGGCTGCGGTAATAAACCACAAACGGCCGATTGCGATATCGATCGTCGCGATATCGTTCAGTACGATCGCGATCGTACTGAGCGATTAACATATTCGGATCTCGATCAAGGTTCTGACCAATTTTTTCTGAATCTAGTGCCTGTGCCGTAAAGGGCATAGTTACTACGAATCCCGTACTCACCAGTGCTAGCAAAATTATCTTTTTCATGAGATTAGTTTGAAGGTGTAAAACTTGGATTGACCGAGCAGAATGCTGATTGCCAGTAGAATTGAATACTGTAGTCCTTGCAGAAGCATTAAAATCCCCAATGGCGGCACTTTTTCCAGTATTTCTGGAGACAGTTTCGCTAACTGTTGCTCGACTAAAGGAATAGACGCGATCGTGAACATGACAATTCCCACACTGCCCAATACAAATAAAATCCCGAATTGTTTCAGAATTGCCATTGGTTTAACCTCCAGATGATCCTTCCTATCAGCCCATACCAGCAGCTACCATCACCGGAATTGTGGGCAAGTTGAAAACGACGTGAACGACAACAGCAGTCCAGACTGATCCACTGACGATATCACCAACGACTCTTGCGATCGCTCTGGGAAACGGGTTGGGACTTTACGCTTGAACACTCCATAGGCGATCGCTAGGAACAGAGGGATAAGCACGAGTTGCGAGAGTTCGTAAAAGGTCGCGTTGCTAGTTGCCTTTGCTATTGTTTTCAGGGTTCGACGGGATCACCGACGGCTCCACCAGTGGCTACGCGCACGGCGTGAGCCATGTGCTTGATCGGGTTGCCGATAGAGGCGCGATCAACTCCCGCCATAAGGGCGGCACTGACATCTTCACTAATGACGCGCAAGACTGCGGTGGCAGTCGCCGCGTGCAGCCGCACCTCGATATCGTCAGCCGGGCGGCGCAGGCGATCCGCGATGATCTCGGCCATCTCGCGCTCTATTCGATCGTGAGTCATTAGCCAAGCCGCGCGCAGATCCGGCTCTTTTTCAGCTAGCACGGTCATTTTGATCACGGCATCGTCGTAGGACTGCTGATCGGGATTCTTGGGGCGATTCGTCGCCCACTCGACGAGGTGATCTTCGAGGGAAACCTCCCGAGGCCAGCAGCGCAACACCGCCAAACACTCCTCAACATCCTGCGCCAAAACAGGTTCAGCGCAGCTCTCCTTGTTACGGAAGTACCGCCAGAGGGTACGCACCGAGATTCCTACCGCGTTTGCGATTTGCTCACCACTCGTGGCAGCGACACCCTGTTCCCAGAACAAACGCGCCGCCTCCCGCGAAATCTCCAGACGTATTCGCTGATGCCGCTGCTCACTCATCCCCCTTGGTCTGCGATCGTTGGTCGTGTCGCTATCACCATCACTCCTCATAGCCGTCTTTCGTTTCAATACTTGTCATTAAATGTCAATTTGACATTTAATGACACCAATCGCAAGAGGTAGCTTTGTCGACAGTGTTATTGAACTTAGGACTGATGCTTCTGTGCAAGATTGTGATAGCACCACAAGGATTAGGTAGTTAAATGTTGGCTCATTCGATGGCAAGCTGTTGTTCTTGCCAGATACCAAAACCAATGACCCCTGGCTAGTGCCATTGCGCTCTGGTAGCCGTGAGGTGCTGGAAGGGTTTTGCGATGGGCTGCGCCCCGCCGTAGGCTATCGCGCTCCGACCAGAGCGAAGAAGCCAACGAACAGTCACGCACCTAATTGACAGATATGACGAATTACTTTCTTTATGGCTATTAAAAGTACCTGTAGTGTTGCCGCCATTGCCATCAGCGACAGTGAAAGTGAAGCTGTCAGTGCCGTTGAAATTGGCATTGGGGGTGTAGATAAAGAAGTCGTCACTGGGGTTGTCTGGAGTGTTGTTGTCGTTGAGTGCTAGTGTGCCGTTAGTGGGGTTAGTGAAGTTGCTAATGCTTAAAGTATCATTATCTAAATCTGTAAATCTACGCAGAATATCTCTAGTTATGTTAGAGTTTCAAGATTATCTGGGTCTCCGTGCATACACCAATATGCTACTGTTCTGGGCGAACAACCTAAAAATTTAGCAATTTCATGTTGCGGTTTACCATCATTCTGGAGCAGAATAATGAGAATTCTTTCTCTGATATGCGATTGGTCGCTCTCTTTTAGAGCTTGTTGTAGTTGTGTGACTTGTTCCGTCGTTAAAAAGTTCTTGGCTGGCTGTGGCATAGTTGCTTTTAAACGGCTTCATCTTCTTATTTGTAACTTTGGCTAGTCAAGGATTAATCTCATTACCCGCAGGTGTGGCGTTAATGCTGGGTGCTGAAGTTGGCACTTGTGCTGACACGCTAGTAGCTACTCTGGGGCGCGACCGCCCAGCAGTGCGGACAGGTGTCTTTCATTTATTATTTAATCTTGTTTGTGCTGGTGTAGGGATTATATTTGCTAGCCAGTTGGCAACAGTCACTCAGTGGATTTCTCAGCTATTTGGTGCTGGAGACGATATTGCTCGGCAAATTGCTAATGCACAATTGATATTTAACGTACTGGGAGTGATGATAGCGATCGCTTTTTTACCCTGGATTGCCCATGCATTAGAACGACTAATTCCTGATGGACAAAACCAAAATCGGCAAGTTGAAATGTTAAAGAAATAATTACAAGACCATAAGGGGAAAGACAAGGAAACCAGGAGAACTGCAAGGGAAATTTCACAAAATACTTGATACAAATTATTACTCTCTAATTCTCTCCCCCGCCATCTCAGAGAACTGGAAATTACACCCTAAAAAATTTTCCAATAAGCACGAATTCGCTAAAAATTAGTCATTTGACTAATAACTAATGAATAATAACAAAATTAAGTCACCAAAGTTAAAATCTTTGGTGACTTAGTAGTGTTTTGCTAAACCTTTAGAATGTGAAAGTTGTTCTTAGGGTACCAATAATTGCATCGTCGTTATCGCTGTTTTGACCAGGAGAGGTCAGCCAAATCACACCAGGGGTGATTGAGATGTTATCTGACACGCGATATCTATAGAACCCTTCAAAGTGATAAGGTACGTCATTACCAACAAAATTTGGTCGGTTACGGGCATATGGTTCTGCACCAGCAAAAATACCCAATACGTTACCTTTTTTACCGAAGTCAGGCAAGGCTATTCCAAGACCATAGCTCCAAGCTTCATAATCATCATCTGCGCCGAAGCCTGTGATATCGTGGTAAGAAATGAAGCCACTAACTGAGAGTTTGTCACTAGGTCTGAAGGCTGCTTCTATACCGTAAGAATTACTGGAAGATCCGTTTAGTGTAGTTAGGGTATTTGCTTGACCTGTACCTACAACGCGGTTAGTGCTACCTAAACCACCACCTAGATCGAATAAATTACCGCCTCCAGCACCATGATAACCATGAACGTAGGTAGCAGCGATCGCTAAGCGATCGCCAATACTAAAGTTCAACTGTCCTAGAGCAGCATAGTTACCCTCGAACAAACCTTGATTTCCCCCAGGATTATTAGCATTTGACGCTAAGTAACCTATGGTCAATGAACTTGGTCTCAAAATGCTACCACCTTTACCAAAGGGTAAAGTCAATGCCGCACCTGCACCACCACCAATACGATAGATGGGACTTTCAGAAGCAAAGGTAGACAACGCACCATTACCACCGTCATAATCCTCAAAATAAGGGTTATTAGTGGCAACGTAATCGCTATGAATACCTCCGGTACCTGCAATGTAAACTTGGGCTGGGCCAATGGGTACGTAATACGCCAACCAGTCTATAATCACACTGTTGTTACCAGTGCTACCGATTTGAAACGTTTGTGTACCTTCAGCAGTATCAATAGGAAAACCAGCATCATCTATTTGACTAAAGGCTGTTGCATTACCAGCTGCCAGACGGGTGTGTAGTACATCTTTACCCGTGAAGCTGGTTTGCAAGTCTAAACGTACCCGATCTTGGAAGACAGTATTATTAACATCGCCAGTGTTACCGCCAAATATATCACTAACAGCAAAAATAGCTTCACCGACTAGTTTGGTGGTAGTGGAAAACTGATTTGCTTCCAGTTCAGCAGTACGCGCTTCTAAAGCATCTACTCGACCACGCAGAGTTGCCAGTTCTGCTGAAAATTCTTCTTGCAAACGCTGGAGAGTCGCCAAATCCTGTTTTGTCACCAAGTCAGCAGTTGCTGTGGCAATCAGTTCAGTAACCCGGTCTAAACAAGCATTCAAACCTGCGGCAAACTCATAACGAGTCAGGGCCCGGTTACCACGGTAAGTGCTATTCGGGTATCCAGCAATACAACCGTAGCGCTCAACCAGAGATTGCAAAGCTTGAAATGCCCAATCAGTCGGCTGTACGTCGGAAAATTGAGAAACTGATGTGACTTGAGACAGTGAATTCTGTTTTTTGCCTTCGCTGCTGTAGCGGTTAACTTGTTCTAAGACTTGACTATCATCAGTCTTTGCTTGGGCAACCACAAATTTTTCGGCACTTGGTTGCTGTATTTGCATCGATAGTGAGGCGCCAATAGCTTCTGGTGCTTCTGTCTGAAAAGCTTTTGCCTTTGCATCTTCAGAAGAGCCTGCTACCTCAGCAGCTATAGCCCTAGCGGAAACCAACACCGTCACTCCTAAAACTACTGGACTTAGTACCAGAGTTTTCCACAATAAATGAGACATTTTTTATTTTCCTTTCCCAAAAAATACCCAAAATCAGTGGGTTCAAGAAAAAGAGAATAAGCAATTATTCTACTTGGTAAAAATATTATCAGATTGTAGTCACATGAGCTATGTCTCACAGAATATTTACGGATGAAGAATCGTAAACTTTTGTAGATGACTTGTGTTTCAAATAAACCGTTGTCAGCATTGGGCACTTAGTAGTCAAAAGTCAGAATCTAGTACGATCGCCCTATTGATTCATCATCCTATTTTCCTAAATTCTGACTTTAAATTGATCAAAAAGTCTTTATGCTGGTATTTCGCTAGCTTTTGACCCATTTCTAGACTTTAGCTTCTTCTTTTTGACTCTAATTTGCGGTAGTTCCTTTTTATCTTTATAAAATTAACAGATTTCCACGAGAGTTGGCCAGATTTCTAGAGAGCCATGAAACTAGCTAATCACATCCCCAATAATTCTAGAGACATTTTGCTGAAAAAAGTCCGGTTCAAACCCATAAAAAACCCGCTCCTTGGAGATTCACACCGCGAAGGTCTACCCACTCCAAATTTGCATACCGGAGATTAGCATTTTTCAGCTTCGCTCTTTGAAGATTTGCCGATCGCAAATCAATTCCTTGTAAGTTTGCTTTTGAGAAATCCAATCTTGATAAATTACAACCGAAACATTTTCTTGTTTATTGAAGCTGTTGAATAACATACTGTCGAAGCAAATCATTGCCTTGACTAATCAGGGAAGGAGTAAAGACAAATGCCATCGGAATCAGGGGTCGTAAAAAGAGATTCACAAATGTGAATTAAAGTTAAATCAAATAACTCTAGCGAGATTTGTAGTCAGAGCAATTTAGGGCTTCTTTGGTTAGAGCAATGGAAGGATTTACTGCACACTTGAGATAATAATTGTTCTTAAAAAATTGACACTTTTTACAAGGATGTTGCTGTACAGTTTTGATACTTACTATTTCATCTTTATCCTGTGTTACATTTTGTTGTGGCTCTTCTAGTGCTTTGCAGAAACATGAAACAAAATAAACAAGAATTCCCCAAGCCATCATGAAGCAAACATGAGCCAAAAATACTGCTACAAAGGAAATATCTCCGTCCCGCGCTTTGATGTGATTATGTGTTGTTTCAATCGCTTTAGCTTCAATCAAGGTAGACTGATAAACGCTCTTTTGGAGGAATAAATTCTGAATCATCTGAATTGAGAGATTGTTTGTCTGTTGGTCGAGATTCCAATAAACAATTGTTGAGGGAATAGTAGAGAGAATGGATTTTCTTGAGAGTGACTTTGAGAGCGGGAATCATCATTGGATGAATCGCGATCGCTAAGATGTAATCTCCAGCACAAATAATCGGATTATCTGTTGCGGAAAGCACTTGATTTTCTCTTAAAATTCCCAAAAAAGCACATTTATCTGGTAACTGAATCTCAGTTAAATGAATACCACAGTAAATACTATTTACTTGGATTAAAACACCAAATAAACTTGGTTCTAAAGTTTTTTTTAACACTCAATCTTCTTTAACTCTAATAATATTGTCCAACAGTATAGAGAAAATTTTATTTAGAATTGATATATTTTCTAACAATAGAAATCATATCTAAATATATATATATCTACCTAATAGTTAGCAAGGCATATACTTAGAGATATATAAAAGCGGGATATTTTTACCATAAAAAATTATTCATCATTTGTAAAAAACAAGCTCTCCGAGTTATTTAAAAATTCGGAGAGCTAAAACTTGAATAGATAAATATTTTAAGCACTTTTCATGCTTTTATTCTTTGATTTTATCCAAAGCTAAATTCAACTTCAAAACATTAACTCCAGGCTCACCAAAGATGCCGAGAAACCGACCATCTGTGTTTTGAGCAATTAAAGTTTCGAGTTGATTCGGCTGAACTCCCCGCGCTTTGGCTACTCGTGCAATTTGGGCTTTGGCGGCTTCGGGGGTGATGTGGGGGTCAAGGCTAGAACCAGAGGTGTAAACAAGATCCGCAGTTGGCTGTACGCCTGCTGTTTTCAAACGATTGAAATCACCTTCAACTTTTTTGCTTGGGTCTGGGTCATCTTTTCCTTTGATGCGTTCTAGTAATGCGGGATTACTGGGAGCTAAATTACTAGCACCGGAAACTCCGGTTTGTAAAACTCCTGCATCATCTTTTTTGGGGTCGGCTGTGCTGTAGCTAGTGGTACTAGGACGACTGTTAAAATAGCGATCGCTACTAAAAGGTTGACCAATTAATGCAGAACCCACTACTTGACCTGTATTATTTGTCAGCAAACTACCATTTGCTTGAAAGGGAAACACAATCTGCCCAATGGCAATCATCAAAAAAGGATAAATAATCGCTCCTATTACCCAGAGTACCAAGGTAGAACGAATAGCTCTGCTGGCTTCGCGTGCAAAACTCATTAAAATTTCTCCGGTACAAACATTACAAAAAATAAATAGATAGAAAGTCCTAGCGTCACCAGTCCTAGCAGTCCCACTCCCCAAGCTTGACTCCGGGAAAGTTGTTCGCTTGTGGCAGCATAAACTACGGGTGCAACTACTAAGTTGAAGCACATTGCGAGGAATAAATACAATGGCAGTTTTTGTTTACGCCATTGACACCAGATTTCACTTATTGCTTCAGATAGTTGGGATATAGGAATAGTGTGTTGGATGTGAGGGAGTTTCATAAGTAAATTTAGGGTTTACCAAGAAAGAAATTATCTAAGAAAACGTAGACGCAAACCGGCTTGCCGCAGGCTACCGCAGAGGCCACAGAGAAATTAAGAGGACAGAGAAATGTTTTTTAATTTGCAAGTCCTAAGAAAAGGGCAAAATTATATCTATCAGTTTGATGGCAATGAAGGGAGCAATGATACCACCAATGCCATAAATGAAGATGTTGCGGCGTAGTAATTGGTCTGCTGAAAGAGGCAAGAATTTTACTCCTTTAAGTGCTAAGGGAATTAGTGCTGGGATAATCAAGGCGTTGTAAATTAACGCTGAGACGATCGCAGATTGAGCGCTCTTTAGTGCCATGATATTAAGTGCGCCGATTCCAGCCGCAGCAAAGATAGTCGGAATGATGGCAAAATACTTGGCGATATCGTTGGCGATGGAGAAGGTTGTTAATGCTCCACGGGTAATGAGCAGCTGTTTGCCAATAGTTACTAAGTCAATCAACTTGGTGGGGTCTGAGTCTAAGTCCACCATGTTAGCAGCTTCTTTGGCAGCCTGTGTCCCAGAGTTCATCGCCAAACCCACGTTTGCTTGAGCCAAAGCAGGCGCATCATTTGTACCATCTCCAGTCATTGCCACCAGTTTACCCTGAGCTTGTTCCGAGCGAATCACCTCGATTTTGTCTTCTGGAGTCGCTTCGGCAATGAAATCATCAACTCCAGCTTCCTGAGCTATCACCGAAGCGGTAATTCGATTATCACCCGTGAGCATAACGGTGCGAACACCCATGCGGCGGAGTTGGTCAAATCGTTCTCGCAAACCAGGTTTGACAATATCTTTGAGGTAAATAACACCATAAATTTTCTCATCCTGGCAAACAGCTAAGGGTGTACCCCCTAACCGGGAAACTCGCTCATAAGCTGCATCTATATCATCGGGAACGTAACCGCCACGAGAACGCACAAATCCCTTAATTGCGTCCACCGCACCCTTGCGAACTTGTTTACCATCGGGTAGATTTGTACCACTCATGCGGGTTTTGGCGGAAAACTCTACACCTTCGGCTTTCTCGGTATTAAAATCGATCCCAACCTGGGACTTTTCTGCTAATGCCACAATTGACTTGCCCTCTGGGGTATCGTCAAATAAGCTAGCAGCTAGGGAAACTCGCGCCACATCTTCTAGTGAGTGATTATTCAGGGGAATAAACTCATCAGCCATGCGGTTACCCAACGTGATTGTTCCTGTCTTATCTAGCACCAAAGTGTTTATGTCGCCGCAAGCTTCCACTGCTCGACCAGAGGTGGCGATGACGTTAAATTGGGCAACCCTGTCCATCCCTGCAATACCGATCGCACTGAGCAAACCACCGATAGTTGTGGGAATCAAAGCTACCAGTAACGATATTAAAATCGCCACGCTAGCACCCGCACGTAAACTGTTTGCCGCCTCAGCACCAAATACAGTGGTGATAAAATTGGCGATGTAGCTGACAAATGGCGGCATCGTCGCTACTACAATTAAGAACACCTGTGTCAGCACTGCTAACAATACCGTCAAGGCAATCTCATTGGGAGTTTTGGTGCGTTCTGCTCCTTCTACTAAGGAAATCATGCGGTCAATAAAGCCTTGACCTGGGTCGGCAGTAATCTTAATCGTCAACTCGTCGGAAAGTAAGCGCGTACCTCCTGTCACCGAACTGGCAATATCCGTACCTGGTTGCTTCAACACAGGCGCAGATTCCCCAGTAATCGCAGACTCATCAACTGAACCAATACCTTTAATTACTTCGCCATCGGCGGGAATCAGATTATTGGCAATTACCTTTACCAAATCACCCCGCCGCAGTTCCGTAGAATTGACTTTTTCAATGGAACCATCAGGAAGGATTTTATTAGCGATGGTATCCGATCGCGTCGTTCTCAGTGAATCAGCCTGAGCTTTGCCCCGTCCTTCAGCCACAGCTTCAGCAAAGTTAGCAAAAACGAGTGTGAAAAACAGAATAAAGGTAATCAACCCATTTAACAAGCGTTGTTGGTTGATATTTGCCTGGATTGTACCAAACAAATTTGGGTTAAGGGTAACTAGAAAAGTGACAATTGTCCCGACCCAAACAACAAACATCACTGGATTTTTAACAGTAATTCGCGGATCGAGCTTGACAAATGACTCACGAATTGCTCTCTGGTAAATTCCCCGCATATCTGCCTTGGGGGTGTGCTTGCGCGAATCACGAGTTCCCGATGGAACGCGGGGTGAATGAGGATTAGTAGTAGTTGGCATAAATTAAATTATGGGAATGGGGCATTGGGCATGGGGCATAAGTCTTTGAGGTGGATTAACGAGTATCAAAGACTCATTAATTTATCTCTGCTCCCCACCTCCCTACTCCTACCCAATACCTTTTGCGATAAAAAATGCTTCACCAACAGGGCCTAATGCTAATACTGGGAAGAATGTAAGTGCGCCTAGAATTAAAATCACGCCTGCGGTAACGCCTGTAAATAATCCGGTATCGGTTCGCAATGTCCCAGCAGTATAGGGAACAGCTTGCTTGCGAGACATGCTATCTGCTAAAAACAGTAAACCCAGTATGGGAATATAGCGCCCTGCTAGTAAACTAAAGCAGGTACTCAAGTTCCACCACAAAGCGGTTAAAGTCGGTTCTGTACCTGTAGCTATTGCTAACGGCGAAGGTTGGGAATCGCCTAAGCCTTCAAACCCGGAACCGTTGTTAGCAGCAGCGGAGGCGTATTCGTAGATAACTTGAGCAAAACCGTGGAAGCCGGGATTGCTAATTCCTGATAATTGTTCGGGAAATGCTAGAGCGATACCTGCGGGAATCATAATTGCGATGGGGTGAACTAGCAAAATTAAGAAACTAGCCAGTACAACTTCCCGCTTCTCAATTTTGCGTCCGAGAAATTCTGGCGTGCGTCCCACCATTAATCCTGTAGCGAACACAGCCAGAATTAGGTAAGCAAACAAGTAAGCGGTTCCTGTACCCTGTCCCCCCCAAATAATTTGTAGGAACATATTGGAAAGGGTAATAAAACCGCCGTTGGGCATGAAGGAATCGTGTAAACTATTGACTGCACCACACATGGTACCGGTGGTACTGACCGCGAACAGCACAGATTGTGCCCAACCAAACCGGACTTCTTTACCTTCCAAATTCGGTTGCTGACTTCCTAGCACCGCATTCACAGCCGGGTTGCCGTTGTATTCACCAATGGCTGTAACGATAATAAATACTAGATAAATAACACCCACCATGCCGTAGACTAACCAAGCTTGCTTAGTGTTATTAGCAAACAAGCCATAGGTGTAGATTAAGGAAGTGGGAATCGCAAGCATGGCGACAATTTCAATTAAATTGGTAAATCCGTTGGGATTTTCAAAGGGGTGTGCGGAGTTGATGGCAAAAAAGCCGCCGCCGTTTTCGCCTAATTCTTTGATGATTTCAAAATGGGCAACGGGGCCGCGGGCGATCGCCTGACTAACGTTAGGATCTTCCAAGGTGGGAAACACCGCTACACTCGCCAGTGTTTCTGGCACGCCAGCCGCCATCAAAACAATCCCGCCGACAATACAAATAGGCAGCAGAATTCGCGTAATCGAGCGAATTAAGTCTACATAAAAGTTGCCCAACGATTTACCAGTTAATCCTCGAATAAAAGCTATTCCCACAGCCAAACCAGTGGCCGCTGAGGTGAACATGTGATAACCAAGTCCCCACATTTGGCTGGCATAACTCATGTAAGTTTCACCAGAATAATGCTGCTGGTTGGTATTAGTAATAAAAGAAATAGTAGTATGCAGCGCTGTATCCCAAGTTGGGGCATTTATCTTAGTTGGGTTTAATGGTAACCATCCTTGATTCATAATAATCAAGAAAATTAGCAACCCCATTGCAACATTGCTATACAATATTGCCCGCCCATACTGCCAACCAGTCATATTTTCTTTAGCTTTTACACCAACCAAGGAATAAAGCACTCGCTCAACCGGATTTAAAACTGGATCGAGAAAAGTACTTTGTTCTTGGTAGACACGCGCCATATAGCGCCCAAAAAATGGAGTAATTGCTACTACAATTAGTAGCGTTAATATAATTTGAATCCATCCTTCTAACATTGGATTAATCGAACTCCGACATGAGTTATGTTGAAATGATTATTAAATAGATTGCTGTGAATATTTAAATGATTCTTGGTTGATGAATATGTACTTTACAAATCAATCATGAAACTTTTTGTTAAGAAAAACAAGGTGTAAATTAATATTTGAACTTAGATATATTAGCGATATAGTTTTGCAGGAATATAAATTGTTAGAGTGTTTATTTTGATATATATCTGCAAGTATATAAATCCTAAATCATTCGGGAACAACAAGATCCCCGACTTCTCAAAGAAGTCGGGGATCTGAAGCCACTCAATTTTCACAGTATCCTTAAAGAATTCAGGTGTCTTGCAGCCTTGAGGGAAGCTTTGTTAGATTTTCAGGCTCAAGCAGATTTAGAAACCTGGTTTAGTGCATTAGAATAGCACAACCCTCGTTATTTATACTCCATTGAAATGAAAAGAATAGAAATTGAACAAAGAACTATTTTAGTTGGTTTGGCAGGTAGCCACGGATATGGTTTAAATCGTCCCGATTCCGACTTGGATTATCGCGGAGTGTTTATCGCACCCAAAAGGTACTATTTGGGATTCGATCGCATAGAACAAAAAGATGCTGGCTGGGATGAACCAGGAATATTTCCATTTCTAGATAATAACAAAGATACAGTTATATATGAATTAAAAAAAATCATCCAGTTATTATCGGGAGCCAACCCCAATGTTTTAGAATTACTCTGGTTAAATAACTATCCTTTTCTAACTCCAGTCGGACAGCATTTAATTAATCATAAACAATTATTTTTGAGCAAGAAGGTAAAGCATACTTACACTGGTTATGCCTTCGCTCAAATCAAAAAAATGGAAACTCATCGCAAGTGGTTATTAAAGCCACCGCAAAAAAAACCATTACCATCTGACTTTGAGATAGAAGACGAAGCAGCCCTAACCAAAGATGAACTAAATGCTTTTTTGGAATATCTTTATAACTTAATTAGAGGCAGAATTGAGTTTTTGGAAGAAGCTGAGCAATTATACAAATTGCTGACAGCAGATATTGATTTTAAAGGAGTGTTAAAACAATATACTTTACCCGACGAAACTTTAGAATATACCCAAAAATTAACTAATAGCCGTAAAGATTTTATCCGCCTGCTTCAGAAAAGTCAAAGTTATCAAACAGCCCTAAGAGAATGGAAGGCTTACTTATCTTGGCAGGAAAATCGAAATCCGGCTAGAGCAGAAATGGAACTCAAGTCTGGTTTTGACCTCAAACATGGGATGCACTGCATTAGATTGTTACGCAGTGGACTAGAAATATTACGTCAAGGAGAGGTGATTGTAGATAGAAGAATAGCTGGTGATGCTGATGATTTAAAAGCTATCCTCAAGGGTGATTATTCCTATGAACAGGTTATGAAAATGGCAGAAGATTTAGTTGCCGAAATGGAAATTGTTTACGAACAATCTAACCTGCCTCATAAACCCGATCTAGAGCAAATTAATGAATTGTGTATGGAATTAGTGGAAATGCAAAAGTGGTGAAAAAGAGGGGGAAAGGGGAAAGGAACCAGCAATTTCAAAACAGGGGTTTCAACGCATGGAGTCGGCAATTTTTATTGCACTATGTATCTCCTCAATCTTCTTTTTTGTTCTCCATTTTTCAAAACAGGGGCTTTATACCTTGTGGTGAAAAGTTTTTTCTTCTTCCCTTCCCCTTTCCCCTTTTCCCCTTCTTGGTAAATAAAAAAATTAGAAGTGAGAAGTTGAGAGTTAGGAGTTTTTAATTAACTTCTCACTCTTAACTCATAACTCATGACTAAATTTAAAGAGTCTGAACTAAATCAGCAAAGCCAAAAAGGCTAATAATTAGTAATAGTAATGCTGTGAATTGTGTAATTCGTGTTTGCGGTGAGGGGGCGATCGCTTCCCGCACTAAGATAGAAATAGATGCTCCAACTACTAAGCTCAAGCCTAAGATTAAATATGGTCTTTCGGGTAAAACACTCGCTATTGCCAGCATAGCGATCGCTAAAAACAGCATCAATAATTCTACAAACCGAGGCGGGTTGTATTGGCTAGATAAAATTAAGCTGTTGAACCAAAAATACCAAAATCTCATAGTCAGTATTCAGTGCTAAGTGCCCAGTGCTGAGTTAGATCTTAAAAGTTAAGAGTTAGGAGTTGGGAGTTAAGAGTTGGGAGTTACTTGGAAGTTAGAAGTTACGAGTTAAGAGTTATTCTCGTTGTCTCTTTTTCCTCTTGTCTCCCTCATCCCCCACTCCTAACTCCTAACTCCTAACTCCTAACCCCTAACCTCTAACTCCTAACTCCTAACCTCTAACTCCTAACTTCTGACCTGTGCCATTTTTTTGTGCAGTATCATCTTCTGGGAGTTCGACGCCAAACACACGGCTAAAAGCTTTGCCAACTTTGTAGCCAGAATCAATCGATTCCAAGGGGTCTTTCCGCAGCCTGTGACGCAAGCACAGCGTAATAACGCGGCGAATATCGTCAACTGTAACTTCACTCCGTCCTTCAAATGCCGTTATGGCTTTGGCGGCGCGGTTACTAACAATGTCACCCCGTAAACCATCTACATCCAGTTCAGAGCAGACTTCAGAAATTTTCACCCGCAAATCATAGTCAATTTTTACTTCTGGTAACAGTTGCTGGGCATTGACAATTTGCTGTTGTAGTGCTTCTTGCTGGGGTTTATACTTTTCGAGAAATTCTGGAGGATTTTGGTCAAATTCCGATCGCTGTTCCACGATTTGTACTCGTAAAGCTGGTTCTTTGACTGTATGAATTTCTGCGTGCATCCCAAAGCGATCGAGTAGTTGGGGGCGCAGTTCGCCTTCTTCTGGGTTTCCAGAACCCACAAGCACAAAACGTGCCGGGTGACGGATTGAGATGCCTTCCCGTTCTACAGTATTCCAGCCACTGGCGGCGGAATCGAGTAGTACGTCTACAAGGTGGTCATCTAGTAAGTTGACTTCATCCACATAAAGAATGCCTCGGTTAGCCTTTGCCAGCAGTCCTGGTTCAAAAGCTTTGACACCCTCAGATAAAGCTTTTTCGATGTCGATAGTGCCGCAAACCCGGTCTTCTGTGGCTCCTAATGGCAGGTCTACCATTTGGACTTTTTTGTGAGTTACGGGAATTTCTGCCCCTTGTTCTAACAGTTGGCGGACATCATCGCTCATCAAGTCAGGGTCGCTAGGATCGCTACTAAACGGGTCATTGGCAACCACAGAGATTTCTGGCAGTAGATCCGCCAGCGCCCGGATAGTAGTGGATTTTCCGGTACCGCGATCGCCCATGATCATTACACCACCAATTTTGGGGTCAATCACGTTCAACAGCAGCGCCAGTTTCATTTCTTCCTGGCCGACAATTGCCGTAAAAGGAAATACGACACGACGCGCACTTGCCGTAGATTGAGCAGTTGGACTCACTAAATTACCTAACAATATTTTTCTTATTACAGTTTTTTATTGTGACACAGCTGGGGACTGAGGAATAGGGAGATGGGGAAGTGTGGGGAGTGTGGGGGGAAAGATTTTTTCCCTATCCTCCCACACCTCCCACCTCTCCCACACTTCCTGCTTGCCCCATGCCCAATGCCCCATGCCCCATTCCCAATACCAGATATATTGGGCACAAATGCCTACTTGCTACGTCAAGTTTCTTAATGTGCATAAGTTTGATTTAGTTTTTCTGGTGCAAAAGTTCCATACACAAGGAACCAACAACTACCAATCTGTCAATTTTTTAGTAAGTATAAATGCTTGTAATATATGACTAGTAGATTGAATCACAAAAGCAAGCAATGGCGTGTGTGGGTAGCTAATGCATCATTCAAACCTATGAAATCAACTTTTTTTGTTCGAGGTTGGCGACGAAAAGTTAAATATATTTTCCCGCTGCTGATGTTAATATCGTTTATTACGGTATTGTTGGTAGACAGCTTCAGCCCTGCTGTTGCCCAGCTACCCCGTCAGGAGATTCGCGGGGTTTGGATGACGAACAATGATTTTGACACCCTCAAGGATCGCGCCAAAGTGCAAGAGGCGATGAGTCATCTGCGTCGGCTGAACTTCAACACAATCTATCCAGTGGTTTGGAATTCTGGCTATGTGATGTATCCCAGTGCGACAGCACAACAGGCAGGGATTCAACCTTTTGTTTATAAAGGTTCAGATGGACATGATATTCTTGCTGACCTCATTAATCAAGCCCATCGCAAGGGACTCTTAGCAATTCCCTGGTTTGAGTTTGGATTTATGGCACCCCCAACGTCGGAACTAGCACTAAATTATCCAGATTGGTTCACACAAAAGCGCGATGGTAGTCAAACTTCCATCAGCGCGGCTGGTGAGGTAATGTGGCTCAATCCCTTCCATCCACAAGTGCAACAATTCATCAGCAATCTTGTGCTAGAAGTTGTCACTCAATATGATGCCGATGGCATTCAGTTTGACGATCACATGAGTTTGCCCCGTGAATTTGGCTACGATCGCTATACAGTTGCGTTGTACGCTAAAGAAACAAAAAATAATCCCCCAGCAAATCCTGAAGATCCAGCATGGGTAAAGTGGCGGGCAGATAAAATTACCGCCTTCATGGTACAACTGAACCAAGCTGTGAAGCAGAGAAAACCCCAGGCAATTTTCTCCGTTGCTCCTAATTACTATCACTTTGCTTACAAGTTCCACCTGCAAGACTGGGTTAATTGGATACGGCAAGATATTGTAGACGAGTTAATTGTGCAAATTTATCGTCCAAATCTGCAAAGTTTCATCGCAAATATTTCCCGCCCAGAAATTCAAGAAGCCCAACAAACCATTCCCACAGGAGTGGGAATTATGACAGGCTTACGAAATAACCCAGTCCCAATGCAACAAATTAAGTCTCAGGTGCGAGCTGCCCAAGAACGGGGTTTGGGTGTAACCTTCTTTTATTATGAAAGTCTTTGGAATTATGCACCTGAACCTTTAAACGAACGCCAAGCAGCATTTGAAAACCTCTTTCCATCTCCCGCACTCCGCGCCAGAGTTGAATAACTTTTTTGCACAAGTGCTTAGTACATCTCATCATTAATATTGGTTAGAAATACTAGTGGTCTATCGCATTAATTTTGCTAGGTAAACTCATTTTCGATTTCTCTTCTTTTCTTCTTCCTTAGCGTTCTTTGCGTCCTTTGCGGTTCGTTATTTTACCCCTCATAATTAATGCGACGAACCACTAGCTGTAGATGAGTTCGATTGAAAAAAGAATTTGACAGATAGATTCGATAGGGGCGCAAAGCTTTGCGCCCCTACAAATTTTTGATGTGTTGCAAAGATTTTTTGAAATGGTATTAGATATCTCGTTTACCGACAAAATTGTTGGTAGAGACGTTGCATTGCAACGTCTCTACATCTGTTGTGATTGCGAAAAATCCTGGGGTGCAATCGTTGATTCGTTATAGGTGTTCAGACTCAAAAGCGATCGCTCCCACTGCAACTTCACCCAAAAAACTGCGTCTATTGCAATAACAGAATTATCTTGACAATTAAAACCTATGCTGCCTAAATGGTTTTTGTCACACTATCGACTCATATTTAGATTACTACTATTAACTGCAACTATCAGCCCGCTAGGGCTAAATTACTATGTAAATGCAATTACTAGCAATCGCCGCTACACTCAACCAGAAAAAATTCCAGCCGGGCGCGTTGCCATCGTCTTTGGTGCAGGAATTTACCCTGATGGTACACTATCGCCAATGCTTAGCGATCGCGTCTCTGCTGCTGTAGAACTTTACAAATTGGGGCGAGTTCAAAAGCTGTTAATGACGGGTGACAATAGCCGCGATGACTACAATGAAGTCCAAGCAATGCAGAATTATGCAGTGGAAAGAGGCGTACCTGCTCAAGATATTACCTTAGATTATGCTGGATTCAGCACTTATGAAAGTTGCTATCGAGCTAAAGATATTTTCGGAATCAAACAAGCAGTTTTAGTTACCCAAAAATTCCATTTACCCCGCGCAGTTTATACTTGCGATCGCCTTGGCGTCAAAGCCATCGGTTTGGGAACACCAGATTGGGAAAGCTACAGTTTTCAAACTGTTATGTACTCCACACTGCGGGAGGAGTTGTCTACTCTCAAAGCTTTGTGGGAGGTTAATATAACTCGCCCTCAGCCAACTTTCCTCGGATCATATCAAGGAATAAAATGAGTTGCGAGTGGTGTAATTCAAAGAAATTCTGAATTCTGATTACTCTTCTCGACTCTTCTCTTGAAGAAGCGATCGCCAATCTTTAATTGCTTTTTCTGTCCATAACCAATTTTTAGCTAATTTATCTACTTGAAAATTTACACCATCGGATTTCATTACCATTTGTCTCAACTTTATCGCTTCATTCATATATTGTGCTTGTTTGGCGCTAGATTCATCTAGTGCAGATTTATACAGTCCCAGAGCTAAACCAGCATAGGAAGTTAAAGCATCCTGAGGTAATGGCGTCTTTGTGGATGTAGTAGAAGCATTATTCTGTGTTTTGAGAGCTAAATTTAAAGCCTTGAACCAAGAATCATTAGCTCGATTCAAATTACCTTCTGCGTAGTAAGCAAATCCTAAAGCGTTTTTATATAAAAGCGAATCTGGTTTAGCCTTAGCAGCAGTCTCCCAGTAACGACGAGCATCATCAACGCTATAGTTAGCATCTCCAGTCTGGATTGATTGCCATGCTAGTCGCCCCTTTAAAAAGTTGACAGATGGATCGTCAGCTTGCTGATTTGTAACTAGCTTCAAAGCAGTTTCAGCCGCAGCAAAGGCACCACGATTGAGTAATTCTTCCACAGCAAACAACCCACCTTGCAAATCGCCTTGGCTCAATTTTTCAGTAGCGGTGGCGGTAACGATTCCAGTTGGTGCTGTTTCTAAATCGATACTTGGTTGCTTTTCGATGGGTAAAGACTCAGTAGGAATTGGTGGTATCTTCGACAGATTCGTCTGTAGTCGATTTTGCCACCACCAATTTAAACCGATGGCAATTGCGATCGCACTTATTCCCACAACGCCAACAATCGGCCACAGCTTACGCCGTTGGTTACGATTTCTAGATGGAGATGAGTTTGGCTGCGATCGACGAGAAAACTCCGAATTTTGCCAATGTCTTTCTGAGTTTCCAACAGTTTCAGGAGGCGGTGCTGGAACTTCTCCCCACAAATCTGCTTCCTCCAAAGAGGAAGTAATTTCTTGTGAAACTGGCCTATTTGGTAGACTATTTTCGTTAATTTGTTGCTCGATTTCTGTGGGGGATTTTTGCTCATCTAGCCGCCGAAACAAATCCGAAACGATCGCCGAATCTTCTGCATAACTTGGGTCATCATACTCGATTTCATCAACGAGATCGCCCCAAGTATCTTCACCTAGCCAATCCAAGCCAGCAGGATCGCGCCCCAAATCAGCAGGAATCATTTCCTCAATTCCTAAAGGCATTTCCGGATCGTCTGCGATCGCAGCATACATGGAACTAGGAATTGTCCCTACAGGCGAACTATATTGGTTGAGCGACTCCTGACTTTGCCCTAAAGCAGTTTCCTGGCTCAGAAAACCGTCAAATTCTGGCTGGAGATACAAAATGGGTAATGCCCAGTACATTTGGTGAGAACCATAGGCAGAAATTAATCCTTGGCGCACCCGACTAACGCATAAATCTACTGGATACCCCTGACTCAAATTGCGGTAAAATAATTGCGTGAGTGTCAGTGCCACTTCATCCGGAATACGCTCTGACATTGCCAAAACACTAGCAATTCCTCGTTTTACAAGACTTTCTGCCAGGTTGCGTTCCCCCGTATCTTCAGAAGCCCCCAAGGCAGCTGTATAAGCCCCCAAGCAGGAATTAAACACCGCCATCTGGATGTTGTTGTTGACGAGCAAACCTGCCAAATCGTCTCCAGTCAGAATTTCCGTTAACCCAGTTCTGCGACTGGCAAGATAAATTTCTCCGCCATTTGGGCCTAAGTTGCTATGACCAGAGTAGTGTAGAACGTGATATCTGCCTTGCTCTAAAGCTTGGGTCAGTTCTTCCCGTCCTGGTTGGTCTAACACAGTGAGTTCAATTTCTGGGAGATGACTGCTAGCTTCAGCAAATCGTGGTGCTGGACGCGCAAGTTCCGCTTGCAGTTTGATTGCTTCCTGTTTGAGTAGGTCGAGACGGACTTGATCTAAGGGCGAAGCAATTACCATCAATACTTTGACACCAGTTTCTTCCATTGGCGTAGGCGTAGCCCCCCGCAGGGATCGCAAACGAGAAGCCCCCAAAATTCCGCTTTGGAAGCGAGAAAAAGCGACATAAGGCCCAGTGGCTAAGGGGCGATCGCCTGCGTGCATCACTTCCCAAGGCAAACGAGCTAACCTGGTGTCTTTCAGCCCCAAGCGTAAGCGCAATACTTGTTGGTGATTCTGGGCAATACCTTGGGCAGTAATCCAACTATCTCTGAGAGTACCTTGAAATAAGGCATTATATAATTGTTGACCTAAAGCCACCAAATTAACAGAATTTCTTGCAATATCACTTTCCCGACCGCTAGAGGCGAATGGATCTCCTTGCAGGACTGACTTCAACGGGTCATTCATCAAATGCCCAGCAGCCATCAACCAATCAGCTACAGGCCAAGTCACCAATTCTTCTGCCAATGGCACCCCAGGCGCGACTTGTTCCGTCCGCACCAAGTAGTCGTTTTGCCCTACTGGGGTTACGGATATGTGGAATTCCTGGGTCACAGCTTCTCCTGCTCGCCTCCTAAATTCGGTTTGAAACGCGAAAGTTTCAAGTCGATTTTTCGCTCCCTCTGATAACTTAGATGCATCCCACCCTTGAATGTTTCTGATTTTTAGTTGTTTTGGCTTTTCTACCTTTACAACTTTATCCGGATTGGATTAGTTCGGTCTAGAACACTTTATTGGTAGATGCACCTTGATCTTCAACTCCCCTAGTAGGCTAACACCCACTGGGGGTTTTTTTATTTTGGCAAACAACAGCAACCTCTAATATCAATTTCGTGTGAACACTTATAGTTAGAGTTAACACCCAGACACAAAGAGAATTCGGAGTGCCAGCTTTTGGCGATCTCAGCTTCTGCTAAGGAAGACGCTGCCCGAACCGAGGACGCTCTACACTAGGAGCTTAGAATTATACAGCAAATTTCAATTGGGTGAATTACACAACCTTAGCTCGAAAAACCAGATATAAGTCCTAATTTTGCTGTCAAATTCCGGATTATGAATTCTGAATTCTGCTGTAAGTAATTAAACTAACTTGACATAACGCAGATATTCTCCGCCAGAAAATAATGCTTAACTTTAGAATACTTGATTGGCAGATGAATGTACCTCGATCTTTAACTCCCCTAAATCGCTTAATATCCACTATCACAGCACAGCAAAAACCCAGCGAGCATCTTCAATTAACCAAACCAGGGGCTTAAGCGCCCTATCTAAAACATAGGGAAAGGTCTGGCAAAGTGTAGTAGTTTTTGTTTGACACAAAAATAATCAAGTTTCTTGGAAATTTATCCTGAGCATGATGGTTAAACCTAGAACATTTAATTGGTAGATGCACCCTGATAACTAGCTCCCCTGGTAGGCTAATAGCCACTAGGGGTTTTTTTTGCTCATCACACATCTATTTTTCAGGTAGCGCACTAATCATTGAATAATTGGTAGATTTGACCGTGCCAATTTTAGATTTTAGATTAAAAATTATTTCAGTTCATACCGTCGGTAGTGAGCGGAACAAATCCAAAATTTAAAATCCGACGCTCCATAACTTGCTAACGCTGCGCTATCAAGCCCTGTAACCTTGTGTCGTCTTTAATCCAAAATCGGCAATCTAGCTTGAAAAGCTTGTTCTTCACCCTTGACGTTGGTGTAGCCAGAGGCTCGCGGATACGGAGAATTACTACTCTATTGCCGCAAGCCTGAGGTCACGCCAGCACCCTACGAAAAGCCACTCTCTGGGCGTCTACCCACAAGTCGGGAAACTCGTCCCAGCGACTGGCTGAACTTTTAGCAAAATCCAAAAATGGTTGACCTGATAACTAACCCCTCTGATTGGCTAACACTTGTTGAGAGTTTTTTTTCTGGTGAGTAAACAACAATAACCTCAACTTCTGCATAATTTATCCGGTGGATAGCCATTAACTTGAGAAAAAAGAATTGGTAGATGCACCCTGATAACTCAACTCCCCTGGTTGGCTAACACCCACTGGGGGTTTTTTTGTTTGGAACCATCGAAGAATTTTAGATTTTAGATTTTGGATTAGGGTTTTTCGGTTAAGAGCAACCTCTTTTCTAGACACAACAAATATCAAACCGAAGCCCAGCACCCTTGTGATTGGGATAAATCTAAAAGACCCTCGCGAACTTGCTAACGCTACGCGATCGCCAATTCCAAATCTTGTTGGAGCTCGATCATTTTCTCCGGAACATGCTGGCTGCCCCTAGAAAACATTATTGGTAGATGCACCCTGATAACTCACTCCCCTAGTAGGCTAACACCAACTGGGGTTTTTTTATTTTAAAAAATAATTGACCTTTGTACAAATTTATCCGGAGTATGGTGTTCAACCTCAGAACATTTAATTGGTAGATGCACCCTGATAACTAACTCCCCTGGTAGGCTAACACCCACTGGGGGTTTTTTTATGCCTAGAGCCATAGCAGCTTGTCGTTAGACATCATGAGCCTCCATAAACTGCCACATACCCAGAATGCACCTTGTTGTTACTGCTGGTAGACCTTGAATATCCCTTTATTGACAGCTTAGAGTAAAACTTGGTCGCCCAATCCCTGAATCGCTTTCCTTTTATTTTTAGCTAAACAGGTGACTCTAAAATGATTGCTATGATATTTAATCACATTCTTAAGTTTTTTTCTAGATTCCTACTTTCTCGTTCTTCGACTGCTGCTTCCTAAAAATAGGTCATTGGGCATTTGTCATTAGTTTTTCTTTGCCTCCCCGCGTCTCCCCATTTCCCCGATGCCATTTTTGTTGACATTAATAACCTGCTATATGGTATATTTCATGGCGTTATGCTAGGACATCTAGCCTAAAACCAAAGAGTTGCCAACCGATGAGTTTAGCTGTAATCAAGTTTTCTTCTGAAGAGTGCGGCATCTGCCACAAAATGTCTTTTTATGACAAAAAGGTGGCTGAAGAACTGGGTTTAGAATTTATCGATGTGAAAATGCAGGATACAGCTGCCTACCGCAAGTATCGCAAGATTTTATTGACTCAGTATCCTGATAAATCAGAAATGGGATGGCCTACTTACATTGTTTGCAATTCTCCAGAAGGAGAATTTGAGATTGTAGGTGAGGTAAAAGGCGGTCATCCCAAAGGTGAATTTAGAAGCCGTCTCCAGCAGGTTCTCGATTCTACAACTAGTGAGAATTAATTACCTCAAAAGATTTAACCTCTAGGACAGGGCCAATCATGGCAGCTGTCATGACATCTTCACGCACCTGTCCTTTAACTTTTGCTTTTTGTCCGGCTTTGAGTAAGTCTTGATCTGCCCCTCTGAGGATTTCGTAAGTAACACCCTCTTCTGTAACTAACGCCCATGCGCCTGGGCCAATATCACGGCGTTGAATTGTACCTGTAAGTGTAATGCTCATAAATAGTTCTGATTGGGAGAGTAGGGACTGGGGACTGGGGACTGGGGACTGGGGACTGGGGACTGGGGACTGGGGAGATGAGGGAGTGTGGGGAGTGTGGGGGGTAAAGATTTCTTCCCTATCCTCCCACACTTCCTGCTTGCCCCATGCCCCATGCCCAATGCCCAATGCCCAATGCTCCATACCCATTTATGCTGCTTTTTCTTGGTTTTGCAATGCTAAACGAGCAAGTCCATAACAAAGTATGGCGTTGGTAATAAGGAACAGACGTGCTAAGTTAACATTTCCAAATCCCCAAACTGCTGGGTCGTAAATAGCACTTACTGTCAAGCAGGCTGCTACTCCTAATGTTGAACCAATGGCAAACCATTTCCAACTAGGATGTCCTAATAGTAATGCCATTAATACAATAGGAATCAATACGCTGGCAAATAGAGGATTGAATGCATCACTTCCTTGGAGGGTATTGCCGAGTTCTGGAATTGAACTGCCCAAAACCCGGAAAGGCCATTGGGGAAGGTCAAAGATATAGATTCCCTTGAGGAAGAATAACCCAGAACTGCCAGCAATTAAACCGCTAGACAAAGACCAACTCCAAGTGAAGGGGAAGTAAACCCGTAAAAACCAAGCCAGCAAGTAAGAACCAATCACCATTAAAATCTTCGGTAACAGTGCTACTGCACCACCGTCAATCCAAAAGCCGGGATTCAGGTAGCCATTATCCCGTAACCACCGGAAGAAATCTTGGAAACTGATTTGCCCTTCAACAGCTAGTTTGACTGCTGCTTCTGCATTGAGTTGTCCAGCACCATAATAGTTCAAACCATCATCTTGGATAACTCGTGCCGACTGTTTGAGGACTTTTAAAACTTCATCTGGTTCTTTAATACCAGTAGCTTTGATTAATGCTGCAACGCCAGCAATGTGGGGGGAAGCCATGCTTGTACCTTGGAAACCAAGAAATACGCCTTCGCCTTTTTCGTTGATAGTTTCTTGGAGAATCTTACCAGCTTCACTACCACCAGGAGCAGAGATATCGACACCTGCACCAAAGTTAGAATAGGGTGCTTTTTCGCCGTCTGGACCGATCGCTGAAACGCCAATAACGTGAGGATAACGTGCTGGATAGCTTGCCCCGTTGGCACTTTCATTACCCGCTGCGGCAATGATGACTACACCTTTTCTATGGGCATACTCGATCGCTTCTTTCATTAACTTGCTTTCACCGCCACCGCCCAAGCTCATATTAATCACATCTGCGCCTTTATCAGCAGCAAATTTAATCGCTTCGGCAATATCGGCTACGGTACCGCCACCATAAGCACTCAGTACCTTCAGCGGCATCAAACTGGCTTCATAAGCAATTCCAGCTACACCATATTTGTTATTTGTGGCTTGGGCAATGGTTCCAGCAACGTGAGTACCATGACCGTTATCGTCATCGGCCTGTTCTTTGTCGTTGACAAAATCATAGCCTTTGACGAATTTTGTTTCATACAAGTCGCGCACCTTGGTAATGCCAGTGTCTATGACTGCAACGGTGACGCCGCTGCCTTTGGTTTGACTCCATGCACCTTCGATGCCAATTTTGTGCAAGTTCCACTGCTTGCTGTAATATTGGTCATTGGGGCCAGTTAATGAGAGATTTACCTCATCATTTTCTTCGGGGCGCAAAAATTCTCCCAACCAAGCGGCTTCACCTGGTTGTGGAATCTTTCTGTAGATATAATTTGGCTCTATGAATTCTGTAGCTTGGGCAAACTGAGATTTTTTCAGTTCTTGGAGTCGTTGCCGATCGCCCTTGATAATATACACATTATCCTTAGCCGAAAACTTGTTGTCTAATTGGGGTGTAACGTTGTATTGTTTGGCGATCGCTTGTAAATTCTGTTCCACCACAGTTGATGGAATATCTTCACGAAAATCAAGCACAATCGTCTCAAACTCACCTTTAGCTGCCAATCCCTGGAAATTCAGGAAACCAAATACAGCAGCTCCCAACCCAATGACAAACAAGCACAATAATATAAGCTTTCTCATATTAACTCATCACCGCTTTTTGCCAGTTTTCCCACTACCATAACTTATCTGTGCCCCTTGTTGGTGTAATTTGCACTTTAGTTTACCTTCACTTCATAACTCAGGACTGTTGAAACGATGGAACGTGGTCTTTTGTGGTTACCTCTGTTAGCAATGTTTTTCTGGCTAGCTTGGCAAGGCTCAAGGGAGTATCAAAAAGTTGAAGCCTATCGCGTATGGGCAGAGCAATTTGAACGCGCTAAGTATGATATTTATTCAGTATTAGGTCAAAAAGGAAACTCTATAACTTGGGGAAAACCCACACCCAAAGGGCCGATTAAACTAGAGACATTTTCTTTAGTTAATGTCCAAGAAATACATCTTTTGATAGATGGCAAGTTAGTAGATATGGAAAATCCGCCCGATAAAGCCCGTTCTATAGAGTTAGAATTTGTATTTTCCGAATCCGCTGACTCAGTGCGCGTTCCGTTTACAGAAATTCCTTTAGCGGCAGAATGGGCAAAGTTTTTAGATTTAGGGTTAGCAACTTGGCGATCGCCAACAAATCAGTAGCTATAGCAGTCCTAAATCATTTGTGAAAATTATATATCTCTTTCTTCTTTTTTCTCTTTGCGTACTTTGCGTCCTTCTCTGGAAGACGCTATGCGAACGCGGTTCGTTTCCTTATTTATATTTTTCACGACTCATTTAGGATTGCCATATATCAAGTTTGGCTAATTATTGATGGCAGTAAATATTAAGTTTTTCCAACATAAACACTTGATAGGAATCAGGCGTAGGGAACTCGATCAAAGAATTTAGTTGTTCAAGACTAAATCTTTTGAGTCTAGTTATTCCCCTACACCTGTTTTGAAGAAACTTGCTTATCAAAAAAAACAGAACTAAATAGTCATAAAAGTCGTAGAAGACTGAGCCAAGAGTATACTTGCACTGGCATTATCCAACTTTGCCAACACTTGATTGTCAGAACTATCGAGAATGAAGGCTTGAGTTCCTTGTTGCTGTATCAACAATTGACCAAACTGGAGACCACCAGAAAGGGCAATTTTGTCTATACCTACATTAAAATCGACAATCGAGTCAGTACCTTCACCTGAAGCTAACACAAAAGTATCACTACCATAATCCCCCGTCAGCACATCGTTGCCTTTACCACCGTAAAGCCAGTCGTCACCTGAACGACCGTTGAGTTTGTCATCATCGATACCACCAAATAAAGTATCGTTGTCATTATTACCCCACAGATAGTCATTGCCACTATCCCCATAGAGGAGATCGTTACCATTTCCTCCCCAGAGAGTATCATATCCGTCACCTCCCCAAACTTCGTCATTTCCTGGATTAGCTACTATTGTGTCTGCCCCTCCAAAGCCATAAATCTTGTTGGCTGGGGCATTGCCTTGTAAGAATTCAGAACGGGCGGTGCCATTGATAACTGGAATTTCCGGAGTGGGAGCGGGTTTAACTATGCCGGTAATGGCAAAGTCAAAGGGGCTTTCGTTACTGTCGTTGTTGCTTAAACTAAAACTACCACTATAAGTACCAGGTGTAGTGGTGTTGAGTGCCACGCTTATGGTAGTGGAAGCATTAGCAGCGACACTAGTGGGGAGACTTCCTACTAAACTAAAACCGTCAGGAAGCTCAAGATTACTCAAGTTGAGTGCAGCTGTGCCGATGTTCTGAATAGTAAAGGTTTCAATTAGAGTGTTACCAACAGTAGTGTTGCCAAAGTCAATGGTAGTCATGCCATCTGCAATGTCAACGGTGCCATTGAGGACTTGGATTTCAGGAGTAGGAACAGGTTTGACTGTGCCACTGATGGCAAAGTCAAAGGCACTTTCATTACTATCGTTGTTGCTAAGAATCAGAGTCCCACCATAGCTGCCAGGTGTGGTGGTGTTGAGTCCGACGGTTATGGTGGTGGAAGCATTGGCAGCCACACTTGTGGGGAGAGTTCCTACTAAACTAAAGCCGTCTGGTAGTTTGAGATTACTCAGATTGAGTGCAGCTGTACCGATATTTTTAATCGTAAAGGTTTTGGTGAGAGTGTTACCAGCGATCGCATCACCAAAATTGATGGCAGTGGTAGTCCCATCTGCAATGTCAACTGTGCCATTGAGGACTTGGATTTCGGGAGTAGGAACAGGTTTGACTGTGCCACTGATGGCAAAGTCAAAGGCGCTTTCATTACTATCGTTGTTGCTAAGAATCAGAGTCCCACCATAGCTGCCAGGTGTGGTGGTGTTGAGTCCGACGGTTATGGTGGTGGAAGCATTGGCAGCCACACTTGTGGGGAGAGTTCCTACTAAACTAAAGCCCTCTGGTAGTTTGAGATTACTCAGATTGAGTGCAGCTGTACCGGTATTTTTAATCGTAAAGGTTTTGGTGAGAGTGTTACCAGCGATCGCATCACCAAAATTGATGGCAGTGGTAGTCCCATCTGCAATGTCAACTGTGCCATTGAGGACTTGGATTTCGGGTGTGGGAATTTTAATGGTTGGAGCTTCATGGGCACCAATGTCAACCACTGCGGTGCCGTTGCCGTCCCCATCTTGAGGAGTTCTCCCAGTTACATTATTGAAAGCACTGGAACCTGCATCGATAGCAATACTTCCAGGTTTGAGTGCAAAATTACGACCCGCAGCATTCACAAATTGGGGATCTTTACCCAGAATCAAATTAGTTCCTGTTTTGTTGTACGTATTAGTGTTGTAAATCAAATTGTGGTCAGCTTTAATATTTTTAGTTGAGCCACCTACAACATACGAAGTGCCATTTAACTTGGCATACATAATGTTGTTTACAACATTCACATTTTCCGATCCACCACTAATCAAAATCTCACCAGCGCCTTGGAGTTCGGGGTGTTGTGAATTTTGGTAAGTAGTGTTGCCGATCACATCGGCATTAGAACTTTTGTATACCTGGATGCCAGCACCACCATTGTTGTAAGAAGTATTGTTGGTAATTAAAATTTTCCCTTTGTATGGTTGATTATCTAAGCCCAGACTATTAGCAGCATCAATCATAATGCCGTGTCCTTCTGTAGCTTTACCTGTACTACTTTCCCACCAAGGGATGTAAGTATAATTGTCGAAACTTACATTATTACGAATGATTATTTTGTAATCGGTGGTGTTATTGTCTAAATTGCGATTATTGAGAGTGGTGATAGCATTTGCTCCCCAAGGGCTATACCAGCATGTTTCAGAAACAGTATTATTTTCAATGATGATATAGTCAGCTTCTTTACTTGTAATTCCACCACCTGGGAATTTAGTAACAGTGTTACCGCGAATTGTAATGTGATGAGAACTGTTGTTGGCTTTATCCGGTTGAATGTAAATCCCGGCTCCATTTGTTAGTGGATTGCCTAAATTTCCTGCTTCTTTCTGTGCGTACTCTAATGTAATTTGATCGTTAGCACCGACAAGCTTCAGTCCCTCGATCGTGATGTAGGATGAACCTACAATGTTGATGGCTTGGAAATTTGTTGATTTGATTAGAGGATTGTGACCAGGTAAGGCTTTGAATGTAATTGGTGCGTCTTCAGTACCCTGTTTTTGATTGATATTCAAAACTGCGGTTTTGGGGTATTTACTCTGTTCATAAGTACCGTTCATAACGTACACAGTATCGCCTGCTTGCACTAGGTCAGCGGCTTTTTGCAGAGTACGAAACGCGCTTCCTTCTTTCAAACCATCATTGCTATCGTTACCTGTTCCAGAAACGTAGTATACTTTGCCAGCCATAGTTTTACTCCAAGAATATGTAAGTTAATTCGTATTAGGCTCTTAGCAACTCAGTTCATTGCTATGTAGTTATCTGAATGGGTGGTCTGTTAAGACTGTTTTCAAAAGTCACAGTTGTCCGCTCGCAACTTCTAAATTGCGTCGGTTTGAGAAACACTGTTGTCAAACTGGAAATTTTTTGTCCTGTCAACCGCTGATGGTTAAACAAAGGATGTAAATATCGTCAATCGTCAGGCTGTTGTTGAGGAAAATCAGACGATTAGCGTGTTCGTTTGGGCGATCGCTTTGGAGTAGAATCAAATCCAATCTCCACTGCGTAGGCGCAGCCCAACCTAGGCATCGCTGATACTATAAGAAGTTGATACAGCGGTCATATTTGGTATCTAATTCCTGTGAACTTTATCCGTTGTCTGAGGTCAGAAGTTGCCAAATCGGCATAGGCAAGCGCACCCCTGGCTGATAACTGGGGACTTAAAGTTACAGTGGTCAAAGCTGAATTATTTCAAACTTTAGTAGGTTGACCCTTTAAGTTAAAGCGACTAATGTAACAACTTAGTCAAACCTGTCTTAATCCGTGTAAGCGAATTTTGTTAACTCAGTTTAGACTAACCTTCACAAACAGTGATTGATATCAGTAAATACTCAGATTTTGGTTAGATTTTTTACAACAAACGCTAAAAATATATGGAAACTTAGTGGTGAGTTCTGTTAATTTTTAGCCTGATATGTGAATAAAAAGGGCTTTATACAAGGATCTGATAAAGTTCCTTGCAATTGACTCGGCTTCATATACAAGGGATTATTTATGGTCAAGTCACACCGGACGCTAAAATCAATTGGCAGCAGGCAATAGGCAATAGGCAATAGGCAATAGGCAGTAGGCTTGAAAATCTTTTGGTATCCGGTTTTGGTGCTTGGTTAATGTCCTAATCTACCTGACAACTGCTATAACATCTCACCAGTAATCTTCATAATATGAACACCCAAAAAAATTCCAGAGTACCTGTTGCTTTAACCATTGCCGGTTCAGATAGCGGTGGCGGCGCAGGAATTCAAGCTGATTTACGTACCTTTGCTTTTCACTGTGTCCACGGTACTAGCGCTATAACCTGCGTCACAGCACAAAATACTCTGGGAGTGAACAGGGTTGATGCTATGCCACCAGAGGCTGTTGTAGCGCAAATTCAGGCAGTAGTTGAAGATATTGGCGTACAAGCTGCCAAAACTGGAATGTTGCTGAATCAAGAAATTATTTTTGCTGTTGCCCAGCAAGTAGAAACTTTACAAATCCATAACCTGGTGGTCGATCCGGTAATGGTGTCACGTACAGGGGCACAATTGATTGATGATGATGCTGTGAAGACTCTGTGCCATAGCCTTATCCCTAAGGCAGCTATCATCACACCTAATCGCTACGAAGCCCAAATTTTAAGCGGTTTAGAAATTTCTTCTTTGGAAGATATGCAAGCCGCGGCTGAAATTATTCACAAAACTCTACGGACAAAGGCTGTTTTAGTCAAAGGTGGAGGTATGCAAGGAAATTTGCGTGGCGTTGATATCTGGTTTGATGGCGAAAAGTTGGAAGCTTTGACCACAAAGCAAGTAGAGACAACAAATACCCACGGTACTGGTTGTACACTATCGGCTGCGATCGCTGCTAATTTGGCAAAGGGAAAAAACTTGTGGCCAGCAGTTCAACAAGCAAAAGAATACATAACTACTGCACTGACTTACGCCTTAGATATTGGCAAAGGGCAAGGCCCTGTGGGACACTTTTTTCCATTGTTGGAACTGGGGACTAGTAGTCTGCCAAGGTAACTTTGCGTTGTGGTCAGCAGAGGAGCAAAGGGGCAACGGGGCAGGGGGGAAAGACTTACTGCAAGTTTCTCCCCTGCTCCCTTGCTTGCCTCCACGTAGCAATTTTGGGTTGGTACACTACTAGATCTGGGGACAACAATTCAAAATAGGACTTACGCACACTCTACGAATCCTTGGCGTTCTTCTCTTATCTACGAGACGCTAAGAGCGAACGAGACGCCTCTCCTAGAGAAGGCGTCTTGGCGGTAGCCTACCCTTCGGGAACGCCAACGGCGAACGGCAAGCCGCAAAGCGTCTACGATAAATAAAGCTTTTTGGCGATTTTTGCGTAAGTCCTGCAAAAGTCAAAATTAAATAATTCCTGAGCACTGGAAATTGGCGAACTAGAGGAGATTTTCCCCCAATGCCCAATGCCCAATGCCCCATGCCCCATGCCCAATAAAAAATCTTTGCCGTCTGGGCATTTTTCTATTATTCTTGGGCATAGTTTCAGGGCTAACTTTCTCTGTTAGCATCTCTGTACGATCTAATCACTTTTATTTTTAATACCAAGCCCCAATGGGAACAACCACAGGTTCTGTTCACAGGAATTCGTCAACACGGACTAGTCAACCGTATCCTCCCTCTGTACCACTATCTGTATACCGGGAATTGTCAATGGAGTTGCAAGCAACCCAAGCAAAGCTAGATGCACTGACGGCAAAAAATCAGCAATTAACACAAGAAAATCAACTACTACGCCAAGAGATCGCCAAAGTTGTTGAGTCTTTTTCACACTTGCAAAATTTTGTAGATTCCTATGGGATGTTTAGCGAACGCCAAACTTCCCAAGCTTCTGGGAATGTTAAAACTGCCCGCAAGAAGCAAGTAACACAAGCACCTCCACCTCAACAGGTTTCTCGTCCCCGCCCATCTCAAAAAAGCCGCCAGGAGTTTTCTACACCTGTGATGGAAATAAATTTCCCCACACCAGAACCAGTTTTTATAGAAGAACAAGAAGTAAGTTATTATTCTACTGCCCAGCCAGATGCCAAGGAACTTAACGGCTGGTGGTTAATTATTACCATCTTGTTAATTATGCTTACTGCCTTTACTGCTGGATATTTAATTGTACGTCCCTTGTTTGAACATCAAAAACGTTAGTTGACACTCCCACAGTCAGCAGCAACCTTCATAACTATTGTCAAATTTCTCTTTCATCGCTGTTTTAAACATCTTAGCGGATCTACTCAATAGCAGAATTTATCTCTTTATCAAGTCACAAACACCACATAAAAGGAATGCTAATTTGACAGCAACTTGCTCACGTCACAAGTTCAAGGATTATCGAATTAGTTAATTGAGTCTGTTTCTGGCTTCAAAAGCACTCACACCAAACATCTACAATTTGAAAAAAGTGGCAATTATTACATATGTTTTAGCAAAGGCGCTACTAGTTACAGTTTCAGACAACAGATCTGGTTAGATAGATAAACGAAGCTAGTACAAATCACAAGTCAAAGAAATGAAAAAAGTAGAAGCTATTATCCGCCCATTTAAGCTTGATGAAGTGAAAATTGCCTTGGTTAACGCTGGGATTGTTGGGATGACGGTTTCTGAAGTCCGGGGGTTCGGACGCCAGAAAGGTCAAACTGAACGATATCGCGGTTCCGAGTACACTGTTGAGTTTCTCCAAAAACTCAAAGTGGAAATTGTAGTTGATGATAATCAAGTTGATATGGTGGTGGACAAAATTATCGCCGCCGCCCGCACTGGTGAAATCGGTGATGGTAAAATTTTCATCTCGCCTGTTGAGCAAGTGATTCGGATTCGTACTGGCGAAAAGAACACAGAAGCGGTTTAAAAAAAGTTATGAGTAGAGACGCGATTATACTCTTACGAGAAGACGCTCTTCGAGCGTCTACGCGTCTTTACAAGAGTTATGAGTAGAGAAGCGATTATACTCTTACCAGAAGCCGCTCTTCGAGTGTCTACGCGTCTGTACAAGTTAGGAATTATGGTAAATCTTCATTGATTATTCCTAAACTCACAACTCATAACTTTTAACTCTTAACTCTTAATTCTTTCAAGTTGCGGAAGTAAAGCTGTAAAAGCCTTGCCTCGATGGCTAATTGACCCTTTTAATTCCCGTGTCATTTCGGCAAAGGTCAATTGCAACTCTTGTACGTAAAAAATAGGGTCATAACCAAATCCACCATCACCACGAGGTGCATGAAGAATTTCACCACGACAAATACCTTCAGATTGTAATACGATCGCACCATCAGGGCTAGCGATCGCGACTACACAAACAAATTGAGCTTGCCGATTTACTTCGTTACCTAATTCTTTGAGTAACCTAGCAATGCGTTCTGAGTCTGTTTTGGCGTAGCGTGCCGAATATACACCTGGTGCGCCATTTAATGCGTCTACTTCTAAACCAGAATCATCTGCTATGGCCCAGTTTCCTGTGGCTTTGGCGATTTGTGATGCCTTCAAACAGGCATTAGCGGCAAAGGTTTCGCCCGTCTCTTCAATTTCTAATTCTTCAGGTTTGAGGATTAATTCCCAGCCAGAATCTGCCAGGTAAGCTTGCATTTCCCGCAATTTACCTGGATTTCCTGTGGCTACTACAAGTAATTTGGGCATGGGGCATGGGGCATTGAACATGGGGGATTAGTCACTTGCAAAGGGCAAATGACTAATAACTTATTTTACTCTGCCCACTGTTTCGCCCAAGCAAGAGTTTGATGCACTTGCTCAAGTGTTGGGGCTTCACAGTAAAGGCGTAAAACTGGTTCAGTTCCGCTAAAACGAATCATTAACCAGCTTTTGTCAGCGAGGCGATATTTATAGCCGTCAATTGTTTGGCAATCTATTACTGCTTTGCCGGCGATTTGTGTTAAAGGTTCGGTTTGTAGCTGTTGCAAAAGACGCGATCGCACTTCCATACTGGCTAAGGGTAAATCAATGCGATCGTATGCTGAGATAAATCCTGTTTGTTGCTGCAAGTGGCGATAATATTCGCCTAAATCTAAACCAGATTCGACGATCGCTTCTAGGACATACAATGCTGATAGCAGTGCATCGCGTTCGGGAATATGGCTACCATAGCCAATACCTCCCGACTCTTCACCGCCTAGTAAAACTTGTGTTGCTAACATTCTGTCAGCGATGTATTTATAACCAACTGGTGTTTCAAATACTGACAGTTTATGTAGTTCTGCCACAAGGGGCATTAAGTCAGAACCGCTGACAGTTTTGACTATTTCACCCTTAAAGTCGCGCCGTAGGGTTAAGTGGTCGATGAGTATCGGAATCAACACTTGAGAACTCAAGAAGTTGGCTTCCCCGTCTACAGCGGCGATGCGATCGCAGTCTCCATCAAATACTAATCCTACAGATAAACTGGATTTATTGGTTTCTCGATGAGTTTTAATAACTTCAAATAGCTTGGAAAGGTATTTTGGCAAGGGTTCCGGCGCACCACCACCAAATAATGGGTCGCGTTCGCTGTTGATTTCTTTAACCTTATCCCCTAAAAGTTGTGCCAACCCGCCAGCCGCAGCGCCATGCATGACATCGACAAATACCGTCAGTTTACCAGAGGCGATCGCTTCCCTAATTTTGGCAATATCAACTTTACGTTCGAGTGCTTGGGTGTAACTCGGCCAAGGATTGAATTTCTCTTGCTTGCCTGGAGTCGCTGTCGGTGGTACTCCTTCGGGCAACAATGCTTCTATCTCTTGTGTGACTTCTGGCGATACCGAACCCCCAAAATATCCCTTGACTTTTAACCCTAAATATGCGCCTGGATTATGACTGGCTGTAATTACTAGTGCCCCTAAAGCATTAAGTTGTTTTGCTGCCCAACTAAATGCTGGGGTAGGGGCGTAGGTTTCGCTGAGTAAAACATCAAATCCGATGGAGGTGACAGCATCGGCGACAGCACGAGCAAAGTCTTCCGCCATAAATCGGCGATCGTAACCGACAATTATAGTCCGGCTACCCACCGTAGAATAATATGTATTATATAATACTTGTGCAGCGACTGGCGCGACTAGGGCTAGGCGTTCAAAGGTGAACTCATCTCCAATAACGCCCCGCCAGCCGTCTGTACCAAACTTGATTGAGTTAGCTACAACTGCCATCTAAGTATCCTAACTGTCTACCTGAGGATTCTAGCATTTATACAGTGTATAAAGTAAAAAAAGAATATAGTATTAACGTGTAGTAGTATTCGGCTGTTTCGACATAAAAGCGATCAAATTTGTGCAATAGAGGTAAATAGATAGCCAGCGATTTGTCGTTAAACAACATCTTTTCTGTAGATAACATACTCTCTATTGGATTATAAGAACGAGGTTTCAGCAAATTTACCATTAACAGTGCAGATCAACGAAGGCTAGGGTGTACCAAATAATATAGACCTAGAAAGCGGTTTCTATAGCAATCAAGATTATAGAAAAGACTTCGCTTAAACTAACGATTCAGAAGCGACCTGTATTGCTCTGGATACTCGGAAGTATGGTATTAACCTTGTCCTCTTTGATGATCGCAAAGTTACCAAATAGAGATTTAGACACCCTCACTTGTAAACGAGTAACTCCAGAGTCAGGGGGTTGTGAGATACAAAGAATCAGTTGGAGGGGGTTGGAGACAGCCTCAATCCCTCTTAATGAGTTGCGTGGTGCTGAAGTTAGGCGAAGAGTTAATGTAGATAGCAAAGGAAAAAAACAAACAACAGCACTACTTGTTTTATACACAGACAACGATTATTTCCCTTTAACATATAACAACACGCTGTTAGAGAAAGAAAGGATTGCTGAGCAAGTCAATCAATTTTTGAGAAATTCTCAAGATACCTCTTTAATCGAAACAGTAGAAGAAGTACACATTGGCAAATGGATTATTTCATCGATTATTGGAATTTTTGGTCTGGTGGCAATACTTTCTGATGAAGTTACCTGGATATTTAACAAGGCTACTGGTGAGGTTCAATCAATAAAAAGAGGCATACGAGGCATTAGAGCAAATAATTATGCCATTAACCAGATTTCGGGCATTCAATTCGAGCAACGCCAGCGGAAGAACAAAGAAGGTAAGTTAATCACAGACTACAGACTGAACCTTGTTTTATATTCAGGAAGTTGTTTGCCAGTTTCAGATTTTACGAACAATATAAATACTCTGGAAGTTTTTGCTAGTTCAATCAAACAGTTCTTGAATTTGTAATATCGAATTGCTTGTGTAAGTCTCTGGATTATTATCAATGGTGCTGTTAATTTTGCAATAAATCAGCAGCAGGTAAAGTCAAGCCGGATTGCCATCGCCCCAGCTGCAATAATCTAAATCAGCATGAAATTTTTATGCGCGATCGCTTTTTACCATACTTAAGTAGTTGTAAAGGCGCTTTCCACCAGAAATTCTATTTCTAAAAAATATCAATAAATATCAATAATCCTTAATAGTATTTACTATTAAGGATTGATGACAGGAGCAAAAACCGCTCAAAAACGTGATTTTTTCTTAAAAATCATCGAGAAACTGACTAAGGCGACTGATTACAGGGTCAACCTCTTGAGGAGGGGCAGGAACACTATAAGAAGTATTATTGACTACTTCTACTTGACTTGGAGACTGAATAAACGATCGCTCATTGACTATGAGTGCCAGTTGTGCAACTTGTTGAGAAAGTTGCAGCAGATGGTGTTCCAACGCCTCCAAACGATTAGATCCCTTGGCAAAAAAACGTTCCTCAAGGCCAGCTACTTGACGTTGCAGCTCACCGATTTGTTGTTCAATCGGTTGTTGTTCCATCGGTGTTGTGGCTGCTGTTTTTGGAGCAGGTCGTACAGATTCCGGTACACATAAGGATTGCCACAGGGCTTCTTTGCATAGGTCACTGAAAGTTTTTTCGGGTTGTTTCTCCAAATAACTTTCTACTTGTGCCAGCAAGCTTTCATCAGCAAGCCCTGGGTTGAACGTGACGGATTTAACTACCTTTTTTGACCATTGGAACATTAGTTTTAAGCCCTAGCAGCGCGAACGGCGGACAATTGCGCCTCTCCATAAATATACTGCCCCAAAGCATTCGCCTGCCGGGAAGGTGCAGATAAATGAGCATTAATCTTTGCTTCCTTGAGCAAACGTTGAACATCTTCCCAGAAAAACTCACCGCCTCCGCCAGTAAGAATCACATCGGTAACACGTTCTGGCAACCAGGCTAGCACACGGCTGCAAATTTCCCGCGAAAACATTTCTATGAGATTCGGCAGAAAATCGTCTAGGTTGGCAGGCTTGCTAGCGCCTTTGGGACGGTAAAAGCGTTCGCCTTTGGGTTTGTTAACAGCGGAAATGAGCGCCAGAGATTGACTATCTGCTCCCTCAATTTCAGCAGCTACCAGTTCATAAAACTTATTCATACCGAAGTCTTCACTCTTAGAAGCACCTCTGGCAAAGCGGAAGTTATCTACCATCAAAAGATCGACAGTTTGATGTCCGATATCAACGATCGCCACCGAGATTTTTGTAAAATCGGGGCTACCGGGGCTTTTCTTCGGTTGAGCTTCACACCACAGCAAGCTACCGTAGCCTTCTGGCATGACCCAAACCTTATTGACGTTCAGTGAAACAGATTCACCTCGGAAATTTAACACATGAGGGCCACCTACTTGGCTGATTAACTGTGCTTTTTCCTTTTCAAATTGCTCTAAAGAAAGAAAAGGTAGACCTAGCACAACTGAGATCTCGTCTTTGAGTTTGAAGTAGCCAGCACATGCTAATACCTTAACCAGTGCAGCCTCTACCTTAGATTGTCCTACTCCTAAATTTGCTCCAAAATCTGCTGCCAGTTGACCTACAGCATATCCATTACCTTGATATTCCAGCCACAAATCCATTAAAGGGTCAGTAGCGCGGGCTTCAAAAACACCACCGCGTACTTGTTCTATAGACATCTGCTTGACGTTGGCAGGTACGAACACAACACTACCAGGTTCGCGGCTGACACAAGTCTTAGTGGAAGTTCTGCCTAAATCAACACTGAGAATGGTTTTACCTGAACTTGTGCTGCCTGGCTTGGGAGTATTAACAGCATTTATGGGAGTCGATGCTGATACTCTATTCATGGGTATAGCAGCGGCATTAATGGGGGTGGCGGCGGAAGGTTGGTCTGTCATGAAAGCTCCTAGTTCTAACTTAAATGTAAAAAGTTGTCATGCTCATCTTACAAAAATGCGGGCAACCAGAAATTCTAGGTTGCGTCAAGTGTAGCTAGAAATACGCCAAAAATTAATTCTGGCAATTGCACATCTAGTATTATTTGGCATAGTGTAGGCGAATTTTGGCCAGATGTAACCCCTGCTTTCACTGCTTTCAAACCAAAAGCGCCCCTGTTTATCTTCTGGTGCGTCTTTGCTGACGCTTCAACACCCAGAAAACAAATGCTAAAACCAAACCCCCAAGCACAATTTTGGACACAGGAGCAAGGTATTCATCCACAAGTTCATACTGACTACCTAATATATATCCTGAGTATGTTAGCAAACCCACCCAAGCTGCGCTACCTAAGGTGCTATAAAACAGAAATGGTAACAAGTGCATATTAGCGATCCCTGCGGGAACAGAAATCAAAGTGCGGATTCCTGGTACAAGGCGACCAATCAATACTGCTTTGCTACCTTGTCGATCGAACCAGCCTTTAGCCTTAGTAATATCTTTACTGGATATAGCCAACCATTTACCATATTTGTCAGCCCAAGCTTTCAAGCGTTTTTCGCCCAAAAACTTACCTGGATAGTACCAAACAAGTGCGCCCAAGACAGAACCCAAAAGTCCTGCAAAAAACACACCAATGATATTGAGTTTTGCCCCTCCTGGTTGATATGGACTTGCTGTAAATCCAGCCAATGGCATAATCAATTCTGAAGGAATGGGGGGAAAGAGGTTCTCTAAGAACATCAGTAGGGCAATTCCCCAATATCCCAAAGAGTTGATAGTGTTAGTTATCCATTCAAGCATTGAGTTAATTCCTAAAAATTACTGTACTAGTTTTTTATTTGGATAGGGCTTGGGCATTGAACAAACAGGGAGTGTTGACTGTTGAGTGATGACTGGAGAGCTAGGATTTATTTACTTTGTCCCCTTGTCTTTTTGTCCTCTCATGTCCCCACTCCCTATTTTCCAAAAGAAGTGTTTTCTAAATAATTAGATCCCCCTTAGCCTGCTTTTTTTTAATGACTAGGGAGGATCTAAAGATTTGAGGCAAATTGCAAAAAACACTCTAAGGTTCTGGATCATTGGATATTAGGCATTGAGAGTGCTGAGTAGCGCGATCGCAAGCGGGGCGTTTAGCCGATACTGCCTGAGGAGTGAGGAGTTAAGAGTTATGAGTGCTGAGTGAGAAGCTAACAGTTATTATCCTACCCTTGTGCCCCTCTGCTCCTCTGCACGCCAGTTGCTACCCTGCGGGAAGGCTTTCAGCGAACAAGCCGGCATTGACGACACTTGCTTCAACGCGGGGAACCCGCGCAACGCAGTGTCTCCCCAACGCACTGGCTCTCCTCTGCCCCTCTGCCTCTTTTGTTCTAGACTGTCGGGGTCAATGATTGTACTCTTGGTTCCGATTGCCAGTCTAAGGGATTCCAAACCCTTTCTTCTAGTGCCATCTGTTCAATTAAACTGGCTAATCTTAGAGCTTTGAGAGCTTGTTCCCCACCTACTGAGGGTTGATTGCCACCATGTACACAGTTGACAAAATGTTCTAATTCTGCACTTAGCGGTTGAATATTGCTGGTGTAGACTTTTTCAATGACGCCATCCTGCCTGTAAAGTACTTGTCGATGGTCGGCAAGAGAGTTAGGATTTGTTTGTCGATGAATCAAAATTTCATTCTTGAGAAAATCTGCCTCAGTGAATGAGTTTTTGCAGTGAGCAACAATCCGGCGAATTTTGCGGTGAGTGACTTTACTGGCAGTCAGGGTGGCGACTATACCGTTAGCAAAGCCCAAGGTGGCAGTTACATAATCTAAATAACCGGAGTCTAGGGCACGAGTACCGCTAGCGGTCAATTTGGTCACTGGGGAAGCTGCTAATTCTAGAAGTAAGTCAATGTCATGGATCATTAAATCTAGGACAACCGAAACATCGTTTGCTCGGTCTGAGTAAGGACTCATGCGGTGTGCTTCCAATGCCAGTAATTCTTCCGTTTTCAGGACTTGGCTAAGTTCCCTAAATGCTGGATTAAAGCGCTCAATGTGACCTACTTGGAGGATACATTGAGACTCAGCTGCGGCATTTACTAGGGATTCTGCCTCAGAAATACTGGCTGCGATCGGTTTTTCAATCAAGACATGAATTCCCGCCAAGAGACAGCTAATACCCACGGCATAATGCAGGCGGGTGGGAACAGCAATACAAACTGCTTCCACCAGGGGTAGCAAGTCACAGTAGTCTTCAAAAAAACGCACTTTGTACTTGCTGGCAGTTTCTAGCCCTCGTTCGACGTTAATATCTGCTACACCTACTAGCTCAACGTCTTTCATTGAACTCAAGACGCGAGCGTGGTGCTGTCCCATGTTACCCACCCCAATCACGCCTATGCGGATTGGTCGTGGCTGGTTGCGCTGTGTATATGGATTCGGTTCTGCCAGTGACATGCTATTTTGCACTATTATTCTCTCCTCAACCACCAAATTAAGAGACGCTACGGCCGTTGGCGTTTATACAAAGAAAGCCAGTTACGATCCGTCTAAAACCATCCAGATGGTAACATAGACCCTATGTTTATGAAGAATTTCAAAGTTTGCGATCGGTTCCCGCAATCCAGCCATCTTTTGTATAGATAGTTCGGGCTTGGTTGGCATTTTGCATTTTCTACAAAAAAATATGTGTCTTTTTATTAACTTTAGAATATCAGGTAAGACTTAAGTATAAATTCTCTAAAATTCTAAGGGTCGTTTTTTTGTGCTTGGATTCTCCTTAAGGTTAGAGTTGGGCAATTAATTTCAATCCAATTGACAGTATTAAAATTACAAAATAATAAACCAGTAATACTATGTTTTTTTTCCAAAAAATGGTATGGGAGAATTACCGCTAGCGATTACCTGAAACGGTTTTTGGATGATTATTTGCAGCATGTGTCGTAGACACGTTCGCGTAGCGTCTCGTAGAGAAGTAGCTTGCCGTAGTTTTAGGCTGAAGCAAACTAGCAAGAGTCTCTCAAAGATAAGATATGACACCACTTTTTGAGAGAAACTGGTATGGATTGTTTCTTTTGAGTATCTAGGGTGCAAAGGTGTTTACAATCACTCACAGAAATTCAGGAGTATTTTTGCCATTGCTTGTTGGTATGTTGTTGAAGCGTGATTTAGTGATTTGAAATCCAAAATTTGCAACCGAGATGAAAGCTGTAATTTTATTATCTGGGGGATTGGACTCTTCCACAATTTTGTACAAAGCTAAAATGGATGGCTGTGAATGTTATGCCATTTCTTTTGATTACCAGCAGCGACACCGACGAGAGTTACAGTCAGCCCTACTTGTGGGTCAAAAAGCTGGGGTAATAAAACATCAGGTGGTTAATTTTGACTTACGACAATGGGGTGGTTCGGCGCTTACCGATAACGCTATTGATTTACCCCAGGAGCGTTCCCTGGATGAAATGGCTCAAGATATTCCTGTTACGTATGTTCCGGCTCGTAACACGATCTTTTTAAGCTTTGCTTTGAGTTATGCCGAAGCGATCGCAGCTGAACGTGTCTATATTGGTGTCAACGCCTTAGATTATTCAGGATATCCTGATTGTCGCCCCGATTATATCCAAGCCATGCAGGAAGTTTTTCGCCTGGGAACTAAACAAGGGCGCGAAGGAGAACCAATTAACATTGTTGCGCCCCTGATTACCCTGAAAAAAACCGAAATCATTCAACTTGGCAACCAATTGGGAGTTCCTTGGGAGCTAACTTGGTCTTGCTATGCCGGTGGTGATGTGGCCTGCGGTGTCTGTGATTCTTGTCGTTTGCGGCTAGCGGCGTTTGCTGAATTGGGACTCGTCGATCCAGTGGCTTATAGTTTTTAAGTCAGGAGTGAGGAGTGAGGAGTTATGAATTATGAATAAAAAACTCCTAACTCTCAACTTCTAACTCTTCTAACCGTCGCAGTTCAATTTGATGCAGGCGCGGGCCAATGACTGACACCACAGTGAATTCAAGATTTTGATAATGGAAGGTTTCGCCTTTGGCAGGAATTTTCTGTAACTGATACAGCAAAAAGCCTCCCAGTGTCTGATATTCTCTTGTCAAGGGTAAATCGAGATGCAAGACCTCATTCAGGTCTTCGAGGTTGATTTGTGCCTGTACCAGAAATTTATCCTCGTCTAACATCTGGATTAGCAAATCGTCGTTGTTTTCAGGTTCGCTGGCGTCGCCAATTATTTCGGCAATGACATCTTTGATGGTCACTAATCCCACAGTACCGCCAAATTCATTGACCACCATCACCATAGCTGGTTTTTCTTGCTGCATCATCGGCAAAAGTTCACTCAAGGGCGTGTGTTCTGGAACAAACCGAGCAGGACGCATCCAAGGTTGAATTTGTGTCTCTAAAGTTAGTTTGCCTACAGCTAAAGGTTGTGCCAAATCTTTAAAATAAACAATGCCGCGAACATCATCCAAAGATTCACCAATCAAGGGATAGCGGGAGTAACCAGTAGCAGCCATTTCCTTGAGTAATGCTTGGAAAGTAGCATCTTTTGGCAACGCTACAATACTGGTGCGGGGAATCATCACAGCTTGAGCCATCACATCCCCAAACTCAAAAACATTATTGAGGAGTTCTCGCTCCGCACGCTGTAAACCGGTAGACCCCCATTCTGTAGAGATAATCACTTGCAATTCTTCGGGAGTTACAGGCGGTCTCCAACCTTGACCAGTGTATTCAATGCCAAAAATTCTTAACAACCAACGAGTTGATTGGTTGAGAATCCAAATAAAGGGGCCAAAAAAACGAACGATCGCTTTTACCGAAGGCCCTAAAAATCTAGCTAGCTGTTCTGAATAGAGCATAGCTAATGATTTAGGACATAATTCGCCTAAAACAATTTGCAAATAAGCAATTAAGAAAAAGGCGATGGGAATCGATAAGGAATGGGCAAAGAAGGTAGTCATTTCACTGGGTAGAGGCCAGGATTTTAACCACGCTTTCACCAGAACGACAATCGTACTTTCTCCAATCCATCCCAGAGCCAAACTAGAGAGAGTGATACCTAACTGGGTGGTAGATAGCAGTCGGTCAATACTGCGTTGTAGCATCTCCACAGCTCTGGCTGGAACATCCCCAGCCTTAACTAGCTGGTGAATACGCGATCGCCGCACGCTCACCATCGAAAATTCTGCCGTTACAAAAAAGGCATTTATGGCAATCAGCAGTAAAACTGACAACAATCGCAGCCCTGCCTCCGTCCAAATTAAATTAGGAAAACCACTCACCGCCAAAGCTTGTGTAAAATTCACGCCCTCTATTTAGGGAGACTGGGGACTGGGTATTGGGTATTGGGAATGAGGGATTAAAAAAAATTCTTTCCCTGTACCCAGTCCCAAATCCCCAGTCCCCAATACCCCTTTTACCTTTCTACAGGAATATTCAATGCTTCTAGCTTTAATTCTTGAGCAGGATAATCAGTTAAAGCCAATGATATTTTTTTGACATCATCAAGTAAAGCCGTGGGAATGCTCACTGTACCTGTAAATGCTGGCCCATTGACAGGCAATTCTGTTGGTAAACCTTCTGTACTAGCGCTCAGGGTTCGTCCTTTATCATCAGTAACATCTAAAAAACTATACAAGAAGCGCACAGAATCCTTACCTTTGTTCTGCATTTTTACTTTCAAGAGTAAATCACCGCCAGAGTAGCGGGCAGATTGCACGGACATAGTTACGCCTTCACTCTGGGCAACCACTGGAAAACCTGGCTGGGGTTTTTCCTCAACTACTTCTTTTGGTTTTTCTTCTGGCTTCTGCTTACTGCTATTGGTTTCTTCATCATCTTCCTCTAGCTTTTCCGATTTCGCAGCCTTGGTCTTACCCTCAATTCGCGCCTTGACAATTTTCAGAATTTCTTCCTCTTTTAATAGCACTACTCCCTGTTGGGAGTTATTTCCTTTACTGCTGGCAAATTTAGTTGTAGGACGCCCATCTGGTGTGCTAACGCCTTTGAGTGCTGAACTTCCTAGTTCAAACCCCAAAAACGCGCTTACAGAACCTGCTCCTAACATCAGGATTAACAAAATCAAAGTAAGAAGTACAGTAGAATTTATTTTCATTGCTGACAAGCTAATGCACAATAATGCTGGTTTTTTTAAGAATAATGAAGCTTGACACCTCAATCCTTAAAGGAAGTTAATCAATATTAGTTTGCACTATTTCATGATTAGATTATGTAGTATAAAAATCTGGCAAACTATTGTCGAGTATTCACAGGCAGTAAATTTGTGCTAAAATAGGGGAGTTTGCTAAAATTAAGTACGTAAGGTAGTGTACCTCACTCTAAAATTAGCAAATAAACTTGACTTAAGGGTTTAAATAACTAAACCCAGCAAAACAAGCGCCTTTGGCCGATTGGGGAGGCAACGAACTCATAATTCGTCTTCAGGCTGGTTCGATTCCAGCAGGGCGCACTAAAGTTATAAAAATAAAATATAGATGGGAATAGGGTATGGGGGATAGGGCATTGGAGGTGCTGGGTGTTGGGTGTTGACTGTTTACTGTTGACTGAAGAGTTAGGAGTAATTAGACTTGTCTCCCTTGTGCTCCTACGCCCTTGATTTCCCTATTCCTAACGAGGTGGTAAAGTTTAAAACTTGAATTCAGTTCCGACTTTTAGCTTGTTAGCATTCAAGCGCGGTGACATCATTAGCGATGTGTCATAGGGATTTGGTAAATCAGGAGTGCGAATATAGGGATCGTTGCCTGCTTGCTGAGTCAGAACATCGTGATATAGAGTATTAACCAATTCAGCATCACGGGCAATTTCATTTTCTGGGAAGGAACCACCAAAACTGGCGCCAGATCCGAGAAATGAGTCTAGTTGACGCTTGAGGGTGCCGTTTTCATAAAAATTGCGATCGTGTCGAAAAAATGCGCGTTCAAACACATCACTTGTAGTCTCGCTTTTGGGTGTTTCTGTTTGGGCGGCGACAATAGAGGGAAAAGCAATACCAGCAGCAAGCAGTATTAATAAACCACCAAAGGTTTTTAATTTTATACCCACGTTCCTTACTCCTCAAATTTGTGGCGAATCTTAATTTATGCTTAATTTCAGAACTGTTATCAGTTCAACCTTTGGTGTAGCACAACTTTTAATGTTTTGTAATGACGTATCCTACTGAAACTCTTACTGACTCAAATATTTGGGCAACTACCCCTGATTTGACTCACTTGCGCCAGAAACTATTAGATTTATTTGCTCAGGTGGCTTATCAAGAGGGTGATTTCGTTCTTGCTTCTGGGCTACGTAGTTCTTATTACGTCAATAAGATGCAGGTAACACTGCACCCCCAAGGAGCTTTGGCAGTCGGACGGTTACTATTTCCTTTACTATCTGAAGATACGCAGGCTGTAGCGGGTTTAACAATGGGGGCCGATCCACTTGTGACAGCAGTGAGCGTGGTTTCCGTTTATGAAAATCGGCCGATACCAGCGCTGATTATCCGCAAGGAAGCCAAGGGTTATGGGACGAGAGCTTATATAGAAGGCCCAACTTTAACAGAAGGTGCAAAGATAGTGGTTTTGGAGGATGTCGTCACAACTGGGCAATCTGCTCTCAAAGCAGTTGAGCGTCTTCAAGCAGCAGGTTATACCGTTAATGAAATAATTGCATTGGTAGACAGACACCAAGGTGGAGGGGAATTGTACCAATCAGCTGGGTTGAAGTTTGAGGCGCTATTTTCGATTAAGGAAATTCAAGAACGCTTCCGACAACTGGCAAATTCATAAACAATAGCACTTCTACTAATTCGTAATTAAAAATTGGTAGAAGTTTCAGCTACAGATAGCGATTTACAACACTGTTAAAATAAACGTAGAACTAATTGATGCTAGATTGATTCTATGACCATTGCTCAAGAATTAGAATCTCAACCAGACATCTCGAAAGATGTAATATTTCCTCCTAGTGATTTATGGAGTGATGAGCCTCCCTTAGAAAGCGATCTGCATCTACGACAAATTATCTTACTTTTACAATCCCTTGAATGGTTGTGGCAAGACAGAAATGATTTTTATGCAGCGGGAAACCTAACTATCTACTACAGTCCACACAAAAAAAATCAGAATACTTTCGCGGCCCAGATTTATTTGTAGTGCTAGGAACGGAATGTAAAGCCCGGAAAAGTTGGGTATTGTGGGAAGAATATGGCAAATATCCGAATGTCATTTTAGAAATTTTGTCAGAATCAACAGGGAAAACAGACAAAAGTTTAAAGAAAGAAATTTATCAAGATACTTTTCGCACACCAAATTATTTTTGGTTTGACCCATATACATTAGAATTTGCTGGATTTCACATAGTAGATGGAAAATATCAACCTCTGCAAGCAAATGAACAAGGGCATTTGTGGAGCAAACAATTAGGGCTTTATTTGGGAATTCATCAGCAATTATGACGTTGGTTTACATCTGATGGACAGTTAGTACCGACACCTGAAGAAACTGCTGCACAAGCACAAGAGAAAGCAGAACGTTTGGCAGCAAAATTGCGAGAATTAAATATTGACCTAGATACAATTTAGTAAACAGGACTTACGCACAGGTAACGGAAAATCGTAGACCCGGAGCGGCTTGCCGTAGGCTACCACAGATAACGCAGAGAACACGGAGGAATAAGAGTTTCAGAGGCTTATTGCGTAAATCCTGGTAAAGTAATAATGAGTGCGATCGCCGACTACAAACGGTAGCACAATTACGAGATTAAATATAGACTATAGATACAATTTAGAATACTGCGATCGCTTTAATTCTTATTCTATTTCCAAATTAATTCCTTCATAAATCTCGCTGAAGCTAATTTGAAAATCTATTGATTTTAATGTTAATAAAGCATCTACTGATTCGTATTCAGTTAATACCCATTGACCTTCAACATTTTTATTAAACTGCTCAACAAGGTATTCGTATTGATTAATTATAATATATTCTTGGAGTGTCGGAATAGAACGATAAAATCTAAATTTATTAGTTCTATCATGATTTTCTGTTGATTTAGATAATACCTCCACAATCATTATGGGATTTGTAACTGTAGTAGTGCTAGTTCCTTCATAAAGTGGTTCTCCCTGAATAACCATGATATCAGGATAAGTGTAGATACGATAACGCTGTATCCATAATTTGACATCACCCATGTAGATTTTGTAATTTTTACCCCGAATTGTAAATTTAAAATTAGCGTAAAAATTACCTGCAATTTCATTGTGATTAGTCGTACCACCAGCCATTGGAATAATTTCTCCATCTCGATATTCATTTTTGAAATCTGATGTCTCCTCTAGTTGTAAATATTCTTCAGGAGTGTAGTGTTTTTTTGATGCTTGAATTTGCATAATATCACCTAGTTGCAATATCAATTAGTGAGGATAAGACTGGCTTAAAAACTCCTCTGCTTCTGCTTTATTTTTAATTACTCCATCTAAAGTTGCAGCAAGTAAATCATCTAACATTTGTCGATACTGCGCCCCTGGTTTATAACCTAATTTTTTTAAGTCATTACCATTTAAAATCGGGCTAATGTTAGCCAAAACTGTTAAGTAATGCCATATTTGCCCCCTGATTACTCGCTGGGTTTGTAAAGCAATTAAAACTAACATTGGTAAGTCGTACTGCCGGAGAAATTGAACTACTTGACTAGGGCGTTGACATGCAGGTAAAGATTCTAAAACTTCGGCTTCAGCCTGAGCTAAATTTTGCAAGCGTTTAATGCCATCCTCTTGTAATTGCAGATTTTTTGCCACTTTCGCCCGATATTGTGGTTGTAGGTGGCCGATTATTGTTTCTAATCGCATTTCCCAATGAATCAGGGTTTGTTGGGGGTCAAATCGCCGTAAACACCGTTCTAGCAAGCGTAATTGGCGCAGGAGTAATGCATCTAGCTTCAGGGTAGGATGGATACATTGCAATGCCCCTAAGTTATCGAGTAACTGTAAAGCTGATTTCCAGTAAGGGGCTTCTAAGATGTGTTTTAATTCTGTTTTCAGTCGAGTTTGGAGAGCTGGAGTTTTGCTATTCTCTTGAGCAGTGCGATCGTAAACACCACTGTTGATGGCATAGCGGATAAACTCTTGTGTTTGTGGTTCAATTTCAAAACCGAAGCGCACGGCAAAGCGCACGCCGCGATAAATGCGGGTGGGATCTTCGATAAAGCTGTTGGCGTGTAAAACCCGAATTTGCTTAGCTTGTAAATCCAGTAAACCACCAAAGAAATCGAGTAATTCACCAGCACGGGGAGAAGTTAGGCGCAAAGCTAGGGCGTTAATGGTAAAGTCTCGCCGATACAAATCTTGACGAATAGAACTTGCCTCAACTTCTGGATTTGCTGCTGGATAAGGATAAAATTCTGTCCTAGCGGTAGCAATATCAACCCATAAAGAATCTAATTCGGGGTCTTTGTGCCACAGCAAAGCCGCAGTTTGAAAAGCCCCGTGGATTTCTAAACGAGCCGTTGGGTAAAGTTGTTGGAGTGCTTTTGCTAATTCCACACCAGCGCCAACATCTGCTGATTTATGAAAGCCATCAACTACAAGGTCAATATCTTTAATCATCAAGTTGCCTGCTGCATCGGCTAACAGCAAGTCCCGCACCGCACCCCCGACAAGATAAAGATGCCAGCCCCGTTTTTCTGCCTCTTGGGATGCTGTAGTCAGCAATTGCCACAGTTGAGGAGCCAGCGAAGATGACACGGAGAGGTTAAGACGCTCTGATGTAAACGGTAAACCAGTACCTACGTCCCCGTGTTCCTGCGTCCCCATGTCCTCTTCATGTAATTCGCGCAATACATCAGTACGGGTAACAATACCAACTAATTGCCCGTTTTCTAATACTGGTAAGCGTCCGATATCATAAGTTACCATCAGCGCTTCAATTTGTGGCAGTGTCGTATCTGGTGTAATCGTTTTCAGATTCGTGGTCATGTAACCTTTAACTGGGGCATGACTAAATCCGTGATGCAGGGCAATATCGAGATCCCGCCGCGAAATAATACCCACCAATTGCCTTTGGGTATCGACTACAGATAAACCAGAGTGTCCATAGCGCAATAAAATGCGCTGGGCTTCGGCAATTGTGGTTTCAGGTAAAATAGTCCGAACAGGAGAAGACATCAAATCCCTAGCAGTCGGCGGATGCGGAATTTGGGCTTTTAACGTGTTAAGGATCTGTTGTAATGTTGCTTGTGAATCTACTCCTCTTAAGTTCAGCGATGCAGCTTGGGAGTGACCCCCACCACCGTAGAGTTGGAATAATAAATTGAGATTTGTTTTGGGAATTTGCGATCGCCCAATTACTGTTAACCTGGAATCACCATCACCCAAAGGATATTCATTAGCCAACAGGATGGCATCAATTTCAGTTAATTCTAGAAGTTCTGAAGCCAGACTCGATAAACCAGGCACAAAATTATCTGTCTTTAAAGTTACCCAGCCAACTGTATATCCGCGCAGACAGATATATTCTAAATTTTCCAGCGATTTAGTTAATAGCTGCTGTAATTGCAAAGACAATCCCGGATCGCGGTATGTGGAAATTACTGATAAACTAGCACCTTGTTGCATCAACCAAGCCAAAGCTAAAGCATCTCGTGGTGTAGACTGGTCAAAGGTCAACGAACCGGTGTCAACATGGATACCCAAAGCCATCACTGTGGCTTCGGCAGGAGTCAGGGATATTTGCTGTTGTTGCAATTGCTCGACAATTAAAGTTGTCGTAGCTCCTACTGAAGAAATATGCGATCGCGTCGCGGGAATATCGGATTGTTGGCCTAAGTGATGGTCATACAGTATAATCTCTGAGACATTAGGTAAATCTAACCATTCGCCAGCTTTACCCAGGCGATCGCGCTGTTGCGTATCCACCACATTCAAAGACCGAATTTTTTCTGGATTCACCGAACGGCGCTCAATTAACGAATACTCATCCCGATGCAACGCTAAGAAATCCCGTACAGGAGGGTGAGAACCGCCAGTCAGCACAATCTTGCTTCCCGGTAGTAAGCGCGTTAGCCCTACCGCTGCTCCTAGTGCGTCAAAATCAGCTGTTGTGTGACAAAGAATTAAATCCATATTTAAGAGTCATTAGTCATCGGTACTTAGACAAAGGACAAATGACTAAAGTGTTGTAATTTCTGGTAGCTTAAAAATAAGAAGAAAGTGTCGGTGTCGCCCTTTAGGATATTCTATCTTTAGTATTTAGCTGTATTGGGAGAAGCAAAAATGACCATAATATTCCAATTTGCTTTAATTAGCCTAGTTCTGTTGTCTTTTGTTCTAGTTGTTGGCGTTCCTGTTGCTTACGCCACCCCTCAAAATTGGGTTGAATCTAAAAAGCTTCTCTGGCTTGGTTCTGGTGTCTGGATTGCTTTGGTATTTTTAGTTGGTTTGTTAAACTTTTTTGTCGTCTAGGCAACGGCTTCCCTCTGGCGCAGACACCTAATATAAAAATTAGAGGGGCAGAAAAGCCAAGGTCAAAGATTAAGGAAAAAAGCAGAAATTTTTTGCAGTTTCCTGATTTTTGACCCCGCTTTCCTGCTCCTCTAGATTTAAATAAGAAATGTATATTGGCCAGAAGTATAGTTGATTAAGAGGCAGTCATGGCAGTTTTTGAGGGAACTTTTACTCAAACGGAACCTTTGCGTTTTGCAGTGGTGATTGGTCGATTCAATGACCTAGTTACCGGAAAGCTGCTTGAGGGATGTCAAGATTGCTTGAAACGCCACGGCGTAGACCCCAACCCCCACGGGAATCAGGTAGACTACGTTTGGGTACCGGGAAGTTTTGAAGTGCCTTTAGTAGCTCGCCAACTAGCACTTTCCCATCGTTATGATGCTGTAATTTGTCTTGGGGCAGTGATTCGAGGGCAAACACCCCATTTTGATTACGTATCTGCGGAAGTTTCTAAAGGCATTGCCGCCGCTAGCTTTCAAACTGGAGTGCCAGTTATTTTTGGAATTTTGACTGTAGACACTATGCAGCAAGCCTTAGAACGAGCAGGTATCAAAGGCAATCATGGTTGGGATTACGCCCTCAATGCCCTAGAAATGGCTAGCCTAATGCGGCAACTGCGTTCTAACTTGGCAGAACCATATCCTCTTAATACCCAGTCTTTGCCACCTTCTTTTCCAAATGCCAGCGTCGGCAATTTAACAGTAGAGTCAGAAGAATTAAGTTAGTAATAGGGCATGGGGCATGGGGCATGGGGCATGGGGACAAGGAAAGAACTCACCAGTGTCGGCTTTTGGCGATGGCTTCTCGTGTCGGAGACGCTGCGCGAACGCCAAGGCCAAGGGCGAACAGAACTTCGGAGGAAAGACTTATTGTAATTTGTCTCCTTGTCCCCTTGTCTCCCCATTTACCCACACTTGCCCATCTGCCCCATAACCAATGCTCCATGCCCTATGCCCAATAATTAATATTAAGGGGTTGACAATTTAGAAGAAATCTGACATATTAATAAATGACCGATGATTGCGGGTATAGCTCAGTGGTAGAGCGTCACCTTGCCAAGGTGAATGTCGCGCGTTCGAATCGCGTTACCCGCTTCCAAAAAAGTCTTAGAGTCAAAGATTCTAAGGCTTTTTTTATTGCAACCCTGTGTGCAAACAGGCTTGCTGTCTGACTCCCAAGGGTAAGACTTGAAATATACCTTACTTGGATGTTGTGGTATGACCAGACAAAAACAAAACCTTTTTCGGCTAACGTTGACCTACGATTGATGAAGCAGGGACGACAGTTGAGTTTTTGGCTATCTGCGTGGTACTCTGGTAGTAGTGCAAACCGCTATTTGGCAGACGAAAGTAGCCATAGTGAGCAAATTTGTCAAAGCGGAAAACAAAAAAGCTAAAGGCCATACTGAAGCTTACAGGTGAACACTGTAGTCTCCCACAAGACAGAGCTTCTACGATATAAACTTGATAACTGCATACTACTATATAGTGACCCCAAGGAAAACGAGGGTTTATTATTAGGGTGTTGTTTATCAGCGTAGCCTTCCCAAAGGATTTGTTTTAGAAGTGGTAGCTACGTAGGGTTAAAATCGTACCAGGTGCGTCAGCAAAATGAATGCCCGCAAACGCGACCACATTACCTTTAAAGCGACAGATGGAAAGAAGGAAATTTTTAAACAAGATTGCTAGCTACGAGGAAAGACCGCAAACAGATAGTCCTCTATTTTACGGAAATTACGCTACTTAGAGTAGTGTACATCTACTGTTTGCAATTATGGCGACATTTGTTTTGCCAGCCAACTTATATAAAGTATAAAGAGAGAAGCCCTCAAGGCATTTACCACGGGATCGTATTCCCAGCATTTATGAAAAACACGCTCAAGTTATTAGAACGCTTGTGCAATCTCAAAAACCAGAAAAGATAGACTTCAATACTGAATACCCCTGTCCCTGTCGTCGGCGGGGTCAGTTAATTCCGATTACGTTGACAGAAGCATTTGGTTGCGATCGCTGTCAGCAAATCTTTGTAGTGGAAGATAATGGTCATGTCCTAGAACAGCTTTCTACCACCTATCCTTACAAGCGAGCTTGGCGTTGGATGGGAAATAGTTGGCATGTTGTCCATCCTCGTTTGGGAGAAAGCTATCTGCCTATAGCACTTGGCATTATTTTCGTGCTAGTGATTATATGGCTGCCATTAGCACTGCGATTGGCAAATAGTTCCAGCATTATTGCTTGGGCAATGGTGGCGGTGCTGTTGGCTATCCTGCCAGCACTAATGGTCTGGCTTACTTACAGACGTTAACTCAATGACTGTTGAAGTTTTGGACGAACGCCCCCAACCGATTAGTATTGCTCAACGAGCGTATCAAGCTTCCTTAAAATTGGGGATTACCAAGGGAGCAGACCGCAGCCGTGCGGTATTGGCGATGGCACGGGCACTTGAGCGCTCATTTGACGACATTCTGGAAGCCAACACCTTGGATTTAGAAGCCAGTCGGGAAATGGCAGTGCCAGAGTTGATATTAGACTGGCTAAAGCTGACTCCCACCAGGCTAGAGACGACCGTGGACATTTTACAACGGTTGGGGGAACTATCAGATCCGCTGCGGCGCGTCAGGAATGCTGATTACCAATTGGAAGATTCCCAAAGTTACTCCCAGCTAATGCCCTTAGGAGTGATTGGGTTTATTTATGAGGCATTTCCTGATTTAGGGGCGATCGCAGCGGGTTTTTGTATCAAAACTGGCAATAGTATAATTCTCAAAGGCAGTACTGAAGCCAGCCATTCTAACGCGGCCATTGCTTCAGTCCTGCAAACTGCGATCGCGGAAGTCGGATTACCACTGGGCTGCCTAGAACTTATCACAGCAGAGCATGGCGCTTCAATTCGGGATTTAGTCACCCAAGACGAGTACGTGAATTTAGTGATTCCCTACGGACGTTCCAGCTTGGTGCAGCAGGTGGTAAGACAGTCAACTTGCCCAGTCTTAAAATCAGCAATGGGCAATTCTTACCTCTACTGGTCGCTAAATGCCAGCTTAGAAATGGTGCGGTGGATGATTCTCGATAGCCATCAGAGCGAACCAGATCCAGTCAATGCCATTGAAAAAGTGCTAATTCATCGTCAAGCCTTGCCATCATCCTTAGCAGTTCTGTGGAACAGCTTAATGGAAAAAGGCTTTGAAATTAAAGGCGATGCAGAACTAGTAGAAGCCTTTCCCCAATTGCAATTGGTGAAGGAAAACGAATGGGGAAACCCTTATTTAACTAGGACAGTAGCTTTTAAACTGGTGGATAGCTTAGAAGCTGCGATCGCGTGGATTAATCAATACAGCAGTGGTCATGCCGACTGCATCGTTACTGAATCCTACCAGGAAAGTCGGCAGTTTGCTTTAGGAGTTAACAGCGCCTCCACCTACATCAATAGTTCCCCGCGTTTTTCTCGCAACCCCTCACGGGGAGATTCAGTATTTCTCGGCATGTCTAACCAAAAAGGTCATCGCCGCGGATTTATCAGCCTGGAAACTTTGACCACCGTGAAGCACATCGTTCAGGGGAATGGCAGGTTTTAAATTGAATGGGGCATGGGGCATGGGGCATGGGTCATGGGGCATGGGAAGACAAGGGAGACAAGGAGAATAACTCTTTACTCAGCATGGGCTAAACGCCCCGCTACCGCTAACAGCAATTTCAATGCCCTATGCCCTATGCCCCATGCCCTATGCCCCAATAGAATTTTAAACTTAACATAATCTTAATTTCCGCTTGATCCTGGATTGCTAAGTTTCTTGTGTTTGGTTGGGCAGCAAGTGGGAGAGAAGTCAAATCAAGCCATTGTTTGCATTTTTGGCAGCTGACTCCACCAAGTTTGTCAACTATATCTAGATCTGGGTAAAGGTGAATATGGAATTTATGGATTGTGAGACTCTGCTGGCAAATCGGTGTAGACGGCGGAGTTTTTTGCTGGGTGCAGGATTCTTAACAGGATTAACAGTAGCTAGCCAATGGCATCCGGTACTCGCTAATTCTAGGTTTTCTGGCTATCCATTCAGTCTTGGTGTGGCTTCTGGCGATCCTTTACCGGATGGGGTTGTGATTTGGACGAGACTCGCTCCTAATCCTCTCAATGGAGGTGGGATGCCATTCGTAAATGTCCCAGTGCGGTGGCAAGTTGCCCTTGATGAAAAGATGACAAAGGTGGTGCGTCGAGGAACAGTGCTAGCTACACCAGAGTTAGCACACTCAGTACACGTTGATGTCCGGGGGCTAGATCCTGACCGTTGGTACTGGTATCAATTTCAAGCGGGTAGAGAAGTTAGCCCCATTGGGCGGACTCGCACAGCACCAGCATCTTATGGCTATATCTCAAAACTAAACTTTGCTTTTGTTTCTTGCCAAGACTGGCAAAATGGCTACTATACGGCTTATCGCTATTTGGCTGAGGAAAACCTCGACCTTGTGGTTCATCTCGGTGATTACATCTACGAATACGGGCCACAACCTGGCGGCCCACGCCAGCATAATGGCCCGGAAATCCTCACTCTTGCCGACTACCGCAATCGCCACGCCTTGTATAAAACTGACTCGAATCTCCAAGCTGCTCATGCTGCTTTTCCTTGGATTGTCACTTGGGACGACCATGAAGTTGATAACAACTACGCTAATTTAATTGCTGAAGACAACCAAACCCAAGAAGCTTTTAAGAAACGGCGAGCCAATGCTTACCAGGCTTATTATGAACACATGCCTTTGCGTCAGTCTTCATTGCCCAAAGGCCCAGACGCGCTGCTTTATCGGCGGTTTACTTTCGGTAATTTAGTTGAGTTCAACGTATTAGACACTAGACAGTATCGCACTGACCAACCTTGTGACGATGGACTCAAGCCACGTTGTGCCCAAGCTTTTGATACTAATGCTACGATGACTGGCTCAGAACAAGAGCAGTGGTTACTAAAAGGCTTAGACAAATCGCGATCGCGTTGGAATGCGATCGCTCAACAAACCATGTTCGCTGAGTACAATTTTAATAGTAATCCCGGTCCTGGTGTGTTCAATGTAGATCAGTGGGACGGCTACGTAGCTGCACGTAATCGGCTTTTAAATTTTCTCAACCAGCGCAAACCCTCTAATCCAGTGGTAATTACTGGAGATATCCATTCTAGTTGGGTACATGACCTGAAGCTTGATTTTAGTAATCCAAACTCACCAACGGTAGGTACAGAGTTTGTAGGAACCTCAATTACCTCTGACTTTCCCACAGGATTTATCGCTCCAGTTAAAGCTGCCCTACCGAATAATCCTCATACTAAGTTCTTTGATGGTGCTTTCCGGGGATATGTTCGCTGTCAGCTTACCCCACAAACTTGGCAAAGTGACTACCGAGTTGTATCTAGCATCGTTGATTTGAATGCCTCTGTCAAAACCCTAGCTTCTTTTGTAGTCCAAAACGGACAACCAGGAGCGCATTCAATTTAGGAACTGGGGACTGGTGATTGGGAATGGGGAGTGTGGGGAGTCTGGGGGGAAAGATTTCTTCCCCATGCCCCATGCCCCATGCCCAATGCCCAATGCCCAGTCCCTTCTAATTTGGCTTCCCTGTAATCGTAAATGCTGCCCAATAGTAAGGATGATTATAAAGTTTTTTATCTGATGTCATTTTGCTATTTCTATATAATTGTGTTGCTAAATAAGCTCTAATTCGTACTTCCTCAGGATGTAGATTGTTGAGTATATCTTCATACCATTTTGTCAGTTCTCCAGCAGTTAGTTCTTTGAGCCATAGTGTTGCTTCAGCTAAGGCTTTAATTGCTGATTTATCAGGCTGTAATCTTCGGTAAAATTCTATGATTACCAAGGCGCTAGCGGAAGATTCTACAGTCCAGAGAGTACTTACTACATGAGGAACGCCCTGATTCAAAAAACCATTAACTAAACTTACATATTCGCTGCTGGTAATGTAGGTGCTGGTAGTGGCATTTTCACAGGCAGAGAGGGTAACAAGGTTATAACTTGCTAGATTTTGTTGACAAATTTCTTCTAAAGTGAGTTTATCTTCACCTGCTAATGCCAATTCTGATTTTTTCGGTTCACCTAAATTATTCGTGGCATAACCAGTAAAGTGAAAAATATTGTAGTTATCAAATAATGCATTTTGGACAATATCTTTCGTAGCTTGTGCGCCCTGAATTCGCTGGTTATTAACAAATATTTCGCTGACAATTTCCGATTCAAGCTTGGCAAATTTTAGTGCAGGATAACCTGCGCTTTCAGGATACTCAATACTGAGTAACAACTGATTTTGCCACGGCAACATTTCTTGATTTTTTATTGATAAACCTATCTGGGCACTAGGCAAATAAGTAACGGTGAAATTTGACTCGATATTTGGTAAATTTTCCTCAGATGGAGAAGAAATATGAAAAAGGGTATGAATCGGCAATCTGTACAAATCGCGGTGAGGAATTAAAATCAGTTGGGTGATGCCTTCAAGTTCTTGAGCAATTGTGGAAATATTCAGAATTTCATAAAGCTGTAACAGCTTTTCTTCCATATCCACTCGCCAAGGATGCTGAGTTTTACTTTCTTTATCTTGGGCTGTGGTGCGATATTCTTGGTATTGTTGATGCCAATCTTCTAGCCAATTTTCAAATTCAATCAAGCGCCGCACTGCTTCGGGTAGGGGCAATTCATTGAGACGAATGGTCTCTTCTCCTAAAGCGATCGCCCCAACATCTTGAATGGGTGTAAACAGTAGAATCGGTGATGGCGCTTGGTCTTTGAGAATGAAAGTTTGTAGGGCGACTGGACTAATATGCCAGTAAATAATTGCTGTTGTGGGATTGAATAGTTCTTGAATTGCACCATAATGGGGCGAATAAATATTATCATCCCAGCCAAAAAGCAGCCAATTTAAACAAGTATTTTTGCCCTGTTCGGCAATTTCCCAGGCTTCTACGACATCACCGTAATCTACAGCTAAATCAACTGCCAATTGATCGAAGCCGACAAATTTCAAAGCTAACTGTTTTTTACTTTCTTCTGAACGAGTTTCTTCATTCAGTAATTGTTGCAATAAATCTCTACCTCGTTGCAGTAATTCTTGAAGTTGTGTTGTTTGTCCCAAACCCATTAGCACTTTGCTTAGGGATTGCAAAACTTCTAAATGCAACAGGGGAAAATATTCTAAGGTGAGAGTTAACAGCGCTTGATGATACTCGGATGCTGCTTTGCGCCAATAATCACGGGGATTAGGCTGTTTTTTACCTTGGTCGTAATAAGTATTACCGATCGCTACATGCAATCTACCCCAACCTTCTGGGTGAGTATCTGTACGCAGATGCTTTAACCCTTCTTCGTAGGTGGCTAATTTACCTTCGTAGCCTACCTGTTGTAAGGCGGGATTTGTTGCGGTGATACTACTCGATAAATTCCGCAACAAATCCGCATCCACTAAATTACCAACGGCGGTTCCCCTACCAATCCAAGCTTCCCAGTAATCTTGTTTAATTTGCAAAGCGTTGTCATAACAAACGATCGCTTCAGTAAATTGTTCTAAATAAAACAATGCCACTGCTTGATTATACCAGGCTAAATGGAAGTCGGGTTTAATGGCGATCGCTTGCCGATAGGAAGTGATGGCTTCTTGGCGGCGTCCTAAGTTATCTAAAGCTACACCCCGGTTGTACCAAGCCAAATAAAAGTCGGCTTGAACTGAAAGTGCTTTGTCCCAAGAAGCGATAGCATCTGACCATCGTCCTAAGTTAAACAACACTACACCCCGGTCTATCCACACTTCGTGGTAGTCTGGGTCAATTTCTAGCGCCCTGTCGTAAGATGTAATCGCTTCTGCAAATTGTTCGCCTACAGCTAGTGCTATGCCTCGGTGATACCAATTTTCTTGGTCTTGTGGGTGTAAATCGAGGGCTTGGTCATAGCTAGAAATTGCTTCCCGTAGCCAGCCTAACTTCAGCAGTGCTAAACCTTTACTAGACCAAGCTTCTTGGTAGTCTGGCTTGATTTCTAAAGCTTTATCAAAGGAAGCGATCGCTTCTTCAAAGTATCCTAGTTCTCCTAGAGTTCCACCCCGGTAATACCAAGCTTTGTAGAAGTCGGGTTTGAGTTGGATAGCTGTTTCATAAGCGGCGATCGCTTCTTCAAAACGTTCTAAATGAAACAGCGTCAAGCCGCGATTAAACCAATATTCCCAAAATTCCGGTTGTAGTTCAATGGCTTGGTCATAAGATGCGATCGCGCCTAACAAATCTCCTGTTTTTGCTTGACTTAGACCTTGATAAAACCAAGCTTGAGCTTGGTTAACAGGATCGTTGCCATAGCGCTCAATAATACTTGGAGAATTGCTGCTTTGAACTGCCAAATTAGAAGCAAGTTGCTGCACTAAATTGCTGCTTTGATCCAACCTCACCCACAACTCATCTAAAGTATTAGCCACATTTGGCTCTAGATTCGCTAAAGTGCTATCCCAGTTTTGTTCTGAGTCAGTTGTTGCCAATTCAGTTTTTTGCCTCGCAGGAAGCAGATTTGCTGCTGTTCTAGTTTGAGTATCTTCCTCTTCATCGTCCCACCTCAGCTGAGTTAATGTAGCGATCGAATCTTTTGCTGGGGGGAGAGGGAAATTTTCAGATATTGTGCTTTGGGTATCTTCTGCCTGATACTCCAATATCACTTCTTCTAAATCCTCCCTCGATACTTCCTCAACAAAGGCATTTTCCGATACTGGCGTTACTGTTTGGGTATCCGGGTCATCATAGTCCCATAACTCTTCGCCTAAATTACGGATTAAGTCTTGTCCTGGCGAAGTTACGATAATTTCTTCATCATTTGCAGTTTCTATGACATCTGGCTCATCATACTCCCATAACTGTTCCCCTAAGTCGCGGAGCAGTTCTTGGTCTGGAGTATTTTCTGTGACATCTGGCTCATCGTACTCCCATAACTGTTCCCCTAAGTCGCGGAGCAGTTCTTGGCCTGGAGTCAATTCGACTAGATTTTCTGCCTGATTGTCCTCATCCTCTATTTCTGTTTCTATTTCTGTGGGTAAGTTTTGCATCAGCCGTATGCCAATCTCATAGGCAACATCTCCAATTCTGCCGATACCAAGTTCTCGCAGCTGCACCATCTGTATTGCTAACTGCGGATTCGGTGTGGGTGAAGCTAGTAAGTTTTCGCCAAACGTCACCAACCAATCTACCCAGCGTTCAGCCGGAATGCGATTTTCGATTCGTTGCAGATACCTCAATGCCCATTGGCGTCCTCGTCCTTGATACACGCCTTCTAGCAATTGGATAAACAATTGTTCCAAATCAGCATCGGTTAGTTCTGGTAGAATCTCTACCAGATTATGTCCTCTTGCACCCTTAAAAGAACGAGTCTGCTTAGTTGCAATGAGGCGTTTTAAAAACCTTTTAAGCGACTGAGATATCCGCCTGAGCATCTGCCACACTCTTGGATTTTGTTTTTCTAGATTGTAGCCATCGTTGTGTTAAAAAAGTCATGAATTACGTGAAAACCCATTATATCCGTACAGTGTTTCTGTGGCAGGCTAGCAAAAAATACACAAAAGGTCAAGAATGCAGTATTATAACGCTACAATTCCAAAACTCAACTCTAGACTTTTGCAGCCCTGATACCACCGTATCAGTTTTCTTGAAGAATACAGTCGCAAGAATCTAGGCAATGCACAGGGTTTTGTTGACCGTGGCAATTTTAGATCTTAGATTATTTCGCTACTCCTGCACAGGAGCAAGCTAGACACCCTGTCACTTGTAGGCGGAAAAATCCAAAAATTTAGTCGCTCTCTAACCCAAGAAAGGACAGGATTCATTACTATACTATTGCCTGTTGCCTGTTGCCTATTGTCTGCTTAAAGGGCTTGGTAATTAATTTTCTGTTTGCTCTGGAGTCGATTGGTCGCCGGAATACAATTGACTAATTAATGCCTGCACCAGTACTTGTGGATCGTCAGTTTCAACAGCCAGCTGCTGGGCAATTTGATGGCGTAAATTTTCATCGTGCTGCAACATCACAAATAATTCTTCTAGGGTAACAGTTTGATATTCTCCCTCTGGTAAATTTTCTTCTTCATATGTTTCCTGGGATGCTGGGGCGGCTGGTTGAGATGGCAAATTAGTACTCACAGTATCTGGCCCTGCATATTCCCAAACTGGTTCGCCTTGATTGCGTTTTAACAACTGCATCCCGATATTATAGGCAACATCTGTGATTTCTCCGATGCCCAACTCACCGAATTGCACCAACCGTGCAGCCATTTCATTGTTAGGCGTGGGTGATGCTAGCAACCTGTCACCAAAGCGTCTCAACCACTCGACCCAGCGTTCAGTTGCGATCCGATGTTCAATATTTTGCAGCCACTTACGTGCCCAAGCTTCACCTCGTGCTTGATTTACTCCTTGCAACAGTTCGTTGAAGAGAAATTCCAGATCCGTATCAGTTAGAGGTGGTGCTGGTTGTTTTTGCACATTCCCCCTAACTTTTGAGGCAGTCTGTTTTCTACCAAATAAGCTCCCAAAAAGCTTTTTGAGCCATTGAACTAGCCGCTTGAACATCTGCTGCACCATTGAGTGTTGTTTATCTTTAAGATTGTAGCGATCGCATTGCGCTATGGCGTTACTTCCGTCAAGAAAATTCGGGATTCGGGCAAGGGGGTAGGGGGCAGGGGGAGCAGGGGAAAAGGTTAAAGGTTAAAGGGAAAAGGAATAAATTTAATCTTTCCCCTTTTCCCCTTACCCCTTTCCCCATGCCCAATGCCCAATTTTTAGAACAAATGTACTAAATGGTATGCTATAATTCGGATGCATCGATGGTGAAATCATAAAAATATGTTCTCTTGGCTTGCTTCTCTTAGTGCCAAAATTTACAGATTAAATATAGTGCAATTGGTATGGCAACATCGACAAATAAAGCAGGTGCAAGAGATTAAAATAATTGAATCCCAAATTCGACTCGGTGCTATTAATCAACGTTAAAAGGCATTGAAGTCCATATTTCCATGTCTTACGAACCCCTGCACCATAAGTATCGCCCCAAGAGTTTTGCTCAACTGGTAGGTCAAGAGGCGATCGCCACCACCCTCACCAATGCGATCGGCACATCCAAAATCGCCCCCGCCTATTTATTCACCGGGCCTAGAGGTACGGGGAAAACTTCTAGTGCTCGAATTCTGGCTAAGTCTCTAAATTGTCTCAAAAGTGACAAGCCCACCGCCGACCCCTGCGGTGTTTGTGATGTTTGTCAGGGAATTACTAAAGGCTATTCCTTAGACGTAATTGAAATCGATGCGGCTAGCAACACTGGTGTCGATAATATCCGGGAGTTGATTGAAAAAGCTCAGTTTGCTCCTGTGCAGTGTCGCTATAAGGTTTATGTAATTGATGAATGCCACATGCTCAGTAATCAGGCATTCAACGCGTTATTAAAAACACTAGAAGAACCGCCAAAGCACGTAGTTTTTGTATTGGCAACAACAGACCCACAACGGGTGTTACCGACAATTATTTCACGTTGTCAGCGGTTTGATTTTAGACGTATTCAGCTAGAGGCGATGGTTAAGCATTTAATTGCGATCGCCTCTAAAGAAAACATTAATATTTCACCCGATGCTGTAACTTTGGTAGCCCAACTTTCTCAGGGGGGTTTACGGGATGCCGAAAGTTTGCTAGACCAATTGGCTTTATTACCAGGTGAAGTGACGCCTGATAAAGTTTGGGATTTGGTAGGGACGGTAAGCGAACAAGACTTATTAAAGCTGTTAAATGCGATCGCTCAAGACAAACCAGAAGCAGTTCTCGACTATACCCTCCACATTTTAGATCGCGGTCGAGAACCGCTGACTATTCTGCAAAATCTCGCCGCTTTTTACCGCGATTTACTGATTGCCAAAACAGCACCCAATCGCCACGATTTAGTTGCTTGTACTCAGCAAACTTGGAATGCACTGGTGGAGTTTGCCCAAAACTGGCACATGAGCACGATTTTGGCAGGACAAGAACACCTACGAACAGCTGAAGTGCAAATCAAAAACAGCACCCAGCCGCGTTTGTGGTTGGAGGTAACAATATTAGGACTGTTACCCAGTGCAACGAATATTCAGCCACAAGCCCCAAGTTTACCATTGCAAGTTAATACACCTGCTGTATCTCCAAAGCATCCTCCAGCAGTTGCCCAAAATCATTCAGCCTCTTCCATACCTTTAACTAATGGGCAAACAGATCGTAATTCTGGAAACCATCATCAACCAGCTGCCCCAAATCACGCTGTGACATCATCTACGCCAGATGAACGGCAAACAAACCACAATTCAGAGAAGCATAATCAACAAGCTGCCCCAAATGGCGCTGTGAAATCATCTACGCCAGATGAACGGCAAACAAATCACAATTCAGAGAAGCATAATCAACAAGCTGCCCCAAATCACTCGGTGAAATCACTTAGCCCAGATGATAGGCAAACAAATCACAATTCTGCTAATAACTCGGTTTCATCACTAACCCCAGAACCCTTACCCTCTGAGAAAAGTGAACCAGCTACCTCCTCAGAAGTTGTTGAAACGCCGCAATACGACTTAACTCAAGTTTGGCAGCAGGTACTCGCTAACTTCCAACCAATCTCAAGGCGAGAACTGCTACGTCAAATGTGCCAACTTATAGAGTTCGATGGTGCAGTGGCTCATATTGCCATCAAACAGGCATGGTATGAAAAAGTTAAATCCGATCTACCTATAATTGTCAAGGCTTTCCAGCAGACTTTTCAACGTGAAGTTAAGGTAAATCTAGAAAAAGGAACTTCATTAAACTCTACCCCAGCTAAAAAAGCTCCAGTACGGCAAGATTCTACTCGCCCTCAGCAACCACCTACTCCCATTTCCAATGGGCAAATTCCGCCTTCAGCACCAGTACCACAGCCAGCTACTCCACAACCAGCACCAACACCATCAGTAAAAACCGAGTCAGCATCCAGAAATGGCAATGGCGTGAATGGAAATGGTGTAAAACCTGTGCCTCCTCCACTAACCCAAACACCCCCACCTAATTGGGAACCGGATGAAGTGGCGATCGCAGCTCAACGTTTAGCAGAATTTTTCAACGGTCAAATTATCCGCTTCACAGATGATTCAACAGAATTTTCTGATTCTATGCCTACACCTGAATGGGTAGAAGAATCAGAAGTTGATGATGAATAAATTGGGCATTGGGCATTGGGCAAGCAGGAAGTGTGGGAGGTGTGGGAGGTGTGGGAGGTGTGGGAGGTGTGGGAGGTGTGGGAGGTGTGGGAGGAAAGGGAAGCATAAATTCTCTTTTTCCCCATCTCCCCACACTCCCCTCTCTCCCCACACTCCCCACACTCCCCCATCTCCCATGCCCCATGCCCTATTCCCCAACCCCAGTATGCAAGGTTTTCACCCATTTCAGGCGCTTTGGTCTGATGGACATACGGGCGGTTGTACTGCTCATAACTACTAGCCAATGCAACATGTATAAACTGCCGCGTATAGTCTGTAGTAGTAAGGTAAAATACGTAGAAAATGAAAATTCTCGATCTTGACGTATCCGTCTCAAGCCTGTAAACATGCCTACCATCGACATGCTGACGGATAAGGTTGTGATGGGGCTTAATATTGGTGGACGATGACGAGCGATCGCCATTAATAAATCTGGTACTGCTGCTGTGGGCAAAATGTACATAATCAGCATAAACATCAGCAAATCCCAGCTTTTGCGGGTTCCCATGCGATTTTTGAGAATTAAATCCCAATAATCCAAGTAGCGCTGATATCCGCCTTCTGCCCAACGGTTACGCTGATGCCAGAGTGCAACTGCTTTTGTCACTCCTTCTTCTTGCACTGCTGGATGAAAAACACACTCAATATCCCATTTTTCCAAATGCAAGCGGATTGTTAAATCCAAGTCATCGGTAATGGTTTCTTCATTCCAGCCACCACAGCTTTGTAAAGCTGAACGCCTGACAAATTGACCATTGCCGCGCAGTTCGCCAATTCCACCAAGGGCTGTCCGTTGTTGCTGAAACCAGGTATCAAGTGCCATTTCTGCCATTTGACCCTTAGTCCAAAAATTTTCTTTGGCGTTGGCGATCGCTTTTCGCACTTGCACCGCCCCGACATTTTCCCTTTGGAATAAAGGTATTACCTGTGATAATAAATCTGGTGTTACTTGGGCATCAGCATCAAATACTGCAATGATTTCGCCCTTGGAGAGCGGTAGTACTTGATTCAACGCCCCTGACTTACCGCCACCAGCGTCTGCTGAGCGGGTAAGTACTTTGAGTTTGTCATATTTGTGCTGTAATTCTGCTAATAAATGGGGCGTATTATCAGTGCTGCGATCGTCAATTATCCATACTTCGTATTTGCCATCTGGATAGTCCAGATTACAAAGATTTTGGGCTAATTTACCAATTACCGCTTCCTCATTTTTCGCAGCCACTAACACAGATACATAGGGATAATCTCCCTGCATTTCTTTTGGTGAGCGACGAGGTTTAGTAAACACTACCACCAAAGCATGAAGACCTAAAACGGTGGTCAATCCTAATATGAATATGGATGCCCAAGAAACTAAATGCAGAGCGATCGTGCCACTCCAGACGATAGTCAAGACCAGAGCTGCTTTACGTCTACGGCCTTGAAACCGGGATGGTAGAGACACAGATTCTGTCTCTAACACAGACTCCTCATCTACTGAGAGGTCAGACAACAAGGAGTTGAGTGGATCAAGCTCTTGATAAGAATCTTTTTCGGGCCAGGAATTCGCTGGCATAGGTTGCGTTGCTTGATTCAAAAACCACTATTTGTCTACAGTTAGTAATTTTACGGACAAATATCCCTAACTACTTTTCCCGATATTAACTCGGAATGGGTAAACTGTAACACCCACTATCCCTTAGCCTAGAGCTTCTGGGACTACCATTTTTGTCACTGCCACTGTGTTTAATTCCCTTAACATTAACCACATTTGCCACTCTTAGACGCAAGCTTGATTCCTTTAATAGGCTCTTAGCCAGGAAGCTTGTAGAGTATGGAGCTTCACCAATGGAAACTCTAGTTTAGGCGAAGCGATCGCAAGGCAGCAGCACTTTATTCTGGGAACAAACAGCAATAACCGCATCCACCACTTTATAGCAGGGATTTTTTAGTGTATTGCCCCCAACTTCGATAAAAGTTAATGCAGCCTTATTGTAACCGAAATTTTAATATTTCTTAGCAGTAACTTCATTTATTGGGTATGGGGCATTGGGCATGGGGAGGTGTGGGAGGTGTGGGAGGAAAGGGAAGCATAAATTCTCTTTTTCCCCATCTCCCCACACTCCCCTCTCTCCCCACACTCCCCACACTCCCCCATCTTCTATGACCCATGCCCTATTCCCTACTATGTGCCTTAGAGACATTTTTTGGGAATACTACTAAGAGCCTATCGCCAGTTGCCAACTAACTTGAGGAGTATTGAATAATGTCTATTGAGCAACTCCAACCAGCTACTCAACAACAAGCCAGTGTTTACTTACCTTACGTTCAGGGTGCTAAAAGGAATCTTTTACCTTTTGCCATTAGTCTTTATCAAAAAGGGGTTTTGGAGGGACATCGAAAAATAGAAGCTAGCGAACATGTCCCTTTTGTTGCTTCTTGGAATGTTGCTACCCTACCTTCAGATTTAACGCGTTGTCGAGTACAGTTTGATGGCAATGCTGAACTGAGTTACGAACTGATGATGGCGAGTTTTGAGTTTATTAATTATTTAATTGAACTTATGGAAAACTATAAACGTTATCGTGCTACCGATTTTTCACAGGGATTTTATCGCAAGCTTTTACGCATAGATGAATGACGGAATTCTCAATTCAGAATTGATCGGCCAGAGTTCTTTGATAACCAAACCTCAAAACCACTAAGAAAATCAATAAATTATAGCAAGCTCGATTTTCAACCAAAAGCTGCATTTTGATTTCTAACTCTGGAATCCTTCGAGTTAAAGCGTTCCGAAAAATAAAATTCCCGATTTTTTAGAAAAATCGGGAATCTCAAGTAAAAAATATTAATTTTATTGAGCGGTGTCAGCAGAATTTACTTGCTCATCAAGGTCGCTAAGTTGAATTTAAAAATCAAGAGTTTGCAATAATAAAGTTGCAGATTCACCTTCAATTTCAGTAACTAACCATTGACTTATGTCAGTTTTCACATATTGCATAACGTCGTGGTAATCTTGCTAGATTAAGATATATTCTTTAAATTCCGGAATTGAGCAATCATATAAAAGTGTGTAATAGATTTTTTGTGTTTTTAATATTTCCTATATTATGAGTTTTTGCTTGTAAATAACCTATAATTTAATCACCTGGAAATTGGTTTGATAAATCTAAAGGTATAAATTCAATATGTCCTGTATTGGGATTTTGTACGATTTTCACCAAATGAATATTATCCTGTTGCCGATCGCCATTTGGTTTAAAAGAAATTAAGCCTGTGGCGCCACTTGCTTTAAAATTAGTTTGAGCGATCGCTTGTTGCAAGTTTTCACGACTGGATGATGGTGTTTTTTCTAGGCCTGCTAGCAATACACGAGTTGCATCGTAAGATAATGCACTGTACCAAGTACCTGTTTTTTCCCAGGTTTTCTCCATTTTTTGAGGAAAATCTCGATTCAAATTACTTCTGGAATGCCAAGGTATAGCTACCACTGCACCGGCTTGGTTACCTACTAATGCTTTGAGAAGTTTATTATTGTCTAGACTATCACCACCAACTACTAAATATTTGTTTTGTTTCGCATATTCAATTACCTGAACTGCGGAATCAGAGGTTAGTCCATCAGTAGTTGGTAATAAAACAATTACATTTGCTTTTTGTTGTTTCACCTGATTGATAGTAGATTCTATATTGTCATATAAAGGTAACTCTACTACTACTTTTCCACCTAATTCAGAAAGTCTACCTTTAATTTGCCCTTGCAGAGATTTACTATAGTTATTATTAGGGTTAAAAAATATCGCCGCCTTAAGTTTATTTTCTTTCTTTAAGTAGTCGGCTAAAGTTTGAGCGATGACACGATTGCTAGGAACAACGCGAAAAAAGCAATTAGGATGATTTGATTTACAGGACGTAGATAAAGATTCTGATGTTGCTGTAGCAGAAACTAATAATAGATTGTGTTCTTGATACACTTTAACCGCTACTAAAGTTGTGTCACTTCTAAAATGACCAATAACAGCTATAACATCCCGTTGATTTACTAAAATTTTTGCTATTTTTTGGGCATCTTGTTCTTGATTGTTATCACTAGCAATCAAAACTTTTAGGCCTATTTTTTGAGTTTTATATTTTTGATTAAATTCATTTTGTGCCTGTGCAACACCACGCAATATTTCTTTGCTGGAGTTGATGTTGTCATTATTATTGCCTAGAGGAGCGACAACAGCGATAGTATAGGCATTAATTTTCTCAACTTCTAAGCGGCTGTTATTAAGATAAATCAAAGTTTCGGGGTCACGATCTTTTTGCCACGCCTTCTCTAACCAAGTAATGGCATCTTGATAATTTCCTGCCGCGATCGCCTTTACTCCTTGTTCTTTTTCTGTTACTTTCATATTAATATTTGGTAACAGAATTTGTTCGCCGCAACTGATACGATCGTCTTGGGTAAAATTCCTAAGCCAAATTTTTGAACATCCGTTTACTCCGTTGAAATACCAATAACTAGTAGGTAATCCAATTCCAAATAAAATAGCCGTACCAGCTATCCAAGGAGGAATACGTGGTAAAGTAATTGGATGATTCAGGCGTCGTAAAATTACTTGAGTATTTTCTGGACGATTTTTCCAGTATGGCTCCATCATTTCATCGAGCAAATCGAAAAGCGATCGCCACCTCAATTTCTCTAACCAGTTTCTCCAATAATTTGAGTTAAATATAACTTGGTCGCGCCAAATTAACTTACCTGTTTGGTGGTCTTCTTCCAGATTCAATGGTGGCTTTCCAGTGAGTAAATGCACAAAAGTTCTTCCCAAAGCAAAAAAATCTGATTGCTTCACTACTGTGCCTTTCATTTGTTCTGGCGATGAGTAACCCAGTGTACCAACGATGGTATTTTCATTTTCTTCTTGCACATAAGTTTGTGCTAAATCACGTACTGCTCCAAAGTCAATTAAAACAATTTTTCCATCTGGTTTAACCATGATGTTGGCTGGTTTAATATCCCGATGAAAATAGCCTTGGGCGTGAACTTGCTGTAAAATTTCTAGTATTTGTTTTAAATAAGCGATCGCTAGTTCTAGTGTGATGGGTTTACGATCGCGATTTTTCAACCATTGTTGTAAATTTAAACCCTCAATTTTTTCCATTACCAAGCAGTATAGTGGCTCTGGACAATTTGGAAAGTTCAATTCAAAATATCCATCTGGCTCAACTTGAGGAATTCCTGAATGATTTAAACGAATTAATACTTCAGCTTCTCGCTGAAATAAATTAACTATCTTAGATTTTTTATCTGAATCATTAAATAAAGATAAATTCAAAACCTTGAGTACTTTTTTTGTTCCATTATCTTCTACTTCAAAAGTCCGAGAAAAACCTCCACTACCTAATAAGTTAATTACTCGGTATTTGTTTTCTAGTAACAAGCTTGCCCCACAGTTACGACAGAAAATGTTACCGTTGGCATTCATTAAATCAGCAGGATTTGGACAATTAGGATTGAGACAATAACTCATATAGGATTGCTATATTTGATTTTTGAAATTATCTACGTGGTGTGCGTTGGCGTTGGCGTTGGCTCTCGTAGAGAACCCTCTGACACCAGAAGCGCAACGCAAGCGCCAGAAGCAGGGAGTAGAGGCTGGAGGTTTTTCAAGTTGAATGCGAATTTTTCAAAAATTAAATTACAGTCCTATAAAGCTAAGGGTATTACTTAAGTGTGGCAATATTATTCGATGTTGATTTGTGCCCACCTGCTTAGTAATGTATAATAAATTTCAAAAATTAAGGGTACTTGTCAAGCGTTAAAATACTTGCTGGCCCTGCCAAAGTATGTTGTATGTCTAAATCTGCAATCACCGTTACCGTCAAATTGTTCGCTGCTTATCAAGAAGCTTTTAAGGTTTCAGAACTGATACTGGAATTTCCCAATGGTACCCCGGTGAAAGCAATATGCGATCGCCTCATAGCTGAACACCCCGAACTCTCCCAATGGCGTAACGTTACCCGCTTTGGGATTAATCTGATATTTGTCGAACCTGATACCCTCTTACAAGATGGCGATGAAGTTGTATTAATTCCGCCAGTTAGCGGCGGCTAGCAGAACAATTGGAGTTTGGAGTAGAGACGCGATTATACTCTTAGGAAAAGCTGCTCTTTGAGCGTCTAGGCGTCTGTACAAGTTAGGAGTTAAAGATTGAAAACTCCCAACTCCTCACTTGTGACTTTTTCTTATTTCACCTTGGCGCGGAAGCGGATAAAACCGTAAACGTCTTTGGCTAAATTGGGTAAATCTGGGCTGCGGGTAATATTAACTACTACAGCGCCATTGCTATTAGTACCGCAGGATGATGGTGCTGACTCGTTAGCAGCGTAAAAACGTCCGCGATCGCCATCCTCTACATTGCTAAAGTAAACTGTAGGATTACTAGAATTAACTGCAAGGGCAATACCTCGATCTGCTCCTGATAAACCGCCATCACCAGGAGTATTACCATTAAATGCAGTGGGAATAAAAGTAGCATTGCTAGGAACTAAGTCGCAGAATTTAACGTTAGTAGCATCATTCGGCCCCTTGGAAAGAAAGTAGATAGTGTATTCCAACTCATCTCCTGGCTTCACAGTTCCAGCATTAATTAATCCCCGCAGATACCCAGCAGGCCATTTGTCATCGTTATCCTCAGAAGCATAGGGTTCTGGTACATAGTTGGCAGCATCATTCGGCACGTCGCTGCGACCATCTACAATGTCGGTTAAATCTTGATTATTGATGCGGGTGATGCGTTTCAATAACAACAGCTTTGCATTCACAGCATTAATAATGTTGAATGTAGCTGGTTCGCTTACACCAGGATAATAAGTCCATAAATCCAACCCTTTAGTATCTCCAAAAGAGCCGTTGCATGATGTCCCAGCGTTACCAGCGTTACCAGACTGACCAAATTTCCGGTTATCGCTGGCGGTGTCGAAACCGTTAATTGGGTCGCTCAAGGCTGGATTTGGTGGATTAATCCCACAGAGTACTTGACCAGTTGTACCAATTTGAGTACCACCGATTGTTTTATAACCGCGATCGTCATAAAATCCTCTGGTGTTGCCTATGGGATTACCGGCATTCAGCATTGTAATGGTAGGACCACCAGTAAAATTGTTTTCCGCGTCTAGCAAGGGAAAGTGATATTCACCTCCATAAGTTCTGACACGAACTTTGTAATTATTGCCAACCGGAAAATAATTGTCACTGTTATCTTTACCATCCCAATTAATTGCTTGCTGTCCCGTGGTAGGCATAATTCCTCGCAAAAGTCGGTTTTGCGAGTTAGTGGGATCAAAATTGCTGCCGTCTCGGCTGATAATGAGTTCGTAAGTGCCTGCAAGATTGCTGTCAAAGCTCAAAGTACCGCCTGTGCTGTAAGAACTGTTATTTCCTCCAGCTGTGCCGTTGAATTGTAAATTACTAACAACAGGAATAATTGGGCTAAGGGGAATACCAGTTCCCTCTAAAGTGCCATCGCGTTTGTAACGCTCAACGTATGGAAGCACGTTGGTGTCGATGGAGTTAAAAAAGGTAGCGTATTGCGGACGAGCCAAGCTAACACCACCTTGGGGATTTGCTAGCTGACTATCCGCCCCCAGTATGTCGTGGTACAAAGGCGATATCCCGTCGCTGTCAAAGAAGCCAGTTTGATTACCATAGAGAACAAATCCGTTAGGATCTGTACCCCTGAGTTCTACTTTATATCGGAAGCCATCTGTGGTTACTGGATAGACTGGGAAGTTGAGATATCGACCGTTACTACCAGTAAAAAGAGCGAGATAATAGCTGAATAAACGCCCATTCAAGTCAGTTGTTGAAGTTTGATCGCTACTGCGTACTGTTACATCCCAAGCTGCTACACTAGTTTTCTGTTGATCGTTAAAGTTGTTGATACTACTCAAATCAATTTCACCAGTAGGAGTGGCATTAGTAGAAGAGTTATCTCCATCAGGCCCGTAGAAAACGATATCATAAACTCCACTGGATGGAGCCTGGTAGTAGCAGGGAATATAGCCGTTGGGATTACCTCCGCCAGAAATAGCACGTGGGCCATTTAACTCCTGTTGGCGAGTTGAGATAAAGCCCCGCCCAGCTTGAGAAGTACACACAAAATCTGCTGTGCCGGGAACAGTTTCACTGCCAATACTTCCACTGACACGACCGGGGTTGTAAACGCGCACATTACCACTATTTACCCCAACTGCGCTGGAACCCAAAAGAATATACTCATCTTTGTTGGCATAGACTTTTAGTAAAGTTCGTCGCAGCACCAAACCGCCATAAGTATCAGTACGCCACTCTAGGTTAGCTCTACTACTGCCGACTGGAGCGGTACTGGGATAGAGGGTGCGGCTACCTTCAGCTTGAGCAGATTGTATGCCAAAATTCAGGTAGCACAGTAAGAGAACAAGGCCAGTTAGTAGTTTTTTATAACGGTTGAAATGCTTGTTATTGACCGCTAAAAGACATTTTAACAGTAGACTCATTTATGCTCTGCTAGCTCCTGATGTTAATTGAATGAGTGCGATGTCTGCGACAAGGCACTCTGTATCTAGGCAAAATTTAAAAAGCACTTAATAAAGAAGAATAAAAACTCTAATGCACTTAGGCGATGCCTGCTGTTAGGTTACCCAAGTTGTACGAAAATCTACCATCTTGATTTGCATTCGCTCTACAATTGTTAAATCGATAGAACTAGCCCTTCAAGAGTGTAGATGCGGTTTCTAACCACTGTTTTCTGTCGATTAAACCTTTGCGTTCCTTTGCGCCAACCTTTGCGATTGCTCTGCGTTTAAAGATACTACCTTTTTAAACGCAAAGGGACACAGAGTAAACGCAAAGTGACGCAGAGTTTTGCCAAATTCAATATTCAACTTGAGCGAAGCGATCGCAATTTATTTTTGAAGTAATTTCTATTTTTTAAAACTATAATCCCATAGTTAATTTTTATGCAAAAATCAACTTATAAATAAATTATCTCATCTTGTGGGGTGGACATCTTGTCCGCCCGTAGAAAAGGGCGGGCCAGACGCTAGTAAAAACATTGTAATGCTACGTCTCTACATGTATATTCATACCTTTTTCAATTTAATTTAAGTATGAAATATCACAGTTATTAAAGGTAGAAATGCTAGTAGAAAGCTATGCCAGGACTGCAATTGAGCTTCTGGGGTTGGTTCTGGTGGTACTAATAAAGCTTCTACTCTTTGTTCTAAGCGATCGCCTGCGCTAGAAGAACCCAATGCAGCACAGCAAATTTCTGATGATAGAGGGCTGCTACTAACCACCAACAGCAGTGACTCGGCTAGCACCAGAGGGTCTACCTGCAATGCTGCATAACTGTCGGCGCGGAGTTCGCGCAAAACTAACAGTTCTTGCCACAATGGTTCTGTATTGGGCAACCAGGCAGTGCAACAACGCACCCAACCCAGCCAGAAAAACCAGAATGTATCCCTATACTGGTAATGCCCTTGCTCGTGCGCTAAGACGCTTTCTAAATGATTTGGTGAAAGAGTTTGCAGTAATCCTTCGCTTACCACTAATTCAGGATGCCAAAAACCAATTTGTCCTGCAAACATCGCTTCAGTTTGCAGTAGTCTGGCTCGTTTTTCCCCCAAATTGACGCTAGGACAGTTGCGAGCAGATTCCACAGACTGCCAACCTTGGAAAGCAAGTCTAATGCATAAAATGGCAAAAATAGCTAAATAAATTAATGCCAGAAAATAACTGATTGAGCCTGTGTACATCCCGCCCATTTTTCCTTGAGGCCCCATGAACAAAACAGCGATCGCTGTCATAAAAATTAACAAGGGGGGGAAGAGAAACAAAAATAGCGATCGCTGCCACCGCAAACTCCAATTGCCTTGGGGTTCTCTCCAAGAGGATCTTAACCACCAAGCAACTGCCAAAGCAATCAAAATCATCATTAGATGCATCATTTTTCCTCCCTGGCTTGGCGTGCAGATTGTATGCGTTTGGCGATGGCTGCAATTTGTTCGCTGGCTGCTTCATCGAGACTATCCGCGAAGGCTGCAATCACATCTGGGTTACCCACCGCGAGAAATCGTTGTAACTGTTCGTGGGCTTTGATTACCTGTGATTGTTGTTTACTCAACAACGGCCGCCAATAAAATGCCCGTCCTTTTTTATCACAAGCTAGCCAACCTTTGTCGGTGAGGCGTCGCAGAACAGTAGTTACAGAAGTATAAGCTAATTCGCGGTTGGGATCGGCCAAAATGCGATCGTGGACATCTTTGACTGTGGCTGAACCAAGTTCCCAGATGATATTTAAAATTTCCGCTTCTAAGGGGCCTAAAGATAGTTGTTTAGGGCGGTAATCGGGTAAAGGTGCCATAGGTTTGAAGGGGAGTAGGGCATGGGGCATTGGGCATTGGAAAGCAGGAGGAGAATAACTCTTAACTCAGCACTCCGTCTTTGGCCAATGACTCTTAGCTGTCTTGTTTTAGATTACAAGATTGTGCAGCAAGTCTTAAAGTCTAAAAACATAAAAATGAGCTTTTTGAGCATTTTTAGGATTAGGGACTCTTAATATTTAGCTAAAAAGCTGTCCCCTTATGTCTTCATCTCCCCATGCCCCATGCCCCATGCCCCATGCCCCATGCCCCATACTCATTTATCTATCTAATGAGATACATTGTGTATTCTGATGCTAAAAAAGATTGTGTGAGCAATTGTAACTATAGTTAGTGACGCTAACTAGGTAGAATGTTATTTGTTTGCCGCACTAGTATAAAAGCAGGTGTATCCAGCGCGTGAAGCTATTTGTATACCATACTCCGGAATTAACTCCAACGGATAAAGCGCCAGAATGTGCGATCGCAGTCGATGTCTTGCGAGCCACTAGCACGATAGCGACTGTCTTGGCTGCTGGAGGCGAAGCTGTACAAGTATTCAGCGATTTAGATCAACTAATCGCAGTTAGTGAGCAATGGCCTCCTGAAAAACGTCTGCGGGCTGGAGAACGCGGTGGCGCTAAAGTAGCGGGCTTTGAGTTGGGTAACTCTCCCCTCGACTGCACCTCAGAATTGGTGCAGGGGCGTCGGTTATTTATCAGTACTACAAATGGCACTCGTGCTTTACAACGGGTACAAGACTCGCCAAATGTATTAGCCGCAGCCTTAATCAACCGAGCAGCAGTGGTGCAATTTCTTCTAGAAAAGCAACCACAGACAGTGTGGATTGTCGGCTCAGGTTGGGAAGGCAGTTTTTCTTTAGAGGATACAGTTTGTGCGGGTGCGATCGCTCATAGTGTTTTACAAAAAACCAAATTGTCACCAGAAGAATTAGCTGGTAACGATGAAGTTATTAGTGCGATCGCTCTTTATTCTCAATGGCAAGATAACTTATTAGGATTATTCCACCAAGCTAGTCACGGTCAACGTCTATTACGTCTTGAATGTCAAGAAGATTTAAAATATTGTTCCCAAACTGATGTTTTAGATGTCTTGCCAATACAACAAGAAATAGGAGTTTTAAAAAGGGGATAGGGCATAGGGCATTGGGCAAGCAGGAAGTGTGGGAGGTGTGGGAGGTGTGGGAGGTGTGGGAGGTGTGGGAGGTGTGGGAGGTGTGGGAGGTGTGGGAGGTGTGGGAGGAAAGGGAAGCATAAATTCTCTTTTTCCCCATCTCCCCACACTCCCCCCTCTCTCCCCTCTCTCCCCACACTTCCCCATCTCCCCAGTTCCCAGTTCCCAGTCAACAGCAGCCAAAATAAAGTTAAAACTTTTGTGGAGTAGTCATCACTAATGCAATCAGCAAACAAACTGCCACGATGGTTAAATATAGGATTGGCATTCCCCATTATTATTCTCAACGGCTGGCTGTTGCTCCAGGTTGTGCAGTATTTTCAACCTCTGGTGAGCATTATTGCCGCCGCTATTCTACTGGCTTTCGTTTTGGACTATCCAATTCAGTTTCTTCAGCAACAAGGGGTGAAACGGAACTTGGCGATCGTGGGAGTGTTACTTTTGACTGTGGTGATTATAGTGGGTTTAGGCATCACTTTGGTGCCACTGATTATAGAACAACTCAATGAATTAGCTAATATTTTGCCTAGTTGGATTGATTCTGGTACTCAGCAGTTACAAGCTTTTCAAGACTGGGCATTAAGTCAACAGCACCTACCTATTAATTTTAGTGCTTTGGTTAGCGAAATTTTAGAAAGATTATCTAATCAAATCCAGTCGTTCACGGGGAGAATTCTCGGTTTTGCTGTTGATACTATTGGTATTGTGCTCAACGTACTGCTGGCGGTGGTGCTGACTATATACCTCATATTAAACGGGGAGCGTCTTTGGGATGGAATTTTTCAATGGTTTCCTCCTAATATTGGCTCAAAAGTCCGGCAGTTACTCCGAGAGGATTTCCACAATTATTTTATCGGTCAGGCGACATTGGGTGCTGTGCTGGGAGTGACGATTATACTAGCATTTTGGATTTTGCAAGTTCCCTTGGCGCTACTTTTTGGCATTGGTATTGGCTTGTTTTCTTTGTTCCCTTTTGGTACAGGAATTGGTATCGCTATAGTTAGTCTTTTGGTAGCGTTACAAAACTTTTGGCTAGGAGTGGAAGTTTTAGGTGTAGCTGTTGCAATAGATCAAGTTAATTCTAATTTTATTGCACCCCGAATTCTCGGCAATTTAACTGGCTTAAATCCTGTCTGGGTAGTAATTTCTTTACTACTGGGGGCTAAATTAGGAGGCGTACTGGGTTTGTTAATTGCAATTCCTGTTGCCAGTTTCATCAAGGATGCTGCTGATAGTTGGCGTGCTGGTGAGTTAAATCAAATAGATGATATTGAGTTAAACTCTACAAAGGTTACAAATGAAACGGCAGGGACTTATAGTTAGCATTTAATTAATCATATTTGAGTTGTGAAATTAATTTTGGAGATAGGCAATAGTAAATATCAAGTAAGGTGCGTTAGGCTACAGCCGTAACGCACCGCCAGATAACTACATTAAAATATGCACCTAAAACAGACTCAAAAAATTTTATTTTTAAATTAAAAATAAACTCTTATATTAACTAAACACAGGAACTAAGTTCAACTGGAATTTTAATAATAAACTCAGTTCCTTTGCCAGAGGCAGAAATGCATTGTAGTTGACCACGATGTTTTTCTACAATGATTTGATAACTAATAGATAACCCTAATCCAGTTCCTTTACCAACTGGTTTAGTAGTAAAAAATGGGTCAAATAATCGCTTTTGTAAACTTTCTGGAATTCCAGAACCATTATCGGCAATGCGAATAATTACTTCCCTATCATCAATGAGTTCAGTGCGAATGCGAATTTCGGGTATGGGGCATTGGGCATTGGTTATTTTTCCCCATTCCCCACTCTCTATTACCTCTTCTACGGCATCAATAGCATTTGCCAAAATATTCATAAACACCTGATTTAGTAGACCAGGGTAACACTCGACTAAGGGAAGATTTGCATATTCTTTAATCAGGTTGATATTTTGAGCAATTTGATGATTTTTAAGACGACTTTGTAAGATTAACAAAGTACTTTCAATACCTTCATGGATGTCAACTAATTTTTTTTCAGATTCATCAAGACGGGAAAAATTTCGTAGGGAAAGAATTATTTCCTCGATTCGCTTTGTACCTATCTTCATAGAATTGAGAAGATTAGGAAGATCTCTAGTTAAAAAATCGAGTTCAATTTGAGCGATCGCAGTTTTAATTTCCCCTTCTGGTTCAGGGTAACATTGTTGGTACAATCTAATTAAACTCAGCAAATTCTCGCTATACTCAATCGCATGGACAAGATTACCAGCAATAAAGTTAACGGGGTTGTTAATTTCGTGGGCAATTCCAGCCACGAGTTGTCCCAAGGCAGCCATTTTTTCATTCTGAATTAATCTGGTATAGTTTTCTTGCAAATCGCGAAAGCCTGCTTTAGCAATTCTCGATTGTTCTTCTACCTGCTGTAATTGAACTAGCGTTAAAACGTGAATTTGAGAATATGCTAAAAGTAATTGATGGAAATCAACCAACCTATATTTTCCAGATGCAGTTTTAACTAAAATTGGTTCATAGGCTATTTGATGTGGTCGTTGCAAAGTTACTTCAGTGGCTTTGACAATGGACATATCCTCAGAAAGTATTAATATCTCTCTCTGAAAAAACTTGTAGAGAATTTTAATCGGTCTGAGAGAGAATAATGACAAACTATAGGGGTGGCTCATCTGCTCAAAGAATTTTCGCCGTGAAATCATCCCCACATATTGTTGATGGTTATTAAGAATAATTCCTGGTAGTAATGGCTCTTGCTTAAAAAGTGTAACTAAATCATTGCCTGGACGCTCTACTTCGATTTGAACCTGCCAAAAGGGTAACTCTTGTAAAGTTGACTCTAATTGCAAGTTTGGCTGATTAGCATTTTTTATGCCACTTGTAGCCATCATACTCTCAATACTAGACTGTTGAGGTAATATTTCTGGTAACATGGTGAACAAACATCTCGCTAATTTTTAACTTCATCAATTGTTACAAACTTATTTTTCCCAAATTGCTAACTAAAATTCACAGGCTAGATGCGGAAAAATCAAGTATGTCATAGTAGCGATTATTAGCTGTATTGTATTATTTATTACCACAAAAATATTACATTTACAGTAGGAGCAGAAAAAAGTTAAGCATAGGCCAAGCCCGCCGCAGGCATCGCTCTTTACCTGTAACATCAATTACATAAGAAAAGTATTACCAATCTCCTAAAAATTTTGTTCCTGAAAAGTAAAAATAAAAATGAAGTATGAGAGATTCACACTTCATTTATCTTTTGTTTAATTATAGGTTAATAAATGATTAAGCTGTCGCGTTTTTATGTTGGCTGTTGATGGTTGACAGCTAACCATCAACAGCCAACGACCCTCATGAATAACTGTGCAATTTAAAAGCGTAATACCTTATATTTTCTAACTCTGCGAAAATTAGGTTAAGCTTTAGCTTTAACCTTTTTGATGGATGTTCCTTTTACCTTTAATATTCCAACAAGACCACAAGCCAAGAGAACGCCACCTAAAGTTGTAGGCTCAGGTACTTTTTTATAAGAAACTTTACCAGAAAAAAGTTCAGTATTTGGAGAAGTGCTAGAAAGAACTGTAAAATTATCACCAACGATTTCGTAAGTGATGAAGTTTTCAGGATTGATATCGTTGAATGTATATTCTAATCCGACAAAAGATGTCTGCTCTATTGAATAGACAATGGGAAAATCTGGATAATTTAAATCGTCTTGTTCCGTGTAAATTGTCGATTCACCATCAAATTGAAAAGAGACTGAGTTAGCGATCGCTTCTGGAATATTATCATTACTAAAAGTAGAATCATCAAAACTAAAAAAGCCTTGTCCTTTCTTTGTAGGGCTATCAACGGTGAAAGCGTAATTAATAATTGCCGCAGATACAGATTTTAAATCTACGGTGGCTAAACCCAGAGCAAGACTACCAGCAAGCACTATTTGTGGAACAAATTTCATTTTTTCCTCAGGATAAACTTCTGCAAGCAATCTAGACATCAAGTTTAAAAATATTATTTTGGAGTAATGAGTTTAAATAAACTTTAATTTTAGGTAAAAATAATATTTAAATTGAATTAATATTAAATTTAATTATGAAAAATAAATATTTATTTATTAACCATTCGATAACTCAATCTTTACTTGTTGCCTGAGAAAGATATGGTAGACACTTATCGTGTAATGCTTCTTAGGCTTGATATTATTTAATATGCTAAACCGTCGTCAGTTTTTGCTACGTTCGGCTGTCACAGCAGGTGGAATTATCACCACAAATGTTGTATCAAAATCCCCAGTTTTTGGACAAGCACCTGCAATGATTACCTCTGATAAAATGCGTCCTAGTATACCTTATGGTGTAGCTAGCGGAGATATATCCAACGATGGCATTGTGATTTGGAGTAAGAGCGATCGCCCTGCCAAAATGATTGTAGAATATTCTACCAGCGAATCTTTTAAAAATGTGCAGCAAGTTGTGGGGCCAAATGCTTTAAAAGATAGTGACTTTACAGCGCGACTTTTTTTGAAGAATTTACCACCAGACCAACAAATATTTTATCGGGTAATTTTTCAAGATTTAAATTATAAAAATACCTATAGTGCAGCTGTTAAAGGTAGTTTCAAGACTCCCTCCAAATATGGTCGAGATATATTCTTTGTTTGGGGTGGTGACACCGCAGGTCAAGGATGGGGAATTAATCCTGATTTTGGTGGGATGAAAATTTACGAAACCATGCGCCAGCTTCAACCCGATTTCTTCATCCATTCTGGAGATAATGTTTATGTTGATGGCCCAATTCAAGCAGAAGTTATCTTAGACGACGGCACAACTTGGAAAAATATTACTACACCAGAAAAATCCAAAGTTGCAGAAACATTAACAGAATTTCGTGGTAATTATATCTACAATTTGCTTGACGATAATATTAAACGTTTCAACGCTGAAGTTCCCATTTTAGCACAGTGGGACGACCACGAAGTCACAAATAACTGGTATCCTGGAGAAGTTCTTTTAAGCGATAATCGCTATACAGTTAAAGATGTTAACTTGCTAGCCCAAAGAGGAAGGCAAGCATTTTTAGAATATATGCCTATTGGATCTGAAACAAACAATCCAGATAAAACCAGAATTTACCGTTCCTTCAATTATGGCCCATTATTAGACATTTTCATGCTCGATGAACGCACTTACCGGGGGCCCAATACTCCTAATAATCAATCGATACCAAGTAAAGAAACGCAATTTTTAAGCAGAACTCAAATACAGTGGTTAAAAAGACAATTACTATCATCAAAATCTACATGGAAAGTAATTGCTAGTGATATGCCTCTGGGATTGATAGTTAGAGATGGTAGCACAGATTTTGAAGCTTGGGCTAATGGAAACGGCCCAGCTTTAGGAAGAGAATTAGAACTTGCGGATTTACTACGATTTATTAAAAATAAAAATATCCAGAATGTTGTTTGGTTAACTGCTGATGTACATTATGCAGCAGCCCATTATTACAACCCAGCAAAAGCGCAGTTTACTGACTTTAAACCTTTTTGGGAATTCGTCGCCGGGCCTTTGAACTCTGGTACATTTGGCCCTAACGAATTGGAAAATACTTTTGGCCCAGAATTGAAATTTCAAAGCCTTCCTCCAGGTACAAAAGCAAATCGTCCCCCAAGTGAAGGTTTGCAATTCTTTGGAGGAGTTAAAATTAATGCCAATACAAAAGTGATGACAGTTTCATTGCGGAACTTAGCAGGGGAAACTGTTTACACAGTAGATTTGCCACCGGAAAAATAAATATTAAGAGTCAGAATTTAGAACCCCGGCTTCTTAAATAAGTCGGGGTTCTAACTTTTTACAAATGATTAAGTAATGCTATAAACCAGTTCTAAATCAGGAAGTGCAATCTTAGATACAGTCAACAGTCAAAATTCATTAATATTAAGTAAGGGTGATAAAAGAGAAGTCAGCGCTGGAAAACTTAGCTTGGTTAGACAAGCTTGTAAGATTGTTTAGATTAGCCAGGACGCTGATTGCTCCGCCGTCTCCTAAATCGCTAGAATATACTAGTCTTGAAATGCCAAGTGTAGAGTTGTAATAAACAAATAATCCTGCATCAGATGTAATCTTATTGTTATTAGCAATGCCTTTAGCAGCAGCAGCAGCATTTGGAAATGCATCAAGTAGAACTATTACATTGGGATTACCTGATATTTTAGAACTAACCCCTTCTTTATATTTGACGCGTTCCCCAAAACCAAGTCCGAGCTGCCCAGTTTCAAAGACGAAATTATCTACACCAATTTGGTAGTCGGTAATTTTATCTGGCTGATTCAACACCCTAATACCATTGGGGCTGCGTGGTGGGTAGCCGTTAGGAAAGAGGGGATCACCGTAGTCAAAACTATCTTTACCAGCTCCGCCTGTGAGTGTATCCACACCAAGACCACCACTTAAGAAATCATTGCCATTGCCACCTCTTACAATGTCATTGCCTGTCTGAGCAATGAGAATATCATCCCCATTTCTACCTTCAAGAATGTCATTACCCTTATCTCCATAGATTAAATCTCTACCCGCTTTGCCATCGATATAGTCATTTTTGACTGTACCAAACAAGGTATTATTGCCGTTATTTCCAATAATATTTGCCATACCTATCCTTGATTGAGGGTTGCGAATTTTTGTTGTGTGAACTGAATTTATCCTAGAGGTTTAGTAAAAGATAAACATCTGAAAAACGTCTCTAATCCCAGCACAACTAATTAGATAAATTCTTTTTGACTTTGGTTTTTCGCTAAGTAAATCTCTCTATATCTTTCGTCGTGGTTAAAAGTATCTACTACAACGAAAGTTATAAACCTATGAATTGCTGTGGTGTTAAAGATACAGTTAAGAGTATTAATTAAAGAAAGCTTTGCATCCGGCTAGTTCTATGAGTCTGTTACTTCCCATCCGCCCTAATCCTTTTCGCTTTCTGCTTTACACCGAATGGGTAATGCTCACTTGTTGCGGTTCACTCGCTGTCATTGAAGCTCTGGAAAATCGATGTATACCAGTTCAACACGTGCTGATTTTGGCCTTGCTTGGTTTAATGGGTTTGAGATTACCAAGCGGCCATTCCTGGATCAAAGTGTTATATACTGCGATCGCCATGATTTTAATTTTTAGCGGCACAGTATTGGGATATCTCCATATCTTACCCACGCTGTATTTAATTGTCGTGATTCGCAGTTGCTTTTTGTTTAGTTCGCGTGGGCGCTTAATTGTGGCAGGTTTGTGCTTTCTCCTATTTTTGGTGCATCAAGGACAGTATCTTCAAACCGTTGTCCAGATAGTGCCACCGGGACAACAACAGCGATTTTGGATGCATCAATTAGCTGAGATGCTGATGTTTGCATTGGGATTATTCTTGGTTTTGCAGTTGGTAAATATATTGCTAGTGGAGCAAAAGACGCGCAAACAACTGACTGTTGCCCACGAGCAACTGCAACAGTATGCTTTGCAAATTGAAGACCTCGCGGCCGTCCAAGAACGTAACCGCATCGCCCGCGAGATTCATGATTCTTTAGGTCATGCTTTGACAGCTCTCAACGTGCAAATCCAAACAGCAATTAGACTTTGGTCTGTTAACCCTGCCTCGGCTGAGTCATTTCTGAGTCAAGCTCAACGGCTAGGCGAAATGGCGATGAAGGAGGTACGCCAATCTGTGAGGGCGTTGCGCGAAGATGTACCAGACGAGCGACCATTAGAAGATGCGATCGCATCTTTGGTGGAAGATTTTCGTCAAGGCACTGGTTTGTCTCCCAGTACTAAAATCAACCTGGGAGTCATTGTACCACTGCCTGTGGTCAGAACCGTATACCGAATTGTTCAGGAAGCCTTGACTAATATTTGCAAATATGCACAAGCCACAGAAGTCAAAATAGAGATTGTTGCTACCAATGACAATATAAATCTGCGAGTCGAGGATAACGGTAGGGGATTCGATCTCAACGATAAAATTACTGGATTTGGAATCCAAGGAATGCAAGAACGAGTGGCGGCTTTAGAAGGTTACTTTCACTTGGAAACCCAGCCTGGTTGTGGTTGTAGAATAACAGTTGAATTGCCATTGCGATCGCCAGATACTTTAGACTGACACGGCGACAGGGGGACGCGGAGAATTTTTTGAGTAAGTGATTAGGTGGACATAAGATGAGGAGTGTTTAACGGTAAGTAAATATATCTAAAAAATAATCCGAAATTCTACTCGTCGCATTGGTAGATTAAATAATGTTTACCTAAGTAAAGTCGCACTTCACATGATTCGCTTGTTACTGGTGGACGATCAAAGTTTAATCTGTCAAGGTTTGAAAGCCATGCTAACGCTGGAACCAGATTTGCAAGTGGTAGGAACTGCTGATAACGGTGAAACAGCCATTGAGCAGGTAGCTGCTTTACAACCCGATGTAGTATTGATGGATGTACGGATGCCTGTGATGGATGGCAGAGAAGCCACACGGATTATCTGTCAGCAGTATCCAGAGACGAAAGTTTTAGTTTTAAGTACATTTGATGATGATAGGTATGTCGCTCAGTCCATTCGTGCGGGCGCGAGGGGCTATTTACTCAAAGATATGCCTTCCCAAGAGTTGGCACAGGCGATTCGGTTTGTGCATTCTGGATATACTCAACTAGGGCCAGGACTAATGGAAAAGTTGATGGCTAATATCCCACCAGAGCCTGTTAAATCCAAGCCAGAAAAGAAAGAATTAACTGAGTTAACCCCCCGCGAGCGAGATGTGTTGCGCTTGATTGGCCAAGGTTTGACTAATCGTGAAATCGCTCAAGAACTTTACATTGCCGAAGGGACGGTGAAAACTCATGTGACTCACCTTTTAAGCCGCCTCAATTTGCGTAATAGATCGCAAATGGCGATTTATGCTAACTCTGTTTGTACATCTTAAATTTTTTGGATAATTAAAAGCTCTTGTTAGTGGCGATTATATTAAAAGGAGAAACGGTGAGCAATAGCCACTTATAAGAGCTAAATTTAAGTAAGTAGAGTTTTGGAGTTGATCGTGCTTAAGCAACTCATTCTTGAAAATTGGAAAAGTTTCCGTTATGCGGAGCTTCCACTCGATCCTTTGACAGTTCTGATTGGAACAAATGCAAGTGGTAAATCTAATGTGGTTGAAGCTTTAGAATTTTTACAACGAATTGCTAAAGGTGAAAATATTGAAGCAGCTTTAGCAGGAAATAAAACACTTCCATCTATTCGCGGTGGTGTAGAATGGGCCGCACTTAAACCGGAAACTGAGTTTACATTAAAATTTATAGTTCAAGGTGATGAAGAAAATACAGATTATTTATATTCAATAGAAATAGAAACACAACCTTTCGTAAGAACCGAAAAAGAATTCATACAAATAATAGATACACAATCTGAAAGTTCAAATATATTAAGTGAATTTTTAATCCTAGACAAAGATAGTTTTCTACCGATTAGAAGTGCATTGAACTCAATACCAGGAAGTGGTAGGGCAACAATAAAAGGGAGAGATGAAATTCGTAAAAGATTTAATTTAAAAAGTGCTAACGATCTTTCTGAGAAAATTCGACAAATTACTTATTTAGTTATTAGCTCACTAGACAAGATTTTTGTTTTAAACCCCATACCTTCTACAATGAGATCGTATTCACTAATATCTGACACTTTAGAAAGCGATGCTTCAAATATTGCAGGTGTCCTAGCAGGGTTATTACCAGATGAACGAAAAAATCAAGTAGAATCAACTCTATCTCATTACCTCAAATATTTACCCGAAGGCGATATTCAAAAAGTATGGGCAGAAAAAGTGGGTAGATTTGGCACTGATGCCATGCTTTACTGTCAAGAAGAATGGAAACCTGGCCATATTACAGAGATTGATGCTAGAAGCATGTCAGATGGAACTTTACGTTTTATAGCAATTCTCACAGCACTACTTACGCGACCAGAAGGTAGTCAACTAGTAATTGAAGAAATAGATAATGGCCTTCATCCCTCGCGTGCAGAATTACTAGTCAGAATCTTACGAGAAATTGGCAGTAAAAGAAAAATTGATATTTTACTTACTACCCATAACCCAGCTTTGCTGGATGCTTTAGGGCCAGAAATAGTTCCTTTTGTGGTTGTCGCACACCGCGATAAAGAAACTGGAGAAAGCAAACTTACTATTTTAGAAGATATTGATAATTTTTCTAAGTTGTTCGCATCATATTCTTTGGGTGATATGACAACTAAGGGCGCGATTGAAAGAAGCCTTTCTCGAAATGAATAGTTAATAATATGAGAAAGGTGTTACTCATTGATACATCACTTTTATGCGTTTGGTTACAAGTTCCAGGTAGAGAAATTGCTGGTAATAATGATTGGGATTATCAGCGTGTAAATCAGAAAATTGAGGCAGAAATCGCCAAATCAACAACGCTGGTACTACCTTTAGCTACTGTTATAGAAACGGGTAATCACATTGCACAGGCTAAAACAGCAAATTCAGAAAGTAAACGTATAGCAGCTCAAAAATTTGCCGAAATCATAACTTATGCAGCTGATGAAACCTCACCTTGGGCTAAGTTCCGCGAACAAATCGTTCTTTGGGAAGAAGATGAATTGAAAAAGTTAGCCGCTAAATTCCCCAATCAAGCTGTAGAAAAGACTTCTATGGGTGATGCTAGTATTGTCATCTTAGGCTGGCACTATCACCAAAAAGGTTTCCATGTAGAGTTTCTGACTGATGATGACAAGCTAAAATCTCAAGAACCACCTTCGCCACAACCACCTACACGCCGAAGCAGTCGAACAAAAGGATAAAATATTTTTGAGCGATCGCCCTTTGCTTCTAACATCACGTTATCATCGGATATTGTGGCATTTCCGTGCGTAACTCGATAGCATCTATGACGGCCTCTCACTCTGAAACTCCATCTACCAAGCCTGATGCAAGTACTTTTATTTCTGACCATCGACAGGTAGACCGCAGTAAGCTAAGTCAAATGTACCTGCACTATGTCGAGACGAAGGATAAATATCCTCACGCGATGTTGCTGTATCGAGTGGGCGATTTCTTTGAATGCTATTTCCAAGATGCTGTAAAATTAGCGCAAGAATTAGAATTAGTCCTCACTAGCAAGCAGGCTGGAGAACAAGGACGGGTAGCCATGTCTGGCGTTCCGCATCACGCTTGGGAACGCTACGCGACGATGCTAGTGGAAAAAGGCTATGCAGTGGTAATTTGCGACCAAGTGGAAGATGCAGCAGAAGCTACTGGGAGACTGGTACGGCGGGAGGTAACGCGCGTCCTCACTCCTGGCACTTTGCTGCAAGAGGGAATGCTCAAATCAAGTCGCAATAATTACTTGGCAGCAGTGGTAATTGCCGCAAATCATTGGGGCTTAGCTTATGCAGACATCTCTACAGGAGAATTCCTCACCGCCCAAGGCAGCGATTTAGAACATCTGACACAAGAATTAATGCGCTTGCAACCTTCAGAGGTGCTGGTGCCTACAAATGCGCCTGATTTGGGTAGTTTGCTGCGTCCGGGGGAAACTTCGCCACATTTGCCGGAGTGTTTGCCGCCAGCATTTTGTTATAGTTTGCGATCGCAATTTCCATTTTCCCAAGGCGAAGCTAGACCTAGATTATTGCAGAAATTTAAACTGCGATCGCTTGAAGGACTCGGTTGCGACCATCTCCCCCTCGCCGTTCGTGCGGCTGGCGGTCTTCTAGAATACCTGGAAGATACCCAAAAAGAAAACCCAGTCTCCCTACAAAGACTGCGTACTTACACTGTTACTGACTATTTAATTGTAGATAGTCAAACTCGCCGTAACCTAGAAATTACTCAAACTGTCCGCGATGGCACATATCACGGTTCCCTACTCTGGGCATTAGATAGAACGAGTACAGCGATGGGTGGGCGTGCTTTACGGCGGTGGTTATTGCAACCATTAATCGATATTAAAGGCATTCGCGCGCGACAAGATACCATCGAAGAATTGATGGAAAATACACCCCTACGTCAGGATTTGCGACAGTTGTTACGGCAAATTTATGACTTGGAACGGCTAACGGGAAGGGCGGGTTCTGGTACTGCTAACGCTAGAGATTTAGCAGCTTTGGCAGATTCACTTTCACGGTTACCCGAATTATCCCACTTAGTTGCTGATACGCGATCGCCATTCTTGAAAGCTTTGCAAAAAGTACCGTCAATTTTGGAAGAATTGGCACAAAAATTACACGCACATCTGGTAGAGTCGCCACCAATACATATAAAAGAAGGCGGATTGATTCGTCCTGGCGTGAATTCCCTATTGGATGACCGGAAAGCAACTGTAGAAGCAGACCAGCAATGGATTGCTAATTTGGAAGTTGACGAAAGAGCAAAGACAGGAATTCCCACATTAAAGGTAGGATTTAACAAAACCTTTGGTTACTATATCAGTATTTCCCGCGCCAAAGCCGACCAAGTACCCGCCAATTATATCCGCAAGCAAACCCTGACCAACGAGGAACGCTACATCACCCCAGACTTGAAGGAAAGGGAAGCCCGAATTCTCACAGCGCGGGATGATTTAAATCAATTGGAATATGAGATTTTTACGGCATTGCGGGAAGAAGTAGCAGAACAAGCGGAAGTAATTCGTAATCTTTCCCGTGCAGTAGCGGCCGCAGATGTGTTGTGTGGTTTAGCTGAATTAGCGGTGCAGCAAGGTTACTGTCGTCCAGAAATGTTGCCAGGAAGGGAAATCAACATTGTTGATGGTCGTCATCCAGTGGTGGAACAGTCTTTACCTGCGGGGTTCTTCGTGCCGAATTCGACGCAATTGGGAAGAGACGAAGAAGCGGAGAGTGAAAATGTCTCTGCGTCCTCTTCACCCACTCCCGATTTAATCATTCTCACCGGGCCAAACGCCAGCGGCAAAAGTTGTTATTTGCGTCAAGTGGGATTGATTCAGTTAATGGCGCAAATTGGGAGTTTTGTACCAGCTAGATTTGCTAGGTTGGGAATATGCGATCGCATTTTCACTCGTGTCGGTGCAGTAGATGATTTAGCAACTGGTCAATCGACATTTATGGTGGAAATGAATGAAACCGCAAATATTCTCAATCATGCCACATCTCGATCATTAGTTTTATTAGATGAAATTGGTCGGGGAACGGCAACATTTGATGGTCTTTCCATTGCTTGGGCGGTGGCAGAATATATAGCAGTGGAAATTCGGGCGCGAACGATTTTTGCCACTCATTACCATGAATTAAATGAACTAGCTAGCATTTTGCCGAATGTAGCTAACTATCAAGTGACAGTGAAAGAATTACCCGACCAAATTATCTTTTTGCACCAAGTCCAACCAGGAGGCGCAGATAAATCCTACGGAATTGAAGCGGGAAGATTGGCGGGTTTACCTGCGGTAGTAATTCAACGAGCAAAACAAGTAATGGGACAAATTGAAAAACATAGTAAGATTGCGATGGGTTTACAAAATTTGGATGTTGATTAACTAGTGATTTGTCCACCTGACAAAATAATTAATTCAGCTATCAACGTTGTCATAGCATTTTTTTGTGAGGCTGCGCTAAATTCTTTTGACTTCTTATATCATGTCCGCTTGATTGCTTATTAAACACGAAGAACCCAAAAGAGCCAAAGCTACGCTTTGTCTCCCCTCCCCGCTTGCGGCTACCGTGTACATACAAGTCTTTTAGAGTTGTTGTGTAAGACACAGAAGCTTAATTTTTGCTTTTCGATGCAACAAAGGTGCAGGGCGATGCAACTAAGGTGCAGGGCGATGCAATAAAGGTGCAAGGCGATGCAACAAAGGTGCAGGGCAATGCAACAAAGGTGCAAGGCGATGCAACAAAGGTGCAGGGCAATGCAACAAAGGTGCAAGGCGATGCAACAAAGGTGCAGGGCAATGCAACAAAGGTGCAGGGCAATGCAACAAAGGTGCAAGGCAATGCAACTAATACCATTTCACTAAAATCCTGATACAAATTCTTTCCCCTCTGCTCCCCTGCTCCCCCGGTTACTGAGCGCAGCGCCGCCCTGAGCCTGTCGAAGGGTCGAAGTATGCTCCCCTGCTTGCCTAAATGTATCAAATTTAAAGTGAAACGGTATTAGTGATGGCACACTAATTTCGATTAAACAACCACAAAATTATTGTTGGTTAATGACAATCCAGTAGATAATTGTGCAAGTTTTATCTGAGTAAACCCAGATGCACTACCGTCGCGATCGAAGAACAACGCACCTGTAATGTCGTTGTAGATAAATCGTGCAGTGTTAGTAGTTGCAGATGTTCCGATGGTCAACTGATTTGCTTGCAGTGAAGGTATTGACAACCCGCCACCAAAACCAACAGCCGATACCTGAATCACATCATTAGTCGTGCTGAAGTCGTAAATAGTATCAACAATAGTATCAACGCCATCATTGACACTATTGAAAACAAAGGTATCATTACCACCACCTCCATAAAGGGTGTCGTCACCGTTCCCACCTGTGAGGATGTCATTGCCATTGCCACCTTTGAGGGTGTTATTTCCTGAGGCAACAAAGGCACTAAGAGTATCATTACCATCGCCACCATCAAGTAGATTATCGCCTGATGAATAGTCTACATCTATGATGTCGTCGCCAGACCCACCATTGAGGGTGTTATTTCCGGAAGCAGTAATGCCTGCGTCGTCTAACAAGAATTCTTCAAAGGAGGCACTAAGAGAATCATTGCCATCGCCACCATTGAGTAGATTATTGCCTAATGCATAGTCTACATCTATGATGTCATCGCCAGCCCCACCATTGAGGGTGTTATTTCCTGAGGAAGCAATGCCTCCGGAGAAGAAGAATAATTCGCTAGAGGAGGCACTAAGAGAATCATTGCCATCGCCACCATTGAGTAGATTATCGCCTAATGCATAGTCTACACTTATGATGTCGTCGCCAGCACCACCATTGAGGGTGTTATTTCCTGAGGAATAAATGCCTCCGTAATAGTAGATGTATTCGCTAGAGGAGGCACTAAGAGAATCATTGCCATCGCCACCATTGAGTAGATTATCGCCTAACGAATAGTTAGCACGTAAGTCATCGTTACCAGCGCCACCGTTGAGGGTATTATTGCCAGAAACGGCAAAGGAAGGGTATTCAATTCCAAAGGAGCCAGAGGCACTAAGAGAATCATTGCCATCGCCACCATTGAGTAGATTATTGCCTGTTGAATAATCAGCATACAAGGAATCGTTACCAGCACCACCGTTGAGAGTATTATTACCAGACCCATAGCCAGCCAAATCGTATCCGCTGAATCGGCCAGAGGCGCTAAGAGAATCATTGCCACTGCCACCATTGAGTAGGTTATCGCCCGTTAGATACACAGCATCCAAGGTATCGTTACCACTTCCACCAATAAGGGTATTATTTCCCGCATTGCCCCTTAAAAGGTCGTTGCCACTCTTACCATCAATGATGTCATTACCCCCCTGACCATTAATCACATCATCTGAGTTGTCAAAGCCGTTGACATTGTTGTTCAGGTCATTGAGGAAGGTAACTGTGTTTTTTTTGAAAACCTTGCTTTGGGTGGAGTTGGCATCGAAGACATCAAAGCTGTCTGTAATGCTAGTTTGCCCGTCAAACAGGATATTGCCGACCTGAGCGAGATTATCTAGGTTTTCTAGGGCAAAGTTTTGCAGGATGACTTTGGAAACAAACGTCTTTTCAAAAGTTATTTCTAAGTTGTTACCATTTTGATTTAATAGCAGGTTTCTCGGAGTGAAAATACTGTAACCTGTATCAAATTGCAAGGTATCCAAGGAGGCCAGGGTTGCAGCTAATGGGTTTGAGCCTTTACCAATGCCACCAAAATCAGTGATGGTAATGGCACCAGTGCGGTCGAAGTCTAACTTGACAACAAATTTATCCTTGCCGCCGCCACCAGTTATGAAAGTATTCTCAAGAGAATAGGGAGCAGCAAAATAACTATAGAACGTGTCATTCCCATTGCCACCGTTCAAGGTGTCCCCAGTATCACCAAAGAGAGTATCATTGCCATCACCCCCAAAGAGTAAGTTATTGTCTTTAATATAGGAACTGTTGAAAATGTCAAAAATATAGTTACCAATGAGGGTGTCATTTCCTGCACCACCAATGAGAGTATCATTCCCCTCAGCACCCCTCAAAAGGTCGTTGCCACTCTTGCCATCGATGATGTCATTACCTCCTTGACCATTGATGACATCATCTGAGTTGTCAAAGCCGTTGACATTATTGTTTAGGTCATTGAGGAACGTGACCGTATTCTTTTTGAAGATAGTGGTTTGGGTAGAGTTGGCATTGAAGACATCAAAGCTATCAGTAATCTTAGTTTGCCCATCAAAGAGGATATTTCCGGCGTTTACCGTGGCTCCAGTAGATTTAGTGAGGTTATCTAGGTTTTCCAAGGCAAAGTTATTCAGAGTGATGGTTGTGATGAAAGAGTTGCTTTCAAACTTGATTTCCAAATTTGTGCCATTCTGAGTCAGGAGCATATTTTGGGCAGTCAAGTCACCACCAACGAATTTGATGATATCGGCTTCGGCAACCACATCTGCTGAAGGATTTGTGCCTTTACCGACTCCACCAAAATCAGTTATGGTATCTCTTTGGTAAATTCTGAAGCCATCTGTGTTGTCAATTTGGTTGAAAACAAATATATCTTGGCCACCACCACCAGTTAAAATGTCGCTATCTTCTGCGCCTGTGATGATATCGTTCCCCCCTAGACCGTTAATGGTGTCGGTGTATTGGGTGCCTACTAACGTATCATCACTTATGGTTCCAATGATATTTGCCATAACTTTTACCTACCTTAATGGATTTTTTCAGGAACTTCAGTTTTCAATTTGCTGTTTGTGCTTTCGGGCACAAAAATTCGCTTAAATTTGACCAAAAAAAGGCAGAGGGCAGGAGGCAGGACGCAGGAGGAAAAAATTTATTTTCCCTCTGCCAAAAGGGTCACAAGCCCCTAAATTTATTTATGAATAAAAGTCAAAAAATACAGCGTCCTTTTAAATCCCCTAAATTTATTTATGGGGATTCCCTTCTGCCTCCTTAAGTTTTTGGAATATTGTGTAGGTCAATTTTGATACAAAACAATCTTCATCGGATATTCACCTTTCAGGTGACTTTTACGCCGCACTTGTCCAACAATCTGAGATTATCTAAGTCTTAAGCACTATACAAATTAATCAATGTGTGTATTGAATACAAAGGCTCATTTCGGGTTTTTTAAGCATATATGTTCGCTAGAAATCAATAACAAACATTAAAAGACAAGCCTTAATGCCTAAAAACCACTCTTAATATTTGGTTTTGCCAGTGCCTAAGTCCTGATAGCTGGAAAATAGGGGAGAGTTAACTATTGAGCCAGAAAAAAGATTTTTATACTCTCATTACGAATAATTATCCTTACATATGTACCTTGATAGGGCAGAACATCAGATATACTACTGTATTTACTTAGATATATTTGCTTACAAAGCATATCTTTGCATACTCTTTACATTACTCATCACTCAGTGTAAAGATGGGTAATTTTATTTATATATTATTTATACTTGCTTGTAGTGATTTTTCCCAAGGCAATTAGGAATTGGTATAACCTTTCTAAGCGAAAAAACTTACGATCGCCATTCCTATTCTATAGACCTCTTGCAAAAAACACTTTTGCACTCTTGTGGGAAAAGGGATACATGTTAAAGGGGAAAGGAAAATACCAAACCTTTCCCCGACTTCTGCAAGAAGTCTAATATCGCTTAACAAAGTTCATATATCTTCAGTACCTTCTATTGTGTGGGGTACTTGGGTAAATGCCATCGCTAAGGCTGCGATCGCTCGCTGTGTTAATCTGTTCTTATGTGTGCAGAGAACTAATAAAAAATTAGGCGTCCCGCAAAGTTGCGTTTCTTGGTCGGATTTTCAATAAAGCGATCGATTTGATTAAACAATCTGCAAGTGACGACATCGTTAATATCATCGATACTCTCAATAATCTCGTTAAGTAAATATAACGTAACAATTCACCACTTAGACAATTTGGGATTTTAGATTTTGGATGAAAGTATTTTCAATTGCTCCCACAGATAAATCCCCATCAAAGAACCATTGGTGAGAATCCAGAATTATTTATACCAGGGAACGCAGAACAGGGAACATGAAACAGATTTGAAAGTCTATTATTGTCAGAGTTTTACAAGCAGGTTATGTTCTAAACTATGGTTCAACTACTATAAAAATCAATATGCTATGGCTTCGGAGTTTTATTCACATTATTAACCTTAAGGCTTAAAACCTGATTAATTCTGACTTTTGTATTCTGGATTCTCAATTATTAGCAATTTAAAATTTCTTCACGAATATACTTTTACCTAACTACAAAGTAGCACAGATAAAGTTTTATCACTGTCAAGTTTAAGCTAACGTATTACACAAACAATTATAATGTATTACAAATGGACATGGATATTATGAAATATAAATTTTGGGCAAGTTGTATGCTTGCTGCTTTAGCATTTCTGCCCTTAGAACCTCTTAGCATGACTCAGGTTTTAGCAACAGAGTCAGTTTACCAACTGGCACAAAACAGAGCTGCTTATACCCAATATATGCAGCTTGGTTATAGCGAAACCAAACGAAGAAATTATCGAAAAGCTTTAGGATATTTTCAACAAGCAGAACGCCTACGTCCCGGAGATAGATATGCTACTGCGGCAATTAGAAATGTTACAAGTTATATTCAACGTGGCAGTGCTAGAAATCGTATTGCTTTTGTTCCAGGTAAACCCGGTAGAGTCAGGTCAGCAGGAACGCGAGGAAGTTGCCTTGAAATTGGACAATCTATCATTCCTCTAACACCAACAGATAAAGAAGCTCAACGAACTACAGCAGAACATCCTACATTCTATTTCTATATTCCTCAAACTTCTACAAAACCAGAAGCACTAGAATTTGTTTTGCAGGATGATAACAGCATTGACCCATTGTATAAAGAAACTTTCAAGCCTGTTGGACAGAATGGTATTGTGAGTGTAACTATACCTACTAATAAATCATCTCTACAAATTGGCAAAGAATATAGTTGGACTTTTTCAATGATTTGCGATCTTGCTAACCGCGATAAAGATTCGTATACAGAAGGTAAAATAGTGCGATCGCAAGATGAAAATCTAGCCCTGCAACTCAAAGAACCAAACACAGATTTGGATCGTGCAGTTTTATTTGCCACAGCTGGATTTTGGGAAGATTCTTTGAGAACTTTAGCTAATTTACGCCGCCAGCGTCCTAACGATCCCGAAGTTCAGAAATACTGGGAAGATTTGTTAAATTCTGTAGACATTAAAGATGTTGTAAATAAGCCACTATTGCCCTGTTGTACTGCCCAAAGATAAATTCACAATTATCTAAAAACCCGGCTTTTATCGTGTCCGCTTGATTACTAGTTAAACTCGAAGAACGCCAGTTTCTTTTACAATGTGAATATTGACAAAGTATCCGTCAATGTTACAATAACACTACAAAAAGAGGACTTTGGTATGAACCACTGGGACCTGTAAAGCCGGGTCAACCAGATCCGGCAAACGTTTACAATCATCTTTCCATTGAAGCTCATTGGCAAAATGTTTGGCAGCAAAGCCAAACCTACGAAGTGGATTTAGCGGCAGCCGCTCATCCGTTCTACAATTTGATGATGTTTCCCTATCCATCCGCAGAAGGGTTGCATGTCGGCAATGTCTACGCTTTCACTGGAGCAGATATCTATGGTCGCTTCATGGCGATGCAAGGTAGAGCCGTTTTTGAACCAATGGGATTTGATGCCTTTGGTATTCACAGCGAAAATTTTGCCATCAAGAAGGGCATTCATCCTGGCCTATTGACTGTACAGAATGTTGAACGATTTCGAGAAACACAGTTAAAACGAATTGGAAATCGCTTCTGCTGGAATTATGAAGTCCAAACCACCGACCCCTCATACTACAAGTGGACACAATGGATTTTTTTGCAGTTGTTCAAAGCGGGGTTAGCAGTTCGCAAAAAAGCCCAGGTGAACTGGTGTCCTAGTTGCAAAACAGTACTTGCAGACGAGCAGGTAATTGCAGGTGAGTGCGAACGGTGCAGCACACTGGTTACTCAACGGGAATTAGAGCAGTGGTTTTTCAAGATTGCTAATTATGCTCAACGTTTGTTAGACAATCTCGATCGCTTGGACTGGTCAGAAAAAGTCAAAGCCGCTCAACGTAACTGGATTGGGCGTTCAGAGGGCTTGCAATTTAACTTGCACTTAGCTGAATCTGAGTTGCAAATCCCAGTCTTCACAACTCGTCCAGACACAATTTTTGGCATGACTTATGTGGTGCTTGCCCCAGAACATCCTCTGGTAGATCGAATTGTCACAGAGGAATATTGCCAGGCCATTGCTACTTACAAAGAACACGTATCCCGTCAATCTGAGTTTGCCCGCACCACTCACCAGAGTAAAACCGGGGTGTTCACGGGTGCTTATGGGATTCATCCCCTTACCCAAGAACGTATCCCGATTTGGATTGCCGATTATGTATTGTCGAGTTATGGCACTGGCGCTGTAATGGCAGTACCCGCCCATGACGATCGCGATTTTCAGTTTGCCAAAACGATGGGGTTACCAATTCGACAGGTAGTGATTCCTACCAGTGCGTCATCTACAGCACCCCTTGAACTCGATACTGCATTTACAGAACATGGAACCTTGATTGAGTCTGGGAGGTTTACCGGACTTGCCTCACAAGATGCCATACAGCAGATTATCCAATGGTTTGAGCAGCAGAATTTAGGCGATCGCACCGTACAATTCCGCTTGCGAGATTGGTTAATTTCACGACAGCGGTATTGGGGACCACCGATTCCTATCGTCTACTGCGGCAGCTGCGGTATCGTACCAGTGCCAGAGGAACAATTGCCCGTTCATTTACCCGAAACCGAGGATTGGTTGCCCAGAGGAACAGGAACATCTCCTCTTGCACAAATAGATTCCTTTGTCAATACTATTTGTCCTTGCTGTGGTGGTGCTGCTCATCGAGAAACGGATGTGTCAGACAACTTTCTCGATTCTGCTTGGTATTTTCTTCGCTATCCTTCGAGTAAATATAATGATGTTCCTTTCGATGCACAAATCACTGCCAAATGGTTGCCGGTGAATATGTACATCGGTGGGGCAGAACATTCAGTGTTACATCTTTTGTATAGCCGCTTCATTACAATGGTGTTGCATGATTTGGGTTATATCGAATTTGAAGAACCCTTTGAATGCTTCCGCGCTCATGGATTGCTCACCAAAGATGGAGCCAAAATGAGCAAATCGAAAGGTAATGTGGTGAACCCCGATGAATACATCGAGGAATATGGCGCAGATACCTTACGTACATACTTGATGTTTTTGGGCCCGTATCATCAAGGAGGTGATTTTTCCGATCGCGGCATTGCCGGAATGCGACGATTTTTAAATCGGGTGTGGCAACTTGTGAGCAAGCATCGGCATTGCCTTGAATCCAGTTCGCCAGATTTGGACTCTGGGCGTCGTCTACACCAGACAATCAACAAAGTCTCAGAAGATATACAAGCGCTCAAGTACAATACGGCGATCGCTGCATTGATGGAGTATCTTAACGCGCTTCAACTCAAACCGAGCCTTTGTGAGGTGGAATTGAAGTCATATTTGTTAATGTTGGCTCCCTTTGCACCCCACCTCACAGAAGAACTCTGGCATCAAATTGGTGAATCATCCTCGATTCATCAACAGACCTTTCCTCAAGCCAATCCAGAATTTCTTACCCAAGAACAGGTGACAATCACAGTACAAATCAATGGACGCAAGAGAGCAAACATTCTTCTGTCACCCACTGCATTGCAAGAGGAAGCGATCGCCATTGCCAAACAAACACAATCTGTTCAACGTTATCTCGAAAATCAGGAAATTTCCCGTGTTGTTTATGTTCCCGGCCGAATTCTCAATCTTGTAACGTGAGTTCAGAGGGACTGGGGATTGGGGATTGGGACTGTGGTTACAATCTCCCTCTCCCCATTTCTCTACAATGAAACTATGCTGCAACTAATTCTGTGATTTTCGCACGAGCTTTTGCGATGGATTCAGCCAAACTTGTACCGCCTAACTCGTCATTTTCAACATGGATAAAGCTGATATCGGTGATGCCTATAAAACCAAAAACTGTTCTTAAATAAGGGTCTTGATGATTCATCATTCCGTAGCGTTCGCCAGGTTCAAAGCCAGAAGCGCCACGTGCGGTAATAATCCACATTTTTTTATTCAATACCAGAGGCTTGTAAGGGTTCTCAGTATCCTCTGGTTCATAGGCAACAGTTCGTCCAATCCGCACAATTTGATCGATATACGCCTTGAGGGTGCTGGGAATGCTGAAATTGTACATGGGAACGCCAATGACGTAGAAATCGGCAGCTAAAAATTCATCCACTAGCAAATCGCTAATGTGAATCGCCTCCTTTAATTGAGGCGTGTGTTGTTCTGGCGGTGTAAAAGCAGCAGCAATCCAGGGTTCATCTACATGGGGAACTGGATTTCGTCCAATATCTCGGTAGGTAATGGTATCAGTTGGATGAGACTGTTTCCAAGCTGCAACGAATTCTTTTGTAAGTCTGCGAGAGTGCGATCGCTCACCGCGAGGACTAGAATCAATATGCAATAGATGTGTCATAGTTCTTTTTGCTCAGTGACAATTCCAGCTTAGATAAATCACCCATACCCAACTATCTGATTTTTGTGCAATTATCAAAATCTTGCTGTCGATTTTCAGGCTAATCGCTGGAAGTCTTTTATAATTTACTTAAATACATAATGTAAGCAGGAGTCAACTTATAGCGATTCCCAGTTAAGTGAGTTACAGATAATATTTTGAAACGCAAAGGGACGCAAAGTAAAGCGCAGAGGTACGCAGAGATTTATCTAGCGGAGAATTATAATATTTGACTAAATTAAAACTTACAGTAAATTGGAAAATCTATAATGTATTTATGAAACATAAATTTTGTAAAAATTAATTATTAATAATATAGCGGTAGTCACATAGGTTATGACATTTTAAAAACTTGAATGCTAGGCATAGTAGGACTTTTACCTCCTGCCATAACACTTAAAATTAATAATTTGTGATGCAGTTAAACATAAAATAGTAAAATGGCTAAATTAATGCAATAGGTTTAGAGCATGTTTGAAAAGTCCTCTTTTTGGTAGCAAAACGTTCTAGATCTCCCTAAATCCCTCTTAAAAAGAGGGACTTTGATTTTGGTTCCCCCCTTAAAAAGGGGGGTTAGGGGGGATCGATAAAGTGCCTAAAATCACAACCAACCACTTTTCAAACAACCTCTTAGCTCAGAAAATTATAAAGATAGATTCTTTGTTTTTATCGTGAAAATTCCAACTGGCTGTCAGACTCAAACAACCTGCTTGCCTATCCTGTCTAGCCAAAACCAGGGTTGGGAAAATATTCTGGTTGAGGAATTCCAACACCCCGCAGGTGAAGGAAGAGGTTATTACAGCGATGAACATGCAATTTGTCTATCTCTTGCACCCCGTCCAGTGCCTTTGTTGCAAATTCAGGAAGGCAAAACTTATACAGGGCTGTACGGTAAAGGTGACATTTCCATAACCCCTGCAAAAACGCCATTTTTTGCCCGTTGGGATCTAGAAGACCATTACTTGCAGATTCGCATTGCATCTGGTTTCATCCAGAGTGTTGCTAGAGAAACCATTGATACAAATCCCGAACGGTTAGAATTAGTCAGAGAATTCCGAACTCGCGATCGCCACATTGAGTCCATCGCTATGATGCTCTTGTCTGAGCTAAAACAAGAAAATTTAGGCGAAAGGCTTTATATTGAATCATTAGCAAATGTCTTAGCAGTGCACTTGCTCAGACAATATTCTGCTATCAAACCCCGGCTTGCTGTTTACAACGGTGGTTTACCTGAGCGCCAACTACTTCAAGTCTTAGAGTACATTGACGCACATCTGCATCAAGACATCAAGCTTGCAGATTTAGCCCAATTGCTAAGCATGAGTCAGTTTCATTTCAGTCATCTGTTCAAACAAGCTATGGGTATTGCTCCCTACCAATATCTACTTCAGCAACGAATCGAACGCGCAAAGCAGTTGTTGAAAAAAAGCGATCGCTCGATTATCGAAATTGCTTTAGTGTGCGGCTTCAACAGCCACAGCCATTTGAGTAAACAGTTTCGGCAAATCACAGGTATGACACCTAAAGCCTATAGGCAAAACTAGTATTAATACGTAAATGACTGTGGCAAGCTGAGTTAACAAGTTTTACAACATAATCAAACCTAAGCGGACACCAGCCGTCACCGCCTCAGTACGGCTGGACACACCAAGCTTTTGAAAAATTGATGAAACATGAAATTTCACCGTATGTTCGGAAATTTGTAGGCGTTTGGCGATCGCTTTATTCCCCAGCCCATAACCCAGCATTCCTAAAACCTCCATTTCCCGATGCGTCAAAGTTTGCACGGGGTTAGCTACCACTTTTTGCCGCATCGGCAGCAATTCCAAAACATCAGGGTGCAGCACTACCAAACCAGAAGCCACTGCCTCAACACCTGCAATAATTTCCGCCTCTGTGCTGGTACTAGATAATATACCTTGAACACCCAAACGGAATGCTGTTTCTAGATCGATACCATCAATATCCTCAGCGATCGCTATAATTTGCTGTTCTTGAATTAACTGTAATTTTGACCACATTGGTTCTGGGTTACTACCTAAATCGAGCAAAATTACATCCGGTTGTAATTGCTCAATTTCTTTCGACACCACATCCAAGTCAGATGCAGTGGCCACCACTGTCAGGTGCGTATTGCTACTTACTACCGCTGATAAACCTGCCCGTACCACGGAAGAAGCAGCAACCACAATCACCCGAATCATGTAGCCTCCACAGCAGTTTGTCCGGTGATATAAACTACCAATTGCCGACCATTTCGCAGGAGTTGTAATGAGATAGACTTGTCACTTTGATGCAGGTATCTAGCCAAGTCATCAGGTTGAGTAAAAGTCCGGCCAGAGACTCCAACTAATACATCACCAATTTGTAACCCCACATTTTTCGCTACACTGCCAGGAAGTATTGATAAGACTAGTAAACCTAGAGTACGTCTGCTTAAGACTACTGGTTGCAGTGTCACTCCTAATTGCAGACGATGACTACTGTGTAAAAGGCGGTCAACACTATTGCTGGGAATCGCCACAGCCAAATTATTGACAATCATCGTGTTAATACCAACCACTCGGCCAAGACTGTCAGCCAACGGGCCGCCAGAATTACCAGGATACAGCTGTAAATCTGCCATTACAGTGCGTGAATGATTAGTGTGAACAATCCCCATTGTGACTGCACCAGTATCAGCTAAAGGATTTCCTACCGCCAAAACTAGTTCCCCAACTCGTAACTTATCGGAATCACCGATAGTTGCAGTATTTAAATCCGTGGCGTTAATTTTTAGTGCTGCTAAATCCTGCTGGGGGTCAAAGTGCGATCGCACTGCTGCAAATACCCTACCATCCGATAATTCCACAGTTGCCCGGTTGCTAGTTGCTACATGGGCATTGGTAATAATCAGCCCGTCAGCTTGCCAGATAACACCAGAACCGACTGCTGTAGCACTAGTTTTAACTTTGACTGTGCTTTGACGCAGTTTAGTGGCTACTGCTGACAGTTCATCATTGAATTGCGTAATCATAATTGCTTTAAATCTGCGGTAATTATTTAATCAACAGGGCGTTCGCCAATCAGGATATCTAAATTAACTAATGCGCCACCTCGAACAAGCTGCACGTTGATGAGTTTACCAATGCGATCGCTATTATTCAGTAGTGCTAGCACATCATCTGTATCACTCACGGCAATACCATCAAATGTGACCAACACATCCCCCAGCAACAAACCAGCATTATCAGCAGGGCCAGAGGGTTCGACATTAACAACAATCACCCCCGTGGCTGTCGGTAAATTTAAGGCAGTTTTCAGGTTGCTAGGCAAGCGTACAGGCTGCATTCCCACACCCAAATAGCCTCGTGAAATATGCCCTTTAGTCAGTAATTGATTAACCACGCGATCGATTGTAGACGCAGGGATAGTTAAAACTGTACCGCGTCGCCCTGATGTATTCATCCCAACTATATAACCAGACGCGTCTACTAGAGGCCCGCCTGCAAAACCAGGATAAAAACTGATATCCGGGCGAATGAATTGGTCAATATTACCACCACTCATACTCCGCCACGCACCAGTAACTACACTTACTGCTCCCATTGCTGCCCGTAAGTCACCTTGGCTACCCCTTGCCAGTCCCAGTACCAAATGACCGACTTTGAGATTTGTCGCATCGCCAATTTGTACCACAGGAAGTTGATGATTTTGCAATTGAAAGACAGCTATATCAGTGCTAGGGTCATGGCCGAGAAAAGAAACTGGTCGGGTCACTCCATCTGATAGAGTGATGGTGATTTCTTCATAACGCCCAAGTGACTCATCCGAAGTGATAATAATACCGTTGCGCCAATGAATCCCGCTTGGGGAAATGCGTTTACCAGCGTTGACAGCAACTACAGCACTCCCCGCTTGTTCTACTGTGTCGGCTAAACTGTTAGACAGTGCCAGCAATGAAGACATAAACTTCTCCAGCAATATTTTGTGATGCTTCTATCGTGCCGTTTTATATCTACAGGTAGCATCGGAAAAATGGAGAGAATTCTACCTAGCAAAATGGCTAGTTGTGTTTAGTTTTGCTTGCTTGGTGATTTCAAAGGGCTAGTAAAGGCACGGCAATGGTCTTTACCAACGTATTTGTATCATAGTTCGAGTTCAAGAGTACCAGTAGTCAGCAAACCCGACATAGGCAATACTCAGGATTAGGAATGCGATCGCCAGTTTAGGATTGTTTGATTCCAAGCGAATGCATTTAAAATACAACAACTAGCCACCGTACATACACTGGCTGCTGTTTCTAGCGCTATTAGTCAGAACTGATTAGCTGTTTTGGTGTCTCAGCAATTTTACTGTATTCATAATTGAGTTTGAAAAAGTCAATAAATAATCTCGTAATTCTACTATGTTTATCCTGATAAATCGTAGTAACTTTATAGGGGTAACAGATTGATTGAAGGAAATTTCTATGATGAACTTATCAGCAAAAGCTCAATCGAATAACAAATTATTCAATCAGCTACGATATCAGCTTGAAGCTGTAGAAATACATAATGATAAACTTGCTAGACTTTTGTGTAAACTCATCCCCTCTCATTGCCCATTTGAGAGAACTGTGACATTTTTGGGACGGATACTTTTTCGCATTCCACCTTTGTGCAAATTAAACCCTCTTTATGAAGAAATAATTGGTCTTCGTTTTAAATGTTTGACGTTTTTAGCAGATGAATGTGGTGAAGATGTGACAAAGTACTGTTAAATATATAGGAATCCGATTTGATTACTGAAACTATTTGCGTAGATAGGCACTCTTGCAAAAGGCAACAGATTCAGCAGTGCGCCCTTGCGGTTTCCCGACTTGTTCGCCTCGCGTCTTTGAAAGGAAAAGCAACTGCACCAATCCGTAAAGCCTGCGGCATAGCTACGCTTCGGGCGCAGCCTCTCGTAAATAAGGGCAACAGGATTCTAGAAGATTAAAGGCAATAGTCAATAAATTCTGTTTTCACCAGATTTAGGATTGTTATATATAATTTATTAACGAATATCGTTGTCAATTTCCGAGGGTTCAAAACCTATAGAAACAGGATGAATACGACCATTAGCAATAAGCTTGGCAAAAATCTGGATTAATGAAATATTAGTACGGAATGTCCTTGTTAATACTCTTTTTTGGGCGAAGGTATTGCTAAATCTGATGAGCATTTTTGTAATTCTGACTAACCGCAAGCAGGAACTACGTTTACTTCTTATTGTCATAAGTATTGTAGTTATTCTTAGTCTTCACTATTCACCTACTTCCAGTCAAATCGTAACGCGAGACAAGTTTTTATGGCCTTTTTCATCTAGATCGCCTTGGAATATGCCTATTGGTTCAAATGCGCGTTACATCAGGGCAAATATTGAGAAGGCACAGAATATTGGCATCGATCGAGAGTACTTTTATAAGATTAATCCTAAACATCCATTACGTCCAGTTTATGCTCCTGGTGCTTGGGGTCAAGGACGCTGTACAGGTACTCAATCAATGGATATTTATTTACCGATACCTGATACATTGATTATTGCAGATGCCACAACATATCCATACCACACACCTAACAATGCTTCAGCCTTTTTGATGCCAGATGGTAAAACTTTAGTGCAGCTTGAACCTTTGACTCGTTGTCAAAAAGCAGGTTCAATCTTTGGTTGGCGTTACTATCCTGATATAAATATTTATGGAGAGGGAATAGGCGGCGCACATTTTGGTTCTGGTCTTTCTTCTATTGGTGGTTCTATTCGCAAAGGTGAACTTACCAACAATCAACCCATTCACCATGCACTAAAAGTTCTGCTGTGGGCTAAAAAATATCTTTACTACACAAATTATATTCCTGGGTATCGTTGGCCCGCAAATCGCGCTGATAATTATGCAGCTCACGTTTATGGTGGTAAAAACCCTGCCCTCGTGCAAGGAACTTTATTAGCCATTCCGCCAACAGTCAGGACATATACTCTCAAGTTGCAAACACCAGCAGCTAAAAAAATCTTTCATGCGCTACAAAATTATGGTGCTTATGTAGTTGATGATTCAGGATGGGACTCTCATGATATTGCAGTTGAGCAAGGAGTTAACGAAGAGTTTCGTCAAATCTATGGCTACGATTTGAAGGATAAAAATGGCAAGTTCTATGAGGACTTGATGAGATTATTTCAAGCACTTTATATTGTTGATAACAACAGTCCAAATAGCATTGGTGGCGGTGGTATTCCGCGTGTCGCTCTGGCTCCACCTATTGCTAACTAATATCAATGTCGGGCGATCGCCATAACAAAAATAATGTAGAGACGTAGCATTGCTACGTCTCTACAAATTCATAATCTTCATTTCTTGCATAAAGTTATTTCCCAGACACAATTAATTGAGTATGTTAGTGTCTGTGAATTGATGCTATAACTTTGACGAGGCAGGCAAGATTTAACCATCAATTAATTAAATCCTGGCTGCATTGTAAATTATCAATCCTCTGCTCATTATCGCTCAATGGGTAGAGCTTCTAAAGTTGAAAAAGGTAATATAGCTACTCAAGTAAAATTTATTACCAATGCTGAATACCCCTTGTTTGCCAACGCTGTAACTCTATTTTTACTTTCATTTCCATACCTAAGTGTGATTTACTAGGAATTAACTCTATAACTATGACTAAAATTTAGGAGTGAAAACTGCTAAGTGAGATTTAAATAAATACCAATTATTTGAAAATAATGATGAACCCCAAGACTTATAAAAAACTGGTTGTCAAACAGTTGAGCCGAGATTTTAGATCTGCTGTCGATATTGTTGAAGCTGATTTTCCTATACCTGCTCCCAATGAAATTGTCGTGCGTAATCTATATGCTGGAGTGAATGCTTCGGATGTGAACATTGCTGCCGGGGTATATTTTGAAAATACACCACCATTTGATGTCGGAGTTGAAGCTGCATCTGTTGTAGTTGCTCTTGGTAAAGATGTACAGCATCTCCACATAGGTGACCATGTTATTACTTTTCAAATAGGAGGCGGATACCGCGAGTATTTTGCGGTTGATACTACTCAAGTTATTCCTATTAAAGAAGTTACTCCAGAAATACTGACTGTTGTGGCTAGTGGTATGACTGCTGCAATTGGTTTAGAAGTTGTTGGAGAAATTAAAAGCAGTGATGTGGTATTGGTAACAGCCGCAGCAGGTGGCACAGGGAGTTATGCTGTTCAACTGGCCTTGCTTGCAGGTGCTCATGTGATTGGAACGTGCCGATCGCCCTTCAAAGTTCAATTTCTCAAGCAGCTTGGTTGCCATCGAGCGATCGATTACTCTCAAGAAAATCTTGACGAAGTTCTCAAAAAAGAATATCCCCAAGGCATCGACTTAGTTTATGAATGCGTCGGCAGTGAGTTGTTTGATATATGTGTTGATAACCTAGCACGACGCGGCAGACTAGTTATCGTTGGATATATTTCTGAATACTTATCGCCAAAACTAGAATTGGTAAACCGTCCGAGAATATACAACAAATTACTATGGAAATCAGCCTCAATACGCGGTTTTCTCTTTATTGACTATTTAGAATATCTACAAGAAAAACAGTCTCGACTGATGGAATTAGTATCCACAGGTAAGATTAAACCTGCTGTCGATCCAACAGAATTCAGAGGAATAGAATCTATTGTTGATGCTGTGGAATATTTATATAGCGGTCAAAATTGCGGGAAAGTGATTGTTCATTTTTAACAAACATTAAGTAGGCGGACATAATTAAATGTAAAATACAATTCAGCGAAACCCTTTACTATTGAGGGTTTTTCCTTCTGACTTCTGCCTTCTGCCTTCTACTTATCAGGTTATTGATTGTTAATTGTTGACGGTTAACAGTTAACCGTCAACAGTCTACCAAACTCATGAATCAGTGTGCAATTTCAAAGTACCTAGAAGATGATTGCAAAAATTTGTAATAGAAATTGTTTGTAATTTGTTTAACGATTTGTGCTGGCAAAGGTATTACATTGTTGAGTATCACCTGTTTGGATACCTTGCTTAAACCAGCGAACCCGTTGAGCTGAACTACCATGTGTAAAAGATTCTGGTACAGCATAGCCTCTAGCTTGTTCTTGTAAGCGGTCATCTCCAATACTGCTAGCAGCGTTCAATGCTTCTTCAACATCGCCTGTTTCTAGAATTTGACGTGAGCGTTGTGCGTGATGCGCCCAAACCCCTGCAAAACAGTCTGCTTGTAATTCTAATGCCACAGAAAGCTGATTTGCTTGGGTCTGATTCGTTTGATTTTGTAATACTCGAACTTGGTCTGAAATTCCTAGTAGATTTTGGACGTGATGCCCAACTTCATGAGCAATTACATATGCTTGAGCAAAATCTCCGGGTGCTTGGTATCGAGTTTTCAAATCACGATAAAAACTTAAATCAATATATACTTTCTCATCCTGCGGGCAATAAAATGGCCCAACTACTGAACGCGTAAATCCACAAGCAGACTGCACTGCATTTGAATAAAGAACTAACTTGGGTTTTACATAAGTTTGTCCATTTTGCCGAAACAGTTCGCTCCATGTATCTTCTGTGTCAGCCAGCACTACAGATACAAAATCCGCCATTTTGTCTTGAGGATTAGAGCCTGTTGATTGCGGTGAATTAGTCACAGGACTATCATTTGATGTAGGATTTTGTTCCCAAATCACGCTGGGATCGCCACCCAAAAGGAAAACTACTAGTGATATGAGTGCTGCTCCAATACCTCCACCTACGAGAGGAGCAGAAACATTCGTCCCACGCCGATCTTCAACATTTGTACTCCTGCGACCTAATTGCCAACGCATAATTTCTGCTTCCCACATCGAGCGATAAATATAGTTGCAATCAGATTGGATTTAATCCAAACCAACTGCTTTAACTATGCAAGAAAATGTTACCAATCTCAGCCATGCATTTCGTCTACCTACGGGCAAAGCGGTAATCAAGCAGAGTAAACCTTTAGGAAGATTATGAAGATATAATTGGCGATCGCTAAACAAAAAAAATTCGCAAAGAGCGATCGCTCTTATACTAAAATATTATTTTCACACTTAGTTCCAAACAAAACAAAGTTTTTGAATTTATATCTAGAACAGTTAAAGGTAAGAGAAACTGATATCATACCAATTCTCAAAAATTAAAATCTGAATTTCACAAATGGCGTTAGAGAATGTTTGAAAAGTCCTTTTGTCGGTAGCAAAAGGTTCTAGATCTTCCTAAATCTCTCTGAAAAAGAGCGACTTTGATTCTGGTTGCTCCTAAGCAGCAGGTAGCCAGCGCGGAAGGGTCTCCCCAAGTGGAGCGGCTGGCATGGGTTAGGAGGGATCAGGCAACAGGAAAGAAGGCTCTCTAAAGTATACTGAGTTTTTTCATAAATCAAATATGAGTCCTATATCTTGGGCATACTAAGGAGAAACTTAGGCAATCTTTTGAGCTACTCATCTCTAATTTGGGATGAAATGCCGAGAAGAAAGTCAGTACCTTGCAGGATTCAGCAAGATGGTGTTTTTCGACATTGTTACGCAACAATTTTCTCAGGCTTTTCTCTGGAGTATTCTTAATACTATTAGAGATCCGATCTTTGTCAAAGACAGACAACACAATTGGGTGTTCGTCAATGATGCATTGTGTGAGTTCATCGGATATCAACGTGCAGAACTAATTGGTAAGTCCGATTATGATTTCTTCTGCAAAACAGAAGCCGATATTTTTTGGGAGCGAGATGAACTGGTATTTACTACAGGTGTGACTGATGAGTATGAGGAATTAATCACAGATTACCAAGGTGAAACTCAGATTATTTCTACTAAGAAAAGCCTATTATCTGATGAGGCTGGTAATTCATTTATAGTAGGTTTAATTCGGTTGATTGCTTCCAAAAATAAAATTGAAACTGCTTTGCTGCGTCAAACAGTAAATAAGTTGGAAGAGGAAATTCACGATCGCCAAGAAACCGAGAAGCGCTTTCGCAGACATAGTACTGCTCTACAGCGACTTGTGCAAACTGAAAAACTACAACACGATGATTTTCAAATTGCTATCCAGTATGTAACAGAAGTAGCTAGTTTGGGTCTTGATGTCGGACGTGTAAGCGTTTGGTTATATACAGAAAAACGTTTGGGCATTCAATGTCTTGATTTATATCAACGTGAGAATAATTGCCACAGTCATGGTTTGGAATTATTTGTCTGTGACTTTCCCAACTATTTTCAAGCTCTCAAAGAAGAACAGGTTATTGCAGTTTCTGATGTTCATACCGATCCCCGTACTTCAGAGTTTTCTGCAACTTATACAACCCCACTGGGAATTACATCAATGCTAGATGCTAGGATTTGGTCTAGAGGACAAGTGATTGGTGTCGTTTGTTGCGAACATTTGGGAATTAGACGCCAGTGGACATTAGAAGAAGAAAGTTTTATTAGCTCGATTACTGATTTCGTGCGGCTGGTAATTGAATCGCGCGATCGCAAAATTGCTGAAGAAGCACGGCGACAATCAGAAACGCAGTTGAGACAACAAACTCAACAATTAGAAGAAGCGCTCAAGGAATTACAACGCACTCAAACCCAAATGCTTCAAAGCGAAAAAATGTCTTCTTTGGGACAATTGGTAGCTGGTGTTGCCCACGAAATTAACAATCCGGTTAACTTCATTTATGGTAATATTGCACCTGCTCATGATTACATTCACAACTTACTAAACCTAATTAACTTATATCAAGAATACTACCCTTATCCAGTTCCAGTTATTCAATCAGAAATTGCGGCTATCGACCTAGAATTCTTGATGACAGATTTACCTAAGCTACTATCTTCAATAAAAATTGGAGCAGAGCGGATTCAGGAAATCGTCCTTTCTCTGCGAAATTTCTCTCGTCTGGATGAAGCTGAATATAAAGCAGTTGATATTCACGAAGGGATTGATAGTACTTTATTAATTTTAGACTATCGTCTGAAAGCAAGACCAGATCGTCCTGGGATTGAAATTATTAAAGAATATGAAAATTTGCCTTTAGTTGAGTGTTATGCCGGTCAACTAAATCAAGTATTCATGAATATTTTAAGTAATGCTATTGATGCTTTAGAAGAACGAGATAAACAACGCAGTCAACAGGAAATTAAACAATCTCCTAGTGTCATTCAGATTCGGACAGAAATAATTAATCAAAATCAAATTGCTATTAAAATTGCCGACAATGGTCTGGGTATACCCGAAAAAATCAAACAACGAATTTTTGACCCCTTCTTTACTACAAAACCAATTGGTAAAGGCACAGGAATGGGTATGTCAATTAGTTATCAAATTGTCACCAAAAATCATCATGGAACCCTTGAATGTATTTCATCTCCAAATCGGGGTGCAGCTTTTGTGATTGTTATTCCTTTAAAACAACAGCAGTAGAGACGTTGCAATGCAACGTCTCTACATTTGGATTTATGCCGTATTAGCGGGATACTCCTGCCCATTCAATAGACTTCTTGCAGAAGTCGGGAAAAGGGGGAAAGGTTTGGTATTTTCCCTTTCCCCTTTTCCCCAAAACCTGACAAATATTGGGCTCTGTGCAACTTCCGCAAAGCCTGAATTCATTTATGCTTCTAAATTTATTTATCAGAATATAAATTATTAATTATTAATTATTAATTTTTTTATATTGTTTATCTTAAGGCATAACCAATGCCGTTATTTACAAACTCAGATTAAAAATAAACTAGCCTAAAAGACTAGCTTATTCAGTAGCATGATCCATCTTTAGTGAGATAGCTAGGTTTTTTATAGCAGCCTAAAATGCTTTTGATATATGAGATTTTTACTTATGAGTTTTTATTAACTTTGATAAAGAAGAAAAATGAATAAGTTTTTTGTTAACTCTTACAAACACAAGGATTGCTGTAACTGTGAAGTTTTATATTTTAAATATGTGTTTACCTCAAAACAGTACCCCAGTAGTTACAGAAACAGAAGTTTTGATTACAGAGGCATTGGGTAGTCGTCCAAGAAGACAGCCAGATTTAGCAGCTGAAAACAAAGCTCTTCATATTCTTTCTAAAAAACTGTGCGAACGGCCGCGATCGCTACTCAAAACCCTTGTACAGCTTGCACTCGACTTATGTCAAGCCGATACAGCCGGAGTCAGCTTACTGCAAACAGCGCCTAATGGCGAGTCAACATTTCGCTGGGTAGCGATGGCAGGTGCATTGGAGTTTTTAGAACAAAACACCACTCCAGGTAATTTTAGCCCCTGTGGCACAACACTTGCCTCTAGACAGGCACAACTTTATACCTACCCAGAACGCTATTTTTCTTATTTACATCATCCACAGTTTCCAATCACCGAAGGATTATTCATACCTCTGTGTGTAAATAATCAACCATTAGGCACCCTTTGGATTTTGTCGCATCGGGAAACGCGGCACTTTGATGCTGAAGATTATCGGGTGATGAACAGTTTGGCGGGTTTTTGTATCTCTGGTCTGCAAAATATTAATAGTTTGCTTCAAAAGCTAAATAATCCTCTACCTCAAGAGCCAGCCACTGGGGCAAACCTCGATTTTACTCAAACTCAGTTCGAGGCACTAGCGGCGAACTTGCCAGGTATAATCTATCGCTACTTTCCCAGCATGGATCGACCCTATCGATTTACTTTTATCAGTTCTGGGAGTAGCGATTTATTAGAAATGGAGCCGCAAACAATTGTTAAAGATGGCAATTCTTTAATTAAATTAATTCATCCAGAGGATGTAGCTTCGTTTCAAATTTCAGTTACTTATGCCATAAAAAATTTTCTCCCCTGGCGGTGGGAGGGTCGGATTATTACGCCATCAGGTAAACTCAAATGGATTGGGGGCACTTCCCGTGCCGTGGAAACGACACAGGGAAATGTATGGGATGGAATACTAATTGACATCACCAGTCACAAATTAGTGGAAGCAGCGTTGCAACAAAGTCAAGAATTCAATCGGCAGATTCTTGACAGTAGCGACGATTGCATCAAAGTATTAGATTTGTCAGGGCGGCTCTTATACATGAGTCCGGGAGGTCAGGCGTTACTCGGCATTGATGACATAAGTTTGTTCATCAACCGTTCATGGAGTGATTTCTGGGTTGGAGCTGACCAAGAAGCGGCGTTGAGAGCGATCGATCGCGCCAAAGCAGGCGAAATTTCCACTTTTCAAGGCTATCGTCCAACTCAAACAGGTGAGCCAAAATGGTGGGATAGCAAAGTTAGCCCAATTAAGGGAGCCGATGGACAAGTTGAACGTTTATTATGCATCTCCCGTGATATCACAGATCGCAGGCAAGCTGAACTTGAGCGAGAACATCTGCTTGCCTGTGAACGACACTATGCCAAACAATTAGAGGGATTGACAACAGCAGCACTGGCAATTAACTCTGCTCTTTCAGTGGAAGAAGTTTTGCAAGTAATCACCCAACAGGCAGCATTGATTATTGGCGCTCACCAGTCTGTCACCAGCATGACCATTAACCAAAACTGGGCACAGGCAATTAACGCCGTTTATATGTCTGAGAAATACGCTGCTTGGCGAGACTACGATGCAAAACCAGATGGCTCTGGAATTTACGCTTGTGTGTGTCACCTCAATCACCCAATGCGGATGACACAAGCTCAACTAGAAGCTCACGAAAGTTGGCGAGGTTTTGGCAAAGAGGCGAAAAATCACCCCCCGATGCGTGGTTGGCTAGCAGCACCCTTAGTTGGACGAGACGGACACAATATCGGGTTGATTCAGCTTTCAGACAAATATGAAGGTGAGTTTAACCAAGCTGATGAAGCCATACTCGTGCAGTTGGCGCAAATGGCCTCAGTCGCGGTTGAGAATGCGCGGTTGTACGAAGCACAGCAGCAAGCACGAGAACAAGCCCAAGCTGCCAACCGAGTTAAAGATGAGTTTTTGGCGGTGCTGTCTCACGAGTTACGCTCACCCCTGAATCCGATTTTAGGTTGGTCTAGTTTGCTTTTAAAACACAAGCTCTCGGAAGCGAAGATTGCTCAGGCGTTAGCAACCATCGAACGCAATGCCCAGTTGCAATCAGAACTAATTGAAGATTTGTTGGATGTCTCGCGAATTCTCCAAGGCAAACTCAGCCTTAATAACACTCAAGTAGACCTGAAATTTATAATTAGGGCCGCAATTGAAACAGTACGGCTAGCAGCACAAGCCAAGTCCATCACCCTCGAAGCAGTGCTGGAATCAAACGTAAGTCGGGTTCTGGGCGATCCAACTCGCTTACAGCAAGTGATTTGGAATCTGCTGTCCAACGCTGTCAAGTTCACACCCCAAGGTGGACAAGTCAACATCCATTTACAGCAGCTTGAGACTTTTGTTCAAATTACCATCAGCGATACAGGTAAAGGTATTGCTACTGATTTTCTTCCTTACATCTTTGACTACTTTCGCCAAGCCGATAGCACAACTACCAGAAAGTTTGGTGGACTAGGATTAGGTTTGGCGATCGCACGTCATTTAGTAGAACTGCATGGTGGGACAATTGAGGCAGAAAGTCTTGGTGTTGACGAAGGCGCAATCTTTACAATTCGGCTACCACTAATGTCTACAGCACCAACAACAGATTGCGACAGCAAACAGGTTGATTCATCTATTGATTTGAGCGCCATTGAAATTTTAGTAGTGGATGATGATACCGACACACGGGAATATACTGGGTTTGTGCTAGAGCAGTATGGAGCCAGCGTAACTGCCGCTTCTTCAGCAAAAGAAGCATTGATCGCACTTAAACAGTCTAAATTTGATGTTTTACTAAGTGATATTGGGATGCCCGATATTGATGGCTACATGTTGATACAGGAAGTTAGAACTTTGTTACCACCAAGTCAAAAGCTAAGAGCGATCGCTCTTACTGCCTATGCTGGTCAAATGAATCAGCAACAAGCACTAAAAGCAGGCTTTGACCACCACATCTGTAAACCAATCGAGCCAATAGCCTTAGTAAAAGCAATCTCTAATTTAGTTAGCTCTACTTAAGGAAAACTTTACCAAGCAATACCCAGAAAGCGGGTATTGCCTACCGTGTACACACAAGTATAGCCAGCATGGGTTTCAACTCTTCTAAGGGTGTTGTAGGGTATGTTATCGCGCCAGCGTAACGCACCGCCAAAGATTTACGGTGCGTTAGGACGGCAGTCCATAACGCACCCTACCTTTCCTCAAATCTTTTATAGATAGGGTTTTTCCGACTTGTGTGTACACCGTAGTGTCAAGGGGAGGGTTGGGGAGGGGTGTTGTCTATGTGTCGCATTCTTTTTTCAAATTGGTGTTAATTTTTGCTCTTCGATGCAACGAAGGTGCAGGGCGATGCAACAAAGGTGCAGGGCGATGCAACAAAGGTGCAGGGCGATGCAACAAAGGTGCAGGGCGATGCAACAAAGGTGCAGGGCGATGCAACAAA
>NZ_JACJTU010000024.1 GCF_014698835.1 Nostoc paludosum FACHB-159 | reverse complement strand
ATTTAGGAGTTGTTAAAGCCCTACGAAAACCAGTCTCCAGGCTGGATTTATCTCCTTTTCCTGCACCCTCTTGACAAATGTGCAATTACCTTAACCTCTCACGGATGCTACATCTCGAATTCGTAAACTTGGGCCGCCACAGCCTACTGATAAGCCGTTTTGACCTCCCTTTCCACAACCGCCAGATTCATCCCAATAAAAGTCATCACCAATTGCCTCAATATCGGCTAAAGTTTGGAATACATTTCCTGAAAGTGTCACATCGCGCACAGGTTCAGCAATTTTGCCGTTTCTAATCATCCACGCTTCCCCAGCACTGAAAGTGAACATTTCGCCGTTCGTCATTCCACCCAACCAATTGCGGGCATAAACTCCTTCTTTAATATCAGTAAATAAGTCTTTGACTGGTGTTTCACCCCTTTCAATCCACGTGTTTGTCATCCGCACAATGGGAGTAAAGTGATAGTTTAGACAGCGGGCATTACCCGTAGGTGTTTCGTCTAATTTTCCTGCGGTTTCACGAGAATGCAAACGTCCAACCAAGACTCCATCTTTAATTAGTTGAGTAGTGGTGGCAGGGGTGCCTTCATCGTCGTAAAAATAACTACCGCGATGTCCTTCTGGGGCAGCACCATCAAAAATTTGCAGTTCTTCTGGGCCAAACCGTCGCCCAATGGTCATCACTTCCAATAAATCTGGGTTTTCATAAGCCATATCTGCTTCAGAAAGGTGTCCGAAGGCTTCGTGGACAAACAAACCAGTCAGAATTGGGTCAATGACTACGGTGTAGGTATTGCCTTTGACTGATGGCAGAGATAAAGCTGCGATCGCTCTTTGAGCTGCACTTTGGATTTGTTCATCTAAATTAGTTAAATCTTCATAAGCTTTGCGAGAACCAGTGGTTTCCCTACCAGTTTGTACAGTTTCGCCATTCTTGGCTGTGGCGGCAAAGCGCATTTCCATATCTACCCAAGATTGCTCAATTAAAGTGCCCTCAGAGGTAGCGATAATCACTCGTTGGGCGCTGTCTCCATAGCGCACCGAGGTTGTGGTAATTCGCCGATCGACACTTTTGAGCAATTCCGTGTAGCGATCGCATAATTCTTTTTTCTGCGAAAGTGAGATTTTTCGCGGATCTGTGCCGACCAAAGGCAGATTGCATATTACGTGCACCGGGTCAATGGGTGCGAGTATAGTTTCTTCATCACCAACCATCCGCGCCGCAGCGATCGCTTCTTCGATACGCTCCTGAATGGTGGAAAGCTGGTTAAAGCAACTCAACCCCCATCCACCTTTATAACAAGCGCGAATATGTCCGCCAATGGAGATGCCTTCACTGAGGGTTTCTACCTTGTCGCCACGCAACAAGATATCAGTCCCTTCTGCTTCTTCAAGGCGAATCATCAGATAATCTACACGTTCTGAGTAACGGGCAATGAGGTCAGAAAGTAGATTTTGTGCGTCAGCAAGTGTAGTCGGCATTTCCAGGTAATAATAATGACGAACTGCCTTTATTTTGCAATTATTTGGGAACTTCTGCTACTCTATTTTCCAGTTCACTTATGAATGCCAAAGTGTAACTACTTCCTAGAAGAGAGGAAGAAACTCTATTCGGTCTTGATACTCGTTATCAAGCGAACCTTCAGCGATCAAAAATAACTGCTCAAGATTTTCACCAACGCTTAATTTCGGATTCAGGATGAATATTCCTGGCACATGATGATTTGCTGCTAGATGATCTGCCAAATGAACTGGCATCGATTTGCGATTGTTTGTGATTAGAATACAATTATTTTCTTCACACCAAAGCAAAATTTCTGGGTCTAGAGTTCCTTTCTTTGGAGTGGTTAAGTCACCAATTGCCATTACAAATAGATCGGGCTTGAGACGGCGAAGTTGAATTGTGTAAATTGGATCGACATTTTCATCTATAAGATATTTCAGCGCCATCAGCTTGAATCGCCATTTTTTCAGCTTTTAATTTTCGTAGTTTCTCTACAACTGGGTTGGGATTTCGGCGTTGTTCTTCTCTCATGCGATCGCTCCACTCTAGCCAATCTGTCATGTAGGCATCTACCGCTTGTTTATTATGCAAGTAGTAGAGAATGGTTGCATAGACTTGTTCTAAAGTCAATGAGGTGTAAGTTTTGGCAATCTCTTCTGGAGTTTTGGCACGGAATAGGTAGTCAAACAAAATCGTTTCAATTCCTACCCGTGTTCCCTGAAGTCGAATATCATCCGGAGCAAGAAAGTTAAAGTAGTCTTCAAGTTGCATACTTAGCTGAGGCTGATGCTATGTTTCTTCTACGATCGTAGCATTGGGCTAATTTGAGCGATCGTATTTTTCTTCAGACTCAAACTCTACTAGAAGTTGACTGCAAATAGTTTTATTAAAAGCATTAGTCATAATCCTTATGTGTCCACTCAGCAGTTTACCGTCATAGGAATATTTGCGCCCGTTATTTAGGGCAACTTGTATAATAACTTACTAACTAATTGTCAAGTTGATTTTTTGGTCTTCATCACATCTTCTATAATTGATAAAATCTGCTCAATTAATTTAGGCATGAGACTGTGACCGAATCAGGAAACTACAAAGATACTGTAAACCTACCCAAGACTAACTTTGAGATGCGGGCAAACGCCATCAAGCGTGAGCCGGAAATCCAAAAATTTTGGGAAGATAATAAAATTTACGATCGCCTCTCTAAAGAAAACCCAGGCGAATTATTTATACTGCACGATGGGCCGCCCTACGCTAATGGCTCGCTTCATGTCGGTCATGCCTTAAATAAAATTCTTAAAGATATTATTAATCGTTACCAACTCCTACAAGGGCGTAAAGTTCGCTACGTTCCTGGGTGGGATTGTCACGGTTTGCCAATTGAATTAAAAGTTCTGCAAAACATGAAGTCAGCGGAACGGCAAAACTTAACATCTTTGCAACTGAGACAAAAAGCTAGAGAATATGCCTTAGCTGCGGTAGATGACCAGCGCCAAGGTTTTAAAAGCTATGGTGTTTGGGGTGACTGGGAACATCCTTATTTGACGCTGAAGCCGGAATATGAAGCGGCGCAAATTGGCGTGTTTGGTCAGATGTTCTTAAAAGGCTACATCTATCGGGGTTTGAAGCCTGTTCATTGGAGTCCTAGCTCAAAAACTGCTTTGGCGGAGGCTGAGTTGGAATATCCAGAAGGTCACGTTTCCCGGAGTATTTATGTGGCGTTTCCTGTTACCAGTCTTGGGGAAGGCGTGAAATCGCTGCTGGGAGAATATTTGCCGGATTTGGGTGTGGCTGTGTGGACGACTACGCCTTGGACGATTCCGGGGAATTTGGCGGTGGCGGTGAATGGGGATTTGAATTATGTGGTGGTGGAGGTATCACGCAAAGACGCGGAGGCGCAAAGTAATTTCAAGTATTTGATTGTGGCGGCGGAGTTGGTTGAGAGGTTAGCTGCGACGCTGGGTGTTGAGTTGACCGTAAAAGCTACGGTTAAGGGGAGCGATTTGGAACATAGTACTTATCGTCATCCTTTGTTTGACCGGGAAAGTCCGGTGGTTGTGGGTGGCGATTATATTACTACTGAGTCGGGTACTGGGTTGGTACATACTGCTCCAGGGCACGGTCAAGAAGACTACATTGTTGGTCAGCGTTATGGTTTGCCTATCCTTGCGCCGGTGGATGACAACGGGAATTTTACCGCAGAGGCGGGAGAGTTTGCTGGGTTGAATGTGCTGGGTGATGGGAATCAAGCTGTGATTGATGCGTTGGCGCGTAAAGGTTCTTTGTTGAAGGAAGAACCTTATCAACATAAGTATCCTTATGATTGGCGGACGAAAAAGCCGACGATTTTCCGGGCTACGGAGCAATGGTTTGCTTCCGTGGAAGGATTTAGAGAAGAGGCGCTGAAGGCGATCGCTACTGTAAAATGGATTCCAGCCCAAGGCGAAAATCGCATCACGCCGATGGTGGCGGAACGTTCTGATTGGTGTATCTCCCGTCAGCGTGCTTGGGGCGTACCAATTCCGGTTTTCTACGATGAAGCCACCGGCGAACCGTTGCTGAACGAGGAAATTATCAACCACGTGCAAGCAATTATCGCTGAGAAAGGTTCCGATGCTTGGTGGGAACTTTCAGTTGAAGAGTTATTGCCAGAATCATATCGCCAAAATGGCAAGTCTTACCGCAAAGGTACAGACACAATGGATGTTTGGTTTGATTCTGGCTCATCTTGGGCAGCTGTGGCTAAACAGCGTCCAGAATTATGCTACCCCGCAGATATCTACTTGGAAGGTTCCGACCAACATCGCGGTTGGTTCCAGTCAAGTTTGCTTACTAGTGTGGCGGTGAATGACTGTGCGCCTTACAAAACTGTCTTGACTCACGGCTTTACTTTGGACGAACAAGGCCGGAAAATGAGTAAGTCCGAAGGCAATGTAGTTGACCCCAATACAATCATTCAAGGCGGCAAAAATCAAAAAGTAGAACCGCCTTACGGTGCAGATGTTTTGCGATTGTGGGTATCGTCGGTAGACTACTCTGGGGATGTCCGCATTGGGAAAAACATCATCAAGCAATTGAATGATGTTAGAGGGAAGATTCGCAATACGGCGCGGTTTTTGTTGGGTAGCCTCGATGATTTTGACCCCGAAAAGGATGCAGTACCTTTTGAAGAATTGCCAGAACTCGACCGCTATATGCTGCACCGCATCCTTGAAGTGTTTGAAGAAGTGACAGCAGCTTTTGATAGTTTCCAGTTCTTCCGCTTCTTCCAAACAGTGCAGAATTTCTGTGTGGTGGATTTATCCAACTTTTATTTAGACGTTGCCAAAGATAGGCTGTACATCAGTGCTACTAATGCTTTCCGCCGTCGCAGTTGTCAAACAGTGCTGAAGATAGCTTTAGAGAATTTAGCACGAGCGATCGCTCCAGTATTATGTCATACTGCCGAAGATATCTGGCAATATCTCCCCTACAAAACACCTTACAAATCAGTGTTTGAAGCCGGTTGGGTGCAGGTGGACGAAAAGTGGCGCAATGAAGAATTAGCCGAATCTTGGGAAGCGTTGCGAAAACTCCGCACCGATGTTAACAAGGTGTTGGAACAAGCCAGAATCGAAAAACTCATTGGTTCTTCCTTAGAGGCAAAAGCTTTAATTCATATCCCTCACAAACAATTAGGCGATGCAATTAAAGCCTTTAACCCAGCTAAAGGTAACGGCGTTGACGAACTGCGGTATTTATTGCTGACATCCCAAGTGGAATTATTAGATTCTGCTGAGGCACTGCAACAAGTAAAATATACAGCCGAGACCGAAGACTGGGTAATTGGTGTAGTGAATGCTGACGGGGAAAAGTGCGATCGCTGTTGGAACTACTCCACCCACGTGGGAGAATCAAAAGAACATCCGCTAATTTGCGAAAGATGCGTTGCAGCCTTAGCCGGAGAGTTTTAACAAATTCGTAATTCGTAATTCGTAATTCGTAATTAGAATATAGCGATTCTTAGTTAAGTGAGGTACACAAACTTTTGTTTTTAAAGGCAAAGGTTCGCAGAGTCTAAGCGCATTACGGTACTCAGTACCTCAGCAGACTAGGAAACGCTATAACAAAATAAATTCGTAATTCGTAATTCGTAATTCGTAATTAGAATATATCGATTCTTAGTTAAGTGAGGTACACAAACTTTTGTTTTTAAAGGCAAAGGTTCGCAGAGTCTAAGCGCATTACGGTACTCAGTACCTCAGCAGACTAGGAAACGCTATAACAAAATAAATTCGTAATTCGTAATTCGTAATTCGTAATTAGAATATATCGATTCTTAGTTAAGTGAGGTACACAAACTTTTGTTTTTAAAGGCAAAGGTTCGCAGAGTCTAAGCGCATTACGGTACTCAGTACCTCAGCAGACTAGGAAACGCTATAACAAAATAAATTCGTAATTCGTAATTCGTAATTCGTAATTAGAATATAGCGATTCTTAGTTAAGTGAAGTACACAAACTTTTGTTTTTAAAGGCAAAGGCTCGCAGAGTCTAAGCGCATTACGGTACTCAGTACCTCAGCAGACTAGGAAACGCCATAACAAAATAAATTCGTAATTCGTAATTAGAATAACAATTACGAATTACGAATTACGAATTACGAATTATTCTAATTGTCTTTTTGCTCGGACTTTTTCAAACGTGTCGCCTGACTTTTGCGGATGCGATCGCTTTTGCGAACAGCACCCGCCATTTCATATTCACGGCTGTCTTTACCGTATTTAAAAGCGACACCAATCAGCATTTTCTCAATCAGATCGTTTAAGTTTTTGTCTAATTCTTCCATTTCAGTTCTAGAAGAATTAATCACGGCTAAAGCAGTATTATAAGCATCTATCTTGCTACGGTACTGCTCAATTAGTTGTGTCACGTTTTGCAAGTTGCGAATATCTCCAAAATCCATATTGGGATCGATCGCTTTAAATCCCGCTACTCTTAATTCAGCTTTTTCTAAAACGCGGTATGTACGTTTTTGAGCAGGCATAAATGTATCCTTTTTATTGCTTTATACCTAGTTTGTCTTACTAAAGCTGTATCTTAGTTCAGTAAATTACTCATAAATTAGTATTTAATATTGCATAAAGCTCAGTATTTATCACAAAAATTATGCTTTTGTTGATGAAACCCATGAGTTTGTTGATGAAACGCATGAGTTTGTTGATGAAACGCATGGTTTTGTTGATGAAACCTATGGTTTTGTTGATGAAACTCGTGGTTTTGTTAATAAAACACTTGTATTAAGCGACTGCAAGTCATCAGGGCTGAAAATTACGGAATTTAGAGCAAAGACGGTGTGTTAATAATTAGGTAAATAGAATACACATACGTTAAGGCAGTATATGATACTTGAGACTGCGGCGATCGCTATTGGTTCTGTAATAGCCACCAAAGCCTTAGAAAAAACGGGCGAAAAGGTAGGTGAAGCCTTATGGGATAAGACTGCTAAGTTTCTCGTCACGCTCAAAAAACAGTCTCCTAATACTGTAGTAGCGATAGAGAAAGCACCAGAACAACGACTCGATTATGGCAAGGCTGTGCTAGAGGTGGAATCTGCGGCTAAGGCTAATCCTGAAGTGGCTCAAGCTGTAGAGGAATTGGCACAAGCAGCTAAAGCCGAACCAAATCCTAAATTTATTCAATCTATACAAGAATTTGCCGATACGCTGAAGTCCCAGCCGCAACAGCCAAATAGTATTAACTATCAAAATTTGGCAGATGAGATAAAGAATGTTTTCCAAGGCAATACATTTAACGCCCCAGTCACCTTTAACTGACCAAAGTCGTCTGACGGGAAACGGACAAAGTTAACTCCCACAAAATCTATTCCTTATCGCGGTTCTGTTAATTTCGTCGGGCGAGAAACGGAACTGGCAATGGTGCATGAAGACTTGCAGCGCGGAAATTATGTAGCAATAGCGGGAATGGGTGGCGTGGGCAAAACTGAATTAGCTACCCAATACGCCAGACGATACGAACAAGATTATGGGGGAATTGCCTGGTTTAACGATAGAGAAAGCAATCTCGCCGCCGAAGTTTTAGAGTTTTTCTCATTGCAGTTTGGTTTGGAAATTCCCCAAGAATTAGGAGGCAGACTTTTAAGCCTTCAAGAACAAATCGCCTGGTGTTGGTCTAAATATCCTAACTCTAACTTGCCGATTTTAATTGTCTTCGATGACGTAACTGATTTAGACAACCTTCGCCAAGTCGTTCCCAAGGATAACCGTTTCCGAGTCTTAATTACTACTCGACTGCGGCATTTAGACGCGAATTTTATTCAAGAGATTTCCTTAGATGTTCTCTCGCCGCAAAAAGAACCAGGCAAAGCCTTAGAACTGTTAAAACGACTGTTGGGGAAAGAAGATAGGCGAGTTGAAAATCAACCACAAGCCGCAACCGCAATATGTGAATGTCTGGAATATTTGCCCTTGGGCATAGAGTTATTGGGAGGCTATTTACTACGCGACCCGGACATATCTTTAGATATCATGTTTGGGCGATTGCAAGAACGTAAATTAGCAGAAGCAGCTTTACAAAACCGGGAAACTCTCACGTCAACTCAAATGGGAGTCAAAGCCGCCTTTGCTTTAACTTGGTCAAAACTCGACCCATTGGCACAACAACTAGGAATATTTTTGAGTTTATTTTCTCCCGTACAGATTCTTTGGGATTTGGTTATTTGGGTAGCAACAAGTGGAGGGGAAACAGAAAATCAGGAACAAAGACAGCTAATTTGGTCAGAAGATGAATTAAACGCAGCTAAAAAGCAACTCTACGGGCGTAACTTGCTGCAACTAGTAGAAGACAGCGAAGGATATTATAAAATTCATGCCTTAGTGCGGTGGTTTTTGCAAGGGCAGTTAGCCGAGGCTGGCGAGATGCAAGCAGTTTTGGAAACAACCTTCGCCACTGCTATGATAGCCCTTGTCCAAATACTTCCCGCTTCACCCACCTCTAAGCATATCGAAGGCTTGAGGAATGTTATTCCCCATCTCGAAGACCTGGGAAACCGTTTAATTGCAGAGATAGAAGAAGCAAAAGAGGCACAGATAATTTATTCAGCGTCAGTCCCTAATGATGGAGTAGCTTGGGTATTTGACGGGGTGGGAAGATTTTACGAGGGACAAGGATTATATCAATTAGCAGAACCTTGGTATAAGAAATGCGTTAAAGTTTGCGAGCTTATGTTTGCCAATGACCATCCTTATGTGGCTGCTAGCTTAGACCATTTAGCAGCATTTTATCATAGCCAAGGACGGTACACTCAAGCCGAACCTCTCTGCATCCAAGCCCTAGAAATGACAAAGCGCCTGTTTGCTGACGACCATCTTCATGTGGCTACTAGCTTGAACAATTTAGCAGCGCTCTATTATAGTCAAGGAAAGTACGGTAAAGCCGAACCTCTCTACATCCAAGCCCTAGAAATGACAAAGTGCCTGTTTGTCGGCGACCATTCCAACGTGGCTGGCAGCTTAAACAATTTAGCAGCACTGTACCGTTCCCAAGGGCGGTACAGTGATGCCGAACCTCTATACATTGAAGCCTTGGAGATGACAAAGCGTCTGTTTCCAGGCGATCATCCCAATGTAGCTACTAGTTTGAACAATTTAGCTCTCCTCTACAATAACCAAAAGCAATACAGTGATGCCGAACCTCTATACATTGAAGCTTTGGGGATGAAAAAGCGCCTGTTTGTAGGCGACCATCTTCACGTGGCTAATAGCTTGAACAATTTAGCATTACTCTACAATAGCCAAAGGAGGTATGGTGAAGCCGAATTTCTTTACATTGAAGCCTTAGCAATGACAAAGCGTCTGTTTCCAGACGGTCATCCTAATGTGGCTGGTGGCTTGAACAATTTAGCTTCCCTCTACAAAAGCCAAGGACTCTACAGCCAAGCCGAACCTCTGTACGTTGAAGCCGTGGCAATGTGCCAACGAGTGTTAGGCGTTAATCATCCCACTACAGCGACAATTCGAGAAAATCTAGCAATCCTGCAACGCCAGTCTACTCCCCGTGCTATCTGGAAACGTCGGTTAAGTCAGTTTGTGCAAATCTTGTTAGCGATATTAATATTACCTTTTTATTTCCTGTGGCGATTGGCTAAGAAATTAATTCGTAATTAAAAAGCTGGGTTCAAGCGATAGACTGACCTAAATGCCTACGGGCTTCTTGTTTAATCGAGGGGCTTCAAATCTGCGCCAACGACTACGCTCAGGACAAGCTCAGTACAAGCGCCCCATGACCCATAAGAATTTTCACCCATTCAGTGCATGGCGATCGCTTTACTCTTTGGATATGCTTTAAGAAGTATTAAAACTAGGCTCCTATTTTTCGGTATCTGTATCTCAGTAATTGTAATTATTAAACTGACAAGCTTGAGAAATTTAATGATGAAATCCTTCTCTATTCCCTTAATCGTTATGATGAGCGCCCTTGCTCTCCCCCAGAGTGCCTATGGTAACGAAGAAAATGTTCCAAATGCAACAGGCGATGCCTACGGCGGGCTGCGCCAACGCAATGAGGCTCAAGCTTTATTGACTCAACCTGCCTCCATTAATACTAAATGGAGAAATTTTAGCGGACAAACTTTTAATCTCAGACCAACTTCTCAATCTATTTCAGGAGTCCAAGACCAAGAATGTGCAAAAATAAACCCGCTGGAAATCCTCAATAACCCAGAGTCATTCTTCAAGGAATGTCCGCAGCTAACAAACGCCCGAAGAAATCAAAATTATGAGCCAGTTGAGTATTTCAAGGTTCCTAAACTCGATTCTGGCATTAAACTAACAGTTACTCAGTTTTAATACAAAAAGTCTGTTAAATAATCAATAATTAATTTTTGGTCTAGTGTAATCTATCTCAATAGCTGGGCAAGCAAGAGGCAATAGGCAATAGGCAAGATAGTTATAGAAAATGAAAGTGTACAGAATTTAGTTCAACAATCAAATAGGATTCCTATATTAATGTGATGTTTGAATAACACCAATCTCAAAAAAGAATGCGACAAATAAACCATTTGTAGAGACGCGATTTATCGCGTCTTCTAATAACCAATATTTATTTACGCCCGCACAGCAAGCCAAACCGAATTAACCCGCGCTGATAACCACGACGCATTAACCCCAGTGACAGCGCCCCTTGGATGGTAGTCCAACCAGCATTGAGTAAACCCCAAAGCGCTTGGGGAGTAAATGCCGAATCAATAACCACATTCCAAAATGGGGCAACAGCCTGCGACCAGTCAGCAGTGCGGATATTGTTTAATGGTAATTCACGGGCGATCGCTTCATACTCTGGCAAAGAAATTACATAAGGCAGACAATACACCCGATAAATATCCTGTAAGTGCTTTTCTTCATCTGCCGTTAGTGGTGACTCATCAGTTGGACGATGACACCAAGTCACCATAATCAACGTACCGCCAGGCTTCAACACCCGATAGCACTCCTGCATGAACTTGGTTTTATCTGGCATATGTTCGCCACTTTCCAACGACCAAACCAAGTCAAAAGAATTATCATCAAAAGGCATTGCTTGGGCATTTGCCACTTGAAATTTTGTTCTTTGACCCAAATTCGCCTCTAAAGCACGTTCCGTTGCTCTGGCGGCTTGCACGGGACTCAATGTAATCCCTGTAGCTTGAGCATGAAACTTTTGAGCCAAATATAAAGAACTGCCACCAATACCACAACCTACATCCAAAATATTTTCAGCCGTCTTTACCCCCGCCCAAGTGAGTAATTCTTCAATTAAGTCAATTTGCGCTTGAAGACGGTCTTTTTTTTCACGACCATCAGCCCCATAGTAGCCGTGGTGCATATGTTCCCCCCAAATCTGTTCCCACAGACCAGAGGAAGCATCGTAAAATTGTTGAATTCGCTGGTAAAGTGTTGCACTCATGAAAAAACAGTCTCAAGACAAAGCATTGTTTAAAAAAAACATAATCGTAGGCTACCATGTATGTTTTTAATTAAATAAAGGTATTTTTGTTTCAGAGAAGGTAAACCACGATCTATCCTCTGGGGAAAAATTTCTCAAATTTCCCTCAATCAACTGTCCTCGGTCTAATTTATACCAATTATTCTAAATAGGGTTACAGATTTAACCATGTGCTAACCCATATTAAATCTAATTTCTTCATTTTGAATTTTGAATTAACTATGACTGTTGCTCGGACAATTTGTTTAGGATTTTTTGCTGTTATTGCTATCGGAACTATCCTGCTGATGATGCCTTTTTCAACTAGCGGTGGTACGTGGAATAACCTGATTGTGGCACTATTCACTTCTACATCCGCAGTTTGCGTCACAGGCTTATCAGTAGTTGACCCTGGTACTTATTTTTCCTTTTGGGGTCAATTTTTTATTGCCCTATTAGTTCAGATTGGCGGATTGGGTTACATGACAACCACCACATTTCTGATTTTGCTCATAGGACGTAAGTTTGATATGCGCCAAAAAATCGCAATTCAGCAAGCTTTAGACCGACCAGGGATGAGTGGTAGCAGTCAAGTTATCCGCTCAATTATTGCCACAACATTAATTTTTGAAATTACTGGTGTATTTTTACTTTTACCAGCTTTTGTTCCCAAGTATGGTTGGAATGAAGGACTGTGGTTAGCGATTTTTCATAGTGTCAATTCTTGGAATAACGCTGGATTTAGTTTGTTTAAAGATAACTTGATAGGCTACCAATCATCTTTGTTAGTAGTCTTCACTGTTACAATGTTGATTATTTTTGGGGGAATTGGCTATCAGGTAATTTTAGAGATGTATATTTGGTTGCGCGATCGCATTCTCAAAAAAATCAAAACACAAGTACTTTCTTTAGACTTTAAAGTCGCTACCAGCACAACAATTATATTGCTAATTCTAGGAACAATAGCTTTTTTCGGTATAGAAATTAGAAACCCTACAACATTTGGTTCATTGAATTTACGCGACCAGATATTAGTAGCTTGGTTTCAATCAGTCACACCGAGAACTGCTGGCTTTAATACTATTGATATTAGTAAAATGACCACCGCTGGTTTATTTATTACTATTGCGTTGATGTTTATTGGTGCAAGTCCAGGTGGTACGGGAGGGGGCATGAAAACAACAACCCTAAGAGTCTTGACAAGTTGCACCAAAAGCATTCTTCAGGGTAAAGAAGAAGTTTTATTATACGAACGTAAGATAGCGATATCTTTAATTTTGAAAGCTGTGGGTGTATTGGTGGGTTCAGTAGCGACTGTGATTTTAGCGACTATTTTAATAAGTCTCACAGATCCAACATTAGATTTTATTCAAATTTTGTTTGAAGTAGTATCAGCCTTCGCCACTGTCGGGCTTTCCACAGGCATCACAGGAACTGTCTCCACAGCAGCCAAGCTCGTCTTAATTATTACCATGTATGTTGGGCGAGTAGGTGTTTTACTACTGATGTCCGCGATACTGGGAGACCCACGACCTACTAATATTCATTATCCTGAAGAAAACTTACTAGTGGGATAGTTAGGGGACGCGGGGAGATGGGGAGATAAGGGAGACAAATCAATTCAAAATTCTTGCATAACGCTCTCTACGAGACGCTACGCTTAGCTTGCTTCTGTCTAGGAGTACGCGGACACGGCTTTGCTGCGCTAACAAAATTCTTGCATTAAAGAACTTCTGCCTCCTGCCTTCTGCCTTTTGCCTTCTGCCTCCTGCCTCCTGCCTCTGCCCTCTACCTTTCTTGATAAAATATACATTCTAAGGCAAAAATTAAATTTTTAATTCACGCGGTATAGCCGTTTTTTGCCCTAAATACAGGGAGCCATAATAAGGATAACAACTGTGAATCTGTCATCGTTAGGTTTTTTTCGCAGTTTACGTAAAGATAACCACCAATTTGCGGTAATTGGGTTAGGTCGTTTTGGTAGATCTGTTTGTTCGACATTGCACAATTTCGGTTATCAAGTCCTAGCAACAGATATTGATGAAAAACGAGTTTCTCAAGCATTGACTGAGGAAATAGTTGGTCATGCTTTGCAACTAGACTCTACCGAACCGGCTGCACTCAAAGAAGCTGGGATTTTTGAATTTGATACCGTAATTGTAGCGATCGGTAACTACGTTCAAGAAAGCATTATAACCACTCTCAATGTCAAAGAGGCTGGTGTACCCCATGTAGTTGCTAAAGCTTCTAGTGAAGTTCACTGTAAACTGTTACGGCGAGTAGGAGCAGATCATGTTGTTTTTCCTGAATATGAAGCGGGTTGTGCCCTAGCGCGTACACTCACCAAGCCATCAATCTTAGATCGGTTTGACCTCGACCCAGATAACAGTATTGTAGAGTTAATTGTGCCTGATGAATTTCACGGCAGAACAATCACCGAACTTCAACTTCGCAACCGCTACGGTTTAAATTTGCTAGCGGTGAGTCAGGATGGTAAATTTCAAATTAATCCTGACCCAACTAAACGTTTAGAACGTGGTTCAGCAATGGTAGTTATTGGCTGCAACAGAGATATCAATCGTTTGCCGATTTGAATAAGCTAGGAGTTGGGATTTGGGAGTTATCATTGGTGTCAACTTAACGTGAAACCCTGATGAAAACGTGATGAGCTAGTTCTACTCACTTACCATCAAGATCCGCGTTACCCCACCCTGGCTTTGCTGACGCAAAACCTCCCCTCCCCTTGGCAAGCGGAGGGGTTGGGGGTGGGGTAAAAGGGCTGTGCAATAAGCGTTTGAACTTAAGTTGACACCAATGGGGAGTTATTCTCCCCTTATCTTCTTCTCTCTTTCATCTCCCCACCTCCCCATCTCCCCACCTCCCCACCTCCCCACCTCCCCACCTCCCCACCTCCCCACTCTAACTTCTTCACTGTCCTGAACTGGTTGAACTAGACTGTGGTTCAACTGAAACAGGTACATCACTGGGGCTGGCGGGCGTTTCGCTAGGAGTTTCTAGTTGATTTTGCGTCTCTGGCACAGGTGTTTGTTCTAGCTTATTTGTAGACTCTGGAGTTTGGGAGGGAGTAGCAGCTTGATTAACTTGAGGTTGCTGTTGCTCTTTTTTCTGAGCAATTTGCTGCATTAGTTGTTCAATTTTCTCGGCTTGTTCAATGTTGCCTTGCTGACGATATTCATTATGGGCACGTTTCAATGCTCCGTTCGCTTTTTTGATGTCGCCCTGATTATATAAAGTTACTCCTAAGTTATAGTAAACTGAAGCATTTTTCGGATTTTGGCGAATGGCTTGGCGATAAACAGAAATCGCCTCAGCAGGTTGACCGTGAATTGCCAGCAAACTTGCCATATTGTTGTAGGCTGTGGCATTTTTTGGATTTAGCTGTAAGGCTTGGCGATAGGTAGCGATCGCCATTTCTATATTTCCTTGCTCTTGCAAAGCGATCGCTAAGTTAAAATAAGCGTTGGCGTTGCTGTTATCGAGATTAATTGCTTGCTGATATGCAGCGATCGCTTCTTGTAATTGTCCTTGTTCATACAATACCAAACCCAAGTTATACAAGGTTGTAGGGTTTGTCGGATTAATTACCAAACTTTGGCGATAAGCAGTAATCGCTGCTTGTTTTTCTCCTTGTCGATGCAACACTAATCCCAAGTTGTAATAAGCTTCACTAAAATTGGGATTGACTTTAATCGCCTCTGCATATTCTTGCACAGCCTCATCTAAGCGATTTTGCTGCAAGCATATATTACCTAGATAGTTCCGCGCTGCACTCACGTTAGAATCTTTCTGCAATGCTTGGCGAAACGCGTATTCTGCACCCTGTAAATCGTTGCGGTTATAGCGCATGACTCCCTGTTGGAAAAAGCTTGCTGCTTCTAGGTCTTGAGAAATCGGCTTTTGTGCTAGCAGCTTGCTTCCTGGGTAATTAATAATTGTCCCAGCTAATACCAAAAATACAGAGGAAGCAAACAGAAGTCTGAACAACGGTTTTTGCTGACCACGACTTCTGTAAAATGCCACCTTCAAAAACCAACGTAACCACTGATGAGATTGAGATTTTTTAGACACGAGTGGCATACCTGTACTTATGCTTATATGTTTATAAGTCAGAGTACCCACCACAGCTGCAAAAATTACAAATCAAAAATTTTTCATCACAATTAAAACTCCAGCAGCATTTCTAGAAAAATGGTAAATAATCACAGGGTGTGTGCAGATAAGAATTTAAGCCAAAGATATTGCTCTTACCCTTGATTGAAGGCTGTTACGCCTTCTGGTAAAATTAGCATTGCATCACCAAAGGAATAGAAACGATACCGAGAGGCGATCGCCTCATTATATATCTTCAACAACCTTTGTCTGCCAACGAGGGCACTAACCAACATCAACAAACTCGAACGTGGCAGATGAAAGTTCGTAATTAAACCATCAACTACCCGCCATTGGTAACCCGGATAAATAAACAAGTTTGTCTTACCACAAAATGGTTCTAAATGCCCGGATTGAGCTGCCCCTTCTAAAGCTCGTACTACCGTTGTACCCACAGCAATAATCCTACCGCCAGCAGCTTTAGTAGCACGAATTTGCTCTACTGTAGTAGCGGGAACTTCAATCCATTCTTCATGCATTTGATGGGTAGTTACATCCTCCACTTCTACAGGACGAAATGTACCCACACCTACATGTAGTGTCACAAAAGCTTGATTAATTCGGCGATCGCACAACTTTTGTAATAATTCTGGGGTAAAGTGTAATCCTGCCGTAGGCGCTGCGATCGCTCCTGGTTTTTGGGCATAAACTGTTTGATACTGGTCATTAGCAGCTTCGGAAGCAGTAATGTAAGGCGGTAACGGCACTTCACCAAAAACCTCTAACAGTTGCACTAAAGATTTTCCTTCTGGCACATCAAATTGCAACAAACGCCCCCCAGTTGCGGCATCCGTTTCTAAAACCGTAGCCGTCAGTTGGGGATTGGGTACTGGGGACTGTGGGCTGGGGGCTGGGGAAGATTCTTCCCAATGCCTAATCCCTAATTGCCTGACTTCAAAAAAAATCTTCGCTCCCTGTTTAAAGCGTTTTCCTGGCTTAACTAAAGCTAACCAACAGTTATGTTGTCTCTCTTCCAATAGCAAAACCTCGATTTGGGCACCAGTGGATTTATGACCATAAAGCCGCGCTGGAATAACTTTTGTATTATTCATTACTAACAAATCACCAGGCCGCAACAGTGCAGGTAAATCTCGGAAAATGTGGTTTAGAGGTGCTGTTTCGATGCCTGTAGTGGGAGAATTAACCACCAATAACTGCGAGCTATCTCTAGGGAATGCTGGGTTTTGGGCAATCAGTTCTGGAGGTAGTTCATAGTCATACCCAGCTACAGAACAATCTAATTCCAAATCATTTGTTTGTGAACTAAAAGTGTTGTTGAAATTAATTTGTGATATTTCTGGCTTCATTTATTAGTATTTATACTGCTGGAAAAAAGTGAGTTTGAGCTTACGCTTATAAGCAGCTCCATGAGATTACTGCTCAATTTTATTTCTACTCCAAAAGATACATATTATTAGGTAACACGCAAAATTCAACATAAAATTTGGGTAAACCTCCCCATCTAAAAACGGGGGCTTTTACCCTACCGGGAACAAGCATAGATTTACGAATATAGATATGTAGGATTGGCTTTGATCCCAAGCACCAACAAACATGGAATATTTGTATTATTTGGCTAATGCCAGTCTAACTCTGAGGGTGGTTCAATACCTGCACGCCAGACCCCAAACACCTGTTTCGTTCGTCACCGTAATTCATCAAATTGATGGCTGGGTGGTTAGGATCAAACTCAGAAGTCAAGTCTCGCCTCAAGAAGATGGTGACTTTCGGGCTTTTCTAAATGAATTAGGAATTAGCTACGAGCCACCAATGAGGGTACAGATGGCACTTTGGAGTTTGGAAGCAGGACAGTGCCCTGTGGATGTGATGCGCCGTTATCAGGTAGCGATAGTCTCTCATGGTAGCCCAGAAAGAGATGAAATCGAGGCTTTTCGGCAACAGTTTGTCCGGGGCTTAGGCTACTGTCCAGAAACTTTGGCGTGATCCGATTTGGTTATCACCATAGTACAAAATTATTGGTCATTGGTAATCAAAATATTTTATCCGTTACCGATTAACCATTGTCATTATCAATTAAACAGTCGAAAGCTGCGGGAATGTATTCTTGCAGCCTATACTCATATCCGGCGGCTGATGAAGTAGCGAGAGCTTCTTGAGTAGCTGTAACCCCAGTCATCTTTTTTGATATTTCCTGACAGTAGACAATGGCAACATCAAATCGGCAGGGATAATCTGCTTTTTCAGGGTATTGGGCTAAAAACATTCCAGCTGTACGCGAAATTTTAGCTTGCTTTTGTGGGGTAATTGCGCTTCTTCCCCCTGCATCCCAACTGCCCGAACTGCGGGTTTTAACTTCAACAAATGACAATATTGATTGGGCATGGGGCATAGGGCATTGGGCATTGGGCATTGGAAAGTTAGGAGTCAGGAGTGAGGAGTTATTCTCCTTGTCTCCTCTGCCCCTCTGCTCCTCTGCCCCTTTGCTCTCCTGCTCTTTGCCTCCTCTGGGATGTTCGGCGATAATATCAATTTCTCCCCAGCGGCAAGAAAAGCGACGATGTAGAATTACCCAACCTGTAGATTGCAACCATTGGGCTACTAAGTCTTCTCCAAAATGACCAGATTTCGGATAATGAGATGGAGGAAGGTTAGTCATTGACTAAAAACATCATGAATTCCATGAATTCTAGGTTAAGCGATCGCATTACAGTTTCTCAGCTCAACTCATTCCATAATGAGTTACAGTTGAAGCGTAAAAGATATTATTTGATTTGGGCAAGCATACTCAGCTTATTTCTTTGGGGAATAGTTGGCGTCACGCTAACCTTAGGTTTTGCTCCCAACGCTTTGGCACTCGAATATAACAAAGAAATTTTGGTCGGGGCTGATTTTTCAGGACGTGATTTAACAGACTCCAGCTTTACCAAAGCTAATCTTCGCCAGAGCAACTTCAGCCATACTAATTTAAGTGGTGTCAGTTTCTTTGCAGCAAATTTGGAGTCTGCGAATTTGGAAGGCTCTGACTTGAGAAATGCCACTTTAGACTCAGCTCGCCTCATCAAAACAAATTTGACAAATGCAATTTTGGAGGGGGCGTTTGCTGCTAACACCAAGTTTGATGGTGCAATCATTGACGGAGCAGATTTTACCGATGTGCTGCTACGTCCAGATGAACAAAAAAAACTGTGCAAAGTTGCCAAAGGCACTAATCCAACAACAGGACGAGAAACGCGTGATACGTTGTTTTGTCCATAGAGAGTAGAGTGTGGGGAGGGAGATGGGGAGAATAATTTCTCACTGCTCACTCCTAACTCCTCACTCAACACTCCTCTACCAACCACGAGCGCCAATCTTTTCACAGACAAATTGCATTCCTTTGCCTGGTGAAGAATCTGCGACAAAAGGTATTTCTCCTGTTTCCTTATCCTCTTGAAGTAGCTCTCCCTCGGAACCGTAAATCGCGATGCGATTAAGAAAAAGCCGTGATTCTGTACACGATGCATCGAATGTAGTCTCGAAGATGCCATCTCCATAGATGCCGTACAGTTTGTATGTTGTGCCTTTAATACTTGTTGTGTCTAGGGCTATGTCATTTCCTAATTTATCGTGACCCACAGTAACATACCTTTGTGCATTTTCAGCGATCGCTACGCCAACACCTTCGGCGAACGCTGCCCCACTGTTTAATAAAATAGCGATCGCTCCCACAATGCCACCTAGCTTAAAAGACATAAACTTTAAAAATATAAGATTTCATATATTTCTACTCGCAATTCAAGGGATTTTGGCACTGTACAAGCACTGAAATCCAGATATAGCAAGGTGTTATAATATTTCCTAATGCCTTGTGGCAAGGGTAAAGCATTACATAAATTTGTCATTAAGACAAGTATGAGTGAAACACTTGCCGATCTAGCCATCCCGCCTCAGTTCCCCGATCGCACTCAACTACCACAGTCTGATGGTACGTTTGTGAAAAATTTTCAAGAGTGCTATCTTCTGCATTGCTCTATCTTCTGGGTTTGGCAGTGGGGTGATGTCCTGAGAAATGTTCCACCAACTGCATAAACGGCATCAAAACCTAAAAACTTTGCAGATTTGACACCAGTGAGAGCGGCTCTCGATGATTCAGAACAGGAATGGTCATTTGAAATGTACTGTAAAAATTTTTTGCAAAGTTAGATTTACCAACAGAGTAGATTTATAAAAAAGTGCGATCGCATCTCATCATTAATATCGAGTAGCTGCGATCGCATTTCTGGAATAATTTTATTAACATACTACGTTTGTACGTGCGATTGAGCGATTTTCATACGACTAAGCGAATATAAAGTGAGTCAGTTTCTTGGTCATAACTGATTTTCATAGTGTCACTTTCCTCAAAAATAACCCTTAATCAATCAGGCTATTCAATCCCCGCTTCTTAACTAGGTGCAACAGCTTAAGGGCAGTGCTACTGGGACGCTTCTGACCGATTTCCCACTTTTGAACCGTTGATAGACTTGTATTCAAAATTGCAGCAAATACTGCTTGGCTGACATGAGATGATTCGCGTATTTGCTTAATTTGCTCAGGCTCTAGCGGTTCAATTGGAGACAAGCACAGGCTGTATAATTCACGCAATGTAGTCCGATCGATCAATCCAGCCTTGTGCAGCCCCGTAGCCGTTTCGTGAACGGCTTCAAGAATCGCTGATTTCTTCTTCGGCATTGCAAATCCAAATTTATCTCACAGTTTTAAACCACTCAGTAATCCCCTGAGCGATCGCTTTTGCCATTTTCTTCTGTTCTTCTGGGTTCACCACCTGTTCAAATTCATCAGGATTACTCATAAAACCCAATTCCAACAACACCGATGGCGCAGCTGCCGGACGTGTCAGTGCTAGGTTATCCCAAAACACACCATAGGAAGGTCTGCCAAGTTTTTTAACTACATAGTCTTGTAAAAATATTGCTAGGCTGTGGGCTTGGGGTTGATACCAAAAAGCAGCGAATCCCTTGGTTTTTTCAGCATCGCCATCATCGGGTAGAGAATTGTGATGTATGGAAATAGCGATCGCTGGTTGTTCTTGACTAATAATTGCTTGACGTTCTACTAAAGAAACTTCCTTGTCGTCCTCCCGCGTCATCACCACCGTCGCCCCTCGCTTCACTAACTCATCCCGTAACAATTTGGAAACTAGCAAATTGACATCTTTTTCTAAATATCCAGTTGGCCCACTGGCACCAGATTCTTTACCTCCATGCCCTGGATCTAGTACAATCTTGAGATTAGCTAAAGGCTTTCGTCTTGTGTTCCCGATTTCTGGCTGATGACGCAAAGCTAAAACCAGGGTTGTACCGTCGTATTTCAGCTTATATCCCCACTGTTGAGCTTTTTTGAGGTTAAAGGTGTATTTTACTCGTTCTGGTGTCTCCTGTTGCCAATCTAGGCGAGAAATTAGGGGGTCATTGTCCAGGCGAATAATGTCCGTTTGGGCAGTAGTATTGTAGAGAGTGAGAGTAAAAGTGCGATCGCTCTGTTGTACGCTCACAGGTACGGGGACTTGTAAGGGGAAAACCATCTCTGTAGCACCAGGGAGTTGACGGTATCCGACACTGCGAATTATTGTTTGTGGCGGAACTGCACCGGGTAAAGTGCGGGTTTCCTGACTATTAATCCAAGCTCCATAGTCTAGGCGCAACCATTCACCTTCCTTACCTGTAACCGTGGCTCGTGTGCCTTTAGGCAATGGTGTGAGTCGAGAATAATCGGTACTAGGGCCAGTGCGTGCTACACCTGCGTCTACCGTCACCTCAGCAACTGGTAAGTTTGCTCTTGAGAGGATTTGAACTTTACCATTTCCTGGTTGAGTTATGGTCTTGCCATTGAGCGTCAGTTTAAACTGAGGTTGTCCCAAATCTACCTCTTGACTTGAGTCTGGAACAACAGCACCAGAGATGATGTTGTTGCCGTAAATTAGGCTTAAGGAATTAGTATCAGGTTGTTGCAGTGTAGTGCAACCTTCATACTTACCTACGCTAGACTGGCCATGAGGCTGATTTTGTCCCGTCAAAGCTGCCAAATTACTTGGTAGTTGGGCTTGCTGGGGTTGGGGCAAAAGGGTAACAGTTTGATTAGCTAGGTGGACAGATACACTGGCGTTAGGGGGTGCGATCGCGCTAAAACAAATAAGTTCTCCTGGTAGTCTGGTAATGTCAGCTGCCGGAGTCAGGGAATCTTTTGCAAAGGCCAACCCCTGTGGAAGTTCAGGCACAGTGGCAAGCCTTGTCACCTTAATCTGGAGTTCTCGATCGCGGTGACGCACAGTAAACAGATTCTCTCCCAACTGCAAAGGTAAACTCGGAGAAAAATGACCAGCTTTGCTGCGGCTTATTGGCTTACCATTGATCGAAACTTGTCCATCAGGAGGTGCTGTGCCCAGAAAAAAGATTTTTTGGGCACTTGTTTGGTAGTTTGTCTGGGGAAAAACGATTAGAAGAGATGGCTCTGCCAAGGCTAAGGAGGAGGTGAGAATACAGCCTAATATTACTAATCCTAAGAGGTTTTTCACAGCAAGAGTGCGGAAGATTTGACCACAGTCACTATGGCACAATGACGGGATGTATTTTTAGAAGTTGTTAGAAATTCAAACTACTATGACTAAGTTTATCTTTGTAACTGGAGGCGTAGTCTCCAGTATTGGCAAAGGCATTGTAGCAGCAAGTCTAGGGCGTTTGCTCAAGTCACGGGAATATTCAGTGTCGATTCTCAAACTCGACCCTTATATCAATATAGATCCTGGGACGATGAGTCCCTTTCAGCATGGGGAAGTGTTCGTTACCCAGGATGGTGCCGAGACAGATTTGGACTTGGGACATTATGAGCGCTTTACTGATACTTCGATGTCGCGATTAAACAGCGTGACTACTGGCTCAATTTACCAAGCAGTCATCAATAAAGAACGACGCGGAGACTATGAAGGTGGCACAGTACAGGTGATTCCCCACATCACCAATGAAATTAAAGAACGAATTCTGCGAGTTGCTAAAAGTACAAATCCATCTGTAGTGATTACAGAAATTGGCGGTACCGTGGGAGATATCGAATCGCTGCCATTTTTGGAAGCAATTCGTCAGTTCCGCAAAGAGGTGGGACGGCAGAATGTCTTGTACATGCACGTGACGCTGGTGCCGTGGATTGCTTCTGCGGGTGAGATGAAAACCAAGCCAACACAGCATTCAGTCAAGGAATTGCGATCTATTGGTATTCAACCAGATATTTTAGTTTGTCGGAGCGATCGCCCCTTACCCACAAAATTAAAGCAAAAACTGTCGGGATTTTGTGATGTCCCAGAAGAATGTGTCATCACTTCCCAAGATGCCAAAAGTATCTATGAAGTACCGTTGAATCTAGAGTGGGAAGGACTCGCACAACAAGTGCTCGACTTGCTGCAAATGGAACAGCGTACACCAGATTTAACCCAGTGGCAAACCCTGGTAAAACGCTTACATAGTCCCAAACACGAAGTAGAAATTGCCATTGTCGGTAAATACGTGCAGTTAAGTGATGCTTACTTATCTGTTGTTGAAGCGCTCAATCATGCTGCAATCTCCACCTATGGTAAATTGCGCCTGCGTTGGGTGAACTCAGAAATTTTGGAAACTGAACCAGCCGAAACCCACCTTGAAGGTGTAGACGGCATAGTTGTCCCAGGAGGTTTTGGACTCAGGGGAGTAGATGGCAAAATAGCCGCCATTAAATATGCCCGGAATCGCCAAATTCCCTTCTTGGGTTTATGTCTGGGAATGCAATGTTCTGTGATTGAATGGGCAAGAAACGTAGGGGGATTAACTGACGCCAATAGTGCTGAATTTGACGCCTATACAACTGACCCAGTAATTAATTTATTGCCAGAACAACAAGAAGTTGTAGATTTAGGGGGTACAATGCGCTTGGGACTATATCCCTGTCGTGTTCTCCCTGATACTCTCGCTTTTAAACTCTATCAAGAAGATGTAATTTATGAACGACATCGACATCGCTATGAATTCAACAATGCTTACCGCGATTTGTTGCTAAAGTCTGGCTATGCGATCAGTGGTACTTCTCCTGATGGACGTTTAGTTGAAATTGTGGAATTACCCAAGCATCCATTCTTTCTTGCTTGCCAATTTCATCCAGAATTTCAATCCCGCCCCAGTGCCCCTCACCCCTTATTTAAAGGGTTCATTCAAGCGGCGATTTCTCTGTCAACTTCTGGTACACCAACACCATTGGAGGTGTCTTAATAATTCATAATTCGTAATTCATAATTCATAATTATTTTTTTGAATTTTGAATCGGCGCATAGCAACATTAACTTAGGGCTTGGGTACATTTGGCATATAGGGTGCATCATTCGTAAATTTTGGACTTGAGGAGATGTTGTGACGTACTGGGTGAAAATCCTTTACGAGAGGAAAGAATATGTAGTAAATTTTGAGCGTGTCCATGCTTTTTGTTATGAAAAAAATGGCAGGGTGACTTTTTGGTTACCGGATAGTGCCATTCCCATAGTGATTAACCCCCAAAATAATCTGGAAGATTATCAAAAGGTTCTCGATTATATAGAGTGCGTTACTGAATTGAAATTAAATCATGCCTACTGGGTAAAAATCCTTTACGAAAAAAGTGAATATGTAATTAACCTCGACTGCGTTAGTTCTTTTTGTCACGAATCAAACGGTAGGATAACTTTTTGGTTACCAGATGGCACTATTCCCATCGTCATTAACCCTGTGAGTAATCCTGAATCCTATGAAAAAGTTATCAAATACGTTGAGAAAGCAACAGGATATTTTTTGTCTTAATATTAAATAATTCGTAATATTCACCAAAGGCGAGAAGCAAGCTACGTAATTCGTAATTATTTAGGAAAATTACTCATTATTAAGGGTATAAATCGACTAATTTCAGTTATGAATAAGAAAAAAAGTTCGTCATCTTTATTCAAGCTCCCCATTTATGAACCACTGCGGTCTGAAAATTTCTTCAAGTAGAGTTAAGTGGCGTGGGTGGGTTAATAATTAAGAATTACGAATTACGAATTACATAATTTTGCCATGCCAGCTTAGCTGCACCGACCATCCCAGCAAACTTTCCTAACTGGGCTGGCAAAATCTGTAAACCCTCTCGCGATAAAGGCTGCACTCGCTTCTCAATTTCTGCCTTTACTGCTGGCAAGAAAAACTCAAAGCTACCACTGATACCGCCACCTATGACGATCGCCTCTGGTGTCAGCACGTAAACCAAAGTTGTCAAACCAACCCCCAAACACATACCATATTCTTGCCAAAAAGTCAAGGCTTCAATATCTCCTTGTTGGGCAAGAACGCCCAATTCTATGGGTTCCTTGAGAGTACGGCGACGAATGGCAGTAGCGGAGGCATATTGTTCCAAAGACCCTTGATTGCCGCTATTGCATATTGGCCCGTCAGGGTTGAATGAAATTAAACCGAGTTCTCCAGCAGCTCCTTGATGTCCAACAAACAATTTGCCATTGAGCATAATTGCGCCACCAACCCCAGTCCCTAAGGTTAGGAGAATCAAATTTTGAAACTGGCGACCGGCTCCCAACCAAGCTTCTCCCAAAAGAGCGCAATTAGCATCATTACCAATTACAGTAGGTTTGCCAGTTTTAGTTTCCAACCAGTCTGCTAAAGGTACATCAATCCATCCAGGTAAGTTAATGGCAATTTTCGCAATCCGCGCCGCCGCATCGGCCGGGCCAGGAGTTCCCACACCAATAGCAACACTTTGATTATCTGGATCTATTTGAGCGATCGCATCTACCAACACTGCTAACACAGCCTCCGGCGTTGTTGGTTGGGGAGCCGTCAAAGTCAAAGATTGCAGACAAGTACCATCAGTTGTAAAACGTCCCAGCTTAATTGCTGTTCCCCCCACATCAATACCAATTACGTCATTAGTCATCAGTCATCAGTTATTAGTCATTAGTCATTAGTTGTTGGGTATGGGGCATTGGGCACTTGTACTGAGCGCAGCCTCTCGTAGAGAAGTATTGGGCATTGGGCATTGGGCATTGATTATTCCCTACGTCCCTGTGTCATTGTGTCCCCCGAAGTTCAGATCGCCGGAAGCCGGCGCTCCGACTTCTCTTTGCGTCTCCCCATCTCCCTATTCCCCACTCCCCAGTTCAAAATCAACAATTCCTTACGGTTTTACGATTTTGGCACGAAAATATTCTAAATTTTCTGTTTTATTGGGTGCGAGTCGTAAGTCAGCAACAGTTGTAGTACGAACACTCGATTGCTCTTGCCAAGCTGTAACAGGAGTACCTCTTAAGATACCAGCAAGGGCGACGGAAAGCATAAACCCGCCAGTAGCGGCGGCAATCAATGTCAGATTATCTTTCACACAAATCTCTCTACTATTTGTTATTTGTTATTTGTCAGTTGTCATTTTTCCTTTGCAAATGACTAATGACTACTTTCGGATTCTATTTTCTCTTCGCAAACGAGGATTGACAAATTCATTTAACCCTTCACCAAGTAGTGATAACCCTACTACCATGCATGTCATTGTTAAACCAGGGAAAAGGGTAGTCCACCAAATGCCGGTAGGTAAAGCTTCTAGTGCTTGTTTTAAGTCGTATCCCCATTCTGGCACTTCTTCTGGAAGTCCTAGCCCCAAAAAGCCCAAACCGCCCAATACTAAAATTGCATCGGCGGCGTTGAGAGTGAATAGTACGGGTACGCTTTGAATGACGTTGAAAAATAGATATCGAGAAAGCACAGTCCAAGTGGAAGCGCCCATTGCTTGAGCGGCTTCGATGAACACTTCAGTTTTGACGCTAACGGTGTGGTTGCGGACAACCCGGTAATATTGGGGAATGTAAGCAATGCTAATGGCGATCGCAGCATTCAATATCCCACGCCCCACCACAAAGGCTAGTGTCACAGACAACAACAGCCCTGGTAAAGTGTAGATGCTATCCATAATAAACAGCAACACTTTATCCAATTTCCCGCCGAGATAACCACTCAGCATCCCCAAAGGTACACCGATAACCATACTCAATGCGGTTGCTAAAATTACCACTTGCAACGCGGCTTGAGCGCCGAACAGTGTGCGAGAGAAAACATCATAGCCCAGGCGACTAGTACCAAACCAATATTTAGCCGATGGTGGCTGATGAATTGGATTCGAGAGGAAATCTTTTGGGTTTTGTAGCCATCCCCAAGCCTGGAATACAGGAGCGAAGAATGCCAAGAAAATGAAAAATAGGGTGATGACTAACCCTATAAGCATGAGTTTCTGGGAAAGATTGGGATTTTTAGCAAACAGGAAAAATATCGGTAATTGCCGTTTTGTAATGGCCATGTGCGATCGCCTGGATCGAGGAAGATACGCTGACCATTTTACATATGGGGACTGGGGATTGGGGACTGGGGACTGGGGATTTGGTAAAAATGTCACATATTGGGGACTGGGGATTGGGAGCTGGGGATTGGGGACTGGGGATTTGGTAAAGATGTCCCATAAAATTGAAGGACTTTAGATTGGTATGATATGCAAGATAGAGGTTTTGAATCTTTAGACTTCTATCAAGACAGCCTCAAGCTGCTAAAAGCGGCTTATCGATTAGCAGAGAGTTTACCCAGTTGTGAACGTTACAATTTGAGCGATCGATTACGAAGAGCAGCTTGCAGCGTTTTACTGAATATAGCTGAGGGCTATGGACGCTATCACTATTTAGATAGATTACGTTTTATGTACATTGCTCGCGGCTCATTAACTGAAACCAAAAGTGCTTTCATTATTGCTGAGAGTTTGGGCTACTGCAACACAGAACAATTAAACTGGGTCAGTCAGCTTAAAGACCGGATTGAAAAAGGTCTCAACGGTTACTGTCGTTTCATTCGTTCCCAACAGCAGGGTAAAGAAGAGTACGGCACTAAACTGGGTGATTGGTGATTGGGTACTGGGTATTGGTTGACTATTATCAGTTAAAAGAATTATTTCCTAATCCCCAGCTCCCAATCCCCAGTCCCCAGTCCCTAGCCCCCAATCCCCAGTCCCCATTCCCCAGTCCCCAGTCCCTAATCCCTAAAGATTACTTTCAATCAACTGCCGATATTCGCTCTTTTGCTTAACGCCTTTGACTTCCTTCACCAGTTCCTTGTTTTTAAACAATTGAACGGTTGGCGTTCCTGTAACGTTAGCATTTTCAGCAATATCTCGGTCTTTGTCGATGTCAATTTCCACAAAGTGAATTTTGCTGTCAAATTCATCCACCACTTTGTTTAAAATTGGCTTCAAGGTATGACAAGGGCCGCAGCCAGGAGAGACGTATTTAACTAAGAGTAAGCGATCGCTTTCGTGGAATAATTTCCGTAAAGCATAACCCCCCTCATGACGCGTTGCATTCAAGCTAAATCCAGCTTCTTCCTCAGCCTCGGTCTTTTTGGCTGGCTGATGTTCTAATTCGTTATCTGCTGTTTCTGGTTGTTGATGGAATTCTTGAATTAAGCCAGTAGATGACAACCAACGTTCTGCCAACATCGCCGCCATACAGCCACTACCCGCAGCGGTAATTGCTTGACGAAATTCATGATCTTGTACGTCACCAGCGGCAAAAACGCCTTCTATACTGGTTTCCGCAGAACCGGGCTTAGTGACAACGTAACCCACCTCATCGAGTTCTAGTTGTCCTTTAAATAAAGAGGTATTGGGAGTGTGACCAATGGCGTAAAATAAACCCTTTGCGTGGAGTTTGCTTTCTTCACCAGTTTTGGTATTGCGGACTTTCACCCCTTCCATGTGACCGTTACCGAAGATATCGACGGCTTCTGTGTTCCAATGCACTTGGATTTTCGGGTTGCTTAAAACTCGGTCTTGCATGGCTTTGGAAGCCCGCATTTTATCGGTGCGTACCAACATATTTACCTTGGAACCATACTTGGTGAGGTAAATTGATTCTTCTGCCGCTGAGTCGCCAGCACCAATTACAGCCAATTCTGCACCGTGGAAAATCGGTGTTGCACCATCACAGATTGCACAAGCCGAAATACCCCGACTCCAGAATTGCTGTTCGTTGGGTAAACCTAAACGTTTTGCTGTCGCACCGGTAGCAATCACGATGCTGTTGGTTTTGATTTCTCTTTCTTGCGATCGCACCGTAAACGGACGCTGACTCAAGTCAACTGATATAACATCTTCAGTATATAGCTCAGCCCCCCAGCGCTCTGCCTGCGCCTTCATCTTATCCATCAGTTCCGGCCCGGTAATCCCTTGGGGAAACCCAGGAAAGTTCTCGACTTCCGTCGTCGTCATTAATTGTCCACCAGGCAATCCCCCCGCTTGGAAACCTTCAAATACAACGGGTTTCAGGTTAGCACGTCCAGCATAGATGGCGGCTGTGTACCCTGCTGGCCCAGAACCGATAATTACTAAGTTTTCTACAGTTGGGTTACTCATGAAAATACTATAAACTCATAACGACTACGCTTAATATAGCATAACAAATTGCGATCGGCTATATTCAGATGGGAAGCGCTGGGAAAAAGCCTACAGTACGAAGGGTTCAATACTTGCCAAAGATGCTCTTAACTGCTGAGACTGTTCTCGCAGAGATTTACTAATAACTTCAACATCTAGTTCTAGCAATTCTGCTATTTCTTGAATAACTTGTTTTAGCGCTAGGTTTATCTTGCCAAGTATAGAAGAAGACTTGGAAAAGAGAAAGCTGCGATCGCGTGATGTGTGTTTTGTGAGAGGCGATTGATCGATTGAAGAAGACCAAGCGGCACTTTGTAGGTTTTAATATCCCGACTAAAACCACTATATTTCTGCGGTCAAAATTTTTTGAGCTGGTGTGATAGGAAAGCGATCGCAACTGGGTAAGTTACATTCAGAACACACAAACACTTCCTACCCCAGGGAAAACACTTATGAAAAGCGAATTGAAAGCAAAATTTCTCCAACACATCCTTGACAAAAAGAAGGGAGATGAGGGTTTTACACTCATTGAATTACTAGTAGTAATTATTATTATCGGTATTTTGTCAGCGATCGCTCTACCTTCTTTCTTGAACCAAGCTAACAAAGCCAAGCAATCAGAAGCTAAAACTTACGTAGGTTCCATGAACCGCGCGCAGCAAGCATATTATTTAGAAAATAACGAATTTGCAGATTCAACTGGTTTTGGTAAATTAGGTCTTGGTGTTGCCACACAAACCACAAATTACAAATACACTATTAACGGTGGTGGTGCTTCCTCTAGCACAGTAACTAACCAAGCGCAAACAGTAGTTGGTACTGCGCCGCTTAAAACTTATATTGGTGGCGTGGGTGTAGCAATACAAGCTGCTACAAGTGAGGCTACCACCATAGCTGTTCTGTGTGAAGCAGTTAAGGCCAGAGTTAACAATGGTGCAGATGGTACAGCAGCAGCTACGTTCACTAATGGTACACCTTCTTGTCCTAACCCTGGTACTGACTACTCTCCTGTGAAGTAATGTAGGCAGGCTAATTTATTTTTTTGATTCAGCTAAATTAGGTATGAAATAAAGTGGGTAGATTAATCTACTCACTTTATTTAAATTTATTTAATTCAGAAAAAATAATATTTTTTGTTTTTTAAATTATATTATCCCATCATAAATTATGATAACTGGTACTACCCATGATTACTAATATAAATAATTGGCAAAACCAAGCTGAAAGATACTTAGTACAAGGAAATTATGTAAAAGGTATATCATTATACGAACAAGCAATAGCTAGAGAGCCTAATGCTATTTCTTACTATTGGCATTTGGGACTTTTTTGGTTATTAGAAGGAGACGAAGCACAAGCACAAATGGCTTGGATGCTACCAATGGCAGAAGCAGATGAAGAACAGTTACAAATTTGGACAAATGAACTGTTTCAAGTTTTGCAACCAGAAGCAGAACGACGTGAGATATTGGCAGAATATTCTATTGCTTGGTTAATTCGTCAGCATCTGCGAGAAATTAATCCTATTGATATTAATAATTTACTTCAAATTACGTTGCTTGCTATCAAGCTGGACAAGTTTGAAGAAATTGAGAATTTAGATGATTTGAGAATAATTGAACTCTTAAATGAACAAGAAATCAATGATGCTACAGTCAAATTATTAATACAAGTTTTAGAGAATTTTTTAAATGCTTTTCCGTTACATCCAATAAATTTAGCTCTAGTAAAAGCTTCTTTACCTTACTTTACTGATACTCACGAATGCTTCTGCATACTCCTCCCTGCTGCCATGAATATTGGTCATACTTTACAGCAGCCTGCACTAGCAGCATCTCTTCTAGAATTGCATTTGCAAATCGAGCCAGATAATGTAGAAGCTTTACGGCATTTAGCAGTTTTTTATCAAGACGCTCGTTATTATTCTCAGGGTATAGAGACTGCTAAGTTATGTTATTCGCTATCAGAAGGTTTAGCTGATAAAATTTTTGCCCTCCATCTACTGTTACGTGGTTTAATGACAGCGGGAGGATATTGGAAAGAGATATGTGGCACTTGTCAAGAGTTAGAAAATGTTTTTCAACAGTTTATTCAAACTCAACCAATTCCTTTAGAGGAAGCAAGAATACTAAGGCTACTTACACCATCTTTTGCAATACCTCATATTAAAGACGAACCTGCCTCTTTTCGAGAAATCCATAATAGAATAGCCAATATTTTTCATAACTATATTCAAGATATTGTTAATTATGAGGGTAAGAATTTTGTACATAAAAATAGGAATATGCAACCACTGATATCTGTAAGTAAAAAAATTAAAATTGGCTATATATCTTATGCTTTTAGAAATCATTCAGTTGGTTGGCTAGCTCGTTGGCTATTTCAATATCACAATAACGATAAATTTGAAATTTATACTTATTTTGTTAACTATAAATTAGTAGATGATTATCTCCAACATTGGTATGTTAATCATGGAGGTAAAGCTCACTTATTAGGCATGAATGGCTTAGAAATTGCTGAACAAATATATAAAGATGAAATTGATATTTTAATTGATCTTGATAGTATTACTTTAGATATTACTAGTGAAGTGATGGCACTTAAACCAGCCCCTATTCAAGTTACTTGGTTAGGGTGGGATGCGTCGGGTATACCTGCAATCGATTACTTTATTGCAGACCCCTATGTACTGCCAAATGATGCACAAAATTACTATACAGAAAAAATCTGGCGATTACCTCAAACTTACATAGCAGTAGATGGTTTTGAAGTTGGTGTACCAACTCTCCGCCGCGATGACTTGGATATCCCTATGGATGCCGTTGTATATCTCAGCGCCCAAAGAGGATATAAACGCCATCCAGAAACTACAAAGTGGCAAATGCAAATTATCAAACAAGTACCTAATAGTTACTTTTTGATTAAGGGGCTTGCTGAGCAGGAAACAATTAAACGCTTCTTTTACCAAATTGCCGAAGAAGAAGGTGTAGATTGTTCTCGGTTACGATTTTTACCACAAGTTCATTCAGAGTCAGTTCATCGCGCTAATTTAGGCATTGCTGATATTGTATTAGATACATTTCCCTATAATGGAGCGACAACAACTTTAGAAACATTGTGGATGGGTATCCCGTTGGTAACGCGAGTTGGTGAACAGTTTGCAGCTCGTAATAGCTACACCATGATGATAAATTCTGGTATAACAGAAGGCATTGCCTGGACTAATGAAGAGTATGTAGAATGGGGTGTGCGCTTAGGGAATGATAAGGCTTTACGCCAACAAGTCGCTTTGAAGTTGAAAGCATCGCGGCAAACAGCACCACTGTGGAATGGTAAGCAGTTTACCCGTGAGATGGAGAAAGCCTATGAGCAAATGTGGCAAAGGTATCTGGAAGAATAATCAACTTAAAAAATCTCTCACAAACGAGAAAAAGCCTGGTTAACCAGGCTTTTTAGTGAAATGGTAGGGTATTTCCACCATAACCATGCTTGTCTACAACTAGACAGATGTCGTCTCTAATTTGGATACGATCAAGCTATCCAAGTTGCAGGATAGAAGGTTTTCTGCTTTCGCTTGTGCGATCGCTTGTTGATTATCTGTTGCCAAAGCAATTCTAGTATGAATTTTAGATAAAACAGTTTTCCATTCTATATAACTCATTTTACCTACCAAAGAAATTTCTGGCCCTTCTGTTATATCCACATCGTCTTCCATTAGCAAATTCATAGTTAAAGAGGATAAAAGCATATCGGCTTCTTCTTCAGAAATATTGTGGCTATCTATTAGCAGAGTTATCTGGCTTTTATCTGGACGACTAGCGAGAGTAGAAATCACAGTTACTAAATCTTGATATAGTAGGTCTTCTGACTGGCTCCAATCAGGGAAAATAATCAAGTTAATCTCTTTTAAATTTAGTTGGCCTGTGAGAGCGATCGCTTGATGCTTTAAAAATAGTTTTTGGAAAAGCTCTCCCATTTGAGTAGAGTAAGCAAAACTATCAATAAATATTGGGTTTTGCTCCATTCTTTCCTTGATGCGATCGGCTTTTTGCTGGCGGAATTCAACATTAATTCCGAGAGCAACAGCTAATTGAATGTAAGCTTCTTCAGTATTTGTAATTAAATCAGGTATCTGGAGTGCGCGTAGAAGGGATGCTCCCTTTCGAGAACGGGACGGTTCGCTTTCCATTACCACCGTCGCTAAACCAACTTCCAACGGATCGATAAGCGAAGTCATACCAGAGTAAGGATAGGAATCTAAGTAAATATCAGCCAGTTTCAAACGTTCTTTAACATCAGTACGGTTTGGCGCGCAGTCTAAAAGGATTAACCTATCTTGACTTACTTCATGTTGAGCAAATGTAGCGAGTATACGTTTTTGAAAAGCAACAGCTGGATATGAAGATGACCAGTTTGGATTAAACGGATAAAGAAGAAGTACAGAATTAGGTACGCTAGCAATTATCTTCGCCCATGCTGCTTCTTGCTCTGGAATTATTTTATAAAAATTAGCTCCAGATATATATATAACTGCATTTTTACTAATACCCAAACTTTCTTTGCTAACACTAATTGTTGCTTGGATTTGTCTTTCAGTAGCAAAATCAAAACATTGAGGAGGACTATCTAATGTAATTAGTGTTTCGCTGTAATGCTGTTGAGGATTAGTTTTTGGTTCAGACAGTTTACTGGAAATGTAGTAATCTATATGACGCATACCAGTTGTTACAGGGGAGTTCGCATCAACCATCTGTATTCGTGCTAGACGATGCAAAGCAAGCAAAGTAATTTGATGAGTGACTGCGGTAATATTGGTAGAAATAAATAGGATATCTAGATCTGCCTCGCGGATAGTTTTCACTTGGCTGGGTAAGTCAGCGGGTAACTGAACAAAAGCATCTGCATGGCCTCCACAATATCGCTCTAAACGATGATTACTGACATTGAGAGTAAAGAGGATAACTTCAAAGATATCTCTATTTAAATGCTTATAAACTGGCAAGCTAGCAAAAGTTTCTGTTTGTGGACTAAAATGACTAGCAAGTATAGCAAGCCGAGTTTTTACGCGTTTTTCAGAACGCTGCGGAAACTCATATTCAATCTTGTTACCGAATTGATTCAAATAAATACTCATGATATCTGCACGTTTGGTATAGATATCTTTTAAATTTGAGTGATTAAAATAAAGAGGAATAAAGTTTGCTGATTCTGTAAAGTAGCCAGCAACATCTTGCCACAATTTAGACTCCAAATTGCTCACAATGTTTCTGTGAAGGTAACTAACCCAATATTGCATATATTGATAGTAACTATCTGCGGCTCCTATATGCTGGAAATATGGGGGTGGCTGGAGTGTAAATTTAAGATAGTCATTGAGTAACCAGATAGGAATATTAGTAAGTTCATCTGCTAAAGCTAATTGGTTAGGTTGGCAGTACAACATTGCTACTAGTAAATACTGAATGGCTTTTTGTTCAGCAAATCTATGTGCAATTTGTGCTAATACTTCAGCCACAAAGTTTTCTTCAGCTTCAGTTAATGCTTCATACTTAAGCTGACTATTTAGTAGTGCTTGATGAGCCTCGCCTACTTTGCTAAAATAAGCTTTTTCAAGCAATATTAATTCTGTATTCAGCCATAATTCAGCTATCTTTTTTCTGAAACAACGTAAATCTTCTAACACAGATATTTCTGGCTGTTCCAGCCTATATTTTTCTAAAAGACTAAATAATGGTTTGATAAATTCTACTTTATTAGTGAATTCATCAATAGACGTATGAATAATATTCCCGTCTGCCAATTTAGTATTAATATATATTTGTTTTGTAAAATCTTCATTGATATTCTTCTTAATGTCTAAATACTTAATTGGCTCAAGACTACCATTATATGTGTACTTAACTTCTAATGCTCTTTGGTATTGGCCAATTAATATAGTTTCCTGGCATTTAGGAGACATATATTTTTTAATTAATGCTTTGTCAAATCCTATAATCAATTCAGAAGATCCTAAGTGCCCTAGTGTTATAGAAGCTGAAGACATAGGTGCAATTACCTTATCTATAGTAAGAAAAGGAATAAACAACTCAATCGGAACTTGGGTAAACTCTGAAATAACAAAGGCATTACGATTATAGTCACGTAATTTATTTGCAAGCAATTGAGACTGGTTGAATATCTGTCTAGGATGCCCTTTAACAAGTATGGCTTCGTCTTTACGGGTATATGGTAATACGCAGGACAAATAACATTCTATTTCCTCTTCGTAGCTACTAATAAATCCGGCTTCCGTATCATACGATGTTAGAACAAACGTTAGGGAACTACCAAGTTGCTCTCTAATTTTTGTACAATACTCGCTAAGCCCATTTATATATTTAGCACTGTCGTAGACAACAGACTTAAAAAAATCAGAGCCAACAACTTGATATGGACATTTCTCAAATACATTTTCTGCATCTACAGGTACTAAGACTGGATAAGCTGCATCTATTGGTATAAAGTCACCCGATGGATTCATTGGCGGGCTGTTATAAAAATTACTCCATAAAGAACTGCTGAAATCTAACCAACCTAATTCTCCATAACAAATCTTACGAGCGTTAGGGTAGGCATATAAAAACACTTCATTAATAAATTGCCAATTGCGTAGGACAAATATTACGTCAACAGATTCAAGATTGAGAATTCTTCTTAATAATTCTGATGCAGATACAAAATCAATCGAATTGTCTAAGCACAAATATTGATATCCATGTAAAACTATTCTCGATTTAAAATTCCAAATTTGGGATATTTGTAAGCAAACTTCTGTAAGTTTTGGGTCTGCTCTGTACCCACCTAGTATTAGTATATCTTCGCAATCTTGATATTCTCCAGTAGCTTCTAAATAACGAAGCACAGAAAGAGAATATAGCATTTGATTGGGACCTTGGATTATAACTAATCTAACCGTAGACATAAGTGTTAGTAAATAAAAACTTAACAACGTTATTAAATAAAGCTTTTGAAAGTTATTTCTTCTTGATAAAGAAGTAAATAACTAAATCATCGACTTGCACAATTGTGCAAGTCGGAAATCAGCATTGTGATGCTGTTCAATAAATTGCCTATCCAATACTTCATTTTGAGGACAATATAAAAACTCACGCAGTTTTTCTGGCGAGTTAATAGGAACTGTAATACCATATTGATTAGACATCAGTGTGTCACTAGTATTAAATACCAAGCTACCCGCTGGTATTCCCATTAAAGCCGCCTCAATTAAAATAATTGAGGTAATTCCCAGCATTATATCTTGCTGACGCAAAGTGGCAAGTGTGTCAGCACTTTCGTCAATAGCAAATGGCAAACCCGATCGCGCCAACAAATCAAGTGAAGCAGGACACCTACCTTGGCGGGGATGAAAGCGAATCAGCAGTTTTTTTAAAGGTTTATACTCAGTTAATACTTTAATTAAGACACTAAGTATTTCAACTTCATTGGCGTTGGTTTGAGAAGCAAAGAGAATATTTTCTATTGGTTTTAAAATACTTTTTCTACATTTCTGTCTAGCAATCAGCCAAGCAAAATAAGGCTGTCCCACAATGCGGATTTGTTTTTCTGGTATTCCCTCTGCAAGCATTCCTGCTGCACACACTTCATCTATTGCTGTGATAATATCTGGAAAAATTGGTTCTGCATCAGGATTTTTGAGCGATTGAAAACGCTGTCGATAATTTGCCCAATAATCCATAACAGCAATACTAGGAATACGCTCTTGTCTAGCCCAAACAATAGCATCGCGTTCAAACTCATCATATTGAGATGTTCCTGTTAGGAGAATATCTCCTGTTAATCTCTCAAAAAGAGTTTGGTGTTCCTCAGAAATTGGCGTGCAAGCAACTTCAAGGCGTTGAAATTGACGGATAGCCGGGCCTTTGGTATATGCTTCAACCTGTGTACCTGCTACTCGAAAGGCTGCAACTGTTGCAGCAACAGCGTTTGCACCACCTGGATCGTGAGCGATCGCAATAACCTTCATTTATCTTGTCCTCGGCTTAACTCTTCGGCATGAGCCAAGACTTTAGCCACGGCAGTTATGAAACCATCAACTAAGTTAATACCCCCAGGTATTTGGATGAGAGTTGTAGTTAAAAGCGTCTCGTTATATGTCTTTTCGGCTATGGGACAGATACCAGTAGGATGGCTGACAATTGTCTTGCCTTCTTGTTGCAGCCTTTGGAAAAGAGGCAGTCTGTATAAAGGACGCACATAACGCCCTGCCACTGGACATCCCTCTGCTTGAAGTGCTTCCACAAATCTGTCCCGCGACAATCCAGCTTGTTTTGGGTCGATCCAAATGGGATATGTATAGTAAACATGGCGATCGCCAGAACCAACTTTAGCCGTCCGCAATGCTTTAAACTCAGATAATCCCTGGTTTAAAACTTCAGCAATTTTTAGCCGTGGCTGTGTCAATTCTTCTAAACGTTGGAGTTGAACTTGAGCGATCGCTGCCTGAAGTTCAGTTAAACGGTAATTGTAACCAACAATATCAGCATCTTCATACCAGTTTTCCGCTTCTATTGCATTCTCTCCATGATTGCGTACTAGTGCCACTCGCCGCGCTAAGCGATCGTCATTAGTGACTACAATCCCGCCTTCACCACACTGAATCGTTTTGTGGCAATTAAGGCTGAACACTCCCAAATGCCCAATTGTTCCTACCCAACGCCCCTGATGCTGGCCTCCCGGTGCTTGGGCATTATCTTCAATTAAAATCAAACCGTGTCGATCTGCTAACTCACGTAAACGCACCAGTTGGGCTGGGCCACCAAACAAATTGACTGCGATAATTGCTTTTGTGCGCGGCCCAATAGCAGCTGCAACGGCTTCTGGGTCAATGCAGCAAGTAGCCTCCTCTTGATCGACAAAAACAGGAGTACCATTTGCCATCACTACAGCTGTTGCGGTTGCTGACATGGTTTGTGGCGGCACAATTACCTCATCGCCAAACTTCACACCTGCTGCAATTACAGCCGCATGTAAACCACTAGTAGCAGAGTTCACACTCAAAGCATGACGAACATTAAAGTACTCAGCCCATTGTTCTTCTAAGGTGCGAACTTCTTTGCCACCCATAAAGTACAGTCCAGCAGCACCGATATAGTCAGATAAAATACCGTTTTTCAATACTTGAACTGCGGCTTCAGTTTCCTGGGAACTAGTACTGATATACCTTGGCAATGGCTCTGGAAAAACCTTAGAACCTCCCAGCAAAGCTGGTTTTTCTGTAGTAATAACCATTAAATTACCTACTTAATGAGAAATTTGTTGTTTTTTGCCATTTCAACAACCTGTAAAGCAAACACACCATCAGCACCAGAACAGGTTGGTTGTCCGCCATTTTGTGCCAATTGCACAGCTTCGGTAACAGCTCCCAAAATGTGACCTTTTAAGCCAGCTTCACAGATTATCTTTGCTTGACCTAACTCTTGGAAGCCCGACCATTGACTAGGTTGAACTGTCTGCCAAGTTACTTGCTGTCCTCCTGCGCTATACCGCAGCATACCGCCGGTTCCCCAGAGTTCGCCTTCGCCGATTGAACACCCAGTACCGCGTACTGTAATTAAATATGCAGTTAATCCGCTGTTCCAGGATAATGCAATTGACTCAGGAGCGTCATCTTCAGTAACAGGTGATTTTTCCAGACGATATGCACCAGCAACAGATCCAAATAAAGCCAATAACATATCGATCCAATGGGTTCCATTGTGGAGTAAACCACCGTTGTAGCGTAAGCAAGCACCAGTTGGAGTACCCAAGCCATTATCGCGGTTCGTTAGATGTTTCAAGGCTTGCAGCATTGGTGTCCAACGACGCGAATAGTTAGTTATCAAAATACAACCCCGTGCAGAACAGGCAGCTAACATCATTTCTGCTTCTGCTGCATTTACTCCAAGGGGTTTCTCGCAGAGGATGACACGCGGTTGCCAAGCGAGTGCAGCAATAACTCCCTGAGCGTGTAGGTGAGTGGGACTGCATACTGATACTACGTCGAGATGAAGTCCATCTGGTACATCTTGGAGAGTGGAGTATACCTGTGCTTGAGAAAAGCGTTGCTGAAAATCTCTACAAGCTTCTGGGTCTGGATCTATTCCTAATAGAATCGTCACATTGGGGATTTGGGCATAGCCTTCAGAATGGCTGAGGGGATCGCCTTGGGGAGAAATGCCAAACCGATGCCCAATTTTTCCCAAACCAATAATACCGACACGCACTTTCATGAGTTTAATTTCTTTTAGGAGTCAATCCATCCTTGTTGCTGGGCATAGTTGAGAATGTCTACTGTTGTAAATTCCGGGTTCTGGGGATAAAGTGCTTCAAAAATGGCTTTGATGCGATCGTAATCTTCTTGATAGTCAAGGGTAATACGGAAAAAAGGATTGCTTAAGCCTGGAGGAGCAATGATATCTAAGCGCCGATATTGTTCTGGATGTCGTCGGATGTACCAACCAACGTGTTCGCGAAAGGGTTTACTGGAGGCAAAATCAACTGTCTCGGCTAATGTTTTCCAAGGCAAGACTATGAGATCCAGACCATGAGGATATGAACGTACTTCACAATTAGCAACGTAATCCACATGGGGGTAAGCCGCGAAAAAGGCACAGATATGCTGATCAATTACATAAGGGTCAATTAGCGGGCAATCTCCGGTTAAAAGGACACTAACTTCTGCTTGATAGTGTCGTCCAGTTTCTACAACTCGTTCTAAGACATTTTCTTCTGAACCGCGAAAGTAAGGAATATTATGTTTGCTGCATAAAGATGCGATCGCTTCATCTTTTTCATTAGTAGTTGTCGCAACTACCACTTCATCTATATAACGAGCACGACGAGCGCGTTCAACCATCAGCAACAGCATCGGTTTACCCACAGCTTCCTTAAGGACTTTACCAGGAAGGCGTGAAGAACCCATCCGAGCTTCTATTGTGGCAATGACACGATTCACAGTTTTAGTTACTTCTCCAATAAAAATTTTTCTATTGATAGAAAACCAATTAATTATAAAATCTTTATTATTTATCTACTTCTAAATATAAAACTTATAGTCTTAATAAACCTTCTAACTTTTCTAAATAAATGCTCAATGCAAAATTCAAAACTGCCTATCTTTGAAAATAAACTATCATTTTATTAATGAGCTAATAATAGATTCCAGTTTAAAGGCGTACCTTTTTTGATATTCTGATTAACTGCTTTACCAATAACAACATCAAAAAATCTAGGTGGTAATCCTAATCCTGGACGTATTGCTCTTAAGTTTTCTGGAGTCAAGATATCTCCAGCTTTTATATCTTGAGTAATGTAAAGCGATCGCCGATAAACCAAAGAGTCTTTTTCAGCCTCAGTTGCTCCATATTTTATACTACCTAGAGCTTGCCAAGCTTTTTGCGATTCTATTACCAATTGCTGCATTTCTGCTGGTTCCATTGAAAAAGCTGAATCGAGTCCACCATCAGCCCGACACAGAGTAAAGTGTTTTTCAATTAATGTAGCCCCTAAAGCAACACTGGCAACAGCAACTCCAATACCCATTGTGTGATCTGATAACCCCACCTGCACATTAAACAACTCGCGCATTTGAGGAATAGTTAGCAGGTTAGTATTTTCTGGCGTAGCAGGATAACTACTAGTACATTTAAGTAATATTAAGTCTTGACATCCAGCTTCTCGCGCTGTCCGAACAGTTTCATCTAACTCAGAAATTGTTGCCATACCAGTAGAAATAATCATCGGTTTCCCAGTATTGGCAACTTTGCGAATTAGAGGTAAATCGGTATTTTCAAATGAAGCAATTTTGTAGCAAGGTACATTTAAAGATTCCAGAAAATCTACAGCAGTAGCATCAAAAGGAGTGCTAAACCCAACTATTCCTAGTTCCTCACAACGCTCAAAAATAGGTTTGTGCCATTCCCAAGGTGTGTAAGCTTGCTGATATAGTTCATACAGAGATTTACCGTGCCATAGACTATTAGGAGAATCAATGTAAAAATCACCATTATTTATATCTAAGGTCATCGTATCAGCAGTATAAGTTTGGAGTTTCAGTCCATCTACTCCAGCTTTAGCAGCTGCTTCAACAATCTCTAAAGCTCTTTCTAAAGATTGGTTATGATTGCCAGACATTTCCGCAATCACAAAAGGCTTTTGCTTAATACCTATTTTTTTATTATCAATTTGAATTTCTTTCATATAATTAATTACTGCCAAAACATATTGTTTCAATTTGGGATTTTTTGATTATCCATTCATCGCTGAATAAAGCCATACTGACAACATCTTCATATTTATCATTTTTCAATATATGTCGCTTAAAACATCCTTCTTCTATAAATCCAAATTTTTTATGGAGTTTTATAGTTGATACATTGAATGCAAAGACTTCACAACATAATTTTCTGATTTTCAATACTTCAAAAATATATTCTAAAAAAATAAATTCCATCACTGCTCCGCTACCACGAGGTACATTAGTATCTCCTAAATAAAAAGCCCAAGAGCATTTTTCATTATGAGTATCTATTTGGACAACATTTGCTACTCCTACCGGACGCTCTTGAAATTCAAAGATTTTATAAATTACACTTTCATTTTTGCTATTATTTTCAAACCATTTCCTATGTTCATCCATAGTAATAATGTGGTCGCTGTACATATTGGCACGAATCCGGTCAGAATTCCGCCATTCTAATAACTGTTCTAAATCTGACTCTTGGAGAGGTCTAAGTCTGTATTCTTCACGTTTTGGCATTCCCATTGATTATATTTCCTCGTAAAATTGATTTACCATTTTCATTCAGATCGTTCCTGGTATTGTCAAGAGATAAAGGCCCATCGAGATTACTATTTACGTAGTCTAAAAGTACTGAAGGGCTACTTCTAGATTTTTCAATTATGTACCGTAGAGATATTCGAGATTGAGAGAGCTTAGTTGGTTGAGTGCCGTGTAATAAACAAGAATGCCAAAACCAAGTAGAGCCAGCCGTACCTGTTAAAATATTTGACTGTAGAAATTTAGATTTACCGCGATTATCTGAATATAACCAAGAGTTTGAAGCATCACCACAAGATATTAAGCTATGAGGAAATGTTGTTGCTCCAAATATGTGGCTTCCAGGGATAATAAACAGAGGGGAATCTAATTCAGAAACATCATCTAAATATATATAAAGAGTGATGAAATCTGATAAACGATTCTTATAATCGATAATATCTTGGTGAAAATCAATTCCATGAAAATAAGTAATATCTCGATACTGCGGCTTAATAAATGCTCCTAAATTAGGAACTGGTAGCCTATCAATTTCTAATAAAGCCCAGTCAGGAATCCATTTTTTTGGCACTCCACAGATAACTTTTTTGATAACTACAGAATATTCCTCACCTAGCAATTCTGATAGTACAGATTGTAGAACAGGATTTTGCTCTATAAAACTTAAATCAAGTCCTTCTAAAATATTTCGCCCTGGGCAAGGATTTACGCCCGTATACTGTGGATTAGCACGAAAATCTTCCTCTTCTATAAACAAGCCATGCTCAAAATCTCGTGTTTGTTTGATGAATTCTAACAGTTCTCTACATTTTTGTTGATTTATAATTTCACCAAGGGAACAGTAACCTTGTTCAAGAAATTTATTGAGTTGGCTATACTGAATTTTCATATATTATCATTGGCAAGAAATTGCTCATCATAAACTATTAATCATATATTTGTCTATTGTTTGTAGAAACACATTAAGACCCTATCTGTTCCTTTACCATCTACCAACTCCTGACCACGTTTGACCATTTCTAATCTTGTCTGAGTTGATGTTATTAATTCTGAAGCTGCCGCTGCTATTTCACTAGTTAAAATATCCTCATGCCATCCTAAGTTCTTGCCAGTCACGCCACTCAGTTTTTTGGCACTAGACTGTTGATTATCTGCCAGAATCACGATTAGGCTAGGCAAACCCATAAAAGCCAGCTCCCAACAAGTACTACCGCCAGCCGTCACTGCCACATCAGCCCAAGCCATTAGCTCAGGCATATTCGTTACATTTCTTTTCAGTTGAATAGGAAAGCGAGATTCCTGACTAGCCGATCGCAACTGCTCAAAATGTGGATTGCTTCCTCCAACTACAACAACAGCTTCTAACCCTTCCACTTCTACTTTTTGCAATCCTTCAATTACCTTGAGAGTTACATTATCTGGATCTGCACCGCCTAGTGTAACTAGTAATTTCTTAGCTATTAAAGGCAGCGATCGCTGCCATCCCTGCCACTGCCAAAACTCCCGTCGCAAAAGGCTATAGCTTGTACCAAGTAACAGCTCAGTATATGGCTGTCGATTACTGTACAATCCCTCATGAGCGTGAATATTTTGATTTAAAACAATGTCCGCATGGTACTGTTTTGCGTGTCCGTAATCATCAATGAATAAAAGTTTTAGCTCAAATTCCTTGATGATTTCTTGATACCTAGCACCGAATTGGTAACCATCCACTACAACCCAATTTGCATCAAACTGACGTGCCAGTTTCGCTGTTTCTTTAGCATCTTCAGCACTACCAATTTCAATTGGCAGGTAGATAACTTCCATTCCTTCCGACTTTAACCGATTTATTAAATCTGGTGCTTCCGTCGCCATCACAAAAATGACTTGATTCCCTGCATCATGCCAAGCTTGGGCTAAAGCTAGACAACGCATTAAATGACCTGTACCTATTTGTGTTGATGCATCTACTCTGATAAGTAACTTCATTGTTAATAAATTAATAGTTATGCAGCATATTTCTTTTGTTCTACGTGTGCGTTAATTAGCGACCAATCAGGATACTGTCTCAACAAATTTAAACAATCTTCTAAGGTGAAATTGGGAATTTCAGGATAAAGGGCTTCAATAATTCTTTTAATCAGTTCAAAATCATCTGCTGTATCGACTGTCCAGCGATGTGAATTTTGATTTTCTGAATAAACTATATTACCTAATCGATAACGTTCAGGATGCATATAAATAAATGGAGTCACGTGTTCTCGGTCTGGTTGTGCTGTTGCTTCTAAAAACGCCTGCTCTAATGCTAAAAATGAAAAAACCTCAGTATCCATTCCTCGTGGATAGCTTCTTTCTAAACTATTAGAAACATAATCATATTTATCCTCAAGATAAAATTGAATTACCTTGTCAATCACTTGTGGATCGATAAGTGGGCAATCAGAGGTAAGGCGAACTACTACATCTGCATGATGTTCTTTAGCAGCCTTATAGTATCTAGCTAACACATCTTCTTCAGAACCTCGAAAATATGGAATGAAAAGGCGATCGCAAAGTTCAATAATTGGCCGATCTGTATCATTAGTAGTAGTCGCAATTACAATTGCATCAGCCAATTTTACTCGCCGTAGTCTCTCAATTTGGTATTCCAGTAAGGGTTTATTTAATACCCTCTTGAGTACTTTCCCTGGCAAACGAGTAGAAGTCATTCTCGCTTGGACAATAATTATAGTTTTCATTTCAAAATCTCTTTCAACGAAGCTATTACCTTGTCCTGACTCTCTTCATCCAGACCGTAATACAAAGGAATACTTATAGCTTCCTGGTAATAAATCTCAGCTTGGGGAAAGTCTCCTAATTTAAATCCTAATTGTTGGTAATAAGGCTGTATGGGAACTGGGATATAGTGTAAATTTACACCAATACCTTTTTGGCGAAGTTCTTCAAATACCTGCCGATGAGTTTTGTTAATCTTATCTAGCTTCAGGCGAATCACATAAAGATGCCAACTAGATTCACTATCTGAATGTTGCCAAGGTAGGGTTAGCGGTAACTCTTGCAGTAAACGATTATAGCGTTGAGCTAAAAACTGACGGCGTTCGACAAACTCATCTAGCTTTTGCAATTGGCTAGTACCTAGAGCAGCTTGTATGTCCGTAATTCGATAATTGAAGCCTAACTCTAACTGCTGATAGTACCAAGCTCCGTGGGTTTCTCCCTGCATCAAATCTGGATTACGAGTAATGCCATGACTTCTTAGCCGAATTAGCTTTTGATACAATTCCTCTTGATTTGTCAGTAGCATACCACCTTCACCAGTTGTAATAATCTTAACTGGATGAAAGCTAAATACTGTTATATCCGAAAATTTACAGTTGCCAATAGGTTCTCCTTGATATTTTCCTCCTACCGCATGAGAAGCATCTTCGATGACTTTAAAACCATAATGCTCAGATAAAGCTGCTATTTCCTTCATTTCACAGGATTGACCTGCAAAATGCACAGGTACTAAGACTTTAGGTACACAACCTTGCTTGTCTGCCCAAGCTAATTTGCGTTCTAACTCTTTGATATTTAAGTTATAGGTGTGAGGATCGATATCAATAAAATCAACCTGGGCACCACAGTATAATCCGCAATTAGCAGAAGCTACAAATGTATTTGGTGATGTCCAAAGGCTATCTCCGTGTCCTAAACTTACAGCTAGGCAAGCGATATGAAGTGCTGCTGTAGCACTAGAAACTGCTACGGCATATTTTACTCCACAGTATTCAGCTACGGCTTTTTCAAATCTATCTATAGCTGGCCCTTGAGTAATCCAGTCTGATTTTAGTACTTCAACTACAGCATCAATATCTTGTTTGCTTATACTTTGTTGCCCATAAGGAATAAAAGAATTAACCATATAAAATCTTCATTTAAATCTCCAAACTACTATATTTGTTGGATGGAGAGGATTAAGTCCAATATAATCTGGATGGTATTCAAGAATATCAATATCATCTCTATCCATTAATAGAGTAATCAAATCTCTATTATAGTCATTGAATTCAATATATCGATTCCTCAGCGTACCGATTAAGGATGTCCTATTTGTTAAAAAGGTTGGCTCAAAATTAACAACTAATTCAATATTTTCTTTATTGGCATATAATCCCGAAATAAAGGAAATTGCACTAGGAAGTTGTTCTACTCCGTGACATGTGAAAACTAAACTTTTTTTTCTGATAATTAAATAATCATTTAAATTATAAAAATTAAACTCTTTAATATTAAGTCCTATTGAATTAGCTAATATAACTGCATTTTTTGAATATTCACCTCCATAAATTTCTGGACATATTTTGTTAAGATATGAGAAATTATAACCGTAACCACATCCAAGTTCACAAATACGTTCTGGATTATAGTTGGCAATTATATTAGCAATAGTTGAATAATAAATAGAAAAAGCTAAACCCCGATAAGTTTCAAACAGTTGTTCACCAAGTGAGATAAAAATTTTGTCATTATCGCTTAGACCAGATAGCTCTAACTCTTTTCTTTTATAAAGCTCAATATCTGTAAAATTAAACTCTGTCAGAGTACCATACTTATCTTGGTTATATTCACGTTCTATTTGTTCTAAATTACGATTTTTAGAAAATTGTTCTATCCCGATTAGTCTTTTTGTCCAAGGATGCTGTAAGGATAAATACTCGTTCCAGTTTGCTTGTTTCATTCTTATTTATTTCATTATCTAAAGATTAATTATTGCTTCAACATATCTAGCATTTCAAAACCTTTTAACCATTCTGTATTATTGTCAGAGCTATACTCAAACCCTTCTGGGACAGGTATTCCTTTTTCACTTACAGCATTAAAGCTATAATCTATACTACGGCTATATTCAATGGTTGGCTTAATCACGTAGTGATTTTCAAACTCCAAGGCTAAATGTGAAGATTCTCTAGAAAACATAGCTTCATGTAGTTTTTCTCCTGGTCGAATACCAACAATTTTAATTGGAACTCCCGGTGCAAGTGTTTCAGCTAAATCAGTAATTTTCATTGAAGGAATCTTCGGCACAAATATTTCTCCACCTTGCATTCTTTCAAAACTGTTAAATACTAAATCTACAGCTTGTTGGAGGGTAATCCAAAAACGAGTCATGCGTGGATCTGTAATTGGAATTTCTGTCGCTTTTTCTTGAATCAGTTTTTGAAAAAAGGGTACGACTGAGCCTCTGGAACCGACTACATTACCATAACGAACTACAGCAAATCTGGTTTTCATTGTGCCAACAATATTATTCGCTGCAACAAAAAGTTTATCCGCAGCTAGTTTGGTTGCACCGTAGAGATTAATGGGATTAACTGCTTTATCAGTAGACAGGGCAATTACTTTTTCAACTTCTTGTTCAATGGCAACATCAATGACGTTATTTGCGCCATGAATATTAGTTTTAATACATTCCATTGGGTTGTATTCAGCAGCAGGAATATGTTTGAGTGCCGCAGCATGAACTACATAATCCACACCCCTCATTGCCATATACAAACGATCGCGATCGCGTACATCTCCAATAAAATAGCGCATCGCTGGTGCGTTAAATTCCTGCGCCATCTCATATTGCTTGAGTTCATCCCGCGAATAAACTATAACCCTCTGCGGCTGATATCGGCTGAGAATTGTTTTCACAAATTGCTTGCCGAAGGAGCCTGTGCCGCCAGTGATTAAAATAGATTTACCATTAAACATTTTGTACTTATTTGTAATCTCAAAATTATTTTTTTGAAAAATATTTTAAGGAGATTTGGGCTGATTATTTGTGCTGCGATCGCCCTTGACTTCTTGCTTCTTAATCTCCGCTAATACAGTTTTGTAATCTTGCCGTTCGGGGTGCAATTTCACTAGTTTTTCTAAAGGTTCCATCGCACCTTTAGGGTCTTTCAATTTCAACCGCAGCACAGACAATTTCTCTAAAGCAAGTTGGTTTTCTGGTTCCCGTTGTAAAACCAACTCGTAGCCCTTCACCTGCTGTTGTAACGCTGACTCAGGAGAAACAGACGCAGCTACTGGCTTGGGACTTTGAATAGCCTGTTGGATTGGCGGAATGGCTGCAAATACCATAGAACCAAAAAACGACACCATCGACACCATCGTTACAATCCTTTGTCGCCGCTCAATCTGTTTTTTGCGAGCAATTAGGTATTCTTCCCCCTTCCCTGCCATGTCTGAATAGTTGCTGTGGTAAATACTTAGGTATCAGCAAGCCTCCCGCTATGAGGATACCCACCTGCTCAACAGAAACTAACATCTTAGCTATAAATTTTTTACACAAAATTCAAAAGCTGACTCAAAATCTAAAGGAGATCTGTGCTAAGCCAATGCTGCACGCACAATTTAAGCAAGCGTTCGCCCCTCACCTTTAAACCAAAACCCTCTCCTATGGCTAAACAGGGCAATCCTACAGGTTTTATTCTCTGCTCAAAAGATTAAAAATATATAAAGATTTGCTATAAATTTGCTTAACTCAAGATGTTTGCGATAATGTAAATAACGTTTAAAGAAATATAAAGGGTAGACATTCCTACTCAATTGCAAACTTCACATTCAGTCAAAAAGTTGCTAATTAGCTCGTGTTTCATAGTTGTTTCGACAAGCACACTTATTTTTTGTGGCTAAAAGAAATACACTTTTACCATTTGCCCTCACCCAGGTGAGTACTTCTACTTACCCTTTATCCACCTCATACCTTAACCCTTGCCCGACTTATGCAAGAAGTTGAAGGAGTGCTTAGCACAATTAGACTCTTCTGGTGGTGATTACCGTACAAAAATCAATTTCCCAGTAATTGAGTAGAGTTTGTTATGGTATAGTTAGAAAGTTAAGACTAGCTTTACCGAATTAAACCACTCTACGAGCCGGCAACAATTGCAGAATGGAAAGCAGTTTTAATTAAGCATTTACCAAACAAAATCTGAATTCAATCGAGGTTATGACTCAGCAAGTAATTCACCCAATGGTGAAATTGCAGCGTAACGTGCAATCACTCATAGAATCGAATATCATCAAGCCAAGCGATAGTATCTGGAAAATCGCTTTGCTCTACGGCAATGAATGGCAGCACTGGAAGCAAGAACTCCTAGACTTTGGCTTTAGTATGCAAGACCCAATCAGCGAACTGCTAGCTGTAGAAGCTTGGGATGAAGAATAGGGCATGGGGGAGGCAGTGCGGTCTTGGGGTCTACCCAAGTGGAGCAACTGCCGTCATGGGGCATGGGGCATTGGTTATTACCCCATCTCCTCCGTCTCACTACTCCCTAGACTTGACAAGCAGCTAAGGCCGCAGCTAATTCGTTGGCAGTCTGATAGCGATCGCGTGGCAATGGTTCGGTAACGCGGTCAATAACATCTCTTAATTGGGGACTAATGGTAGGAACTTTTGCCACATCAAACCTGAAGTGTCGCCCCCGTTGGCGGTAATACTTGAAGGGATTTTCGCCCGTGAGCAGAAAAATCAGCGTTGGCCCAATTGCATATAAATCAGATTGCGTCAAAGGTTGTCCTCGTTCTTGTTCGGGAGCGCAGTAACCTTCTGCCCCAATACGAGTACCTGGCGCTGTGCCAATTTCCTTAACTGCACCAAAATCCAGCACCACTATGCGATTTTGAAAACTTCGCACCATCAAGTTAGCGGGTTTAATATCGCGGTGGATGAGTGGAGGCTCTTGGCTATGAAGATAGTCTAAGATATCGCAGGTTTGGATCATCCAAGCGATCGCTTGGGCTGGGGTTACTGGGCCAGTGGTGGAAATACGTTTTTCTAAATCTTGTCCGTGGATTAGTTCCATCGCCAAGTATTTTTTTCCACCTTCCACAAAGAAATCATAATACTTGGGAATTCCCGGATGTTTGAGAGATTTGAGAGTGTACGCCTCTCGCTCAAATAATTCTTGAGCTTTGGCAATTCTCACCATATCAGCATTCATTTGCTTCAACACCAGCAGTTGTGGCATACCCGCAATCAAACCAGCTGCATCCCAAGCCAGATAGGTAGTACCCATACCTCCTTGTCCCAGAGTTCGCAACACCTGATAATGGCGAATCGTCTGTTGCACTGACAGAGGTTGGCCGCAGTGGATACAAAACAAATTATTCGGGGAGTTACCTTCATGGGTGCAAGTATAAGATAAAATCCCAGGATTTTTTCCTGAAGAGACTGTTGGAACTGCGTTTTCCAGGGTTTCCTGTATCTCTTGCCAGGGCAAAGAAACATCCGGTGGTTTTAGCTCTCGGATTTGAAATTGCAGTATTGGGCCTCCCTGTGCGAGTTGCAACAGGGAATTGTCTGGTAGCGGACTTTGAATTACCAGGACACCATTAAGGAAAGTTCCATTTGTACCCTGACTAATCAGTTGCCAAGCATCACCATTGCTAGCAGAATCGACTTGTCTAAGCTCTAGATGATGTCGAGAAACCAGACTATCAGTTAAAACAATATGATTGTCTGCTGCTCGACCAATCCGAATTATGGAAGAGTTTTCAAAGCACCACTGATGGAGCGGCGTTTTTTGTTGCGGTTCTAACAGCGTCAGAGTAACCACAATACAACCTATGAGGTAAGGGGACTAGGGATTGGGGATTGGGGGCTAGGGCATTGGGCATTGGGCATTGGGCAAGGCGCACAAGGTGCGGAGGGGCAGAGGGGCAAAGGAGAAAGAACTTCTACAAAAACTCTCCTCTGCTCCCCATCTCCCCATGCCCTATGCCCTATGCCCCATTTCCCATTGATATTTAACTTTCAAGATTTGGACGCACTTTTGCCCGAATCAGTATAGCAGTAATATTGTCGTGACCATTGTGTTGGTTCGCTAAATCAATTAATTCCGTGACGCCGCGTTCTAGGTTAGCGGCAGAACTCAGTAATGGTTCTAAGTGAGTTTGCCAATGGGTTTCTAATAGATCGTTATCTGATAGACCGTCCGATGCCAACACTAAAAGAGTATCTTCATTGATCTCGAAAAAGCCTACATCGGGATTAATGGAGTTTTCATCACGGGGCCCCAAGGCTTGGGTGAGTTGGTAAGCATCAGGGCGAGCGTAAGCTATACTTGCTTCCACTCCCCTTGTAATTTCCCGTTGCCCAACTTCGTGATCTACTGTGACTTGTTCTAATCCCTGCTTGCGCGTGACGCGATACAGACGGCTATCTCCCACATGAGCCACTGCTGCTTGAGTGTCTTGAATTAAAAGCATTACCAGAGTTGTACCCATACGCCCAACTCCAGAACGAGCATCTTGTTGATTTAGCTTGTAAATCGCCTCATTAGCTAAATAAACTGCCTCGCGAATGCTATTTTCTGTTGGCAGTTGATTGGGAATCCAGTGTTCTTGAAAATATTGCCTGAGGGTGTTGACTGCTAACTCACTGGCTACCTCGCCGCCAGCGTGTCCACCCATACCATCACAGAGGATATACAAACCATGCCCTTGCAGGATTCGACTTTTGGGCAACTCCAACTTCTCAACTTTAGTTTCAATACCAAAGTAGTCTTCGTTATGATGACGCTGACGCCCTACATCTGTGCGTCCCGCATCTTCCAAGCTACTTAACTGCATTGCCAGCACAACAGTTGGCATATCATCAGTTTTACTAATGATATCTTCTGGTTCTTGTGATTGCAGGATAGTAGGCACAATAGTATGTTTCTCCTGTATTGGGGGCAAAGTTCCAGTTCCTAGTGCTTCCAGTTCCACGGAGATTTCCTGCAAACGCGATCGCAACTGTGCGATGGTTTCAATTTTACCTGCTTCTAAATCCCCTAACATTTGCACTACAGAACCAAATTGAGTGCGTTGAGTCTGTCTAAATAGCGTTTGCCAAACCCGCCCTAAAGCTTGAATACTTAACGGTTGCTCTGAAATCACAGATAGGGCTTGGTCATCTTCTGGCAAATCAGCGATCGCCTGACTATTGTGTGATTCCACATACAATCTTTGTAGCGCCAGCGTTTGGTCTTCATCCAATCGCAAATTTGACAATTCTAACAGACTTTGGCGACAACTTACTGTTTCTAATACTGCCCAAAGTTGGGCCATTTCATTACACCAGTGTAAAATTTTTAACGAACTCGTTGTCTCTTCTTGCCACAAATCGAGTAAAAGCTGCCAATTCGAGCGGTCTTCGATTAGTATGACCTGCTTATCGCCTTGCTGCCATGCATCGTGAATCCGTGGTATTCCTGGGTGGTCTTGGTATTGTAAAGCAATATAAAGTTTAGCAAGACTAGGAATTGCATTTGCCGCCACTGATGGCGTTACCAGATCTGATTGCTGATTTCCTAATATTGCTTCAATAGGTGATATTTGATACGGTTGACAGTCTAAAACCCTCGCCTCTACCTCTGTAAGATTTTCTAGACTAGGTAACGTATCTAACAATTGGTAGCGCTCCTGAGAATCTAAATAGGAGCCTGATGTAATTTCAGGACTAGGGGCAGTGGGAGATACTGAGACGGGAAGACACTCGGAGGCGGGGACAGAACTCTCTGCGTCAGAGTTTTCCCCGAAGTTGAGAGTACCGGAAGGCGGCGCTTCGACTTCTGCGTATATCCCGTTGTCTTCTTCCCCGGCTCCCGGATTTAAACTCGCTTCTTGAGTGATAATTGCCCAAAATACTGTTCCACATTCTGTATCACAGTTGTGACAGCGTAGCGCATTCACAGGAACATCGGTACTGCATTCAGGACAGACTTTGTGAGTCAGGGACGTGCCACATTTTTGACAGAATTTGTTGGTATTAGGGTTTTCAAATTTACACTGAGGGCAAATCAGCATAGTGGAAGTTCCTTAATTCCCGTTCCAAGGTGGTTCTAGCCACTAAGATCCAAGGTGCCACAATTGGCTGCCCCTGACTACAGTAGACTTACAATAGATTGTAGTTTTAACAGTGGATTTTGGTGGCAGTATTAATTCAGACGCAGAAAATATTTTAGTGGGAATAGGGCATTGGACAAGCAAGGAGTGTGGGAGGTGTGGGAGGATGGGGAAGAAATCTTTCCCCCCACACTCCCCACACTTCCCCATCTCCCCATGCCCCATTCCCCATGCCCCACGCCCCATCCCCTATCGCCAAGATTCTGGTAGTTGCGGAGGTTCGGCGTTAAACCATTTTTGATAAATTTGCTTGTAGGTGCCGTTGGATAACAAAGCAGCTAGGGCTTTATTAATTGTGTCTAGGTGGGGGGAATCCTTGGGTGTGGCAATACCGTAGTATTCTTCGGTGAGTAGGTCGGCAACAACTTTGATGCCTTTGAGTTTGCCGTTTTTAATTGCATACAAAGTAGCGAAAGCATCGCTAACTACAGCATCAACATTGCCGTTGAGTAAGTCTTGAAAAAATTCTGGCCCAGAGTTAAAAGTGCTAATTTTGGCGTTGGGGATGGTTTTGGCAAAATCCGCCCCAGTGGAACCTATTTGTACAGCAATTTTTTTACCCTGGAGACTGTTGAAGTCTTTTATATTTTGATTGTCTTGGCGAACTGCGATCGCCAATCCCGCTTTAAAATAAGGCCGTGAAAAAGCAATTGTTTTCAAGCGTTCGGCGGTAATCGTAATCCCACTAATTGCTGCATCAACTCTTTTGGCTTGCAAAGCTGAGATCATGCCGTCAAAGGGCAAATTTTCAAAATCAACTCTAAAAAGAGCAACTTGAGCGATCGCATTCATCAAATCAATATCAAATCCTTCTAACTTGCCCCTAGCCGTTTGGATTTCAAAAGGGATAAAGGTAGGATCTGTAGCAACCTTGAGAAGTTTAGCATCTTGCTTAGTACTGGGATCGAAACTGTTACAAGCAAGAATCAGTAACAGACAGCCTAAGCTCAAAATAAGCTGCTGCCACTTCCACTTAATCGATTTCACTGTAGTAATTCTGTTCTATCAGTCAATGTTGATGATGCTTGTCATGATGTTATAAGAAAGAATACATCCATCAACAAACAAAATCTACAGTCGATTCTGGTTGACAAACACAATTGTGAATTCTGAATTCTGACTCCTGTATTCTTCTTCATTTTGAATTGCTTATGGCTCCCATCACCCATAGTTATGAAATTGCTGATTTGTTTGCCGAAAGAGCCAAAAACCTCGCACCCCCAACCTATGGTACAGAGTTAACTAAAATCGCTACTGTCAGTTTTACCTACGGTCTAGCTGACCCAACTCTGTTTCCCCATACCGATTTGGCGGCTGCAACTGCTGATGTGCTGGCACAAGAAGCTGCGATCGCTCTTAATTACGGCCCGCCTTCAGCTCAACTCTACGAGCAAATCAGCCTCGGCTTGCAGGCTCAAGGAATCCCTGCCGATCGCGATCGCCTTCTCATTGGCTATGGTTCTGGGCAGATCCTCGGCTTACTACCAGATGTATTTATCGAACCTGGTGATGTGGCGATCGTGGAGGGGCCAACCTTCTTGGGAGTCGTTGCAAGATTTGTCCACGCTGGCGCACGCCTGATTACCATTCCTGTGGATGAGTTGGGAATGAATGTGGATGCCCTAGAAGAAACTTTAAGTGACTTGAAAAAACAGGGCATTCGACCCAGGTTTATTTACACTATTCCCACCTTTCATAATCCCACAGGCACTACTATGCCCTTATTTCGCCGCCAAAAACTAGTAGCAATGGCGGCTGAATATGGTGTGCTGGTAGTGGAAGACGATGCTTATAAGGATTTGCGTTTTCAAGGAGAAACTGTGCCCTCCTTGGCATCCCTCGACCAAGAGGGTTGGGTTTTATATGTGAGTACCTTCTCAAAAATTATTGCCCCTGGTGTCAGGTTGGGCTGGGCTTGTGGCGATCCAGCAATTATTGAGCGCTTGGCAATGTTCAAAAGCGAGGGGCCTGTGGGGCCTTTTGTCAGTCATGTAGTTGGCCGCTACTGTGCCACAGGCAAATTAGATGCTCACATTCAGAAGTTAATCGCGTCCTACCGACATAAGTGCAATTTGTTGTTAGATGCGATCGCCGCTGAGTTTCCTGGCGATATAGTCGCTTTACGTCCTGATGGCGGCTTTTTCGTTTGGTGTAAATTGCCGCAAAATATTACTGCCAAAGCAATCTTAAGTGCTTGTGCAGAACACGGCATCAGCTTTCTCCCAGGAACTCGCTGTTACGCCAACGGTCAGGGGGATGATGCTATCAGGCTAGCTTTTAGTTTTCAACCAAATGACAAGATTGTAGAGGGAATCGCTACCCTTGGAAAAGTGTTGTGCCAATGGCAGCGATGACCAAAACAGGACAAGGGGAGGGGGAGACAAGGAGAGAAGTCACCAGCGCTGCTTCCGGTGAACGGAACTTCGCGGGACAAGGGGAAAAAACCTTGTCTGTTTGTCCTTTTCAATGACCACATAATACCATGTCCGGTTGAATACTTAACCAATTATGTTGGGGCTTTAAGACCGAGAGTTTTTAAGTATTAAGTAATTAAACGAACTTGATTTAACGTGAGACTTTGTGGATATATTATGCGATCGCACTGTGTAACCAGAGGCTTATCCGAAGCATGGGAGGGATGCCTGGGTTGGGCTACGCCTACCCACGAAAAGGAAAATAGCGATCGCTATCACTAATTGATTCTGAATTCTCAATTCTAGATTCTCTTTATCTTCTCCAACTTAATAATGATTATTTGCTAGAAGGCGTTGGGATGGAGGCGATAATTTGGCGGAGCATCATGACTTGCCAATAAGGTACAGGAGCTAGCAATACAGTACCAGTTCCTTCAAAAGTATTGACAAGAAATTCACCAGAGGTCATTGAACCGAAAAAAGATTTGGTAGCTTTTTCAACGCGATAATTTAGAGTGGTTGTGCGAGCGATCGCAAAATTTCCATCAACAACTAATCGGTCATTTCGTAAATTGATTACTTCTACAGGGCCTTGTGCAACCATCACCACTTTACCCCTACCTTTGACTTTTGTCTGAAACAAGCCCTCGCCACCAATTAAGCCTGACACCAATTTGTTTCGTTCAACTCCTACTTCTACGCTGCCATCACTTGCCCAATAAGCCCCACTATCTAAAATCCATTCACTGCCGTCTAATTCTAAGATGTGGTAGCCCGATAAAGAAGGCTCTAAATATAGCTCACCTGTACCTGTATATGTAGGACGGAAAATATTTTCTCCCGTGGCTAAAGATTTTAAAAATCCACCTGCTGAAGGAGCTTTAGATTCCATTTGAATGTTGCCACGTATATAGTACATAGCACCAGATTCAGTCCTTACTGTTTCGTTTTGCAAAGTTACTTTGACTAAACGTAAACTTTCGCGTTCAACAATTTCAAAAATTGCCATAATTTTCCTTTTGATTTTTGCCAAAATGTATACTTGGCTTTTGGGCAGAATTTATATACATTTTTGGCATCTATTTTTACATATGGCAATTCAAAGGGAATAGGCAATAGGCAACAGGCAACAGTTAGATAGGGACTTACAAATAAAAAAACATTCAATTTTTCTTGTGGAACGCATATCTTGTTATTGGTGTCAACTTCAGGTGAAACCAGCTTGTTGACAAGGTTTTGCCCTCACTGCCAGCCTACCTTGGGGAGAGGGAGCCAGAGATTTAATTCCCCTTCTCCCACAGGAGAAGGGGCTAGTAGTAGTAATTTATTTCTTGATATTTTTCTAACTTTTAACTCCTAGTTTTTCCTCATTACTGCTAACTTCCAAGGGGAGGAAAATTGTTAATATTTCTCCATAATGTGGACGTTGACGAACAATCAATTTACCACCGATCGCCTGAAACAAATGCTTGGTTGCGGCCATATTCAAGCTAATAGTACCTGTTTCTGGCTGGAACATCAGCAGTTGACCGAGGGCTTTGCGAATTGGCGGCGTTGCTGGTGTAGCAGATTTATTTGTATCTTTAGACAACAGTTGGGGCGATAATTGTAACTTCAGTTGATCTCCAGCCGGAATAACCTGTACCTGAATGTGGCTACCAGGGGGTAAGCTGCGCGTAAAATTCTCCATCAAACCAGTGAGTACGCGATCGAGCATACTGGGATTACTAACCACAGTTGGTAGTTGCTGGGGTAAAACTACATTTAAAGTTAAGTTCCGCCGCTGTGCTGCTTGTTCCCAACGGGGAATGCTTTGCTGCAACACTTGATCTAAAGACATCGGCGTTAGTTGAGTTTTGGAAGATTTTACTGGGGCAGAAGTTTCCAATTCTGCTGCTTTAAACAGTAACTCCATACGGTCAATTTGCTCAGTACACTCATGATCGATAATTTCTAAGCGATTGATCACGCTCTTAGCTAAGTCCCGCCGCTTCAAGAGTAGGCGAGTCATAGTACGAATAGTCGTCAAAGGTGTACGAACTTCATGGGCAAAGGCTTGGAGCAATTCGACATCGGGACGGGGAGAGGTTTCAGAACACACGGAGACGGGGAGACGCGGTGATGCGGGGAAAGAACTCTCCGTATCTCCGTGTCCCCGTGTCCCGGTGTCTTCTTCTGGTTCTGTTAGCTCAGCAAGTAACAGCTGGCTAAATTGAACCACCATGCGGTAATCTGGTGCTAGTGGAGAATACTGTTGTACTAATGCATCTAGTTGGCTAAAAAATTCTGGATTAGTCAGCATTACCCGCGCTCCTAGCGATCGCCAAGCCTGCTGTACTACCTCTGGCTCAAAAGAAAATGAAAAGGTTTTTTTACCGTTTTTGTGTGTTGCTAAAACTAGTACTAATGTAAATTTATCTGTAAAAACTAAACAAAACTGTTCTGCTGCCAATGGATCGGCGGGTAGTAAGGGAAGTACGGATTCACAGGGTGCGACTTCACAATCTTGAGGTGCGATCGCATCTGGCATCTGAAATGGCATTAGCGCCAAAGGGTTAAATGGTTTTGCTGTAAAAGTTACTGTCTGTAAGCTTTGAGCCAGTTTTGGCTGACTAAATAACGGTGCTGGTGCAGCTAAGACTAATCCTTGGGTCGTGTCAGCTGAAACACTTGCTAAACTATTTAATAGCAACTGTTCTGTTGCTGCAAGGCTGACACGCCACTGCCGCTCTGCTTTTGCTGGTGAACATTCAGCGACACTTGATTGATTTTGTGCCAAGATTTCGCGCAGACTTGGCAATACCCATTGGTACACAAGTTTTCACCCCTTAATTCAAGAGCGACGAATAGCGTCTAGGGTAGACACTTCACTACTACCTAAGAGGTTATATGCATTTGCGTACAGGTAACAGTCGTAGAACCGAACAATTTGGGTGCAATTTCCGCTGTAGATTGAAAAATTGCATAGACTTCTCTCTACCAAAAATCGAATAATTATCGAATTTACTACAAACAGGAGCGTCGGCAGCCTCTACCTTATCCTTCCTCATAATGTTTTAGAAGTAGCGATCGCAGACAACCCACAAGCAAGTCTACTAGTACGATTATTGCAATTAGGTTGCATCGCACTCATTTTCAATTGTCGGCCAGCAAGTTTGTAGCGTCATACCAATTGGGAATATCCACTGCATCGGGAAGCAAGCTAGGTAATTAAGAAACTTAGATACAGCAAGGCTTTCCTGATTTACATCTGTTGCTTGATTTTGGAGAATTTGGTATAACTCCTGAAATTATTGGCCTGGCATTTTTTTGTGGCGTTTTCTTAATTCAGTTTACGTAAAATAACACTTCTTATCTTAAAGATAAAATACAAATGTTTACTTTATAGTTTTTTAGGGAAACCTATATTCAACAGAAGATTGAGTTAACAGAAAGGTAGTTTATTCAGTAGAAAAAAGCTATATTTTTTCACTTCTGCGAGCTAATTACGTATTTATTCGTATATTAAACAGTCCTTATCAGAATAGAAGTTAGGCAGCCTCTAGCTAGACAATATCTTATAAGGATGATTATTCGATTTACGAAAAACCTATTGGCTTATTTGGCAAATATTAAATAACTTTAATACCTAAAAACTGATGAAACTAGCTAAATCTGAGTTGCAACAATTGGAAGAAAAATATTCTCGATTTTTCTCACTTTCTATAGATTTACTGTGTATTGCTAGTTTTGATGGTTATTTCATGTATTTAAATCCAGTATGGACAAAAACGCTAGGTTGGTCAACACAGGAATTACTTGCTAAACCCTTTATCGAATTTGTTCACCCTGAAGACCAAGAATCAACTATTCTAGCAGCTCAAAATATTACACAATCTATTGATGCGATTTATTTTGAAAACCGCTATCTTTGTCAGGATGGCTCCTATAAATGGTTATCATGGAATGCAACAGGTTTCATAGAAGAAAAATTAATTTATGCCGTAGCTCGTGATATTACTCTAAATAAAGAGAATGAAATTGCGCGGCAACAAATTATTCACGAATTAGAAGCTTTGAAATTTGCTTTAAATGCTCATTCATTAGTAGCTATTACTGATAAAAAGGGCAGAATTACCTATGCTAATGACCAATTTTGTCAGGTTTCTAAGTATTCTAGAGAAGAACTTTTAGGACAAGACCATCGAATTATTAATTCTGGTCATCATACAAAGGAATACTTTGAAAATTTGTGGAAGACTATTAGCAAAGGTCAAATTTGGAAGGGAGAAATCAAAAATAAAGCCAAAGATGGGACTTTTTATTGGGTGGATACTCTGATCGCTCCAATGTTAGACTCCGATGGTAAACCCTATCAATATGTATCAATTCGTACAGATATAACACAGCGCAAGCTTTCAGAGTTAGCTTTATTGGAGCGATCGCGTTTATCACTTTTGAGTGCAGAAGTGAGCTTAGCATTATCTCAAAGTGGTACACTTGCAGAAATTCTGCAAAACTGTACAAATACGATTTCACAATACTTGAAGCTCGCCTTTGTTTCTATCTGGACTTTTGAGCGACAGACAAACCAGCTAGAACTACAGGCTGGCGTTCATTGCACAGAGGCTACCTGTAGTGCTTTGAACAATAGTGAAGATTTTCCCAATCACATGGTTTTAGCCAACAACATTGTTGGCTTAATGACGCAAAACCATCAAGCCATTTTCAATCAAGAGTTAACAATTAATCATCCAGAATTATTACTAAATTCTACATTTTCTATTTTTCGTTTTTCTGCCTATCCTTTAATAGTAGAGCAGCAATTAATCGGCATCATAGCTTTATTTAGTCAGCAATTGTTTAGCGAACCCACTCATAATTTATTAAATTGGATTGCGAATAATATTGCTGTAGCTATTGACCGGATTTGGGCTAGAGAAGAACTCCTCAGCCGCCGCGAAGCATTATTACTGCGTTTAGCTAGCCAAATCCGCAGTTCCCTTGATTTAGATATTATCCTCGAAACTGCTGTTAATGAAATTCGCAGCTTATTACAAATTGACCGTTGTTACTTTATTTCTTATTCAGCGCAGCCATCCGAACCAAGCCTGACTATTACCTCTGAAGCAAGAAACCCCAACTCTCCTAACTTACCCACAATGTTAGGTAGTATTCCCCAGCAAAAAAGCAATTTTTTAACCAAAATACTTCTTTCTCAAGAGTTAATTTGTATTGACGATATTAATCGTAAATCATACCTTGATGACGATATGCAAGAGCTTTTAACTGAGTTTGGTATTACAGCTCAACTAGTCCTACCAGTTAAGAGTAATTCTGGAGAAATTGGGGCAATTGTTTGCAGTCATTGTAGTGGCGATCGCATTTGGAGTAATAGTGAAATTAGTCTGTTGCAAGCTGTTTGCGACCAACTAGCCATCGCCATAGACCACGCACAACTTTATACTCAAAGTCGTTCTGCTACTTTAGCTGCTCAAACTCAAGCCGAAAAACTTACCACAACTTTGTATCAGTTGCAGCAAACTCAATCTCAATTAATCCAACATGAAAAAATGTCCAGCTTGGGACAGTTAGTAGCTGGTGTTGCCCATGAAATTAACAATCCAGTTAATTTTATTCACGGCAATTTAAGTTATGCTCATGAATATTTTGAAGAATTACTAACTCTGTTGCATCTCTACCAGCAATACTATCCTACGCCTGAGACAGAAATTGAGGATTTTGCTGAAAAAATTGATTTGGATTTTATTACTAGCGACCTTTACAAGCTCCTATCGTCAATGGAAATGGGTACTACTCGTATCCGTGAGATTGTTTTAGGATTGCGAAATTTTTCTCGCCATGATGAAGCTGAGAAAAAGCAAGTTGATATTCATGAAGGAATTGACAACACTTTATTAATCTTGCATCACCGCTGGAAAAATAACGGAATTGGACTCGATATATCTATCATCAAAGAATATGGTGATTTGCCCTTGATTGATTGCTATCCGGGGCAGTTGAATCAAGTATTTATGAATATTTTGACTAATGCGATCGATGCATTAGAAGAGTTAAAAATTAAGGCAAAAACAACAAACAAACCCCAGATTATAATTAAAACAGAAATTTTCGACAAGAACTTTGTTGTGATTCGGATTATTGATAATGCAGGTGGAATTCCAGAAGAAGTGACAACTCGCTTATTCGATCCTTTTTTCACAACCAAACCTGTTGGTAAAGGAACAGGACTAGGACTGTCAATTAGCTACCAAATTGTAGTAGAAAAACATGGTGGAATTTTGAAGTGTATATCAGAAGAAGGACAAGGTACAGAATTCTGGATTCAAATTCCAATTTAAAAGACAATGGCAAGTAGAAAGTAGTGAAATGAGGAGTTAAGGGTACAGGGAAAAATAATAACTCTTAACTATTAATTTCTAACTCCTAACTTGTACAGAAAAAAGTTAATCGCGTCTCTATTTCCTACTCTTATTCCCCAGTCACCACTCCTAAATTTAATTATGAAGAAGTCCTTATTAGCGCTGTGGCTCGTTGCCAGATATTATTTATTCAGTCAAAATAGAATTTTGATTTTAGTAGTAATCATGGCGCTAGTGGCTACAGGTTGTAGTGGAATAGTATCTAAAAATAATTACTCTATTACGGATAAGGTTCCAATTAATTATAAGCAGAATTTATACAATTTAAAAATTGGAGTGGTTCCCACAGAAAAACCAATAGAGCAAGAACGGATGATTAAAGCTCTCAAAGAATACTTAGAGCAATCTGTTGGGGGAGGGGTTGAAATTGAGCCACAATCAAAGACAATAGGGAGACAGACAAAACAAAACACAGAAGAAATTCAGAATAGACAAAATACGATCGCAATTTCCCTAAACTTCCAAATTGGCAAAAGTTATCAACAAATTACTGATTTGCTAGTGCAAGATAAGCTAGATATGGCTTATTTGGGGCCTCTGAGCTATCTGGAAGCAGTGGACAGGGGTGCTAAAATTGAACCCTTGGTTGCTGCGATCGATAAACATACAGGAGAACCCTGGTATCGTGCGTGTATCATTGTCAAGCAAGACAGCCCCATCAATACTTTAAAAGACCTCAAAGGTAAGCGCATTGCCTTTGTAGACAAATTATCAACCTCTGGCTATTTAATGCCATTGGCTACTTTTAAAAAACTAGGAATTAATTACAAACGCGACTTTGCCCAAGTTATTTATACTGGTAGCCATAGCAAAAGTCTGACTGCATTAGAAGATGGTATTGTTGATGCCGCAGCTACTAATATTTCCTCTTATTTTAAGCAACAAAAAACTGGAAAAATAACACCTGAGAACTCCAGAGTCCTGTGGCAATCTGCTCCTATACTCAATTTTCCAATAGTAGTATCTAAAAAATTACCACCAGAGTTAATTCAACGACTAAAGGAGGCTTTGATTAGTAGTCCAGAAGGTCTTGAGGATATTCTAGGAATTGAGTCATCCGGATACACTCTTGTTACCCCTTCAGATTACGCTTCTATTGAGCAACTCCGAAAAGAACTCAACTTAATTTCTGTTCCGGCAAAATGAAAATCTCTACCAAATTTTTTACAGGTTCCGCTGTGTCTGTCGGACTGATAGTAGCAATTCTGGTTGGCAATGCTGTAGCTGTCCAGCAAATTAAGCAGACTATCCGTGAGAAAACTAATCGAACTACCGAAACTATTAAAGTTGCTCTGACTGCCGAAAATGCTTTAAAATCTGAAATTATTGAACTCAAGGATATTGTTTTACTTAAGAGTCCAGATACAGCAATGGTTAACTCTTCAACCCGGTTTCTCGACTCTCTCAATAAGTTAGAAAAATTGATGCCAAATGCTAAGGAAATCTCAATTATCCGCCGCCGTCACCAGTTTCTTAGTCAATTGGCAAATCAAGTAACTCACCGCAATCTTAGCGACATTTCTGTAGCAGATTCTGAGCAGTATTTTAGAGCTATTAATTCTTTTGACAGAGATATTGAGTTGTTTTTGGCTAAGCTGATTGAACGCGCCAATCAGCAGAGTATTGTAATTGAAGAACAACTAGAAAACTTATATCAAGTGCAGAGAATTATTTCCTTTGCAGTTGTGCAAGTCATTATAATTTTATTTGTTAGCAAATTTATGTTGATTTGGCGTCCAATAGTTAAATCGTTACAGAATTTGCAAACTGGAACTTCAGAAATTGCAGCCGGGAACTTAGATTACCGTCTAGATATTCACACAAAAGATGAAGTAGAAGATCTTGCCGATGCATTTAACCATATGGCAATGAAGCTGGCCGAGTCTCGTGAAACTTTGATGAAAAACACTGAATTAACCCAGATGAACCAACGCCTGGAATTGGAAATTTCTGAACGCAAACAGGCACAGTTAGAACTCCAAAAAGCTTTACAAGAACTCCAAAGCACCCAAGCTCAACTGATTCAAACTGAAAAAATGTCTAGTCTCGGACAACTTGTGGCAGGAGTAGCACACGAAATTAATAACCCTGTTAATTTTATTTCTGGTAATATTATTTACGTTAGCGAATATACAAAACATCTGCTAGAATTAGTACAGCTTTATCAAGAAGAATTTCCCAATGATAGAGAGAAAATTCAAGAAAAAATTGATGATATTGATTTAGAATTTGTAGTAGAAGATCTGCCCAAAATCTTGAGTTCAATGAAAATGGGATCGCAGCGAATTGAGCAGATTGTCTTGTCTTTACGCACCTTCTCTCATCTGGATGAAGCAGATATGAAAGAAGTTGATATTCACGAAGGAATTGAAAGTACACTGCTGATTTTACAGAATCGCTTCAAAGCTAAGCCAGAACATCCCAAAATTGAAATTATCAAGGAATATGGTAAATTGCCTCTGGTAGAGTGTTATGCAGGGCAATTAAATCAGGTATTTATGAACGTGATTAATAATGCGATCGATGCTCTGGATATGTGGAATGCTCAACGTTCGCAGCAAGAGATTGAGAACAATCCTAGCCAGATTATAATTAATACTAAAATTATTGATAATAACCGAGTAGTAGTAAAAATCGCAGATAACGGGCCAGGTATGACCCAAGAAGTTAAGCAAAAACTGTTCGATCCGTTTTTCACGACTAAACCTGTAGGCCAAGGAACAGGATTAGGCTTATCGATTAGCTATCAAATTATTGTGCAAAAACACTCAGGAGTACTGCGATGTGATTCACAATTAGGCAAAGGAACTGAGTTTTGGATTGAGATTCCTTTAAATCAAAACCAAAAATCCCTAAACTCTAATGAATTAAAATTGCCTACTGATTGGCAAGGTTCAATAGTCCAGAGCAATTATTAACCGAGCCAATTTGAGATTTTAGAAACTAGAGAAATTGCTTCTTAAAAAACAAGCGATGCAAAACTTTAATACATCAAACACCATAGGGCTAAGTTTAGAATTGTTTCATGTTCAAACCAACACTGCTTTTGAGTTACCATCAAATTGTGCAGTGTTTCATATCGGTAAGCCCAATGACCAAATTAAGCCAAATATTAATATTTCTCATTTACCAGATGCTAATGTAGTTTCTCGGATTCATGCAAAAATTCAGATACATGATAATAATTACTTTATCGAAGATTTGGGAAGCTCTAATGGAACATTTGTGAATAATATTAGGTTAGAACCTAAAAAACCTTATCAAATTAATTTAGGAGATAAAATTGATCTGGGACAGGGAGAAAAAGTAACATTTATATTTCAGAATAAAATACAACATCAACAAAATATTTTTACTGCTTTAAACTCCACAGAAATAGCAACTCAAATCGATCCTCTCAGCAGACAAACTCCAGTGAATCGGGCAACAAAATCTGTAGGTTTTGCTTTGATGATTGCAGGTATCATAATTTTAATTGCCAATATTCGAGTTGGTATATTTTTTGGAATTCCTGGTTTGTTGCTATGCATCTCTGGTATTTTTATCCTTTGTCAGCAGCGGATAGATCCTAACTTAGGATGGATTTTACTAGCACTAGGAATTGTAGCGATCGCTTTGACTGGCAATGTATTTGTCTCAGCTAACTTTTTAACTATTGTAGTAGCTTCTGCTTTGTTATTCGCCGGATATCAACTATTAAATACTGGAAAAATATTGAATTATGATTTAGGATCGCTCCAGAATTTAATTAAAAAATAAACCATCAATAATTTTGGATTTTGGATTTATCCTCAAATCTAAAATCCAAAATTGAATGATTCTTAACTAATTATTGCTCTCTGCTTTAGCTCTAATTAACCAGTCACTATCCTGAGCAGCAATTTCCCGACCAGAGGAATCTCCTAAGCGGTCTAGGGCCAATAAACAACCATATTTCAAATCCCAAATTTGTGAATTTAGGCAAATTTTGAGTTCAGGAATTGCTTTTGGGTTACCCAATTCGCCAAGAGCGATCGCACATGCAGCACGAGATTTTTGAAATTGCGGTTCGCGATTGTGCAAATTTTCTACTAGCAAATCGTAACCAGGAACATATTTTAGCCAACCCAATAGTTTCATCACATGATAATGAGCGCCATAATCGTTATATGCTTTATCTGCATAGGTCGCTAAAAGTGCTACTGGTGCTTCTTGGTGATAGATATCTAATAAAGTTTTTGTTGCTAAATAACAACGTCCAAAATCAGTTTGATAAAGTTCTTCAATGACAAAATTCAATACAGGCGTAACATCATATTCATGTACTAAATCAATGTCTTTCGGATGATCGTACAATACTTGTTCTAAGTAAGGTTTAACCTCTGCAAAAGTAATTTCACCCGATGGAACACCTGCATCTAAAAGCATTCGCAATCCTCGCAATCGGAACACCAAAGAGACAGGACAACGAGCGATTTCTGGAATAGCTTTGTAATAGCGCGAATCAATTAAATCTTGAATACAACTGCGTCGTGCATTGACATTGGGACTCTGCAACAATGCCATAACTTCAGTTATTTGGGAATAGTCACCCGTAAAACGACAAACTGTAGCGATCGCTGCACTACGGGTAGGTTCGTCCTCTACTTCAGTAAGTTTACGGATACGCTCCAAAGATGGTTGATAATTAGCACGAGCTAGAGTATGAATAATTACTCGATAAATTTGACCTGGTTTATCCAGTAATTGTGCTACTTCTTCTAGAATTTCCGGGTCTTTAGTCCCAATTTCGCCAATTGCCCATACAGTATTTTCCACAGTATAAATATCATCGTCCTTCAGACACTGGCGAATCACAGGTAAAGCTGATTCAGCTTGTAATCGTCCCAGACTTTCTACAGCCTTACGTCGGACAATGCGGTGGTCTAACTCAGCCGGATTACTGGTTTCAATCGCCCGTACCAAAGCTGCGATGGATTGTTCTGTGGGGAAATTAATCAAATGCGAAACAGCAATGTATTTATCAGAAGCGTCTTCAAGTTGTTCTAAAGGTGTATCGATAATGGCGATCGCTTGTTCTTCTGTTAGCCCAAAAATGCTAAAAAACCGTTTATCCATTGATTTGTTAATTGCTGAGAAGAATTATCACGTTTACCATCGTACTAGGGAGTGGGGACGCAGCGAGAAGCGGGCGCAAAGATGCGGGGACAGGGTAAATAACTCCTCAGTCAACAGATAGCACTCTCAATCCAAAATCCAAAATCCAAAATCAATATGAGTGATTATTTAGATGATTACGAACTGAATAATCTTGATTTTTACAAAAAAAATCATGGATTACAGCTTTATTACAATTGGTCTGGAGAAATTTGGTGGCAAGAAACACCAGACAAACCAAAAGAAAAATTGTTCTCTATTATTGGGATGAATGCAACAAAAGTATTTATCAAACCTGATTCCGAGTTTGGTGAAGTTGGATATCGGATAAATCGGGAATTAGGTCTATTTTGTGATCCAAATACTCAAGAAATTCTACATTTTTGGCAATCTCCAACAGCAAGTCAACCAGTACCAGTAGTACATATAGCTAACAGAATTGTCCAAGGCTCAGTCAAACCCAAGAAATTTATCATCCCTAAAGGAAAGCCATATCTTACTTCTGTAATGGAAATTCCTTTAGAATATCCCCATCCCTTAGCAGGAGATAGTAAATACTTAGATTATTGCCCTGGAGAAAAGTTTAAAGGAGTTGAATATTTTATATCAAATGCCTGCCGACCCGATGTCACTGAAGTTCCTCCTGCTAAATGGGCAAGAGATTGTCCTTGGATGCCTTGGATGAAATTAGGATATGCTCATCCAGCAAAATTAAGATTTGAAACTACAATATTCAGAGTAGATGCTTTTGATAAACTCGATCCTAAATTGGTGAAACTAGTGAGAGAAAAAGTACCAATTTATGAATTCACGCCAGAAGAAAGTGATGAACCGAATATAACGAGTATTCAGTACTTTAAAAAACACTTTGACTCCTACTTGCGCGGCGAGATTTTCCCATTAGAGGAAACCTCTTGATTGGTTTTTGGATAGCAATTCTATTGAAGTTGTGAAAAATATCAGTAGTGGGTGTTGATTGTTTGTTGACTGTTGACAATCGAGGGAGCGTTTTTCAGGTAAATGAAGTACGCGGGTAGGGCGCACAGCTGTCATCAGTACTGTGTGCCCCTACAATGATCTGTACCTCACCAACATGCAATCTGCTGTATCATCCAAACCGATTCAGGGATTAATTGCAGAATTAGCCATTTTCACTAAAGAAGTGCGATCGCCTGCTTTCAATCCAACAGTATATTGCACGCTCTGTTGTCGCCAAGTCAAGGTAGCATCTGAACAATTAGCACCACAACTAAAATCCACAAAATAACCAGTGATGCCCTTAGCTAAAGACACGCGTTTCCCGGTGAGGCGAGGCGTTTTTTGGGTTACTGCTTCAGCAGAAAGCACACCCAAACGGCAAGCAGTTCCACCATTACAGTCAGGACTAAAACCAAGTAAAATATCGTACTTTTTTTGACTAGCAGTTTCTATAATCGCGTAAATCGGGTTTTCTCCATCCGACTCAGGAATAAACTTCGGTAATAAAATCTTGATTTTAGTTTTTTGCTTTAATTTCGGCAAAATAGACTTAAAAACTGGATGTGATTGGATTTTAGTCTGTCCTTGTGCTATCAGTTGAGCTTGATTGTTAACAGTCGCTACTGCTGACTTGGGAAAGCTGCTAGGGCTAACTAATAAAAACACAGCACACACAGCACCAATTTTTCTAAAGCCTAAAATCATAATTACAAACCTATTTCATCTCAAAGCCTTATTTGTAATACCCATTTTTAGTATCAAATTACGCATTTTATAAATAGAAAAGTACAAAAGCTGGGAATAATAAAATACAAAATAGATTCGGCTAAACAGCACAACCTAATTTAAGATTAAACAATAATAGAGTGAGTTGTCGCGCAGCCCAACGCGCCATTTTCATATCGTCTAACTTGAAATTGCTCAATACTGAGCAAAAATACTTCTCTACAGTCCCTAGTCCACTGCTCTTACAGGTTTGGGCTTAAAAATCTGATAAATTTTTGATTGTAGAGATAAAAATAGATAAAAGGTCACTTGACCTATAACTATTAATCGGATAGCCTTAGCGTTCAGAAACATTTTATTGGGAAACCGATGAACAGAAAACTAATACTTAATTTGCTTTCGAGTTCCACAATTTTTACTTCGCTGATGTCCACCCTGGGAGTATTTCATCCTGCCCATGCTAGTATTACTCAGCGATTAATGCACACACAAGACGGCCGTACATGTATCACTAACCCACATGGCGGAAAAGATTTTATATGCATTCGAGATTCTGAGAGAAAGCGCCCTTATACTTCGCAACGTTCCTCAACCGTTGTGACATCAGTATCAGATGAGAATATTGCTATGTTGGACTTTACTGACGAGGAAAGCGAAGCTGCAATTAAATTATTTGCCTGCGACTGTCCATATTGCATAAATTCTTTACGTCAGTTGCGTGGTACTGGAAACTTGGTGTATTAGACTGTTCAAGTCTTGATGGCGATCGCAATAACTTCTATTAAACTGTTAACAACATCCCAATAGTTTGCATAAGTGTACCGATTTTGGATTTTAGATTTTGGACTTCGGCTTACCTCGACTTCTCTGCGAGACGCTACGCGAACGCTCGGCACAAGTCGCTCAGTCGAACGATTTTGGATTAAAAGCCCTAATTACAAAGCTATTCCAGGAATTCCAAACAATACTACTTATCCTAAATTTGGTAGAAAGTATACAAACCAAAAAAAGCATTTTTAATTACAACCAGAGGGAAGAAGACGCGGGGAGGGGGAGACAGGGAGACGCGGGGACGGAGATATATAAAGATGAACAGATTAATTTTTCGGCGTTGCTATGTCCCCCTTGTCCCCTTGTCCCCTTCCGCGTCCCTGTGTCCTCTTCATTCAACCACTTCATTCACAGGGAATCTATCAATCAGCTGCATCGCTCGATAAGCATTACGCTGAAAAGAATCTGGTAAGTGGGGAACATGGGGTATTTGCGATAATAAATCCAACGTCCGCCGTAAAATTCTCACCACATCACCTTCATCCAAACTGGTGTTGTCGCACAGTTCTGTCCACTCCATACCCAGTGCCCATTGCTCCACTAGGGCAATTAACTCAAACTCCAACCATATAGGTAATGCTACGTTATAACGCCGTTGCAGTTGAAACATCTGACGACGGATTCCCCGTAGTTTTGCCAAGGCTTCTGTGACTTCATTACTGAGGTCAAAGTTAACCTTGCTATCTGGACGTGGAGTTTCTGTCACTAAAGCCGCCGCCGCCGCCGCTAAATGGTGCGGATCTAAGTTGTTCAGTTCACCGCTAGCGAATACTAAACCCAGCCACAATTCATTTTCACCACGAATGGCAGCAGCAATTTGTCCTATTTGTGTGGGTACTAGGTTATCCAATGCACCAAAGTGTTGCAGAATTGCGATTAAATTGAGAAACTCTTCCCAATGACGTTGGGACTGTTGCTCTACTACTCCTTGCAACTCTTCGAGTTCGGCTTCTAGTTCGACGTAGCGGGCCCGGCGTTTGAAAATCGTTCCGGCATTGCCTGATTGATGTACGGGATGAGCTTCTATTTGCTCTTGAATGGCGGTAACACGGCTGAGTTGTTCGGCTACCTCTGGTGCCATATACAAAGACTCTACCGGATTTGGGATTTGGGTGGCGATCGCAAATGTTTCTTGACCACCAAGCACTGGCTGTCCCGGCTTCAAGGGCATTTCTGTTGGTGGTAGCACTTCTGGTGGCACTTCAACTCGCGGCAGTTCGGCATACAAATCCACTACATCTGCTGTAGTTGCCACATACCAACGGTTATCGTGTCCCAAGCATACCAAGTAAGGAGCGTCACCAGAACCAGGGGTTTTTCCGACTAACACTGCGGTTACAGGTGTAGACACTGGGATATTTTTACCTTTGAGACTCAACAGAGTTCCTGACACTGCAAAGCCCAACATCATCGCCAGTTGTTCTTGCCTATCTAAAAGCGCTTGTTCTTGCAGGGTTTTCAATATCTGGCGTTCTACTTTCAACCGTTGCCGCAATTTTTCATAAACAGCCAGTTCATTTTCATCAACGGCGGCGATTTGCTCCTGAAGTTGGGCTAATTGCCCTTGCAATTCGGCAATTTCATCGTATTCTGGCCTTAAATGCAAAGTCGCCATGTACTGCCCAAAACTGCGTTCTATCAGTTCCCTGGCTTGCTCTATGGTATGGGTTTGCAGCAAGTTGAGTACCATACCATAACTTGGCGTAAACTGGCTAACTAGCGGATCTGGCTTGGATGTGGCTAAATACGCAGCTTCTTTGGCTCCTTCAAAGGGAGTTTGTACAGTCACCACATGACCTTGTTTATCCATCCCCCGGCGGCCTGCCCGTCCCGCCATTTGCAGGAATTCGGAAGCGTTCAGCAGGCGGTGTCCAGTATCAGTACGCTTGGAAAGGGTGGAAATTACCGTTGTTCGGGCGGGCATATTAATTCCCGCTGCTAGTGTCTCGGTGGCGAAGACGACTTTAATCAGCCCCTGCTGAAATAATTCTTCTACCAATGCTTTCCATGCAGGTAAAATCCCGGCGTGGTGGGCGGCGATTCCTCGGTACAGCGGGGCAATTTGTCCAGAACGTCCTGCCTCCGGATTGCGGTTTAAAAACTCATCAATTTGTTCCCGTAAAATTTGGGACTCTTCATTATTTACCAGCCATAAATCACCCACTTCTGCCACTGCTTTATCACATCCCCGGCGGCTGAAGATAAAGTAAATGGCTGGTAGCATATCCCGTTGCTGCAAGTGGTTCAAGGTATAAATTATACCAGGAGCCTCTGGTCTACCAGCTTTTGTGCGATCGCCTTGTCTTCTTTTGCCCCGATTCGCCAGACGGGGGTTAATTTTGGTTTTGCTGTCATTCAACAGCGGAAACAAGCCTTTGGCATTACAAAAGTGAAATTCCAATGGTACTGGGCGAAAATCCGAGTAAATCAGGTCTGTTGGCCCGTGGACGCGATTGAGCCAATCGGTGAGTTGATCGCTATTGGCTACAGTTGCGGAAAGGGCTGCCAGTTGAACTTCACGGGGACAGTAGATGATAGATTCTTCCCAAACTGTACCGCGTTGGCGATCGTTCATGTAGTGGCACTCATCCAGCACCACTGCGTCAACGTCCACTAACGAAATTCCAACTTGCCCAATGGGTGTACCATAGAGCATATTTCGGAAAATTTCTGTAGTCATCACTAAAATGGGCGCATCCCTGTTAATGGAAGCATCTCCAGTTAACAGTCCCACCAGATCGAACCCGAATTTTTCTCGAAAATCACGTAATTTTTGATTCGACAGCGCCTTCAGGGGAGTAGTGTAAAACACACGTTTTCCTCGCGACAGGGCGCGATAAATGGCGTATTCCCCTACTAATGTTTTGCCCGAACCTGTAGGCGCACATACAACTACGGAACGTCCAGCGTTAAGGGATGCGATCGCATCTTTCTGGAACCGATCCAGTTCAAAGGGAAATATCGACCTCAGGTCAAGTTCAGGAGACGGCGCGGGATAATTCACTCAATCACATTTGCAACCAGACTGTTTACTATACTAACGGGTCTTTTGTCAACTTCGTTAGGAATTGGGCATTGGGCATTGGGCATTGGGCATTGGGAATGGGGAAAGGGAAAGGGGTAAGGGGGAAAGGTTAAATTTATCCCTTTACCCTTTACCCTTTAACCTTTTCCCCTGCCTCCTCATCCCCCATGCCCCATGCCCCATGTCCTATGCCCCATTTTTTATTTTCCCAGTTCTTGCGATCGCTGTGTGGCAGCTTTTACTGCTTCAATTAAAGCTGAGCGAAATCCTGCCTTTTCTAGTTGAGCAATCCCGGCGATTGTTGTACCACCTGGACTGGTAACGCGATCTTTGAGTTCTGCTGGGTGCATTTTGGTTTCCTGCAACAGTTTTGCTGTTCCCAGTACTGTTTGCAAGGCAAGTTGATTGGCAATCACTCTGGGTAAACCTGCGGCTACTCCGCCATCAGCAAGTGCTTCTACCAATAGCGCCACGTAAGCCGGGCCGCTACCAGATAACCCTGTAACTGCGTCCATCAGCACTTCTGAAACTTCTACGACTTCACCCACAGCAGAAAAAACTTTATGTGCTATTTGGTAATGCTTCTGGTTGGTATATGCACCCGAACAAATCGCGGTAACTCCTGCTCCCACCGTTGCTGGAGTGTTGGGCATTGCTCTGATTACTGGCAATTGCACAAATGCAGCTTCTAACTGACTTAAAGGCACGCCCGCTAAGATGGAAATAATCAATGGTGGGTGTTGTATATTCAGAATATCAATATCAGCTAATTCTTGAGCAATAGTACTAAATACCTGGGGTTTCACTGCCAAAAACACTACTTCTTTTGCTTGGGTGAAAACCTGGCTACTATCATTTGTTACAGCGACATTGTAGTGCTGTTTTAAAAATTCCTGGCGTGAGGGTAGCGGTTCGCTAACTATGACTTCTGAGGATTGATAGATTCCAAGCGCGATAAGGCGGGATAACAGCGATTCTCCCATTACCCCACCACCAATTAAGCCAAATTTAATAGTCATTAGTCATTAGTCATTGGTCATTAGTCATTTGTCATCGTCGGTCATTTGTCATTCGTCATTAGTTTATTGTTAACTAACAAAGGACAAAGCGCAAAGTCTTGGTTGAGGTTTGCGACCATCAAAGGCCACTTGCTTTCAGTTGGGAAACCCATCCAAGGCAGTGGCTTAACTTTGTATTAGAGGACAAAAGACTAATTTAAATTTATTGTGCCATCCGATTAGGTTCGTTGCCCCAAGTTTGATTTGTAGATGAAGAACCTGCGGGGCGAGAAGGACGGGCTGGCGGTTGTGGTACTTCATGAAGAACTCCACCTTGGGTACTAACTTGTACACAGCTTGGCGTAAACAAAAAGATGCTCTCACCGATGCGCTCTTGATGTCCATCTAAAGCGTAAGTACCACCTGCGACAAAATCTACTGCTCGTTGAGCTTGATCTGGGTCCATGATTGTCAGGTTTAATACCACTGACTTGCGTTCTCGCAGCGCTTGAATTGCCTGAGGCATTTCTTCAAAGGTGCGTGGTTCGAGTACTAAAACTTCCGAAATTCCGTTAATTGCTCCTGGCATACCAATCACATTCCCCATTGGCTTTGAACCTGCTGCTGCTGCTATCTCTTCTCCCATTGTAGGCACTGGTTCCCGCCAACGTCGATTTTGAGTTGCTGGGGCTTCTTGTGGCACTGGTTGGGGATTTTCTTGCTGATACAGATTTTGGTAATTATTGTCTGTATCTGGTTCTTCTTCGTAATACTCGTATTCCACTTGCTCATTTAGACCTACGAAGTCCCTGAGTTTGGAAAAGATGTTGTTCATTTTGTACTCTCCTGGTGCGAATAGTCGGTATTGACTTGGCTTAAAGGATTAATTTAGCCATCTGCGTAGGTGCAGCCCGCCGTAGGCATCGCTACATGGGTGGATACTTGAGCAAATATATTGCTATTTGTAGCCTATACTACGGGCTTTGGCGATGAACGGACACTTTTAGCAAGGCCTGTACATCGCCTAAACACAATAATGAGTCAAGATTATATCCTAAGGTTTGTCCAAAGGAAAGTTCTTTTACCCGAATTTTACTTGGCGATTGCTCTTGTCAATACTATATCCTTTGTTTCCAATTGCACCAGTCTGTTACAAAATTGTTGTCATCAAATCCCGATCTTTTAATTAATACTCAAGAACAAGCTTGACACTAGTATGCTAGAGGCGATCGCCAAATAAGATGGTTCCCAATCGTACCATCGTTGCGCCTGCTTGCACTGCCAGTTCGTAGTCGCCTGACATACCCATAGATAACTGCTGCATTTTTATGTGCGGCCAGTTTTTCTGTTGGATTTCTTTTGCCAGTTCGCGACATCGATTAAACACACTCAAAATTTCAGCATCAGCCAATCCTGAAGGCGGAATTGTCATCAAACCTTGAATTTGTAAAGTTTTGCATTGATTAAGAGCGGGTAAATCAGCCAAAAGTTCAGGTACAGTCCAACCCGACTTGTTAGGATCGGGGAGAATTTTCACTTGCAAGCAAACTTGGGGACTCACTCCTAGCTGTTGCGCCAATTGTTCTAAGCGCACTGCCAGCTTTAAATTATCTACGGAGTGAATCCAGTGGAATTGTTCAATGGCTTTTTTGGCTTTATTGCTTTGCAAATGTCCAATAAAGTGCCAAGTAATATCCGGTAAGTCTTGCAACTGGGCTTGTTTAATGGTGGCTTCTTGGATACGACTTTCGCCAAAATCACGAATTCCTGCGTTGTATGCACAGCGAATCGCCTCAGCAGGAACTTGCTTGCTGACAGCAATCAATCTGACTGAAGTTGGTAGCGAGGAACGAATGGTAACAATACGTTCGTAAATCGAACTGTTCATTGGAAGGTGCGTTGGAAAACACTCTGAAGCTGATCGTACTCCTGAGATTGCCCTGTGCGACGCAGAGTACGTAAGCGATTTTCCAACATCATTCTAGCTTCAGTCCGTCCGATAGGCTGGAACTTAACACCTTTAATGTCATTTGCCACCAAAAAAAATAAACGCTGGGCATAAAGTGTAGTGAATAGATCCTGGTTCTCATCAACCATACAGATCTTGTAAAGTAAACCCCAAGTTGGATGATTTATGTAAGTTTCTGCGTTTTCTGGATTCATTGAATAGTCAAGGTGGGAGATATGTATGTGCTTTCGCAGTTCATTCCAAACATTCAGACGATAATACCTTCCTTTCGCCAGAATATTTTCTTAAAATGCGAAACTATGGTTTTGAAGACCTTGATCTAGTTTTTAATCAGCTTCTTAAGCTAGCGGTAGTGAGGCGGAAGTTGTTAAAAGCTTGGTCTAGCAAGGGAAAACACCCGATAAACTTCCCAACGGCTCCCCGACCAATTTTCTAACTTCTTTCCATACTGCCACAACTGTCGCCTAATGGAGCAAAATAACTTATGTGAATGGGCATGGGGCATTGGGCATTGGGCATTTGTCATTAGTTTTTCTTTGCGTCTCCGTGTCCCCGCGTCCCCGCGTCTTCCTCATCTCCCCATGCTCCATCCCCTATGCCCCATTCCCTTATTGATTATTCAGCATTTTCAGTGCTGCTAGTTGTGCTTGAGCTTTGTGCAGAGATTCATACCATTCTCTTTCAGGATCGCTATCTGCGACAATTCCCGCGCCAACTTGTCCCCACACAATGTTGAGTGAGGGGTGGGGGGATGGGGAAGACGCAGACAGGATTTGTGATAGACTCCCCGCGTCCCCGTGTCGCCCCGTCCCCGCGTCCTCTTGAGTTTGAGACGCGGGTGCTAGTAGCAGAGTGCGGATTAAGATATTTAAGTCTAAATTACCGCGCCAATCTAAATAGCCGCAGGAACCGTAGAATAAGCTGCGTCGCACGGGTTCTAATTCTTCGATAATTTCCATGCAGCGGATTTTGGGACAACCTGTAATTGTGCCACCTGGGAAGGTAGCACGAATCAAATCAATGCTGGTAGATTCGCTTTTTAAAGTACCTTTGATGTTGCTGACAAGATGCATCACATGGCTATATCGCTCAATTGTCAGCAATTCGTCTACAACAACGCTTCCCCATTGGCAGACTCGCCCTAAATCGTTGCGTTCCAAGTCCACAAGCATGATGTGTTCTGCACGTTCTTTGGTGTTGCTGAGTAAATCTTGCGCCAGTTGCATATCTTGTTCTGGGGTTGTGCCACGCGATCGCGTCCCGGCGATCGGTCTGGTTTGCGCTTGTCGGTTTTGCAACAATACCAACCGTTCCGGCGAACAACTCATCACTTCTCCCCAAGGCGTTTGCCAATAGCTAGCAAAGGGAGAAGGATTGATTTTTTGTAGGGCTTGGTAAATTTCCCAACCAGAAGCCGCTGTAGATGCTTGAAATCGCAACGAAAGATTTGTCTGAAAGATATCTCCAGCTTGAATATATTTTTTCGCCTGGTTGACAGACGTTTCATAATCTGCTTGTGATGTCAAAAAAAGAGGAGGGGGAGCAGGGGGCAGGCGATCGCTGAGCGTAGCCGAAGTGGTGCAAGGGAGAGGATTTTCTTCCCTGCCCTCTGCCTCTTTTTCATCCATTTGTCTCTTGTGCAATTTTTCCTGTAAATCATCAAGTCCAGTGCGATCGCCCGCAGCTAACCAAAGGATTTGTTCGGCGTGATCTAAAACTGCAAAACAATCTGGTTCGTACCAAAAAGCTACAGGAAATGGCAGGGGATCAATTTTTTTAGAAGGTAACTGTTCAATTTCCCATGCGACATCGTAGCTTAGCCAACCCAACCAACCACCGAGGAAGGGAAGGTGAGGTGGGGGATTGGGGATTGGGTATTGGTTATTCTCTCCATCTCCCCATCTCCCCGTCTCCCCATCTGGCTCTAACCCTTGCTGCAACAACTTTTCTAGGAAGGGGAAAACCTTCCCTAGTGCTGGTGTCCACATTTGTGGGATGCCATCGACTAGACGAGGAGCGCCTGCACAGATAGAATATCGACTTAGTTGGGGATGTTCGATTGGCGTTGGGTAAGGACTTTCCAGTAAGGTAGCAATTCCCGTTGTGGTGGGGCGAAACAAGGCAGCAAAAACTTCGGAACCTGTGCGCTTTTCTAAGGGTAGCGATCGCCAATACCAAGCCTTGGTCATACTATATTAGAAACTTTCGATTTTCAAGGGTGGCAAATTAGACTTTAGTTCCTACAGCTAGCCGTATTCCCCAGAATAAGACTAAAGTTGCAATAGCAAGCCAGTCAAGGCCTTTTAATCGTAAGTCGTGCCACTGAACTCGATGTTCGTTGGGACTGGTAAAACCTCGCACCATCATTGCATTCGCCATTTGTTCGGCTCGCAAGAGGAGATTATCTAACAATCTCTCTGCCACTGTCATCCAAACTTTAAATGCTCCTTTTAATCCCAGCTTTTTCCAATTGATTGCCCTTGTCATTACAGAACGGAATAAGTTTTGTACTTCTTCTAAAACTAAGGGAATAAAGCGCAAAGATAAAGTTAAAGTTAAAGCAATTTCTGTAACAGGCAACTTCAAACGCCGTAGGGGCTGCATTAAGCTTTCTATGCCAGATGTAATTTCTTCTGGTGCGGTTGTCAGTAGATACAGGTTGGTGCTGTAAATCACGGTAAAAATAATCGAACTCAGACTAACTCCTAATTCCAAAGAACGACGAGTTACTCTGACTGGGCCTTTATGAAATAGCACGTAGCTGTATTTTTGCCCTTCGGTTGTTTCTTCTTGAGCTACATTATTGGAATTTGGTGGCTGGGTTAATATTTGTTCGTTTGCTGGTAGGCGTGGCTGATAATCTACACCCATTGCATCGGGACTGATGGCCGCGATCGCTAAGACGAAAAATGATAGCATCAACAGCCAACCCATTTGCTGCCGCCATACTCGTCGGGGAATTTTTGCAAATAAGGTAGCAATAATCAATATTAGCACCAACAGCACCCGCCATAAGTTGTTTGCTAATACATAGCTGGTTAAAAAGCTCATCAACCAGGCAAACTTGACTCGCGGATCGATTTTATGCAACCAAGTTTGGGGTTGTTCTAAATAAAGTCCAAGTGGTAGCGATCGCAGTAAATCCATTTTAGCGTTAGGAGTTAAGAATTAGGAGTGAGGAGTTTTGACTTTAAGTTATAACTTTCACCTTGCATTACTATCAAACTCAAGTCCATAGGGTTGTATAGTTAGCAATTTTGGCTTTAACTCATAACTCCTAACTCATAACTCATAACTTGATTAAATGCGTGTATCAAACTCAAGTCCATAGGGTTGTATAGTTAGCAATTTTGGCTTTAACTCATAACTCCTAATTCATAACTCCTAACTTGATTAAATGCGTGTATCAAACTCAAGTCCATAGGGCTGTATAGTTAGCAATTTTGGCTTTAACTCATAACTCCTAACTCATAACTCCTAACTTGATTAAACGCGTGTTGCTCGATTAACGTTACCACTTTCAACATCACGAACTTTTTTACTCCGCCAAAGCAAACGAATGGGGCTACCTTTAAATCCTAGCTGTTCCCGGAATTGGCGCTCAATGTAGCGGCGGTAGTTGTCGTTAAAGCGTTTGGCGTCGTTGACAAATAAGGCGATGGTTGGCGGTTGGCTACTCACTTGTGTACCATAATAAATCTTGCCCTGACGCCCACTGCGGGATGCTGGTGGTGAATGCCAACTTACAGCGTCTGTTAATACTTCATTAATCACTGACGTACTGACTCGGCGTTTGTGAGATTCGGCGGCTGTGTTTACTAAATCTAGAATCTTTTCTACCCGTTGTCCTGACAAGGCACTCACAAAAATTGTTTCTGCCCATTCGGTAAAATGTAACCGCGCTTCCAGACTTTTTTCGTAGTCGTAGATTGTGTAAGAGTCTTTTTCCACAGCATCCCACTTATTAACTACGATGATGCAAGCTCGACCTTCGTCAACAATCCGCCCAGCTAATTTTTGGTCTTGCTCTGTGACTCCATCCAAGGCATCTAGTACTAATAAAACCACGTCAGCGCGGCGAATTGCTTTGAAAGCGCGGTTAATACTAAAAAATTCTGTGCCGTATTCTATTTGTTTCTTTTTCCGAATCCCAGCGGTGTCAATCAAGCGATAGGTTTGCCCTTCTCGCTCAACAACGGTATCAATTGCATCGCGGGTTGTACCAGAAATCGGGCTGACAATTGCTCTTTCTTCGCCAACAAAAGCATTGAGTAAACTAGATTTGCCCACGTTTGGCCGTCCCACGATTGCAACTTTGATTTCGTTACTTTCTGGGATTTCTCCAACAACAGGTATGTGATTAATTAACTCATCAAGTAACTCTCCAGTGCCACTGCCATGAATGGCTGAGATGGCATAAGGTTCGCCCAATCCCAATTCCCAAAATTCAGCAGCTTGGATTAAGCCTTGTTCTGGAGATTCACATTTATTGACAGCTAACAGCACGGGTACGGGTTGTTGGCGCAACCAAGTAGCGATTTCTTGGTCTGCGGATGTGGGGCCTGTTTGACCATCGACTACAAAAATCGCAGCACTCGCTTCTCTTAGCGCTGTCATTGCCTGTTGGCGAATTAGTGGTAAAAATTCCGTATCATCATTAAAAACTAAACCACCGGTGTCTACCACTAAAAATTCCCGATCGCGCCAGTAAGCATCCATATAGGTGCGATCGCGTGTCACCCCCGGTTCATCATGGACAATCGCCGTTTGTTCCCCGGCGAGACGATTAACCAGGGTAGATTTGCCCACATTTGGGCGTCCGATAATAGCAACAATTGGCAGTCCCATAAAACCAGGGTAAGTGAGAGACGTAGTATATCACATACTTACATTATATAGTGGGGCATAGGGCATGGGGCATAGGGCATAGGGATGAGGGAGTGAGGAAGAAGAGAGGCAGGGAAAAAGGTTAAAGGGAAAAGAGAAAAGGAATAAATTTAATCTTTCCCCCTTTCCCTTTCCCCATGCCCAATTTTCCAATAAAAAAAGGTAGGTCACCCTACCTCGAACCCAAAAAAAGCATTTTGTAACCAAATACCAGATCAAATATCACACAGGTTTTTGACAAATCCATTGCAAAACTATGACGAAGGTGTGACACTTAATTTTCGGTGGATTTCGCAATTGACCCAAGTTGTAACCCAGGCGGATAAGTACCTTCTTGTTTGGTACGCTTGATTTCAGCCTCTGTTATCCGCAAATTTAATTTTTGCGCCAACGCCCGCACAATATCTCCCCGGTCAATGACACCAGCTACAGCACCGGCAGGAGAAAGTACGGTAATCCAAGATAATTCCTGATTTTCTAGTTTGTTAATTACCTCAGCTAGTGTAGAAGACTCGGTAACATGAGGTATTTCTGTCAAGGGACGGGCAATGTTGTGTACAGTTTGAGTTTCCCATTGACTCCTTTCAATTAAACGCAAATCGTCGATGGAAATCAAACCCCGGTAACGTCCATCAGAAGCAGCAAAATAAACTTGCAAAGGAGCTGTTTCCAATAGGTATAAATCGGCAAAGGAACGCAATGTCTGGTCAGCATCAACTACTCGATAGTCGCGGATCATGGCATCGGCGGCCACGACCTTTAACAAGCTTTCTTGCAATGTAGTCACGTTGTCATAGCTGTTAGCGTTGCGGACAGCAAACCAACCCAACAGCGCAACCCACAAACCAAGTACTAACTCCCTGGTAAAGAAATCTATAACAAATCCGAAAGCGATCGCACTGTAACCCAAAATTTGCCCGGCTTTTGCAGCCCAGTGTACGGCTTGGAAACGATTACCTGTTACTTGCCATAGTGCTGCTTTTAACACTTGTCCCCCATCTAGAGGTAACCCAGGAATCATGTTAAATAGCGCCAACACTAAGTTAATTCTTGCTAAATCTTCTACCATCATACTGACTGTACTAGTATCAGGTAAAACGGTGGCTGCCAAACTTAGCAGGAAAAATAGTACGATACTCACTACAGGGCCAGCGATCGCTACTTGAAAGGCTTGTGCTGGAGTTTTAGATTCTTCTTCGATAGCAGCGATGCCGCCAAATAAAAACAGGGTTATAGAGTTAACTTTAATCCCTTGCGATCGGGCTACCAAACTGTGACCTAATTCATGTAACAACACCGAACCAAATAGCAGCAGTGCCATAACTATTCCTGCACTCCAAGCTATAACATTCCCCCATTCTTGGTAAGCTACCCCAAAATTTAGAGTTGCCAACCCTAAAATCACAAACCACAACGGGTCTAAAAACAGAGGGATTCCAAATAAAGACCCTATTTTCCAATTTGTTTGCATTACATTGTCCTAAAACTAGATATTTCCAATAACTCCTACACCGTAATTTTTCGTAAATGTTGGTAAATATATCTTCTAAGCATCATCGAATTGATGCTCAGTTATCAAATGCTCCAATTTCTAGAATAGACAATTAATGCTCTGTGGGAGTTCTGGGTACAGTAACTTGGACTGCTAATAGCATTGATGAGATCATGGTTCTTTCTCCTGCATGAATTAACTGATTGAGTCCGAGATCTAGGACTAATCCCGTCCCTCAAGCCACGTAAATCCCCTGCTGGGAAAGTAGCTGAATCCTCTCTTTCAGGAAAGGTTAGTACTTACATCCTCAGTTAGAGCAACTACACTAAGGCTGACTGGCTGATACTCGCTCGTTTTTCTTGCTGGAGAAAGAACCAAAATATTAATGCAATGTTAGAAGCAAGGTTTGTGTAATTTCAAACCTACAGACGACCGATGTTAGTTAGCCCTAAAACAATGCCAACGCCGATAACATGACCAAAAGCCATCGCTGCGATGAATGTTGGAATACTAACTGGCAGAATAGGGAATTTGGGGCCAACTAAGGGTTTTTCAATCCTAGTACTTAGCAAAAGAACTACCAAGCTACTAACACTGATAATGATTCCTACTGTGGGAGTCCAGACGGGTGTTGGAGGAACAGACGCCGCGGCTGCTAATAAAGTAGATGAAATCAAGCTTTTGTCTCCTAAATAGAAGGTTAATGTAGACCTACAAGATTATAAAGTTAGGAGGCGCAAAAGTTTTTGAGATAGTTTAGACTTTTCTGATGATTATTTTAAATTTGTGAAATTTTGATGCGCGTTAAGATTTGTGGTATTACTCAACCGGAACAGTCTATAGCGATCGCCTCTCTTGGCGCAACGGCACTAGGATTTATTTGTGTGCCTACTTCACCTCGCTATGTTACTACATCCCAAATTCAAGCAGCAGTAGCACAATTACCAAAAAATATTGACAAGATTGGCGTTTTTGCCAACGCTAGCATTGGCGAAATCAAGCAAATAGTTGTTGATTCTGGGTTAACTGGCGTTCAATTACACGGTGATGAATCGCCAGAATTTTGCGACCAATTACGCCAAGCTTTGCCCAATATCGAAATCCTCAAAGCATTTAGAATTCGTAGTCTTGAGCATCTTGAAACAACGGCTGATTACGTAAAGTACGTAGATACTTTACTACTCGATGCCTACCATCCTCAACAACTGGGTGGTACAGGCAAAACCTTAGATTGGACAATGTTACAGCAATATAGTCCCAATCGCCCTTGGTTTTTAGCTGGGGGACTAACAACAGATAATATTGTCCAAGCTTTGAGTCAGGTAAATCCTAGCGGCATTGACTTATCTAGTGGCGTAGAACGCGCACCTGGAGATAAGGATTTAGATAAGGTAGCACTCTTGTTTGAGCGGCTAGGGAGTAGAGAGTAGGGAGATGAGGAGATGAGGAGATGAGGAGATGAGGAGATGGGGAAGTGTGGGGAGTGTGGGGAGTGTGGGGAGTGTGGGGAGTGTGGGGAGATGGGGAAAAAGAGAATTTATGCTTCCCTTTCCTCCTACCCCTCCCTCTCCTCCCACACCTCCCACACCTCCCTCTCCTCCCACACCTCTCACACCTCCCTCTCCCAATGCCCCATTCCCTAAATAAACGTTGCCTGGTGGCGAATTAGGTTAAAGAGTTCTTCGCGCGTTTTGTGTTCTTCTTGAAATACACCAACCATTGCGCTAGTGACAGTCCAAGAACCTGGTTTTTGCACTCCCCTCATCACCATGCACATATGGGTGGCTTCCATGACAACGGCGACGCCTTGAGGTTCGAGAATGGTCTGAATTGCTTCTGCAATTTGACGGGTTAGTCTCTCTTGTACTTGCAAGCGGCGGGAATACATCTCGACAATTCGGGCTAGCTTACTCAGTCCCACAACTTTTTGATTGGGAATATAAGCAACGTGCGCTCTACCCATAAATGGCAGCATGTGATGTTCGCACAGACTAAAGAAATTAATATCTCGGACTAGTACCATCTCGTTATGTCCTTCGTCAAAGATGGCATCGTTCACGAGTTCTTCAAGAGATTGATTGTAGCCGCTAGTCAAAAACCGCATTGCCTCGGCTGCTCGTTTGGGAGTTTTCAGGAGTCCTTCGCGTTCTGGGTCTTCTCCAACGCCCAATATTAATGTCCGCACGGCGTCCATCATTTGCCCCATCTGTTCCTCTTTTGGTGGGAACACATCTGGTTGTCTCCCGTTGTGGGTGTTGCGATCTGGTCTTGGAGTTATGGCTTCTGCTAAGTCGGAAATTAAAGGCGATTGAGAGTAATTAGAACCGTTGGAACTAGCGATAGTCATGGTTGAGTCTGGGTTATGGTTTGAATTTAGTTATGAGTTAAGAGTTATGAGTTAAGAGTTGAAAAATTTGGGCTTGTTAATTGCAGTATGAATCTACGTGCTAAGACCCTACAGTTCGCGTTCTCACAAAGGTTTGATATCAAACAAAATCGTTTTCATACTTTGATTGGGCAAGAACTTTTAACTCTTAACTCCTAACGAAAGCAATTAGAGTGCGCCTGCACTGGGCATTATGGTCAATTCATCGATAACTGCCTGTTGTGGTAACAACACTGAGTGGAGAATTAACTCGCCTATAGTTTCTGGGTTTAACATTTTGGAACGGTCAAAATCGGCCTTAACTGTTTGTGTGTCCCAAATTTCGGTATTGACTGCACCAGGACAAATGGCTGTGACGCGAATGCCGTGGGCGCGTTCTTCTTGTGCCAAGGTTTGAGAGAGGGATAACAAACCGGCTTTGCTGACGTTGTATGCTCCCCAATAGGGAAATGCTTGCTTGGAGGCAATGGAGGCAACATTAATAATTGTGCCTCTGCCACGATCGCGCATTAATGGCAATAATGCCGTAATACACTCAAACACACTGGTGAGATTAAGGTCAATTACTTGTTGCCAATCTGAGAGAGAAGTTTCAATTAAACTACCTGTATACCCCATGCCAGCATTGTTTACCAAAATATCTATATCACCAAAGTCAAGGGCGATCGCTTGAATCTTCTCTTTTACTTGGGAGATTTGCCCTAAATCTAAAGCGTAAGCTTTTGCTTCCACCCCAGTATGCTCTAAGGCTTCTTTGACTGCCTCCAATTTCTCTAAAGAACGGCTGACTAAGGCCACATCTATTCCTGCCTTTGCAAAGGCTAAAGCCGTTGCTTTCCCAATCCCACTACTTGCCCCAGTAATTAAGGCGCGTCGTTTTTGCTCAGCACTCATGGTGTCTCCCAATTTTTTGGCAATTCCCAAAGCCTATTACCACCCAATTATTCTGAACTTTGAGCTTTGATAGATTAAAGGAATCTAAAAATCCGATGATTGTCATAAAGCAACTGCTATTATGCAGTGCAATACCTGGTATATTGTGGGTTTTCTCAGTAAAGACTACAAATCATCGCTTGAGAATTCACCCCGTAGACCCAAAGTAAATTACTTAATGATACAAGAGCCACTCAATTATATTGAGTAGTTCTGCCAAACATGCCAATGCCTATGGCTCATGAGATTGTTAAAAATCTTTAAGCACCATAGGCAATTATAGCATTGCTACTAGGCTAAATAATAATTATGCACTGCTGTTAATGTGCAACCTCTGTAAAAACACCAATTTTGCGGAATTTTTCGTAGCGCAGTTGTCGGCGTTCGGGTGCTGTTAAACGGTTAAGTTCTTCCAAATTTTCCAACAGTACTTGCTTGAGAGTGGTAGCGGCTTTCAAGGGGTCGGCATGAGCGCCACCGATGGGTTCTGGCAAAATTTGGTCGATAATTCCTAAATTTTTCAGGTCGTGGGAAATAATTTTCAGAGCGACGGCGGCTTGGGGAGCCTTGCCAGCATCTTTCCACAAAATAGCGGCACAGGCTTCGGGGGTAGCAACGGTATAAACTGAATGTTCAAACATCAGTAGCCGATCGCCAACACCAATACCGAGTGCGCCACCAGAACCACCTTCACCGATGACTGTGCAAATAATAGGCACATCTAAGCAAAACATTTCGCGCAAGTTATAAGCGATCGCTTCCCCTTGACCTTGGTGTTCGGCTTCCACCCCAGACCAAGCCCCCGGAGTGTCGATGAAAGTTAAAATCGGCATTCCAAACTTGTTGGCGTGTTCCATCAACCGCAATGCTTTACGATAGCCGCCAGGGTAAGGCATACCAAAGTTACGAGCAATATTGTCCTTGGTATCGCGACCCTTTTGATGACCCAACATCACCACGGGTTGTCCGCCCAGACGCCCGACACCACCAACTAAAGCTGGATCGTCACCACCAGTGCGATCGCCATGCAACTCCATCCATTCATCACTAATTGCCTGAATGTAATCTAGAGTACTAGGGCGGCGCGGATGACGAGCGACTTGTAATCGCTGGGATGGGGATAAACTACTAAAAATTTCCTCACGCAGTTGCATAGCGCGTGTTTCTAGTTGACGAATTTGACCAGAAACATCGACGCCATTTTCTTCAGCAAGTTGCCGAATTTGATCGATTCGGGTTGCAAGTTCAGCTAGAGGTTTTTCAAAATCCAACAGTAGCGGTTTACGTTCAGTAGTTGCCATAGTTAGAAGATAGAGAATAGGCAATAGGCAATAGGCAATAGGTAATAGGGATTTAGTATTTAGGTGTTGGAGATTGAGAATTGAAAAGGATTTCTCAGTACCCAGTCCCCAGTCCCCAGTACCCAGTCCCCAGTCCCCATTTGCTAAACCAACAACGGTCTAAATCCATGTTTCACTGACACCCGACCAATCTGCTCCATTTTGTCTACGGTAATCTGATTTCGCCCCCATGAAAAGTTCGTGTACAACTTCTCAAATTCCAACAGCATGGATTCTGCAAAACAAGCAAACAACTGGCGTGCTGGTACGTCCATATTGACGATTTTCATAATTTTCCAGTCAATATCCAGGGAATGCTCTACAATTCCACCATTTAACACGTGTACGCCGGGATGCTGAATTTTTGTTGCTAAATTTTTAGGATAACCACCATCAATCAACAAACATGGTCGTTTTAAAATGGTAGGTTCAATTTCCACGCCTTTGGGCATACTAGCAACCCAAACTACAATATCAGCTTGGGGTAGTGCTTGGGTCAAACTCATGACTTTTCCTCGTCCCAGTTGACCTTGCAATTCTTGGAGACGTTCTTGGTCGCGGGCTATTAGCAGAAGTTCTTGGACATCTGTTCTCGCATCTAGCCAGCGTGTAACTGCACTACCAATATCGCCAGTTGCGCCACATACAGCGACTGTTGCTTTTGAGAGTTCAATTCCTAACTGTTTTGATGCTTCTTCTACCTGCCGACTAATAATATAGGCAGTGTGAGTATTTCCTGTAGTGAAGCGTTCAAATTCTAGTTTGATGTTGCGGACTTGGCTAAATTGTTCCAATTTAAAATTTTCAAAAATAATCGAGGAAAATCCGCCTAAGGCCGTAATATTAATGCCATGTTTTTGTGCGTGTGCCATAGCGTTAAGCACTTTACGCGTTGCTGCTTTGATGCGACGGGTAGCTAGCATCTCTGGCAAAAAGCAAGATTCTACATAGCGTCCTTCAATTTTCTGTCCAGTCACACTGGTAACAGTGATATTATCAACAATCTGTGGTGGGGCGCTGCACCAAAAGTCTAGCCCTTGATCGGCATATTCTGGGTATCCCAATTCTTGAGCTACCGCTTGAGCGTGTTCTAAACTAGTCAGATGTCCAATTAGACCAAACATGTAATGATTATTAGCCTTGTGCTGTCTTGAGCGCGTGAAATGAGTTGGAAGAGACGCGATGAATCGCGTTTGTACAAGAGACGCGATTCATCGCGTCTGTACAAGAGTTAGGAGTAGAGACGCAATATATTGCGTCTCTTGTAATTCCTAATTCCTGGCTGAATTATTTTTCACTCCTAAGTTTTTAAGCCGCTGCGAGTCCGTGGGCTGACAAACGCATAATCTCGAAAGTTTTGAAACCGATGTTACCTAATGCTTCACCGTACTGAATCATAAAGTCTTCTATTAAAGCTTCTTTTTCCATCGCTAAAGTTTTGGCATCATCCGCTACTTGGTTGAGCATTTTCCAAACAAGTGGGAGGTTTTGGCGATTTGCTTCTTCTAATTCGGCTTTGGATTCGGCAAAGTGTTCTTTGAGCCAAACTTCTCCAAAGTTGAGATGACTATACTCATCTTTGACTACTCCCTCAGTGATTTTGCGGGCAAAGTCATCAGCAACGGGGATGTAGATGTTGTATGCTGCGATCGCAAAACATTCAATAATCAAAGACTGAATCAACAAACAAGTGACGACTTTGCCTTGGGCGGCCGCTGTTTGGAAGTTTTGGTGTAGTCCAGAGAAAAATTCTTTGGCAAATTGCAAATCTGGAGTCACTTGTAAATTGCGTCCACAAGCTTCAAATCCTTTCTTGTGGCGACTTTCCATCTTAGATAAACGAATTAATTCTTGTTCAGATTCTGGCAGCAGTTGAGCTAGTTGGATGTAATTCTCATGGGCTTCTTGTTCCCCTTCAATGACGATGGCATTAATCCGGCTATAGGCGTCTTTGTATTTTTCACTGTGGAAATCAATTTCATGAGATTGGTCTGTAAGCTGCTGCATGGTATGTTTTCTCCTGTAAAAAAGAATTATTTGACACCAGGATTCAATTTACCCCAAGAACAGAGGGTAATAATCATTGTGGTTTAATTTAACTTAACAAGTAACTATGTTTATAGATTAGCTGTTGCTGGGGTCGATGCTCTAGTACTAGAGAAACAAATGTTTTGCTGTGCAACTCATGTCAAAACCAAACTGGAATTTCAAATCTGGCGATTTTTTGAGCCTAGTAGTGTTACTGCTAGGAGCATTTATCGTTCTACTACCGCTGTTTGTGGTCTTTCTCACCTCCTTTGCACCGTCGGTCGCCACTGCAAAAGATTTGTCCAAAAATAACTGGTCTTTAGCAAATTACCAGGCTGCATGGCAACAAGGTAAATTTTTACTGGCGTTTGCTAATTCTACCTTGGTAGCGATCGCTGTGACAGCGTTTCAGATTCTCACCTCTGCTTTAGCTGGTTACGCCCTCGCACGCCTGAAGTTTCGCGGACGCCAAGCACTGCTGTTGGTTGTTTTGGCCACTTTGGTGATTCCCTTTCAATTGTTGGTAATTCCAATTTTTTTGGTGTTGAAGTGGGGACACCTGATAAATACTTATGGGGCACTAATTTTACCCACTGCTGTTAACGGCTTCGGTATTTTCTTGCTACGTCAATATTTCCAGACAATTCCCTTAGAGTTAGAAGAAGCCGCAGCCATAGACGGCGCCAACCGACTGCAAATTTTGTGGCGAGTGATGTTACCTTTAGCCCGTCCGGCGTTAGTAACACTATTTTTGTTCACCTTCATCGGCGAATGGAATGATTTGTTTAAGCCTTTAGTGTTTACCACACGACCGGAATTAAGGACTGTGCAGTTAGCGTTAGCTGAATTTCAGGAGCAATTTACGAATAGTTGGCCTTTGATGATGGCAGCGGTAACAATAGCCACAGTTCCAGTGATGGTATTATTTTTGATTGGTCAGCGTCAGTTTATTCAGGGTATTGCGACGACAGGGATTAAGAATTAGGCAGGTTGACTATTAACTAACCCCCTTTGAGTCGAGTGTAATATCAATTTCAAAAAAGAATCCGACAAATAGACAACTTGTAGAGACGCGATGAATCGCGTCTTCAGCCAAAAATGCGTCACAATCATGTCAATGGCATTGTATCGCGTGACAATGGCATTGCATCGCATGACAATGGCATTGCATCGCATGACAATGGCATTGCATCGCATGACAATGGCATTGCATCGACTGACAATGGCATTGCATCGACCTGCAATGGCAATATTTAATGGAAATCCACGAGAAAAATATCAACTTTTATTACAGGGTGCGTAATTCTTACAGGCCAACCTGAACCAATAAATATACATATTCCATTCAGTAAGCCAAGCACTCATGAGTTCTCAACCCATCTTAGACCCTCAAAGATTAGAGCAGTTACAAAGCGAGATTCAGGAAAAATTTGATGAAACCCTAAAAAACGCTGACTTCAACTCACTACTTGAAAAGTACGGCATATTAGAAGATAGAGTTTTGAGAGTTTATTGGCAGTTTAATCTTGACCCCAATCAACTCAAATCTGATGATACAGTTGATGAACAGCAACCTAATGCTTTATTAGCAACAACTCCAAAAGAAGAAATTGTGTTAGTTAAAAAAGCGTGGTGTATCCCTTGCCCTTCAACTGGTAGCCCTTTAGGTTGCAACTGCTAAATAATTTAATAATTTAGTTTTTGTAAAAAGTTTATCCTAGTCAATAACTCTGATTTTTTGAGCGCAAGTTGATAATGTCTCAAAATCGAAGCAGTTTGTACTGGGAATTAGGGATAGTGAGTACTCTAGCAATTGCTGGAGTACTCACTTACTGTGAGGGTTTTGCTTTAGCCCAAATTCAAAAGGATGACACCCTTGGAGTTGAAAGTTCAATCGTTACACCAAAGTTAATTGATGGTCAGTCCATAGAGCAGATTGATGGCGGAGCAATACGCTCCAAAAACTTGTTCCACAGCTTTGACAAGTTTTCTGTGTCTGAAGGAATGACAGCGTATTTTAACAATCCAATAGATACTCACAATATTATCAGCCGAGTCACCGGCAATTCTATTTCTAATATAGAGGGCATTATCAAAACAAATGGTAATGCCAACCTATTTTTGATTAATCCCAACGGCATTATTTTTGGTAAAAATGCTTCTTTAAACATTGATGGTTCATTTGTAGCTAGTACGGCAAGTAGTTTAAACTTTGCTGATGGTACAAAATTTAGTGCTACAGTTCCTCAATCTGCACCTCTGTTGACAGTAAGCGCTCCCATTGGCTTAGAATTTGGATCAACTGCGGCTCCCATTCGCAATCAATCCCAAGCAAGCCCACAAGGTGCAACTAACAGCGTTGGGCAAGGTGTTGGACTACAAGTGCAGCCAGGCAAAATGTTAGCACTCATCGGCGGTGACATAACACTAGAGGGTGGAAATTTAACTGCAAATGCAGGAAGAATTGAATTAGGAAGCGTTGCTCCTTATAGTTTGGTCACTGTGAGTTCAGTAAATCAAGCTTGGGCATTTAGATACGATGGGGTTAAAAATTTTCAAAATATCGAATTCATCAAGTTAAATAAAATTTTCTCTACAGTAGATACCACTGGCGAAACTAGCGGTAATATCAACCTCCAAGGCAAACGTGTTCTGGTAGACGGTTCATACATGTTTGCTTTTAATTTGGGAATGGAACCAGGAGGAAATATAGAAGTTAACGCTACGGAATCTGTGGAACTTGGAAAAAATGCGTTCTTAGCTACTGGAACTTTGAAGACCGGAAACTCTGGAAGCATAAATATCACTACTAAAAAGTTCATTGCTAAAGATGGAGCGCAGGTATCAATTTTTAATGGTGGCTCAGGACTATCAGGGGAATTGACCATTAACGCGTCAGATTCAGTAGAACTAATCAGCGGCTTCTCTGTTCCTATGTTGCCAGATGGTAGTGATATAGTATCCAGCGGATTATTTAGTGAAACTTTTGGTAGTCAAAATGCTGGCAACATAACAATCAACACGGGGAAGTTGCGTATTCATGGTGGAGCAAGAATATCAACAAGTTCTGAAGGCATCTATAGATTTAAACTTAACGAATTTACACCAGTTACAGGAAAGGGAGGAAAGTTGACGGTGAACGCCTCTGAGTCTATTGAACTAATAGGAACTTCACCAAATGGTTCTAGGGTCAGTGGCTTGTTTTCCAGAACTGAAGGCCCTGGAGATGGAGGAAACTTAACGGTAAGAACAGGGCAATTGATTATCAAAGATGGAGCTGCAATAACTGTCAACAGCCAAGCTCGAAAGAATGTCATTTATGTGGGAGGAGATCCAAAAAATTTAGGTAAAGCAGGCGATTTAGATATAACTGCTAACTCTATTTTGCTGGACAATAAAGGAAAACTCATATCTAATAGTGAATCAGGCCAAGGCGGAAATATTAGCTTACAGGTGCGGGACTTATTATTGATGCGCGGTAGTAGTCAAATATCGACTAACGCCGGGGGTGATAAAACTGGCGGTAACATCACCATCAATGCACCTAATGGCTTTGTTGTCGCTCCGCTTTTTGCAAATAGCGATATCACCGCCAATGCTTTCTCTGGGACTGGTGGTAAGATTGCGATCGCCACTAAAAACATCTTTGGATTTCTCCCCCGCACCCGTGCAGATGTAGAAAAGTTAGATGCACAAGAAATAAACCCAAATAACCTACAAACAAGTGACATCACGGCATTTTCTCAACAAAATCCTTCATTAGGTGGCACAGTACAAATCAACTCTCCAGATGTAGACCCCAGTAAAGGCTTAGTGGAACTACCGAGAAATTTAGTAGACGCTTCCCAGCAAATTGCTGCTGGTTGTGGTTCTGGTGGGACAGCAGCCAGGAGTTCATTTACTAACACTGGACGCGGAGGAACATTAGCCGATCCTACACAGCCGTTGATAGCTGATGCAGTGCTAGCAGATTGGATAACACTAAATCCAGAAACTGAAAATCGTGCTGAGGGAATCGAGAATAAAGATATTCAGGCACAGCGAAATACAGACGGCTCACAAAAAGTGGATTCTGTCAACGAACCTAGTGAAATTGTCGAAGCCCAAGGATGGATATTCGATGCCAATGGTAACGTGGTTTTGGTTGCTGAAGTACCCACTGGGATGCCTTATACTTCGATGCTCACGGCTGCATCTTGTCCTGCTAATTAAAAATTGGCTTTGTTGACTAACGTTGATTAATTGTGTGCAGAAGTGAAAGTTTATAAACTCTGATAAAAAATAAAAAATTGATTAGAAATTTAGATGTATGCTGCATGAAATTACTCAAGCTTTCCTGCTGTCGGCAATTGTTACTTCTTGAAAAAGGTGAAATATCTAGTTATGACCAATGTTAAGCACTGGGTTAAAGGTCTAGGAATTGCGGTAACTGGTGTAATAGTTATATCTGGAAATTCTGCTATTGCTCAAATTCATCAGGATGATACTTTACCTAATAATTTTGGTATTCCAACACAGGAGAGTATCAGAATGATTAAAGGTAGAACCCAATCTGAAAGTAATCTACCGCAGAGTTTTAAACTATTTTCTGTTCCTACCCTAAGCACACTTTACTGCAAAAGCAACACAGAGACTGAGAATATTATTAACCGTTTAACGGATCAAAACTATAGCGTATCAAAAGATAATATCCTGGAATTTAATTACAGTATTGATCCATCAGAAATTCAAGATAAAAATACTGATGGAGAAAAACAAGTGACGGATTATTTACCACTAGTAATTCCAGCTAACCCTATCCAGTTAGCAAGTTGCACTTGCTGGTCAAATATTATACATGACTTTGTTACCTGCCCCTGCCGTTAATTTGAGAACATCCCACTTTCGTTGACATAAGCGATCGCCCCTTGTATGGTCGCCTCTTGGTTATGACATTGAGAGGAGCGATCGCCCCTTGTACTCAAACTCATGTGTGGATGGGATGCTTGTTCCATCATCCCCAACACCGACACAACAAACATAGGCTTACACCTTATTTTGTCTACTCTTTTACTCAGCGAGAGATTAGAGGAGGTATCAATTATTCTTGTTGCATCAACAACAGTTAGCAACCAGATTCATCAATGCTTTAAGGAAATCCAAGAAAAATATATGAAGTTATGTTAAACAATGCGTAATTATTACTAGTCAAGCTGAAGTCATAATTATGGGAGTTCGCAAGAGCTTTATAAAGGGTAAGGCGATCGGGCCAGTCTAGACTCTGTATATCTGATTCCTTAGTTGCCAAGCTGTACTAATCGAATTCAATTTAAATTAGTACATCACAACAAAAGTTTCTACATCTATCGATCTGCAAGGAGAGCATAATTCATGGATTCTCAAACATTACAGCCAACAGTTTTAGATGCTCAAACATTACAGAAGTTACAAGATGATATTCAGCAGGAAATGTGTGAGAGTCTGAATAAAGCTAACTTCAGAAAAATACTCGAAAAGTATGGTATATCATCACAAGAAGTTATCAAATTTCAGTGTACACTTGATTTAACTAAACTCCAATCTAATCAAGCTAATGAAGGTCAACAGTTACAGAACTTTTTAGGATTACTTCCAAGCAAGCTTATCCATTTATCAGTTTGTACTTGTTGGTCAGAAGATGAAGGTAAACTTGTTGATTGCCCGTGCCGTTAATCCTTAACAGTACTGTCAACTTAATATCTGTTCTTATTTTATTACTAATACCTGAACAGTAAAAAAGTTTAAGTTGATAAAATATCCATGAATTATATTTATAAACTATCGCATTCAAAACAATAGTTTATAAATATAAAACCAACATTTTGATATTCGCAGTTTATTTTTTTTGAAAAATGTAAAACGCTATCAATTTTGGTAAAAGTCGAAACCCAATTACCAATTTTACTGTAGCCAATTTAATCTTAGGTATAGCGTTGTTGTTTAGCAGCTTTTACTTTATTCGGAAAGGTGCAATATCCAGTATGGGTAATCTTTGGATCTGGTCTAAAGCGGTAGGAGTTGCAACAGGTGGTGCAATAGTTTTCTACACAAATTTTGCTATTGCCCAAACCACAATTATTCCAGATGGTACTCTATCTACTAATTCTGTTGTTACAACACAAGGCAATATCACAACTATTGAAGGTGGAACCGCAGTAGGAAGCAATTTGTTCCACAGTTTTAAAGATTTTTCTGTACTTCCTGGAGCTACTGCTGAGTTTATAAATACTGAAGGTGTTGAAAACATTATTAGCCGAGTAACAGGGAAATCCTTTTCTAATATTGAAGGCATCATTAAAGCTCAACACAAAGCGAACCTGTTTCTAATTAATCCCAACGGGATTATTTTTGGTTCCAATGCTTCTTTAAACATCGGCGGATCATTTGTGGCGAGTACAGCGAGTAGTGTGAACTTTGCCGATGGTAGTAAATTTAGCGCCACTGATCCCCAAACTGTACCGTTGCTGAAAGTAAGTGTTCCCATTGGGTTAGAATTTGGGGCAACTGCGGAGCCTATCCGCAATCAATCCCAAGCACCTAGTCGAGATAACACAACTAATATCTTACGGCGTCCCGTGGGTCTACAAGTGCAACCAGGCAAAACCTTAGCACTTATAGGTGGTGACATAACATTAGAAGGCGGAAATTTAACAGCAGTGTCAGGACGAATTGAGTTAGGCAGTGTCACTGCCAATAGTTTGGTAAGTGTAAATCAAACAAACCAGGATTTGTCCTTTGGATATGAAAATGTCCAAAATTTCCAGAACATTAGACTAATCGGGCGAGTAGCTAATGGTTCTGAAATTCCGTCTCAGGTTGATGCTAGTAATGTATCTGGTCGTGGCGGTAGTATTCAGGTGCAGGCTAAGGGCTTAGAACTGACTGGCAATGGTGTCAGTTTGATAAGTCAAACTAGGGGTAATGAAGATGGGGAAAGTATAAAAATTACTACAAGGAAATTAATTGTTCAGGATGGTGCACAAGTAACTACTACTACTGCTAGAAATAAGGGTGCTGGGGGAAATTTGATTATTGATGCCTCCGATTCCGTGGAGCTAATTGGTAGTCTTAGATCGCCAAATACTCTGACTGGATTTTTTACTGTCAGCGCTGGTGAAGGGAAGGCGGGTAACATTACAATCACAACTGGAAAATTGCGTATCAAAGATGGGGCAAGGTTAACAGCAGAGTCTAGTGGAACAGTACAAAACTCACAAGTAATATCCGGTGAAGGAAAAGGAGGGAATATAACTGTGAGAGCTTTGGAGTCAGTAGAGATATCTGGAAAGCCAATACCAAATCGCCCCAGTATTTTGTCGGCATCAACTCTAAACTTCGGAAACGCGGGAATAGTTGATATCTCCACAGGACAATTGATTGTGCGCGATGGAGGTGAAATCACTGTGAGCGTTAGGGTTGCAGGTAACGCAATTTCCCAAGGAGATACAAGTAATCCAGGCACACCAGGTGCACTAAACATAACTGCTCGCTACATTCTGCTCGACGAAGGGAGCCTCACTTCTAATAATAAGTCGGGGCTGGGGGGGAATATTTCACTAGAGGTGCGGGACTTATTACTGATGCGCCGCAACAGCCAAATATCCACTAATGCAGAAGGTAATGGAGATGGGGGTAATATCAGGATCAATGCACCAAATGGCTTCATCGTCGCTCCTTTCTTTGGAAATAGCGATATCACTGCTAATGCCATCTCTGGCTCTGGTGGCAAAATCACAATTACTACTAAAAATATCTTTGGATTTGTAAGGCGCACCGGTGCAGAGGTAGAGAGGCTCGATCCAACAGGGGAAAAAGACCCGAATAATCTGCGAACAAATGACATCACAGCTTTTTCTCAGGAAAACTCTTCATTAGATGGCACCGTAGAAATTAACTCGCCAGATGTTGACCCCAGTAAGGGATTAGTGGAACTACCTGCAAATCTAGTCGATCCTTCTCAGCAAATTGCTGCTGGTTGTGGTTCTGGTGCAAAAACGGCCAGGAGTTCATTTAATAACATTGGGCGTGGAGGAACAACACCCGATCCCACACAGCCTTTGATGGCTGATGCAGTCCTAGCAGATTGGATAACACTGAATCCAGAAAGTGAGAATCGCGCTAACGGAATGAACAATAGAGTAGTTGTTGAAAAGCAGCAGAACACAAAATCACAGAAAGTGAATTCTGTCAACGAACCTAGTGAAATTGTCGAAGCCCAAGGATGGGTAACGGATGCCAATGGTAACGTGGTTCTGGTTGCTCAAGTACCAACTGCAACGCCCCATAATTCATCGCTTACAGCTGCATCTTGCGCTGCTAATTAGAAATTCAGATATAACGTTTTCAGTATGGATCGGCAGTAGTGTAACACAGCTGTGTTACCCTGCAATCTTGCAGGCAATTAAAATCGGCTAGAAGTTAAAAATTCTCTGGATCGATGTTCAATTCTCGTAACTTTGCGGCCATACGCGATGCCTACGGCTGGCTACATTTCTGCTCCTTTCCCAAAGCTTGCAATTTCACTGTAAGTAGCCTCATATCAGGATATGAATCTAGAATTTAAGTGAGATAACCAAAAAGCTAGTTTTAATCTCAACAAGCAGGGCATCAGCTTTGAAGTAGCTATGACAATCTTCAATGACTCTCTAGCTTATATATTCGATGATGAATGGCATTCTGTTGGTGAAGGACGGGAAATCATTATCGTATATGACCAAGATAATCGCCTGTTATTAGTCTGTTTTACTGAAAGAGCAAACGTTATCCGTATCATTAGCGCACGTCTAGCAACCAAAAAAGAACGAAGAGATTATGAAGAATTCACAGGCTTCTGAATCTCCCAACAACACAAATGATGACTTGCTTGGAGAGTATAACTTTGACTATTGCAAAGCCTTGCCTAACAGTTTCGCCTCTCAGGGCAAAAAGGCTCCTTTGATAGTTACCCTTGATGCCGATGTTGCTGAGGTATTCAAAACATCAGAAGCTGTTAATAATGCTCTGCGTGCCTTACTGTCAGCAATTCCCAAAGTTTAGAGAGGCAGTAGGAGTGTAGGAGTGGGGAGATGAGGGAGATGAGGGAGGTGGGTGAAACATTCGTCGCATTAATTTGGGTGTGAATAGATCAGCCAAAAAACTCAGTAAAAATTATAATCATTCCTCTAAGGTGTTGAGAGAGCCTCTAACAAAGACTCTCTCAACGTATGTTTGTAATTTGAGATGATGGGATGGTTGGGTATTGAATACGAAGACAAAATTAACTTAAATTAAGTTTTAAATTTCCCCAAATATGATTTTCAAGGAGGGTAAGGAAAAGTAAACAATAACTAATGAAACCTACGGTCGAGCAACTTGAAGCATTTTTTGATTTTTGCGTTCGCACTAGCAATTTATTCCGTGACATAACCCTGGTGAGATTTGATGAGAGAAGTAACCGAATCGTAATTTTGATTGGTGAATTTATCCAAGTAGAAATTCTTAGTAATGGGGAGAAAATAATAGAATGAATGACTATTTAAGCCTTAGCGAAGCAGAACTGAGAAAATACGTGATTGCACACCCTGACGATGAAGACGCATTTCAGCACTATATGGAAATTGTTAGGTCAAAGCCTGGACGTGTAGTAGTCAAGACTACAGAACAATTAATAGAGGAAATAAAAAAGAGAATGGCATCCTAGGCCGGTCGAGGGCTGGTGGAGGAGATGAGGGAGATGGGGAGATGGGGAGACGCGGGGACGCAGGGAGTGAGGGAGATGGGGAAGTGTGGGGAGTGTGGGGGGAAAGATTTCTTCCCCATCCTCCCACACCTCCCACACCTCCCACACCTCCAATGCCCCATGCCCAATGCCCCATGCCCTAATTCGTCTCCTGAATCTGCAAACGTACAGTGTGTTCTGTCGTACCACTGAGTTGCAATTCCATGATTTCACCACCCAGAGGTTCTAAGCAACTGAGGAGCGATCGCAAATTAGGTGTACTTGCGCCAGTATCTACATATAATCTATCTGCCAAATTGCCGATACGTTTCCAAGTCATATACAGTTTGGCGATGGTTTGTTCCATTTGAGACGCTTGATTGACTAAATCAGCAGCAATACTCAAACAGCCTACTCTTTGCGCTTCTTCTAAGGCTGTTTCGATATCAATATTTTCCTGCACCAAGGCCTGGACTTGAGCTGCCCCTTTGAGGTATTTTGCTAAATTACGCGCTTCTGTAGTTACCTGTTTCAAGGTATCTACATCAGGATTGGCAGCTATTTCCTTCTGGATAAACTTTTGGTGCGATTCTGGCAGTTTTTCCATTTCTTTTACCAGAGGGGCAATGTAGCGCGGCGGTAGTGTGTTATCTGCGGCTTTTGCTCTGACTGGTTCCGGTAGTAATTCTGAGGACATAGCTGTCCATTCATCGGTGAGTTGTCGCACTTCTCGCCTGGTGATGCGATCGCCTTTTTGGGCGGCTTCAGTCACCATGTGTTGTACTTCTGGGACGGCTTTGGAGGTTTCGACAAATGCCCGTTTGCTAAAGTTATTCACTGCGCTGGGGTCTAGTTTGCCTTCTTCTAAAAGAGTATCAGCACTATTAGCCAGTTGAATCCAGGCATAAGCTTGACTTTTGCTGATTTCCCGTTCTTTTAGCCATCTGAGAAAACCTGTACCGCGTCCGTCACCACCAATTTTCTCTCTGTCGCGGATTGCACGTAAAATTCGCCCCCGCCAGATTTCAGTTTGCAAATCGAAGCGATCGCATACCTGCCAAGCTATTTCGAGCTGCTGTTGAAAATCTGACTCTAGAATCTGTTCATCTTCTGGATCTGGTAGTTCAAAGGTGAGATCTGCTGGCTGTTGCAAAGCAGCAGCAAGGTCGTTGATGGAGTCGGTATCTTGCACAATTGATAGCTAACGAGTAGTGTATGCGACCGGCTTATTATGCCACAATCTGGGAATTCTAACTTAAGGGACAAGACGGTATTTTCAATTACAACAAACATAGATAAAGGGGTAAACCACCTCAGTGGTGTTTTTAATTATTCAAAGACAATAAAAATAAAAAACAATGAACCAGGTAGACTACCTCCGGATTAGTTTAATCGATCGCTGCAACTTCCGTTGTCAATACTGTATGCCAGAGGGAGTAGAACTGGACTATATTCTCAAGCAACAGCTGTTGAGTGATGAAGAACTGCTCGTTCTCTTGCAAGAGGTATTTATTCCTCTTGGTTTTAGCCGCTTTCGTTTGACTGGGGGTGAACCGTTACTACGCCCCCGTGTGGTGGATTTAGTAGGTGCGATCGCCTCTTTTCCCCAAACTCAAGATTTGTCAATGACCACCAACGGGTTTTTGCTTGCCCCAATGGCACAAGACCTCTACAATGCAGGTCTGCGGCGCATTAATATTAGTCTGGATTCTCTCGACCCCGACACTTTCGATCAAATTATTGGTAATCGCGGTCGTTCTCGTTGGCAGCAAGTTTGGGATGGTATTCAAGTTGCCTATGAAGTCGGATTTGACCCACTGAAACTGAATGTGGTAGTCATTCCTGGCGTTAACGATAGCGAAGTTTTAGATTTAGCCGCCCTGACCATAAATAGACAGTGGCATGTGAGATTTATCGAGTTTATGCCCATTGGCAATTTGAATTTGTTTGGCGATCGCGGTTGGGTATCTTCAGCCGATTTACGCCAACGCATCCGCGAACGTTGGGGCTTGACAGAATCCCAAGTTCGTGGTTCTGGCCCTGCTGATGTGTTTAAGATTCCGGGAGCGAAGGGAACTCTGGGATTTATTAGTCAAATGTCGGAATGTTTTTGCGATCGTTGTAACAGGATGCGCCTGAGTGCTGATGGTTGGCTGCGTCCGTGTTTATTGAATGAAACTGGTCAACTCGACCTAAAAACTGCCCTGCGTTCTGGTACTAGTACTGCTCAACTAAAAGAGCAGGTGAGACGTTTACTAGCAATCAAGCCAGAAATCAACTTTAAGGTACGCGACTCTGGTATCAAGGGTGCATATACCCGTACCATGTCGCAAATTGGCGGATGAAAATAGTTAGGAGTGAGGTGTGAGGAGCTAGGAGTTATCGTCTTTCAACTCATAACTCATAACTCCTAACTGCTTACGCTTGTCGTGAGTAGTATTCCACCACAAGTAGTTCGTTAACTTGTAGTGCCACCCATTCCCGCTCAATAATACCGTTGACTTTTCCAACCAACTTATTTTTGTCAAACTCCAGGTGACTAGGAAGGTTAGCCAAACCGGGATATTGTAAGTTATTTTCCACCAACTTGCGTGATTGTTCCCGATCTCTGACAGCGATCGTTTCACCAGCACGGCATTGATAGCTGGCAATATTAACTACACGGCCGTTAACAGTAATGTGACCGTGGTTCACCAATTGACGAGCCGCTGGAATCGTTGGAGCTAGACCCAAGCGAAAAACAGTGTTATCCAAACGCATTTCTAGCAATTGCAGCAACACTTGTCCGGTAGAACCAGTAACACGTCTGGCTTTCCGCACATAGCGTAGCAGTTGCTTTTCCGTCAAACCGTAGTTGAAACGGAGCTTTTGCTTTTCTTCTAGACGGATGGCATACTCAGAGCGCTTCTTGCGGTTCTGACCATGCTGACCTGGTGGATAAGCACGTCTGGCGCTTTTACGAGTTAATCCAGGCAGGTCGCCCAAGCGACGTATAATTCTGAGGCGTGGCCCTCTGTATCGGGACATGAGTTTCCTTAATCTAATCCTGTTTAAACTTTACCCAAACATCTATTTTGACACTCCACTGATTAAAAATCAGGAGATTCTTGGTTCTACGAGGGTGCTTGCCTTGGTCTGACGTATCTTTCCAAAGTACAAGCATCTTCTCCCCAAGCGTTAATTCCGACGTGCCGTATCGTACTCTTGCAATTAGTTTTTTTGTGTTTATTTGGTTTCGTAGGCTACTCAATCGTAAGATTGGTTTACGCAGTATTGTTATTCTCAAATACTTTTTACGTTACCTACTTAGAGTAGAATTCAGCAATTCCTGAGTCAGAATTCAGAATTCCCAAGCCAGAATTCAGGAGTAAAACAAGCTTTTTGCTTGGCTACAGACTGAGGTTGATTACTTCAGTTTCCTGAAAATCTGTTATCTTTTTCAAAGAAATCATAATATTAACACAATTCCCTATATTAACACAATTTCTAGGATAATCAATCTTGTATAGATGTTGCTCGGTTGAATACTCAACCTAAAAGCATTCTGACCCCTCAATTGTGAGTTCTGAATCCTGAATTGTGCCTGATTCCTGAGGATTTTTCAGATATTTGAGTTAGCATTACTTTGGGTGTTTGGAGAATGGCAATGTTAAAGAGCAAAAAAGCGGTTAGCAAAGGTCAGAACAAACAAGCTAGTTCTACCTTTGGGATTGTAACAGTACCAGTTTTGGCAATAACTGGATTGTTGACAGCGATTTTACCTGATATGGCGATCGCTGCCTCCTACAGGAATGATTACAGTGTTTGTGCAGAGGGTCTTGTAAAGGCCGGTATAACGCCAGAAGCAGCATCACAAGGCTGTGCCAATGCACTACGTCCCAGGGATTTTGGCGCTTGCATAGTTAAAATTGACAGGCAAACTGAAATTACAGCCGCAGATGCCCTTTCTTACTGTGGGAGAGCTAGGCGTCCTGAGGAGTTAGCTACCTGTGTAGTTGGCGTCAGCTCAATAACCAAGGAAGCAATTAATCCAGCAGCCTTAAATTACTGTGGTCGCAGTTTGTTACCCGTGCGCTTTGGTCAGTGTGTAGTTGGCTTGCTGAGTAAAATCGAGCTTCCTCCTAACCAGGCATTAGACACTTGTATTGATGGCAGTGACAGTAGCATTATCGGGGTTTCTTCATCTACACCACCGACTCTATTACCGACTGGTTCAAGCCCTAGTTTGGAAACTACGCCAGTCCCAACGCAACAACAGCTTATTCCAACCCAGCCTGGCACTAATTAATCAGGTGCTTTGCAATTGCTGAAAATATAGGTTTATAGAGTTGGCTAATAGCCAGTTCTATTCAGGGACTACCAAAAAATAAATCATTGGATCTGAATTAATAAGGTTGGGTTTTGCTGTTGCGAAACCCAACCTTATTATTATGTATATTAGACTGCTTCAACTTGACTGGCTAATTTACCAATGCTTGCTACATAGTTACCGTTAGGCAATCACAGTAATATTTGTATTAGTCAACAGTGCCTGATTCGATAACTGGGCGATTTGAACTTGTGCTGTACCACCAACTCCATCTTTATCAAAGAATAAGTTACCCGTACTTTGATTATAGATAAAGCGATCGCCTGCCGCTGTCGCACTAGTGCCAAGTCGGAATATGCTCGAATCCAACGTAGTATTCACAGATTGGCTCAGTGCAAATTCCGCCTTAGAAATGAAGATAGTATCATCTCCAACGGTAAAATCAGTAATAGTATCAAAGCCACCAGTGCGGGTATCAGTCAGATATAAGCTATCTCGCCCAGTTCCACCAGTCAGCACATCTTTACCAGTTCCACCAGTCAGTACATCGTCACCTGCACCACCCAACAAGGTGTCAATGCCTGCACCACCATAGAGGCTATCGTTGCCATCTTCTCCAGTCAAGACGTTAGCACCACCATTTCCCGTGATGATGTTATTGAGACTATTGCCAGTACCATTGATTGCTGAGCTTCCAGTCAAAGTCAAGTTTTCCAGGTTATTTCCCAACACCCAACTTATCGAAGACTTAACTAAATCTGTGCCTGCATTTGAGCCTTCAGCGATCATATCAGTGAGGCTATTTACGGTGTAAGTATCATTGCCGACTCCACCATCAAGACTATCATCACCTGTACCTCCATCCAATTCATCATCACCTGCACCACCTAACAAGGTGTCATTGCCGGAACCACCAATGAGGCTATCATTGCCATCAAATCCATTCAAAGTGTTAGCAGCACCATTTCCCGTGATGATGTTATTGAGACTATTGCCAGTACCATTGATGACTTTGCTTCCAGTCAAAGTCAAGTTTTCCAAGTTATCTATCAACTCCCAACTCACAGCAGAGTTGACTAAATCCGTACCTGCATTTAAGCCTTCAGTAATCGAATCGGTGAGGCTGTCTACAGTATAAATGTCATCCCCTGCTCCACCATCAAGGTTGTCATTACCGACTCCACCATCTAAGGTGTCATTACCTGCACCTCCCAACAAAGTATCATTGCCTGTACCTCCATCCAAGTCATCGTCACCTGAACCCCCGAACAAGGTGTCATTGCCGGAACCACCGCTGAGGCTATCATCGCCATCTTCCCCGTTCAAGATGTTAGCACCAGTATTTCCTATGAGGATGTTGTTGAGGGTATTACCAGTACCATTGATTGCCTCGGTTCCAGTCAAGGTCAAGTTTTCCAGGTTATCTACTAACACCCAATCTACCGAAGACTTAACTAAATCTGTACCTGCATCTAAGTCTTCAGTAATCCTATCGCTGAGGCTGTCTACGGTGTAAATATCGTTACCTACCCCACCATCAAGAGTGTCAGATCCTGCATCTCCATCCAAGGTGTCATTGCTTGCACCACCCAACAAGCTATCGTTGCCGCCATCACCGCTGAGGTTATCATTGCCTGCACCACCCAACAAGCTATCATTGCCGTCATTACCGCTGAGGTTATCATTGCCATCTTCCCCGCTTAAGATGTTAGCACCGGTATTTCCGATGAGGATATTGTTGAGGGTATTACCAGTACCATTGATTGCCTCGTTTCCAATCAAAGTCAAGTTTTCTAAATTCGCTCCCAATACCCAATTCACTGAAGAATTGACTAAATCTGTACCTGCATTTAAGCCTTCAGTAATCGTATCGCTGAGGTTGTCTACGGTATAAATGTCGTTACCTACTCCACCATCAAGACTGTCGGCTCCTGCACCTCCATCCAAGGTATCATTGCCTGCACCACCCAACAAGCTATCATTGCCGTCATCACCGCTGAGGTTATCATTGCCATTTTCCCCGCTTAAGATGTTAGCACCAGTATTTCCGATGAGGATATTGTTGAGGGTATTACCAGTACCATTGATTGCCTCGTTTCCAATCAAAGTCAAGTTTTCTAAATTCGCTCCCAATACCCAATTCACTGAAGAATTGACTAAATCTGTACCTGCATTTAAAGCTTCAGTAATCGTATCGCTGAGGCTGTCTACGGTGTAAATGTCGTTACCAACTCCACCATCAAGACTGTCGGCTCCTGCACCTCCATCTAAGGTGTCATTGCCTGCACCGCCCAACAAGGTATCATTGCCGTCATCACCACTGAGGTTATCATTACCATTTTCACCGCTTAAGATGTTAGCAGCAGTATTTCCTAGGAGAACATTGTTGAGGGTATTACCAGTACCATTGATTGCCTCGTTTCCAATCAAAGTCAAGTTTTCTAGATTAGCTCCCAATAGCCAATTCACTGAAGACTTGACTAAATCTGTACCTGCATTTAACGCTTCAGTAATCGTATCGCTGAGGCTCTCTACAATATAGATATCATCGTCTTTACCACCAATGAGGGTATCATCTCCTGTACCGCCATCTAAGATATCATTGCCATCACCACCATTAAGGGTGTCATTACCACCTAGTCCTTGGAGTGTATCATTGCCCACTAATCCAGAGATCAGATCCCGATACGGCGTACCACTCAGGTTATCTATATCAGAAGTACCATTAATTACAGTAACCACTTGACTAGGATCGGTCACTGTCAGCATAAAAACATCGTCGATAGATGCTTTTCCATCGCTGGCGATAACTTTGATGTTGAGGCTACCAACGTTGTTAGTTGTGGGAGTCCCACTGAAACTGATGCCATTGAAGGTCAACCAGCTAGGAAGTGAGCCACCATTTTCCAGGGTGGCTGTGTAGGTGAGATTTCCAGAATCCACATCCGTGAAGGTGTTTGCTGGTAGGGCAAAGTTGAAGGTGGTGTCTATTGTTGTTGCTTGGTCAACAATGGGGTTGGCAACAATCGGTGCATCATTCACCGGCGTAATATTAATATTGCGGGTAACAGCAGTACTATTAGCAGTGCCATCATTAACAACAAAGCTGATGGTACGAGGCGTTGTAGTGGGGTTGTCGCTGCTGTTGGTATAAGTAATGGAACGCAGTGCAGTTTGATAGTTAGCAACGGTGGCACTGCCAGTTAAGGTTAAGATACCTGTGCTGCTGTTATAGCTCCCCGTAATTCCATTTTGGTTGGTGAAGGCGAGAATGTCTTGACCGGAGACGAAACCACTGCTAATGCTGACGGTAGCACTAATTAAGTTGGCAGAGTCTACATCGCTGATGGTAATGCCTGAGTCAATGCCTGTAGTAGCGTTCTCGGTATATGCCAAAGCAGAGTTTGTGGCAGTAGTAACGGGTGCATCATTCACCGCCGTGATATTAACATTGCGGCTAACAGCGCTACTATTAGCAGCCCCATCATTAACTAGGAAACTGATGGTACGAGGTGTTGTAGTAGGGTTGTCGCTGCTGTTGGTATAAGTAATGGAACGCAGTGCAGTTTGATAGTTAGCAACGGTGGCACTGCCAGTTAAGGTTAAGACACCCGTGCTGCTGTTGTAGCTGCCGATAATCCCATTTTGGTTGGTGAAAGCGAGGATATCTTGACCAGAGACGAAACCACTGCTAATGCTGATGGTGGCACTAACTAAGTTGGGGGAGTCTGTATCAGCGACAGCGATGCTTGAATCGATGGGTATAGTGGCGTTCTCAGTGTATGCCAAAGCAGAGGTAGAACCAGAGGTAATTGTTGGGGGAGCACCACTGTTTTTATAGTGTTCTGCATATATTCCATCACCAGATCCATCCTGACCAGAGCTATTCCAAGAAATTAAAAAGTTCCCGTTGTCATCCAATGCTACTGCGGGGTTAAGTTGGTTATTGGTGGTGTAGGTATTGACCTTAAATTCGCTCCCTTGTGCCACACCAGAACTGTTGTAGCGTCGCGCATATATCCCATTGTCAGAGCCGTCCTGACCAAAACTTTGCCAGGAAATAATAAAGCTTCCACTTGCATCCATCGCTATGGTGGGATTACTTTGACCGCCATCGGTGTAGGTATTGACCCTAAATTCGCTCCCTTGTTTCACCCCAATACTGTTGTACCGTTGAGCATATATCCCATTGTCAGACCCGTCTTGACCAAAGCTTTGCCAGGAAATTACGAAGTTCCCATTCGCATCCATCCCCACTGTGGGATTAATTTGCTCGTCGGTGAAGTAGGTGTTGACCTGAAATTCGCCTGATTGTGCCACTCCGGCACTGTTGTAGCGTTGGAAATATATTCCACTACCAGACCCGTCTTGACCAGAACTTTGCCAAGAAATCACAAAGTCCCCATCTGCATCCATCGCTACTGTGGGGTTATTTTGGCTTTTGTTGGTGGTAGTGACCTTAAATTCGTCCCCTTGTTTCACCCCAGCACTATTGTAGCGTTGAGCATATATTGCATTGATAGACGAGTTTTGATCTACGCTAGCCCAAGAAATCACGAAGTCCCCATCTGCATCCATCGCTACTGTGGGGTTATTTTCGCTGTTGGCAGTGGTGGTATTAACTCTAAATTCGCTCCCTTGTACCACTCCAGCACTGTTGTAGCGTTGAGCATATATTCCCTCATAAGACCCGTCCTGACCATAGCTAGCCCAGGAAATCACAAAGTCCCCATCTGCATCCATTGCTACTGTGGGGTTACTTTGGCTGTTGGTCATGTAGGTATTAACTCTAAATTCATTACCTTGTGCCACTCCAGCACTGTTGTAGCGTTGGGCATATATGCCAGTACCAGACCCATCTTGACCTTCGCTAGTCCAGACAATGACAAAATCTCCAGTGTTATCCATTGCCACTGTGGAGTTGGATTGATTATTGGTGATATAAGTATTAACTTTGAATTCAGCCATGAAAAAACCTCTCTTAAAAACTAAAAATTTGATTTCAAAAATTACGGCGTGACTAGACAAACTCTTTAGTCATTAGGAATCACGGCACTCGGTCGCAGCCAGTAGTTCAACTCTGGTGCGGTAAATGCTTGGCGGATTTCTTTTCGTTGCTGATTCAAAACCATCGGACGCTCTACACCAGGAAGGAACTGCACATCGTACAGTTCTTGACAGCCTGTGGTGAACTTCAGCATCCCCACGTGTTGCCCATTTCGCAAATCTACGACTGCCACACCACACAGCAACTTCTCAAACCTTTGAGTAATGGGCAACCCCCCAAAAATATGCCGTTCCCGAATCTGGCATAGTCCGACTAGGGCGTAATACCCGACGCAGCACAACCCCCGCAGAAATCCAGGGAGTACACAGACTACCTGTTTGTCTCCTGATTCTGGATGAATGCGCCATACTTCCCCAGCACCAGAGTTAAGTAACCACAAAAACCCGTCATGCCAAATTGGCGAATGGGGCATTGATAGTCCATCTACAATAATTTCATTGGTCTCCACTTCCAGTACGACCCCACCGTTGGCTTTACCCGGCCGCCATCCCCCGACGCTATCTGTTGCGCCCAGGGCAGTCACATACTTGGGTTTGCCATCCACCATCGCTAAGCCATTGAGGTGGCAGCGGTCTTCGGGTACTACTTGGGAAATAAATTTGGGATGCCAGCGTGGTACAAAGCTAAAGTCTGGACTTAAGGCAGAAAGGCAGGAAAATCGGGTGTTGACAATCCACAGCCCTTCCCTACCAAATTCCAGGTCGTGAATGTTCAGGTCACCTGTGAAGTATGTCATCCGTGGCAGGTAAAGGGCGTCGTAGCGTCCTGGCTGGTCTTCTAAATACTCATAAGCTAATGTGGGGGCATTGGCTAGTAAATAGACTTCGTGATGGGTAGCCAGTGCTAAACGCGAACCATGAACTGCTAACCCCATTGGTTTGGAAAATTGGCGTAACAGCATAGTAATCTGTTGCCCATTCCAGCCCACTAGTGCTAGTTTCCCGGCTTGGTAAGTGGTGATGGCAACTGAACCTCCGGCTTGACTCAGCCAAGAGATAAATCCTTGGTCAGCGTCACACTCAATTAAGTTATTCTCTTCTGGGGTCGTAGTGCTGGAGGTGGCTAGCATAAATCAAATTTCAATTTTTTTTGGCGAAATAATGTCATATTTTAGACTTAGCTGGATAAAAAACGGTTACAAAAAACTAAATCTATAGGTAGTAGCAGTCACTTTTGTCTCAGGTAAATTGGTCATCAACAAACAAACCTGTACCAGGAACAATACCTAACGGAATCGCCCGCTGATAACAGGTTAAACTGCCATCAAACCGCACTGTATATAACTTTGCAGACATTTTGATTTTGGTTGTTTTTATGATGTTTTACTGGTAAGTCTGACTTGGGTACTTAATGCAATAATAATTTTTTTTACTTAAAACGGAACAGTATATATACTGAAGATAAGTTTTTTAAAAATTGATTAATTTCGCCGGATCGTCCACATACGTTAGCAAAGCTGACCGTACTCCTTCGGGGAAGCAAACTACGCGTAGCGTCTAGCAGAGAAGGTATCGCCTTAGCCATAGGTTGGGTTGAGCCAAGGAAACACATCGTCTAATAGTCCAACACGATTTCAAAGTACGGATCGCTTTCCTACTTTGGAGATGCGATCGCTTAATTTTTGTTTAAGTCCCCTTATCTCCCCAATTTCCCTATCCAGGTTTGTGATCTAAACGAGTCGCTTGCTCTAGGGCGGCTTTTTCTTTGGCTCGGCGGGCATAGGGTTGTAATTGGGTGCGATCGCAACCTGTTAAAATACTTAGGTTTTCTAAGCTAATTCCCCGCATTAACATTTCTACTCGCCAGGTTTGTTGTGCTTGGGCGATGACTGGCGGTTGTCCTTGGGGAGTTAATAATCCCTGACTCCATGTTTGCCAACGTGTCTCAAGCTCTGATTCGGAAATTGGTTTGCCTGTTTCATTGAGAAACATGGCTGTTTGATTATCTTTACGGCTTTTCACCCATTTAATTAAAGGATTATTAGTGTAAGAACCGTAGCGTTTGCCCAAAATCCACTGATTGACAGGTACTTGGCGGACAAATCCGGGAATTGTAATTTGCAGAAAGTGTCCTTGAGTATCGTAGATCTGGTGCGATCGCTCTAAGTTAATTATTTCTGTAGCGGATAACCCAGCAGAAAATAACACATAAGCCAAGGCATAATCTCGCCCTCCCGATTTTCTGGCTTGTTGCAAAATTTCATGAACCAAATTAGCAGGCAAATCAGCTATTTCTGTGGCGATGGCACTTCCTTGTAAGGAATTACTTGCTGATTCCCCTGGGGTTGACATAGCTCCATGTAAAAACAACTCTACCAAATTTTCCAGAAAATCATCCCGATCTTCCCAAAGTTCATGAAATTCACTAGTAAATTCAATTACGGCATATCCCAAAATCATCCCATTGAGTAAACTGGCTAATTTCTCTGCGGGTAGATACGTATTTAAGTGTCCTTGCTGGATGATAGTAGCTAAGTACTGCGCCACATAACGGTTTGCCTCTGTTACTCCCCTGCCTAAAGCGCGGCGATTTTCTGCGGGGAATTGGTCGGCTTCTCCCACCACAGAGCGTACAAACTCTGGCACTCGTTCTAAAGCATGTAAGCTCTCACTTGCATAATCTTTCAGAGCTTGGTAGACATTACCGGGAGGAGTTGCCCGCCGCACCAGCGACTCACCTAAATTTTTGAAGGCTGCGGATTCTTCCAGCACAGCTAAAAGTAGTCCATGTTTATTACCAAAATTCCGAAATAGAGTCACTTCATTGACTTCAGCCTTTTCAGCTATTTGGCGAGTTGTGGTAGCACTAACTCCCTGAGCAGTAAATAACTCAAGTGCAGCTTGAATCAGACGTTGACGAGTTGAAATAAGTTGAGACGACATATAAAAATGCAAGTGATACTTGCAACAATATCAGAGTATTGCTAGGATAAAAATGTAAGCGATACTTGCTTGACTCTACTGTAACGAACTGGTGGAGAGATTGGGGAAATCCCTTGGGGGATGGCATCCGAGAAAAGGCAAATCGCTTGCTCGTCCATCAACAGGAATTTTTATGACCGCAAATTTTGGAGCGCTCGGCAAAGGCATCATCCCTGAGAAAGGAAATGCACCCCAACTCAGTTGGACTAATGTAGTATTTTTTACTACATTTCATGTCTTAGCACTTCTGGCTCCTTGGTTTTTTTCTTGGTCGGCATTAGGTTTACTGGTGTTTCTCCACTGGTTATTTGGGAGTATTGGTATTTGCTTGGGATATCACCGACTACTGAGCCATCGGAGTTTCCAAGTTCCCAAGTGGTTAGAGTATGCGATCGCCATGATCGGAGCGCTGGCTTTGCAAGGGGGGCCAATTTTTTGGGTGGGTGGACACCGCCAGCATCACGCCCACACCGAAGATGTCAACCTAGACCCCTACTCTGCTCAACGAGGATTTTGGTGGAGTCACATGCTATGGATTTTCTACCCGCGTCCAGAGTTTTTTGACTACGAAACCTATCAAAAATATGCCCCCGATTTAGCAAGACAACCGTTTTATCGCTGGTTAGATCGCTACTTCTTACTGTTGCAAATTCCCTTCGGGCTGCTGCTGTATGCCTTAGGAGGATGGTCTTTTGTTATCTACGGAATGTTTGTTAGATGTGTCTTGCTTTGGCACTCAACTTGGTTTGTGAACTCTGCATCACACCTGTGGGGTTATCGCACTTTTGATGCCAATGATGGCGCTCGTAATTTGTGGTGGGTATCCCTTGTCACCTATGGAGAAGGATGGCACAACAACCATCATACTTATCCGCATATGGCAAAATCTGGCTTATGTTGGTGGGAAATTGATATTACCTGGTGGAGTATCCAAGTTTTGCAGACTTTAGGTTTAGCTAAAAAAGTTGTCTCCCATCCTCCTCAAAGTGCAACTCGCGGCTAAATTGTCACTGAATTATCATTAAAGTTTGTTATGCCGACGGGGCGATCGCCCCGTCGGCATACCAGTACCAACGGAGCAGGGATGCCTGTGCTGCACTGAACTTATGAAAGTGTTGGCCATTCCCTGTTCCCTGTTAATAAGCTATTACGCATTTTAATTGCATATGTTCGCAAGCAATCCTTCCAAACGTCGCCAGATGATTCTGCTAGTTATTATCACATTCAACATCATTTCTACTTGGTTACACTACACAGACAACGCACTATTTTTGAGCCAATATCCTGGCCCTGAGTGGTTTACTTCTGTTGGAGTAATTAGTGCTGTGGTTGTAATGACTCCAGTAGGATTGCTAGGATATTGGTTTTACAGCAAAGGCATATTTTGGCTAGCGTACCTTTTATTAGGGTTATACTCAATCACTAGTGTCTCTAGTCCAGGGCATTATTTCTTTCCAATGGTTACTCCCATATCTTGGAAAATGCATTCTCTAATTTGGTTAGATGGAATTATGGGAGTATTACTGATAGGTTTTTTGCTGTGGTCTAGTGTTGTATTGAAGGAGTGGCGTAGTACATCAGTTGGCAATTGACATAATATGTATGTCATTCATTTTAAATCAACTCAACATCGAAATCTGCTTAAGTTTAATTGAACAAAATCTGTTAATTTACATTTAACGATAAAATTTTACCAGGCACATCTGAACAATAGATCGACCGTGAAAACCGACAGCATTTTTTATCGCCTTTTTCAAGATTTTCCTAGCATCTTTTTTGAATTAATAGGTAACCCACCCCAAACAGCAGAAGGTTATAAATTCTCTTCAATTGAAATCAAGCAAACTGCCTTCTGTATAGATGGTGTTTTTCTGCCAACGCAAGGGGAAGAAAATGCAATTTACTTTGTTGAAGTCCAATTTCAAACCGATAGAGAAATTTACTCGCGGCTAATTTCAGAAATTTGTTTATACTTACGTCAAAACCAACCTAAAAATTCTTGGCGAGCAGTAGTGATCTATTCCAATCGTAATTTAGATACAGCAGACATCAAGAATTACAGTGAATTTTTCGCCAGCCAGCGCATCAGCCGGATTTATCTTAATGAATTAGGTGAAGCTGCTTCATTACCAGTTTGAATTGCTACCATGAAATTAGTAGTCGATAATGAGGATACAGCAATTACATCTGCAAGACAGTTAATAGACAGAACACAGCAAGAAATCAACATTGAACCACAGCGGCGGCAGTTATTAGAATTAATAGAGACAATTTTGATTTACAAATTTCCAACTATGAGCCTAGAGGAGATTGAAGGTATGTTTGGGTTGAGTGACTTAAAACAAACACGAGTTTATCAAGAAGCGAAGCAAGAAGGTAAGCAAGAAGGCAAGCGAGAAGGCAAGCAAGAAGGCAAGCAAGAAGGCAAACAAGAAGGAGCGCGTCAAGAAAAGTTGAGAATGATTCCTTTATTGTTGAGGTTGGGATTGAGTTTTGAAGAAACAGCAAAAGAGTTAGGTTTGAGTTTAGAGGAGGTGCAGCAAGAAATCCAAAAACAGCCACCAAATCAAGATGCCTAAACAAAATTGATCGCAACATAATTCACAATTGAGGAGTCAGAATAGGGAAGTAAAACAGGCTTGATACCTGACTCCCAGACGAATAGTTGTATACTTCACTTTTCTTGAAATCCGGTGTAACTCAAGAAAAAATGAGAGGATGTAATTAAGAGTATCAGTTAATAGTTTTAAATATCTTGACAATTTTCGGCGATGCCTACAGAGGTAAACTACGCAATTTTGAATTTTTAATTTATTCTTATGATTTCCCTGTCTCCTACTCTCCAAGCTAGACTTTCTCAACCTTTAAAAATTGGCTCCTTCGAGGTTAAGAGCCGGGTTCTCCAGTCGCCTTTATCTGGGGTCACAGATTTGGTATTTCGCCGCCTTGTGCGTCGTTATGCACCCGATTCCATGATGTATACGGAAATGGTCAATGCTACCGGGTTGCATTATGTTAAACAATTGCCGAAAATCATGGAGGTAGACCCCAACGAACGCCCAATTAGCATTCAACTATTTGATTGCCGTCCAGATTTCCTAGCAGAAGCAGCAGTCAAGGCAGTTGCAGAAGGGGCTGATACTGTTGATATTAATATGGGTTGCCCGGTAAATAAAATTACTAAAAATGGAGGCGGTTCTTCTCTGTTGCGGCAACCAGAAGTTGCAGAGGCAATTGTGCGAGAAGTGGTAAAAGCTGTTGATGTACCTGTAACAGTGAAAACCCGTATTGGCTGGAATGACAAAGAAATTACTATTCTCGACTTTGCCAAGCGGATGGAAGATGCCGGGGCAAAAATGATTACAGTACATGGACGCACTCGCGCCCAAGGATACAATGGCAATGCGCGTTGGGAATGGATTACCCGTGTAAAGGAAATACTTTCTATTCCAGTAATTGCCAATGGAGATATTTTTTCTATTGAGGCGGCGGTGAAATGTTTAGAAGAAACTGGCGCTGATGGTGTGATGTGTTCCCGTGGAACTTTGGGTTATCCGTTTTTAGTGGGAGAAATCGATCGCTTCTTAAAAACTGGAGAAATATTACCACCACCAACCCCAATTGAACGCTTGGAATGTGCAAGAGATCATTTACAAGCCTTGTGGGAATATAAAGGCGATCGCGGTGTTCGTCAAGCCCGTAAACACATGACTTGGTATGCTAAAGGTTTTGTCGGGGCTGCTGAATTGCGAGGACAATTAAGTGTGATTGAAACCGTAGATCGGGGTTTAGAAATGATTGACCAAGCTATTGCCAAACTGATTAATGGTTATGAATTAGAAGAAGAAACCCAAGATAATTTGGTCATGATTTAATTAATCAAAATGGAGGCTTGTTATGTTAGTTTCTAAACACAATGAGATTGTATCTGTTCCCGAAATCCATTCTTTAGAAGATTTCATGGCAAATCCTCCAGACGGGATGGAGTGGGTGGATGGACAACTACTAGAAAAAACAGGGATGACATTAAAACATAGTGAAATCCAAGGGAATCTCTACTTTTACTGGAGAAGTTACATTAACTCCAATCAACTAGGCGGCAAAGTTTACACTGAAGTGCCTTGCCGCACATACAAACAAGGCCGTCGTCCCGATGTGGCTTATCTTACACCAGATTTAGTAGCTCAATTTGGCAATGTTCCCACGTTGCCACAAAGTTTTCCTCTAATTGCAAAAATAGTTTCACCCACCGATTTAGCTGAAGAATTATTTTTAAAAGGCCAGGAATATTTGCAGTCGGGTTGCGAGGAAGTTTGGCTAGTATTTCCTGAAAGTCAGTTAGTTCTGGTCGTGACTGATAATCAAGTTTTGGGGTTTAAAGTTGGTGATGTAGTTAGAACTCAAAAAGTATTATTAGGTTTTAGTGTAGCGGTAGAGGAATTGTTAACTTGAAAAAGGAAAATTTCTTTATTTTCCATACCCATCGCCAGTCACCTTACCTCGAAAAACAATGTATTGGTAAAGGTTATAAAACAGCATTACGGGGATAAGAAAGCCAATAAAAATAATCATAATCACCAACGAACTGGGGTCGGCTGCTGCTTCATAGATAGTAATTTTATTAGGAATGATGTACGGAAAGACAATTAATCCCAAGCCAATAAACGACAACACAAACAGCAGAATTGTCCAGACAAAAGGCGCTCTTTCTTCTTTGCGAGCAAGACTCTTCAAAAGTTGCCAAATCAACCAAACTCCTAACAAGGGAATGACTGCAAAGATATAAACTAAAGGTTGCTGAAACAACCGCGATCGAGCACTTTCGTAAATTATTGGTGTTGTAATTGTAATGAAAATCGCACCAATTAAAGTTGTCCAAGCAGCAATTTTAGCAGTTCTATAGTGAGTTTCCTGCAATTCTCCTGTAGTTTTCCAAATTAGATAAGTTGAACCAATTAATACATATCCTTGAATTAAAGTTAAAGCTACCAGCACTGATGGAATATTTAACCAGTCCCAAGTTTTACCAATAAAGTGTCCCGTATTATCAACAGGAATACCCGCCAGCACAGCACCAAGGGCAAATCCTTGACCGAGTGCAGCGGTAAAACTTCCAGCGCCAAAAGCGAAATTCCAAAACAATTTGCGGTTTGCTAATTCTCTAAATTCAAACGCTACACCACGAAAGATAAACCCAAACACCATTAAAAAAATCGGGATATATAAGGCATTTAAAATTGTGGCGTAAGCTAAAGGAAATGCACCAAAAAGACCTCCTGCCATTAGAACTAGCCAAGTTTCATTAGCATCCCAAATATTGCTTAAACTAGTCATCAAAATGCTTCGACGTTCTTCATCTGAGGAGGTAAGAGATAATATCCCCACCCCTAAATCAAATCCATCTAGCATTACATAAAGGAATAGAAAAAGAGCTAAAATTACAAACCATACTTGCGGCAGAAAATACTCTAGCGTCTCCATAAAATCTCGTATTAAATAAGGGCATTGGGCATGGGGCATAGGAAGAGGACAAGGGGAAAGGGGTAGGGGGAAAAAGGGAAAGATTAAATTTATTCCTTTTCCCTGCCCAATGCCCAATGCCCCATGCCCCATTTTCACTGTTGTGCTTCAACGGGGCGTTCATCTGGAACAAACTCGCCAGGGGTAGTATCTACTGCGGGTTTAGTGATTTCCATACCTGGAATTGGTAAGTCGAGATTTGGGCCTCTGCGGAGAATGCGGCTACCGAAGTACAAAACTGCGATAAATAAAAGGCTGTACACTGTGGCAAAGGCAGTTAGTGAAATTAAGATATTACTTGCAGGTAGATGAGAAGCGGCATCAACTGTGCGAATTTGGCCGTATAGCGTCCACGGTTGTCTTCCAACACAGCGCACAATCCAGCCTGATTCTACAGCAATGTATCCTAAAGGAGCTGCCAATATCCAAGCCCCCATTAACCAACGCTGTTGAGTAATGTTTTCTGCTGAGAGTTTACCGCGTAACCATTGCAGAGTACTTAATAACATTAATCCAGCGAAGAAGAACCCAATGGCAATCATTGTGCGGAAAGCATAGTAAATCAAACCGACTAAATGAGGACGATCTTCTGGTTTCCATTCTTTCAAACCGCGCAGTGGTTCAGAAAGATTCTTTTTGAATTCGAGAATGTATCCTAGTGCATTGGGGACGGTGATTTCCCAATCATTTTTCTGGGCTTTTTCATTGGGTATCGCCACAAGACTCCAATCTGCGGGCTGTCCCGCAGGTGAAGATTCCCATTGTGCTTCCATTGCTGCAAGTTTTGTAGGCTGATAGTGATAGACTTGTTCGCCGCTCAAATGCCCGATGTATATTTGTAATGGGGCAACTGCGATCGCGGCTGCTAAAGCAATCTTCAATGACTGCGAAAAGAAAGCTGCATGGCGCTGTTTGAGAATATACCAAGCACTAATTCCACCAATCACAAACAACGAAGTTTCTAGTGTGGCAAAGAACATATGCAGCACACTATTAAGCATGAAGGGATTTAAAATAGCTTGAAAATAATCATGGACAATAAACTTGCCATTAACTAATTCCCCACCTGCCGGTGTTTGCATCCAAGAATTTGCTGTCAAAATCCATACGGTTGATAGATTAGCACCAACGGCAACTAAAATTGTTGAAAGATAGTGAATAGCGGGATTAACACGTTCCCAGCCGAATAACATAATACCTAAAAAAGCAGCTTCCAGCATGAATGCCCAGGAAGCTTCAAAGCCGATAACACTACCAAAAAAATTGCCGGCCGCTTCCGAAAACGGTGCCCAATTAGTGCCAAACTGGAATTCCATCGGGATACCCGTTGCAACACCAATCCCAAAATTCAACAGATAGAACTTAGACCAAAAGCGGGCATGGAGATAGTAGTCTGGATTACGAGTCTTTAACCATAGTCCCTCAACGATAACCAGATAAATTCCCATCCCTGTAGTCAGGACAGGCCAAAGCATATGGAATATCGCAGTCAGCGCAAATTGCATCCGTGATAGCACTACGGAATCTGATAAAAATTCCATGCTTGTATTCCTCTATTGAAATTCCCTGTAATTTGTTCGTCTTAGTCTACATTCAATAGTCAAAAATCATTTTGACATGCAAATTCTCAAGCCACACAATTTTAATTCTTAACTATTGAATATTCATTGTTGAGAATTATTAAATGATATATTATTACATCATAGTGGAAATAAATCTACCATTGGGAATGGTTCAAAAGTTTGCATTATATGTATTTTTGAATTTTATTTTTGCGTTGCTGTAGTGCCAATGTCTGCGACGGGCTTTTCTACAGAACGCTACGGGAACGCCTACGCTATTTTCAAAAGCTTGATTTTCATGGTGAGCGATCGACACTATTTATCTGTATTTTTTGAGTCAACTTTATTCAATAAAAACATCTCTCTATAGGTAGGGAAACTTTTTTACATTCTGAGTGAACTAGTGATACAGCAGTTTTGTTTTGTATGAGGTACAAAGTCACTGGTTTTGAGGCATGAGGCAGAAGGCAGGAGGCAGGAGGGAGAAGAATAATTTGATTTCTGAATCCTTGATTCTGTACCTCATTTAGTTGCAAACTGCTGTATGTGTCAAAAGACGGGATGTCAAACTTGGTATCAAAACAAGATGTCTGAAAGGATGTTAAGTCGTTGGTTGCATTCTTTGAATACTATTGTATTTCAATCCCTAATAGGGAGTTTAGTTAATTGCAATATTTAAATACAAAAGTTTGATTCTTATTCTCAGCTGTTTCAATCCCTAATAGGGAGTTTAGTTAATTGCAATGTGGGAGATAAGGTGGTGATTTTAGAGGGCAAGCACGCCGAGTTTCAATCCCTAATAGGGAGTTTAGTTAATTGCAATCCTAGCTTCAGCGCCTTGCCTACATTTATTTTTTGTTTCAATCCCTAATAGGGAGTTTAGTTAATTGCAATATCAACGTAACCAAGATTTTGTTGCTTTTCCCTGTGTTTCAATCCCTAATAGGGAGTTTAGTTAATTGCAATCTGAATTAATCAAGGCGGGAGCTAAAGTCGCCACTGTTTCAATCCCTAATAGGGAGTTTAGTTAATTGCAATCTTAGCCCTTTCGGAGTCACAGACCTTGCAAGTAGTTTCAATCCCTAATAGGGAGTTTAGTTAATTGCAATATTCCCATCAGCATTAGCTTTGCTTGTGGGGCAGTTGTTTCAATCCCTAATAGGGAGTTTAGTTAATTGCAATGTAAACCGTAGGGTAAATAAAGGGGAACTAAGTAGAGACGTTTCAATCCCTAATAGGGAGTTTAGTTAATTGCAATCTGATTGGGAAATAGAGGAAGAGTTAGCCGAAGAGGTTTCAATCCCTAATAGGGAGTTTAGTTAATTGCAATTGATACCATTATCACCAGCCCTATCACTAGTCAGTTTCAATCCCTAATAGGGAGTTTAGTTAATTGCAATTCTCAGCGGGAATGTTACGAATTGAGCGAATCTCGTTTCAATCCCTAATAGGGAGTTTAGTTAATTGCAATGCGCGAGTGGGAATTACGTGTTGGGGCGCAGGTAGTTTCAATCCCTAATAGGGAGTTTAGTTAATTGCAATTAAATCTACCGTTTGTGTCAACAGCTTTATTTTCGGGTTTCAATCCCTAATAGGGAGTTTAGTTAATTGTACTGCCTGTAATACTGATGTTTGTAGCTTTGCTCACGTGTCAACAGCTTTATTTTCGGGTTTCAATCCCTAATAGGGAGTTTAGTTAATTGCAATGGCATCTGAAAGGCTTGCTGTATTTGGTTTTCAAGGTGCAGTAGCGCGAATGAGAAAATCATAACACAGGAGATAGTAATAAGACCAGATGCAAATCCCTGAAACTCAGTCTCCATAAGGTGCGCGGATGGTTCACAAGTCGTATAGTCCTCAAAACCTTGTACACATTAAGATGCAGCCATTTTTTGCTTCGTTTGATTTTCTACAGCTGCCCATCCGCGCATTTGGTAACGAAATTAGTCTAATTGATGAAGATTACCACCATTAGGATAGGCGATCGCCTACCGCTTGCACAGCTTCTAACCCTCGCCTGTGCAAGGTCTAACTTACCAAATCAGGAAAAACCTCTTGCACAGCATGATGCACTAATTTATGATTCTGCACATTCACACCTTTAGCTAAGGCTGGGTTAACTTCCAATGCCTTAATTCCCAAATTCGCTAACTGGACAACATAAGGTAATGTACTGTTATTAAGTGCCTGAGTTGCTGTCCAAGGTACGGCTCCTGGCATATTGGGAACGCCATAATGCACCACACCTTCTTCGATGTAAACTGGATTTGTGTGAGATGTAGCATGTAAGGTTTCCACACAACCGCCTTGGTCAACAGCGACATCAACTATTACCGAACCGGGATGCATTTGTTTGACTAATTCGCGGGATACTAAGGTTGGCGCTCTACGCCCCAGAACTAAAACTGCACCGATGAGTAAGTCGGCTTCTTTAACTGCGGCTTCAATATGAGCCGAGTTGCTGTAAAGGAATTCGACTCTAGAGCCAAATAAAGTTTCTAGGTAAGATAACCGCTCGACACTCACGTCTAAAATCTGGACGCTAGCACCCATCCCCACGGCAATTTTAGCTGCTTCTGTGCCGACGACACCGCCACCAAGAATTACGACTTTACCTGGTTTGACTCCAGGTACACCACCCAAAAGCACACCTCTACCGCCTTGCTGACGTTCTAGAAATCTCGCCCCAAATTGTACTGCAAGCCGACCGGCAATCACGCTCATGGGAGTCAGCAGAGGTAGTCTGTTAGCCCCTGGTTGTTCTACAGTTTCGTAGGCGATCGCACAAGTGCCACAATCAATTAAATGCTCTGTTAATTGGCGATCGGCTGCTAAATGTAAATAAGTAAATAATACTTGCCCTTTTTGCAAAAAATTATACTCAGATTTTAATGGCTCTTTGACTTTTACAACCAATTCCCGGTTCCAAGCTGCTTCTGCTGTGGGGACAATCTCTGCTCCAGCACTTATGTAGTCATCATCTGTAAATCCAGCACCATCACCTGCTTGTGTCTGGACGAAGATACTATGACCATTTTCTTGCAGCACCCGCACGCTAGAAGGACTCAAACCTACCCGAAATTCTTGATCTTTAGTTTCCTTCGGAACACCGATTTCCATATATCGCCTCTGATAATTTTTTTGTTTAACTGTAGCCTGCCAATCTCAAGCTTGCTACCGATCTATTGGAGATAGCTGTATTAGAAATAGCGATTCTCAGTCTTGAGGCTGTCAATTTAATCGAAATGGTTGCAAACTCTTACTCTTGACTATTGCTTCAGTATTTATACAATATATAAAGAATAATAACAATTTGTTAAAAAGGCGGTTGCAAGCTCCCTTCTAGGAAGCTCTGGCTGAATTGTCACCTAATCTTGGCATTTAAGCATTGCGATCGCCCGTCAACTGCCAAAATAAGCTAAAGGCTAAGGAAAAACTTAATTCCTTTACCTTTGATGCCAAGTCCGGGGAATCACTATCATTAAAATCTCTGTACATCTTTGCGTCAAAGCGTCCCTGTATCAATTCTAATGACAAATCTTCAACCGGATATGGCATTACTCCTTACCCAACCAATACCATCAAGTCTGATATTAAGTCCCGTTTGCCGAAAAGAGGTTTCTAAAAAATGACACAACCACAACCGACAATTACACCTAAACTAGAAGAGCCGAAATTTGGCTTTAACGAATATGCTGAGCGGTTGAATGGTCGAGCTGCAATGATTGGCTTTGCCTTGATGTTGGTGATTGAATACGTCACCAATCAAGGGGTGCTATCATGGCTGGGTTTGAAGTAGTGCCACCAAAAAGCACACAACTTTTAACCGTAGAGACATTGCATTGCAACGTCTCTATATACAAGGGGTGTGTGAAGTAGTCCCACCAACAAGCACACAAATTGTAAGCTAGTATTTAGAGGAGTTTCAACCAGCTGGAATAACCAGTTGGTTTTGACTTTCAAGATTGATAGCGAAACACCTCGCCCTCAATACTTTTATTAGATTTATTTGTAAATTGTTGCCGTAGAATGTAACCAAGAGAGGAATCCAAAAACCTATTACTGACTGCAATATCTGAAACTTGCGACTAGCACATGTAAGAAGCTTAATGAGTAGACTCCTCCCCTACTCAAGAAAGTCATAATTTAATTAGTTTATGCCTTCGATGAAAAAGGCAAAATATGGGTGAGGTATTCTTGGTCAATAATATACACAAAAGGTGAACTGGAACCAATCAACCTGTGATGAATGCTGTATTACCTCGTTTTTTGAAATCAACCTACCGCAAAGAACCACTAATCACTATATTGATTACGATGGGACTGGTAGATGCCCTGATTGGCGGATTGGATGATAGCTGGTCGTTGTTTGCTTTTGGTTTGGGAACGGCGGGGATAGCGCTAGGCTTAAAGTTGTGGCGTATCCAGCAGCGTCGTCCTCTACCAGAGGAGCCTATAGTACAACATTACTTACCCTCTCGTTCCTCTAGTCCACCTTTACCAATGCTAAGTGTTTCTAAGAAAAAACCACCTCTTTAGGGAATACTAAGTAGAAACGCGATTAATCGCGTCTTGAGAGAGACGCAATTAACCCAAGTCTTTCCAAGAGTTATGGGTGATAATTCATAACTCTAGAAAATTTGTTTGTATATGTTTTTTTATACCTATCACAAAAAGTGAGGAAAAATAGTGAGGAGTGAGGGAAGAGGTGGGGGTAATTCCCGGCGTTGGTATATTATCCTGGGATTTATGGTGGCTGTTGCCCTTCCAGTAACGACTTGGGAAGGGTTTTATAATCATCAGGCCGATGCTGCCATTGAATTTGCACCAAACTCCGAAACTACAAGTAACTTTGCAAATTTCCAGCTACTTTACACCCTCAAAGGACATACCGGAACTGTTAAATCTCTAGCCTTTACTCCAGATAACAGAATTCTCATCAGTGGAGGTGCGGAAAACGAAGGTATAATTCGCCTTTGGAATCCAGCAAACGGCAAAAAGTTGGGGAATGTTAGCAAAGCACACAAAACTGCCGTCGAATCTTTAGTAATGTCGCCAGATGGTCGAACTCTCGTTAGCTGTAGTACTGACAACACGATTAACCTCTGGAATCTGAAAAATTTTAAATTTAGCTTTAGCCGTTCTTTTGTCGGACATACCAGTAACGTATTATCTTTAGCCGTATCTCCAGATAGTAAAGTTTTAATTAGTGGCGCTTTAGATGGGATTCGCTTGTGGGATTTGTTACAGCAGCGCCCCCTTGGTAGTTTAGTACGCTTTAACAATTTGATTTATACGGTGGCTATTAGTCCTGATGGGCAAACTTTGGCTAGTGGCGACGATAAAGGTGTGATTAAGCTATGGAGTTTGAGTAGTGGTAAATTAATCAGTGAATCAGTAGCTCATACTAATTCTGTGACTGCCGTGGCCTTTACACCGGACGGACAAACATTAGTTAGTGCTAGCCGCGATCGCACCATTAAAGTGTGGAATGTTAATACTGGAGAATTATTCCGCACCCTTACAGGACATAATAATTGGGTAAACGCGATCGCCATTAACCCAGACGGACAAACCCTTGCTAGTGCTGGCAGAGATGGCATTAAGTTGTGGAATCTCACTTCAGGTGAGTTAATAAATACATTAAGTGGACATACAGACTGGGTAAGTGCGATCGCTTTTAGCCCAAATGGGCGAATATTAGCCAGTGGTGGATTCGATCAAAAAATCAAGATTTGGGGAATCCCAGTCAAACGTAAGTAACAATTTATTAAACTCCGATATCAAAGTTCATATCGAAAAATTTACCTTCACAGCGATATATAGCGGTAGTTACATAGGTTAGGACATTTTAAAAACTTGAATGCCAGACATAGTAAGACTTTTACCTCCTGCCTTCTATCTCCTGCCTCCTGCTATATTACTGGATCGAAAAACCAGCCATCAATATCCTAAGACAATCAATTTCTCAAAATAATAATAGCGCTTACTCAACTAGAGGTAAGCGCTACTCTTTTAATTTAATTCAGGGAGAAAATATAGTTATAGCAGTCGCCAGCTAGATTAGGACATAAGTGATACGTAACGCCGACACTAACAGACTTTTAAGGTTATTACCTCTTACCTGTTACCTGCTATCAATTCCCTGATTTTTACTATTAATTAATTACAATTTAATTCCTTAGACTGCACTACGGCGAGTTAGCAAGTTCCACAAGAAAACTGCGACAATCGCACCAAGAACTGCTACTAAAACCCCGGTTAAGCTGAGAGTTGGAGCCGCTAGAGCCAAGGTTCCTGTACTGAAGAATACGCCCAGACTGCCACCAACGAAAGCACCAATAATTCCTAATAATATTGTTCCTAAGATTCCGCCGCCTTGATGACCAGGATAGATGGCCTTCGCAATAGCACCAGCAATTAAACCTAAAACAATCCAAGCAAGAATATTCATTGTTGTTTACTTGATAAACGTTTTTCACTGACAAATACACAATAACAATCCCAACATCGATATTCACTCTCCCACCAGAACCAATTCTGAATACCCATAAGAATGAATTGTTTTTACTTCTAATGATGAAATATCCTAATTCCAATGGACAATAAATTGATAAAAACCTTCTAGTACGTCTAATACTAAAGGCTGATAAATCCATTGCTTGTAATTGCTGCATAGGCATTTATCATTACCTGTGCGCCTCTATTTTAAGAATTAAGCTAAAGTTTGAAAGCCAAATATTAATTTGATAAGGTGAAAGAGTAAATGCCTTGTAGCTGCGACCAATGTTTAAGATGTCATCAATTGGCTTGCTTCCATTTGCCACCCTTACAACGACCTTGGCACTGGCAACAATTATTTTCTATCCATCAAAAACTTTGTCACAAACACCAAGCGACGGGCGCAACACAGTTCCCCAGACAGGTTGCTTATCTGGGTATCCCGATGACACATATGGCGGTTCACGCCCAGTTACGCGCTATGAATTTGCAGCTGGCTTGAATAGATGCCTAAATCAGCTAAATCAAGTTATTCCGGCTAGGGCTGATTTAGCAACGAAGCAAGATTTGGAAATTTTGCTCAAACGACAGAGGGAATTAAACCAACAAATTCGAGAACTCAACCAGCGAGTTGATACCCTACCTGCGACAAAATAAGCATTTGACAGTAGTTGGTTTATCAAGCATTCGTTAAGCCCGTACAAAAATGGTCGGTTGTCACACACACCAGTCTGATTTTTATTAGTCAAAATATAATGGTGCGATATTATATTGCACTCTTACAAAAGCTAAATACAGAGGTAAATTATGTTTCCTTTTTGGGGTAATACCTGTTATGGAAGCGAACCCATTTCGCACAAAGCTAGCTTAGAACGGAAATTAAAATTCTTGATTTGGATGCGAGATGATTTAGAGTCCAAGCTGGCTGGTATTAATGCTTCTATTGATACCATTCGCCAGCAAATAGAACGTTCTGATAGAGTTGCATAGAACTTAGTTCTAGCAGACATTTCTACTTAAGCTGATTGAAATATTTTGTGACTGTGTGCTGTACATCGGCTGCATCATTGTGTCTTTGTGCAGCGCTCTGTCACAAACTAGCACCCAGGTTTTAGATATGAAAAATATTATCTCGACTGTTTTAAAGAACTGGTTAAAACCGCAAAAAAGCTCTGTTTTACTATTTGATTCAATTGCTGCCGCTAGTGACATTGCCCTTATGCTTAACGCTCAGTGGGATGGCTGCAATGGCGTGATTGTGACTACATGTGATGAGGTAGCTGTTAACACTGCTGCTAAACTCTTAGAAGCTACATGGTGTTATCAAGGCGCTTCAAAAGCTGTTTTACACAGACTAACAACTGATGAAATTTTACGCCGTTATGCAATAGGAGAAAGATATTTTGTTAATGCTAATTTGAGGTGTGCAGTACTTACATCGGTGAAACTGAGTGAAATTAACCTAAGTTATGCAAAGTTAAGTTGGGTAGATTTAAGTCAAGCTAATCTCAGTAAAGCTGATTTAACAGCGGCAGACCTCAGTCAAGCTAATTTAAGTGGAACTGACTTAAATAAGGCATACCTAATGAGGACAAACCTAAGTCAGGCAGACTTACAACAAGCTTCACTCAGAGGAGCTAATCTAAGCAGCGCTAACTTAACTGAAGTTAATCTAACTGGTGCAGATTTAACAGGAGCTAATTTAGCACTAGCAGATTTAAGAGGGGCAAATTTTCACCTCTGTAATTTGAGCGGGGCTAATCTAACAGGTGCGAAGTTAATTGAAAGTGACTTGGCTTTTGCTAAACAATGATTGTGGCTTTAAGCGATCGCCCTTACAAACAGATGTTTTTGTGTTGACTAAGTGATTATTATAGATACCTCAAGATAATTTTTTGATTATCAATAATACTTAGGATTCCAGCAATACCCAAACTTCAGCACTCAAAATACTTCCGAAAAATTTAATAATTTCACTAAATAAATTGATACAATTATTTATTCCAGGTCATTAATAACTTCTGTTTCTTCTTCAACTAGTAGTCCATTAACGTAAACTTTGTTGGCGATCGCAACTCCAGTCTGTATCTCTTCTGGTTTAAAGACAGCTTGTGGTTGTGCTGTACCAGATGGGGATAACGTCAACGAATAGCTAACAATGCTGACTCTGAAAATACACGCAAATAGAGCGTGCTATCTTTATCGGATAATTCTGCATTCCCCTCAGTAATCCGATGTTTATGACCTGTAGCTCCGCCTTTTGCCAAAGTTAAGTAAGGTATTTTTTATCCTTCAACCTGCTCCACAAGCAATAAAATGACATCACCTTGACGAATTGGTCGCATAGTTTTGCTTTTCTGGCATAGGTATAAACGCACTTCACTTTTGCTCTCAAGTTTGATTTAATTTTGGCACCACCTTTGGTTATGGGGCATTAGTTATTCTGCACCTTTGCGCGTCCCTGGGTATCTCCATACTTCGGCTTTGCTCAGTACAAGTCTTCCTACTTCCTTATTCCACTTGCGGAGTATTTTCAAAACTGTACTCGCCAATTATGCGCTAGATAAGTTAAAGATTGAAATAGCTGGAAATTCACATCCAGCTTTCGCCTCTCTTATACTCTGGGAAGGACTACGCCTTAACTTAGGGCGGATTTTCTCCCAAGCAGGCAGTTTGTGTGAGGATTAAATCACCGCCCTAAGCGTGACGTTTTATCTTGACAATTTGCAAAAATTACCTCAATTTGACTGTTTAGCTTAGCAGCTATTCTTTTTTTTGAAATTTCCATGTCAACTCTCGTCATCGTCGAATCTCCAACCAAAGCTCGTACCATTCGTAACTACTTGCCATCAGGCTATAAGGTAGAGGCGTCTATGGGTCATGTGCGTGACTTACCGCAGTCGGCTAGTGAAATTCCCGCGGCCGTAAAAGGAGAAAAATGGGCGCAGTTAGGGGTAAATGTGGACGCCGACTTTGAACCGGTATATGTTGTCCCGAAAGACAAAAAGAAAATTGTCACCCAGCTCAAAGATGCGCTCAAGGATGTAGATGAACTGATTCTGGCAACGGATGAAGACCGGGAAGGTGAAAGCATTAGTTGGCATTTATACCAATTGCTAAAGCCGAAAGTCCCAACTAAGCGGATGGTGTTTCACGAAATTACCCAAGATGCGATCAAAAAAGCGTTGAAGAACTGCCGCAATATCGATGAGCAGTTGGTTCGCGCCCAAGAAACGCGACGGATTTTAGACCGATTGGTGGGTTATACTTTGTCTCCGCTGCTATGGAAAAAAATCGCCTGGGGATTATCTGCTGGGCGGGTGCAGTCTGTAGCGGTACGACTTTTGGTCACTAAGGAACGCCAGCGCCGCGCTTTCCACGAAGGTACTTACTGGGATTTGAAGGCTAGTTTAGAAAAGGACAAAACTTCCTTTGCTGCCCAGTTAGTGGCGCTGGGAGGAACCAAAATAGCGAATGGCGGCGATTTTGACGCTGCAACTGGACAAATTGTCGCAGGTCGCAATGTCTTGTTGCTCAACGAAGAACAAGCTGTAGCACTCAAGGAACGCCTGACTGGAAAAACTTGGAATGTCACCGACATTGAAGAACGTCCAGTGACGCGCAAACCCGCACCACCGTTTACTACCTCAACGCTGCAACAAGAATCTAACCGGAAACTGCGCCTTTCAGCCCGCGATACGATGCGAATTGCCCAGAATTTGTACGAACAGGGGTATATTACCTATATGCGGACAGATTCGGTGCATTTGTCAGATCAGGCGATCGCAGCTGCTAGAAGTTGTGTAGAAAAACTCTACGGTCAACAATATCTCAGCCCCCAACCCCGACAATACACCACCAAATCCAAAGGCGCACAAGAGGCGCACGAAGCAATTCGTCCAGCAGGTAGTACTTTCCGCACGCCCCAAGAAACAGGTTTGGGCGGTCGGGAACTTGCTGTCTACGATTTGATTTGGAAACGTACTGTGGCTTGCCAAATGGCTGACTCTCGGCAAACCCAAATTTCCGTACAACTGCAAGTCGAAGACGCTGGTTTTCGTTCTTCTGGCAAGCGCATTGAATTTCCGGGATATTTACGCGCTTACGTTGAAGGTTCAGATGACCCAGAAGCAGCGCTGGAAGACCAAGAAGTAATTTTACCTAGTCTCAAAGTAGGCGATCGCCCCAATTGTACCGAACTCGAAGCAGTTGGTCACGAAACTCAACCCCCCGCTAGGTACACGGAAGCGACTTTAGTAAAAACCCTAGAAAGCGAAGGTATCGGTCGTCCCAGTACCTATGCCAGCATCATTGGCACCATCATCGACAAGGGTTATGCCCAACTGGTAAATAACGCCCTTATACCCACCTTCACTGCTTTCGCCGTCACCGACTTGCTGGAAAAACATTTCCCCGATATCGTCGATCCCAGCTTTACCTCAAAAATGGAGCAAACCCTCGACGACATCGCCACAGGTGAAGCTAAATGGCTACCTTACCTCCAGCAATTCTATTTGGGAGACAAAGGTCTGGAAACCTTAGTCAAGGAACAGGAAAGCCAAATTGATGCCACCAAAGCCAGAACTGTAGAACTGGAAAATTTGGCAGCCAAAGTCCGTATTGGTAAATATGGCCCTTACATTGAAGTTGAAAATGGTGACGGTGTTGTCACCGCCTCAATTCCTAAAGACTTGACGCCAGCTGACCTCGACCCCAAACAGGTAGAAGTGTTATTGCGGCAAAAAACCACAGGCCCTGACCAGGTAGGACGCCATCCCGAAACTGGCGAACCAATTTATGTGAAAATTGGCGCCTATGGTCCTTATGTCCAATTAGGTGACAAGTCCGAAGAAAACCCCAAACCGAAACAAGCCTCTCTACCCAAAGGCATCACCCCAGAAAACGTTACCCTGGAAATGGCTGTTGGTCTGTTGGCGTTACCCCGGACATTAGGAACTCATCCAGTCACTGGTAGCAAAATCCAAGCAAGTTTGGGACGCTTTGGCCCCTATATCGTTCACGACCAGGGTAAGGAAGGAAAAGATTACCGCTCCCTCAAAGCTGCTGATAATGTATTGACAATTACCCTAGAACGTGCTTTGGAATTGCTATCAGAGCCAAAAAAGGGACGCAGTTCCACCAACAGCAAGTCCAAGGCAGCTTTACGTGAATTGGGTATACATCCAGAAGACGAGGAACCAGTCAATATCTACGATGGCCCCTATGGCCCTTACATCAAGCACGGCAAAACTAATGCTAGTATCCCAGAGGGTGAATCGGTAGAAAATATAACACTAGCTACGGCCTTGGAATTGTTGGCAGCTAAAGCTTCCACAGCAAAATCCACTCGCAAAACCACTAAATCTACAACTTCTAAATCTAAGTCAACTGCCTCTAAGTCAACTGCGAAGTCATCGACGACAGCGACGAAGAAAAAAGCAGCAGAAGGTTAAGAATTTTGGATTTAAGATTTTGGATAATCTACGGAGGCAACATTGCAAAGTTGAAAATTCTCCCTGCTATTGCGTTTTTGCGTCTCCCCGCCAGATTTTAGCTCGATAAATTACCAGATCCCCTTGACTCTTGACCCTAGATACCCATCCTTGGTAGGATGCAGTTCTCTAGGTTGCAAGTGTGATACTCTAAAAAGTATGGGAAAACACAACCCTAAATTTTAGAAGTGGCTGATGTCCCAAAAACGGGATTCAGTATGAGCTACGTTAAAAGCTAGAGGTGCAAAAATACGCGATTCCCTGCGTACTTGGTTAATCAAAATTGAGGTAGTATCTCAGGAGCGGTCAGTTCATGGACTATATAGAAAAGGTGCTAGAAAAGCTTAAGGAATTAGCACGCAAGCTAATTGAGAGCCTTTTAGGGCCAGAGGCTGAGCCGGAACCGGAACTGATTCCGATTCCTGTGAACGATCGCTCACGCCGTCGCTAGTAGCCCCGAAAGTGCTAAATTCGACCTTAGAACCCTTAAGTATTCTGGCACTGCACGGGCCAAACTTAAATTTGCTAGGACAGCGAGAACCTGGAATTTATGGCTCGTTGACATTAGCAGAAATTAACCGCCTGTTAGAAGAGGAAGGACTAAAATTACAGGCGAAAGTTTTTCCCTTGCAGTCAAATCATGAAGGAATTTTAGTGGATGCTATTCATGGAGCATTGGGGCAACATCAAGGAATCTTAATTAATGCAGGGGCATATACCCATACAAGTGTGGCATTGCGAGATGCGATCGCTGGTGTTAATCTACCTACAGTAGAAGTACATCTGAGTAATATTTACCGCCGAGAAGATTTCCGCCATCATTCGTACATCGCCCCAATAGCCATCGGGCAAATAAGTGGTTTCGGCTCTCAAAGTTATTTGTTGGGCTTACAGGCACTAGTGCATCATTTAAGAAAGGGATCGAGGATGAGTCAGTCATAGGTTTTAGACTTGAGATAAAATTCTGCGATCTAAAATCTAACTTGTGTTGGAAGCGCAGCAAAAGCGCGACCAAAATCCAAAATTATATGCGTTACTCTCTTATCAGTCGGTTTAGAGGTACTTTATTGGGAGCATTCCTGGGAGGAAGTTTAACCTCTGGTGGAATACAGCCTCAAAATTACCCTGATTTTGGCAGAATGGCAATTCTCGGTATCCAGAGTTTAATTAGCTTGGGTAGATTAGATTTAGACGATTGGATAGCACGTCAGCAACAAGCTTCTCTTCATTTAGCTCCAACTGACATGATTATTGCCACACTACCAGTGGCACTTTTTTTTCACGAAAATCCAATTAAGCTACGAAAAAACTTGCTACGCGTCCTAAAAATCTGGGATGATGACCCAGTAGTCAGGGATGGAACATTAGCAGTAGGGTATGCGATCGCTCTAGCTTTGAATGAGAAACTCGACCCCCTAACCCTGATTCCCCAAACAATTTCCTTTCTTCAAGAAACGCCGACATCAATACCGAAAAAATTATTAAGAATTCAGGATTTATTAGCACAAGGGGCTGGATTAGAAAGGGTACAAGCTGAGTTTGCTGGTAAAGAAAACCTCAGTAACACTATTGCGATGGCATTTTACTGCTTTGTGAGTACATTAGAAGACTTTCGCCTTGCAGTTTTGCGAGCTACGAAAAAGGGTGATTCCAAACTGCAAGATGCTACCAATTTAATGGCACACTCTACAGGTGCAATTACAGCTGCTTTATCAGGCGCACATAACACTACAGCAGGAATTCCTCTAAATTGGCGAGTCTTGCTTCTGGAAAAGGATTCTCCAGCATCCGAACTAACAAGCTTTGACGAAATGTTAGAATTGGCCGATGCACTTGTGGCTGTGTGGTCGGGATTGTATGATAACGTTCCCCTAGATCCTAAGGAGTTAACACAGGAGGGATGTGCCCTTTCTAGGGTAGCTTTGCTTTCAGTTTACGCAGCTCCTCGTGTTATTAAGTTGCGTTAATGCTCTTTTGAGTAAACGACAGTGCGGATGCCAAAATTACAATATTAAAAGTATCCTATACTAATATTTTTCAGCAAACCCTCGACTTGATTCTGTAGCTAACTTCCGCAACCGTAGTTGCAACGTTAAATGCTGGTTGTCTAGCCCCTTTGTTCGCGTAGCCTTCCCCAAGGGTAGATTTTAACCATCCTGGAAAAATCAATGAACACTAACTTATCAAAGTCAGCAATTGCAGGCAGAGATAATGAAAACGACTGAGCCATTTTTGCACTTCTTGACCCAGCAATTGTCTTACTGGCGACGATGGTATAGATTACTACGCCGTAAGGGAAAGCTACTTAAAGGCACAAGCTATAGAAGAGAACTTGTAAGATCTGTCTTCAGAAATGTAATCTTGTTTGTCTCAAAAAGCAATGGCAAAAGCGAACACCAAAAACAAGAAAGAGCGCTAAAGTTAATGGCCAATTCAGGCACAACCCAAAGTACTATTTATACAGTTGGTTGCAACTGGATACATAGAAAGCGTTGCTTCCTCATTTTAGCGATCGCTATAGTCTCTCTCACAGGGGTAATTGGTAATAGGTTATACAATCAAACTCAAATACAAATAGGCAATCCCGCACCACAAACAATTAGAGCGCCTTATACAGATAGTATTGAAGATAAGAAAAAAACAGACGCTGAACGCAAAGCCGCCAGCAAAGGTTTTATACCAGTATTGATGATTGATGCAGAAATCAATCAAAAAATTGATGAAGATTTACAACAACTTCTCGATGATGGTAATGAAATCCGGACCATTGCAGGAACGTTTCCTTTTTTTGATACTACAGTTTTGTCTCGATCTAGCCAGCGTTACGTTCGTTCTTGCTCTAACCCAGAATGGCAAGCAGTGGTAGCGGCTCTAGAAAATCATCGAAACCAGCACCAAAAAATAACAGGACGAAGCACCGTTTCATTCCGTCCATTATCTATAGCTGCACCTAATCAAGTACCAGCCAAATATAATTCCCAGAATACCGAAGTCGAGTCAGATGAGACAAAGCCTGGTGATTTTTCTCAAAATATTGACTTTACTCAAGCAATAAAAGAACTAGAAGCTTACCAACTGACAAATTCTGAGAAAAGCTTTTCCTCACTAATTGCCCAAATTTCTCAAGCACGCCAAAAATACACTCAAGCTACTGCCAAACTTTTACAGTTAGAGAGTCTTAGTCCAGAAACAATATATGAGGAATCTCTGCTGTTAGACTTGTCGGATATGGAGTGGGAAAATACACAATTGGGAATGCATCAGAGTGCAGAGCGGATTCTCACTCAAGGCATACCCCAAGGATTGCCACAAAATATTTTACAAGATGCGGTCAGCTTACAAATCCAGACCTTTGTACCAAAAGACGCCGAACCTTTAGCAAGCAAAGTCTTATTAGCTGTACTTCAGCCAAATCTGCAAAAAGATGAAGAAAAAACCAAAGAAAAAGCTCAAAAAGCTGCTGCTGGGGTGTCACCTGTGATGGTGAATGTGCAGCGTGGTGAGGCGATCGTCAAACAAGGAGAGCAGATTAGTGCATGGGATTTTGAAGTATTGCAACATTATCACCTGATTCGCCGCCAGATTAAGTGGGTGGAATTAGTGAAGTTAGGATGCATTATTACTGTCGCCATTGGCATTTTTGTCTGGATAGAACGACATATTGATTGCCAATTGCGACAACGCGATCGCCTATTGGTGTTACTCCTCACCCTGAGTGTACCAGGAGTAATCGTCATGGGATTGCCCTACACTACCTGGAGTGCCCTTGGTTTATTGTTGGGAAGTTTCTACGGCCCGACTTTGGGGTTGACAGTTGTGGGACTACTATCGCCAATATTAGCGATCGGCTTGGATATGAGCAAAGCTGCGCTTTTAGCTGGTGTAGGCGGAGGAATATTAGGTAGTTGCATCGCCCAAAGATTGCGATCGCGTGAGGAATTGGCTCTATTGGGTGTGGCCATCGCTTTGACTCAAGGCGGTATTTACCTGATTGTGAAAGTCTTGAGTGGCCAAGTATTTGGTTCAACTTGGTATATTGTCCTCCGAGAAGCAGGGTTATTTGCTTCATCTGGCTTTGTTTGGAGTGTCATCGCTTTAGGTTTGAGTCCTTATCTAGAAAGATTTTTTGATTTAGTCACTCCCATCCGCCTAGCAGAGTTGGCGAACCCGAACCGTCCCTTATTGAAAAGACTCGCTACTGAAACTCCCGGAACTTTTCAACATACCCTGTTTGTGGCTACCCTGGCTGAAGCTGCTGCCAAACAATTAGGATGTAATGTTGAATTAGTCAGGGCTGGTGCACTATACCATGATATTGGAAAAATGCACGACCCCCTGGGATTTATTGAAAATCAAATGGGGGGGCCGAATAAACACGATACAGAAATTAAAGATCCTTGGAAGAGTGCAGAAATTATCAAAAAGCACGTAAGTGAAGGTTTGGTGATGGCGCGTAAACACCTTTTGCCCACAGCAATTCAAGCCTTCATTCCAGAACATCAGGGAACAATGCTGATTGCTTATTTTTATCACCAAGCCCAGCAAATGGCTCAAGAAGATGCAAGTTTAACGGTAAACGAAGCAGATTTTCGCTATGACGGGCCAATTCCCCAGTCACGGGAAACAGGAATTGTAATGTTGGCGGATGCTTGCGAAGCCGCGCTGCGATCGCTCGAAGCATCAGCCAAACGTCCTGTACCCCTAAAGGGAAGCAAGGTAGGCGCAAAGTCTGGTGAGGCAGAAAAAGAGCGATCGCCCAAAGATGTCTCTATCGAACAAGCTTTAACAATGCTGAACAACATTTTGCGTGCCAGATGGCAAGACAATCAACTCGTAAATTCCGGATTAACACGGGAAGAAATGTCACAAATTGCCCAGATATTTGTGGATGTTTGGCAGCAATTTAATCACAAGCGCATTGCTTATCCTAAGTTGAAGGTTAGTAGCGTCCGGAATTCGTAATTCAGATTAATTCTCACTACCTCGCACAGCAGCCAAGATAAAGTTAACTGCTGCTTGGGTATGCTGTTCAATCATTTCTGGACTCAGCAGTTCCAAATCTGGTCTAGTATGCTTGATGTTTTCGTAAGCGTTGAAATATAAATTACAAACGCCAATAATATGCAGGGTGGTGAGAAATGGATCGAGTTGACGAAAACAACCCTCTGCCATACCGCGTTCTAAAATTTTGATGAGATAGGCAAAATTTTCTTGCCAATTCCCCTGTTTAAAATACTTTCCCTGATTTTGGTTGGCTTCTTGGAACCAAAGCATCCCTCGGTGTGGGTGGGCTGCTTCGTAGGCGATCGCTTCTTTTACAAGCAGTTTCAAAGCCTCCTCTGGCGGCAACTTATCGAGATTTAACTGCTCAAACCCTTCGTGCATTTCCACTGCTGGGCGTTGCAGCACAGCTTGATATAGTCCTTCCTTGCTCTGGAAGTAGTAGTAAATCATTGCTGTGGTAACACCTGCACCTTTGGCGATCGCCTCTGTCCGCGCCCCACTCAGCCCATTTCTCGCAAACTCCGCTTCTGCCGCATCGAGAATCTGCTTTTTCGTCGCCTCTGCATCCCGCACCTGGCGAGGTTTTTTATCTGAAAGTTTTGATTGTGTTGAACGACCCACAGTACTCCATCAATTTAACGAAAATATCTTAACTAAAAAATTAGTTAGTAGTTGACACAAAAGGGAAACTTTATTAAATTAATGATTATTAACTAATTTTTTAGTTAGTTTATCTTTTGGACAATCTAGCCATGCACTAGTCGAAGTTAGCCGAGCAGTGCCCGGTACTACTTCGTCTGTTAACAAGCAAGCTTTAATTATCCCAATTGACATTCATTCATAGCAATGTAAGACAGGGAATAGCATAATTTTTAACTTTGAAAATTAACTCCTGACTATTCAATTCTCTGTTGATAAATAATTTGACAATATTTTGGAGGAAAAATGCAACCAATTTTACCTGGTGCGCCTTGGTTAATCGCGCACAAATCTACATTAAAAGTAAATAAACCTCATAAAATCACTTTAAATGGACAGGATTATGCCATTTGGCAAAATCAAAAAGGTGAAGTGTTTGCCCTTGATAATATCTGCCCGCATATGCAAGCACCTTTATCATCTGGATGGGTTTGTCAAGAAAGAGATACTATTACTTGCCCTTTTCATGCACTAGAATTTGATGGACAAGGCAGACTTTATGAGGGTGAGAAAAAAGGCACTCAGCCAATTACTCAACCATTAGAGCTAATTATTAGTAACGATTGCATCTGGACATATGGCGGATTTGAACCAAGATTACCTATCCCAGATTTGCATCAAAGGATTGTAGATGAATACGAGTTCCTTGGAGTAACTGGTGAAAAAAGTATTCACGGTGATTTTTTGAGTAATCTAATGGTTAATTACGACTATAATCACCAAAATGGTACTCATAAAGAGCTATTTAAAATCACATATTGCCATGTAAGCTCTTTTGAAGAAAAAGGATACTATGCAACAGTCAAGCAAGATTTGAAGAGAGCCAAAAACACGCTAGGAGAAATTATTCAAAATCCCGTTTTGGGCATCTTTCCTCAAAATCTAACTAACACACTCGAATATGCTTTTCCTTCCACTACAGCTTTTTTTGCAAAAACGCCTATTGGTGATATTGCTCAAATTCACATTCTCTACCCAGAAACAGAAAAAAGAACTAAGACCTTTATTTTGATGTATGCTAAAGTAAATAATCCGTTGATGAAATTTTTCTTTAAGAACTCAGTTTTACAAGCAGCAGCCACAGTCATAGAACAGGATACAGGTGCAGTCGAAAGTTTGTATCCCCGGCAAAAACCAAAAATTCGTTTGCCAAATGAAGAGGTTATGTTCTACGCTGAAAAACTCTACCGGAATTGGTAATTGTGTTTTGAACAGTTAGCCATTTGCTAACCACCATATATAAATCATAGTGAATTGGTTTTAATTTCTGAGTTTTCACTATTGAGTGCTGAATTGTTAACAAGTTTCAATAAAAACCCCTGGTAGTTAACCAGGGGTAATGCAAGTCAGTACTTTTCGCATGGAATGTATCCTACTTGAATACCATAGCAAGCCTCTAATTTGGAGATCTGCCATTTTGCCAAACAAAAAAGCCCCCAGTGGTAAGCTGAGGGTTAATTTTTTGGAATAGCGGTAATCTACAAAGTTATTATTCCCAGGTAAGTAAGCGATCGAACCAAAATACAACTAGAAATTTCCATATATGTAGGTAGCTGCGGCATATTTTAAGGTTCGTTGTTTACCTTTAAATAAGTAAAACTAATGATTAAAACTAGTTTTATAAAAGTCCCAACACTTGATTAAATTTTGTAAAGCAGTGTAAAGTACTCTCACAGGCAAAAACAAAACCGTCTGATTCATACATAAATTCAACCGCACTTATAAAACCATGACAGCAACCATTCAACGTCGCGAAAGCGCCAACGTATGGGAGCGGTTTGCAAACTGGATCACCAGCACCAACAACCGCCTCTACATCGGCTGGTTCGGCGTCCTCATGATCCCCACCTTGCTAGCCGCCACCGCCTGCTTCGTAATCGCCTTCATCGCAGCACCTCCAGTAGACATCGATGGTATCCGCGAACCAGTAGCAGGTTCCTTACTCTACGGAAACAACATCATCTCAGGTGCAGTAGTACCTTCCTCCAACGCTATCGGTTTACACTTCTACCCAATTTGGGAAGCAGCATCTCTTGATGAGTGGCTGTACAACGGCGGCCCTTACCAATTGGTAATTTTCCACTTTTTGATTGGCGTATTCTGCTACTTAGGTCGTGAGTGGGAACTATCCTACCGCTTGGGAATGCGTCCTTGGATCTGCCTAGCCTTCTCTGCACCAGTAGCAGCAGCAACC
>NZ_JACJTU010000023.1 GCF_014698835.1 Nostoc paludosum FACHB-159 | reverse complement strand
CACCTCCCACACCTCCCACACCTCCCACACCTCCCACACCTCCCACACCTCCCACACCTCCCACACCTCCCACACCTCCCACACCTCCCACACCTCCCACACCTCCCCATGCCCCATGCCCATTACCTAAGTATTTTCCCGGTGCTTCTTTACAGAATCTTCATAATAAAACTGGTGACAACCCTCATACCAAAAATGGTATGCTCTGGTATGTAGATGCACCCTGATGATCTGGAGAGCGACTTAAGTAGCTCTCCTTTTTCGCATTTTAATTTCGTCATAAGAAACGTAAAAATAATTATGCTAAGGGCCAAGTGGTGCATTATTATTTATTGCCATCAGCAAATAAACTCATAATAAAAGCAATTAGGGAGTAGGGAGTGGGGAGTGGGTAGAGACGCAATTAACCCTTGTCTGTACGGAGTGGGGAGATAAGGGGCAAAGAAAAGGCACAATTCGTAACTCCTAAGTCAACCGTCAACCGTCAACAATCAACACTCCGTACTCCGCACTCAGCACTTAGCAGGTTGTGGGGGACAATCATGGCAGATTGGCAAAAAATAACAGGTGGCATCACAGCACCAAGGGGGTATCAAGCGGCGGGAATTACCGCAGGGCTGAAGCCTTCGGGGTTGCCGGATTTAGCTTTAATATATTCAGATGTGGAAGCGATCGCAGCTGGTGTATTTACCACTAGCCAGGTGAAAGCTGCTTGTGTGGAATATTGTCGCCAACGCTTGCAAGCTAAACATAGCGCTCGTGCTATCCTTTGCAATGCCGGACAAGCAAATGCCGCTACAGGAAATCAAGGCTGGATTGATGCCTTAGAATCTGGGATGGCAATAGCTCAAGCACTGAACATTCCTTCTGAATCGGTGTTGTTGGCGTCTACTGGGGTGATTGGTCAACGTATTAAGATGGATGCTTTGCGAAGTGGGATTCCCAAGCTAGTAGCAGCACTATCAGAAACAGGCTCAGATGCCGCCGCAGGTGCGATTATCACTACAGATTTAGTCACAAAATCCATTGCCTTAGAGACAACTATAGGCGATCGCCCCGTGCGAATTGGCGGTATTGCCAAAGGTTCGGGTATGATTCACCCCAACATGGCAACCATGTTGGCATTTGTGACTTGCGATGCAGCTGTTTCGCCAGCCCTTTGGCAGCAAATGTTAGTTAGGGCAGCTGATAGAAGCTTTAATTCCATTACCGTGGATGGTGACACGAGTACTAACGACAGCTTAATTGCCCTGGCAAACGGTCAATCTCGCACCCCAGCAATTACGGAAGTGGGTGCAGAGTCAGAGAGATTAGAAGCAATGTTAACAGCAGTTTGCCAGCATTTAGCCAAAGCGATCGCTCGTGATGGTGAAGGTGCAACCTGCCTCATAGAAGTGGAAGTGACTGGCGGCCAAGATGAACTCTCAGCCAGACAAATAGCCAAAACCATCGCAGGTTCTTCTTTAGTTAAATCTGCAATCTTCGGACGTGACCCTAACTGGGGGCGTATCGCCGCCGCCGCTGGACGCGCAGGTGTGCCCTTTGAGCTAGAAAATCTGCAAATTAAGTTAGGCAATTTCTTAATGTTAGAAAATGGGCAACCATTACCATTCGATCGTGCAGCAGCCAGCGCCTATTTGAAACAAGCAGCTAAGGGTGCTTATCTCGAAGAGGATACAGTATTAATTTCCGTCAGCGTTGGCAATGGTCATGGTACGGGTAAAGCTTGGGGTTGTGATTTGAGCTATGACTACGTGAGGATTAACGCAGAATACACGACTTGAAGAATACAAGATTCAGTGGCATTGCTGAATCTAGGGATGATTTTTACCTCACGCAAAGGCGCAAAGGCGCAAAGAATCTACCTTTAGCCTTCGTCAAAAATCTTAATTCATCCCGAATTTATGCAACGCCGATTCAGTTTTAGTAAGATGCGTTATCCCAAAGGCCAACGCACCTTTTTTAACGTGCATTTGACAAACCTCACCCACCCAGCCTCCCTCTGGTTCGAGGCTACGGTGTACACACAAGTCTTGGAGGAGAGGGACTGGGGGTGAGGTCAAAATCACATACATCAAATTCACGTTTTTTTATTGATTTTGCCTGATAATCACAAAAAAAAGTAAACGATAGTCTCAATATAATAGTGTTCATAAATCAGACTTTATATATTAAGAATTACTACTACAGTCTAGACAGATAGATAAACTTTTTCTTATAGTTCCAATCTAATATTTATTTAATAAATGGCGATAAGTAGTTAACTAATTTGCCTTCAAAGGCTGTAAACTTATTTCAACCAGGTGAATAACACTTCTGCGTCACACCAGAGCAGATTTAATCAATTCATTGAAATTTTGTTTTAGGCAGTAGCAATAGCCATTGAAAAATGGCTGTATTTGCCTTGCAAAATATAGCTTGATTGGTCATTAAATTGCAAGAAACATAACATTGTTCTTGCTTCAATTGTGATGGCTATAAAAATAAAATTTAGATTCCAGGGGATATTATGACAGAATTTTTTAATGGAATTTCTCGGCGCAAATTCATCTTCACAGCTGGAGCATCTGCGAGTGCGGTATTTCTCAAAGGTTGTTTGGGTAATCCACCTGAAAACCTGACTGGTGAAGGCACTCAAGCACAACCAAATGCTCAGTCAGTTGCTAATATTAGTCCCGAACAAACACCAGAAACTACTACAGTCAAACTAGGATATATTCCGATTGTAGAAGCGGCTCCTTTAATTATTGCCAAAGAAAAAGGCTTTTTTGCCAAATATGGCATGACTAAAGTTGACCTTTCTAAACAAGCTTCTTGGGGTGCGGCTAGAGATAACGTAGAAATTGGTTCTGCCGGTGGTGGTATTGATGGCGGTCAATGGCAGATGCCAATGCCACATTTAATTACAGAAGGTTTAATTACCAAAGGCAATCAAAAAATCCCCATGTATGTATTATGTCAATTAATCACACATGGAAATGGAATTGCGATCGCCAACAAGCACCAAGGCAAAGGTATCAGCCTACAATTGGCTAGCGCGAAATCCCTCTTCACCGAACTCAAATCTTCAACACCCTTCACCGCAGCCTTCACCTTTCCCCACGTTAACCAAGATTTGTGGATTCGCTACTGGTTAGCAGCAGGCGGTTTAGACCCAGATGCAGATGTGAAATTGCTCACAGTACCAGCAGCACAAACCGTTGCCAACATGAAAACAGGAACGATGGACGCCTTTAGTACAGGTGACCCCTGGCCTTATCGCCTTGTTCAAGACAAAATCGGCTACTTAGCAGCCTTGACAGCAGAAATTTGGAAGAATCACCCTGAAGAATATGTTGCCATGAGAGCCGACTGGGTTGATAAAAACCCCAAGGCAACTAAAGCAATTTTAAAAGGCATTATGGAAGCCCAACAATGGTTAGATAATTTTGACAACCGCAAAGAAGCAGCTGAAATTCTTGCTGGACGAAATTATTTTAATCTTTCCTCGCCTGAGATTCTTGCAGATCCATACCAAGGTAAATATGACATGGGTGATGGTCGCAAAATTGATGATAAATCAATGGCAGCTTACTACTGGAAAGATGAAAAAGGTAGTGTTTCTTATCCCTACAAGAGCCACGATTTATGGTTCATAGTGGAAAACGTTCGTTGGGGATTTTTACCAAAAGATTACGTTGCCAATAATGCTGCTAAAGCTAAAGAACTAATTAATAAAGTCAACCGCGAAGATATTTGGAAAGAAGCAGCTAAAGAAGCTGGTATTGCTGTTGCTGACATTCCCACAAATACATCCCGTGGTGTCGAAGAGTTTTTTGATGGCATCAAATTCGACCCCGAAAAGCCAGAAGAATATCTCAAGAGTTTGAAAATCAAGAAGGTAAATATTTAATTGGGCATGGGGCATTGGGTATTAAGAGAGAATGACCAATGACTAATGACCAATAAGTAGTGACTAATGACTAACAACAAAAAATTTGAGGAGAACGCCAATTATGACACTAGCCCAAAAGCGCCCTGCAACCCCTAGACTTAATAATGGTTTTATATCTCGTCTGCAAAAGCAATTTCCTGACCTTGTACCACCAATTATTGCCATCATTATTTTTCTCGTTCTGTGGCAATTATTTGCTTGGACTCCCGGCGCAACATTACCAGGGCCAATACAGGTTATACAAGACACTTGGATACTCATTTTCTGGCCATTCTATGACCGAGGCGGCATCGATAAAGGTTTGTTTTGGCAAATTTTAGCAAGTCTGCAACGAGTCGCTATTAGTTATAGTTTGGCGGCAGTTGTGGGTATTGCTTTGGGCGTTCTAATTGGTGTTAATAAAACCATGTCCAAAGCTTTAGATCCCATCTTCCAATTACTGCGGACAGTACCACCTCTAGCTTGGGTGCCAATTTCTCTAGCAGCTTTACGACAAAATGAACCCGCAGCATTATTCGTAATTTTCATTACTGCAATTTGGCCGATTTTAATTAACACTGCTGTGGGTGTGACTCAAATTCCCCAAGATTACAACAACGTCGCCAAAGTTTTACAACTTAGCCGCAAAGAATACTTTACTAACATTTTGATTCCTGCGGCTTTACCTTATATTTTCACAGGTTTGAGAATTGCGATCGGTTTAGCTTGGTTAGCGATTATCGCTGCTGAAATCGTCATGTCCGGTATTGTGGGAATTGGCTTCTTTATCTGGGATGCGTATCAAAATAACAACGTCAGCGAAGTAATTTTGGCTCTAGTTTATATCGGTGTCGTTGGCTTACTCCTAGATAAAGCAATGGCTTGGCTGCAAAACAAGATTTTACCAGCAGAACAGAAGTAATAAGACAGCAGAATTCAGAATTCTGAATTTGCAACTCAAGCAGTTTTGACACGAGGTATCCTCTGTAAACTTGTCACTCCTCCTTAAACTAATACGCTTGGGTTAAAGCTTGATTCTCACTAAGTTTCTTTAAAAGGAAGGGAATTACACCAATTTTCAGATAAATAAACCACGCAGTAGGGGCGCAAGGCCTTACGCCCCTACGACAGATGTGGTTCAAATAGATGAAAACTGCTGTAAGCCCCATTTTTAAAGGAAGTTAGAGAAATATCCTCAAGCTAAATATCAGCAACCTAAGCGTATTTTTCTTTCATAAATTCAATCTTTATCATCAAATTAATGATAATCATTGACTTATTTCAATAGTAAATATAGAGACAATAACAATAACTTTTTTTGATAGTTAGCTTTAGAAATTGGCATTTTACTAATCACAAGTTTCAAGTAAATATAAGAAATAAGCACACTTGCTCTAGATAATCTCTTGATAGGAGAAACCCAATGGTCGCACTCACACAGCCTATTCAAGTTATTCCCAACACCGGACTTTTAACAATTGAAACTGTTGAAATCGCTGCTGAAACAACTGCTATTCGTTGTCTTGATTGGGATAGAGAACGTTTTGATATCGAGTTTGGTTTACGTAATGGCACGACCTATAATTCTTTCTTAATTCAAGGAGAAAAAGTAGCTTTAGTTGATACTTCTCACAGCAAATTTGAGGAGTTATATCTAGACATATTAACAGGGTTAATTGACCCAACGAAGATAGATTACTTGATTATTAGCCACACAGAACCAGACCATAGTGGCTTAGTAAAAAATATTTTACAACTCGCTCCTGATGTTACCGTTGTTGCTGCGAAGATAGCGATTCAATTTCTAGAAAATATGATTCACCAGCCTTTTAAATCAAAGCTGGTAAAAAGTGGGGAATTCTTAGATTTAGGTAACGGACATCAATTAGAATTTATTTCGGCTCCTAATTTACACTGGCCAGATACAATCTTGACTTATGACCACAAAACAGGCACTCTTTACACCTGTGATGTGTTTGGAATGCACTACTGTGATGACCATACTTATGATGAAAATCTGGACATCATCGAAGAAGATTTTAAATATTACTATGATTGCTTGATGGCTCCTAATGCTCGGTCTGTATTGGCGGCTTTAAAAAGAATTGAAAAATTAGAAATCAAAACAGTTGCTACAGGACACGGGCCTTTACTAAAAGAGTATATTTCCGAATGGCTGGGGCGCTATCAAAATTGGAGTTCAGAACAAGCTAAAACAGAGACATTAGTAGCTTTATTTTATGTTGAAGATTACGGGCATAGCGAGCATTTAGTAAGGGCGATCGCACATGGAATTGCCAAGACAGGTGTAGCGGTAGAATTAGTAGCTTTGAATAATGCCGAGCCTCAAGAAGTTAGAGAATTAGTTGACCAAGCCGCTGGTTTAGTTATTGCAATGCCTCCCCAATCATCAGATGTTCTTCAGGCAGCTTTCAAAACTATATTAGCGGCTGCTCATAATAAACAAGCAATTGGTTTAGTAGAGTCGGGAGGAGGAGAAGATGAACCTGTTTATCCATTACGAAATAAGTTTCAAGAACTAGGATTAATTGAAGCCTTTAGCCCAATTTTAGTTAAAGAGGCTCCCACACAAGTAATAGAACAATTGTGTGATGAAGCGGGGACAGATATGGGTCAATGGTTAACTCGCGATCGCACAATCAAACAAATTAAATCTATTGATAACGAATTAGAGAAATCCTTGGGGCGAATTAGCACGGGACTGTATATTATCACCGCCAAAAAAGGCGAAGTTCAAAGTGCAATGCTAGCTTCTTGGGTAACGCAAGCAAGTTTGAATCCTTTAGGTGTAGCGATAGCCGTAGCTAAAGATAGGGCAATAGAAACATTAATGCACGTTGGCGATCGCTTTGTTCTAAACATTTTAGAAGAAGGCAGATATCAAGGATTAATGAAACATTTCCTCAAGCGTTTTGCTCCCGGTGCAGACCGCTTTGCCGGCATCAAAACATATCCTGCTGCAACCAACGAATCCCCCATTTTAGCTGAAGCTTTAGCTTATCTCGAATGTGAAATCACCAGCCGTATGGACTGTGGCGACCATTGGGTGATTTATAGCACCGTCCAAACCGGCCGAGTCGCCAAAATCAACGGATTCACTGCCGTCCATCACCGCAAAATTGGCAATCATTACTAAGAAAGGGAACAGACAATAGGCAATAGGCAAGAGTCTGTAGTTATTTTTCTCTCACTCCCTCATCTCCCCATCTCCTCATCCCCCCACTCCCCACACACAAAGCTATGTATAAACCTGCTCAAGATAGCCCAATTCTCACCTATGAAATCCATCGGAAACGCATCGTCAAAAGCTTGGAATTTATTCAAGATTTGATTGTCGTTTCTCTGTGTCTCGGTTTATTTTGCTTCATGGTAATTCAGGTGAGAGATATGTTTTTCTCCCTGCTTCCCCCACTGGATTTTCATGTTGTTACTGCCGATATTCTCTTTTTGCTCATCTTAGTTGAGTTATTTCGACTGCTGATTATTTACTTACAAGAACAACGAATATCTATTGGCGTAGCCGTCGAAGTCTCCATTGTTTCTGCCTTGCGAGAAGTCATTGTTAAAGGAGTTTTAGAAACTAATTGGAGTCAAATTTTAGCCACTTGTGCCTTCTTATTGGTTTTAGGAGTAATACTAGTTGTTCGAGTTTGGCTACCTCCTACCTTTGATGGCATCGACCCCGAACAAGCAATATCTAAACGCTATAAAAATCGAACCAAATCTGAATTAGTTGAAACCAACGGCAATTAGAAAGGGCAGATGGGGTGATGGGGAGATAAGGAGATGGGGAGATTTCTAATAACCAATAGCCCATATCCAATGCCCCATGCCCAATGCCCAATAACCAATTCTCACAGAGAGGTTACTATGTCTGCTAATACTTTGATTACCAGTCGTCCGAGAGATGTACAGGTTGCTGAAATTGCTAAAGACACGCTGGTTTTGCGATCGCGGACTTGGGAAAGACTAAAATTTGAAGTTGAGTATTCCCGCCAACGGGGAACTACGGCAAATTCTTATCTCATTCAAGCTGATAAAAAAGCTTTAATCGATCCTCCTGGCGAATCCTTTACGGAAATTTATCTTCAAGAATTAGCACAATATTTAGATTTCGCTACCTTAGATTACATTGTTCTCGGTCATGTTAACCCCAACCGCAGAGCCACTTTACAAGTATTATTTTCTCAAGCTAATCAAGCTACTTTAATTTGTTCTCGCCCTGCTGCTAATGCTTTGAAAACTGCTTTTCCAGAATGGGAATCGCGCATTCAAGCTGTGCGTTCAGAGGATACTTTAGATTTAGGGCAAGGGCATAATCTCACATTTATTACTGTACCGACTCCTCGCTGGGCAGATGGATTGTGTACTTATGATTCTGCTACCAAAATTCTTTATACAGACAAATTTTTTGGCGCTCATATTTGTGAAGATACCCTCTTCGATGAAGACTGGAAACGTTTAGATGCAGAACGTCATTACTATTTTGATTGTCTCCACGCACCCCAAGCAAAACAAGTCGAAGTTGCTTTAGAAAAGCTTTCAATTTTCCCGGCAAAATGTTATGCTCCTGCTCACGGGCCTGTTGTTCGTTACAGTTTAAGTCGGTTTACTTTTGATTATCGGCAATGGTGTCAAAAACAAAAATTACAAGAATTAAGTGTTGCTTTACTTTATGCCTCTGCTTACGGAAATACGGCAATTGTAGCTAATGCGATCGCTCAAGGTTTAATTGAAAATGGAGTCAATGTAGAGTCGATTAATTGCGAACTAGCTGAACCAGCAGAAATTACCCGCGTTGTTGAAGCTTGCGACGGCTTTATTATTGGTTCGCCCACATTAGGCGGTCATGCACCAACCCAAATTCAAACAGCTTTAGGAATAGTTCTAGCCACAGCAGCCAAAACAAAATTAGCCGGAGTATTTGGTTCATTCGGCTGGAGTGGAGAGGCAATTGATTTACTTGAAAGTAAACTCAAAGATGCCAATTATCTTTTAGGATTTGAAACAATCCGAGTCCGCTTTACACCCACAGATGAAATTTTTCAACAGTGCAAAGAAGCAGGCGCTTCCTTTGCCCAAAACTTGAAGAAAACAAAAAAATTGCGGACTGCGCGTCAAGTCGTCACAGAAACCCAAGTAGATCGTACCGAACAAGCAGTAGGTCGGATCATCGGTTCCTTGTGCGTTTTAACAACTCGCGATGGAGAAAGCCACAAAGGAGTTTTAACTTCTTGGGTTTCTCAAGCAACTTTTAATCCACCAGGAATTATGGTTGCTATTGCTGAAGAACAAAACGCTGATTTAATGTGTCATCCTGGTGATAAATTTGTATTAAATATTCTTAAAGAAGGTAGAAATGTCCGCCGCTATTTTTCCCGCAATAGTGTTTTAGGAAACAATCCCTTTGTCAATCTCTCCACACAAACTGCTGACAATGGTTGCCTAATTCTCACCGAAGCCTTGTCCTATTTAGAATGCACGGTACAAAATCAAATCAAATGTGGTGACAGATGGTTAATTTATGCCGTAGTCGATAAAGGTCAAGTCCTAGAAACCGATGGCTTAACCGCCTTAGAATATCGTAAATCCGGCAGCTATTATTAATTCGTAATTCGTAATTCGTAATTATTGAAAAGCTGCATTCTTTCTGGTGTTTACTTTTTTATCTGTTCTAAATTTTCTGAGCAAATTACAAATTTTGAAACTGCCATGTCTACATTTGTTGCTGTCGATCGCATTGATAAAGTTTTTGAATTAACCGGCGGTGGTAAATATATTGCCCTCAAAGGAATTGACCTGGAAATTAAGAAAGGAGAATTTGTTTCTTTAATTGGTCACTCCGGTTGCGGCAAATCTACATTATTAAATATGATTGCAGGCTTGGATTTGCCTAGCGAAGGTATTGTCACCCTAGAAGGGCAAAGAATCAGCCAACCAGGCCCCGATAGAATGGTGGTTTTTCAAAACTATTCGCTATTACCTTGGCGGACAGTTAGAGAAAATATTGCCCTAGCGGTAGACTCAGTAATGAAAGGCGTACCCGCAGCCGAACGCAACGCCATTATCGAAAAACACATAGACATGGTGGGCTTGCGTCCCCACGCCGACAAACAGCCGGGAATGTTATCTGGGGGACAAAAGCAACGTGTAGCGATCGCCCGCGCTTTAGCGATTCGCCCCAAGTTACTATTATTAGATGAACCCTTCGGCGCTTTAGATGCACTCACTCGCGGTAATTTGCAAGAACAACTGATGCAAATTTGCGAAGAAAATGAAGTTACCGCTGTCATGGTTACCCATGATGTAGACGAAGCGGTGCTATTATCTGACAGAATTGTCATGCTCACCAACGGCCCCGAATCGAAAATTGGTGACATTCTAGAAGTAGATATTCCTAGACCCCGCAAGCGCATGGAAGTTGTAGAACATCCCAGCTACTACAGCTTGCGGAGTGAAATGATTTACTTCCTCAACCAACAAAAACGCATTAAGAAAATTCGCGCCAGAAAAACTGCCGACATTTCCCGTCACGGCTTAGAAAAAGTTAACTTAGAAATCGGCTTTTTACCCCTCACCGCTTGCGCCCCCTTAGCAGTTGCCAAAGAAAAAGGCTTCTTCGTCAAGCATGGTTTAGATGAAGTTCACCTCGTGCGCGAAAGTAGCTGGCGGGGTATCGTTGATGGCATGACCGGCGGTTATTTAGACGCAGCGCAAATGCCTTCCGGGATGCCGATGTGGTTAACTTTGGGAGGACACAACAACCAACCTTTCCCCGTTGTCACTGCCCTCACCATGACTCGCAACGGTAACGCCATTACCTTAGCAAAACGCTTTTACGACCAAGGCGTGCAAAGCTTATCAGACTTCAAGAGATATCTGCTGAGTACCCGCGAACAAAGACACACAATGGGAGTAGTGCATCCCGCATCAATGCACAACTTACTCCTGCGTTACTGGCTAGCCGCTGGTGGAATAGACCCCGACGGCGATGTAGACATGAAGACCATTCCCCCAGCCCAGATGGTAGCCGACTTGCAAGCCGGCAGCATTGATGGTTACTGCGTCGGCGAACCTTGGAACTACCGCGCCGCCGCCGAAAATGTCGGCTTTACCATCGCCACAGACTTAGAAGTTTGGCTAGGACACCCCGGTAAAGTTCTGGGAGTGCGGGAAGAGTGGGCAGAAACTTATCCCAATACCCACATCGCCTTAACCAAAGCGTTGCTAGAAGCTTGTCAATACTGTGCAAATCCCAACAATGCCGAAGAAATTAGGCAAATTTTAGCAGGGCGAGAGTATGTCAGCACCGATCTAGAATACATCCAACTCGAAGATCCAGATAGCCTCACCTGCGACATCAACCATCCCCTGCGAGACTATGCCCACCACCAGTTTTATTCCGAGTCTGCCATCAACCGCCCCAGTCGCACCGAACAAATTTGGATTATGAGTCAATTAGCGCGTTGGGGTGACACTCCCTTCCCCAGAAATTGGGTGGAAGTTGTCGAACGCGTCTGTCGAGTGCGCGTTTTCAGTACCGCCGCACGGGAATTAGGCTTAGATATTAGCTACATTCGCCAACCCATCCAACTGTTCGATGGTACTCCCTTTAACGCCGACGACCCAATTGCCTATCTCAACAGCTTGAAAATTAAACGCGATTTCTCAGTTGCCGAAGTCATTCTTGATGCCCCCAGAAGAAAACTCGCTTCATAGAAGGCAAGAGGCAGGAGGCAGAAGGCAGAAGGCAGGGGGAGAAAAAAGCTTAACTGAACCTATTGGCCTTTCAACTCCATTAATGAACCTCTGAACTTTAACAGTTCGCCGCGAAGAGTCCCCAGTCCCCAATCCCCAATCACCAGTCCCCAGTACCCAATCACCAAATCACTATGCAAAACCGCAACTCAACAATTACCGACCTCAAGCCACTACAAAATACAGCCACTACCCGCCGTCCCTTCCTAGAAATCAAAGACGTTACCAAAGTCTATCCCACCAAAAAAGGCCCCTTCACCGTACTCGATGGTGTTAACCTCAACGTCGAACAAGGCGAGTTTATTTGTGTCATCGGTCACTCTGGCTGCGGTAAATCCACGCTATTAAATATGGTATCCGGTTTTAACTTTCCCACCTCCGGGCAAGTATTACTAGAAGGACAGCCCATTACCAAACCAGGTCCGGATAGAATGGTTGTCTTCCAAAACTACGCCTTGCTACCCTGGCGGACTGCTTTTGACAATATTTACTTAGCTGTTAACGCCGTTTATCCTAATAAACCACAAGCTGAAAAAAGAGCGATCGTCCGCGATCATTTAGCAATGGTGGGACTGGCTGACGCGATGGAAAAGAAACCAATGCAAATGTCCGGTGGTATGAGACAAAGAGTTTCCATCGCCCGCGCTTTAGCAATTCGTCCCAAAGTCTTAATTTTAGACGAACCTTTCGGGGCGCTGGATGCCATCACCAAAGAAGAGTTACAAGAAGAACTGCTGAAAATTTGGAATGAAAACCGCTGCACAGTGTTGATGATTACCCACGACATCGACGAAGCGTTATTTTTAGCAGACAAATTGGTGATGATGACTAATGGGCCTCATGCAAAGATTGGCGAAGTCATGGAAATTCCTTTTTCGCGTCCCCGCGATCGCGCCCGCATCATGGAAGATCCACAATATTATCAACTGCGTAACTATGCGCTAGACTTCCTGTTTAACCGTTTCGCCCATGATGACGTAGGTTAACTTGAAGTGATAGGGGCACAATATATTGTGCTCCTACGACTCAATTGTAGGCAAAACCGCGCTTTGACGTACAGGACGCTTGCGTTGGCTTTTCCGAATTCCTCCAGCCTTGTAATATTCGTCGCTATTGTGACCAAATTTATAAGCTATACCACGCAAAAATTGATCGGAATAATCTGCTAAATCTTTTTCACTTGCGACGATATGGTTTAGTAATATATCAATAAAGGAAAGTGTAACGCACCAAATTCTTCAATATAGCGCGATCGCACTTGAGGGAAACTTGAAGTGCGATCGCCCTGATTTGAGTTAAACAATAGCCAAATTATTCAAACTACCGCTAAAGCCAGTAATCTCAATCACCGCATCGCTGTTTTCTTGGAAACCAGCCGTGCCATTATTCAGTGCCAGGAAAGTGCGGCTACCAAAGCTAAAGCTAGCAGCGCCATTGGCAGCAAAGTTGATACCCGTCAACAATGTCCCCAAACCAGCACCAGAAAGACTACTCACCGCCCCCAGTTCCTTGAGATTATTAGCGCTGACAGTATTGGGGCCGTCAATGAAATCCGTGCCAATTTGCAAATTGATAATCCGGTCAAAATTACTCAGCAGCGAATCAGTCAAAGCAAAGCGGAAAATATCAGCACCAGCACCACCAGTCAGGGTATCAGCAACCGCACCGCCAACCAGCAGGTCATCACCATTGCCACCGATGAGAATATCATTACCTTTACCGCCATTGAGGGTATCATTGCCATTGCCGCCATCGAGCAAGTCAGGGCCATCATTGCCTGTGAGGGTGTCTTTACCATTACCACCGAGTTTGGTAGAACCAATGAGTAGGTTGACAGTACCTGTAGTTGTACCGCTATTATTGTCATTCAAAGTGTATTTGAAACTACCCGTACCACTTTGGGTAGGTAAAAAGACGATGAAATCATCAGCCGAATTGCCAGGGGTGAAATTATTGAACAAAACTGCGCCACCGCCGACAACGTTACTGATGCCAGTAATCTTCAAGCTATCCCCAGTATCGACATCGCTATCGTTAGCAAGTAAGGTACTCACAGCAATGGTGGTGGGGATGAGTTGGGTAGCAACTAAAGAGTCTGTGCCTGCAACTGGGTTATCGTTGACGCCGTTGATAGTGACGGTGATATCTTGGTTGGCAGTGCCGTCAACAGATTGTACAGTGAAGGTTTCGGTTTTAGTTGCTCCTGCACCCAGAGATTGCACCGCACTGTTAGCAACAGTGTAATTCCAACTTCCAGTCTCGGTGATGGTGAGGCTACCGAGATTACCAGTAGCGGAGGTAACGCTGGTGTTAAATTTGTTTTTGCCAGTATCGACATCAGCGACAGTTAATGCACCCGTGGCAGTTAAATTGGGTGTGCTAGCATCTTCGGTGACTGCACCTGTGGCTGTACCTGTGATGGTAGCCACATCATTCACCCCGGTAATTGTGATGACGATATCTTTGGCAGTACCGTCAACAGATTGCACTGTGAAGGTTTCAGTTTTAGTTGCACCTGCACCCAGAAATTGCACCGCACTGTTAGCAACAGTGTAATTCCAAGTGCCAGTCTCGGTGATGGTGAGGCTACCGAGATTACCAGTAGCGGAGGTAACGCTGGTGTTAAATTTGTTTTCGCCAGTATCGACATCAGCGACAGTTAATGTACCCGTGGCAGTTAAATTGGGGGTGCTTGTATCTTCGGTAACTGCCCCTGTGGTTGTACCTGTGATGCTGGCGGTGTCATTCACCCCGGTAATGGTGATGGTAATATCTTGGCTAGCAGTGCCATCAGCAGATTGCACAGTGAAGGTTTCGGTTTTAGTTGCACCTGCACCCAAAAATTGTACGGCACTATTAGCAACGCTGTAATTCCAAGTGCCAGTATCGCTAATGGTCAGACTACCAAGGTTACCGCTAGCGGAGGTGACATTGGTATTAAATGTGTTGTCGCCACTATCCACATCAGCCACCGTTAATGTACCCGTGGCGGTTAAATTGGGGGTGCTTGTATCTTCGGTGACTGCCCCTGTGGCTGTACCCGCGATGCTGGCGGTGTCATTCACCCCGGTAATGGTGATGGTGATATCTTGGCTGGCTGTACCATCAGCAGATTGCACAGTGAAGGTTTCAGTTTTAGTTGCACCTGCACCCAAAAATTGCACTGCACTATTGGTAATGGTGTAATTCCAAGTGCCAGTATCAGTGATATTAAGACTACCCAAATTGCCTGTGGCAGAGGTAACAGTGGTGTTAAATTTGTTCTCTCCTGTATCGACATCATTGACGGTGAGGTTGCCTGTTGCTGTTAGGTTGGGCGTACTAGCATTTTCGGTGATTGCCCCTGTGGCTGTACCCGTGATGCTGGCGGTGTCATTCACCCCGGTAATGGTGATGGTGATATCTTCGCTGGCTGTACCATCAGCAGATTGCACAGTGAAGGTTTCAGTTTTAGTTGCACCTGCACCTAAAAATTGCACTGCACTATTAGCAACGCTGTAATTCCAACTTCCAGTATCGGTGATGGTCAGACTACCCAGGTTGCCTGTGCCTGTAACTGTAGTCTTAAATCTGTTTTCCCCAGTATCCACATCAGCCACCGCTAATGTACCCGTGGCGGTTAAATTGGGGGTGTTTGTATCTTCGGTGACTGCTGCTGTGGCTGTACCTGTAATGGTAGCCGCATCATTTACCCCAGTAATGGTGACGACAATGTTTTGACTAGCAGTGCCATCCAAAGATTGCACTGTGAAGGTTTCAGTTTTGGTGACCCCTGCACCCAGAGATTGCACTGCACTATTAGCAACGCTGTAATTCCAACTTCCAGTATCGGTGATGGTCAGACTACCCAGGTTACCTGTGCCTGTAACTGTAGTCTTAAATCTGTTTTCCCCAGTATCCACATCAGCCACCGCTAATGTACCCGTGGCGGTTAAATTGGGGGTGTTTGTATCTTCGGTGACTGCCCTTGTGGCTATACCTGTGATGCTGGCGGTGTCATTTACCCCAGTAATGGTGATGGTGGCAGTGGCATTAGCTGTGCCGCCTCTGCCATCGCTGATGGTGTAGCCAAAGGATGTGGTGGCATTGGTTCCTTGAGGTAAGTAATCGTAGCCATATGTCAGGGCAGCAGTGCCATTGGTGGGGTCAAAGGTAAAAGTTCCGTTGGCATTCACCGTAAGTTTACCATTGCCCAGGTTAATTTGAGTACCGACATTAGCAGCACTGCCGTTAACCGCAGTCACCGTCAAAGGATTACCATCTGGGTCGCTGTCATTGCTGAGGACATTGCCGTTGAAGACGGTGTTTTCGTTGGTGCTGGGGGCATCGTTGTTGGCGGTGGGTGGGCGATTCGGGTTGTTGCGGAATAACACGGTATTGCCGTAAGTATTTCCAACTAAGGCATCGAGGTCGCCATCGCCATCGATATCGGCAAAGGTGGGCGCAGAAAAAGACCCGACATTGCTCAGCCCAAAGGGGTTGGTGATGAGGGTGGCAAACTGGGGATTGGAGGCAGACCCGGTGTTGCGGAAAAACAGGGTATTGCCGCTACGGTCTCCGACAAAGGCATCAAGGTCGCCATCGCCATCGATATCGACTAAGCTGGGTGTGGCAAGATTTGACACCTTGCTCAGTCCGAAGGGGTTGGTGGTAGCAGCAGCAAAGCTGGGGGCGGCGGCACTACCAGTGTTGCGGAAGAATATGATATCCCCGGCACTATTCCCCAAAAACACATCGAGGTCGCCATCACCGTCGATATCGGCAAAGCTGGGGGAGGCATTTGACCCCACATCGCTCAGCCCGAAGGGGTTGGTGCTGGGGGTGGCAAAGCTGGGGGCGGTGGCACTACCAGTGTTGCGGTAGAACACGGTATTACCGACACCATTCACCACAAAGGCATCGAGGTCGCCATCCTTGTCAATATCGACAAAGGTGGGCGCGGCAGAACCCGGCCCAACATTGGTCAGCCCGAAGGGGTTGGCGCTGGGGGTGGCAAAGTTGGGGGCGGTGGCACTACCAGTGTTGCGGTAGAAGAAGGTATCACCGCCACTATTGCCTACGAAGGCATCGAGGTCGCCATCCTTGTCAATATCGACAAAGGTAGACCTAGCACCAAACCCCACGTCCGTCAATCCGAAGGGGTTCTCACCAGCGCGAGAAAAGATAGGGTCAGCCATGTTTTTTCTCCTTGAAGTTTAAATGAACGATTTTAGGACTACGCATGGTCAACGACATGCGGTTGGAGTTTCCAAATTTGCCGCAAGGCAGCTTCTAGCTGAGTAACCCACTGCTGGGGTTGAAACAGGGGCAAGTGGTGGCGGTGTGCTTGCAATTGGTGGCGAATTGCTGCCAATTCCTTGCGGTCAGTGGCTAAATGCACCGCCTTTTGTTCATAAGCAACAACAGTGTCGCAAATGAGCAAATCTAAACCCGCCGCCGCACAAATGCTGGCTCCCATACGGGCAGCAAAGGCTTTACCAGGGCGGGTGATGATGGGAAGTCCTGCTGAGAGTGCATGAATGGCGGTGGCTCCAGCGTTGTAAACAAAGGTGTCCAGGAATAAATCTGCCAAGGGATAGGCCGCTAGGTATTTTGCCAAGGGCATATAAGGAGTGAACACCAAACGCCCTGGGGCAATGCTCTGTTTTTCGGCAATGTGGTGCAGGGTATCCCTCACCTCTGGGGTGGTTTGAATGAGCCACAACACTGAATTTGGTACTTGCTGCAAAATCCGCATCCAGCAAGCAAAGACTTCCGGGTCAAATTTGTCGCTGCGATTAAAGCAGCAAAAAACAAAGGCATCTTTTGGTAAGCCAAAGTCATCCCGACTCAGGGGTTGGTGGGCAATGGCTAGGGGAGAAGCAACAAAGGCGTGGGGCAGTTCAATTATCTTTTCGCTGTAATGGGCGGCTAGTTCTGGGGGAATTAACCAAGAATCTGCCAAAATGTATTGAATAAATTCTGCCGCCATTGTGCCGGGATAGCCTAAATATTGCACTTGAATTGGGGCTGGTTGGAGGGCAAGAATTTCTGCACGGCTAAAGGTGGTATAGCCTGCTAAGTCAATCAAAATGTGAATGCCATCGCTGTGGATGCGCTGGGCGGCAGCTGCCGATGACATGGAAGAGAGATTGACAAAAACATCACACCCAGCACGAATATTTTCCGTAAATTCATCATGAGCATCCACCAGACTATAGCCATAGATTTCAAAGGCAGAACGGTCATGATATTGAAATAGCTGGTGAATTAACGTGCCTACAGCGTGTTGGCGGAAGTCTGCCGAGAGATAGCCTAAGTGCAGTTTGGGATGGGGTGCGGGGGGCGGGCTAAAGGCGCAGAGGTGTTTGTAAGGCTGGATGTTACCGATGATATGCTGTGACCAGTGGCGGGCAATGGCGCTATGAAACTCCAAGGGTAGGGGGAAACTATGAATGGTCAGGGGTAGCAATGGCTGGGTGTTGTGATTTGCCAAATGTTGCTGGATGCGCTGTTGCAAAACTTCCAGCCGTTCCTCGTAGTGATGCCAGTCGCACAAACTCAACCGCAGATATTCGCGCTGATAGAAAATCTCGGTGGCTGCGGGGTTAAGTTCTAGGGCGCGGTTGTAGCTACTGAGAGCAGCTTTCCATTGTCCCTGGGCTTGCAAGACATAACCTAAGTTGCCATGTGCCAGGGTAAAATCTGGTTTGAGGGCAATAACTTGCTCAAAATAGTTCTGGGCTTTGGTGATGTCGCCCTGCATGATCCACAAACAGCCGAGATTGTGCCAAGCTTCTGCAAAATCGGGCTGGTGTTTCAGGGCATGATGCCAACAGTTCATGGCTTTTTGAGTTTCCCCCAGTTGCTGGCATACATTCCCCAGTTCATAGTAAGAGGTGGCAGTTGGTTGCAGTCGTACTGCCTCTTGTAAGCACTCTGCCGCCGCCAGCCAGGATTGCTGATTGGCGTGTAATCTGCCTAAGTTGAGGTGGGCAACGGCAAAATCCGGTTGGAGTTGAATTGCTTGTTGATAAGCAGCGATCGCTTCCTCTGTTTTTCCCTGAATCTGCCAGATTGCTCCCAAGTTACAATGTGCTTGGGTAACCTTGGGATTAAGAAGGATGATTTGTTGGTAGGTAGCGACAGCCTCCTCTAGCCTACCTAACCTCTGGAAAGCATTACCCAACTGATTGTAAGCAGCAATATAACCCGGTCGCCAGCGCAGGGCTTCTTGGAAACATCCAATGGCTGCCAGAAAATCCCCATGTTCTACTAATTGCTTACCTTTGTGAAAGTGGGAATGGGCGACATCGGCAATCAAACTTGCTTCTGATTGGTTTTGTGGCTGTAAACGAAACTTCCCCGTTGCTTCATGGAAAATTAGCCGCAAAGACTCAGCCAATCCCCGACGTTGCAGTGCTTGGTTAATGGCACGCTCACAATGTTGTTGTTGAATCAAGGATTGTTGCTGGCAAAGACCTTGGGGATTGAGGCGATAAAAGTAAAGCGATCGCTCCAAATGATAAATTTGAGTGATTTCTGAAACCCGCAGGCACAAATCATAATCTTCCGCAGGTGCAAATTCTGGATTAATCCCCCCGACGGCAGCAAACACCGATTGCCGCAACAAACGAAAGTGGAAGGTCATAAAATCTAGTAACAAAGCCATTGGGCTGTAGGGAATCTGGCAACGGTGGCCGAGTCCCTGTGCCTCACCTTGGGTATCTATATTTAAATAGTTGGTGTAAACCATGCCGTAATCCGGGTGGCTGTCGAGAAACTCCACCGTTTCTTGTAGTGCCGTTGCTGCCAAGCAGTCATCCGCATCAAGCCAGCCAATGTAATCTCCTCGTGTCAGCCTATGGGCTTGAATCAAAGCTTCTCCCCGCCCCAAGCGATTGCCTGCATGGAAGCGAATCCGCACATCTCGCTGGGCATAATCTTGAGCAATGGCAATTGAATTATCGGTGGAGCCGTCATCCCATACAATTAATTCCCAATCCCTGAAGGTTTGCGCCAACACCGAATCTAAAGCCTCTGCCAAATAAGCCTCGGTGTTGTAAACTGTCATCACCAAAGACACCTTGGGGCTAGTAGCTGGGGGTAAAACTAAAACTTTGTGCCATTGCTGTTTCCCGTCCTTGGTGGTTTGCGGTGGCTGCCAACTTAGTTTTTTTAACAAAGGTGTCAGGGCGATGGCAGTTAAGGCCGTCGGCTGGTAATCTAGCTTCACCTGATGGCAACCTTCCGCCACCAAAGCTTTTTCTAAATACCACAAAAGTCTAGTAGCAATGCCCTGCTGCCGATATGCTGGGGCGACAAACAGCGATATCAATTCCGCCGTTTGTTGAGGTAGCATTTCGGCAATGGCAAAGGCCACCATTGCCCCCGCCACCGATGCGGAGATGCCCGCCAATTCACCCCGTTGGGGTTGGGTTTGCCAGCGTTGCTGCAAACTGGGGAAGGTGAAGGCATTGTAATCAGCTAGGCTGCTGGGTGTGAGGTGATAGACGCGCTGGTATTTTGGGGCATCCGGGATGGGGGATAGGGCATTGGGGGATTCTTCGGTGTTTGAGCCTTCCCACATTTGGCGGGGCAATCCGGCGATGGGAGCCATACCGCCAACACTGGGGCGTTTCGCCGTGGGTTTGGTGGTGACAATGCCACCAGAACCGGGGAAGGTCACTAGGCGTTCGATTGATTCTGACTGGAAGCCCAAAGCCTTTGGTTGGCGGACACCTGGTAGCACTACGACATCAAATAATTCTTCAACTAACCCATCCAAGTGCAGCCAATGTAGTGTATTTCCAGTGTTGATATCGATGACCATCAGCCCACACTGGGAAGTCTTGCCCAGAGTAGTCAGCCGTTCTTCTAAAGGTAGTCCGCTAAAGGTAGGCGATCGCAATTTTGACAAGCCCACAATGGCGAAGTTTTCCCAAAATGCCAACCCCCGCACAAACCCAGGACAGAAGGCAATAGGCACAAATTTCTCATCATCCACATAGCCAAAATCCCCCGTCCCCGCATTCAAAAGCCATAGCTTGCCTTGATACCAACGCGGCGAGTGGGGCATGGATAAACCAGTAGCGATGATATCGTTGGTTTGCACATCTATCACCACACCCCCGCCCACTCTGTGGTTACGCCATCCGGCGGCGGTATCAGTAGTACTACAGGCTGTAACGTATCTTGGTTTACCGTCGCGCAACCCTAACCCATTGAGGTGACATCGGTCTTCCGCCGCTAACTTAGAGATAAAGGGCGGTTGCCACAGGGGAACAAAACTATAGTTGTTGCTGATGGTGGCTAGGCAACTAAAATCTGTGTTGACAAATACAATCTTTTGTGAATCATCCAGCACTACATCATGGACATTCAAATCACCGGTGGTATATGCCGTGCGAGGGATGTAAAGGCGATCGCTTTGTTGATAGATTTCTCCTGGTTTGAGTAAATTTTCAAATCGCCAAATTTGATAACGCGTGCTAAGATATATACTGTTGTTTGATGCATACATGCCCATTGGTTTATCAAACAATCGCTCGTGAGCAGCTATTCGTCCTTGCTCATTGCAACCGATGAAAAACAGCCGATTAGTTTGATAGGTAGTGAAAGCCAAGCTAATAAACTGCGTTTGTAACCAGGGTATAAAGTCCGGCGAACAGTTGATTTCTAGTTTGGGCGCACTCGATGAAGGCATGGCGTGACTGCGCGGCAGAAAACTTTCCATACAACACTTTATTAATTGCTAATTATTTTTTTGGCAACGCAAAATAGTCTCCATTACCCTTGAAAATTAAAGGTATGGAAACAGCACCCAATTATTTAGTAATTTTTATTGACGCCAACTCGTCAATATTACACTACGGCTAAATCTTGCGTATTTAACCTAATTTCATCAAAAATTAATGGAAACTTAGAAATTTTTGTTTCAAAAATTTTAATAGTTTCACATTAATCTGCCGGTACTGGCAATCCTTAAGTTCTAATACTAATTCTCTAGAATCTGCTAACTTTGATACCAAATTGAACTGATAAATATGCACACTTAAGTAAATAGGCGTGAATATTTATCATTGGTATAAAACAGAACGCAACTATGCTAAAGGCAGAAGGAAACAGGGTTTTAACCTATTTTATTTTTATTTACATAGTTTGGTTTTTTGAAGCCGATCGCACTTTGATAAACTGGAAGTGCTTAGGCGCAGCCCATCGTAGACATCGCAAATTTTTACTTACACTTTCAAAAACCAGCGTTGGCGATACATCACAACACCAACAGCCCACCACAACAACACTGTAACTATGCCAAAAAACAAAGAACCATTAAGCGCCCCTGCCCAAGATGCGAAAAAATTCTGGTAAATCCAATTGTAGGTACTAGGAGCGTTTTCTCCTGTACCGATAGTGGTTTTGACTAAGATTTTAATTAACAAAACAGACGCAACGAAAAGAGCGATCGCATTTAAACCCATAATTTCAAAAGGCTTACCCCAGCGACGTATCCGCCGAACTTCGATGAGTTCATAACAAGCTGCTAGCAACAATAATGCCCAACCTGTTGTAAAAACTACATAAGAACTTGTCCACAATTTTTTATTAATGGGGAATGTCCATCCCCACGCCCAACCAACAATTAAACAACCGACTCCAAATAATCCTAACCCGATACTTGTGCGAGACTGTACGGGCTGGCTGCGTATCCATTGCCCGCTGAAGTAGCCAGCGAGGACACTTACTATCGCAGGGATAGTACTGAAAAGTCCCTCTGGATCTCCCATAAATTTATAACTATCACCTTTATATAAATGTGCTTTGGGAATAATTAAGCGATCGACATAAGCACCAAAATTACCTTCCCGCGTCAAAACTCCCGCCCCATAATCGGGTACTGGTAAATACATCATTATTAGCCAGTAGCCGATGAGTAGCACTGCTGCTAATATCCATTGACCTTTGCGCGGTAGGTTGAGAACTATCAAAGAAGCCAGCAGATAAGTAATGCTGATACGTTGCAACACTCCCATAATTCGGATGCTACTTAAATCAAAAGTCCAAACACCTTGATTCCAAAAGCCATTTAGTAGCAATCCCAAAGCAAAGAGAATGGCGGCGCGGCGTAATATCCGCAAGTAAACAGATGAGGTTGGTTTATTCTCTTCGGTGTACTTCGACAGAGAAAAACTCATTGCTACACCGACAATGAAGAGAAAAAAAGGAAATACTAAGTCAGTTGGCGTACAGCCGTGCCAATCAGCATGGGCGAAGGGAGGATAAACATCATCTGCGACTCCCATCATATTGACGAGAATCATCGCAGCGATCGTAATGCCGCGAAAAACATCCAGTGAAGTTAGGCGCATAAGCGGAATTTTGTCCTTGATGAGTATCTAAGCTAACCCGCTTGATGCAGGTTATCAAGGAAAACTTATAGACTTATATAGAAGGTAAAATTTTGTAAACTAACTACCACTAATTGCTATGTCAGTCAAAGTTGGAGATACCGCTCCTGATTTCAGTCTACCTGCTCAAAACGGCTCAACAGTTAGCCTGCAAGATTTTCGCGGCAAAAAATCCGTTGTTCTATATTTTTATCCCAAAGACGACACACCCGGATGTACGGCTGAATCCTGCGCTTTTCGCGACCAGTATGAAGTTTTTAAAAGTGCTGGTGCTGAAGTTATCGGTGTGAGTGGCGACTCCACCGAATCTCACCAGCGGTTTGCTGCCAAGTACAATCTACCTTTTACCCTATTGACCGACAAAGGCGACCAAGTGCGAAAGCTATATGGCGCAACAGCGGCCTTTGGCTTATTCCCCGGCCGCGTTACTTACGTCATCGACCAACAGGGAGTTGTGCAATACGTGTTTGATTCAATGTTTAACTTTAAAGGTCACGTGGAGGAAGCGTTAAAAACGCTGCAACAGTTTGCTGTGAAATAGGGAATGGGCATTGGGCATTGGGCATTGGGCATTGGGCATTGGGCATTGGGCATTGGGCATTGTTATTTCTCCCCCTGCCTTCCCTACTCAAGAACTGCTCCCCATCTCCCTATTCGCTATGCCCTATGCCCCATGCCCCATACCCTATTTAATATGCGACTTTTCCGACATAGCAACATTCGCATGGGCTGACTTGCCATTCTTGCCGTTGGTATGGCCGTTACCATTGCGGGGTTGAATTACGCCATAACCGCCGTGGTTACGTTCGTAAATGACGTTTATCTCTCCTGTTTCAATATTGCGGAACATGTAAAAGTCGTGTCCTACGAGTTGCAGTTGTTCCAAAGCTTCTGCAAGGGTCATAGGAGGCATGGAAAAATATTTGGTGCGGACAACTTCGCTAGGTAATTCGGGAGTGCGATCGCCAATTAAATCTGTGACTACTGACTCTGCAACAACTTCTTCTGTTGGTTGGGCATGAGTTTTGTGATCTTGACGCCGTTCTTTGTATTTACGCAGTTGACGGGCAATTTTATCTGCCACTAAGTCAATGCTGGCGTATAAGTTTTCGCTGCTTTCCTCTGCACGAATCACGCTGCCATTGGCATAAATAGTTACTTCAGCTGCTTGTCTAGGACTAATTCGAGGATTCCGGGCTACGCTAAGATGCACATCCACTTCATTGGTAATGTTCTGAAAATGATTAACTGCTTTTTCAATTTTTTGATGTACATACTCACGAATTGCATCGGTAATTTCAATATTTTTGCCGTGGATGACAAGCTTCATGTAAACTCTCCCGCTGAATATTTGGATGTGTGAATTTGCTTTGTATGAAAAGAAGTTGCGGTAAGGTATATCACTCCCGCCAAAACAAATTGTGAACTTTTCTCATTTACTGCTGCTGTGCTGTCTTTAAACTCGCTGCATCTGAGTTTTTTCAAGGATATCCTTAATTTATCTCCTCATCTCTGCGCTAATATCCAATTGGATATAGACTTAGAACTCTTTGATGAAGAAATCTTAACACTAGCAGTTGTCACTACTTTTTCTTTTAAAGCAAGGCTTACAGAACTGTTGATAGTTGCTCCTTGTGCGTCCGGTTGAGGTTTGCTTGCTTGCTGTTGATAAAGAACACAAGTTTGGTGGAAGTAGATTTTGTTTGAAATGCAAACAATGTTATTAGAGTCATCAGCCAGTATATTCATTTCTATTCTCTTGGCCTGATGCTGATTGTAGAGAATTCCTCCCAACACCTATTAAGGTTATATATTCAAGCTAGCACTTTGTATTTTAAGATGCATGTTCCCTTGACGTTCCTTTAAAATCCTTTGCAAAGCTTGACATTTTTTGATTCTATTCCTGTAAGTTGAAATATATTTCGTTCTTTTCACAGTTGATTTTTGGCATGATTCATAGTAATAAGTTATCCCAAAACCGTTGTTTGCTCTATAACCAAGGATTGATGCCTTACTTAGACGCTCATGCATGGCAGCGATCGCTCCTTACTCAACGCATCCACGACCCCAGTCTAGATGATGTGTTAATTCTCCTCGAACATCCACCCGTCTATACTTTGGGACAAGGAGCCAACTCAGATTTTCTCAAATTTGATATTGACCCTTCGGCTACGCTCAGGGTAAACAGTGGGTATGATGTGCATCGAGTTGAACGCGGTGGCGAAGTTACATACCATTGTCCCGGTCAACTGGTGGGGTATCCAATTTTAAATCTGCAACGTTATCAAAAAGACTTGCACTGGTACTTACGCCAACTTGAAGAAGTATTAATTCGCGTATTAGCAGTTTATAAATTGCAGGGAGAAAGAATTCCGGCTTTTACTGGCGTTTGGTTACAAGGACGAAAAGTTGCCGCTATTGGCATAAAAGTCAGCCGTTGGATTACCATGCACGGCTTTGCATTAAATGTTTGTCCAGACATGACAGGCTTTGAGCGCATTGTACCCTGCGGTATTTCTGATAAACCCGTAGGCAGTTTAGCCGAATGGATTCCCAATATTACCTGCGAAGAAGTGCGTTTTCATGTAGCCCAGTGCTTTGCAGAAGTGTTTGGAGTAGAAGTAGTAGAATCACAGCCTGAATGATTTTTTCAGTATGAATAAATTGAACTGCAAATTATGTAATAAATACTATACCAGTCTGATTTAAATTGTGAGACACTTATAGGAGTCATCTATTGTTCATAGTATTAAAGTAGCTATTGAACTAGGGTTATCAAAGTTATAATCTAATTATTTAGAAAGTATTAAACAAACATTTCGCAGCACTAAATTAGAATTTCGCGCGTGAATTACCCAACTAATCTTCAGGTATATACCACATCGTTAACATCACTTAGAGACCGTGATTGGACAGCTTTAACAGAACTATTTGACAGAGATGACGGCGATGAAATTGAAGCCGACATCCACACTAATTTGTTTTGGCTGATACCTGAACCTTGTTGGGAAGATGACCCGTTTGATTTCTTGCGTGAATATCTTTGAAGAATGGGGAGTAGGGAGTAAGCCTAAATAATAAAAGTATTCATGTAGAGACGCGATGAATCGCGTCTGAAAAGCCAGTTTTTTGCCAAGGATTACGAATTACGAATTATTTGAAGCCGACTGAGGAAAGTACGCAGGCGATCGCTTTGCGGATTGGTGAGAACCTCGTAGGCTGAACCTTGTTCTGCGATAATGCCTTTATCTAAAAAAATCAGCCGATGGGCTACTTCTTTGGCAAACTGCATTTCATGGGTAACGATCGCCATAGTCATACCTTCTACCGCTAACTGTTGCATTACTTGGAGAACTTCACCGACGAGTTCCGGATCTAAGGCGCTGGTAGGTTCGTCGAATAGCATGATCTGGGGATTCATACATAAACTGCGGGCGATCGCTACTCGCTGCTTTTGTCCCCCAGATAGTTGTTCGGGATAAGCAGAGGCTTTGTCAAATAAACCGACTTTTTCCAGATATAACCCCGCTAGTTGGGCGCTTTCTTTTGGTGTTTTTCCCAGTACTTTACGCGGCGCAAGTGTCATATTTTCCAAAACGCTCAGATGAGGAAACAAATTGAATTGCTGGAAAACCATGCCTACTTGCGTCCGTAGTTGCCGCAGCTGGTTATAGTTGACACTGGTTCTGGATAAATTGATACCGTTAACTATCAACCGTCCATTGTCGATAGTTTCCAAACCGTTAAAGCAGCGCAGCAGAGTACTTTTACCACAGCCTGAAGAACCAATAACTGCAACCACTTCTCCCCGCTTTATTTCGCCTGTAATTCCTTTGAGGACTTTTAGAGAACCAAAGCTTTTTTCGATATTGTCAAAAATAATTGCCGGGATAGAATTGTTCATTGGTTGTATCAAGCTGCTCTAAAGTTGATTGTAAGCAAAAGGCAGGAGGCAGAAGGCAGAAGGTAAAACCCTCAACAGTCAAAGGTTTTGCTGGTTTGGATTTTACATTTAATTATGTCCGCTTACTGAATATTTTTAACGAATCGCTAAGACAGTGTTTCTTTAATCTTCTTCTTTGCGTCTATGCGCCTTTGCGCGAGAAAAAAGGTTTAACAAATATGCCTAAATTTGGTTTTATCCGTTGGTTGCGTTTATGTCTAGTTATAAGTTTTAGCTGTTTATTATTAGCTGGCTGTGCTGTGAATCCTAGCAGGGGAAAAACTCTGCGGGTTGCTACTGAACCCGCGTTTCCACCTTTCGAGTTTCAAGGACAAGGTGGAGAATTGCAAGGTTTTTCTATTGATTTGATGAATGCTGTTGGTACTGCTGCCAACTTTAAAGTAAATTTTCAAAGTCTGCCTTTTGATGGCATTATCCCAGCACTCCAAGCCAAAACGGTAGATGCAGCCATTAGTTCGATTACGATTACAGAGGAGAGGGCAAAGACGGTTTCTTTTTCTCGTCCTTATTTTAAAGCTGGGTTGGCGATCGCCATTCGCGCCGATAATCAAAATATTACTGGCTTTGACAGTCTCAAAAATAAAAAAATTGCCGTACAAATTGGCACAACTGGTGCAGCCAAAGCTAAGAGTATACCTGGCGTACAAATTCGCAGTTTTGATTCAGCACCTCTGGCTTTACAAGAATTACTTAATGGTAATGTAGATGCGGTAATTAATGATGCACCTGTAACTTTATATGCTATTAATACAGGGAATCTCAAGGGAATTAAAGTTGTAGAACAATTGCTGACAGAAGAATTTTATGGAATTGCGACTGCAAAAAATTCGCCGAATCTGGCATTAATCAATGAAGGTTTGAATAACGTTTTGAAAAATGGCGCTTATTCGCAAATTTACCAAAAATGGTTTAAAGCCGAACCGCCGTCATCATTACCAGTTACATCACCGTTTGAGAATCAAAATAGCGCAGATGTCCCCGGAATATTTACGTCAATTAATGTGATTTTACAGGCTGTTCCGACTTTATTACAGGGTGCTTTGGTAACGTTGCAATTGACAATACTTTCTGTAGTGTTTGGTTTAATTGGTGGTTCTTCAATTGGAATTATTCGCCTTTCTCATATTGCACCTTTGCGTTGGCTAGCAAGGGCTTATGTAGATTTTTTTCGGGGAACGCCTTTGCTAGTGCAAATTTTTATGATTTACTTTGGGTTACCCGCAATTTTGCAACAACTTGGTTCAACATTTACTTTCGATCGCCTAGTAGCTGGAGTCATTGCTTTAAGTTTAAATAGCGCCGCTTATATTGCAGAAGTTGTCCGTGCTGGGATTCAATCTATTGAAGCAGGACAAGGTGAAGCAGCACAATCATTAGGTTTGAGTCCCGTGCAAACTATGAGATATGTGATTTTCCCCCAAGCATTCCGGCGGATGATTCCACCCTTGGGTAATGAATTTATCAGTTTGTTGAAAGATACAAGTTTAGTTGCAGTGATTGGTTTTGAAGAATTATTCCGCAAAGGACAGCTAATTGTTGCTGATAACTATCGCGCCTTTGAAATTTATGCAGGTGTAGCGGTAGTTTATTTATGTTTGACATTAATTTCTTCCCAAGCATTTAGCCTCTTGGAAGCTTGGATGAATCCCGTCAAACGCCAGAAGAAATAGGATAGAGTGCATCACTAATCAAATTGGATAAACCTCTGTGTACCTCTGCGTTTGACTTTGCGTTCCTTTGCGTTTAAAAACATTTTTTCTGTACTTCACTTTAGCGATTAATAAATAACGTTAGCGATCGCAACTGAGGGCTGTGAATTATACCTTATTTTCCTCGAAATTCAAGCGATCGTGCAAATTTACTTTACCTTTTGCTACCAATCCAATAGAAAAAGTTATGTATTATCCATCAGCTAACTCTACTGTTATCATGGGTTTGTAATCATTAAGAAATGTAAATGATAGTCATAGATACAAATAAATTTATCTTGATGATTGCGCGTTTACTACTTGAGGGCTGAATATACCACTGTAGCCATGATGTAATTAAAACCCAGTAAATATGTTTGAACTATTCAATGCAAACCCAGTTTGTGCTGCATTGTCATGGTTCATTTTGCCACGTCAAAAATTGAAAACTTTTCATTGGAGGATAAGCAAATGAGAAATTTGAAAACGATCGTAGACAAATCCTCATTTACTACCGAAGTACCAGCATCATTTGTGGTATTTCTTGTCGCCCTCCCTCTTTGTATGGGTATTGCGATCGCTTCGGGACTTCCGCCATCCCGCGGCATAATTACAGGAATAGTGGGCGGAATTATTGTTGGTGCGGTTTCTGGTTCTCCAATGCTAGTTAGTGGCCCGGCTGCTGGACTAGCGGTGGTTGTCGCAGAAGTAGTCCAACAATATGGCATTGAAATGGTTGGGCCGATTCTGCTGTTAGCCGGTTTAATTCAATTACTCGCAGGTATATTTAAACTTGGCCAGTTGTTTCGCGCCATGTCACCGGCTGTAATTTATGGAATGCTTGCAGGTATTGGGGTATTAATCTTCGCTTCCCAATTTCATGTCATGCTAGACGACAAACCGCGCATACATGGGATTGAGAATTTACTAACTATTCCCAACGCCATCTACAAAGCTTTGTTTCCTATAGATAGTAGCGTTCATCACCTTGCAGCACTCATAGGTGCAACAACTATTATCAGCCTTCTGCTGTGGGAGAAATTTAAACCCAGGAGTTTGAAGTTGATACCTGGTGCGCTTGTCGGGGTTGTAATTGGTACTGCGATCGCCACAGTATATCGATTCCCGATTCAGTATGTTGATGTACCTGGAAATCTGCTACAAGCAATTCAGTTACCAACACCTGCCAGCTTACCACGCTTAATTCAGGCACCAGTTTTGATTGATGCGATCGTGATTGCATTCATCGCTAGTACAGAAAGTTTGCTTTCAGCCGTAGCAGTAGATCGACTGCATACCGGGCCCAGAACCAATTTCGATCGCGAATTAACAGCCCAAGGAATTGGCAACATTATATGTGGATTCTTGGGTGCTTTGCCCATGACAGGAGTGATAGCCCGCAGTTCTGTAAACGTAGAAGCCGGTGCTAAAACGAGATTATCAACCATACTTCATGGTGTATGGCTGTTAATTTTAGTAATTGCAGTTCCAACGTTGCTTAAAATAATTCCCATTTCTAGTTTGGCAGCAATCCTAGTTGTTACTGGATATAAACTAATCGAAGTCGAACATATTCGCCAATTAAAGAAGTATGGACGTTTTCCTCTGGTAATATTTTCCGCTACTTTAATAGGGATTGTTGTTACTGACTTAATCACAGGTGTTTTAATTGGGATTCTGTTAACAGCCGTTTTACTAATTCACAAAATGTCTGTGCTGAATATCGAAATTATCAAGCACGAAAATAATCAGCGAATAGACATTCATTTACAAGGCGCAGCAACATTTGTGAGGTTACCAAAATTGGCGAACATTTTAGAACTTGTGCCTCCCGGAAGGGAATTGCATGTTTATATGCAAGACTTGGCTTATATAGATCACTCTTGCCTAGACTTACTATCGGTGTGGGCAAAACAACAGCAAAAAATGGGAAGCACTTTAACTATGCAATGGGATCGTCTGATAGAACGTAATCGCAAGCCATTTACTCTGTAAGACTGAAGCTAGATTTTTTCTCACGCAGAGGCGCAGAGGAGAGAACACAAAGAAAGACTTTTGCAAGAAGCCTTGTGTAATTAGCCAGGAGTTAATATAGATTTTATGGCGTTGCTGAATATGAAATTCAAAAATCCACTCTTACTCTCTGCGACTCTGCGTGATTTAAATTCATATTCTGAATCAGCAACGCCTTGGATTGAATTCCACCTGAATCAACCAAAAATATATGACAATTCTCAATGCTCGTAATTTATCCTTAGAAGAAGTTCAGCGTCTGTTTGGCTTTCAAGAACAATACGCTGATTCATTTTCTAACTACTTATCTCTGGAAACTCTCACCGAAGCAGAACAGCAGGAACTTCTGCAAATTAGAAATGACTTTCGACGCTACCTGACAGCAGGCAAAGTTTCTGAAGGTCAGGTAAAGTTTCTTGCAGTTGCACCTTTGCTAAGATTAGCTGGTTTTTATCGCTATCCGATTGAGATTCTTTTAGAGGAAAATGTTGCTGATATTGAAGTTGAGGATGAAGATATTAAAATTAAAGGTAGATTTGATATTTTAGCTGTTAGTAAAGCTAAACATACAAAACTTCAAAGATATTTTTGGGTATTGTTAATTGAATCTAAAAATAGTCAGATTGATATATCAACAGGTTTACCTCAGCTACTTACATACTCTTATAAAAATTTAGAGAATCAAAAATCAGCTTGGGGATTAACGACTAATGGTAGAAGTTATCAGTTTGTCTATATCGAACAAGGAAATCCCCCGATTTATTATTTGTTACCAGAATTAAATTTAATGGAAACAGAGCGTTCTAGTCAGTTATTACAAATTTTAAAAGCAATTTGTCAGCTTTAAAAGCAAGTATTGAGAGGTTGTTTGAAAAGTGATTGGGTGTGATTTTAATTGCGTTTTTACCCCCCTTAGTCCCCCCTTATAAAGGGGGGAAACAAGAAAAATCCGGTTCCCTCCCCTTTATAAGGGGAGGGTTAGGGAGGGGTAAAAAATATTTGATACATCAATCATGACTTTTCAAACATCCTCTAAGGCAACATACAAGCCAAGGTAATAATTTATGAGTCAAGCTATACCTAAACTAGTAACATTCGATGAATTTGCAGCGTGGCGACCTGAAGGCGGAAGATATGAATTACATGATGGCATAATTGTTGAAATGGCACAACCAGTTGGAGACCATGAAGATGTAGTTGGTTTTATAGCCAGAAAACTAACAGTAGAATTTGACCGATTAAATTTACCTTATATAATTCCTAAAACTGCTCTGATAAAACCTTCTAATTCCATGTCTGCCTACTCGCCAGATGTGTTGATATTAAATCGTCTGAATTTAGTGAATGAGCCATTATGGAAAAAAGAATCAACTGTATGTTATGCGGCATCAATTCCCTTGGTAGTTGAGGTAGTTAGTACCAATTGGGATGATGACTACTACACAAAACAAGGTAAATATGAGGTTATTGGAATTCCTGAATATTGGGTTGTAGATTATCTCGGTTTAGGCGCAAAAAAATTCACTGGCAACCCCAAACAGCCTACTATATCTATTTATGAATTAATCGATGGTGAATACCAAGTTACTCAATTTAGAGGTACTAATCGCATCGTTTCGCCTAATTTCCCAGAATTGAATTTAACAGCCGAACAAATTTTTCAAGCTGGAGGTTTCCCAACTAGTTAAAATTATCGAGAGAGCTTTTTACAACTTCTCTAATTACGAATTACGAATTACGAATTAGTATGAGACTACCTTGGGATGAATGGGAAGCAACTAACCATGAAATAGAAAAAGTAGCGAGCAAATTTATCTTTGCTAATTGCTATGACACCCAAAAAGCTAGCATTGTGCTACAAGCACAACAGTGCCAGGTAACGGAAACCTAGAAACCGCAATACTTCGTGCTAAATGACTTGTTTGTGAATCTTCACAATTTACTGTAAGCCTTATATGTTACAGTTTGCAAGTCTCGCGTCACCTCAGCCCCATCCTCAGCCCCCATCCCCATCAAACCCTCCACCCAACCACTCCACACCCCCCCGACCCACGACCCCAAAAAGCCACCCGACCCCTACATCCATCCCCGTGGCGGCAGGTAAATGTCCTTGCGGAGAATTTCTTGTGAAGGTCAGGTCTGAGTAAGATAGCCAGTTTTTATTAAAAAACATTCCTTTTCGCCATCCGATGCGATGGGCAAACTTTTCGTAGTCTTTTCCAACGCTTTCCCAGATTCGCTTTTGCACACTAAACCCAAAGTGCCCATCACTGTATTTTACCCACAGTTGGTCAATGGTGCGTAAGTCAGCGCAAGGAAAGTTATCAATAGATTTATAATCTAGCCAGCCTTCTTGTTCTCTGCCAGTGGCTTTAAGCATAACAGCCAGAGTTTCTTTATCCGCTTCTTTCCAATTCTCTGCTTTAAGTAAATCGCGCAACCGCGTATAGTCTACACCTTTCTCAGAGAGGAGATCCTTACCAGTAGATTGCTGTTGTTGTCGCAGCTTATTGGCTTTTTCTTGTTCTCGTTGTCTTTGTAGCTTATTTGCTTGTTCTTGTTCTTGTTGTCTTCGTAGTCTTTCTGCTTCCTGTCTTTTTAGCCTATCTGCTTGTTGTTGTTCCAGTAGCCGCAGCCTTTCTTGTTCCTGTTGTAACTTTCTATTTTCCTCTTCTTGTTTCCGTAGTCGCAGCCTTTCTGCTTCCTGTTTTTGCTGTTCGTCTCTTTCCTTCTTTAGCTTCTCAGCAGCCGCGCGAATTCCTCTAGCTACATCTGTAAAGGCTTCATCTTGATTGTGCCAATTCCTTGACACTACAGGTTCAGCATTCTTAGGCAAAGCTTGAAGTTTTCCAAATGGTGCGCCACTCCAATCAACACTTCGCAGAATAACTGGGATAACACAAGCCTCTCTTGCATTGTGACGTTCTATTGCCTTCTTAACTTCGACATCCCAACAATATTTAGAAAAAAGGAAATCTGAACTGATGAGCAACAGAATGATATCGGCAGTGTTTAGATTATCATTAATTTGATGATCCCACTCCTCTCCAGGTAGTATCTTGCGATCGTGCCAGCTTGAAATCACGCCCTGCCATTCTAATATGGTCAGGTGTTTAGCTAGTTCATCCCGTAGAGCTTCGTCTTTGTGAGAATAAGAAAAGAAAAGCCGTAACGATTCCTCTGGCATTTTTGGTTTCAGGAGTAGGATAAATCACGCTTTAAGCAAATTATAGTGTTTTTAGCTAATTTGCTTGAGAACCAATATCATGTCCGCCTAATTACGAATTACGAATTACTTTCCTAATACTCCGATCGCCATTTATCTCAATAACTAAATCAACCACTGTCGCATCTTTTACTAACGGCTTGATGAATAATTCCGGGTGAAGCGATCGCCAAAAATAATTGACAAATTTCTCTATCTCTGCATTGCTCATTCCCGATTTACCCGCAGCAATCATCTGTTGTTCTGCCTGTTTTCGCCACTCCAAAGAACAGCGATAATCAATGGGATACAACACAATTAAACTGTCTAATCGCTCCCACAGTGGTAGATAATCGTGGAGGCGAAGATTCATATCGCGGGCAAATGCTTTATCTTCGTTTGTAATAATTGGCGGCGGTGCAGTATCAAATAAATCTGGGTTGATTGGTCGCGCACCCACAAACCAGCCTTCAAATAGTACTATATCTATATTTGTAACGATTTCTGGATTAGTGCGATCGCCAGCACCCCCATACGCAGATTTATCAAAGCGGGGAATCATAACCGGACTTTGGAAATCGCGGATTTTATCTAGTACATTTAAACCTAAGTCGATATCGTGGGTTCCTGGGGGGCCGCGCCAAATCAAGCGGGGATCTTGTTGTGTTAAGAGCAAGCGATCGCTGTAAGTTTTATATAAGTCATCCAAAGACAAACTCACAGTCCGGTATCCCAACTGATGGAGAATCAAGCCCAGAACTTTGCACATTGTGGTTTTCCCAGTCCCTTGTCCTCCCAAAATCCCCTGAATCAAAGGGCGTCCCAACTCTTGGCGCTGCGATGCGAGTTTGATTCCCAAAGGCAACCACAAGTCCCACAAAACTTGTAACATTTCCTTGGGTTCTCTTTGCAGGATAGTTTGGCAGAACTTATTAAAAGCCGGCAAAACAGATTTTAGTAAATGCGATCGCTTTTCAATTACCTCATCAACATTTTCCACCGTAATCCCAAAAGCCTTTGCCCTCAACCCATCCGCCAACGCTGCTTCTCTTGCTTCTTGCTGCCAGCTTTCACTGACTTCTGAAACCAAAATTTCACCCAGCCACAAACTCATAATTTCCCCCCTGCCCCTCTGCTCCCCTGCCCCCCTGCGTCTCTTCACGATCCCAACTTAAACGCCTCAAGAAATAAGCTGTAGGTAAAGCCAACTTTCAGGAGATTTAATGAGTCTACCAAAAGCGATCGCCTGGTAAAAAAGGGCTGACGGTAAAATATTCTGCTAGTAATTTCCGTCAACACTACTAAAAAACCAGCTACCACAATATCTAATTCTGCCCGTTGACCGGCTGTGGTAGAAGCTGCGTTTCCCAGAAAAAAACCGAACAAAAAACTAATTATCAGCAACGACATTCGCCGCCAAGGATTTAGAAACCATTGCCCCAACTGTCTAGCAATGGCATCGAACAAGTTATTAAGACGTGTGTTTTGCATTAAAGGGACTTTTGGGAAAAAGTCAACGTACCTTGAAATATATCAATATTGAAACCAAGAAAATTGGTTTTAGCATCAGCTTGTTTGTTAATATTATAAATATCTGGTCGGCTTCCAGTGTCTATTCAAATTTTTTGTATATTTTATCATCTTGAGGCAAGTACATAGCCTCTTAAAAGGCTATTTTTACGCGTACAAGATGAAACATACCACCTAGATTTACTCTGGTTTGGCAATGAACGCTTTGTTGAGACCGCTGGCGGTTTCACGAAACTTTTATTGCTTGATACAAATGTATTTCCTGATTAAGTATCTAATTTTTATTTTTTTATGGAAGCTTACGTACAAAAACCGAGCAATATATCTCTACACTCCTTGCTAGTAAAACATCAAAGGAATTATTTCCTAGAAATGTTTGTTACTTAAAATGATATTTATCATACATTCCTCACTATAATTTGAGGAAAATTTATATCAGGTTACTTTGTGCGATCGCCTTTTATGAGAAAGGGCTACTATTTGGTTAAGCCTAGACAAAATATTTATTTCTAATAACTATTAATCAATATGAAATCTTCTGTGTATCGTAACCTCAGTGTTACAGCTTGCTGCTTGGGACTGCTAGTTGCTTTGGTGGGATGTTTGGGAGTAAGTGTATCGTTTGAGTCCACAAATCCAGATACATCTTCGCAACTGCCACCTGATAATTCTGAGTGGGGTACAGCTTCATCTACAGCGATTTCAGCTGAGAAGAATATTGTACCTAGTAACCTACCGACTGTAGCAACGAACCTAAGCAATCAAGTGCAAAATAGCACTAAAGAGAATACTTATCCTGTCTTGGCAAATCGCGATAAATCAGCTACCAAACCCAAGGATCAGGGAGCTTTGCGGATGAGCAATCAAACTAATCAGCCTGTGCGACTAGCCTTACTGGCGCGGCAGTCTGTAGCAAAAGGCTCTGGCAGCAAACAAATTAACTATGATGTCCCGGCACATTGGGATTTTGCTCCTCAAGAAGGTAGCGACAAGGGACTGATTTTATCTTTACCTCAGAATAATTTGAAGGTAGAAAAGGGAGATATTTTAGTTGCCTTTGCACAAGATGGCTCCCGCCGTTACTGGGGCCCCTATGTTGTTGGAGAAACTCAACTACCCAAGTGGAATTCCCAAAGCAAAGAATGGCAACTAGTAGTGAGTCCATAATTGGCTGGGCATGGGGCAAGCAGGAAGTGTGGGAGGGGTGGGAGGTGTGGGAGGTGTGGGAGGGCTGGGAAGAGACGGGGGCATAAATTGTCTTTCTCCCCACACTCCCCACACTCCCCACACTCCCCCCATCTCCCCACACTTCCCGCACTCCCCACACTCCCCACACTTCCCCATCTCCCCATTCCCCATCTCCCTCATCCCCCCCTTAAGCACGTATAATTAATCTTGCTCAATTACTTATTCAGCATTTGTTTTTTTCAAAAAGAACAAAATATAAATAACCAACGACTATTGATTAGTAATTGTTGACTATTGACTAATGAAAATGAAATTGAGTGTTAAAAGCACTGTCGATCAGTGGTTCAACAAAATGGGAAAAAATTCAACGCTTGGGATAACGGCGTCGATTTTGTGGTTGATGATGATTGGCTGGATAGCTTTTGTGTGGAATTTGGGCAATATTGGCTTGATTGATGAGACAGAGCCGTTGTTTGCAGAAGCTTCTCGCCAGATGTTCATTACAGGTGATTGGATCACCCCATTTTTTAATGGTGACACTCGTTTCGATAAACCTGCTTTAATTTACTGGTGTCAAGCGATCGCCTATGCAATTATTGGAGTGAATGAATGGGCTGTACGCCTTCCTTCTGCGATCGCTGCATTTGGCTTAATTTGTTTAGCTTTTTACACTGTACAGTGGTATTTGGCTAAACAAGACGAATTCGAGCAAGTTTCACGTCCTACTCGCCGCTACTTAATATCCTTTTTGGCAGCAGCCCTGATGGCGCTCAATGGCGAAACCATAATTTGGGCAAGAACTGGCGTCTCTGATATGTTGCTTACTGGCTGCATGGCATCAGCTTTGTTGTGTTTCTTCCTGGGGTACGCGAAGGGGGGGACTGAGGAGATGGGGAGACTTGTACTGAGCGGAGCCGTTGGCGCAGCCTCTCGTAGAGAAGTATGGGGAGATGGGGAGACAAGGGAGATAACCAATGCCCAATCCCCAATCGCCAATCGCCAGTCCCCAGTCCCCAATAACTGGTATTTAGCTTGTTATGTGTTAATTGCTGGTGGGATTTTAACTAAAGGCCCGGTGGGAATCGTCTTACCAGGGCTGATTGTTATCGCGTTTTTGCTTTATGTGGGCAAGCTGCGAGAGGTATTTCAGGAAATGCGCTTGCTCTTAGGTATACTGATAATTCTTGGGTTATCAGTACCCTGGTATGCACTAGTGATTTGGCGTAATGGCTGGAATTATATTAATGCCTTTTTTGGTTATCACAACCTAGAACGCTTCACAGAAGTAGTTAATGGTCACTCAGCACCTTGGTATTTTTACTTTATAATAGTGTTACTGGGTTTTGCACCATATTCAGTGTATTTACCTGTAGCATTATTCAAACTGAAATTTTGGCAGCGATCGCACTGGCTCTCTCAAGAACGTTTTCAGCAATTGAGTTTATTTGCCGGTTTCTGGTTTGTTGGCGTGTTTGGCTTTTTTAGCATTGCTGTTACCAAACTCCCTAGCTACGTATTACCTTTAATGCCAGCAGCAGCCATCCTAGTAGCACTGTTGTGGAGCGACCTTTTTGTAAGTACGTGGAAAGAAGACACGGGGAAAGAGGACACGGAGAAATTACTCCCCGCGTCGCCGCGTCACCCCTTCCCCTCGTCCTTCCTCCTCTGGAGTGGCTGGGTTAATGTAGGGTTTTTATCAGTTCTGGCAACTGTAATGTTTAACATTACCAATATATTAGGTAGCGATCCAGCCATAACCAACTTCCACGAACTAATTAAGCAATCTGGTTTACCTGTCATTGGTGGCGTAATTTGGCTTGTTTGTGCTGTTTTGGTTGCGGGATTACTACTGAGTCGTCGCTGGAATTATATAATTAGTGTAAATGCACTTGGATTTGTAGCGTTTTTAATTTTTGTCTTGACGCCTGCTTCATTTTTTATCGATCGCGAACGTCAATTACCTTTAAGAGAGCTGTCTGCAACTATACAGGAAGTCAGACAACCAAATGAGGAATTGGTCATGCTTGGCTTTAAAAAGCCGAGTGTAGTATTTTATAGTCAAACTCACGTAAATTATTTCAGATTTCCCCAAGAGACTCTAGAACATCTTCAAAACCAGGCAGCTAAGGGTCTAAAACCACCTTCGCTACTGCTGTTGGCTGAACAGAAAAAATTTCTGCAAATGGACTTACAGCCAGATGATTACAAAAATTTATCTACCAAGGGTGCTTATAATTTGATTCGCATTCCTTTCTTAAAAAAGAAGAAGGAAAAAATAGACATATCATAATTGGGCATTGGGCATTGGGCATTGGGTATTGAGCATTGGTTATTAATTCTTCTTTCTCACTCCCTATTCCCCATGCCCCATGCCCTATTCTCCATTAACATTTTTCATTTTGACTGTTGATAGCTAAAGTTTGATTAATTTGGTTTAGCAAATCTTCCATTGAGATCGATCGCGGTAATATCCGAGTAGCGATCGCATTGACAATAGTTTCTACTGATTCCAATCCATTCTTCTTTTGTTTATCAATTTCGTTATCAGCAACCCCAGTCCGAGAAACGCTTTCCGGGCGATTCAATGGTTGGTTGAGTACTAAAATTGGTGGTAACTTTAAAGGCGAATCTCCTAATGTTTTCAATGCTTTGAGTACATCTTTATGGATAGCTGATTCTCCTAAGCAAATTAATAACAAGTCAACACTTTGATGACGAATTTGTTGTAAAACTTCCGCCCAACACGGACTCATCGCCGCTTTGAAGCCTGCTGTTTGTAGGTATTGTATTAAAGCTTGGAACCACTCAGACCCCCGTTCAGGTGTTTCACGAGTAATGGAGGAGTTCCTTTGTGTACGATAACCTTTGGCTTGCTTGCGTCTTACTTGTGGGAAGTCACGCAACATAGCCAAATCCACTACTAAAATGTTGGGAGGGCAGCAAAAACCAGAAGCAATTTGCAGTACTGATACTAAGGCATCTGTTTTCTCGGTGGGAGTGCTGCTGTCTTTTCCTAATGGTGTTAAGTAAGGAAATACAGATAAACCTGGTATTTGTGAGGCTTTGAGAGTAGTTGCGACATCACAAGTAACCAACGGTATGGCCGCCAAACGTGGGTGTTGAATTAGTTGTTGTAAATAGGTTTGGGCTGTGGTACCTTCTACATCAAGCAAAATTACATCAAATTGCCACACCCGCGCCAAGAGTTCTGCCTGATCTAAATCATCAACTTCAATGACCCGATGTTCTCGCAATGAGGAGTGAGGATTAGCCGATTCAAACTCAGGATTTACTAACCTGAGAATTCGCAGTGGCGTCTTAGTTGGGATGGCGTTATTATCTGACCCCAACTGCAAAGCTCCTTGCGAAGTACATAATTTTTCTAGGAGTGGTGCCAATACCTGATGTTCTACTGGCAAGCTTAAAAAGCCATCGGCTCGGTTGGCAAATGCTTGTTCTTTTTCTGCTGCCGTTGCTGTCAAAATTACGGATATATGACGAGTTGCGGTGTCAGATTTCAGTAACGTCAGCACATCCCAGCCTGAGAGCAAGGGTAGCAAGGGATTAAGAAATATTGCTATTGGTTGCAATCGCCGAGCTTTTTCTACTGCTTCTGTCCCCGATCGCGCAATCACTACGCGATATCCTAAACTTTTGAGTTGTTCGGTCAAATCTTCAATATATCGAGCTACTGCTTCGACTACTAAAACCAACCGTTGGGAACTAGCGGCATGATATTGTGGGGACGTACTAACATGCTGACGGGCTGCTGTGAGAACTTCTGGTGTGTGTTGGTGTGGTTTTTGTGTGTCTTCTGTGTTTTCCAGATCTGGCTCTGAAAAACCTGCCTTGGGCGGACTCGGCGGTAGCAGCAGTGTGAACTGGCTACCTTTACCTTCACGAGATAAAAAGCTGACATCTCCTCCGTGGAGACGAGCCAAGGCGCGAGTTAATACCAACCCCAAACCTGTGCCTTCAAACTGGCGAGTCAGGGGATTTTCTAGTTGTTGGAATTTTTGAAATATTAAATGTTGCTGATGTTCGGGAATACCAATGCCTGTATCCCAAACTGTAAAAGCAATCCATCCTTCCCAACGACTCACCCGCAGCCCAATTTCCCCTGATACTTCAGTGAATTTAAAGGCGTTGGAAAGTAGATGAATCAGCATCTGGCGCAGGCGTAATTCATCGGCAACAATTTGATCTAGACCTGATTCAATGGAAAGGCTGAATTGGGGAGCAGATGAACGGGCATTTGGACTCGTAGGTGTAACTGTGGCTTTACTGGTTTGAGTGTGAATGGCTTTGGCCTCAGATAAAGCGCGATCGCACACTGCCCGAATTTTAACTGGGGCTAGTGTCAGCTCCATTTGTCCCGTCTCCATCCTGGTCAAATCTAAAATGTCATTGACCACACTCATCAGATGGCGTCCGCTTTGATGAATCAGTCCTGCATAACGCGCTTGACGTTCGTTGAGTTCTCCCAACTGCTGATCTACTAGCAATCTGGATAATCCCAAAACAGCAGTTAGGGGAGTTTTCAGTTCGTGGCTAATACAAGCTAAAAACTCATCTTTCAAGCGATTGAGTTGAATTAAATCGGCATTTTTGGCTGCGAGTTCTTTGCAAAGCTGCTGCTGTTCGGTGACATCAGTGGCTAAAACCAACCACAAATCAGTGTTGAGTGCCATCTCGGATTCAGCACTCATCACCTTCAACTCTGGACTCTCTAATGGAATTTTGGCAAATTGCCAGATTCGTTCCTGACCATTTTGCACTTCGACAATGCAAGTACAAGTACCTGGCTGACTATCCAAAAAGCAGCGACTGGTTGTCGTTTCTGTGGTTGTCTCTTGTTCCTTGAGGTTGTTAAGAGCAGGCAAGCATGATTGGGGCATTGGTTCGCTTCTAACCAACACCCGTGGGGTTGATTGTTCTTCCCCACCATTGGGATGAACTTTGATCCCTCGTTGCTTGACGTATTCTGGTTTCTTGGTTCGGACGGGGGCTAGTATTGCCTCAACCTGTTGTCTGACTCCTTCTGGGTCTTTTAAAACTCCTAATTGCTGCCACCAAGCTGGATTTTTGGCTACTACCTCGCCAGTACCCGTTTCCAACATTAAAGGCCAAGGCAATGTTTCCAACAACTTCAACAGTGGCTTCTGTGCCAATGACTGGGGTTGATTTGGCATCTGGGCCGGGGAGTGAGCGGGCAGGGCATCATATTTATGGGGATGTTCGCCAGAACTGAGTGAGCCAGGGATTTTTTCTCTAGCTAGCGATCGCAACAGCCGTGAGGTATCCACTAGTCCCAAATATTTATTATCCGAGTCAACCAACGCCCAATCCAAATTCTGCTCTTTTTGGGCTTGTTGTTGGCACAAACGCCAACTCAATTGCTCAACACGCTCAGAAACTGGTATTGTCTGTATTGGGTCAATGAGAGCTTGCCCCCAAATGGAAATTGATTGCTGTAAATTTAAATTTTTATCGTCACTATGGCCTAAGAATTTTTGGATTAAACGGACAGAGTACAGCAATCCGATGGGGTATTGCTGTTGATTAACTACTACCAAGCGATCGCACTGCTCTTTCTCAAAAATCTCCAACACCACCGCCAGAGTACTTGTTTGGGGGCAGCTAGGTACGGTTGCTTGAAAGTTATAAAGCGGATAATCTAGCATTGACATAAGGCTTTGGGGGTCATTCTTCCTGCGGAAACCTCCGGCATTCCCATCCGCCAACTGCCGATGTTCTTTGCGCCTGAAGCCATATCCTCTAAGAAGACTCATATAAGCAATTTTGGTTACGATTTCAACGCCATAAAACAATGGGACTTGCACTCACGGACACTTGCTGGCATCCGACCTTTAAAACAGAGGCAACTTTTCTTGCCGCTCCTCATTTCTAGCAAATAGCCTCACCAGTGTCTTACTGGTATTTAAACTCCTCATCGATAGCCACGGCTAAAACAATTATGGCTCCAAAGATTCGCTTTAGAACCTTGAGGAATTATAATGATTTAGAATGCGACATTCCTTTAAGTTCGTTTAAGTATCTTATCAAGGAGAAAAATAAAAAAGTCTATCTATCTGTATACATAGATATGCACATACAAACAAATAATAAATTGCCGATACATACCTCATCTAAGACCTACTCAGCCCTACAACTTAGTCGCTGCACCAGGTTGTTGAGTCGCTAGAACTATCTGTTGACACAGAGCGTTTTTTGGGGTGAAACCACAACCTTACTGCACACCCAGTATTACCTTAGAAGCGTTTGCCATACTTAATTAGCCCACGCTTCTTGGTCAAGTCGATCGAGGAGATAGATAGACAATAAATGTTATTACCTATATTCATTTTGCAAAGCAATGTTAATAAATATTTAAATAATCAAGCAAATTTCACCAACCAAAATGGTGTAATTCCTTGGATACATAACTTTATTTTCGGTATTATTGGGCAATTTTGCTATCTACCTGTTGGTGTAACTACCTCTGGAACAATAAATTATTCACTACATTGGTTGCAGCGCCATCCTAGTGAAGCAGATAATGGTAAGCATTTTTATGTATTTGCTAGTCACTCGCAAAAAAGGCAACATGCTTTTGAGCAAATGACTGTAAAAGAACGTCAAGAATTATTAAACAATCTAAAATCAGATTACAGTCAAATTCTTATTGATTACTTTACCACAGATAAAACTCTCAAAGAAAAAATTGACAAATTTATCAACACTATATTTTATGCTAATATTCCTGTGCCCCAAATTATCGAAATTCACATGGAAGTAATAGATGAATTTTCCAAACAGCTAAAATTAGAAGGCAGGAGCGATGAAACGTTACTGGATTATCGGCTGACGTTGATAGATATCCTGGCTCACTTGTGCGAAGTCTATAGATCTTCGATTTCTAAATAAATTAAATTTCTCGATGTTCAAATCGGCACAAACTACGGCTGTTAGTTACTCCCAATGCGTATTGGTATCTTGTATTTTTCTTGCGATCGTTAGCCTGTAACTCCTATGAATAAAGCCAGAAAGACCTATGTTCTCAAGCTTTATGTAGCCGGGAACACACCTAATTCAGTGCGGGCATTAAAAACACTCAAAAATATTTTAGAACAGGAGTTTGAAGGTGTTTATGCTTTAAAAGTAATCGATGTACTGAAAAGCCCACAACTAGCCGAAGAAGATAAGATATTGGCGACGCCAACATTATCTAAAATTTTGCCTCCACCGGTTCGCAAAATTATCGGCGATCTTTCAGATAGAGAAAGAGTATTAATTGGATTAGATTTACTTTATGAAGAATTAAGTGAAGAAGATTTTACAGAATAAAACATTTAATCATCAGAAAATTGTATCCAAACTGTTAGTAAGCAAAAACCGGGTTTTATACCCATTTGTTATCAAGCAATGAGTCAAAACGAGCAAATAGAACCAAAGAAACCACCGTTAATTGTGGGTGTAGAAAAAATTCGCACGATGATTGAGGGGTTTGACGATATTAGTCATGGTGGATTACCCATTGGTAGAACTACCTTGATTAGCGGCACCTCCGGTACTGGAAAAACTTTATTATCTCTTCAGTTTCTTTATAACGGTATTACCTACTTTGACGAACCAGGAGTATTTGTTACCTTTGAAGAATCGCCCAGTGATATTATTAAAAACGCTCATATATTTGGCTGGAACTTGCCACGCCTAATAGAAGAAGGCAAGTTATTTATTCTCGATGCATCTCCCGACCCAGAAGGGCAAGATATCGTTGGTAACTTTGACCTTTCTGCATTGATTGAACGCTTGCAATATGCCATTCGCAAATATAAAGCTAAACGAGTTTCCATAGACTCAATCACAGCAGTATTTCAGCAGTATGAAGCAATGGGAGTGGTGCGCCGGGAAATTTTTCGTCTAGTAGCGCGTCTCAAACAACTCAGCGTCACCACTGTAATCACCACTGAACGCAGCGAAGAATATGGCCCCGTTGCCTCTTTTGGAGTCGAAGAATTTGTTTCCGATAATGTTGTAATTGTTCGCAACGTTTTAGAAGGAGAACGCCGCCGTCGCACAATTGAAATTCTCAAATTGCGCGGTACAACTCATATGAAAGGCGAGTATCCCTTCACAATTACCAACGAAGGAGTCAACATCTTTCCACTAGGGGCAATGCGCTTGACTCAACGTTCTTCTAATGTCAGAGTCTCTTCTGGCGTCAAAACCTTAGATGAAATGTGCGGTGGTGGTTTCTTCAAAGATTCAATCATCTTAGCCACAGGAGCCACAGGTACAGGCAAAACCCTATTAGTAAGTAAGTTTATTCAAGATGGCTGTCTCAATGGAGAACAGGCAATTTTATTTGCTTATGAAGAATCACGCGCCCAATTATCTCGCAACGCTTCCTCTTGGGGAATTGATTTTGAGGAACTAGAGCATCAAGGTTTACTGAAAATAATTTGTACTTATCCGGAATCAACTGGCTTAGAAGACCACTTACAAATTATTAAATCGGAAATTGCGATTTTTAAACCAGCTCGTATAGCAATTGATTCACTCTCAGCACTAGCTAGAGGAGTGAGTAATAATGCATTTCGACAGTTTGTAATTGGTGTTACCGGTTATGCCAAACAAGAAGAAATCACCGGTTTCTTTACTAACACAACCGACCAATTTATGGGATCGCATTCAATTACAGACTCTCATATTTCCACGATTACCGATACAATTTTGATGTTACAGTACGTAGAAATTCGTGGGGAAATGTCGCGGGCAATTAACGTATTTAAAATGAGAGGGTCTTGGCACGATAAGGGCATTCGTGAGTATAATATCACTGCCGATGGGCCAGAAATTAAAGACTCATTCCGGAACTACGAACGGATTGTTAGTGGTGCTCCTACTCGCGTTAGTATCGATGAAAAGGCGGAACTTTCTCGCATTGTTAAACGTTTTGAAGATAAACAGAGTTCCGAATCCTAAATTTAGTATCGTAGTATATTCATTCCTAAATTTAGTATCGTGCTATATTCTGTGGTGAAGAAAGGTTTTCTGCCGCTAGATTGATTTTCGTGTGAGGGGATGCGGTGAAAGGACAGCAATTATTCCATAGCTTCTTGCCTGGTGTGACAGCAGCGGTCTTAACAACTCAGCCTGCGTGGGCTGATACTGTCAAAGTAAGTGGGGTACAGCTGGCATCTTCTTCAAGTGTTTCGACCTCTACCTATGGTCAAACCTTGGTTGAAGATTTCATGAATACGCAATTGCCTAAAACAGCAAATGTTACTATTCCAACCCTATTACCTGCTCCTGGTTTTACTAAGTTTAGTGTGAAGCCTTTAAGTAATAAGAGTATTCCAGTTTTGATGGCTGGAAATACTAATGTGCCAATAAAACAAGTAGCTCAAAAAGATAAAGGTAAACTTTTGAATTTAACGCCTACCTCTGGTTATTCCCAACAACCAGATATGAAGCGTTCTGCCGAAAGCAACCAAACACAGAGCAATTCAAGTCCCTATTGGCAGAAATTAAAGAAGATAGTAGTTCCTGACTACACTTCTAAACCCGCGTCTGCCCAAAAAGAAATTTTGTCCTTGTCTGCTTCACAGCAGCCAGTGGTTCAAAAGATAAATACCGTTACTCATTTGCAGACATTTTTACAAACTTCACCCACAGGTGTAGGAGCAGCAAAACTGTTGTCAGCCGAAAGGTGTCCGCAGCAGGAGTTGAGAAAAACTAAAACTGGTTTGGCTCCTTTGCTGGTGACCTCAAACACCTGCCTACAAGAAAATTCTGTTGAAAAACGTGTAGCTCAAAGTAATACCACAACTCCCACAGATTCAACGCCGACTCCCACTGTGCCAGGAAGCATAACTCCTGCGCCAGGTGGTTCGACACCAACTCCCACTGTGCCAGGAAGTGTAACTCCTGTACCAGGTGGTTCGACACCAACTCCTACTGTGCCAGGAAGCGTAACTCCTGTACCAGGTGGTGCTGTAGAAATTCCTGAGAAGCTGATTCAAAATGCAAATCCCTTGCAATTTCCTACAAAAACAGAGGAAGTGAGACTCCAGGAAAATCAGCCGATTAGTTTGGCACAGGCTCTAGAATTAGCACGGCGTAACAATCGGGATTTACAAGTGGCGTTATTGGAGCTAGAACGTAGCCGATATGCCTTAAAAGAGGCGGAAGCTAGTTTGTTGCCGACTCTTGGGATTAGTGCGGATCTGACTCGCAGTCAATCTTCTAGTAACCAGCTTCGAGATGAATTAAGCGGGCCAAACAGTTTAAGCTCTACAGATGAACCAAGCACAAATTTTTCTGGGCAAGCACAACTTTCCTATGACCTATATACCTCTGGGTTAAATAAAGCTCGTAGAAATGCCGCTAGGGAACAGCTACGGTTCAATGAGTTGGCTGTAGAAACTCAGTCCGAAGAAATTCGCTTGAATGTGACGACTGACTACTACAATTTACAACAAGCGGACGAACAAGTACGTATTGCCCAGTCCGCTGTGCAGAACTCAGAGGCTAGTTTGCGGGATGCAGAAGCTTTAGAGCGAGCTGGTGTTGGTACGCGATTTGATGTGCTTCGTTCTCAGGTGAATTTAGCCAACGCCCAGCAAGATTTAACTAACGCTAGATCCCAGCAAGCAATTTCCCGTCGTCAGTTGGCTACTCGGATCAGTTTGCCCCAAGGGATAAATATCAGCGCCGCCGATCCCGTACAATTAGCTGGTCTTTGGGATCTAACGTTAGAAGAAAGTATCGTGCGAGCTTTTCAAAATCGCCCGGAACTCCAACAGCAGTTAGCACAACGTAATATTAACGAGCAACAGCGTCGGCAAGCCCTTGCAGAACTCGGCCCTCAAATTAGTTTGGTAGCCAGCTATGACTTGCTAGATCAGTTTGATGATAGCGTTAGTGTTACAGATGGTTACTCATTTGGTGTTCGAGCAACCCTAAATTTGTTTGATGGGGGAGCAGCAAGAGCCAGAGCAGCTCAGCAGAGAGCTAATATTGCGATCGCTGAAACTCAATTTGCTGAGCAGCGTAACCAAATTCGCTTTCAAGTAGAACAAGCCTTTTCTACCCAGCAATCTAATTTGGAAAATGTTCAAACTGCTAATACCGCTTTAGAACAAGCCAGGGAAGCTCTACGTTTAGCACGTTTGCGATTCCAAGCTGGTGTAGGTACTCAAACTGATGTAATTAACTCTGAAAACGACTTAACAAGAGCTGAAGGTAATCGAGTCACAGCAATCTTAGATTACAACCGTGCTTTAGCTCAACTGCAAAGGTCTGTTACCCTCAGAGGACTACGGTAGTTACCCAAAACTCAACCGCATCATAGAATTGAGTAGCCTTTCTCATAGACAGCCTCCAAAAGCCTCATTTTTTCAGTGACTAAACTGGAAAATGAGGCTTTTTGATAAAAATTCGGGATGGGGCATTGGGGACTTGTTCATTTTCTTCAAATGCTCATTAATGGAGTTCAAGCACTCATTTAATGAAGTTCAGAAACTCAATCCCCATGCCCAATGCCCAATACCCAATACTTCTCTACGAGAGGCTGCGCCAACGGCTTCGCCCTTCTCTACGAGAGGCTGCGCCAACGACTACGCTCAGGACAAGCTCAGTACAAGTGCCCAATGCCCCATGCCCGATTTTCACGTGAAGTGTCAAAATTGAACTAACATAACTGAGTGTTCGTAGTTTACCGCCGTAGCATCGCTCGCCTTGTCAAAGACTCATGACTAAAGTAACATCGAAAGAAATTGCACAGTTTCGCTCTCAATTGGCAGATGATCCCAGCGATATGGAAGCGCTGGACTTGATTGAAGACTGTGACGGAGATTTAGAGGATGCAGCGATGACGCTAGCTATCCGCGCAGGACAACAACCAGAAAGAGCAAATTCCGAATGGTTAGATGCTTTGGCTAGAAAGTGGCGTGCGGTGATTTGCCAACAAGAATATCGCGAAGATTTGCTCAATAGTTCACTTCCCAAGATGATGGAACATCTCAAAACAACACCGACGTTTCCCAAGATTTTGGCAACGCCGGTTTTAATTTATGTCCTCAAGCAAGGTGTGAACAATTTTTGTGAGCCACTGGATTCTTTAAAGTAAAGCCCATTCCGACTTCTAAATTTTGACTCGTGACTCCTGAATTCTGAATTCTGAATTCTGACTCCTGCCCACAGGACTGATACGCTGTTAATTAAGGCAAAACTTTTATTAAATTAAGTATTGTAAAATCAATGAATTACCTTGTTGCCGTATTACCAGACCGCATTCAAGCTGAAGCTGCTTACTTAGCTTTAGAAAAAGAAGGCATAAACAGTACTATCCTGGGGAAGGGGTATAAAACTGCTGACGAGTTTGGCTTAATTGACCCCAAAGACCAAGCCAAAAAGCAAGCACGGCTCATGGCAACCTGGCTGATACCATTCGGCTTTTTTGCAGGTTTCACCTTCAGCCTGATTACTGGTTTGCAAACTTTTGCCTGGGCGGGTGAAGTTGGCAATCACATCGTTGGAGGACTACTGGGTGCTGCTAGTGGTGCTATGGGTGGTGTGTTTGTCGGTGGCGGAGTCGGTTTACTCGTAGGTAGTGGTGATGCTTTACCCTACCGTAACCGTTTAGATGCGGGTAAATACTTAATTGCAGTTCAAGGTTCTGAAACCTTAACCCGTCAGGCGACCAAGATATTACGTCAATTTGAGCCAGAAAATATTCAGGGTTATGCAGACACAAATGGCGTGTAGCAAATGAATCATAGTTTACATATTACGACACAGCGGCTTGAGTTGCTTCCTTGTTGCTTGGAGGTGGCACAAGCCGTTGTGGCAAAAAACAAATCTGAAGTGGAAAAGCTCTTAGGGGTACGCGTTCCTGATGAATGGTATACAGGTGAGGTGCTAGATATTTTCCCAATGTATACTCAGATGCTTATAGACGATCCTTCCCAGTTGGGCTGGGGTGTGTGGCTGATAATTCACATCGCTGACAATACCCTAATTGGGGATTTGGGATTTCTTGGCAAACCTAATGAACAAGGAACAACAGAAATGGGTTATGAAGTTATATCAGCCTATCGTCAGCAAGGATTTGCTTTTGAAGCAGTAGAAGCATTAGTAAATTTTGCCTTTACTCAGCCCCAACTTAAAAGCATTGTTTCTCATTCTCCAAACGATCATGTTGCCTCAATTCGCATTCTCGAAAAATTAGGAATGCAACAAGTCGAGAGAAATGAAAACCTTATAAAATGGGAATTAAAGTTAGAATCGAGATAAGAATTCAGAATTCAGAATTTAGACTAATGACTAATGACTAATTCATAATTTTTCAGAATGTTGCCACGAGAAGAACTTTTAAAGGGTGTTGAAAATCGAGATAGTGTAGCTCGTGTAATTGACCAAGCAGAGCAAGCTATTAAAACTTGGGAAGTGGTTGTGACGGATTTTTTGTCTCCTCCAGAATTGGCGGAAATTCAACGAGTATTTAGCCGATTAACAGAGGTGCAATTAGTTGTGTGGGGTGGATATCCGCAAGCTGAACGCCAAAGAATAGCGATCGCTCGTTCGGAACTACCCTTAGATTCATCTCAAGTCAGCCTTGTTGCAGTAGAAATTGCTGGTAATTTCTTATTTGATACCGCCACTCACCGCGACTTTTTAGGCGCAATGCTAGGGACAGGAATTGTCCGCGAAAAGACAGGAGATATTATTGTTTTGGGAGAAAGAGGGGCCCAGGCGATCGTCGCACCAGAGTTGGTAGAATTTTTGGAAATGAATCTCAAACAGGTGCGATCGGTTCCGGTGAAAACTCAACGGATTGAGATTAGTGAATTAAAGGTTCGAGAACCGAAGAAAAAAGAATTAACTACTGTAGAAGCATCTTTGCGATTAGATGCGATCGCCTCTGCTGGTTTTGGTATGTCCCGCAGTAAAATGGTTGATTTAATCGACTCTGGTGATGTCCGCGTCAATTGGAAGGAAGTAACTCAAGCTAGTTCTCAAGTCAAATCAGGTGATTTAATCGCCATTCGCTCTAAAGGACGTTTAGAAGTTGGAGAAATTGCTGTTACTAAAAAAGACCGTTACCGCGTTCAACTAACTCGGTATATGTGATTTTTAGTTAAAAGGCAATAGGTAAGAAGGCAATAGTAGGGAAAAAGGCAATAGGCAATAGGGGAATCCACATGATTCAAATTAGGGGATTTTATAGCAGTTTAAGCATGGTTTAGGACATAAACTGATGATAAAACTTTGACACCAAAAGACTTTCAATTATTTTGCCTGTTGCCTACTATACAAAGGACGTTCAAAATAATATTAGACTTTAAACCTTTTTGCCAAAATATTCAGTAGCACTTTTCGCGGTACTAATCGAGCTAATATACTTCTAATTTGAGTGGTAACATCACCAATAATAACTGTAGGCTGCCACTCTTCTAAAGCTTTCAGAGATTCGCGAACTACTTCTTCACAGGAGTATACTTTTTCTGTGCTTCCTGCTAAAGCTGGAGGAAAATTAGCTTCTGCAAAAAAATTTGTTTCTATTGGGCCTGGACAGGTAACTAAAATACGAACACCATATTGACGATTTTCTGCCCAGAGTGCTTCACTAAAGCTAAGAATAAAAGCTTTACTAGCAGCATAAACAGAAAGATACGGTATCGGTTGAAATCCTGTAATTGAGGATACGTTAATAATACTTCCAGAACGACGTTGCCGCATGATTGGTAAAAATCTATGGGTTAAATCTACCAATGCCAAAATGTTTAATTGTACGATTTTAACTTGTCTTTCTCCATCTGATTCGGCAAAATCTCCATAAGAACCAAAACCAGCATTGTTGATTAATAAATCAATCGTTAATCCCTTTGTTTTTGTAGCATCAAATACACCAGCCGCAGCATTATGCTCTGTAAGGTCTTTAGGTATAACGTCTACTTGAACTTTATACTTTTCTTTTAATTCTTTAGCTAATTGGTTTAATTTATCTTCAGAACGAGCAACGAGTACAAGATTTGTCTTGCGTGCAGCTAATTCCTGGGCGAAAGCTTTACCAATACCACTAGAGGCACCAGTAATTAAAGCAGTTGACATTCTAAATAATCAGATAATTTTTCAGCATTTTTTAAATATTAGCCATAATTGATATAAATTTTTAACTACCGAAAGTTATATACCTAAAAGAGTAAAACTAGCATCCAGTAATAACTACCATTGTTCAGCCCAATAGATAATTTCTGAGGCAGAGCTATTAATCGCAACACCATAGCTATCACCATGATTCCATTTGAAACCGGATTTACCTCTGTCTGTTGCATCTAATACTAATATTTCATATGCATCTGGAAAAGTTTCGCCAGAAGAATCATTGGTGTAGAAAAAGGTTGTCGGCACACCGTTAGGTTGATTTATATGGTCGTTTGTGTTGCCCCCTCTATATTTATGTTTTGCATTATTTCTGTATTGTGAGAGTAGTTTTTTTATTTTTTCTGGGGGCTGTTTCAATCTAATTTGAAAAAAACTACCTCCTTGTAAAAATCCAGGAGAGTAAGCAATGCGAATATCTTTAGCATCTGTGGGAATCTGATTCGGAAAATGTTTTAGCTGGTCAGGGTCAGACCATAATTGATTACGAATTTCTTTGTAGCGTGTTGTATCGGTTATTATTTCAGGTTCGCTAGTATTGCTAAAAGCTTTTCTGAGGAAAAAGCTTCCTCCGACAATACCAAGGCTGCCAAGGGAAAATAGAACTATCATGACACCTTGGATAATATGCGTAGGCATAGCCCGTCGTAGACATCGCTTCATTGAGTTGGGTGTGTCTAATTTTCATAGTTATATACCCAACTACTAAACTATATTCGTACTATTGCGGATATCACATTAGAGATATTAACAGAAACTTCGTATATCTAGGGGAAAATAAGGCTTTTTGTAAAATTCTTATGAAGATGGATAATACTTACTTAGTCAAATACCGTAGGTATTTTTGGTTGAAGTTAGTACTCACTTTATAGATAATAAAATCAATCTCACAACTATCTATTCTTTTTTCAATTCTTCCTGATCGAGTAGCGACTAAAGCGGATATATAAATAGTAGATGCACCTTAATTAAATCACAGCCCTCAGCCTTTAGCTGGGGGCTTTATTTATGGTTAATAATTTTTATTCAGTAAAAGTAAAATTTTTATAATAAGTGAAATTTACCCGGATATAGCAATAGTCAAAGCGGATTAATAAATGGTAGATGCACCTTAATAAATTTATCGCCCCTAGCTTTTAGTTAGGGGCTTTATTTATTCCTGATATTTTTTTTTGGGAAAAAAATGCTTAATAAATCAAATTTTACCGGATAGAGTAAGAGTCAAAACGGATTAATAAATGGTAGATGCACTCTAATAAATCACATAAGTCTTAGCCCTCAGCCTTTGGGTTGGGGCTTTTATTATTTAAATATAGATGGTAGTAAACCCGGAGCTAGCCACAAAGCATATCCAATAAATCCAAATAGTAAAGTAATCAAACCTGTAATTCCGTAGCCGATACAAATTAATAAACCATCAGATTCGATTGTAGCAACAGTCAAAAGTAAAATACCTACAGTGGGAATGGGGTTTGTAAAGGGAATTGGTGATATCAATAATATTGTTAACCAAGTGATACAAAAGCCATTGATTCGCCAGGTCAAGGGATTATTAGCTATTTTTCTTAATCGGGGACGGGTGATTTTCTGTAAAACTTTAGTCAGGCGACCCAAATTTTGTAAAAGTAACTCGGCAAAGCGACGAGGAAATTTGTAGTTAGCAATTCTTTTTGGTAGCCAAGGCGATCGCCTTCCTAAAAGCATTTGCACTGACAACAGCAAACAAGCACCACCAAAAGGGCCAGTTAAGCCCGGTGGCATGGGAAATAAAAATGGCAAAACTAATAATGCAATGACTAGGCTAAACCCTCGTTCTGAGGTTTCAGCCAGAATATCACCTAGAGTCAGGGGTTGTTCAGCTAGGCGTTCTAACAAGGATTTTATATCTTGAGAAAATCTCAGATGCATTTGGCGCGATTTTTATCAAAGAAAATGGAGAGTAGAGGAGATGAGGGAGACAAGGGAGACAAGGAGAATAACTCCTAACTCCTAACTCATAACTCCTAACTTTTAACTCCTAACTCTTAAATATTGACTTATGCGGGTACTAAAACAGCTACAGCTTTAGGTATAACTCGGAAATGGGCAGGTGTGTAAGTAGTGATTTCGCCATCTGTATTAATAGGACGTGGTTTGCGAGTATATAACCGTATTTCCTGACCTTGAAGAGAGCGTACACTTTCCCAATGTATATGCCGCCCTTGTCGCATGGCAGGTAATAATAGTATAATCTGCCACCAATGTTGAATTTCCAAGCTATAAAGATCTAGTCTTTGGTCGTCTATTGCAGCGTCATCTGCTACTGCCATACCACCACCGTAATAACGACCGTTACCTACGGCAATTTGCACTGTTTTCACACGAACGGATTCACCATTGATGACAATTTCAGCACTAAAAGGTCTAGCTGACCAAATCACTTGCAATGCAGTGGCGGCGTAAGCAAATACTCCCCAACGGCGTTTCACTTCTTTGGTAAGTAGTTGGGTAATTTTTACACTCAATCCGAGACTGGCAACATTAAAAAAGTGCTTACCATTGACCCAACCCAAATCAATGCGGTGTAAATTTCCTTGGGCAATAATATTACAAGCTTCGTTGAGAGAGTTGGGAATTTTTAAAGTTCTTGCCAAATCGTTGGCAGTTCCCAGAGGCAAAATTCCTAAGGGTAATTGAGTTTCAACTAAAGCATCTACCGCGGCATTAAGAGTGCCATCACCACCACCAACTATTACTAAATCAACTTGATGTTGATAGCGAAGTATGACTTCATAAAGTTGTTTCGGATGTTCTGTAGACTCTTCAATTAAAATAAAGCCAAGTGTCTTTAAATAATTAATCGCTTCAGACAAACCCTTTTGCCCTTGGCGAGCATGAGGATTTACTAATAGCAGTGCGCGGCAACTCATGGCTAGTACCTTTTGTAGTTAATATTTCCAAGTATCCGCATCTGTTTACTCAGCTTAAATTTAACTATTACAAAGTTTTTCAGGTGCGATCGCAGTTATTCAAAATTTATTTTATCGACACCTAATTATATTGTTAGAGTTGCTATTTTTTCAGTTCTATTTTGCCTAATTTAACTTTCTCAGGTATTGATATTTTTCTAATCAGTGTATAGAGTGACGATCGCAACTCTAAATACAGGCTGTGAAATCCTTCCATAACGCCTTAAAGATGGAAAAATCGTTGTAAAACTTTTGTAGTATCTCAGGAACAAAGATAATAACAGTGTTATCTATATGACTAGTGCCTGAATCTACCGTGATTTTAGGGAAGGTGTAAAAGCTTTGATAGAGTTTTGTGTGGTTTGAAAATTGGTATTCCTTCTAATTGACTAAATTAATTGCTATAAAAATCGTGAGGTCATCAATGCATCGAATTAAGTTTTGGGTAATTTTTCCACTTACCCTAATATTTGGTTGTTCAGATCAATTGCTGCAATCTAGTCCGACTGTAGCCAACTCTCAACCAGTAGTAACTAAAGAAAGTAGCCCAACTTTGTTAGCAAAAGCGAGTTACCTTTCCCCACTAGAACAACAGGTAATTGTTGAAACAAATAAAGTAAGAACAAATCCCCAAGCATATATACCGATTTTGCAAAACTATCGCAAGCGCTTTCAAGGTAACCGAGTCAAAATTTCTGGTAATACTTATTTGGTAACTCAAGAAGGGGGAAAAGCAGTCGATGAAGCGATCGCATTTCTCAAATCAGCACGTCCTGTAGGTGCTTTGAGTGCATCGAAAGGTATGTCTTTAGCAGCCAAAGACCACGTTAAAGACCAAGGGCCAAAAGGTGCCACAGGTCATGATGGTAGCGATGGTAGCAACCCCTTTACTCGCATCAACCGCTATGGTAGATGGCTGACAACCGCAGGCGAAAATATCAGTTATGGGCCAAACACAGCCCAAGATATCGTCATGCAATTAATTATTGATGATGGTGTGCCCGATCGCGGTCATCGAACAAACATTTTTAACGGCAATTTTAAAGTCTCTGGTGTTGCTTTTGGAACTCACAAATCATATAGAACAATTTGCGTGATTAACTACGCTGGAGGCTATCGGGAAAAATAATTTGAATAAGAGTAGAGACGTTGCAATGCAACGTCTCTACACATAGATTTATACCGCAATTGGGCAACGTCTAAATTTAAAATGGGCTGGCTTGTCTCCATTCATGCTCAAGAATAGCGTACAGCCAAGAGTCTCTCCATTCTCCTTTAATCCAATGGTGTTCTCGCAAATATCCTTCCTGTTGCATTCCATTTTTTTGCATCACCCGTACCGAGGCAATGTTGGCTGGATGACAAGTTGCAAATATGCGATGTAAGCCTAATTCTTGAAAGCCAAAGGATATAATTTCTCTTACGGCTTCAGTTGCATATCCTTGTCCCCAAATTCCTTAGTAAAACAGTAGCCAATAGACCCTGTTTTATTAACAGTATCTAAAGTAGAAATTCGACAAATACCAATTAATTGCTTTTGAGTTTTTAAAGTTACTGCCAAGGCAAAATGCTGACGGGGTTCTTGTTTTTGCAATAAAATTTCTCTTTGCAAAAAATTCCTGGTATCTTCCTCACTATTAGGGCCAAAAGTCAAATAACGTACAACTTCGCGATCGCTAGCGTATTGATGAACCGCTGGCCAATCTGATTCCACAAAGTCTCGCAATATCAGACGTTCGGTTTGTAGTGGTAAATAGGTAGACATAATTAAATGTAAAAGACAAAAGTTTAAAACCCCGACAAAAACTGGCTTTTCGCTCCTGCCTCCTGCCTTCTATCTCCTGCCTTCTACTTATCATTTGGGATATTCTGCACGTAACTGATTGACAACCCGATCTAGCCCCACTGAGTGAGCGGCTTTGAACAGTAAAAGATCGCCTGGTTGTACAAATGTCTTCAACCTCGCCACCAATTCGCTATGAGTTGCAAAGCACTCCGATGCAATACCGTCAGCACTTTTAGCGATCGCTTCGGCATCTTCTCCATCAACCAACACCAACAAGCCGTCTAAATTCAACTTTCGCACTGTCTCTCCTACTCGCTGGTGCAACTGTTCGGATCGCTCTCCTAATTCTTTCATTGCACCCAACACGGCGATTTTCCGTTTTCCTGGTGTGTCTGCCAATAATTGCAATGCTGCTAACATCGCTTCTGGTGCAGCATTATATGTCTCATCTAAAATTACCACGTCATTGGGCAAATTAAACCGCTGCGATCGCCCTGTGGGCATATCCACTTGCACGCCTGCTTTCAAACTCGCCCAATCAATTCCCAAAACCTTTGCCACCGCTAAAGCCGCTAAGAAATTAGTCGCATTGTGACGGCCAGGTAACGGTAAAGGCAGTTGCATTCCTGCGACTTCCACAGTTTCGTTATCAATCAACACTCCTGAGACATCGCCACCAGAAAAACCGTAAGTTATGACTTCTCCTGTCCAAACTTTCGCCGCCGTGGTCATTAATAGGGGATTGTCGTAATTCAGAACTGCCACACTATCAGTAGGCATTTCGGCTAATAACTCACATTTTGCCTCGGCAATGGCTTCTTCGGAACCTAGTAACTCAATATGTGCCGTCCCTACATTGGTAATCACTCCAATGGTGGGACGTGCTATTTGTGCCAGTTCAGCAATTTGTCCCCTACCCCGCATGGCCATTTCAATGACGGCGTAGTCATTTTCTGTACCCAGTTCTAAGAGAGTTTTCGGCACACCAATTTCGTTATTGTAATTGCCATAAGTTTTGTGAACTGCTCCTTTTGTTTCTAAAACTGCGGCAATTAATTCTTTAGTCGTAGTTTTACCTACGGAGCCTGTAACACCAATTACAGGAATATCAAAGCGATCGCGCCACCATCTGCCAATTTTCTGATATGCCTTGAGGGTATCTGATACCTGCAATACGGGAAATCCAGGGTTTTCGTATTCCAAATCTACAATTGCAGCTATGGCACCCTTAGCGATCGCTGTTGGCACAAATTCGTGTCCATCAAACTTATCGCCTCGTAAAGCTAAAAACACTTCACCCGGCTTGAGGATACGAGTATCTGTTTGTATACCGCTACTTACTTGTGTTAAACCAGCTTCATATAAGTTTAAAGGACGAGCCGAAAGCACTTCGGCCAGTTGAGTAAGGGTGGCAGAACAAGGCATAAATACAGAGTTCAAAATTATAAAATCGAATTATGACACAATCCGGTTGATAGTGCTTCTGGTTACAGCAATTTTCAGTTCAATACCCCTACTCTCCAGTAATTAACTCAACCTACCTGCGGCAAATATTTGTTCTGCGGTCAAATTCAAGTTTGGAAATGTTTGGGAGATTAGGCGTTCTCTTCCCCTAAACTGCTGTTCTTGATAAGTTCCATCCACTAACTGATAAATTGTCACCACAGGTTGTTTGGATAAGCCGATGTAGCGTTTACCTCCCAGCCCTAGATAATCTGCAATCCAATACTCTGGAATACCTAAGGCTTCGTAGTCTTCTACTTTCCGGGCATAGTCATTTTGCCAATTTGTACTGACTACTTCCACTACTATTTTAATAGATTTACCTAGCGTAATTACTGGTTCAGCTTTCCACAATGGCTCATTCGCCAAAGCCGTCCGATCAAGAATTACAACATCGGGTCTAAAAGCTGAATTTTGGCCTAATGGTTTAATTAGGCATTTCATGGGAACAAACGAAGGCAAATTCAGCAGATCGATTGCGACGTTAAGCTTAAGATTAATTAACCCTGTTACCTGCTCATGAAGTCCAGTCGGTTCCAAGTCTATTAGTTCTCCGTCAATTAATTCGTAGCGTATATCATCTAAATAACCAGCAACGAATGTTTCAAAGTTCAGGCTACCTGTATTAACAGTGGCTAAAACCATAGAGATTGTTTTGAGTTTCAAAACTATACTAAGTTTGGCTGCTCTTAATTATCTTAACTACCGTTAGCCCCAAAAATTCCTGGGCTACACGGTTTTGAAATTGATTTTTGTAATACTTGCAAACTGCATTAAAATTGCTGGCTACTTTAAGATTGCGTGTGAGGATAAAAATGACTGAAAATACTAGTCAAGGAACAGCTTTAACACAACAGTGGCTGGCAGAAATTCAGACACTCAAACAGCAGATGTTGGAACTTCAACAAGAGCGGGATGCGGCTTGGGAAAGTGCCCAAAAATGGCGTCAGCTTTACAACACAGAAGCAGAACAACGACGCACAGATGCCCAGTTGTCCCAACAAGCGATCGCGTCTCTCAAGGCAGATTTACATAAACTCCAAGGTATTGAGACAGGGACACTACCTGCTACACCAGTCACAGCGATCCAAGAAGAAATAGCACAATTACAATCTGTGGAGGAATTGCAAGTCTTACTGAGCGCTGCAATCAAAGAACGCGATCGCCTTTTGCAAGCCTTGAAGGCTGAACAGGACAACCACGCTCAAACTCGCAAAAGTCTTACTACTGCCTTGGGTGATGCGATCGATAGCTTAACACGGGAGCGAGCAGCCGGTACGGGGCAGGGGGGCTGATAGGGGTAGGTTTTTTCAATTTGGGGTTTCGAGGGACACGGGGAAATATTTCGGAATGTAAAAAACCTGCCCTTGAAAGGGGCAGGGGAGCAGAGATGAATAATTAAGTTTAATTTGTGATTGTACTCATAATCAAATCCTTTAATACAGATGTAGCAACTGAAGCTGCTAATCCAAAGAACCAAGTTTGAAAGGATTTAGCTGACTTATATCCATTTTTATCACTAGCGTTGATAGCTGCCGTATTTGGTACAACTAAAAACGATAAACTACCTCCAATTAGCATAGTTATGCCTATGAAAATACTAGATATTAACCACGTTAATAAACTTCCCCCAGGAACAATATAAATATTAACAATACTTCCTAACCAAATTAGAATTGCCACAATACTCAAATGTCGAAATCGATTTACTTTAGCAACACAACCACTAATCAAAAAGCTTAAAGTGAGAATAACGATATTAAACAGAGCAATTGTTGGCATCATTTCTTCAAAAGATAAGTTAGGCATTGCAAATGCTAGCAAAAATCCCAAAATAAAGCTAACTACATTTATCAGAACTACATCACGAATAATCGCCATCACTAAATCTCCGATTATCTAGTAAAAAACTCATTACTAACCGGAACTACATAGTGCAGTTGGAATTTTACGGATGAGATTACTTACAAAATGTCAGAGTTTTTAGATACCTAAAATTCTCTGAAAAAATTTTAATCATATATATCTTAACTGGAGCGGGTTTTGACTCTATAAAAGATATTTTGTTCCCAAAAAAGTTTGATTTATCCGGAATATTCCAATGTTGATTGGTAGCTAAGTCTGTCAGCCAATCAACAAAATATTACTGATGAGGTAATCTTATGAACCCTTTCTTTAATGGTGTAGTTCGTGGTCTTGCTGGTCAAGCTGGTCGAGTTGTTGCTGGTGTAGTTTTTGCAGGTGTTATGGGGGCTTTTGGTATCGATAACGATGGAGATTTTCAGGCAGATTCTCAAGTAGATACTGAAATAGATTCTCAAGAAAATTCTGATTCTATCAATGAAGATACAGAGGTTTAAAATAGTTAGTAACTAATAATTCGTAATTTGTAATTTTTACTTTGGGTAGAAATTTACAAGCAATTTAACACCAATAAATATTGGTTTTTAACCCAAGTCGGTGGGCTTTGTTTATATAGCCGCAGCTGTGCCAGCGCTAGTAATCAATTAGATTTTTCAAATATCCTCTGTAGGTTTGTAAGTAGAGACGTTGCATTGTAACGTCTCTACATCTGTTGGAATAGTGAAAATCGTAGGGCACAGTTAACCCTATTTTCAAGCTATTATCCTCAAGTCGGGGGCTTAAGGAACTTCTAAATAAAAAACATACAATTTTTCTTGTGGGGTGGACATCTTGTCCGCCCGAAGCCTTGGGCGGGCGAGACGCCCACCCCACAAAATTGGATAATTTATTTCTTGGTAATTCCTAAAACCACTAGGACTCACCCAAAAATCTCTAAAAACTTAAAATCCCATTGCTTCGGCTACTGCTTTGAGTTCTGCTGGAATACCTTGTTTAAATTGACTTTGATTGTGTTTAATGGCTGTATCTGGGTCTTTTAAACCGTTGCCTGTGAGGACACAAACCACTGTCGCCCCTGTGGGAATTTGGTCTTTTACTTGTAATAACCCAGCTACAGAAGCGGCGCTAGCAGGTTCGCAGAAGATACCTTCCGATCCTGCCAAAAGTCGATAAGCGTCCAAAATCTCGGCGTCGGTAACGGCCTGGAATTTTCCCTGACTGGCAGATTGGGCGGCGATCGCTAATTCCCAACTAGCAGGGTTACCAATACGAATTGCTGTGGCTATGGTTTCGGGATTTGCCACTGGCTGACCGTGTACTAAAGGTGCTGCGCCTGCGGCTTGGAATCCCATCATCTTGGGTAAGCGATCGCACTTTCCGGCTTGATGATATTGACAAAAACCCATCCAGTATGCTGTGATATTTCCCGCATTACCCACGGGGATACATAGCCAGTCTGGGGCATCACCCAGCACATCGACGATTTCAAAAGCTGCTGTTTTTTGTCCTTCTAAGCGGTAGGGATTGACCGAATTCACCAAAGTGATGGGATAGTTTTCGGCCATCTCGCGGACAATTTCTAAAGCTTGGTCAAAATTACCTTTTATTGCCAATACTTCTGCCCCATAAACTAAAGCTTGGGCTAACTTACCTAATGCTACATAGCCGTCGGGAATTAGCACAAAAGCACTCATCCCGCCACGCCTAGCATAAGCGGCGGCGGCGGCGGAGGTATTGCCGGTGCTGGCACAAATGACTGCTTTTGCCCCTGCTTCCTTCGCTTTGGTAATTGCCATAGTCATCCCTCGGTCTTTGAAGCTGCCGGTGGGATTGAGACCATCATATTTGACAAACACACGTACTTGTCTGCCAATGCGTTCTGCGATCGCCGGCACTGGTATTAGTGGTGTGTTTCCCTCCAACAAAGTCACAACCGGCGTTGTTTCGCTGACAGGCAAATATTCGCGATAGGCTTCTATCAGTCCAGGCCAAGGTTGGCGATAAGATTTAGCAGCAGACAGGCTCAAAGTCACGGGATTAGTTTCTTAATTAGGGATTGGGGACTGGGGATTGGGGATTGGGATTGGTTATTTTATCAATACCCAGTCCCTGAATTGCAAGAGAATATTATTCAGAATATTATTTTTTGTGCTGCAAGTCGTCTGACTTGAGATTTTTATTTTATTGAGAATGTCACTTTATCATAACTAGTGAGTTATTAGTCATTTTGTCTGTGCCACCCTACCGTCATACCCCATGCCCCTTGCCCAATACCTTGGCTTCTCTACGAGACGCTACGCGTAGCTTGCTTCCCCGTAGGGGTACGCTCAGTATAAGTGCCCCATGCCCAATCTGGAACAGAGCAACTACGATCGCCGTCTCTTATGATCGAACCCCAAACCTATTAAACTAAATGATGATAAATACACAATAATTTAACAAACCTTAAAATAGGCTTATTATAATATTGCTAATGGTGTGAGTTTAACAAAGCGGATTTAATTAAAGATGCCTACTTGTTTATCCAGTGTTTCCCATCGCGAGTCCCAAACTAGCTTGGTTACCAAGTTAACCAAGGCTTATTATCAAGACGATCAGCAAGCTAAATTTATGCACTTACAAGCAGAGGTAGATTCTCTGTTGCAGCAATTGGAAAACCTCAAGCACCAACGCCTAGCTGCTAGTAACCAAAAAGAATAACTCAGTTTTTTAGATAGCGATTGCCAGCACCTCTGTAGACTAAATTTTTGGTAACTGCGTGCTATTCAAAGCGCTGATTTTTATCTGACCAGCGCATTAGGCTATATCTGTCAGCGTTTTCTACTAGTAAAGCTAAAGATTGCACGCCTGAAAGCTTGGCGATCGCAGATAATTTTTGAAAGGAATTTTGTTGAAAATCTGTATAAATAACTTCATCGCTGTCAGACAAAATGATAGTACGGTCAGGAGATTGATTTGTGTTTTCCTCGCCAGTTCCAGGTTGAGGTTGATTCAAAGATGCGATCGTTGCTCCTGAAATGGTAAGTATTATTTCCGGCTGACCATTATTTGTTAAATCAATAGTCTGAACAGGCCAATCACCTAACTTGTCTTGCATCTGTTCAAAGCTAGGGATAGCACCAGCCGGAACTTCTCCAGACTTTTGTAAAGATTCCCACACACTCGATAATATTACCTTGACTGCTGACGGATTTTGTGCGTGCAGTTCTCGTAAAGTAATGGGAAATGGTTGCACCCATTCCAGCGCTGCATTCGTCAGGGCCAAGGGTTTCGGTTGGAGAACATTGTTTTGATTCTCTGGAATTTTTGGCGCAGCAACTAGTAGGCGCAAAACTTTATTTCGTAGTTGCACCGCTTTAATAGTAGCTATAGTAATTTGTTGTTCTCCGTTTGGTAGCCACACCACTATCTGCATTTGGGAGTCAGAATTAATTCCCAAGGTTTCCCAGAAAAATTTTGCTCTTGAAGTTTTGGGTGGGTTGAAATCCTCAAAAGGAAAATTTAGCCAGCGTTTCCCATCGGAAAATGCACTCACTTGCACTTGATACCAAACTTGGTTATCTGTAAGTTTCAAGTCTGCTGTAGAATTTGGTTGTAGCCACTCGCTGCTAGTAACTTCAGCGATTGATTGCACTGTACCAACAATTTGACTGGGGTGGGATATCTGCGATTTTGTAACCTCACCATCGAGTTTTGCTAACAAACGTTGAATATAAGCAAGACGATCTTTGGTAATTTGTGGTTGTGTCTCTAACCAAGAATTAGCAGCTTCTTGCCCCCGTTGGACAGCTAAAATCAAGGCAAACCAAGCTTGCACTTCTTGTCTATTTGGGTTGACTCGCAACGCTGCTACTGTGCGATTCCACAAGCGTTTTTCATCGCCTCTGAGTAGAGTCGCAATCTCTTGGACGTTATGTGCCGATTCAAACACCTGCAAAGCTTTTCCCCAGCGCCCATCAATTAAATCTGCCAGCACTTGTTCGCCAGGACTTGCCCAACTTTTCTCGGCTTGGGATTTAGTCAGTTGGGAGTGCAAGCGAATTAAATCCATTTGGGCTTGCGCCTCCTGTGGTAATCCTTTACGCTGTTTTTTGATAAATTTCAACCATTCAAAAGCTGGTGTCCAAAGTCCGGTACGGGCAATTGACAAGGCATTTTGATATCCAGAGTCCTTAAGGACTGGTGATTTAAGGTTAATTGCCTCCAATTGAATTGGTTTGAGGAATAACTTCAGAGGCTTGACTTGGTAAACTTCCAAGCGCGGTTCTAAACCTAGAGTTCCATCGATAACTAACTCTTTTGTCGCATCACCAGTTACTTGTTGCCATTTGGGCAATTGACCAGTGGGACTTGTCCAAGACAACATTTGTTGTAAATTACTGCGTTCTGGATTGTAGTATACGATGTAACCGTAAGCCAAAGTACTAGTTCCCTGTTGGCGTTCACCCCGTAAATTAAACCAAACCCCTGGTGATGGTGTTTGACCTTCAAAGCGTTGTACCTTAGTTAGAGGTAAGGGAACACTGATATCTTGGGGTTCTAATGTGGCATCAGCCAAGGAAGAAATCACAAAGGATTCTTCCGGCCCAGTTATTGATAATTGACTTTCTAAATAGTAGTAATTTTCCGGTTCAGACTTAAACTCTAACTCTTGTGAACGCTGATAAACTCTGATTTCAACAAGTTTTTGACAATCAGATTCACAATTAGCACGCTGCTGAAAAACTGGCATGAAAAACGAGTTTTTCGTATCTTGATACAAAGGTAGAAGTTCACCGACTATTAAGTTTTTGTTAGTTAAATTCAGTTCAATGTTTTTAAAAGTTTGGGGGCGTTCGTGTTTTCCCAGAGGAATTTGTGCCCATGTAGGTAAAATTTTATTCATCCAGCTTACTTGGTCTGGATTCAATATGAAGAGAAAACTAATCCAGGCAAAAGTAATAATTAAACCAGCGCTACTCAATAAAATTGCGATCGCTAGCGTTGATGACAACCAACTTCCCGGTTTTGGTTTTTGAAACGTTTTTTTAACTACACGTTTCCTCGCACCAGCACGAGGTTGATTTTGTTTATTTTCTTTAGAAGTTTTTGGCGTCAACTTGCGCGAGCGTTTTGCCATCGGTGGGGATTGGGGAATGGGGATTGGGGATTGGGGATTAGGTATTGGGAAGACATTTTCCCAGTCCCTAGTCCCCAGTCCCTATTCCCTAATAGTTATACTCGCCCTTTGTAAAGTTGCCCAGAAGGATTATGTCTAATTTTCTACAAAATACGTAAATTTACTCATGTGAGCATCAAACATTCGCGAATACACTCTTCACTTAAGTATGCGAGCAGAGTATAAAAAATTGAAAGGTAGACTTATTAGCCGCAGTTATAACAAAATCTGGATGCTCGCATGGTTACTCGTTGCGGGAGTCAACACAGTTGTAGAAAAAGCGATCGCTATTCCCACGGAGGCAGAAACTACTCAGTATTCAGAAGTTAATAGCGATATTATGGGAGCATCCTCCTCGCCAGCAGATTCGATGGCGCAAGTGACATCGGTTTCTCAACTCAACGATGTACAACCGAGTGATTGGGCTTTCGCTGCATTGCAATCTTTGGTGGAACGCTATGGTTGCATAGCGGGTTATCCAGATAGCAACTATCGCGGTAATCGCGCCTTAACTAGGTACGAATTTGCGGCTGGTGTGAATGCTTGTTTAGATAGAATCAATGAGTTAATTGCTACGGCCACCAATGATTTAGTTAGTCGCGAAGATTTAACAATATTACAAAAGTTGCAGGAAGAATTTGCAGCTGAATTAGCAACTTTACGAGGTCGTGTCGATAGTTTAGAAGCCAGAACTGCCGAAATTGCAGCCAACCAATTCTCAACAACAACTAAACTCAGCGGATTACTAATAGTTGGAGTTCAAGGACGGACTAAAAATCGTGGCGATGTTAATCCTAGAGATGGACAAAAAGACACAGATGATGGTGGAACAAACATTAATGTTATTTCCTTGGCGCAGTTGTATTTAACTAGCCAAATCACTCCTCGTAGTTATTTGCTCACAGGTTTGTTAGCTGGTCAAGGTGGTACTACACCGAGATTTACTAATAGCGTTTCTCGGAATGATGTTTTACTTGGCTACGAATTTCCTACAGATAGTTTGATTGTCAGTGACCTCAATCTTCATTGGTTGGTAACAGATAAATTAGCAGTCATGGTAGGAACAGAAGGCGTAAGTATCCCAGCTGCTTTTAGAGGGCCAAATAGAGTAGAAAGCGCTGCAACAGGACCACTGTCTTATTTTGCCCAAAGGAACCCAATTTTAAATACAGGATACGGTCACGGTGGTATTGCTATTGATTGGCAATTTGCTAAACGTGCTAGTTTGCAGGCAATTTATACTAGTTATCAACCAGGAAATCCCGGTCAACGTAGCGGTTTATTTGATGGAAACACCACTACGGGCGTACAATTGTTGGTGACACCAACTGATAGTTTAGATTTAAGTTTGTATTACGTTAATAATTACTCTTCGGATGGTTGTTTGCTAACTTTTGTTGGCGATGAATGCTTAACTGCGGTTAATAGCACCACCGGAAGATCCGCACCACTACAAACTAATGCTGTCGGTGCGACTGTAACTTGGCAAATTTCCAAGAGCATTAGTGCAGGTGCATGGGGTGGTTATACTAAATCTTATATTCCAGGGCAACCGGGAAATGTTGAAACAACAAATTATATGGTGTTTTTGAATTTCCCTGATTTATTTGCTAAGGGTAATTTGGGCGGAATTTATGTCGGACAGCCTCCGAAAATTACTAGTAGTAATCTACCTCTAGGGAATAATGTCCCCGATTTTATCAATACCGGTTTGGGACGTGCTGGAGGACAACCAGGGACGACTACTCAAATTGAAGCATTTTATCGTTTTCAGCTAAACGATAACATTAGCATTACACCAGGCATTATTCATATTTTGCAACCTGGTCATACACCAGATAGTGACTCAGTTACCATCGGCATTTTGCGGAGTACTTTTACTTTTTAGTCTAGGAATCAAAAATCCAGAATTATGCTGTATCTTTACCAATGCCCGATGCCCAATACCTCGGCTTCTCTACGAGACGCTACGCGTAGCTTGCTTCCCCGTAGGGGTACGCTCAGTACAAGTGCCCGATGCCCAATGCCCTATTTTCAAGAGATATAAAAAAGGTTTGGTGGTGAGCCAAACCTCAATATAAATCCAGTGCATAACAACATCCCGAATTAATTTACTCATGATTATATTTATTGGGCATCTTCCTATAGGAAGTATTCAAATATCCTCAAACCTGATAATGCACTTCTCTAGTATCACTGAATACTTGAAATAGAAAATTGTTATGTTATGGCAAAAGGCTTATGGCAGAACAATTTAGATGCTGATGAAATTTTTTCAAAGCCTTGGATGGTATATAAAACACTGTGATAACCCTCTAAATCTTCCTTAAGAAGGACACTTTCAGAATCATACTCTTCTCTTTTTAAGGAAGGTTAGACGGGGATCTATATATAACTTCATACTTTACAAATATCTTCTCAAGAGCGCTGGTGAGAATTAGGAGCCAAAATAAAAGACGGGATGATTTATCCCGCCTGAATAGCTTGAAAGTGGCAGCACACCTTGGAGCCTAGAAAAAATAGCACAAATAAAACTCAATAGGTTGAAAAGCTAGCAAATAATATCAGTTTAAAGAATCGTAACGTACTAAATTCTTTGTATTTGAATTATAGCTATTCAAATTAGTATATCACAAATCTATTTTCACGTAATGCCAAAATGCCAAATAATTAGAAATAAAAAGCACGGGCTTTATACCGTGCTTTGTATAATAAGTAAAAACATCTTGGTAATTTCTGCAATATATCAAAATACCAAAATCGCAAACTGCCAAATTGCCAAATATCTGTCAATCATGAACGAATCTTAATTTATATATATTCGGGGATTTGCAGATGTGATAAAATTGACTATCAATACAAATTGCTAGCTACTTAAAAAGTCTGTAGTAATCGGCATAGTTTTACATTGTTGTTAATTATTTAGAGATCGGGCGGGCAAAATATATTTGATTGTGTTGATTTTTAGTAGTGTTGAAAATCGGCATCGCACAACAGAACAATTCGACAGTCAATTAAGCAGCTAGTTTCCCTTCCTGCTTCTACTAAAGAGGAAAACTAAAAACCTTTTGTAATGTGGTTTAATTTCTTACAAAGAAAGGCTCTCCTTCGGAGACGCTACGCGAACGTACTTCTGCCTTCTGAACGCCTACTTACTTAAAATCTTTAAAAAGCTCCAAGCGTCGGTTAGAACCATTCTTGGAGCAACAGATTTGAATAACCGTACCTTTCGGTAGGGGTGAATTAATACCGTCTAACTTTTCACGGCATATGAAAAAGGCGTAAGGGTTTAGGGAAAACACACACTTATTCAGCTTTCAATTTGGAATTTCACAAATTCCTTCCAGCTTTGTCACACCCTTACTCTTTAACTCAAATAGAGTTTCCAGACCCCGTGAAAAGTCAGGTTGAGTAAGATTAACGGTATTAGATTGTGCTGTGACTTTCCAAAGCGCTATTTCTAGTGCTGTTTTAGCTTGTAGGATTGGTACAAGCTATGATGGAGAAGTTTTTGACAGCCTCACTTGCTACCGAATTTTATAATCTTCGCTTGAGTTTTTGCGATCGCTGAAAATTAGAAATTCTCAACTTACACAAAATCAACGAGCTAAGATTATTAAAAATATATCTTACTTTTTTAAGAAAACTTACTTAATTTAGGCAAAAGCCTCTGAAAAAGCGATCGCTATGCTTCAGTATCCCAATCTCGAACAAGCGCTAAAATATCACTTCGGTTATGATAGATTTCGCCCCGGACAACGACAAATTATCGAAGATGCGCTGCAAAATCGGGATTTATTGGTGGTGATGCCTACGGGTGGGGGAAAATCGTTGTGCTTTCAGCTACCTGCATTAATCAAAAAAGGTTTAACTGTAGTAGTATCGCCATTAATTGCTTTGATGCAAGACCAAGTGGAAGCACTGCGAAATAATAATATTAGTGCTACGTTTCTCAATAGTAGTTTGAATCAGTATCAGGTGCGATCGCGGGAAGAAGCTATCCGCAACGGCAAAGTTAAATTACTTTACGTCGCCCCAGAACGTTTGTTAAGTGAAAGATTTCTGGCGTTTCTCGATTTAGTCCATCATCAAATCGGTATTTCTACCTTCGCCATTGACGAAGCACACTGCGTCTCTGAATGGGGACACGATTTTCGTCCAGAATATCGCCAGTTGATATCTCTGCGAAAACGCTACCCCAATGTTCCTGCCGTTGCACTCACAGCCACAGCCACAGATCGCGTCCGTGGTGATATCATTCAACAATTAGGATTGAAGCAACCGAGTATCCACATAGCCAGCTTCAATCGCCAAAATCTTTATTATGAAGTTCGTTCTAAAACCAAATCTGCATACGCTGAATTATTAGAACTCGTGCGGGAAAGCGAGGGTTCAGCCATTATTTATTGTCTGACGCGCAAAAAAGTTGATGAACTCACATTTAAACTGCAAAATGATAAGATTTCAGCTTTGCCTTATCATGCTGGATTAACTGATGAAGAACGCAGCAGCAATCAAACTCGATTTATTCGCGATGATGTGCGCGTCATGGTGGCGACAATTGCTTTTGGGATGGGAATTAATAAGCCAGATGTCCGTTTAGTAATTCACTTTGATTTACCGCGTAATTTAGAAAGTTACTATCAAGAATCAGGTAGGGCGGGAAGGGATAGCGAACCCTCACGTTGTACACTTTTTTTCAGCTTTGCTGATATTAAAACCATTGAATGGAGTATTAACCAAAAAACTGACCCCCAAGAACAATTGATTGCCAAACAACAACTGCGACAGGTAATTGATTATGCTGAGGGTACAGTTTGTAGACGGACAATTCAGCTTGGTTATTTTGGGGAACGATTTCCTGGGAATTGTGGTAACTGCGATAATTGCCGCAATCCCAAACCAATGGAAGATTGGACAATTGAAGCCATGAAGTTTTTATCTTGTGTGGCGCGTTGCAAAGAAAGATTTGGCATGACTTATATTATTGATGTGTTGCGCGGTGCCAAAAACCAAAAGATTATTTTAAATCAACACGATCAACTTTCTACCTACGGAATTGGCAAAGATAAAACTGTAGATGAGTGGCGGATGTTGGCGCGATCGCTTCTACATCAAGGACTAATAGAACAGACTAGCGATGGTTACTCAGTTTTAAAACTTAACCCCCTAAGTTGGGAAGTAATGCGGCGACAACGCACAGTTTCCCTGGCTGTAACTGTAACCCAAAATGTTGCTTTAACACAAACAAGTGAAAAAGCTGCCGAAGCAGAAGTTTTAATGCAAAGATTGCGATCGCTACGCAAACAACTTGCCGATCAGCAATCTGTTCCACCTTATATTGTCTTTCCAGATTCTACTTTGAAATTGATGGCACAGGTACAGCCTAAAACAATGACTGAATTTGGTAAACTTTCTGGTGTAGGTACTCACAAACTTGCTCAATATGGCGAAAAGTTCCTCGCAGAAATTCGTGCTTACCGTCAAGAAAGAGGTTTTTTAGATCCACCACAGGATAATTTTTTACCCTTTAATAGCTTGCCTTCTGACACCGAAATTTTTACTTTTCAATTGCATAAACAAGGTTTGAGTGTTGCTGAAATTGCCCAAAAACGTAATATTAGGCCAACTACAATTATTCGCCATCTTGCAGATTTAATCGAGAAAAATCAGCCTGTAGATTTAAATCAGTTAGTGCCTTTAGAACGTCAGCAAAAAATTTGGCAAGTTTTAGAAGTGCTTGGTGATATTTCTTTGACGCCCATTCGAGAACAACTAGGCGAAAGCTACACTTATGATGAAATTCGCTTAGTGCGGGGTAAGTGGCGGCGCGAAAATCGCAAGTGATATCATGTTCGGCAAAATAGTTATGATTAAATCTCACGCAAAGACGCAAAGGCGCAAAGAAGTCTGCAAAGTTTTTATCGTAACTAATTAGACGAACCTGATATGATATCAATTCAAAAAATATTTGCAAGACATTCAAACCCGAAAAACTAGAAGACGCGATGAATCGCGTCTCTACAAATGGTATGACTTTTTTAATGCTTTCCTACGAAGCCAAATCGAAAATTTGCTGTGCAGTTAAGTTGAATTGCGGGAATGTCGGAGAAACAATGGCCGTCTTTCCTGTAAATGAAGTCATTTGATATTCTCCCTCAACCAAGTTACAAACAAAAATTGTGGGTTGTTTGGGGTTACCAATGAACTTTCTCGCCCCCAGTGCGGCATAATCGATAATCCAATATTCTTCGATGCCCATTTCTTCTCTTCGAGACGCTACGCGAACATAATCTCGAAGTTTATCATAGTAATCGTCACGCCAATTAGTTGAAACCACTTCGACGATTAATTTGACCGAATCAGGATTTTGGATAATCGATTCGCTTTCCCAGCGTGGTTCATCCCCAAGAACTTCTTTGTTTAAAACAATGATGTCCGGCTCATAACCTGATTTTTCTCGTTTGGGTTTGATAATTGATTCTCTGGGAATAGTCCATATACCGCCAGAGCCACTCTGCCTGATAATTATCAATAGTTGCTCAATCAGGGAACCTGTGAGATTTGAATGTTTTCCCCTTGGCTTGGGCATTTCGATAATTACTCCATCATGCAATTCGTATCGCACCTCTGAATTTTCGGGATACCAACTGATAAATTCATCAAAGCTGTATAGTTTGGGTTCGACTTGGACTTGAGTCATATTATCTAGTTAGTGAACGTTAAGTACTTGTTAAGAGAAGGGTTACAAGTTGAGTAATTTTTTTGATTAATTATTTATGCATCAAATGTTTTTCTAACTATTTAACTATTGTGGCTCTTGTAGCAAGATGCTATAAGGTATTGTGACTGCTAAATTGTTAAGATTTTCTAATTAAAATATTAAGAGTGAGATTCCAAGAGTTAGTCCGTGAGTCAAAAATTACTTTATGCAAGTAAATGGCGGCGCAAAAATCGCAAGTGAAAAGTTAATCGATCGACGGCCAACAGCTAACAGTCAACAATTACCTTAAAATACAAGAGCAAGATCGAAGGAGTTAGCCAATGAGTCAGATGCTTAATACTGGAGTACGCTGGACAACTCAAGATGTGGAACTATTACCAGAAAATGAAGGGACGCGTTATGAGATAGTTGATGGAGAACTATTTATGACCAGGGCATCTCACTTTAAACATCAGCAAACTTGTGGCAGAATTTTCCGACAACTCGATGTTTGGTCAGAGTCTACTGGTTTAGGAGAAGCTGTAATCAATCCCGGCGTTTTGTTTTCAGAATCAGATAATGTGATTCCCGATGTAGTTTGGGCTACTAAAGAAACCTTGGCGTTAACATTGGATGAAGCGGGACATTTAACTGGCGCACCAGATTTAGTAGTAGAAGTTTTGTCTGAAAGTAAGTCAGACGAAAGACGAGATAAGGAAGCAAAACTTAAACTTTATTCTTCCAGAGGAGTAAAAAAATATTGGATTGCTGATTGGCGATCGCGTAAATTAGAGGTCTATCGACGCGAACAAAATCAACTTAAATTGTTAGAAACTCTATTTAGTAGCGATATTATAATTTCTCCTTTATTACCTGGTTTTAGTTGTACTGTAAACCAGTTTTTTCCTGTATAAATTTTAGATTAAATGGAAACACAAATCTCAAGTAACGGATTAACTAAAGTCCAGGTACTGATTATGGCGATCGCAGCTGGTGTCTGTGTTGCTAATGTTTACTATAATCAGCCAATTCTCAAAGATATTGCATCTTCTTTTCGAGTTAGTGAAGGCGAAGCGGGTAGCATATCTGTACTTTCGCAAGTTGGTTACGGTGTTGGGCTTTTCTTTCTAATCCCCTTGGGCGATAAAATTAACAAGAAAAAATTAATTCTTTGCTTACTGCTATGTTTGTTTTGTTTGCTGATAGCTATGACGTTTTCACAAAACATCGTCCAAGCTTCGATATTGAGCATAGCAATTGGAATTACGACAGTCTCAGCCCAAGTTATTCTTCCCCTAGCAGCAAGTATAGATAGAGTAACTACAGGCCAAACTGTAGGCAACATTTTTACTGGGGTATTGATTGGAGTTTTAGGTGCAAGAGTTTTTAGTGGATATATTGCTGAATGGTTTACTTGGCGTTATGTATATGGATTTTCAGCAGTAATGGTTTTAATTGTTACTGTTTTACTAAAAATATATTTACCTAATGTCAAAAATGATTTTGATGGTTATTATTTGGAATTATTAAAATCAACACTCTACCAATTAAAACGTTTCTCATTATTAAGAGAAGCATCTTTAATTGGTGGTTTATTGTTTGGTGTATTTTGCTCATTTTGGACGACGCTGACTTTCCATTTAAGCGGAGCGCCTTTTTATTTCCAATCTGACACAATTGGGATATATGGTTTTGTGGCGATCGCCGCTGCATTGACGGCACCAGTTTTTGGTAAACTAGCCGATAAAGGTAACTCTCAACGTTCCTTAACTGTTGCTGTATCGATGGTAATTGCAAGTTTAGTAATTGCTAAAATTGCTGCTAATTCTGCACTGGCGATCGCTGTTGCTGTATTGTTAATAGATGTAGGCGTACAGGCAATGCAGGTTACCAATCTCGCCAGGATATACACCCTTGATGCTCAATCCAATAGTCGCATCAACACAGTTTACATGACTACCTATTTTATCGGTGGTGCTGTAGGTACCACCCTTGGCCTATTCTGCTGGAATTTGGGGGGCTGGAATTTGGTAACTTGGCAAATGTTAGTTCTGACTTTGCTTGCATTTTTGATTATCGTCAGACCTAAAACAACTACACCAAGAACAAATCAATAATAAATAATCAAATTTATTCTTTTCCAGAACAAAATGTGTATGGCTTATTGATTGTCAGACATCGCCTTGCACCAATTACTAAATTTTCTCCTCATCAAGGCGATATCTGTAGATCATCAATCGCTGGGTATTTCAGAAGTTAGACTGTTCTGAAGTTACAGTAGCTGGTGATAGTGCAATCTTTTCGTTTTTAGCAGAGAAAATTACAGATAGCAGCTTAGGTAGGGCTACACAAGCAACAGTACTAAGCAGCGTCATGAATAAACCATCTATCAAACTCATTATGTTATCTCCCCTGTGTGCAAAAGTTGTATTTAACATAATTACTAGTTTGAAGCAAAAACAGTACAATTACTGAAAATGCTATTTTGAATTTCTTTTATTAGTTATAAGCTAACTATATATATCTTTTTGTTAATGGTAACTATCAGTTTTTTAATATATCTCCAGGCAGAAAAACTTCTGTAATTTTGTGTGACATGTAGAGCGATCGCACTTGATTTGTTAAATACTAGTAATAATAATATAACAATCTTATACCAATTTAATGTGAAGTTGCACATATCTAGATCCCCCTAAATCCCCCTTAAAAAGGGGGACTTTGATATGTTTTTCTGGTTCCCCCCTTTATAAGGGGGGCTAGGGGGGATCGAATTCTATGCAACTTCATAAAAAATTGGTATTAATCAAATACAAAAAAGACTTTTGTATCTTTTTAATATATGTGGTATGGCATTTACCGTTCTAGTGAGTTAGAAGCTAGGGACGCAAAGCTTTGCGATACAAATTTTTGTACCTGATTTGATTGGGAACCACTATAGCTGGGTAATTTAAGACAAGTAGAGAAGATGTTGAGGTAATATCTACCTTTACTTATTCCTGTCGCTATCTAAAATTTAAAATCGATAAAGATGAAAGCCAAACTTGACATTTATGCAGGTTTTTTGGTTGATTATTTTTAGTCTTCCTGGGTTAGCGATCGTAGCTTTTATATTGACAATTATGTTTCTTGCTATGCTTTACGCGCTACGGATAACAACCTGTACTTTTGATAAAACCACAGGAATAATGACAGTGAAGCATGAAGCACTAAGAAAAACTTTTGATAGTGTTATAATTCAGTGTTCTATTGAGGAGATTAAAGATATTCAAATAAAAGCATTCTATGGCAGAGGCAATAGCTGGAAGATTGAATTAATCTTGGAACACAGTAAAATCATTTCGTTGAATTGGATGGAAACTCCAGACAGAGAAGAAAAGCTAACTGCTGCTCAGTGTATTCGCCAATTTCTTAACCTATAATACCAATTCTCTAAAATCTGGCAACAGATTCAAACCCCGAAACCCATATCCTACCTGACTTTATTAATTACGAATTACGAATTAGTCTAAAATGTTAGAGCAGGGAACATATAACAAGGTTAAATCATAACTAAAATCAGGGAGTATAGCATGACTAGTAACCGGATTATTCAACCAGGGCAAAGCTATACATTTAGCAAATATTTTGAACTCCCTTATACAACCAAAGATATTCTTGCAGATTTTAATTGTAGCTATGAAAAAAAGATATTAGAACTACCTAATTATCTAGGAGAAATAACATATTTAGACTTTTTAAATCGCTATCTTGAACGTAATATATCTATTTTTGATTCAGTTGCAGAAATAGCTATTAGAGAAATGTTAATTTCTCCTATTCTTGTAGAAGTTTGTGACCAAACGCAATCTATTCTTTATATTGAGTATAGTGTTAATGTTAACGAACAGCTTAAAGGTACATTTGACTATTATTTAGTTTCCCAAAATTCACTTTTAGTTATTGAGGCCAAACAATCAGATTTAAAACGAGGATTTAATCAGTTAGCAGTAGAATTACTAGCACTAGACCAGTGGGTAGATTCCCCTAATCCTATACTATATGGGGCTGTAACAAATGGATATGATTGGAAATTTGGAATATTGCAAAGACAGGAAAAACATATCATAGAAGACACTAAGCTTTATCGCGTTCCAGAAGGCTTAGAAGAATTACTCAGGGTACTTGTAGGAATTCTGAGTAATTAAAACATAAAAAATCAGAATTATTCTTCAAATACCCAAAAATTTTTCCTGTCAAATAGTTCATCAACTCGGCGAACACCGATCGCAAAAATCAGGACTAAATTTACAATATTGGCTACCCGTCAATGGGTAAACTGTACAATAGGGAAAACTCGTAAGTTGAACTTTCGCTGTTTGTAATTCTGAATTCTTCGGTGAGAATTCAGTCAGGTTGGTTCTATTTACTGTCAACATAGCTATAAGCTTGGGTAAGACCATGCAGGCAGCAATATTGAGCAACGTTAGCAGTGTTACGTCTATTAAATTCATCAGGTAATCATCCCCCTTGAAAAGTAGGCGTAGGCGTAGCCCGCACTTCGACACCCTTCGGCGTCGCTCAGGGCAAGAAGCTCAGTGACCATCGTAGACATCGCTGTTTCTAACTGCAAACGCCATCTATAGCTTGCAGTCTATGTAAATCAATCTTAACATAAATTTTTGTAAATATAAAGTTGGAATTCCTGGAATTATCATACACAAAAGAGAATGTGGATAATGAGGACGGTTATTGTAGCGTAATAACAAAATAGCTCCAAAAGCGAACGTTTGAAAATCTTTAGTTAAGGTGTTATGTCAAAAACTCAAATCGCGTCTTCTTTTTTATCTAATATCAGCGAGCGAGAACGCCAAGCATTAAAGAAGTTGGTAGATTACACAAATGTGCAATCGCTACCAGAAATTTGGCCTTTGGCAGCTCAGGAATTTGGTGATGTTGTTGCCTTGCACAACCCCCACGCTAAACCAGAAATAGTGATTACTTATACTCAATTAGCAGAGAAAATACAACTATTTGCTGCTGGGTTGCAAGCGTTGGGAGTCAGATTAGGCGATCGCATTTCCTTAATTGCTGACAACAGTCCCCGGTGGTTTATTGCCGACCAAGGTATCATGACTGCTGGGGGAGTTGATGCCGTGCGTAGCTCCCAAGCTGAAAAAGAAGAACTGCTGTTTATCATCGCCAACAGTGGCAGTACAGCAGTGGTAATTGAAGATTTGAAGACACTTAAAAAACTGCAAGAGCGCCTCAACGATCTACCAATTCAATTCGTCATCTTACTTTCAGATGAAGCACCACCGACGGAAACACCTTTAAAAGTGCTAAATTTTGCCCAATTAAATGAAATTGGAGCAAATCATAATTTTGTGCCAGTCAAGCAAAATCGTGATGCTCTGGCAACCTTAATTTACACCTCTGGCACCACCGGCAAACCCAAAGGTGTGATGCTCTCTTATACTAACTTGATGCACCAAGTGACAACATTTGGCACAGTATTGCAACCAAATCCGGGCGATATGGTTCTTAGTATTTTGCCTTCGTGGCACAGTTACGAACGAACTGTTGAATATTACCTATTATCTCAAGGTTGTACGCAAGTTTATACTAACTTGCGCTCTGTCAAAGGAGATTTGAGAGAATTTAAACCCAACTATATGGTGGGTGTACCCCGTTTGTGGGAATCGATTTATGAAGGAGTGCAAAAACAATTCCGCGAACAACCAGCCAACAAGCAACGCCTAATTAAATTTTTATTAGGCATCAGCGAGAAATATATTAAAGCGCGGCGAGTTGCTCAGGGATTGGATTTAAATAATCTTCATGCCTCAGCCGTAGAACGATTTGCAGCTAGCATACTCGCGGCGGCTTTGTTACCCCTGCATAAGTTGGGAGAAAAACTAGTTTATGCCAAAGTGCGGGAAGCCACAGGGGGACAAGTTAAGCAGATGATTAGCGGCGGCGGTGCCCTTCCCAGACACATCGATAACTTCTTTGAAATTATTGGTGTCCAGATTTTGCAAGGTTATGGCTTGACAGAAACTTCTCCAGTTACCCATGTGCGTCGTCCTTGGCGGAATTTAATTGGTGCATCGGGGCTACCACTCCCGGCAACAGAAGCTAAAATCGTAGATCCTGAGACAAAAGCGCCTTTGCCACCAGAAACACGAGGCTTGGTATTGTTAAGGGGGCCTCAGATTATGCAAGGCTATTACCAAAATCCCGAAGCCACAGCCAAAGCAATTGACCCTGAAGGTTGGTTCGATAGCGGCGATTTGGGTTGGTTAACACCACAAAACGACCTAGTGCTAACTGGCAGAGCTAAGGATACCATTGTCTTGACTAACGGCGAAAACATCGAACCGCAACCCATCGAAGATGCGTGTTTGCGATCGCCATATATCGATCAAATTATGCTTCTAGGCCAAGACCAGCGCACCTTGGGAGCCTTAATTGTCCCCAATCTCGAAGCCTTAGAAAAATGGGCAGCAACTCAGAATTTGACACTGGATACACAAAGCGATCGCGAAATTTCCTCATCAGGTCAAAAAATAGACTTGGAGAGTAAAATGATCCAGGATTTATTTCGCCAAGAATTAAATCGTGAAGTGCAGAATCGTCCAGGCTATCGACCAGATGACCGCATCGGGCCGTTCAGATTCATACTCGAACCGTTTTCCATCGAAAACGGCTTGATGACACAAACATTGAAAGTTCGACGACACATCGTTGTGGAACGCTATCGCGATATTATTGACGGCATGTTTGCCTGATGATTCCATCCGCCAACTATTAAGAGTGAACGTGAAATATTTATGGATGTCTCCAAATCTCATTTGCTGTTGAAACGCGTCGTCAACGTTAAAGTGATTGTTACTCCCCTCTGGAAAGAGGAAGTACAACAGCAGCTACAAGCACAGATTAATCAACTTGACCAGCAACTGCAACAGCTAGACGTTGAAGGACAAAGAGCGATTAGTGCAATTCAAAAACAGAGTCTGCAACCACCCGGCCCCCAGACCCTCCAACAAATTGACAATATTCAACTCCAAGTCAATCAAAAGAAAAGTGAATTCCTAGAGCAGAAAAATCAGTTGCTGCAAAACCTCCAGCAAGTGCAGTTTCTCCAACAGGATCAAGAAGTCAACCAATTCCAAATGGAAGGCTTTTTCAAAGTAGAAACCGGAGATAACTTGATTAGCAAAATGCAAGTCGAAATTGTTCTACGCGATGGCGTTGTCGAAGAAATTCGCGGCGACATTTAGTGAACTAAAGTTATAAGTTATGAGTTATGAGTTGAAATTCTCAATTCCTGACTTTTAACTCCTGTACAGACGCGTAGACGCTCGAAGAGCGGCTTCTCGTAAGAGAATAATCGCGTCTCTACTTTACTCCTAACTTCTAACTAATTCCTCACCCCAGCCCAAACAATTTGCCACACTGGGGGTGAACTAATAAAAAGCGATCGCCCAAAGGTCGTCATCTCCACTCGATATTTAACTGTATCAACAGAATTTTTACCCTGCTTGATTTGTGTAATCGTCACCAACGCTTGATTTCGTTGTGGATAAGCCACCTCTACCTTTCGCCTTCCTCCCACTGATGGTATGTCGTCAAAGGCATTCAGAGCGAGTGTCGCAGGATCGCTACCTTGGAGAGATGAGTTAATACTTTCTAAAGGTATAGTTTTATAGCTGGAACGCTCTGAGTCTGCCACAACCTCCTGAGATTGGTGAATCGCTCTTACCTGCTGTGGTTGCCGATCGACATTATCAACAATCGGTGGAGATTCCTGGCGTCCAGTCATAAAAACTCCAGCGGCAGCAGTGGCAAAGACGGTAAGTACCACAATCAAAAACAATTTTAACTTTGCCGACATAAAAGTAAACAGGAATTTCAAACAGGTTAATTACCAATTTTGAATTCTAGATTGAACTGCATCCCATATCCTCTACCTTAAAGAAGCTCCTCTATCTCAAGCAGTGGTATGAGGAATATAAATATATTTATCTGTAGCAATCTCATTTCATTTGTGAGACACTCTTGATGGTTTTTGAAAGTCAACAACCAAAACAAGATATTAACTATCCTTTAACAATAGCTCTGTAGTATAGACCTTTAAATCAGATTAAGGTTCCTGAATTTGGGTATGGGGAGATGAGGAAGACAAATCAATTCAAAATTCTTGCATTAAAGAACTTCTGCCTGGTCACTGAGCGTAGTCGAAGTGCTGCCTTCTGCCTCCTCTTTTCCCATGCCCAATGCCCAATGCCCAATACTTCGGCTTCTCTACGAGACGCTACGCGTAGCTTGCTTCCCCGTAGGGGTAGGCTCAGTACAAGTGCCCCATGCCCAATGCCCCATGCCCCATGCCCAAAATCCAAAATCTCCAATCCAAAATTCTTTTATCAAGATACAATTCGATCTGACAAAAGCTGTTAAAGTCCATAAACCATTGATTCCCAAACCACCCTATGAGCATTCACGAAGTATTTATGCCGGCGTTGAGTTCCACCATGACCGAAGGCAAAATAGTCTCCTGGGTGAAATCGCCAGGGGACAAAGTGGAAAAAGGCGAAACAGTGGTGGTTGTAGAGTCAGATAAGGCAGATATGGATGTAGAAACCTTTTATGAAGGGTTTCTTGCCCATATCATAGTGCAAGCTGGTGAAACTGCCCCGGTAGGATCTGCGATCGCCTTCATTGCCGAAACCGAAGCTGAAATCGAAACTGCGAAATCTCTTGCCAATTCTGGCGGTGCGCCTGCTCCTAGTCCTTCTCCCGAACCAGTTCCCGTGGCTGCTTCCGTTGGAATTCCTGCTTTGGCGTCTCAAAACGGCTCTAACCATCGCGAAGGAAGACTTGTAGCTTCACCTCGTGCCCGTAAGTTAGCCAAAGAACTCAAAGTCGATTTGACTTCACTTCAAGGCAGTGGCCCCTATGGTCGCATTGTTGCTGAAGATGTGGAAGCAGTTGTTAATAAAGGTAAGCAACCCGCCCCGGCTCCACTTGCTGCCCCACCAACACCAATTACCCCAGTAGCGCCTCCTACACCACAGACACCAGCACCCGCACCCACACCAGTCGTGGCAGCTGTTCCTGGTTCAATCGTGCCTCTAACTACCTTCCAAAATGCGGTAGTACGGAACATGGTAGCTAGTCTATCTGTGCCTGTGTTCCGTGTTGGTTACACCATTACCACTGATGAGTTAGACAAACTTTATAAACAAATTAAATCCAAAGGCGTAACAATGACAGCGCTACTGGCGAAAGCTGTAGCGGTAACATTACAAAAACATCCACTTTTGAACGCTAGCTACTCAGACCAAGGTATTGTTTATCATTCTGATATCAACATTTCTGTAGCTGTGGCAATGGATGATGGCGGATTAATTACACCTGTGCTACAAAATGCAGACGCGGTGGATATTTATTCTCTATCCCGTAATTGGAAGTCTTTAGTAGAGCGTGCCAGAACAAAACAACTACAACCCCAAGAATATAACAGCGGTACTTTTACCTTGTCCAACTTAGGGATGTTTGGCGTAGATAAATTTGATGCGATTTTACCACCAGGACAAGGTTCAATTTTAGCGATCGGTGCATCCCGCCCGCAAGTGGTAGCAACACCCGACGGTTTATTTGCCGTGCGCCAACAAATGCAAGTAAATATTACTTCAGACCACCGGATTATTTACGGTGCCCATGCTGCGGCATTCTTGCAAGATTTGGCGAAATTGATTGAGACAAATACTCACTCTTTGACACTGTAGTTTTGAAAAAACGCCAAATTTAAACGTTAGGGCTATCAGTAAAGTACTTTGCCGAGACTAGCGCTAACAAAAAACTAGATTTACGCTGAAATTTGTTATGGACAAAGTATGTAGAGATGTGGTGTTGCCATGTCTCTACATTAATTTATGGCGATATGGCAGGCAACAGGCAACAAGCAGTAGGCAACATTGAGATTATTCCGTTTTTTCTGGAACTGGAACTACTACAATTACTATTGATGCTAGATAATGGGGAAGCTTTGACATTTATTTGCCAATCTAGCCCTGGAAACAAGAACTAACAATTATGCGAACTCACTATTGCGGCGAAGTCCGAAAAGAACATATTGGAGAAACTGTTACCTTTTACGGATGGATAGACCGTCGCCGCGATCATGGGGGCGTGATATTTTTAGATTTACGCGATCGCTCTGGTATTGTTCAAATTGTCAGCGATCCGCAACGCACCCCTGATTCCTATGAACAGGCAAATGCCCTGCGAAATGAATATGTTGTTCAAATCACTGGTAGGGTGACGCAACGCCCCCAAGAATCTCTAAATCCCCGTCTACCCACAGGTGAAGTAGAGATTTACGCAGATAAAATTCAACTACTCAACGCTGTCCGCAAACAGTTACCTTTCCAAGTTTCGGTAGCTGACAGCGAAACAGTACGGGAAGACTTGCGGCTGAAATATCGTTATTTAGATTTGCGACGCGAACGCATGGCAAAAAATTTGCAACTGCGTCATCAAATTGTCAAAGCTATGCGCCGTTACCTGGAAGATTTGGAAGGTTTCATCGAAGTCGAAACCCCAATACTCACCCGTTCTACTCCCGAAGGCGCTAGGGATTATATCCTACCCAGCCGCGTCAACCCTGGTGAATGGTTTGCTCTACCACAATCACCACAGCTATTTAAACAATTGCTGATGGTATCCGGCTTGGATAGATATTATCAAATTGCCCGTTGCTTCCGGGATGAAGATTTACGCGCCGACAGACAACCAGAATTCACCCAGTTGGACATGGAAATGAGTTTCATGTCCCAAGAAGAAATTATCGAACTCAACGAAAAGTTAGTTTGCCATATCTTCAAAACGGTTAAAGGCATTGAATTACAACGGCCTTTTCCCCGTCTCACCTACGCCGAAGGAATGGAACGCTACGGTAGCGACAAACCAGATACCCGTTATGGTTTGGAATTAGTTAACGTCTCGGATATCGTCAAAGACTCTGGCTTCAAAGTCTTTCGAGACACTGTAATCAATGGGGGTATCGTCAAAATCCTACCTATTCCCAACGGCAACGATGTAATTTCTAATGTCCGCATTAAACCAGGTGGTGATTTATTTAAAGAAGCCAGCGAAGCCGGTGCTAAAGGTTTAGCTTATATCCGGGTGAGAGACGATGGCGAAATTGACACCATTGGCGCAATTAAAGACAACCTCAGCGAAGAACAAAAACAGGAAATTCTCCGACGCACAGGTGCTAAAGCTGGACATTTGTTATTATTCGGGGCTGGCGATGCTGCCACCGTTAATAAAACTTTGGATAGATTGCGGCAAGTTATTGCTAGGGAATTTGGATTAATCGATCCAGAAAAAATTAACTTGCTGTGGATTACAGATTTCCCCATGTTTGAGTGGAACGCCGACGAAAAACGTCTCGAAGCACTGCACCACCCGTTTACAGCACCCCACCCTGATGATTTGAGCGATTTAAAAACTGCACGCGCCCAAGCTTACGACTTGGTACTCAACGGCGTGGAAGTTGGCGGTGGAAGTCTGCGGATTTATCAGCGAGAAATTCAACAACAGGTATTTGATGCGATCGGTTTGTCTCCTGAAGAAGCACAAAATAAATTTGGCTTTTTGTTGGAAGCATTTGAATATGGTACACCGCCTCATGGTGGCATCGCCTACGGTTTAGACCGTTTAGTAATGTTGCTAACTGGGGAAGAATCGATTCGGGATGTGATTGCTTTTCCGAAAACGCAACAAGCCCGTTGTTTGTTAACAGATGCACCTTCTGGTGTCGATGTCAAGCAACTCAAAGAATTGCACGTTGCTTCAACATATAAGCCTAAATCCTAACAAAACACAAGGAAAGCAAAAAAATCAGTAGGGTGTGTTATGCCGCAGGCTAACGCACCACTAGTAAATTAAGGTGCGTTATGAAGACGGCAATAACGCAGTCTACAGTACTTGATACAGTACGCGACTCATACTTATTTTTTATCAAAATGCTTTTGGTAATCCTGCTTGTTTCAAAACAGCATTAGCAGTATGACGCGACTTGATAGAACCATCTACTACAAACCGATGGTCTGAAATTGGACTATACCAAATTTCATGGTCTCCCTTGCCTTGTCTTTCAAAGTAACAACCAGCTTCAGTAAGAATCTTTTTCAATTCAGCAGTAAAAGACGCACCCATTTATCAAGCCACCTGAATTAACTCTTGTCGATGGCTGATTAACTCAAAAGTAATTGAGCCTACATAGTCAGAGCGTATTATTCCATTCAGAACAATAAGTTCTGGAATCATTACTCGAAGCTTTTCCGTGAGAATTTCTATACTAGAAGCTTCTGTTGCTAATCCTGGCACATCTGAGCTAGTTGCAACCCAAACCTCAGCATCTTTATCCCAAAATGCTTCGACTTTAAACGTCATTTGTGTCATTATCAAGCGTTTTGTCGAATTTGCAACGGTAGTTATATTTTACAGCAGCTTTTAGAAGTAACGTATGTTATGCCTTAGGCTAATCCACCACCAGCAAATTAAGGTGCGTTACGAAGACATCAACTTTTAGTACTGACTTCATAACTAGCAGTTACCTTCTGTTGATGTTCTAAACTTTTGTCTCGATTTTGAAACTCATCTAACAACCGATAAAAAGTATTAAAACCTTCTTGTTCATTCCCACAGTGGAGCATGATAATTTTTGCCCAAGAGTTAGAAGTTGACACATGATATTTTTTCTGTACCCAAGGCTGAAAATTTTCATGGAAATCATCTTCCCATACTGTGGGTTCAATATCCAACTCTCCTCTAGCAAATTCATATCCAACAAGAAAATGAAATAAATCACTTACCGAAGCCTTACCAATATACATCCCCGGCTTAGTTTTAATTTTTTGTAAAACTTCATATAGTCCGCCCATATCAAACCCCCATTTCAGGCTACAAAACTATTTTATAACTGTGGTAATTCTTGAACTATAAATTGTTCACTTGGACAGCTAAAATCATTAACCCAATCTTCTTTCGTCAATCCATCTGTTGAGAGATTATCGAATACTCGACCGCGAACTTCTACGCCGTAGTGTTTCCCATTAAGTGTAATTGACTCATTTATCCCACGACGCTCCAAGCGCTTACTCAGAATATAATATTCTTTACGCTTTTTCGTCCTCAGAAAAATAATTTTTCCCTCAATACCATTTTCTTTTAACCATTGCATGACAGCTATAGCGCATTCGTCACATTTATACAGGTTAAATTTTGCGACTATTTTACCGACTTCCTGATAAATATCGTCATCAGATAACTGACTCACCTACTTACCCCGACATATAATAAATGCACAAATAATAGTACCTGCGTTTTCTTAGGAGTTCGACGGATAGGAAACCACAAAAATCTTGCTATGTATGCATTTGCTGAACTGGGCATTTACGGCAGCGATCGCTAAGATTGATTCAGAAGTGGCAAAAAGCACTTCATATATCAGCATAAGAATGCTACAATTTGAGACAATCTGAAATTAGTAAGGTTTTTTACTAAAAAGCTTGCTCTATCAAGCTATTAGTATCCTTTTTTTAGCAGGATTAAGTTTTAGTCAAATCTTAAAATTAGATTAAATAATTTATGAGTTTCTTTAATTTCTGGAATCCGCCAATCTTTGATACTTCGCCAATCTTTGATCCTTTTGGAGTCAAAGAAATTGGAGAAAGAGCAAAAGACGGTATAAAGGCTTTAGACAAGCTTTCAGAAGCCCATAAGTATTTTGCTGAAACTTTCAAAGAAATAGTTACTTACTTATTCCCGGACCTAAAAGAAAAAGGTGGATTGTTGCCAGCTCTTTCGGGTTTCACAGGTACTGTTGTAAGTCAAGTAAGGATAGCTACTGCTACTGTAGGTACAGGATTAATAGTCACAAATCATGTTGCAGATGGTGTGAAAAAGAGTACTTTAATAGATAAAATTGATAAAAAATATAAACAAAACCTTCAACTAACCTTTGATCAAATAGATGAAGCTCGTGCGAAGTTTAAATCAGATATTAAGGAAGTTTTAGGAGAAGTTGATATTTCCTTAGAAAAAAGAATTGATCAAATCTCCTCTACTGTTAAGGAAACAATATCAGAAATTTATTTGGAAGTTAAGCTGAATGCCTTATTTATTTCGCTCCATTAACATATAATGAGAAGTTTTGGGAACTTGTGAGTCAGTCTGCTCTACCACTATCGCTTTGTCTAGGATTACCGCGTAAGAATGATTTACTAAATGGGTTATTTCTTAACTGTACTACTGATGATACTTTTCAATTAGAAACTTTTCAATTAAAAATTGAAGACTCTACGACCAATAATGCTAATTCATTAGAAATTGAAAACTCCACTACCGATAATACGGATAAATTAGGAATAGTCAAGAGTGAGCGTGTTTTAAAAGAGACTCAATATTTACAAACCCTCGCTTTTTGCACATATCTTGTCCAATACCTTTTTATCTTTTTGAATAACTACTGAACTTTGCTTAAAAACTTTAAGCCAGACACAGTTAAAATATTCAAATTAATTTAAATTTTTTGTCTCATAGAGTCAGTAAAAAAACGGTAGAGGAATAAACACTCTACCGCTTTCTAATTTTTTATTTGAGATTAAAATCCCAAATTTGAAATCTTACTCAACGCCTTGGGGTAACAATTCCCGACGCTCTTGAGCGCTCACCTGAACAGTACCGTTCTCATCAACATCAACGAAGGCTACATCGCCATCCTTGATGCGACCAGAGAGGATTTCTTCTGCGAGGCTATCTTCTAACAAGCGCATAATCGCTCGGCGTAATGGTCTTGCGCCGTAGCTGGGACTGTAACCTTCTTGGATTAAACGATCCTTGAAGCGATCGCTGACTTCTAAGGTGATACCTTTTTCTGTTAGACGACCGAATACTTCCTTGAGCATGATTTCGGCGATTTGGGTCACCTCTGGCTTGCTCAACTGACGGAAGACGATAATTTCATCGAGTCGGTTGAGGAACTCTGGACGGAAGTATTGTTTCAATTCTTCGTTCACCAAGGAGCGAATCCGGTTGTAAGCTGACTCGGTAACATCTTCGGAGAACTCAAAGCCAATACCGCTGCCGCCTTTTTCAATTACCTTAGAACCAATATTGGAAGTTAAAATCAGCAAGGTGTTCTTAAAGTCCACCGTGCGACCTTTGGCATCAGTTAACCGACCGTCTTCCAAAATTTGCAGCAGCATGTTAAATACATCGGGGTGCGCTTTTTCGATTTCGTCGAATAGCACCACGGTGTAAGGACGCCGCCGCACGGCTTCGGTTAGTTGACCACCTTCGTTATAACCAACATAACCTGGAGGCGAACCGATCAGCTTGCTGACGGTGTGACGCTCCATGTATTCGGACATATCTAAGCGGATCATGGCTTCTTCGGAACCGAAGAAGTAAGCAGCTAAGGATTTCGCTAACTCGGTTTTACCTACACCAGTAGGCCCGGAGAAGACGAAACTAGCAATGGGTCGATTGGGATTCTTCAAACCGACACGAGCGCGACGAATAGCGCGTGAAACTGCTTTCACAGCTTCGTCTTGACCAATCAAACGCTGGTGCAAGGTGTCTTCCATGTGCAGCAGCTTTTCAGATTCGGATTCGGTGAGTTTGTTCACCGGTACCCCAGTCCAAGAAGCGACAATGTGGGCAATGTCTTCTTCTGTAACTACGGGTTCTTCACTTTCAGAGCCAGTTGCATTGGTCTTGCTTTGAGCGATCGCTCGGATTTCGGCTTTGATTTCCATCTCCCGATCGCGCAATTCCCCAGCTTTATCGAAGTCTTGAGAACGTACTGCATCATCTTTTTCTTTTAAGATTTGACGCAGTTCTTTGTCTAATTCCTTCGCTGCGGGTGGAAGTTGGGAATTAATCAACCGCACCCGTGAACCAGCTTCATCCACCAAGTCGATGGCTTTATCTGGTAGGTAGCGATCGCTAATATAACGGTCTGACAATTTCGCCGCCGCCACCAATGCTTCGTCGGAGATTTTCAGCTTGTGGTGTTGCTCGTAGCGATCGCGCAAACCATACAAAATTTCAATTGTTTCATCTACACTGGGTTCGCCCACCATTACTGGTTGGAAACGGCGCTCTAGGGCTGCATCCCGTTCGATGTGTTTGCGATATTCATCTAGGGTTGTCGCACCGATGCATTGCAACTCACCTCTGGCCAAAGCTGGCTTGAGGATATTGGCGGCGTCGATGGCACCTTCGGCTGCACCTGCACCAATTAGGGTGTGAACTTCATCAATTACCAGGATGACGTTACCCGCAGAGCGGATTTCATCCATGATTTTTTTCAAACGTTCTTCAAATTCACCCCGGTACTTGGTACCTGCTACCAGCAAACCGATATCCAGTGTGACTACGCGTTTATCTTCCAGAATGTCAGGGACATCTTTGTTGGCAATGCGTGAAGCTAAACCTTCAGCAATTGCTGTTTTACCAACACCTGGTTCCCCAATCAGCACTGGGTTATTTTTTGTCCGGCGACCCAATATCTGAATCACCCGCTCAATTTCTTTGGCGCGTCCTACTACAGGATCGAGCTTGTTGTCTGTGGCCATTTGGGTCAGGTTAGAGCCAAATTCATCCAGAGTCGGGGTTTTTGTGCGACCTGATGAACCGCCTGGTGAAACTTCAGCAGTTTCTCCCAACATGCGGATGACTTGGGTTCTCACCTTAGATAGATCCACACCGAGGTTTTCTAGCACCCTGGCTGCTACACCTTCCCCTTCGCGGATTAGGCCCAACAGCAGATGCTCGGTGCCAATGTAGTTATGCCCCAGTTGGCGTGCTTCTTCCAAGGAGAGTTCTAGAACTCGCTTTGCCCGTGGCGTAAACGGAATTTCCACGGCCACAAAGCCCGATCCCCGGCCTATAATTTTTTCAACTTCAATCCGAGCATCTTTGAGATTGACGCCCATTGATTTCAGCACCTTCGCGGCCACACCGGTGCCTTCACCAATCAGACCCAGGAGGATCTGCTCAGTGCCGACAAAATTGTGGCCTAAACGGCGGGCCTCTTCTTGGGCCAGCATGATTACCTTAATGGCTTTTTCTGTGAAGCGTTCAAACATGGCTTTATCCCATCACCTGCGTCGTGCCGGTACGCTGATTTTAGCACAGGCTAAGCTTTTGGACGCCTGTATAACAGATTATAGACATCCAAAGCTTCTGATTTAGGTTTATGCGGAAATTACTACCTTGCGACTACTTTCTTGTGGCTGGTGTACTGAGGAGCTTTAGTCTACCAGCCTTTTTGGGATTTATGACGAATAGCTAACTGTTAATTTTAAGAGTTTATTAGTTTATCCCAAACATTTATTATTAACACATTTATTTATATTAATCAAGACATAAATATTAACATAGCTTTTGCTTATTTAAAAAATATCTACTATGAAATATTTAAATATAATAAGAGACAGCAAAGTTACACTTTTTTGCTGAAGCTTTTGTCATTGGTCATTTGTTTTTCTTTGCGTCAGAGCATCCCTGTGTCCCCGCGTCTTCCCATGCCCCATTCCCTTTAAAAACCAACTTCCAAGAAGATTTGCTCAAGCGATCGCTAACAATAGAATGCCAGTGGTCTAAAGTTGTGTGAAATTTCGGGTGTTGGAGGTCACCAAGCCAGAGAACGAGTGCATCTTCGCCGTTATCTTGGTAATAACCCCGACGGCGACCTGCTGTTTTGAAGCCAAATTTTTGATATAAAGATATAGCCCCTAAGTTAGAAGCTCGCACTTCGAGGGTGGCTCGCTCTAAACCGCGATCGCAGGCTGTCTTGATGAGTGAATATAGTAAAGCCTGTCCTAAACCTTGGCGCTGATATTGGGGATGAACCGCCAAAATTGTAATGTGAGCTTCGTCTAAAATTGACCAAAAGCAACCCATTCCCAGAAGTCTGGAATTAGAGACAGGGGAAAACAAACCCAACAAATCGCTGTTGGGACTATCCAACTCTCGTTGGTAACCCTCCATTGTCCACAGACCACCAAAACAAGCTTGATCTAGTTGCAGTAATGCACTTAGATGCTCTTTGTTGAGTAATTGAATTTCTAAGTCTAATAAGCTCACATTTATTAAGAGGGAACAGGGAACAGGGAATAGGCAAAAGGCAACAGGCAACAGGCAACAGGGGCTGTATATGATTGGGGATTTAAACTCCACCATCCAGGTTTGTTGGGTGTAAGCGGACGGCTCAAGACCCTGCATCATCAGGGAACGAACGAGCAACAAACATCTCCTTGCGTCAAATTTTTTTGATGTTGCCCCTTGCGCGTTGCCTTTTCCCTCTTTTGAAGAGAGTTGAATAAGATTACAAACCCTTTGTAAACTGGGAAACGGGAGACTCACTCACCCCGGTATTTTGAACAAGGACAATTAATTATAGTTATGGTATCGACTCACCCCACTGGGGTTCAACATTCTGGAAGTCAATATTTACCTCCAAGGCGCAGCAGCCAAGCAAATTCCTCGCCTAATCAGGAACTTTTACCCTTAACAGCCAGAGTTCATAATCATGACTTCTTGGAAATTGGTGGGTGTGATGTCACAACCCTAGTTAAGCAGTTTGGTTCACCTTTGTATATTTTAGATGAAGAAACCCTGCGTTTGGGTTGTCAGCAATACCGAGATGCTTTTAAGCAATACTACAAAGGCGAATCTCAAGTATTGTATGCCTCAAAAGCTTGGAATTGTCTAGCTATTTGTGCGATCGCTGCTTCTGAGGGTTTAGGAATCGATGTCGCATCAGGCGGTGAACTTTACACTGCCCTGCAAGCAGGCGTCAATCCTGAGAAAATCTATCTTCATAGCAACAATAAATCTCGTGAAGAATTGATTTTTGCCACAGAAGTCGGCTGCACTATTGTGGTGGATAATTGGCACGAGTTACGTACTTTGGTGGAAATTGTTGAGACAGCAAATGCCCCTGACCTACAGCCTAGATTTTTGTTGCGTCTGACGCCGGGTATTGAATGTCACACACATGAGTATATCCGCACGGGGCAACTAGATAGTAAATTTGGTTTTGACCCAAATGAGTTAGAGGAATTATTTACTTTTGTCAGTAAACAATCTGTCCTTAAGTGCGTAGGGTTACATGCTCATATTGGCTCTCAAATTTTTGAGCGCCAACCGCATCGAGATTTAGCTGCTCTCATGGTGCAGTGGTTCCGCGATGCAGCGAAGTATGGGTTAAATTTGACAGAGTTAAATGTCGGTGGTGGTTTAGGGATTAAGTATATAGAATCAGACGATCCCCCTAGCATTGAAGAGTGGGTGAAACCGATTTGCGAGGTAATTCAAGAAGCTTGTGCAGCCGAAAATTTACCCTTGCCAAAATTACTTTGTGAACCGGGGCGATCGCTAATTGCCACGGCTTGCGTTACAGCCTACACTATTGGTTCATCCAAAGTTATCCCCGAAATTCGCACCTACGTAGCAATTGATGGAGGCATGTCTGACAACCCACGTCCGATTACTTATCAATCAGTTTATCGGGCGGTAGTTGCCAATAAAATGTCCTCTCCCCTAAGCGAAACCGTCACAATTGCTGGTAAACATTGTGAATCAGGAGATATTCTAATTAAAAATGCTCTACTCCCAAAGACAGAACCGGGAGATATTCTCGTAGTTATGGGAACTGGTGCGTACAATTACAGTATGGCATCTAACTACAACCGCTTGCCGCGATCGGCAGCAGTGGTAGTGGCGAATGGTGAAGCAAATTTAATTTTGCAACGTGAAACTTATCAAGACTTAATTCGGCAAGATCGCCTACCCGAAAGACTGAAAAATCAAGAGTTAGGAGTTAATAGTTAGAAGTTAGGAGTTGTGAATTTTAAGTTATGAGTTGTCAATTAAAGTTTTTTTCATAACTCCTAACTCATAACTCCTAACTCATAACTCCTAACTCTCAATCGTAATTAGCGGCAAAAGTGTAATCCAGATGTCATGAGAGATTGGTGGAAGCAATGGCTGATAAACCTGGGATGGTCACAGTCCTTGCTGCTTGGGACTCTGGATATTGTATTAGTGCTGGCGCTGACGTACATGATACTAGTTATTATTAGCGAGCGTCGGACACTATGGATGGTGCGGGGATTCATTGTTTTGATGCTAGCCTCAGCACTAAGTAACAGATTCGGCCTACCCTTGCTAAATTTTGTTTTGGAAAAATTGGTGATTGGTTGTGCTGTGGCGATGGCAGTTGCTCTGCAATCAGAGTTTCGGCGGTTTTTAGAGCAATTGGGGCGCGGCGAATTTCGTTTGCTGTTCCAACCCGATCGCTTGGCAATCCCCAAATCTGATAGTGTAATTGATGAAATTGTTGAAGCTGTTAAAGAATTGTCAAAAAACCGCATTGGAGCTTTACTAATTTTGGAAACCACAGGCCCGATTGATGAGCGGGATTTTTCTGTGCCAGGAGTAAAGCTAAACGCGGAAGTTTCTAAAGAACTAATCCAAACAATTTTTCAGCCGAAAACTTTGTTACACGATGGAGCGACATTAATCCGTGGTTCGCGGATTATAGCATCGGGTATAATTTTACCACTTTCGGGACGCACAGCCTCGCGCCAGCTGGGAACACGCCACCGGGCGGCAATGGGAATTACTGAGCGGGTCGAAAACTGCATTTGTGTCGTTGTATCAGAAGAAACGGGTTCTATTTCCTTAGCGGAGCGGGGAACCCTAAATAGACCACTGACAATTAGGAAGCTCAAAGAGTCGTTAGAGGCTGTGTTGTCCCCAACGGTAGATCGGGAAGCTGTTGCTCCTGGTCTTTTGAGCTTGGGTCGTCAGATAGGTGGAAAGGCACTAGCATTGGTTTCACGTTTACTCGGATTACCATCGACCGCTTCTCGAGATAAAAAATGACAGTACAACAAACTAAACTCCAGGATTTGCCCACAGACTTGAAACCAGAGCTATTGCCCCAGCACGTTGCAGTGATTATGGATGGCAATGGTCGGTGGGCTAAACGTCAAGGTCTACCGCGCATTATGGGTCACAAGCGAGGAGTCGATGCTCTCAAGGATTTGCTTCGTTGCTGCAAGGATTGGGGAATCCAAGCACTAACGGCTTATGCTTTTTCCACCGAGAACTGGAAAAGACCCCAGGAAGAAGTAGATTTTTTGATGACTCTTTTCCAAAAAGTTTTACGTCAAGAACTGCGGGAAATGGTTGAAGAGAACGTGCAAATCAAGTTTGTGGGAAATTTACAGGCCTTGCCACGATCGCTCCAACAAGAAATTTCCCGTTCGATGGAAGAAACCAAAAATAACCGCGCTATCAGGTTTTCAGTAGCAACTAATTATGGCGGACGCCAAGAAATTTTACAAGCTTGTCGGGCGATCGCCAAACAAGTCCAACAAGGTTTACTACAACCTGATGAAATTGATGAACAAATATTTGAAAGCCATTTATACACAGCGGGAATTACTGACCCAGATTTGTTAATTCGCACCAGTGGAGAAATGCGTCTTTCTAATTTCCTTCTCTGGCAAATGGCTTACGGGGAAATTTACATCACCGATACTCTCTGGCCGGATTTCGATCGCGCTGAATTTCATCGCGCCTTGTGTGCCTACCAGCAACGGGAGCGGCGGTTTGGAAAAGTTTAAAGAAGGGCATAGGGCATGGGAAAAGAGGAGGCAGAAGCAGAAGTTTTTGAATTTTGAATTGATGTGTCTCCCCCATCTCCCCATCTCCCCATCTCCTTATCTCCCTCACTGGTAATGCTTTGTCTGAAAATACTCTAGCGCGATGCCTGCGGGGGTAAACTACGTAGATTAACGCGAATTTGAGCCATTGCTGTCGAGCCATCAACGACTTCGCCCCTTTGGGACCCTTCCCCACCAAATAGCAGATTTTAGTGCAATACAGTTCAGATAAAACCAAAACACTTGTAGAGACGGCGATTTATCGCGTCTGGTAAACCCAGAGTTTTGTACAGTTAGCCTTTAACTGAACCTTATTGGATTTTAGTGGGGATTCAAATTCAATTATTACGTAGCTTGCTTCTCACGCCTTGGCGAGTATTCCGAATTACGAATTACGAATTACGAATTAGTAATTAGTTGACAGTGTGCTGTACTTACCACTTAGCTTACGGCCCAGAAAACACCGCTTGTTCTATATCTTCCCGACTCAGAGAATACTTAAATGAGCGTTGGATATCTTGCCCATTTTCCCCAGATTGGGTATATCGGACTATGATTTGTTCAACATCAAGCCAAAGTTCAGCTTGCCAACTCGGCCGCTGCACGCGCCAGCAATGTCTGTGTGTTTCATCTTGTTGACAACCTTGGTCTTTTAGCCACTGCTCAATTTGTGGCAGCGGATGATTGTATAAGGGGGTATCTGCGGGAAGAAGAGACATAGGAATTTTGGATTTTGGATTAGGAAATTTTTTAATTTTTAATATTTAATTACCATCAAGGTAATTACAAGAGGTTTCAAGAAGCGTAAAGTACACAAACTCAGTTTGGTATCAAACATTAAGGCTGTTTTACTTCTGACTCCTGAATTGTGTTAGCGCAATCCATTCTGAATTGTGCTGTACAGATAGGTTTGGTTGCTCTAAATGCGTTTGCAAAGCAGTGTCACCACGAGTTAAGCCAATGGCAATTGCTAGTAACAGACAACCTACAAATGTTAACACCAGCATAAATAAAGCGAAGATTTCGCCAGATGAGAGTGGGCGATCGCTAGCATCGAGATAAGCTGATTTTGAGAAGTCATAAGAGGCCGACACCGGATGATTTAAATCAGCAGGTGATTGAATCACGCCAAAACGGGAATAGCCAATTTTTAAATCGTAGCTTAACCGACGTTCTGGATGGCTCAGGGTGGCGTAGGCTTCGTTGAGTTGTTGAAATTTGGCAGTAGCTACAGCAGCAGGCAATTCTGTAGTATCAGGATGATAGCGTTTGCTCAGTTGCCGATAAGCCCGACGAATATCGATTACCGATGCCGAGGGATGCAGTCCTAGCAGGGAGTAATAAGTTGGTTCACTGCTTTGTGCCATTTTCCCTTTCTGATTCACGGCTGTTTGAGTCACTTTGCTCAAAGATATTTTTTTTATTTTAAATCCTTTGTCAATTGCTGAAGACAGTGTGAAGACACAACAAATCTAGCATCTGATAAAATATTTAATAAAGCATTTAATTAGATGCCATGCACGTCAAAATTAATCTCGAAAATATTCAAACTCTCACTGACTTCAAGCGCAATGCCAAGGACTACGTAGAGAGGATCAAGTCCACAAAATCTCCGCTTGTACTAACTGTAAATGGTAAAGCTGAGGTTGTAGTACATGAAGCCCAAGCGTTTCAGCAAATGATAAATCGACTCCAGCACCTTGAAGAAGAACTGCAAAAACTCAAGCTAGAAGCTTTACGCAGTCAGATTGACATTGGAGTTAAGCAACTTGAGACTGGACAATATAGTGAATATGATGAAGAGTCGCTTTCAGCTTTTTTTGCAGACATTAAAGCACGAGGACAGCAAAATTTAGCTGACAGCGATTCTCTATGAGTCGATTTCGGATTTCTACTCAAGCAGCACAAGATATTGAGAATATCTGGAAATATCTAGCCCAGAATAATTTAAAAGCTGCTAATCAAATTTTTGATACTCTACGAGAAAGTTTTCCAAAACTAGCAAAATTTCCGCAAATGGGCAAACAAAGGTCTGAATTGGCTCCTTTGTTGCGGAGTTTTCCGGTGAAAAATTATTTAATTTTTTATCGTCCAATAGACGAAGGCATAGAAATTGTACGCATCTTGCATGGTTCACAAGATGTAGAAACTCTTTTTCAAGATGAAGACTAACCTATTAAGTCAGCGCGGGGTTTAAAGGTTTCGATTTGACGTAATTTTTCGTAAAGTTCTCGTTCTTCTTGACTAATATTTTTCGGTGTCACTATCTGAATTTCCACTAATTGATCGCCACGTTTGCCATCATCATTGGGGTAGCCTTTGTTGCCTAGTCGAAATTTTTGACCAGACCTAACTCCGGCAGGGATGGTCATTTTTACAGGGCCATCGAGGGTGGGTGCTTCTACCTGTCCTCCTAAAACTGCTTCGCTGGGAGTCACAGGTACTTGGCAGAGGATGTTGAAACCATCTAGCTTAAACAATGCATGAGGCTCAACGGTAATTTTTAAGTATAAGTCGCCACCACCAACGCCTTGGTTTCGCAAACGAATAGTTTGACCTGTAACCATCGCTGGAGGCATAGTAACTTCTAGCGATCGCCCATCTTCTAAGCGAATGCGTTCGTTACCACCTTGATAAGCTTTTTCTAATGGTATAGTCAATCGAGCTTCTATATCTCTACGCGCAGTGCGGGGTGGGTTGTTAACTGTGTAGGCAACTTTTGTTCTCGGCGAACGAAACGGATCGCCACTAGCACCATTATTCGAGTTCTTTGCCCCATTGTTATTTTTGACGCCGATAACTTGATTAATAAAGCTTTCAAAGTCGGAAAACTGACTTGGGTCTACTTCCTGCTTATCATTGCGACCGTTAGCACCAGTTTGCCAGCTTTTAGCTTTTGGGGTCTGTTTATTGCCTGCAAAGCCTTTTTGCTTCCAGTAGCGGCTAAACTGGTCGTATTGCGATCGCTTGGCTGGATCTGAAAGCACTTCATAAGCCTCGCCGATATCCTTAAATTTATCCTCGGCTGCTTTATTTCCAGGATTGAGATCGGGGTGATACTGTCTTGCTAACCGCCGATAAACCTTTTTAATTTCCTCATTCGAGGCGTCTTTAGATACTCCTAAAATTTCGTAGTAATCGCGGAAATTCTGCAAATTTTGCATAGCTGAGTTATTTAAATTTTAGATGAATTAAAAGTGAGGAATCAGGAGTTAGAAGTGAGGAGTTAGGAGTGAGGAGTTGAAAGTTTTCAGTTTTCAGTTTTAACTTCTAACTCCTAACTCTTAACTCTTAATTCCTAACTCTTAACTCTTCACTCCTAACTTTTATCAGAAACTACAACCAATCATTGTCTTCTTCATCATCCCAATTATCTTGGTAACTTGGACGAGATTTGCGGGGAGGACGGTTTTCATAGGAGGAAAAACGATTATCTCGGTTATTATCTCGGCTATTATCTCGGTTATAGTCTCTGCCATAGTCTCGGTCTCTGTTATAGTCTCTACTATAAGAGTCGCGATCGCGATATGTATCTCTAAAAGAGTCGCGTTCCCGTTCTTTTTCGCCGCCAGTAAAGATGTCCCGGATAGTGCCAAACAAATCGTCGTCTTCGTCTTCAGCATAATACTGGCGGACTTCTCGATTTAGCTCATACAAAGCATCTTGCAGGTCGGCATAGGCTTGGTCAATACCGCGATCGTCGTTTTCCTTGAGGCTTTCTCGTAATTCTTGGCAAATATTATCAATTCTTTGGCGGCGGTTGCGGGCAAACTGCATCCCAAATTCCAAGGCTACTTCTCTGAGTTGGCGTTCTGCTTGGAAAATCAACGCCTCCGAACGAGTCCGTTTTTCTACTCTTTCTTTACGTTCTCGGTCAACATCGGCGTATTTTTGAGCATCCTGAATCATCCGATTTACTTCTGATTCGCTTAAGGTAGAAGCGCCTTGAATGGTGATACTCTGTTCTCTACCAGTGGTTCTGTCTAAAGCTGTTACCTGTAAAATTCCATTGGCATCGATATCAAAGGATACTTGAATTTGAGGAATACCCCGTGGCGCTGGTGGGATGCCATACAGCTTAAACCGTCCTAAAGACTTGTTATTTGCTGCCATATCTCGTTCGCCCTGGACTACGTGAATTTCCACAGTATTTTGATTATTCTCCGATGTGGAAAATATATCAGAGCGACGTACTGGGATGGTGGTATTGCGGGGAATCAGTTTTTTCATCACGCCGCCGATGGTTTCCAATCCCAAAGATAAAGGTGTAACATCCAAAAGCAGCACATCTTTGAGTTCGCCTGCGAGAATCCCTGCTTGAATGGCTGCACCCACTCCTACTACTTCATCCGGGTTGACATTTTCGTTAGGTTCGATGCCAATCAAATCGCGTACTAGCTGCTTCACCATTGGCATTCTTGTGGAACCGCCAACTAACACAACTTCTTCAATATCTCTAGGTGTGAGTCCGGCGTCTTTGAGGGCGCGTTTAACTGGTGTCCGCAATCGCCCAATCAAATCACCGCATAAGCCTTCAAACTGGGAACGAGTCAGACGAGTTTCCAAATGTTTGGGGCCTTCTTGGTCGGCAGCAATAAAAGGTAAGTTAATATCAGTAACGCTGACAGCAGAAAGTTCAATTTTGGCTTTTTCCGCAGCTTCCATCAGACGTTGCAAAGCTTGGCGATCGCGTCTTAAGTCTACCCCTTCTGTTTCCAGAAATTGCTCTGCTAACCAATCTACTATTACTTTGTCAAAATCATTGCCACCAAGTTGTGTGTCTCCGCTGGTAGCTTTAACTTCAAAAATACCATCACCCACTTCTAAAATCGACACGTCAAAGGTGCCACCACCCAAGTCAAATACTAAGATCGTTTCCGTCTCACCCCGATCTAATCCATAAGCCAAAGATGCAGCAGTTGGTTCATTGAGAATCCGCAGTACTTCTAAACCAGCAATTCTGCCAGCATCACGGGTTGCTTGCCGCTGAGAATCGTTAAAATAAGCGGGTACTGTAATCACTGCCCCTGTCACTGGTTCGCCCAAATAGCGACTAGCATCGTCGGCTAATTTCTTCAGCACCATTGCTGAGATTTCTTCCGGGGCGAAATCTTTATTCAGCCGGGGGCAAGCTATTTTAATATTACCTACTTCGTCTTTGCGAATCGTGTAGGGTACGCGCTTTGATTCTGGACTAAGTTCGCCATACTTGCGCCCGATGAAGCGCTTGACTGCAAAAAATGTATTTTGGGGATTGAGGACGGTTTGTCGCCGTGCCATTTGCCCAACCACCCTTTCGCCATCTTTGCTAAAGCCAACCACGGAGGGGGTTGTTCGCATTCCTTCAGCATTGGCAATCACCACCGGCTTGCCACCCTCCATCACGGCGACTACTGAGTTGGTTGTACCCAAGTCGATGCCGACTACCTTGCCCATGCGTTACTCTTCTCCTAAAGTGTCTTATATATTTATTATGATTGGGTGGAACTACCTCTAGCTTTGTGCTACAGGGTGAAAACACCTCAATGGTATAATAGTCGTCATTAAGGTAGTAAGTTAAAAAGTTCAGCTAGACGAGATAGTTGCAAGACTAGGATAGCATTGACCATGCTTGGTGTGTCCAAGCAGCCTCAATTGTTGTTATCCGGTTAATTGTGTTTACTGTATCTATAAAATTGCTAAATAGTTCACAAATTTGAATTTAACAGAGCGATTACAAACTTCCCTCAATGAGATAGCGCGAGAACGCGATCCTTACATAGCAACAGCTGGCCATTTTTTTGTCCAAGAATATATTCGCCAGCAATTTTCCCAATGGGGAAGTGTGGAAATCCACACCTTCCAAGTTAGGGGTAAAACTTGTAAGAACTTGATTTTAAATTTACCTTCGCAAGGTGGACAGCAAAAAAAAGATTTGCCGCCTATTTTAATTGGTGCCCACTATGATGCTGTCCCTGGAACACCAGGCGCAGATGATAACGCTACAGGTGTAGCAGTGTTGCTGGAATTAGCGAGAAAGTTTGCTGCCGAACCAGTCAGATATCCCTTGAGGCTAGTTGCTTTCGATATGGAAGAATATGGCTTACTGGGTAGCGCTGACTATGCAGCTTTGTTGCGCCAACAAAACCAACAGTTACGTTTAATGATTTCACTAGAGATGCTGGGCTATAAAGATTCTAGAGCCGGTTCTCAAAGCTATCCACCTTTTTTAGACCGCTTCTACCCTAATAGCGGCGATTTTATTGCTTTAATTGGCAATTGGCGGACAATTGGCGATTTAATTGGGATGAGTCGTAGTATTCGTAAAGTTGGCGTACCTAGTCAATGGCTACCCGTACCAAATAGAGGTTTAATAGTTCCACAAACCAGACTTAGCGATCATGCACCTTTTTGGGATTTGGGTTATCCAGCGATGATGGTCACAGATACAGCATTTTTACGGAATCCACATTATCACAAACCTAGTGACACAGTTGCTAGTTTGGATTTAGATTTTCTTAGCGGTGTATGTGAAGGTTTAGAGATGGGAATTAGACAATTTTAAGGGTAGAGACGCGATTCATCGCGCCTGTACAAGAGGATTAAGTAAGGTGGCGATAACAATTCAATTTAGTCGAGGTTAAGAGATATTTTGATTGCCGACAAAAATATCCCCGACTTTTTATAAAAGTCGGGGATCTGATTTCTTGTTTAAGTAGCAGTCATAAACATAATTGACAATGAGAGTATGAAAATTTCTAACTACTACACCCATTTTTAAGGCGGGTGGATTATTGTAGCAAAGGAGTTTTGCCGTTACCGTTAGTTGACGCATTCGCAATTGCAGCTTGAGCAGGTTGGGTAGCAAGAATCGTTGTAACTGGGGTAACTTTTAAACTAGATTGTTTAGTTCGTTTTCGAGTAGAGCCGCCAGCCTTGGAATACTCCATACTTTTTTTGCCGTAGACAGTTGCAACTCCAGTTAGCATTCGTTCAGACATTTCGGAGAGAGCTTCCTCGTTCTGAGCGACTGTTTTACGCGATTCTTCAAGATTGGACAAAAGGGTGTTATGAGCTTCTACGCTTGCACGGGTACTATTGATTAGGTTGTTATAGGCTTCAATACTTAACCCATGTCCTAAATTCAGATTTTCATCAATGGATTTAAGCAAGGCGAGACGACGTTGGGCTTTGTCAACAGTAGCAGAACCACGAGTTCTTAAAGACATGAGGTATCCTTTTTTGATAATCCTTTTTCAAAATAGTGGAGTATCCTTTTGTCTGAGATGGGTAGTTTTGGGGATTTCTTTAATTAAAAGTTCAACGAAATAATTACTAGGTTGCCTGTGTTTTTACTCATTTTTCATATCGATTTTTTGTTTGAGAATAAGTGCGATTGGCAAAAGTAATCGCCAAAATAAAAATTGCAGTCGCAAAATTATAAATGCGACCGCCGAAATAAAAATTGCAGTCGCAAAATCATAAATGCGACCGCCGAAATAAAAATTGCAGTCGCAAAATTATAAATACGACCGCCAAAATAAAAATTGCAGTCGCAAAATCATAAATATGACCGCCAAAATCGAAATTGCAGTCGCAAAATCATAAATACGACTGCTGAAATCATAATTGCGATCGCAAAAGTGATAAATGCAGTCGAATTACCCCCCTTAATCCCCCCTTATAAAGGGGGGAAATAAGAAATCTAGTTCCCTCCCCTTTCTAAGGGGAGGGTTAGGGTGGGGTAATTCGAGAACTGGTAGTAATTCGATAACTTGTGTGTACACCGTAGCCTTTATAAGGGGAGGGTTAGGGTGGGGTAACTTCCCTCAACCTACAAACAACTTCCTTAATCTTCTCCACCACACCATCAATATCTTGATAAACTTCTTGATTCGTAAATCTCAAAAACCTTGTACCCTTTGATTCCAAAAATGCTTGCCTTTCGCGGTCATATTCCGGGACTCCATCTTGATAGTGACTATCACCATCAATTTCTATAGCAAGTCTCAATTCTGAAGAATAAAAATCCACTACAAATTTGTCAATACTGTATTGTCTGCGAAATTTACAGCTTTCAATTTGTTGATTTCTAAGTTTTGCCCAAACTATTTTTTCACATGGCGGCATATTGTTTCTGAGAGCTTGCCGTTTTTGCTTTTCTGAGGTTTGGTTATACAGTTTTGTCATCAGCGTTTTCATATTCCTGGACTCTGCTTATTATTCCCAGGATTACCCCCCTTAGAGTAGATTTTGAATCAGCTGTAAGAACCGCCATCAATTAATAGTTTATCTTTAAACAACACTGCACTATGATGAGAGCGAGGTGTCGGTGATGTTCCAGTAGGGGTAATTACTGACCACTGCCAAGTTTTTAGATTTAGTATATGAACATCAACATCACTAAAAATATATCCTCCATCTTTTGCCTGTTGGTATCCTCCCCAAACTAGCATTTTATCTTCAGCTAAAACAGAATTATGAAAACTTCTTTTGGGAGGAATTTCGCCAGTAACTTGAGGTTGTATCCAAGTCCAAGTTTCTAAATCTAGCAAATGTATATCGTTTAGAGTTTCAAATGTATCATTCTTTTCTCCACCAAAAATAATCATGGAGTTTTGATACAAAATAGCTGAATGCCAGTATCTTGGCTGAGGAGGTTTGCCTTGAATTTTCGGATTTGTCCAGAGAAAGCGTGGATGTTGGGTTTGCATTGGCGTTTTCTGGTAACAACTTTTTTTAATTCATGAGATAAAAGCAGAAAATTTCTGTAAGCTTGCCTTTTTCAAAAGTAAAATTTAAGCCTCCGGGGCTTGGTTCTTCAACTATGTAATTTAAATAGGTGAGTTTTCCCTCTTGGTTTATTTGAGTTTTTCCATAGGTTTTAATTACTTTTGATTGTGTATCACCGATTTTTACTTTATCTATTGTGGAATATTTAGAACTAGTTGTTTTGATTTGATAAACAGTAAATTTATCTGGTTGAGAATCTTCAACTAAATCAACTGTAATACCTGAATATTGAAGAGTACGAACTTTACCAATAGCAGGCATAAAGTCATTTTTGAATTTTACAGGCTTACCTAAAATTTTTCTGACTTGTGCCTCGGACATAGAAAGTTTTACACCACCAATTCCTAGCCGTTCAATAGTTATTTGTCTTGATTGATTCTGAGAAATTTGATAATTAGCAGTGGTAGCAATTACTTGACTATGGGTATAGCTAGTCAAAGGAATAACAAAAGTAGCGATGCCTACGGCTGGCTGCGCCAACGCCAATAAAATTACTCTTAACATAATTACATATTCAACTATAGTTTTAGCCTGTGTATCAGTTTTATCACATACTTTTTGGCGCGTCTTCTGAGTCGGATGCGAACTGCCTTTAAAATGGGAAAATATCAAGAATTATTAGGAGGAATTAATCGTTATGAGTTTGATTGTTGCAAAGTGGACGATCGCAGAATATCACCGGATGATTGAGGCTGGGATTTTGAGCGATCGCAAAGTTGAACTACTCAAAGGAGAAATAGTTGAAATATCGCCGGAAGGAGAACCACACGCTTATTCCAGTAGTGAAGCTGGTGAATATTTAGCAAAATTATTGGGCGAACGTGCTAAAGTTCGTCAAGCTAAACCAATTACCTTACCTAACGATTCAGAACCAGAACCAGATATTGCTATTTTTCAACCTTTAGGACGTGAGTATCGAGAACATCATCCCTATCCAGAAAATATTTTCTGGTTGATTGAATATGCTAATTCCAGTTTAGAAAAAGATTTAGATATCAAAACCAAAATCTACGCCCAAGCAGGTATTTTAGAATATTGGGTTGTCAATCTCAAAAAGCTAAATTTAATTGTATTTCGAGAAATTTTAGACGGAGATTACGCAACGAAACTGACATTAACTAAGGGAATAATTCAACCTCTTGCATTTCCAGATGTTTCTGTTGCAGTAGAACAAATTATTAATAGTTAAGAATCGCTATAGGAATTAGATTTGATTCCTGAAATTATTTGTGTAGGAAGGGTACAGATTTAAGATCAAAAATTCGGTGAAATGGAAAAAATTTAGGTTGGGTTAAGCATCAGGCTACAATTCTTCATCCGTAACTTTCACAACAGATTGACTAGATTGGGCTAGATAAATACCTACTAAAACTATGGCAAAAGCCACCCAGTCAAACAAGCCCACCTGTTCTGAAAAAATGAACCAAGCAAAAATCGAAGCTAAAACTGGTTCGGCTAGAAGGGTGACGGCGACGACTCCTGAAGAGATTCTGCTGAGGCTGTAAGCTAAAAGTCCTTGACCCAAGACTTGGCAGAAAAGGGCTTGAAAAATAATGAAAAACCAACCCAGCCACGAATAGGGGAGTAGTCTATCTTCTAAAAATGGAAGGACGGGTAGGAGGAACATTGTTGTGATTCCACAGCGCCACAGCATGATGGTTGCGGTGCTAAATCGAGACCGGAGTTTTTCTATCAGCAGCATACACGTTGCCATGAAAATCGCAGTCAAAAATGCTAAAGCATCACCAATTATTTGGTCAGTGGCAAATTGCACCTTGTTGATTTCAAATGCGATCGCTCCCAGCAAGGCGATCGCCAAACCAACAACGAATCTATAATCGAAGCGCCGACCGAATAACAGATAACCAGCCAAAGCAACGAACAAGGAATTCAAATTAGACAGCAAAGCCACGTTGGCAACGTTAGTTTGACTCAGCGACCAAGCCCACAAAAGTAGGTAGGTTGCAGCAGCCGTTCCCATTGCTAACAACAGGCAAATTTCTTGTTTGGTTAAAGGCTTGTGTTCGATCGCTTGATTGTCAGACTGTTGGTAGCGGAAAGCTTCAAGTCCATTCCAAAGAGCAAAGACGATTGTAGCAATCCAACTGCGATGAAATACTACAGCATTTGCGCCAATTTCTAGTTGACATAATTTGGTCAGAGATGGCGCCAAAGATATGGGAATAAGGGCGAAAAATAATGACAAAGTTCCTACTAAAGCTGGTGTTAAGGACAACTTTGGTTGTAGGAATGCCTGTTTTATCGTCATATTTTTAGCAAAGTTTTAACAAAAATAGTATTGACTGATTACTGAAATCGTGGTTCGGCTGCAACTTGGCTAGATATGGCTAAGTATAGACCGATTAAAACCACAGCGAAACCCATCAAATTAAAAAAACTTAATTCTTCCGAAAATATGAAGAAAGCAAAAATGCCGCTAAATACTGGCTCTAACAGATGTACTAAAGAGACAACCACAGAGGAAAACTTAGCTAGGCTATATGTCAAAAGCCCGTGACCTACAACTTCGCAGATGGCGGCTTGAGAAATAACCCAAAGCCACCCATTGGCTCAAGAGGGGAAAATTCGATCAATCTTGAGTGAACAAAAGTATGGGTAAGATGACTACGGCAGCGATCGCGCAGATCCACAATTGAATGATCTGTGGAGCAAACTTGGTTCATCTGTGGCGATTTGCAGTTCCTCAAATTCAATGGTAATCGTTCCCCCAAGAGCGATCGCCCCAATGCCCCATACTTCTCTACGAGAGGCTGCGCCAACGACTACGCTCAGGACAAGCTCAGTACAAGTGCCCAATGCCCAATCTCTTTTACCCAACCCAATGCTCTTGGGCAAAGCCTACAGCTATTTTGGCTAAAAATGTCACAAATAAGCCTAGTATAAAATATCCCTGACGAGGATGGCGAGATAGCAGCACACCAATGGCGACACTCAAAGGTACAATTCCATATGCTAAACGGCTCAAGGAAATGGTACCTCCAGAGGCTAGCAGCAAACCAATACCGCAAAAGCCATAGATAACTGTAACTGGGGTGAGTTGTCGATGTAAGCGCCACAGCACAAAGCCACCACCTAAGACCATGAACAAGTTCAGCAAGTTATTCATCCATTGCTCACTTGCCAAAACAAACAAAAATACAACTAAAGCATAAAAGCCATAAACTAATTTCCCAGAAATTGAATGTTTCTGAAACCGCCATAAAAGATAGCCACTGCCAACAATTACAGCCACCAATAAGGGATACCAAGGGTCTTGAATGCCGCCAGATGGGTTTTTCACCCAACCAAATTCCCAATTCTTGCTACCTACTACAATTTGCATCAGCATATTTAACCAACCTTGCCAATCAAATCCCAGGGAAGGCCGCCATCCCCGTTGTGCTTGGATAAAAGCTAAAGGGTTACCAAAATAAATCGCACAATACAAACTGAATAGAAGTACGCCAATAGCGGTGGCAAAGGCGGCAATATAAGCAATGGGTGGTCTGCGTTCTTTCCATGCTGCCATCGCTAATGCTGGAATTAGTGCCATACCTGTGGGACGTGTTGCTGTGGCCATTGCGCCCCACAATGCAGTCCAGCGATATTCTTTGCGATCGAAAGCCCGCAAGGCCGCCGTACTCAAAAACAAATACAGTCCTTCTGTGTAAATAACCGTCGCAAACATAGACGATGGATAGCAACAAAACACAGCACTCACCCACTGGGCGGCAGTGTTGCCATAATGCTCCTTAATCCAAAAATATAAACAGTAAAGGGCTGCGAAAAATGCTAGGTTGTTGATCGAGATGCCCGCTAATTCAAACGGCAAACCCAGCCTCATCAAAAACCAGATACTTAAGGGAAACAGTGGGAAAAAGGCTAGATTATGTTGGTTACCGTCATCGACAAATTCATAACCAGAAGTTGCGATCGCTCGGTAATGGATACTATCCCATCCATCAAAAACCTCCCAGCCAAAACGCGGCACAAACGCATCTGCTGGTAACGGTAGCCTTGGCGCAACCAGCAACATAGCTATCCAAATGAATATTCGACTGGCAAGCCATATTGCTGCGGGATATAGGAAATCAGTCTTCCATAAAATTTTTCTTATAGCTATCTGAACTTTGGCCATAGACTTGAGTATTTCAAAATACTACTTTATCCATCCTTTTATCTATGAATACAGCACAGGTAGCTTAAAGTTATCAGTAAGATTTTGCATATTTAATCCTCCACCACACACACTCACAAATCGAACAGATTGCCAATTACTAGAAAATATTTTCTCTTTTGCTTATTTTTGCAAATTTCTCAGCAATCATATCTAAAGATGTCGTATTTATCAATACAATTTTTGCCATTGGGCATTGGGCATTGGTTATTCTCCACGTCCCCGCGTCTCCCCCATCTCCCCACTCCCCTCATCCAATGTATCGATTATGGCGATCGCTGTTATCAAAGAGTCCTCAGCAATTTATATTGAGAGTTATCTGTAAATCCTAAAATAATTGTGAAAGCGATTACTCTTGTTGGTTCTACTGGTTCTATCGGGACTCAGACTTTAGATATTGTGAGTCAGTACCCAGATCAATTTCGGATTGTGGGATTGGCAGCTGGGCGCAATGTGGAAATGTTGGCTGCTCAAATTCGGCAATTTCGGCCGCAAATAGCAGCAATTTGCTTAGAAGATGGATTACCAGCACTCAAAGAAGCCGTTAAAGACCTCGATCCGCAACCGATTCTACTGGCTGGGGAAGCTGGAGTCATAGAAGTTGCCCGCTACGGTGAAGCCCAAACGGTTGTGACGGGAATCGTCGGTTGTGCTGGTTTGCTACCGACGATCGCAGCTATAGAAGCTGGTAAAGATATCGCCTTGGCAAACAAGGAAACTCTGATTGCTGGCGGTCCCGTAGTTCTACCCCTAATTCAAAAGCACGGAGTAAAATTATTACCTGCGGATTCCGAACATTCCGCGATATTTCAATGCTTACAAGGTGTGCCAAAAAATGGTTTGCGGCGGATTTTACTGACAGCATCGGGTGGGGCTTTCCGGGATTGGGATGTAGAAAAATTAGCAGAAGTGACTGTTGCTGATGCTTTGAAACATCCAAATTGGTCGATGGGGCGTAAAATCACTGTAGACTCTGCTACTTTGATGAATAAAGGACTGGAAGTAATTGAGGCTCACTTCCTGTTTGGCTTGGATTATGACGATATCGAAATTGTCATTCATCCCCAAAGTATTATTCACTCACTCATTGAATTGCAAGATACTTCAGTTTTAGCCCAACTCGGTTGGCCGGATATGCGCTTACCTTTACTGTATGCTTTATCTTGGCCCGATCGCATTTACACCAACTGGGAACGCTTAGATTTGGTGAAAGCTGGAAATTTAACCTTCCGCGAACCAGATCACCAGAAATATCCTTGTATGCAGTTGGCTTATGCTGTGGGTAAAGCTGGTGGTTCCATGCCTGCTGTATTAAATGCCGCAAATGAACAAGCTGTAGCTTTATTTTTAGAAGAAAAAATTCGCTTTTTAGATATTCCTCGTTGTATCGAATTGGTGTGCGATCGCCATCAAAATGATAACCGTGCAAATCCCTCTTTAGATGACATTTTGGCAGCAGATCGATGGGCAAGACAAGAAGTTTTAATCGCGACTGAAAAGTTAGAAACTCACTCGCGGATAATTTCTCTGCGATAAAACCCTTTACTCAAATACCCAAAAGGCACATTTTCTGGCTCTCGATCGATTCTTGTTTAGCCTTCAGTCTAATGCTGAAGGCTAACGATTTTGCTCAAATTTCTCGCTCCCAAGAAATGCGTAGATGTACAGCCGCTTGTCGTCAGATATGGCTCTATAAATCTCTAGCCCAGCAAACGTTTGAGTTGTTTATATACTTCATCATCGTTACGTTTACCAACTAAAATCACCTCGACCAAATCTGCATCTATATCAAAGCGGTAAACAATACGATATTCTCCAGAATCTATCCGATAATATCCTGGATAACCGATTAATTCTTTATAATCTACGGGTAAGGGGTCAACATTGAGTGACATTACTTTTTTCGCTATTTGAGCAGCTATTTTAGGTTGTAAACCTTTGAGAAAATCGAGAACCGTCTCTAAACCGTCTAACTTCGCCATACTTGAAATTAATCATCAAGCGCTGCTAAACGTTCAAGTTCTGTGGTAAAAATCTCCGAACCAACCATTCTAGAATTAGCCACAGCCATTTGTGCTTGTTGACCTAAAATAAAATCTTCTAATTGAGCAATTCGATTCATTAATTGCTCGTAATTGTCCACCGACATAATTACGTAACTAGCTTGCGATTTGCTTGTCAGTACCACTGGTTCCGTCGCAGCCTGTTCTAAAACATCGCTGTGGAGATTTTGGATGTCTCCAAGGCTAAATTGGCGCATTTTCAAGCTTTCCTAAATGCTTATGAAGAGATTATAGCAAGTACATCATTTGCCCTTCCTTAATCATTAAATTACTATAACAGTCCTAAATCATTCGTGAAAAATTAGATCCCCGACTTCTCAAAGAAGTCGGGGATCTAGACACCGCAAATTTTCATAATTCATCTAGGATTGTTATATATAACTTTGTATTGTGTGATTATTGATACAAAAATTATAGAAAATATTTTTTCTAGGAATTCTGCCAAATTGCCAAATAAGTAGCCTCTTATGTGAATTTTTGTCGTATTTTCATGTAATATGACATTGGTACAGTTACACAAATCTTAGCTTTAGTATCTACTCACAATTAGGCCTAACAGCTTTAACATTAGTAATTGTTACTGGAATAAAAGTTTATTTTTTCTGACTCAACACGTTTTCAAATAAAGGGTATTATTAAGGAATTTATCTATTATGATTGCTACGTTGATTGTAGCTTGGATTGTCTTTATAATATTGTGGAAGTTGCTAAAAGCAACGGTGAGTAGTGCATTAACTATTGCGGCAATCCTAGTTTTATTAAACATCGGTTTTGGCATTACTCCACAAGATATTTGGCATCATATAACGCAGTTCGCTCAAACTATCTCGCAGATCCAACGCGGCAAGTAAAAAATTAATTCTGAATTGTGCATTCAGAATTAATTTATCGCTTAAGTATTATTCAATGCTGAAACTTTAGCCAAGGCATCTTTAACACTTGGCGGTAACTGACGCATAATCTTGCCTCTTTCGCGATCTAAAGCTACTAAGGTTACCTTGGCAGTGACGTATAATTCTTGTCCATCAGATGAGACAATGGCATAATCCCAATTGATGCGGACGCCAGTCACTTCAGCCATACGGGTTTTAACTACCGCTGCCATACCTAATTGAATTGAACGATGATAGCGCACCGACAATTCTACAACTGGTAAATCGCAACCTAAAGCTACTAAATCAGCAAATTCAATCCCGATAGACCGCAAGCATTCAACCCGTGCTTCTTCCATCCAAGTCAGATAGGAACCGTGCCAGACAATACCTGCATAGTCAGTGTGGTGTGGTTGCACTCTTACAGGATATTCAAACCAGTTCTCAAATGCCTGATTTGATGGAACGTCAAGGGCACTGGTTGGTGGTAGTTTTGGTTGGTTGGGTTTTTCTTCTGACATTTTCAAGTTTCTGGACATCTATTTTGAGAAGCTATAAATTATCGAAATATAGAGTAGTTTAAAAATTAATTGCTTTCCCCGACTTGTTGATTTAAGATTTACACTTCTGAGTATAAAGAGTGTTTTGTTATGCAGCCTAATCTCGGATATGTTAGAGTTGTGACTTTGACTCTACTTAGTTTACTAGGTTTTGGGATGGCATACCCAGAAAATAACCAAGTAAGTACAAATACAAAGTTGCGATTGCATTTGGGAGAAAAAGCTCAAGCTTTACCCCAGAAGAATCAAGTCTCAGAAATTGAAAGGCTCAACGAACAAGCTATCAAACAATCTCAGCAAGATCAATCGCAACAAGCATTGCAAACATTAGAAAAAGCATTAGCTATTAGTAGAGAATACGGCGATCGCTCTTGGGAAGCTGTAACATTTAATAACATCGGTAGAGTATATCAAAGTCAAAGAAAGTATCCCGAAGCACTTCAATCTTATCAGCAAGCGATAGTGATTAATAAAGAACTCGGAGATCTAGTTCAACTTGGTAAAACCTATAGTAATGTAGGTTACTTATTTGATATCCAAAACAAACCAGAGTTAGCAATTCTTTTCTATAAAGGTTGCGTAATCAACCGGGAAAAAGCTCGTTTGAATCCATTAACACTAGCTGCACCACAACCAAATGCTTACAGCATTACTGTTAGTCAGACATATCGAATTTTAGGTGAGCGATTGCTCAAGCAAAAACGTATTCCTGAAGCTCAACGAACAATAGATTTACTCAAAGTTGAAGAACTAGAGGAGTATCTCCAAAATGTGCCAGGTAATCAACGTACTGCTAAAGGCATTGATATAGTGGCACAAGAAAAACCAATTAAACAAAAGTTAGATAAAACCCTAGATAATGCTGTTGTACTGGGTAAAGAACTAACAAAACTCCGAAAAATTCCTCCGCAAGAGCGATCGCCACAACAAAAACAACGCATTGAACAGTTAGTATTAAACCAGCAGCAACTCTTGGATGAATTTAACAAGTTTCTCGATAGTCCTCAAGTAAAAGCGCAAATAGAACAAATTAGCCGTACAGCTAGGCGGCAAAATCTGGATTTGGAAAGTCTCAATCAAATTCGGGATAATCTAGCGCGATTGCCCCAAAAATCTGCGCTAATCTACCCACTGATTTTAAAAGATAGCTTGGAATTGGTATTAGTAACTCCCGATTCTCCACCAATTCATCGCACTGTTGCGGTGAAAAGCGAAAATCTCCATCAGACAATTGAGAACTTCCGCGAAGCTTTAATCAATCCTAGTGAAAATGTCAAAGCACCTGCACGCCAATTATATAACTGGCTAATTAAACCAATAGAAAAAGACTTGCAGGTCTTAGGTACACAAACTCTGATTTACGCTCCAGATGAGCAGTTACGCTACATTCCTTTAACTGCTTTATATGATGGCAAACAATGGCTAGTGCAGCGCTTTAGTGTGAATCACATTACATCTGCGAGTCTGACTAACTTAAACACTGCAAAACAATCTAATTTGCGGGCTTTAGCAGGTGCTTTTACTAAAGGTAATTATGAAATCAAAGTTGGTAATCGGCAGGTTGCTTTCGCTGGTTTGCCGTTTGCAACGCGGGAAGTGGAAAGTTTAGCTGCGGCGGTTCCTGAAACTAAGAAGCTTTTAGATGATGACTTTAGTCCTGAAGTCGCTGTACCTCAAATGGATGATTATACAATTGTCCATTTAGCGACTCATGCAGCCTTTGTGGTGGGTAAACCAGAAGATTCGTTTATTTTATTCGGGAATGGCGATCGCGTTAATTTTAGAAATGTCTCTACTTGGTCACTCCCCAATGTAGATTTGGTAGTGTTGAGTGCCTGCGAAACTGGCTTGGGAGGCAAGTTAGGTAACGGTGAGGAAATTTTGGGCTTTGGCTATCAAATGCAGCAAACCGGCGCTAGAGCAGCCATCGCCTCGTTATGGTCTGTGGATGATGGTGGTACACAAGCACTGATGAGTGCTTTTTATAATATTCTCTCTTCTAAGAAACTGACTAAAACCGAAGCCTTACGACAAGCTCAAATCTCATTAATTAGTGGATACTCGATAAAAAATGGCAATGCACCTGCAAGGCGAATTAGTAACTTTAGTCATCCCTATTACTGGGCACCGTTTATTTTGATTGGTAACGGACTTTAGGATTTTGGATACTTCGACAGGCTCAGTACAAGTTTTGGATTTTGGATTAAAAGCCTTTTATGCCTAACTGTTCTGAGCTAATAATTTGAAAGTTGGAATTTTGATTTTTTTGTCAAGTTTTGTTACAAAATCATAGACATGATTCATGCCTATAATGGACATAATTACGATTTACAAGAAATGGCGCGATGAATTGGAGAATTGCACAAGCCAAACAGAAGTTCTCGGAATTGATTAACGCTGCACTTCAAGAACCCCAACGGATTTACAATCGCGATCGCTTGGTGGCAGTTGTTATAGAGGCTAAAGTCTTTGAAGAATTCTTGTCTTGGCAACAAAACAAGGGAAAACTATCTCTAGCAGATGCTTTTACAGAACTACACCAAATTGCTGCCAAGGAAGACTACACCCTAGAAATATCTCCTCGTCAAGACCGTTTTGATTCTTTCGCTGATGTCCTCAATGACGTTTCTGTGTGACACCAACATTCTCAGCGAACTAGCGCGACCTCAACCGAATTCTGGTGTATTAACATGGGCGGCAAGAGTTTCTTCAATTGCTATCAGCGTCATTACTGTTGAGGAAATATCTTATGGACTGACATTAAAGCCGAACCCCAGAATTGAAAATTGGTTTGAGAATTTTCTGGAGAATTACTGCCAAATATTGCCTATTACCGCTGAAATTGCTAAACGTTCTGGCGAACTACGGGGTCAACTAAGATTAATCGGAAAAACGCACACTCAAGCAGATATGATGATTGCTGCTACTGCCCAAATTCACCAGCTAACTCTAGTAACGCGCAACACCCGCGATTTTGATAGCTGCGGTATCCCATTACTGAATCCTTTTACGATCGCATAAAAATTTTGATGAGATTTTCCCACAACAGGAGCGATCGCGTTGCAGGATTGGGCAGCCATATACGCCACCTCTAAGTGTGGTGCGTTTTAGCACCTGATAGCTCAATTTTCGTTGTGAAGTTTTGGTAGATACAAAAAAAATATGCGGCAGGCAATCACCAGCCAACCACTGAAGGGTAACGGAGAATGAGTAATTAGCGATCGCTAAGCAAGCCGCTATTACCAATCACCAGTTACCGAGAATCAATTTGTCATTCACCATTGACTTTTGGAACCTTAACACTTCTTGGCCAAAGTTTTGGAGTCTGTATCGATTTGCATAGATTGTTTGACAAGATTAGCCAACTCTTGTAATTGGTTAATTGCCTCTGCACCTTCTAGCTTCATTAATTCGCGGTCATCCCGCATTTCCGTCCAAGTAATCCCGTAGTCGGACACTAAAAACCGAATCAGGTGGTTATCACCCAAGCTAACCATAAATGATGCACTATTCATCTGGTCGCCACACGTATAACAGGACGCAGGATACCCACGTCGCTCCAGTACAATCGCCAAGGCTTGCAGGTTCATTACCAAGTCTTGAACGAATTGTCTATGTTGATGTGCTAGTCTCAGAAACACTTTTGTCCTCCAGACACCACAGTCGTTTGAGTTACTTTTATATTTTCTTTAGATTTTCCCATCCACTGGTATTGTAAACTATTCATTACAATTACAAGATAGATGATATTGAGTCTTTAATTGACTACCTTGTTTAGGGTAGAGCATCGGAGTTTTGAGCGCCGTATCAAACTATTCAGTTTGGAAGTTCAAAATCTGGGACAGAATTGTTAAATATAACTTATGTCTTTATACACTCCTGTCAGGGTAGATTCCTACACGAAGCGATCGCTCCAAGAATAACTCAAATCTACCACTAGTCAACTACGGAAAAGCTACAAATTGCGTTTATATTAACTGCGTGCAGCTAAATTAACTTCTATTAGACGCTCTGTCGTAGTTTTACGTTGTTATACTACCTCTTGCTTACATGTTTAATCTCTTGTCTTTCTAACGTAGATTTTGGTATGCACAGATCATTAGGTATACCAAATTTATTCCTCCTAGCTATATATATTTGAGCAGATGAGAGTGCAATTGGTAAATTCAGTACGAAATTGCAACTTAAATATAAACTTAGATACAAAAACTACGTAATTAGGCGATCGCTCTAGATGTCGAGTCCACAATGGATAAACTCAACACTGACAATAGCTAAACTCAGGGAAGCAATGTTGCCATTTAGGCATTACTTTCACCTATCCCTTGATATTCAAGCTCTGTAAGCATGGAGTGACTTAAAACTACTACTAATAGTTGCTCCCATAAGTTTCATAAATGTATTTCGTACTGCCACGCTCAAAGGATGATGCAATTCACCCATTTTCCCTGCTCGTAAGGATTGCTCAACCATCGCCTTTGTGCGGGGAAACCGCTCTAATTCATACTGTTGGAAAGCTAGTGTTGGATTGAAAGGTTGTTTGAGACACTTGGCCACCACAAAAGCATCTTCTAATGCCGTACAGGCTCCCTGCCCCATAGTTGGCAGCATTGGATGTGCAGCATCACCCAACAGTGTAATATTTTGCTTGCTCCAAGGTTTAGTTGGGGGGCGATCGTACAAATCTGTTGTCAGAATATTGGCTTCATCCGTCGCTGCAATCAACTCAGGAACCGATGCAAACCAATCTTGAAACATGCTTTCTAGCTCTTTTCTCCGACCGATTGGGGCATCTGGCTGTCCCTCAGTGGCGGTGGCGACCGCATACCAATACATCCGCCCTTTGCCCAGCATCATGAAGCCGAAGCCTTGACCGCCTCCTAAAAACTCCTGAATGTAGCCGGGACGGTATCCTCTGGGAACGTAATCTGTCAGACCGCGCCAAGTCTTAAAGTTGCGATAGATGAGTGGCGCATGGCACTTGAGGGCATCCTGTACCCGCGATCGCAAACCATCAGCGCCAATTAAAGCATTTCCCTCAACAATTAAACCAGAACTGAAATGAGCGCAAACCTTATTTTCTGCGATTTCCAATTTCTCAAAAGTTTGCCCTAAAACAAAATTTTCATTCGGTACATTACGCCACAATAGCTGATGTAATTCAGCCCTATGTATGGCAATAACAGGCAACTCAAAACCATCAACAGGTATATTAACTAACTCCTTACCGTTTTGCGAGTTGAATTGGTAATTTGTCGTTACATAACCAACCCCAAGGGCTTCTTCTAACAAACCAAAATTTTTCAGGATGTGTGTGGCATTTGCCCAAAGTGCAATTCCAGCGCCTACCTCCCGCAGTTGCTTTGTTTGCTCATAGACAACTGCTTCTAAACCAATTCTGTGCAAAGCAAGTGCAGTTGCAGCGCCGCCAATTCCGCCGCCGATAATGATAATTTTCTTATTTGTGGGCATTTTTGTTAATCGACTGACTTGTCAGTTGATTAATAATTAACAGATTTTTCGGTGTCTTGTCAACTGACTTTTTAGTCGATAAATCAAAAATAATGTTAGTAATTAGCCACAGATAAGGGAAACTTTAATCGGGAAAAATAGATTTTTTGTAAAAGTCTTTATTCTGACTCGTGAATTCTCAGAATCAAACTTCTAATTCAAACCCAGGCAAAACCTCTTCTCCAGAAAGTAATGCTGGCACTTTAACTATTTCTACAGGGTGTGTTGGTCGGTAAATCTCTACTTGCTTGCCTTGAGGATCAATCAGCCAACCCAAGCGTAAACCATTTTCTATATACTCTTGCATTTTGTCTTGCAGAGTTTTTAAGCGATCGCTCTGGGATCTCAGTTCAATTATAAAGTCAGGCGTCAATGGTGGGAATTTTTGACGTTGCTCAAGAGTTAGCGCTTGCCATCGTGACAATTCTACCCAAGCTGCATCAGGCGATCGCTTTGCTCCATTTGGCAAGCTGAAAATAGTTGAAGAACTAAAAACTATTCCTAATTTTGTTTGGCGATTCCAAATATTCAAATCAGTAATTAAGTCTGCCTCTTGATTTCCACTTTCTCCGCCTACTGGTGGCGCAATAATCAGTTCTCCTTTTGCATCCAGTTCTAAGTTTAAATTTTTATTGGCCATGCATAGTTGATAAAACTGTTCATCTGTAAGGCGAAAAATTGGCTCTAAATTTAGCACAACTGTAATAAAAAAAATAGAATATAGTACAATATGACTAAATAATGCAAAAAAAAAGATTTGCACCTTGATTTAAATCGAGGTGCTTGTCGAATTTATTTGCTTGTCTACCACAAAATAAAAACAAGGAGAAAAGTGAAGGAAATCTATCTTCTTTTTTTGCTACTTTTACCGCAACTGGTAGTAGTAGCTTATATTTCACGCAATACAGACTCTATCCTGAAATCTCTAGTTTTAGTATTAAAACTACTAAAGGAGAAGTAGGCACGCAGATAAAATCTAATTGTTGTTCTGTTTGTTTTGTTTTAGCTTATACACTACTTCTGCAAAAGTAGAGTTTAAGTGTTTTTTAGCTTGTCTTCTATGTTGTAAGTGACTTGATTTGTAAGTCACTTACAAAAATATAATAGCACAGATGGTTGACGGCGTAAGTAATAGTTGAAAATTAACTTTTCGGTTTCTTCCCAGATTAGCCAAAGTCAAAGTACCCTACCCCGCAAGGGAGGCGAGGAGGGTAACATTGTACTGGCAAAAATATCCTGGGGTCGTAAATTGGCGAGGATTGATTAATAATGAGTTGCCGATTTGCGATGATGCACGGCTGTGACACCATCAGTATCTAACAATTTGCCATTATCCACGGTTGCATAAACCAGCCAATGGTCGCCAGATTCCATCCGGTTTTGTACAGAACATTCGAGATATGCTAAAGCATCCGTCAGAATCGGAGAACCGTTTTGTGCTTCTCCGGCGGCGACATCGGCAAATCGGTCTTGTCCGGGGCCAAAGGGTTTGAGGAAGTGTTTCATCAATCCCAAGTGATTGCCTTCTTTAAGGATATTCAGGACAAATTTATTTCCTGAATGTGTCAAACTTTCCACGGCGCGGTCTTTGGCGACAGCGATGGTTAAACCAGGGGGACTAAAGCTAGCCTGGGATACCCAAGAAGCTAACATGGCGCTGGATATATCGTCTTGTTTGGCTGTGAGAACGCACAGCGAACCGACAATTCGTCCAACAGCTTGTTCAACGTTAGTGGCGGGAACACTTTGCGATCGCACTTTTTTCGTTTTCTTCAATGTTTGGGCAAAGTCAGTACCCGCTTGTTCGCAAAGCTGCAAGGTAGGATCGTTTGGTTTAAACTTGACGCGGATGGTATCAAAACCAAACCGATAACCAGCATCTTTCAATTTGCCTTCAATTAAATCAACGGCTTCACCACTCCAACCAAAGGAACCAAACACGCCAGCCAGTTTATTATTCGTAGCTGTGGCTAGGACAATTCCTAAAGCTGTTTGTACGGGTGTAGGTGCATGACCGCCAAGGGTAGGAGAACCGATGACAAAGCCAGCGGATTTTTCCACAGCAGCACGGATGTCCTCTGGGTCGGTGAATTCACAATTAATCGATTCTACCGCGACGCCAGCTTTGGTGATGCCACGAGCGATCGCCTGAGCTAAGGTGGTTGTATTTCCATAGGCTGATGCATAAATCAACGCTACTGTCAAGTCAGCAGAAGTTTGTTGTTGGCTCCATTGTCGGTAAGCTTTGGTAAGTTCGATTAAGCCATAGCGCACCAAAGCGCCATGTCCAGTCGCGTACATTCGCACGGGTAAATCTGCAAGCTTCTCCAGCGCTGTTTCAACTTGACGGGCGTGGGGAGCCATGAGGCAATCAAAATAATAGCGGCGGTCTTCGTTATAGATTTCCCAGCCTTCATCAAATACCTGATCTCCGCAAACATGCGCCCCAAATAACTTATCTGAGTAGAGAATTTCTGTTTGCGGATCGTAGGTGCAAAGGTGGTCTGCATAGCGGGGGTTGGGGGTGGGAATAAATTGTAAATTATGCCCATTGCCCAAATCTAAAGTTTCTTCTCCCCGCATCACCAGAATTGGCAAATCTGGATTTTCTAGCGCCCCGCGTAAATTTATCGCCCCTGGATTAGAACAGACAAAGGTGATTTGCGGCGCAATTTCCAGTAAAGCTTTTAAAGTTGCAGCGCGGTTGGGGTTGACGTGTCCCAAAATTACATAATCTAGTTTTGTAACATCAAATCGCTGCTGCAACGCTTCTAAATAAATTTCTGTAAACGTTTCCCCAGGAGGGTCAATCAGAGCATTTTTATCGCTTTCAATTAAATAAGAATTAGCAGTTGTCCCCTTAGCCAGAGCGTATTCTATTTCAAATCTCAGCCTTGACCAACTGCGCGATCGCAATATTTTTGTATCTGTAGCAATGGGGAAAACCTGAACGTCGCGTGGTTTGTTTGTTGACATAACACAAAAGAGAGTTAGGAGTTAGGAGTTAGGAGTTAGGAGTGAGGAGTTTGGAGTTAAAAGTTAAGAGTTTGGAGTTTGGAGTTTGGAGTTCAAACACGATCAATCGCATCTCTACAGGAGTTTGAAGTTAGGAGTGGTAGGGATGGTTTTAACAAGATATATTGTCTCCACGTGAGTTCAGAGTTTTGAATTAATTACTTTCTTCAACTCCTCACTCCTAACTCCTAACTCTTAACTTTTAACTCTTAACTCTTAACTCCTAACTCCTAACTCCTAACTCCTAACTTTTAATAGTGGTTTCCAACTTTGCGATGATGCACCGCAGTTAGGGCATCTGGCTTAGAAACTCGTCCGGCGTAGACGGTGCTGTATACTGCCCAGTGGTCGCCGCAGTCCATTCTGCTGACGACTTCGCACTCCATGTAAGCGAGGGCGTCGGTGAGGATGGGGGCACCATTTTCGGCTGGCTGGGTTCTCACTCCTTCAAAGCGATCGGCGCCAGGGGCGAACCGCTTCAAAAAGTGCTTCATCAGTGGTTGGAAATTGCCTTCTTCTAAGACGTTGAGAACAAAGCGATCGCCTACTTGCATCAATGATTCAATTGCTCTGTCTTTGGCGACTGCGATGGAAAATCCTAAAGGTTTGAAGCTGGCTTGAGCAACCCAGGAAGCTAACATAGCGCTGGAAACATCGCCTTTTTTGGCAGTGATAATATATAGTCCGCCGCTGATTCTGCCTAGTGCTTTATCTAAGTCTGCACCAAGGGATTTCATGGCTTTGATGTTGCGATCGCGCGTTACCCATTGACCTAAGTCTGTACCCGCTTCTTCACACAGTTTGTAGATGTTTTCTGTGGGTGTTTCCTTAATCCGAATTGCTGGGAAAACCGTTGTCAAACCCAAATTCCGGAATTTACTCAGCAAAGGATCTATCGGTTCATCATCGCCACCGCCACTTTCAAATACGCCGATGGCTTGCTTTTCTTTGGTAGATCCTAAAATTGTGCTGAGTGCAGCTTGGATGTTAGCAGCACCAGAAGCAGGAGGTAAACCAACAACCAATCCCGCACAGCGGGCGACTAGTTCGCGCAGTTCTTGTAAATCGATTTCAGACCCCAAGTCCACAATTTCTACAGCGACATTGGTTTTAGCGATACCGTTGGCAATTGCTTGGGCGAGGCGATCGCCATAACCGTATTCCGAAACGTAAAATATGCCAATGGCTGTTTCTGGCTTGGCTTGGGTTTGGCTCCAAGTGCGGTAACGTCCAACGAGTTCGTCAACATTGTGAGATAATAAAGGGCCGTGACCGGTGGCAATCATAGCGATGGTTTTTAATTCTCCCATCCGCTTGAGGGCAGACAGCACTGACCGGGCGTTTGGTCCCATCAAACATTCGTAGTAATATTTAAAGTCTGCTTCAATAGTTTTTAAGTCTTCATCGAAGGTGGTATCGGAACAATAGTGCATCCCGAATGCATCGCAGGTGAAGAGAATCTGGTTTTTGTGGTCAAAGCTGAAGATGGTATCTGGCCAATGTAAATTCGGTGCAATTACGAATTCAAATTCATGACCGTTACCTAAATCCAAGCGATCGCCATTTTTCACAATCCGCCGTTTAAATGGCTGATGTACCAAATCCTCTAAAAATTGAATTGCTACCTTAGAAGCGACAACAGTAATATCCGGAGCCATTTGCAGTAAATCTTTCACTAAACCGCTGTGATCTGGCTCGGTGTGGCTGATAATCAAATAATCTATTTCTTTGGGGTTGATTAGTCCCGTAAGGGTATCAAAATATAATTGACGAAACTTTTCGTGGGAAGTATCGACTAAGGCTGTTTGCTCTCCCCGGATGAGAAACGAGTTATATGTAGTACCGTTTTGCAGACCGAACTCAATATCGAAGCGATCGCGATCCCAATCGAGTGAGCGAATTGCCGTTGTATCTTGAGCTATTTCTACAGTCTGTATGGTGAGCCGTTTTTCAGTTCTTTCGGTGAGTGCTACCATAACCCCCTCCTTGACAAATTGAGTATTTATTCCTCTTGTCTTATTGTGCCACGTGTTATATGTAAATTTTTATTAAAAAATTTATATTCATGTTAAAAAAAAATCAAATGATCGAACCGCAGAGGCACAGAGAACACAGAGAAAAGTCTGAGCCAAGGCTTCCTTGGATGGCTTCTCTACGAGACGCTCCGCGAACGCCAACGTCTTCTCTTCGAGACGCTGCGCGAACGACGAACGGAACTTCGGGAGAGAAGATTTGGCTAGCTTTGGAAATTGGCAATACTCGGTTGCACTGGGCATTATTTAGGGGCGAAATTCTCGATAATGCTTGGAATACTGAGTATTTGCCTGAGTCTATCATCTGCCAGCTAGCTCAATCTCAAACATTAGATGATTTACTACTGACAATTTCCGCAACCCAAAATAAAACTAGGGAACAAGCACAGGAACAAACGGGCGGTTCATCCCCCCCATCTCCCCATCTCCCCACCTCCTCATCCCTTCCTCCCCTCCTCCTCGCCTCGGTAGTTCCCAGCCAAACTGCTATTTGGGAAACTTATCCCAACGTTCGGGTTATTACTTTAAATGAAGTACCTCTCAAAGGTATGTACCCCACATTAGGAATTGACCGTGCTTTAGCTTTGTGGGGTGCGGGAAAAACCTGGGGTTTTCCAATGTTGGTGATTGATGCAGGAACAACGCTAACTTTTACGGCTGCGGATGCTAATCAGTGTTTGGTTGGAGGTGCAATTCTACCAGGATTGGGCTTGCAATTTGCAACTCTCGGTCAAAAAACAGGACAATTACCATTAGTTGAAATCTCAAAAAATGCGTCTCTACCACCACGTTTTGCATTGAATACAAAAGAGGCAATTGAAAGTGGGGTAATTTACACTTTTTTAGGTGGAATTAAAGATTTTATTCAGGCGTGGTGGAATTTATTTCCCAATGGAAAGATTGCAATTAAAGGTGGCGATCGCACTTTAATAATCAACTATCTCCAAGTGTTATATCCTGAGATCGCAACACATTTAATTGTGGAACCAAACTTAATCTTTTGGGGAATGCGAGAAATAATTAAACTGCTCTAGGTTACACCTAGAGCAGCTGAGATTTCTTAAAACAGTAAACAGCGATCGCGGCTTTTAGCGTAGTGTTTCCCCCAAGAATAAACAACTGTTAATTCGAGGGTCGGAATTGAGATTTTATCCTCTGGGCAATAGAAGTAGCTTCACGACGAATTCTTTCAGTGTCAAGTGTCAGCATCTGACGTTTTTCCATGAGAACTTTCCCATTTACAATCACAGTATCAACATCTTGGGAATTTGCTGCATAAACAAGATGGGAGATGACATCGTAAAGTGGGAGTAAGTGTGGCTCTTTTAACTGGATTTGAATCACGTCTGCTTGAAGTCCCACCTTAATCGCACCAATTTTATTTGATAAGCCGAGTGCTTCTGCACTGCCAAGTGTTGCCATACGCAAAACTGTCTTAGCTGGCACAGCAGTGGGGTCAAGGGTAGTTCCTTTGTGGATGAGAGCAGTGAGGCGAATTGCGTTCCACATATCAAGAACGTTGTTTGACGAGGCTCCATCGGTACCCAGACCAACCTTAACTCCCGCTTGCAACATCGCCGGAATTGGTGCAAAGCCAGAAGCCAATTTCAAATTTGAGTCAGGATTGTGGATAACACCAACACCGCGTTTCGCCAGTAGGGCGATTTCGCTTGCGTTAGGCCAGACAACGTGTGCAGCAAATACACGCGGGTCTAGGAAGTTGAGATTATCTAGATGTTTGACAGGGGTTGCGTTATAGCGCTGCTGGACATCTTTAACTTCACCTTGTGTTTCTGCCAGGTGAATTGTCAGGGGGACATCGTAATGACGCGCAGCTTGAATAGCCTGGGTGAGATGCTCTGGAGAGACGGTGTAGGGAGCATGGGCAGCAATAGCTGGTATTATACGCTCGTTCTTACCTTTCCAACGTTTGAGAAAATCGATCGCTAAGGCAAAAGCATCATCCCATCCTTTGAAACCAGGGCTGGGAAAATCTATTGACGAGGGCGCAATAATGGCACGTAAGCCGCATTCATTAACCACTTGAGCAGCAACATCTGGCTCAAAGTACATATCAACAAACGTTGTTGTGCCACCGCGTATCATCTCCCAGCAGGCAAGCTGTTCGCCAACGCGGACAAAATTTTGATCGACGAACTGCCCTTCTGCTGGGAAAATGTAATTCTCAAGCCAATCCTGCAACGCTAAGTCGTCCGCAAGACCACGAAACAGAACCATTGCTGAGTGAGAATGACCGTTTACCAGACCCGGCATCAGCACCAGACCATCACCTGGGAGCGTCTTGTCGGCTCTGTATGATGTCATGATTTTGTATTGTGTATCTACTGCAACAATTTTCCCGTCTTTAATGGCGATCGCACCATTTTGAATAATCGGTTGTGCTTCATTCATCGTCACGATGAAATCGCCACCCACAATCAGTTCTACTCTTTGCTTCCCTTGAGTGCCTAAATTATAGTTACTCTGAGCAATAACTATCTGACCAAACAAGACAAACAACGTTGTACAAAGAAAAAGAACTAATACCTTGTAGTATTTTGTCAGATGATATCTCACACTCAAATATCCTTGTTGGATTTTGATGCTGAGTTTATCATCCATTCAATTGTTACCAATTCTACAATTAATAAAGGTATTTTATATCAATAAATTTTAAATTTTCTTCACAAGTGTTTAGTTTTAAATAGTTTTTTTAATCACTTCTTAATCACTCTCTATAGAGAAAAATTAACTGTTGTTAATATTAGGTTTTCATTGAAAGAAATGATTGATTATACCAATTTAATATGAAGACGCATATAAATACCCCACCCGCGCTAGCGCGCACCCTCCCCTTGCCAAGGGGAGGGTTGGGGAGGGGTAAAATTCTATGCAGCTTCACGAAGAATTGGTATTAGATGCACAATAGTAGGAAGTAGACCTTAAAATATAGTTATTATTTGATGTTAAAAAGTTGCTTTTGAGTTTTTCTCCCAAATTTATGAAAGCTAGTTACGGACATCTAAACTGTCTGTGACTAGCTTTTATGAGTCTGGGAAAAGTTAATCAATTTTGATGTTTTGCCCAACAAAAAAATAAAGTTTCATGAGAACTATCTAAGAAGCTTATGCTTTGGCTTTCTTTGCCGTAACTTTTCTACGCTTCACCAACCAAGCGATGCCAGCAGTGAGAACTGTGCCACCTGTTGTTAATGGTTCGGGTATTGAGGTTATAGAGGTAACATTAATTAATCCATTGTTCCGATCTATTGTTCCCTCAATAGGATTTCTTAGACTCAGGTCTAAACCAACAGTTCCGAACAGATAATAATCTGTACTTTGACCGTTATCTCGACCTACATCAAAGAATCCAAACAAAGACTTTGTGGCTGTATCGTAGTTGAAGTCTAAAAAATTATAAACAATACTTCCATTAGTAACCGGAGCAAAACTATTCAACAGTTTTTGACTTGGATCAAAAAAAGAAACTGTAATGGATTGAAGTTTTGAAGTGTCTATGGTTGTATAACCTTGGGTTTCATCATAAGAAAACGAGCCTTTAGCTGAATATCCAGCATCACCAGTCCAATCAAAGTTGAGTGCAACTGCGTGAACTGGGGCAGCTTTTTGTAAACCCAGGCTCATCACTACTCCAGTAGTAGCAATACAAAGCTTTTGAGTTAATTTCATCAGAAAAGTTTTTCCAATTTAACGATCTATCTGTATAAAGCCGCTTTGTGCTTAGTACAGATTATTGCATTATTTTGTTAAATAAATATTAAATGCATCTTAATTAAGAATTGACATGAAACAATACCATTTCTTTGTGAGGCTACGCCAAATTTTTTTTACTTCTTCTAATTACCTTTCACAAACTCTTGAATATCCATTGCTATATCCCCAGCACAAGATTGTGGTAAATCATTTCCGGCATGGGGAATCATTTTCAACTCAACTTTTGGAATTAGTTGGGTATAAACTTGACTTTTGGCTAAAGCATCTGGTGTATCTTGGCCACCTTGTAAAATCAAAGTTGGGACTTCAATCATGTAAAGGCGTTTTTGTAGTGATTCCGCCTCAATTTCTGCTTGTCGCCGTTTGAAAAGTAACTGACAAGCTATGGGGTAACGCAACAAATCCTGACGTAATTGCAAATCCTGTGTAATTTTTTCATGCCAGCCCAGGATTTTAGTTAAGGTAATTAGCGATCGCAATAATTTAACCACCAAGGGTGAATAATTCAATAATCGCCGCATCTTCCGACAATACTCTTCTTGTCCTGCTATCTGTACGCCCTCAGGTGCTAGCAGTACCATACCATTAACATTCTCTGGATACTTTAAGGCATAACTAGCAGCAATCCAACCCCCAAGAGAATGCCCCACTAAATAAACTTTCTCTAGCTTGACAGCTTGCAAGAACTCAGCTAAACACTCGACTTGTAAATCAATCGAATGATGAATATTAGGATTCTCCGACTCACCAAAGCCCAACAAATCAGGTGCAAAGCAATGAAAGTTTTCTGCAAGGGACTCCATCACAGATAACCATTCACTGCTATCATTCCAAGCACCATGTAAAAAAACTACAGGAATTTCTCCACCGGCTTCACGCCAAAATAATAACCCTTGAGAAAGCTTTCTCCGGGAGTTACGGAAAAGTGTATCCATTTTAATTTAGTAGTGAACCTTTAGCACCATAATAAATAGTCATTGCTCATTGGTCATTAGTTATTTACAAGGACAAAGCGTAAAGTCTCTAGAAGACTTCCTGCAATAGATCATCAGTTCGCCGTGTCCGCAAGCGTCTTGATTTGCCACATTACAGGGTACAGAACTTTGTAACAGAGTATTAATGACTAATAACTAATGACCAATGACAAACAACTAATAACAAAATATTATTATGCCAAGGTTGTCAAGCCATTCAAGTAATCTTGCAACTGTTGAGTATGGTCGTGAGACATTTGTCCTGGAGGTAGCAAATTTGGAGGGAAAGCTTGGATTTCCATCACTTCCAAAGCATCTTTAACTTCCATTGTCCCACTTACTTCGGCTTCAACCACAACACAAATTGAATGAATTCTGGGATCGCGCTCTGGTGAGGAATAAACTCCTACTAAACGGTTAATTTTCACCAATTCTAATCCAGTTTCCTCCATTAATTCCCGGCGGACTGTGTTGGGAATATCTTCTCCCCAATCAACCATACCCCCAGGCAATGACCAAAGACCATTGTCCCGTCGCCGGATCAGTACGATCCGACCGTCGGGTAAAATTGGGATGATACTAGTGCCAGTAATGGGATGACGAAATATAATACCCAATACTGTTTGTCCAATACGCCATAAGCTACGTGTGGACTCGACAGCTGACGGAAAAAAAGCAATAACGTTCAATCTTCAAAATTTATGTGTTGTATTCTATATTTCTCTACCACTTACATCAGCCTCAACTCATAAAATTTTGTTGAGTTTTGTTTTATACAAAAATGTTTGTGGTTTGAGATTTTATTCTAACGATTTACGTAGAACAATCTCAATTCTAACATCAAGTTTCCTTCAGCAGCACTGTATTTATATACACATAATATTTCCTCTTTATTCTCTGTTAGAAAGTTTTCAACGCCAGAAGGCAGTGCTCACACTTTGCCCTTTGTTCATTGCAAATAGTTAATGACCAATCAAGAATGAACAATAACTAATATAAAAATCATATTTGATTGTTGAAATTATTTAAGTGGCACGGGAAGCTCGATAGGCAAGGAATTGAGAGTAGCGAATAGGGAATCAGGTTTTTAAATCTTTACAAAGTCTTTTTAAAAATCAAATCATAACCTTATAAAACAAATCATTTAGAACTGCTATATTACTCGGCTAAGCTTAATTAAAGTTTTCCTTGAATAAATAATATTAGCTTTTTATAGATACAACACTACAACAACTAATTAGCTAATTTATACAAAAGATGCAAAGTAGTAAAGTACAGATAATCGTAGGTAACATGTTCCGTAGCCGTGTACTTCATTATTTACCTGAAATACGCTGTATCGCTGTATATATTTAAGATGATATTTGAATATCAGAAATGATATTTTTATCTAGCTTTGGTCAGATAGTTTTAAATTCTGATTGACAGAATAAGGTTGAATACGGTAGACTAGAACACTGTTTAAAGCGTATCGATTGGTCGCTAGGCTAAAAGTATATCAAGAACATTGGTAGCTGATATTGCCTACGTTATGCCTAGTTGCGATTTTTTTGTTGTTTATTAATGAGGTGAACATGGCTAAGCGCCGTAACCCGAAAAAAGAAAAGGCGCTACGGAACCAGGCATATGCCCGGAAGTTTCGTAAACGGACTACGACAGGAAGAATGCAGAGAAGGTTCCAACAAAGACCACCGAAGAGTGAGGAAGATGAGGGCGCAGCAGCAATTGACGCTGAGTAAGTTGCCTGTTAATATACTTACTTTTTAAGTCTTTTAGAAATTGAGGGCGTACACTTGTACGCCCTCAATTATTTTGGGGCATTGGGCATTGAGAAGTGTGGGAGGTGTGGGAGGTGTGGGAGGGGTGGGAGGGGTGGGAAGAGAGGGAGGAGAAGGGGGCATAAATTCTCTTTCTCCCACACTTCCCCATCTCCCCACACTCCCCACACTTCCCTATCTCCCCTACTCGCTATCTTCCCCAACTTGAGCGCGGGCAGCTATGAGTGCTTCATGTACCTGTGCAAAGCCGGTACCGCCGTAACTGTTGCGGGCAGCCACGACTTGACGGGGGGATATGGCTTCATAAATATCTGGGGCAAATGCTGGATGTAGTTGTTGCCACTCGTCTAGTGTCAAATCTTTCAGGAGTTTACCTGCGGCAATACTGGTTTTTACAACTTTACCCACGAGATTGTAAGCTTCTCGGAAAGGGACACCTCGTGCTGCTAGATAATCTGCGACATCGGTGGCGTTGGAAAAGTCTTCTGTCACAGCTTCGGCTAAGCGCTGGATACGAAATTCTAAGCCTTCCCCCAATAAAATTGTCATTGCTTCTAGAGAGGCTTTGACTGTGTTAACGGTATCAAATAAACCTTCTTTATCTTCTTGCAAGTCTTTGTTATATGCCAACGGTAGCCCTTTCATAATCACTAACATTGCTTGGAGATGACCAAATACACGCCCTGTTTTTCCCCGTACTAATTCTGGGACATCGGGATTTTTCTTTTGGGGCATGATACTGGAACCGGTTGCACAGCTATCTTTGAGGGTGACAAAGCGAAATTCTTCAGATGACCAAAGAATGACTTCTTCTGCAAGCCGACTGAGGTGAACCATAATTAAGCTAGCAGCACACAAGAATTCGATCGCAAAATCGCGATCGCTCACTCCATCAAGGCTATTAGCATAAATGTTGTCAAAATTCAATAGTTTAGCTGTGTAATGGCGGTCAATAGGGAATGTAGTCCCGGCTAAAGCACCGCAGCCCAAGGGTGAAATATTCACACGACGAGAAACGTCAGTTAGGCGTTCCCAGTCGCGTTGTGCCATTTGAAAGTATGCCAAAAGATGATGAGCTAAACTTAGGGGTTGGGCGCGTTGCAGGTGAGTATAGCCAGGAATTAAAGTTTCAACGTGTTTTTCGGCTATATTTAGCAGAACACCTTGAAATTCGCGCAATTGACTTTTGATTTGTTGGATTTGGTCGCGGAGGTAGAGTCTAGTATCAGTACCAACTTGGTCATTACGCGATCGCGCTGTATGCAGTTTTTTACCCACATCACCGACAATTTCCGTCAATCGTCGTTCCACTGCAAAATGCACATCTTCAGCATCGACACCAGGCTGAAATTTTCCTTGGCGGTACTCTTGGCGAACTTGCTCTAAACCTGCAATTAATTGCTCGCCTTCTTCTTGGGAAATTATGCTGGTGTGAGCCAGCATTTTTGCATGAGCTTGAGAACCAGTTAAGTCATATTCTATTAATTCAATATCAAAATTGATACTGGCATTAAAACGAGCGATCGCTGGATGTAATGCTGATTCAAACCGCTGACTCCAAGTTTGTTCTTTAGTCATACATTATGAGAGATTGGGCATCAATTTTGGATTTTAAATTTTAGATTTTGGATTAATCTAAAATCTAAAATCCAAAATCTAAAATTAATTTAACCGTAGCTAGTTAGATTCCGAATGATATAGCCAATGACTAAACCAATCAACAATGCCCACACTTGACCTGTTTGTATAAAATGGTTCCAAGATTTTTGTATCTGACCCATCAAGTCTGGATCGGTAATTGTTTGTGCTAGCACCATTAAATTAACAGGTAAATGCCAAAATAACTGAGATATCAAATCGCTGTAGTGGCTCATGTTCACTGATTATATAGATTGGAGATGCCAAATTTCAGTACCAGTTTATTTATAAATAAATTACTGAAAAATACTGAGAGCTTGGTTATGACTTTAATGTCTTAACTCAAGATTCAGGCGATGCCAACCGCAATTTCTCGGCTGTCCGCAAAATTTGTCCTGCCAAAACTGCTGCGCCAAAACCGTTATCGATATTCACTACACCTACTCCCGCAGCACAAGAGTTGAGCATTGTCAACAGAGGTGCCAGACCGCTAAAACTGGCACCATAACCGACGCTAGTGGGTACAGCAATCACGGGACAATTTGCTAAACCCGCAACGACGCTAGGTAAAGCGCCTTCCATTCCGGCAACGACAATCAATACCGATGCCGAATCGATGACGTGACGATTATTTAGTAAGCGGTGAATACCTGCAACGCCGACATCCCAAAGACGCTTTACTTGAAAACCAGAAAGTTCAGCGGTAACAGCGGCTTCTTCAGCAACAGGTAAATCGGCGGTACCAGCCGAAAGAATACCGATTTCGCCTTGAAATTGTGGTTCGATGGTAGGAGGAGCGATCGCACAAATTCGCGCCATTTCGTAATATCGCAAACCTCTAACTTTTGCTTGCAGTGCGCTATAAACTGCACTTTCAATGCGAGTTGCCATTACTACCGGGTTACGGAGGCGCATCACCTCGATAATTTGAGCAATTTGATCTGGTGTTTTTCCAGGGCCCCAAATCACCTCTGGGAAACCGGTTCTTAACTGGCGATGGTGGTCAATTTTGGCAAACTCACCTACACTTTCATAGGTTAAGCCTTTGAGAGAGTCTAAGGCTATATCTGGGGAAACTTTACCATTGGCAACCGCTTCTAAAAGCGATCGCAAATTTTTTTCATTCGTCATCAGTCATTAGTCCTTTGTCATTAGTCATTAGTCATTAGTCATTAGTCACTAGTCATTAGTCTTTTGCAAATAACTAATGCCCAATGCCCAATGCCCAATGCCCTATGCCCCATGCCCCATTTAATCAACTACTTTCAGTTCGTAGAGGTTCCAGAATGGGCCACCAAGAGCAGTATACTGAATACCTTGGAAGCGATCGCGCACTGCTTGTAAATTCAACCCTTCCACCAAATGAATAAATGGCAGCTGTTCTGAGGCGATGCGCTGATATTCGTAATAAATTTCTTTGCGCTTGTTTTCATCTAATACCTGTGCGCCTTTAATATAAAGGCTATCAATTTGTTTTTCCCAATCAGAAACTTCCCAACCAATTAACGGCGGATCTCCTGGTTGTGCGCCTTGATTAAATGCGTGAGATGCACCATTAATTCTCCAGATATTACTAGCACTGTGGGGTTCAACACCACCTCCAGCAAACCCTCCAAGATAACAATCCCAATTTTGTGTAACTTTCAGTTTTTCTAAATAAGAATTGAAACTGAGAATTTGTAAATCAACTTGAATTCCAATTCTGGCCAGATCTCGTTGGATTTGAGCAGCCATATCTCCTCTAACTTTTCTTTCAGAATTGGTCAAGAGTGTAAATCTGACTCGGTTGCCATCAGCATCTAGGAGTTGATTTTGGGCATTATATTTAAACCCAGCATCTAACAGAAGCTTTTTCGATTTTTCTTGGTCAAAATTATATACTTTTAATCCTTTTTCTGGAGGGAGAAAGTAGGGGCTTTTCACATAAACAAATGAATTTTGCAGTTCGCCTAATCCCCGGTAAGCATTGATTTTCATTGTTTCGCGGTCTAGGGCATAAGCTATAGCCTGTCTAAATTCCTTTTGATTAAACCAACGGGATTTGATGGGGTCTACCAAAGGCTTACCTTGAGCATTCTTAGCTTTATTGAGATTGAAAGAAATAAAAGTTGTACTTGTATTTGGGCCGCCGTTATAAATTTTAAACTTCGCTCGTTTTTCTTCTCGTTTTATTAAACTAAAACCTTCTGGAGGAATTTCTAAATCATCTAATTGTCCAGAACGAAAACTAATTAGCTGGTTTTCAGTGGATTCAATAATTTGCCAAACAATACGCTCGATGTACGGCTGAGAATTACCTTGAGCATCTTTGCGCCAGTAGTATGGATTGCGTCGAAATATAACTCGCTGGCTGGGAACATAACTTTCCATAACATAGGGGCCGTTGCCAACAATTTGTTTGGGATCTGTGCCTGTTCCCCACATAGAAATAAACTTAGGATTTCCATCAGATTCAGTTGTGCGAATTGCTTCCTGTAGAGCATGGGCTGGCATAATTGGGATGCCGCCTACATATCTGACAAAAGGAGCGAAGGGTTCCTGAATAGTGAATTCAACCCGGCGATCGTCGATTTTGCTTACCTTCGGTAAAGTGCCTTTTTCTCCAACTTTTAAGCTATCTTTTAAAGAAGTCGGGATTTTTGGATTAAGGTAGATTTCGTTATAAGTAAAGACAACATCATCAGCAGTCATTAGCTTACCATCTGACCACTTAAGCCCTTCTCGTAGGGTGATTACAACCCGTTGTGCATCTTCCGAAACTTCCCAAGATTCTGCCAAACCAGGTTCTAGTTTTGTAGTGATGGGATTCTCATTAATCAATGAGTCATAGATGAACCCAAAAACACTATATGCTGACTCATTCAAAGCATAATTAAAAGTTGAAGGCTCACTTAAAACCGCGCTAACAATTTGTGGAACTTGAGCAGCTGCGGTTTTGAAGTTACTAGGGTTGCAGGCAGTAAGTGTAAGTGCTGTTGCTAAACTTAGAAGTATTGGTAACCAAAAATCTTTAATTGCTAGAAATATTTTCCTCAAAAAACTCATAATTTCAATACACGAATAAGAAAATTAATTTGACTGAGACTGTAGCTAACTAAGAAAGCTTTAGGTTTTATTAAAATACTGAATTTCACTATTTTGTAAAACCTCCAGAGCTTCATCCTTCCCAAAAAATTTATTGGGATGAGCGCTGAAAAATATTTTTATTCTATCTGAGTGTAACCATGCATGATGAACTATACGCTCTCTAATGAATAAAATGTTTTTTAAGGATATTTCTAGCTAGATTCCCATGTGATTAACACCCTGATGATGATTAAATAGCTTCACTGGTGAGTCAAGAAAAGTTACTCTAAAGCAACTAGTAAAACAACAGCATAAGCACAGATACCTTCTTCCCGTCCAACGGGGCCTAATTTTTCGTTAGTAGTAGCTTTGATGCCAATTTGATTTGATTCTAATTCTAAAACCGTCGCTAATTTGTCGCGCATCTTGTGAATATGCGGTTTTAATTTGGGACGTTCTGCCACTACCACCGAGTCAATATTTCCTATTTGCCAACCTTGCTCCCGAATTAGTTGATGTACTTGAGTTAATAGTATTAAACTATCTGCCCCCGCCCATTGGGGATCGCTGGGAGGAAAATAATGACCAATATCCCCCAAAGATAATGCCCCAAGCATGGCATCCATAATGGCATGGGTGAGTACATCAGCGTCACTGTGACCCAACAAACCGAGTTCGTGGGGAATTTCGATTCCTCCTAAAATTAAAGCGCGATCGCTCACCAATCGGTGAATATCGTAGCCGTTACCAATACGAATTTTAGTCATTTGTTATTTAGTTATTAGTCATTAGTCATTAGTCATTAGTCATTAGGCAAACAGGGGTATGGAAGGCGTGGGAGGATGGGGAAGAAATCTTTCCTCCCACACTCCCCACACTCCCCATCTTCCTATTCACCATTCCCCTTCCCCTCCTCCCATTTTTCCAGCAGATCGGGACGGCGATCGCGTGTTTTTTGAATTTGTTGTTCGTAACGCCAGCGGGCGATGGCGGCGTGATTCCCAGATAGCAATACCTCCGGGACTTTTAAGCCCCGAAAATTCGCTGGGCGAGTGTATTGGGGATAGTCCAATAATCCCTCTTCAAAACTTTCTGCTGTCAACGACTGCGTTTTGGCTACAGTTCCTGGTAAAAGGCGCACTACGCCATTAATTAATGCCATTGCTGGAATTTCACCGCCAGTCAGAATAAAATCTCCTAAAGATACCTCACGAGTCACCAAATGCAGCACCCTCTCATCTACTCCTTCGTAATGCCCACAAATCACTACTAATTGGTCATAATTTGTTGCTAATTCTCGCAACAAAGGCTGATTAATTGTTTGACCCTGGGGACTCATCAAAATAACTTCTCTTCGAGGTAGAATCGGCAGCGACTCCACAGCATTGAAGATTGGCTCTGGCTTCATTAGCATCCCTACGCCGCCACCATATGGTTCATCATCTACCTTACGGTGCTTGTCAGTTGTAAAGTCCCGTGGATTAATCAGATGCACTTGGGCAATCTGTTTAGCTAAGGCTTTACCCAGCAGTCCAGAACTAAGAACAGAGTGAAAACAGTCAGGAAAAAGTGTAACTATATCAAAACGCACAGTAATTCGTATTCAAGGACACTAATCTAAATAATGAATGTCTAGCAAACAAAAGAAGCCAATGTTGGGTCAAACTACAGTTAAACTTTATCAATAGTATCTAAAAGTACCAGGACTCTTGGATTTTAGATGGGATCTAAAGTTTTTCTAATTACTTAATTTATGTTTAAATGTTGTCACAACTACATTTAAATTAATAATCATATCAAGTTAACAACTTTCAGGATGCATCGAGCCAGCCTCAGAAAAAAACGTGGTCTGACCTGTTCATCCCCAATCTCAAAGGGGAAAACTGACACTTTGATGCCAGTTTCTTCTCTTGAGGGAGACACAAGGCAAATAAGTCGGCACAATCGAGGCCACTTGTTAACCTTTGCCAATCCCAAGGGCGAACAAGTTTGCGAAAGTTTAAGGGCGCAATGTCTCTCCAGACCACTGGCTCCCAAATGGAGGGTAAACCCCACCAAAAAAGTGTCCTCCCTAGCTTACTAAGTAAGGACTATTTTGCCAGTCTGGAGTGGACAGGTGAAAAACAAGGCGCTAGCAGCAGAGGAAGGACAACAAACACGTTTAAACTGAGGTCTCGTGTGCGTTAAACAAGAATTTGGAACTTTGACCCAGGAGAATCCAAACTTCACAAAAGTGTCCTCTCAGAAGTTGCAAAGTGCAAAAACATCGGACTCCCGATCTTGCTAAATTCACATGCCATTCGCCACAAGCCGACGGCACTTCCTTCAAGTCGGCGAAGCCGCCCAACGGAGTGCCTTGGAAACCCTTTCGGCAGTCGCTCATTTTGGAAACCAAAAAGACCGCGCTGCCTTACCAAGGCGATGGCTCCTGAAGTTGTTGACAGGAGAAACACAATGCCGGAATTAAAAGCTAAATCGCTGGAAATGAGGACACCCCAAGCAACTAAAACCGCCGTTCTAGTTATCGGAGGCGCAGAAGACAAAGTTCATGGGCGGGATATCCTAAGAACTTTTTTTGGACGTGCCGGTGCTAGTAAAGGCTATATTACAATTATTCCATCTGCCTCTCGCGAACCCGCTATCATCGGTGGTCGGTATATCCGGATTTTTGAAGAAATGGGTGCCCAGAAGGTAGAGATTTTAGACATCCGCGAACGAGAACAGTGTGAAGCCTCCCAAATCAAAGCATCCTTAGAAGCCTGTAGTGGGGTATTTTTGACCGGAGGGGATCAGCTGCGTCTCTGTGGCGTATTGGCAGATACGCCAGCGATGGAAATTATCCGGCAACGGGTGAGGTCAGGGCAACTTACCTTAGCAGGCACCAGTGCCGGAGCGGCAGTGATGGGGCATCATATGATTGCTGGCGGCGGTAGTGGAGAGTCGCCAAATCGTTCTTTAGTGGATATGGCAACGGGTTTGGGATTTATTCCTGAAGTGATCGTTGACCAACACTTTCATAACCGCAATCGGATGGGACGGCTGATCAGCGCGATCGCAGCTCATCCCGATCGCTTGGGTATTGGCATTGACGAAGATACTTGTGCTGTGTTTGAACGTGATGGCTGGCTACAAGTTATGGGTAAAGGCAGTGTCACCATTGTCGATCCCACTGAGCTAACCCACACAAACGAACCTCATGTTGGTGCTAACGAACCCCTAACGGTGCATAATCTACGTCTGCATATCCTCAGCTATGGCGATCGCTTCCACCTGTACCAGCGCACTGTATTGCCTGCTGTACACCGAATCTCCAGCTGACGGGATAAAGTACCTGAGGTTACACTGAGTTGACCATAAATTTTAGATTTGGGGTTGGGGATTTGAGATTAAAACAGCTTTTTGGTTTATCCTTCGCCACAAAGTCGGCGAAACCAATCTCCAAAATGCTCGTTTTAAAGCGTACCGTTATCCGCACTCGGCTTAGCTACGCTATCGTAAATCTAATGATTCAGAGAGCATAAGTACCCTTGTGGTCTCTTTCAATCCCTTCAGGTTCAGCAGTCGCTTATGGAGAAACCCCCCTTCGGGTTCGTCACTTTGCCATTGACGCAAAGCGCCAAGACGGCAAGTGGACTCACCAAGACCGCGCTGCTTCACCAAAATCGCCAGTCTAAAATCCAAAATTTGGTTGACCGCTCATTTATTTTTTGTTGTAGAAAAATGATGAGAATAGCATGTAAAAAGAAAAAACTGTTTGCAGTGAACAGTTTAGCGGTCAAATGCAGTAAGAAACTAGAATTTTGGTTCCGAATCTCCATCTACCTATTCCCATGAGAATCCTCAAGATCCAGACCTTACGCGGCCCAAACTACTGGAGCATTCGACGCCACAAGCTGATCGTCATGCGCCTCGATTTAGAAAACCTTGCCGAGACGCCCTCGAATGAAATCCCTGGCTTTTACGAAGGATTAGTTGAGGCGCTGCCAAGTCTGGAGGGTCACTATTGTTCCCCTGGCTGTCGTGGTGGTTTTCTAATGCGAGTCAGAGAAGGCACGATGATGGGCCATATCGTGGAACATGTAGCGCTAGAACTCCAAGAATTAGCTGGAATGCATGTCGGCTTTGGTCGCACTCGTGAAACTGCTACACCTGGAATTTACCAAGTAGTGATTGAGTACTTGAATGAGGAAGCAGGGCGTTACGCCGGACGAGCTGCGGTGCGATTGTGCCAGAGTATTGTCGATCGCGGTCGCTATCCCAAAGCAGAGCTAGAACAAGATATTCAAGACCTGAAAGATTTTAGCCGTGATGCTTCACTAGGGCCTTCTACAGAAGCGATCATCAAAGAAGCTGAAAAAAGGGGTATTCCCTGGATGGCTCTGGAAGCCCGCTTTTTGATCCAGCTAGGCTACGGGATCAACCAAAAGCGAATGCAGGCAACAATGACCGACAACACCAGCATTTTGGGTGTAGAACTAGCTTGCGACAAAGAAGCCACCAAACGCATCCTCGCAGCCGCTGGTACCCCAGTGCCCAGAGGTACAACCATCAACTTCTTGGACGATTTGGAAGAAGCCATTGAATATGTAGGTGGTTATCCAATTGTGATTAAGCCCCTTGATGGCAATCACGGACGGGGTATCACCATTGATATTAGAACTTGGGAAGAAGCTGAAGCTGCCTATGAAGCTGCTAGACAAGTTTCTCGCTCAATTATTGTCGAAAGATATTATGTTGGCCGCGACCACAGAGTACTAGTAGTAAATGGCAAAGTAGTCGCAGTAGCCGAACGCGTCCCGGCTCATGTAACTGGTAATGGCAGATCCACCATCGCCGAATTGATTGAAGAAACAAACCAAGACCCAAATCGCGGCGAAGGGCATGATAATGTCCTCACTAAGATTGAACTCGATCGCACTAGCTACCAACTGCTAGAAAGGCAAGGCTACACCTTAAACAGCGTACTACCCAAAGGTACTATTTGCTACCTGCGGGCAACAGCTAACTTGAGTACAGGTGGCATTGCTGTAGACCGTACCGACGAAATCCACCCAGAAAATATCTGGTTGGCACAAAGAGTAGTTAAGATTATCGGTTTGGACATCGCCGGCTTAGATATCGTCACCTCCGACATTAGCCGTCCCCTACGAGAAGTAGATGGCGTGATTGTCGAAGTTAACGCCGCTCCCGGCTTTAGAATGCACGTCGCCCCCAGTGTTGGCATTCCCCGCAACGTCGCCGGCGCGGTGATGGATATGTTGTTTCCCAACGAACAATCTTGCCAAATTCCGATTCTCAGCGTCACGGGTACTAATGGTAAAACCACCACTACCCGACTCCTAGCACATATTTATAAGCAGACTGGAAAGGTAGTAGGCTATACTACTACAGATGGAACATATATCGGTGATTACTTAGTAGAATCTGGCGATAATACAGGCCCCCAAAGTGCCCACCTGATCCTGCAAGACCCCACAGTGGAGGTAGCAGTGCTGGAAACAGCTCGCGGTGGAATTCTTCGCTCTGGGCTGGGCTTTGAAGCAGCAAATGTGGGCGTAGTATTGAATGTAGCCGCCGACCACTTAGGAATAGGCGATATAGATACAATTGACCAGTTAGCTAACCTCAAGAGCGTAGTCGCAGAAGCTGTATTTCCTGATGGCTATGCAGTACTCAACGCCGACGATCGCCGCGTCGCTGCCATGTCAGAAAAAACTAAAGCCAACATTGCTTACTTCACCATGAATCCCGACTCGGAATTGGTGCACAAGCACATCCAAAAAGGCGGAGTCGCAGCGGTATATGAAAATGGTTATCTGTCCATTGTCAAAGGCGATTGGACACACCGTATAGAAAGAGCAGAAAATATACCTTTAACAATGGGCGGACGTGCGCCATTTATGATTGCCAACGCCTTAGCAGCAAGTTTGGCAGCATTCGTGCAAAACGTCACAATTGAGCAGATTCGTGCAGGATTGAAGACCTTCCGGGCTTCCGTGAGTCAAACCCCAGGACGGATGAATTTGTTTAATTTAGGGAATTATAACGCCTTGGTGGATTATGCCCACAACCCAGCTAGTTACGAAGCTGTAGGTGCTTTCGTGCGGAACTGGACGACCGGACAACGCATTGGCGTAATTGGTGGCCCTGGCGATCGCCGTGACGAAGACTTTGTGACCTTGGGCAAACTAGCAGCACAAATTTTTGATTACATCATCGTCAAAGAAGACGATGACACCAGAGGAAGACCGCGGGGATCGGCCGCCCAGTTGATTATTCAAGGCATTACCCAAGTCAAGCCTGATAGTCGCTACGAATCAATTTTGGATGAAACACAAGCGATTAACAAAGGCTTGGACATGGCACCCGATAACAGCCTCGTGGTGATTTTACCAGAAAGCGTTAGTCGGGCGATTAAATTAATTAGAGCACGTGGTGTGGTTAAAGAAGAGACACACCAACAAAATACTGGTACAGCGATCGTTGATTCCCAAAATGGAGTTGCACCTTCTTCTGTAGTAAATACATTGCTGTAGTCAAAAGTCAAGGGTTAAAAGTCAAGCAGCTAAAAGTTTTTGACCCTTGACCCTTGACTATTGTTTTTCTTGTTCCGGATTGGTTTCGTCACTGGGAGCTTTCATCTCCTGCTTAAAGCCGCGTAGGGTTTTACCCAGTGCAGTTCCCAGTTCGGGAATTTTTTTTGGGCCAAAAATTAGAATAGCTACTATGGCAATTACACTTACTTCTGGCCATCCCAGTCCAAACAACATACACAGTTCCTCTCAATAATTTTTAATTAACTGTTCTCTCTCAAGACTCATCTCTATAAACGTCTCTACGATGTTTCACTTTAATCACACTCACTAATAAAATCGTATCAAATATTTGATAAATTACTCTATAATCACCTATTTTAATTCGATATAAAGATTCTTCATCCGCCAATTTTTTAACACCCACTGGACGTGGTTCTATTGCTAATTGCTCAATTTTTGAGTCGATACATTCTTTAATAGGGCTTGGTAGTTTCTTCAGTTGTTTATTCCCTTGGTAAATTCAATTTGGTAAGTCACGCGGTTTCTTTCTTGTATTCATCCCAAGAAATAGTACCGTTAACTTTTGCGTCTGCTATTTCAGCACGAGCATCTCTAATATCTTCTTCATCCTCTAAAAGTTCTAAAACTTTTTCTAAAGTGCTTTCGGGTGCGATATTTAAATGTTTTTCAATTAATTCCATTAGGAATTTTCTTTTGCTTGTAGTTTCCATTTTTAGACCCCCTTTAAGATTATGCGTTTTGTTTATTCTCCCTGAATTGGTATGCCCAACCAATCACTCAATTCATGAGCTAGCCATTGAACCTCTGCTTCCGAGTTCATACTGCTACCTGCACCACACAGTTGATACTTGCGCGTTCCTGCCCAAATAGTTAATTGGGGCGGAACCTCGATTTTGGCACCCAGGAAACCTGTTTGAGAGTGTTTTGGAATATACACCAACTTAGTAATATGTTCTCTTGGGGCTGGACGAGGACGATGGAATTTCAATCCGAATATTTCCCAGTTTAAAGCAATTTTCTGGCGATCGAGCCGCAGACGGATGCCTAAAAACAAAGCAAACAGGACTGTGTTTGCCATTAAAAAGCTAGCGCCCCAAAAAGGGAGTGATATCAAACTCAAGATGAAGTTTGCCGGAAAAGGCGTCGTCATAACACCTATTGTCCACAAAAGGATAAACGAATTACAAGCGATCGCAAACAAACTTGTTAACCCAAATAACGGATGAAAGCCAACAGGAGGAATGAAAACTTTCAGAGAGTTTTCATCTTTAATAAGTTTGATTTTGCTACCAGTTGGTTTTTGAACAGCTACCGGAGCAAAGTTTCTTTGTAATACTTGAATTGCTTCAAAGGCAGAAGTTAAACGCCGCTCTAAACTAGGCTCAATCATCAACCTTAACCAATAGTTAAAAGCCAGACTAGAATTAGTTAAATGTTCAAACTGTATCCGCAAATCTTTTTGGGGAAAATTGGCAGGATGAGTCCCCGTCATCAGATAAATTAAAGTTGCACCTAAGCTATAAAGGTCGGAAGCTGGAACCGTTTTACCACTAAATTGTTCTGGTGGCATATAGCCATAGGTTCCCACAATAGTAATTGTCCCGCCTTCAGTGGCAGCCACATTTTGTACTGAGCCAAAATCTACTAGATAAACTTGCCCGGCACTATTGCCAGACCTGTCGCCCAATAAAATATTGCTAGGCTTAATATCGCGATGGACGACAGGCGGGTTTTGCTGATGCAGATAAATCAAAATTTCTAAAACAGCTTTACCTATTTCTTTGGTTTCTGCTTCTGTAAAAGTGCGTTCGCTTTTTAAATAGTGTTCTAGAGTTTTGGCTGGAATATAAGTTTGGACTAAGGCAAATGCTTTTTGTTGAGGCGAATTGATTTCAAAATAATTTAAATAACGAGGAATAGAGGGATGTGCAAGATTTTTTAAAGTTTCAGCTTCCCGTTCAAATAACTTCAAATCATCCCATTCAAAATCATTACTAAAAGAAAGTAATTTAATAACAACTAATTCCTGAGTTTGTAAATCACAAGCTAATAGCGTTCTGCGCCCAGCTTTTTTACCTAATATTTGCTTGACTTCGTAGCGATCGCCTAATATTTGACCACTCATAAAAAGTAAAAATATCAAAAATTATTTATTTTGTTTATTCTCGCGTAATTGGTATATCTAACCAATTACTCAATTCCTGAGCTAACCATTCTATTTCCAGTTCAGAGTTAATTACACCACCAGAACCAGCCAGTTGATACTTATGCACTCCAACCCAAAGGATCAACTCTGGCTTCACCTCAACTCTAGTACCGGTGTTCAAATCTATCTCATAGCGTTTCGGACTATAAACCAGCTTGCGTACATGTTGTCTTGGCGTTGGATGGGTACGGTTGAATTTAAATCCCAACAGTTCATTTGTAAAAGTAACTTGCTGAGCATTTAAACGCAGTCGAATGCGCCCCAACAAAGGGAACAAAAATTGATACATCATGTAAAAGCCAGCACCCCAAAAAGGGAGTGAGAACAACGTAAACAGGAAGGTTGAATAATCGTTCGTAATAGGTGCAGAGATTACGGCAATTATCCAAAACAGAGTAAATGAATTCCAAGCGATCGCAAACAAACCTGTAAATATTATTGATGGATGAAACCCTGCTGATGGAATAAGAATTTCGAGAGTATTCCAATTTTTAATTACTTGAATTTTGCTACCTATTGGTTTGCCAACAGCTAAAGCTTTATCAAGTTCAAACTGTGGCTGTTCTAAAATTTTTAAGGCTTGTGAGGCAGAACTCAAACGTTTTTCTAAACTCGGTTCAGTCATTTGTTGCAAAGCGCGAGTAAAATTCTGGCTGAGATTAGCCACTTGCTCAAACTGAATCCGAAAATCCTTTTGGGGTAAATCCGCGGGGTGAGTACCCGTTACCAAGTAAATTAACGTCGCGCCTAAACTGTAAATATCAGAAGCCGGAACGGTGCGCCCGCCAAATTGCTCCTGAGGCATATAACCGTAAGTTCCCACCACAGTCCTAGTTCCGGTTTCTGTGGCGAGGACAGTTTGCACCGAACCAAAATCGATGAGATAAACTTCACCGACACTATTGCCAGAGCGATCGCCCAATAAAATATTGCTAGGCTTAATATCACGATGGATAACAGGCGGATGCAGCCCATGTAAGTAAATCAGAATTTCTAAAAGAGCTAAGGCTATCTGTTTTACCTCAGCTTCCGTAAAAGTCCGTCCAGTTTGTAAATATTGCTCTAAAGTTTGTGCTGGAATATAAGTTTGTACTAGGGCAAATCCTTTGATAGTTGGTGAATTTACCTCAAAATAGTCTAAATAGCGAGGTATTAAAGGATGTGACAAAGATTTTAGCGTTTGAGCTTCTCGCTCAAACAGCTTGAGATCGTCCCATTCAAAGTCACTACCAAAAGAGAGTAACTTGATGACGACTAATTCCTGAGTTTTCAAGTCACGAGCTAACAGCGTCCGTCGCCCTGCTTTTTTTCCTAATAGCTGCTGAACTTCGTAGCGCTCGTCCAATATTTCGCCAATCATTATTGTTTGTGATAAAGCTACTTTTGAAAAGTTTTCATAATTAATGGCTTTTCAATGTAGTTTGCCAATATCTTTAGTATAATTGCGTAGTTCTATGCCTTCCCAACTTTGGCCTTATATTACCCCTGGTATTCCCGATGAGTTGTTCGAGCATTTGCCAGGGATTCCCCTGAGCCAGCGAGAAGTCCGACTGTTGTTAATTGCTCAACTGCGGCTACAACCAAATTCAGTGTTGTGGGACATTGGTGCAGGGACGGGTACAATTCCAGTAGAAGTGGGATTGCTGTGCCCAAAAGGAAAGATTATTGCTGTTGAAAGGGATGAAGAAGTAGCTAATCTGATTAAGCGTAACTGCGATCGCTTTGAAGTCAACAACGTCGAAGTCATTGAAGGTAGCGCCCCAGAGTGTTTGCAGGATCTCAAGGTGACCCCTCACCGCGTTTGTATCGAGGGAGGACGCCCCATTCAAGAAATTCTGCAAGCAGCTTGGCAATATTTACCGCCATCAGGTCGGGTTGTAGCCACAGCTGCTAATCTAGAGAGTCTATATGCTATTTCCCAGAGTTTTTCCCTATTAAGGGCTAGAAATATCGAAGTCGTCCAGTCTGCGGTCAACCGTTTAGAAACACGCGGCTTTTCTCAAACCTTTACCGCCGTCGATCCCATTTTTATCCTCAGTGGTGAGAAACTGGATTAGGGCATAGGGCATGGGGCATAGAGAGATGGGGAAGTATGAGGAGATTAGAAAAAAGCTTCCTACCCTTTCCACACCTCTCACCCCTCCCACACTCTTAATGCCCAATGCCCAATGCCCTATGCCCAATATTTAATACTTCTATGCCTTGGTCTCGGATTATTAGTGGAATTATTGCGATCGCTCTTGCTCTGAGTGCGACCCTTTTGGGGGGTTGGTACTTTACCATTATGTTTGCGGTTGTTGTCTTTTTGGGTCAACAGGAATATTTTAATTTGGTGCGAGCCAGAGGCATTGCTCCCGCCGCTAAGACCACTATGGCTGCTAGCCAAGTCTTGCTGATAATTTGTACCCTTGATGGCAGTTTAGCCGATGCTGTGATGCCAATAGCTGGCACACTTATTTGTTTTTACCTGCTATTTCAACCCAAATTCGCCACCATCGCGGATATTTCCGCTTCAATTATGGGGCTATTTTACGTAGGTTATTTACCGAGTTATTGGGTGCGCTTAAGAGCGATTGATACTGCTGCTTTTAGCAATCTTCCTTTCGGAGGCTACTGGCCAACAACTTGGGCAGGTTTCTGGGAAAAGGCAAATTCTACTTCTCTACCACAAGGTTTGACAGCAACACTGCTGACTTTGCTGTGTATTTGGGCAGCCGATATCGGTGCTTACACAATTGGCAAATTCTTTGGTAAAACCCGTTTGTCTGAAATTAGTCCGAAAAAAACCGTAGAAGGTGCTGTGTTTGGTATTACCTCCAGCGTTGCTGTAGCTTTAGCTGGAGCCTATTATTTGCACTTGCCTAAATCTCTGTTTACTGGTTTAGCATTGGGTTTGCTAATAGGCATTGCTAGCCTTTTAGGCGATCTCACCGAGTCCATGCTCAAACGGGATGCTGGAGTCAAGGACTCTGGACAGTTAATTCCTGGACATGGTGGTATTTTAGACCGTACTGATAGTTATATTTTTACCGCACCTTTAGTTTATTATTTCGTAACCCTAATTTTGCCGTTGATTGCACAATGAAACGGGTATTGGGCATGGGGCATGGGGCATGGGGCATTGGGCATTGGGCATTGGGCATTGGGCATGGGGCATGGGGCATGGGGCATGGGGCATTGGGCATGGGGCATGG
>NZ_JACJTU010000022.1 GCF_014698835.1 Nostoc paludosum FACHB-159 | reverse complement strand
ACACTCCCCACACTCCCCACACTCCCCACACTCCCCACACTCCCCACACTCCCCACACTCCCCACACTCCCCACACTCCCCACACTCCCCACACTCCCCACACTCCCTATCTCCCTCACTCTCTACTCTGGGCAGTTCATAGATTAGAATAAAACTTGCTCATGAGGTATTAATCAACCTCTCAAGTTGAAGCTCACACACCGATTTATGACCGATCTACCGCCCAACACTCAGAATTCCGAAAATACTACCAACGACGATGTAACACAAGAGTTACTGCGAAAATTGAGGCAAAAGCAAGGTAACTGGGTGGAATGGGGAACAGCGATCGCCTCGTTGCAGAAAACTGGCTATAATCCCCAAGAAATTTTTGAAGCCACTGGATTTGAGCCGATTCAACAAAATCAGGTGATTGTTGGTTCTCAAGTTTACAATTCTTTAGAAAAATTTGGAGCTTCTGAAGCCACGCGATCGCACTACAGTACACGTGGTAGTGATATTTTATATGAATTGCGTTTGCTCACCCAAGAAGAACGCGCCACGGCAGCTGAACTGATCTTCGTTCACAAACTCGATGCTGATGAAGCGCGGGAAGTTGCCAAAGCAGTTAAAGAATTTTCTTATTTGCGTACTTTGCCAGAAGGATTTTCTAATCATCCTGGGGATGCACTTGCTTATCAAACTTGGAAACTAGCACGGCAAAACTCAGATTTACAGGAGCGATCGCGCTTAATAGCCAAAGGTTTGCGTTTTGCTCACACACAAACAGCCAGAAAACAAATCGAACAATTACTGACTGATTTTACCACCGTTCCCAAGCGTCCGGCTCCAATTTTACCCTTTTACCGCTTGGAATCGGAAGAACAACTGCCTCGAATGGTGCCAGTGGTAGGCGAGTTGCCATTATCAGGACAAGATTTACAAGGTGTGCCCCTAATTAACGAAATCGAACCATTTCGTATGGTGAAGTTTGCTGGCGAACAAGCCTGGGTGCCTTTACCGGGTTGGCAAGTACTGTTGGCAGCAGAAGATCCAGTAGTGATATTAGCGAATAGCGATCGCTTGTCTAACCAAACCCAAACTCGAATAGAACCAGTGCTAGTAGTAGTAGATCGTGCCCAACGACAATGGGATGCTTCTAACTATTTTGTCGTTGAAAATGGTGGTGAATTAGATTTTCAATGGTTTGAAACTGAGCCAGAAATTCCTCTACTAGGACGAATCATTATTATTGTGCGTCCTAAGAAAATTTTGGATGAAGAATTCACGAAAGATTCATGGCAGATTGACGAATAAATTAAATTGTAGATTTTCCTGAAAGTCCGAGCGAGGAATCCTTTGCTCGGATTTCTGTTTGCGTTTGATGTGTCTGTGTGTCAGCTTTGTATAAATCAATAAGTAGAACGGCGTAAATATTTGTAGTTGGAATGAGACAGGAGGAAAGAAAGTTTTAGCCTCATTCATTTTTGTTAACATAGTTGTGTTTTTTCCCACCGACTTACTTACGCTTGGGTTTCGTTCTTTAAACGTCACTTACTTCGAGCCTGGAAACCCGCCCAACGCAATAGCTCCACAATATACGCTAACTCAAGCGTATTGTGTTATGAATCTTCAACTTAATCTGAGATTACATTTGTTTAAAAGTTTTCTGCCTATACAAATAACTTCAGGAATGATATTCGCTCGCTATACCTAAATAAAATTATTAAAAAATTAAGTATTTTTTGGGCAATTTTATTTTTTACTGTATCCTCCTATTCTATAACTCCCAAGCAAAACGGCGTAAATAAACGCATCTTCATACAGAGTTGGTATGAACAAGGCTGAAAGTTAATTTGTGCATAAGTCCTAACTACGATTTAGTGCATAAAAAATAAGAATTTATGTTTTCGATTTAGTTTCATAATAAAACAACTTTAATGGATTTAGCGCTAACAGAAATGCCTCAAAATTCTGAGTGTAACTATCAGGCATAATATTCAGTTTTTCATTTGTATTTGAACTAAGGAGTTTTCTGAAAATGTCTCTCATGAAACGTTGTTTATCCGAATTTATTGGTACATTTTGGCTTGTTTTAGGTGGCTGTGGTAGTGCTGTTCTAGCTGCCGCTTACACAGCAGATGCCGCAAAAATCAGCGAGAATACTTCTTTTCCATTGGGTATTGGATTAGTAGGTGTATCCCTAGCATTTGGGCTGACAGTACTCACAGGGGCTTATGCTTTTGGTCATATTTCTGGTGGTCATTTCAACCCAGCTGTTTCCTTTGGATTGTGGGCAGGTAAGCGCTTTCCAGGTTCTGACTTACTACCTTACATCGTCTCTCAAGCGATCGGCGCTGTTGTTGGTGCCGGTGTTATCTACCTGATTGCTAGCGGCAAAACTGGATTTACCCTGAGTGGCTCCAACCCACTGGCAACCAACGGCTATGGTATTCATTCTCCAGGTGGTTACACGCTGTTTGCTTGTTTCATCACTGAAGTTGTGATGACTTTCATGTTTCTGTTGATTATTCTGGGTGTGACTGATAGCCGTGCTCCAAAAGGATTTGCACCCCTGGCAATTGGTTTTGGACTCACCTTGATTCACCTAATCAGCATCCCTGTAACCAATACCTCGGTTAATCCTGCCCGTAGTACTGGAGTTGCTCTATTTGCAGGTGCAGAACTCTTTTCGCAAGTATGGCTGTTCTGGATAGCTCCTATTTTGGGGGCTATTTTAGCAGGATGGTTATACGTAGCCGTCTTTAGCGAATCACCTGTGCAAGAACAGCAAAATATTAAGGAACTAGTCTAAAAGTCTTTTTCAATCGCTTGAAGTTTCATTTTTAGATTTCTCAACAATTCCGTAATTAAACAAATTAGCCAAACATTATTTGTTTAGTTACGGGATTTATAGAATATTTAAGTATATATATATTCTGTTTTGTCAATATTATTAGAATTATTAGATAAGTAAGTCGGCGATAAAATTTATCAAGGCGATCGCTCAAAAGTTTTTGAGTTAATTAAAGACTATTGTATGTACGTGGTTGTTTTTTCAGGAATTCTTACAAAAAACCATCACCAAATAATTACTAATTTTCGTAATTCATAACCCAAGGCAAAGCCCCTGAGTTTAGTTATGGAGACAAATAAATTTCTTCCTTACTTCAAGCCCACGACTTTAATCGTGGGCTAATAATTACGAATTCTATTGATAAAGATGTATAATAAAAACATGTTGAACAACCGTAATAACTCCCAAACTAACCAAGCTGGTGTTCTCTACAGACACGGCGATGTTCTCCTTAGACGTATTAATACCTTACCAGCCAATGCCCAAAAACGTGTAGGTGCAACTCTCGCTCACGGTGAACTCACAGGACACAGCCATCGCATTCAGCAATCCCATGCTGTTCAGTTGTGGGTAAATGATAGTGAGCTTTTTCTTGAGGTTAAAGAACCAACTGCTACCTTAGTTCATGAAGAACATCGGGCAATTGAATTACCCCAAGGACTTTACCGCGTTTGGAGACAACGTGAATATCGCCCTGACGCTTACGTAGAGGTTGCGGACTAATGCTGAAGATCATGTCAAATGGGCGCGTGCCGAATAGACCAGTTAAACAGCGCCCACAGGAAAGCCACGAGCCTGTATCGGCGCAACGTGCCAGAAAGCTGATACTTGAGCATCGTGCATGGGATCGAATGCGGGTTTTAGGTCATCTAGATTTAAGTGGTGCGTTGGAACTTTACAATTTACCCGAAAATCTCACCTGTGAAAGCTTGGATCTCAGCGATTGTGTAAACCTCACAACCTTTGCCAAAGGTCTCCATGTCACCCATTGGATTGAGTTAGCTGGGAGTGGGATTACCAGTTTACCTGAAGGGCACGGTTTCGTCCTGCGCTGGCGAGGCGTGCAGGTGAGTGATGCCATTGCCTTTGCATCTGACTCCATAACTGGGCAAGATATCCTCAACATGGAGAACGTTGAGTTACGCCGCGTACTGATTGAGCGACTGGGCTATGAGAGATTTTTGCAGCAAGTGGGAGGCTTAGTCCGTCATCGGGATAGAGATGCGGGTGGAGAGCGTCAACTTATCTGCATTCCTTTTGAGGATGACGAGCCATTTATGGTGTTGAAAGTCACTTGTCCATCTACAGGACACATTCATATTTTGCGCGTTCCTCCATATATGCAAACTTGTCATCAAGCTGCTGCTTGGATTGCAGGCTTTGATAACCCAAATGATTATAGTCCGGCGATCGAGGCGTAATATCAAAATGGTTTGGTTGGATGCAATTAGCCAAGCGGCGCACAACACTAACTACAACACTCTGTTTCTGAAACAATTATTGATTTGGAATTGAATTCAACAAATGAACTCAGGGGTTTGTATTCTTTTTTTAATTTAAATTTTTGATTTTTAATTAGAGCAAAGCGACGAGCAGTTTCTGTCCTAAACTATGCTTAAACTGCGATAAAAGCAAAAATAAGAAAACGTGCGTCTGTGTTTGAGACTCACGTTTAAATTAGTTAAGGATTGAGACTCGCTATCAATTGATTCTCAATTCTTCTTTAATTTTTTGCTGATATTAATTGGTAATGGTGGGTTGCATAAATCGCTTAATTTCACCGCAGGCAATATAGGACTTGCCATCAGGGCCGGTTTTGATTTCATCAACGACGTAAAGCATTCCTTCTTCGCGAACCGATCGCGGAAAACGCATATTCCAATTCGGTTCATATCCATCAGAGACCACTCTAGCACGTAGTTTACTGCCATCTTTGACGCATTGAACGAGAACACCATCCTTGACAGTATCAGTCGTGGGCAAGTCGGCGGCACTAGCAGGGCCTTTGGATGCTTTACCTGTGCTAGTTGACCTCGATTGTCTGGGAGCAACGAAGATATCTGCTTCACCAGGTCGAGTAAGACGCGTTATGTTACCACGAACCCGGTAGAAAGAGCCATCAGTTGAAGGTTCCAGTCCTTCAACTACATAGCGTGCGCCCTCGGCACGAATCGCTCTAGGAAATTGGACATTCTTGGTGGAATCGTAGCCATCGGATATGACTTTGATTCGCAGCTTACCGCCTTCACGCATACAGTGTAGTTCTACACCTGAACCGACTTCATTAACAACCGGCATCCCATAGATTTCATCTCCAGCCGTGACACCACGAGCGGCTAAATCGCTGCGATTGCGCGTCATTGTCTGGTAACTCTGATCTCGCAGTTCTTTACGTCCGGCATTACCCAAGGCTTTTTGGGCGATGCGACCCGCAAAATACTCTAGCTGATCTATCTCTTCAGCAATTTCAAAATTCTCATTCAACCCTTTATCGCGTAAATCTTTGACTAGCGATCGGAGAATTTGCTCAGCTTCTTCATGTTTGCCATGCTCAGCTAAATCGAGGGCTGTCTCTTTAGCCTTAGCGATGGTGAGGCGGCTGAGTTCAAGGATGATATGGCTCGAAGAAGCGAGAGCTGCTTCCTCAATAGTACCAACTTTGGCAACGACATCCGCTGTGCCGGACACACTTTCAATCACCTCATTTTGCACAACATCAGCACTGTAATGTAACTTCATCACAGGTAATTCGCCAATTTGAGCAGCAGATATCTCTAAACTCAATCCTAAAAGTTTATCTTCACCCTCATAAAGTTCTCCCAAAGTGATGACAGTTTGACCAGCGTTATGGCTGACTTTAGCCAGACTTAAAGTATCTATCAGCTTGACACCATCAGCCAACTCAACTATCACCTTGAGATTTTGACCTACTACTGCTCTGAGGCTATCTAGCTCAATGCTAAACACTTCAGTTGCTTCATCGATGCTCTGAATGAAGTAGAAATTGCCGTTAGCCGCCCTTGCCATCCCAATCAGCAAGTCTTCATTGAAACCCTGATCGAAGCCCAAGGTAGTTGTGGTGATGCCTTCCTCAGCTTTTTGCCCCGATGTCGCCGTCAGTATTTTTGGGTCTTGAATGCCCATATTGGCGTGACCATCGGTAAGCAGCAAAACACGGTTAATTTTTTGCGGATCGAGTTGCTTCTTGACATGTTCGCAGCCTTTGAGCCATCCGCCAGATAAGTTAGTAATCCCACCTGCTCTGACTTTTTTAATAGAAGTTTTCAGTGCAGCTTTGTCTTTCACAGGCTGGGGCGTTATAACCGTATCCACCTCATCGTCGTAAACAACTACTGAGAGAATGTCGTCTGGCTCAAGTCGATCTACCACAGATTCAGCGGCTCTGAGCGCATGATGCAAAGGAGCGCCTGCCATAGAGCCTGAGCGGTCAATTACCAAAGAAAGATTCAGGTTCCGTCGGGGAGATTCAGCTATGTCAGCACGAAAACGTAGCAGAATATTAGTCTTTAATGAAGAGCCTGCGGGTAAGATAGCCTGGTCAAAGTCGTAACTTGTCTTGAGCATTTTTTATACCCCTTTGAGTTGTCTGCGATGAGCTAAAAGCCTTATGCTGCTGGTATAGCCAGTGCTTTTTTTAGTTTACCCAGAAACCAGTGTGTTCAGTGTCGAAGGGAAGATTTAATGTAAAGTTTTATATCTATCATGATGAGCGATGTCATACTAGTTTGAAAAAACAATGCCATAAGTAGGGGTACAACAATGTTGTGCTCTTAGTAACATCTGATGCAACTAGACCAGCTAGTCAGCCAATTAGCGATGAATAAGTATTAAACTTTGCTCATAAACGTAGGCGAGTGACACAAAGGAATAAGAGTTTGAGGGGTTTTTGCATAAGTCATACTAAGATTGAAATTTCAGTTTTAGAGTTCAAAGGTGCAACTTTGAGGTTCAAAACGTCAAACTCCCTTGTCTCCCTCATCTGGGAACGCAAAGTTACACAGACGGCGCTAGAACCGCTATATTCAGAAAGAATAAACCCACTGTTACTGTGCCTCAAGAACATCTCGATTCAGAAGTATTGCAGCGATCGCCCGTGTCATCTCTACGGGCAGAAGCCATTGCACGCATCCGCAATAGTCTGCGTCCCGGACAGCAACAAATGGCTGACTGGCAATCTGGCCCCCTAGCTATTTCTGCTGTTCCCGGTGCAGGCAAATCCACCGGCATGGCAGCGGCGGCAGCGATCGCCATTGCACGTCAGTACGAACGTTCTGCCCAGTCGGGTTCCTCCTCCCGCCGTCAGTTGGTGGTTGTCACCTTTACTCGCTCTGCTGCTGCCAATATTAAAGCCAAAATTCGTAAATACTTACGAGATGATTTATCTTTACCTCAAACAGGCTTTTTTGTCTATACCTTGCATGGTTTAGCGTTAAACATTGCCAGCCGCCATCCCGATTTATCAGGGTTGCAGTTAGAATACGCCACATTAATTACACCAACCCAAAGTCATCGTTTTATCCGCACAGCCGTAGAGCAATGGATTGCAAATAATCCAGAACGATATTTGCGGTTATTAGAAGGTCATCAATTTGACGGTGAAGAAACAGAAAGGTTACGTCGTCAATCGGTGCTACGGACAGAAGTCTTACCGGAATTAGCTAATACGGTTATCCATGAAGCAAAAAGTTCTGGGATATCGCAAGAAATGTTGCAAGAGTGGAGTCAACAAACCACAGACGAATATGCAATTTTGAGTGTAGCGGCGGGATTGTACGAGCAATATCAAAACTTAATGCGATCGCGTGACTTCATTGACTACGACGATATGATTTTAGCCGCATTGCGGGTATTAGAAAACGACAGTGCCCGCCGCATCGAGCAAAACCAAGTATTCGCCGTCTTTGAAGACGAAGCCCAAGATTCTAGCCCGCTACAAACGCGGTTGTTGGAAATTTTGGCGAGTAACTTGGATGAAGACACGGAGACGCGGGGACGTGGGGACGCGGGGACAACCACAATAACTCTTAACTCCTCACTCCCCACTCTCCACTCAGCACTCAATTTAGTACGTGTCGGCGACCCCAACCAAGCGATTAACTCTACCTTTACGCCAGCCGATCCGATTTATTTTCGGCAATTTTGCCAAGAGTGCGATCGCATTCAACGATTGGCAACGATGGATCGAGCCGGTCGCAGTACGAGAATAATTATTGAAGCTGCTAACTTTGCCCTCAAATGGATCAATAATCACTGGTCTGCAACAAACCCCCAGTCCCCAATCCCCAGTCCCCAGTCCCCATTTGATAACCGACAAGTACCATTTCGCTTACAAACCATTCGTCCTGTTGACGCTGGCGATCCGCAAACTAACGCCAACCCAGCACCAGTAGGGTTAGGGCTGGAATTATACACCCCACGCGATATTTTTCACACTGTTGAATTGTTATCTCAAAGAGCGATCGAGTTATTTGGTAAAGATCCTACAAAAAATAGTGCAGCGATTTTAGTGCGAGAAAATCGTCAAGGACGATGGTTGGCAGAGGCTCTAGCACCTGTGTGTAAAGAGCATAATATTACACTTTATGATGTGGGAGAACGCGATCGCCGTTCTCATGTACCCCAAGAAATTTTGGCATTGCTGCAATTTTGCGATCGCCCCCACTCTCCTGATTACCTCAAAGCCGCACTAGAAGCATTGGTGCAGCGTCAGCTAATTCCTACCCAAGACCTCAACGCCCTTGCTAGTCTCCCAGAAGAATTTTTGTATCCTAGCCCCCTAGCAGCACCCCAACCAGAACCAGTACAAAAAGCTGCACATTTGTGTCGCAGTTTACTCCGCGCTCGTTTGGAACTGCCTCTATATCAGTTAATTTCTTTCCTCGCCTTGACCTTGAATTACGACCAAGCGGAATTGGCAACTGCTGATAAACTCGCAGAACGCGTAAACCAGCAGATAGCTAGCAATAGTTCAATGAGGTCAATGCTGTCAGCTTTGAGTGAAATCGTCAGTTCTGAACGGTTTGAACCAGTGGAAACCGAAGATTCAGAAGAACGTTACACCCGTCGCGGTCAACTGACTATTATTACCATGCACAAAGCCAAAGGGCTGGACTGGGATTATGTTTTTATTCCCTTTCTGCACGAAAACTTAATTCCTGGAAGATTCTGGGTTCCTCCCCAAAGCCAATTCTTAGGGGATTTTACTTTATCAGAAGTAGCTCGTGCCCAAATTCGTGCTGCTCTCCACGGAGAATCTACCATACCGGATGTGACACAAGCATGGGAACAAGCAAAGCAGTTAAAAATATCAGAAGAGTACCGTTTACTCTACGTTGCCATGACACGAGCAAAGCTTTTGTTATGGATGTCTGCGGCGCATAAAGCCCCCTTTACTTGGAGTAAACCAGAAAATTTGCAAGAACAAGCGCCTTGTCCCGTGTTTGGGGCATTAAAGCGCCAATTTCCCCAATGTGTCGTTACTTCAATGATGTTAACTAAGTGAGCATAAATATTTATCGTTGAGTCAAGGCAGAATGCAGAGGCCAGAAGAGGGTTTTAACTAAGTTGACTTTTTGTTACATAATTCTGCTTTTTGTGCATTACTAACGCTCTCTCAATAGGAACTAGGCTATCAAACATTTAATTTGCACACTGCTTTTAAATCAAACTCTTCCAGAGTGGGCATTTTGCTCGCCTTAAATATCCAATGTTTTTAAGTAATAAAATAAAAATTATATGTAAATATAAATGCAAAAATATAAGGTTTTCATGAAATTTAATTGTTTTAATTGACAAAATCCCTTTGCTCTGATTCCTTATTACACATCAGATACTTCTTCAGATAGAGGGTGCAAAGAGAACAAATTTAGACTGCTTAAAATGTTTGTAGCGCTCTTTAATCAGTCTCTAAACAGAAAATTTATATTTGAATCAAATACTACAATCTTCTCCCTAAAACGACGGAGACGTTTATCTACCTAAGTACGATCCTAATTATGGTCAAACGATTACCGTAAAATTTACCATTCCATTAATTTTCAAACATCTTCTTATGGTATTTTTATAGCTAGGGTTACTGTTAAGTTTATGAAGCAACACAATAAAGCAGTCTTAGGGCTGTTAGTACTATTAGTATTAGCCAGTGTTACTTATTTATTCACTGTATATACAGACACTTTTGGAGAAAGAGATAGCTACCGAATGCTACTAGGTATGATCGACTCGATCGCATTTGATAAACCACTAGGAGCGAGAAAAATTTATGGTAGTAATATCTCTTTTGCTTACTATGCATTACTAGATTTTTTTAGGCCAATTTTTAAAGCAGATTTGACCCACATAGTTCCTATTATGAACTATGTAAATGCGGCTTTTGCCATTTTGATGGTTATACCTTTCTTCTTTTTTGTTAGAAGATATTGGGGAACACTTATAGCTTTATTGGCAAACATCTTACTACTTATACTCCCAGTCTGGAGGGTAACCGGGCAATATCCACATCCCATGACTGGCTCTATGGTATTCATGTTTATAGGATTAGCCTTGATTGGTTATCGTTCGTTTTTAAACTCATTGAGCTTAGGGTGGAAGAAATTAATTTTATGGGATGTACTAATTGTTACTGCTTTTGCCTTGTGCTTAATGTTCAGGCTGGATGCAATATTAATGTTTCCGATGATTCCAGCTTGTCTTCTTCTTGAAAGATATCCTTTGAAAAAAATTGTTTATCCTTCGATTTTATATAGTATTTTGCCGGTAATTATTTTTAAAGTGATGCAAGCTCAACTTGCATATATTAAAGATAAAGAAGGTGATGGAATATTTGAGCAACTTTTATTGTGGAATAATCCTGCTAGATACGTCGATCAGTTTGTGCGTGGTAGCCTACTGTTTATTTGGGGCTTGAATCCTTTACTTTGTTTGATATTTTTAATATCCTGCGTATATTTATTTTACAAACGTCGTTATTCATACATACTTTTTATTTTACCAACAGTAATAATAAATTATATATTTTGGCTACCAAATCCTGCTCCAGCCCGTCACTTTATCTACTTATCTCCTGTTGTAGCAATTAGTATTGCAATCTTAGTAGCAGATATTTTTCCAAAAGTAAGAACTTTACTCAAAAATAATACGAAAATAGAAGTAGCACTCGCAGCATTTTTAATCTTTTCTCTTGTTATCAGCAATAAATATTCCTACTCTGCGCCCTTATCAAAGCCATACTCTTACGGACTGATGCGGTTGGGCACTGAACTACAGCAATTAGAACCGAAAGGTAAGCCAATTTTTGTAATTGGTGATACACTTCCCATCGCGGCACAAATGCAGCTAATCTCAAAAGAGACAAAGGTTAGCCCTGAAGAAACAAATATTCTTACAGATGAGAGTGTTCGCGCTCAAGAAAAATCCGCTATCAAACCTAAGCTCCAGTACGTAAATGTGTTAAATGTGGAAAATCAAAAGAATAAGTTTACATTTTATATTCAAGGTTTTCCAACCAAAATAAAAGAGATCGACAGATTTTTATCAGAAACAGACAAATACGATGGATATTATCTTGTAGTGAATATGCTAGATAAAAATGGTAAAAAGATTGATTTCGATCCATCAAGCTTTTCTAAAAAGCTTGATATTTTAAAATTGTGATTATATACCTAACTGTTAATCTTAGACAAACAGATAACAGCTATGATAGGTTTTGTTTATTATTCTTAGACAGAATTATTCAACTAGCTAGACACTAGATAACTTATTCATTATTTTCTCTCTATTTCAAAGCCGAAGTTTTCAAAAATTAATTAAACTCAAAATGCAGAAAATATGCATTATGTATAAAAAAATAGGAGTAGAGTTATAGTGTCGAACTTTAAATTTGGTATTTCAATAATCATAGTAATTTGCATTATTGCCACTGCCATAGCAGTATATTTACTAGGCGGTATCGATCCAGCACAGATTCAAGCTTGGCTCAGATCTGCCGGTATCTGGGCACCAATTATCTATATTCTTGTATATGTTGTAGCAACTGTGCTGATTCTGCCCTCAACGGCACTTAACTTGACTGGTGGTGCAATTTTTGGCCCAGTATTAGGAACTATTTGGACTAGTTTAGCAGCGATTATTGCAGCAATTGTTTCTTTTACTTTTACTAGGACTATTGGGCGTGAAGCAGTAGCCAAAAGATTAGCTGGAAAATGGCAAGCAATGGACGCGGAAGTACGGCAAGCAGGATTATTTTATATGTTTGCTATTCGGCTAGTAGCAGTTATGCCCTATGGTTTAGTAAACTTCACTGCCGGGTTAACTTCTGTGAGTTTTAAAGATTACGTTATCGGTACAAGCTTGGGCACAGTTCCTGGAGTTTTACCTTTTGTATTGTTAGGAAGTTACGGTTTAAAAGCTTTTAGCACAGGAGATTTTTTACCAATGATATTAGCTCTGTCACTAACTGGAATGCTAGTGGCAGCAGCAACATGGTATCGCCGTCGGCGGACATTTCCTTCAAAGGGTGTAGAGGCTGTGAAATCATCAAAAAATGACACAGATACTAAAGATAGCTGAAGGATATTCTTGTTGGAAAATAAAAATTAATTTTATGTCTGTTTCTGTTACCGTCAAGCCAAATATGAGGTTTTGTACATGTTTTTAAACAATGACAATGTAGAAATTTCTGTGGTAGTTCCGATGTATAATGAGGAACCTAATATAGACTACCTGTTTGAACGATTAGTATCAGTATTAGTTCGTTTAAACATGAAATATGAAATTGTTTGTGTGAATGACGGTAGTAAAGATAATACTCTGAAATTTTTGGTTGAACATCATTACCGTAACCCTGCAATTAAGGTAGTTAACTTGTCCCGTAACTTTGGCAAAGAAATTGCTCTAACAGCTGGTATTGACTATACAACAGGTGCAGCAGTAGTCCCAATTGACGCAGATCTTCAAGATCCACCCGAATTAATTGAACAGCTAATTGCTAAATGGCGTGAAGGTTATGATGTGGTTTATGGAACTCGTCGCTCACGTCAAGGAGAAAGTTGGATTAAGCGTTTTACTGCTAGTGCTTTCTATCAAACTATAGGTAAGTTGAGTCACACTCCAATTCCCCCGAACACTGGGGATTTTCGCTTATTAGACCGACGTGTAGTCAATGCTCTCAAACAAATGCCAGAACGGAATCGTTTTATGAAGGGTTTGTTTGCTTGGGTTGGTTTTAAGCAGACTTCAATATTATACGATCGCCCTCAACGTTATCAGGGAACTACTAAGTGGAATTATTGGAGACTTTGGAACTTCGCGATTGATGGGATTGCTGCATTCAGTTTAATACCCTTAAAGGTTTGGAGTTACCTTGGCCTGACTATATCTTTAATTTCATTTTTCTATGCTAGTTTTTTAGTAATTCGGACTTTGCTATTCGGCATTGATATTCCTGGTTATGCTTCTTTAATGGTAGCAGTGCTTTTTTTGGGCGGAGTGCAACTTTTAAGTCTTGGGATGATAGGTGAATATCTCGGACGCGTCTATGACGAAGTAAAAGGACGCCCACTTTATTTGGTTCGAGATTCTTATGGCTTTATGCCTGAATCTATCAATCAAAAATCTCTTTCTTCTCGTCCCTAATTGAATTTAGAGGATGTTCTAAAAATATTATTTCATATTGCATCAACGACTATAGCAATCCTAAATGAGTCGTGAAAAATATGGATAAGGAAACGAACCGCCAAGGACGCAAAGGACGCAAAGGTAAGAAAGAACAAAGAGATATATAATTTTCACAAATGATTTAGGACTGCTATATAAGTCGCAGTTGATGTCGCATTCAGATAGGGAAAATATATTTTCATTGCTTGGGGTGAGTGCAACTGATGGAGTCTCTTGCATAGATAAGTTCCGATGCCACGCAAAAGCAAAGCGCAGTCTTGGGAGTTTTCCCTAAGACTGCATTGGTGTCTACTCTGTCGGGTTTGCAACGACTTTAATTTTAAATTTATAGTATATAATGAGGGATTGTGTCGAATTAAAGCTAGACAATGCCTAAACTCAAGACTCGTAAAGCAGCAGCGAAGCGATTCCGTGCCACCGGCAGCGGCAAAATCGTCCGTCGCAAAGCTTTCAAAAACCACCTTTTAGAACACAAAACTTCCAACAAAAAGCGTAACTTGTCCAAGACTACACTTGTACACGAACGCGATGAAGATAATGTGCGCTTGATGCTCCCATATTTGTAAGTCCTTCAGGAATTAAGTTATGACACGGGTAAAACGCGGTAACGTAGCTCGCAAACGCCGCAATAAAATTCTCAAATTAGCTAAAGGTTTTCGCGGTTCCCACTCAACTCTGTTTAGAACTGCCAACCAACAAGTCATGAAGGCGCTACGCAGTGCCTATCGCGATCGCAAAAAGAAAAAGCGCGATTTTCGTCGCCTGTGGATTACTCGCATCAACGCTGCTGCAAGGCTACACGGCTTGAGTTACAGCCAGTTGATCGGTAACTTGAAAAAAGCTGATATCCAACTAAATCGCAAGATGTTGGCGCAACTAGCAGTACTCGATCCTGCAAGCTTCGGCAAAGTTGCTGAATTAGCCAATCAAGCTAAAAGATAAAGGTGGTAACGGATGAATAACCGATGTAACAGATGGCAAGTAATTAGTCGGTTACATCTGGTATTATCCGCTACTATTATCTTGATTTGCTGCTTTTGCTTTGTCGGCACAGGATTAATCGCCTCTGCCGCCGAAATGCCAGAAATACAGCGACGGGGTTATTTAACTGTTGCAGTTAAAGATAACTTACGTCCTTTGGGGTTCAAAGACGATAGCGGCAATTTGCAAGGCTTAGAAATTGACTTGGCACAGCAGTTGGCACTTGACTTGCTAGGTAAAAAAGATGCTGTTAAATTTCAACCCGTAGCGAATCGCGATCGCTTGTCTGTAGTTGTAGACAAGAAAGTTGATTTAGCGATCGCTAGAGTAACAGCAACAGCTTCACGGGCCCGCGTAGTTAATTTTAGTGTTCCATATTACTTAGATAGCACTGTATTAATTACAAAAGATGCTACTGTGCAGCAGTTAAAGGATTTGGCAAAACAAAAAATTGCCCTACTCAATAACTCCAGTACAATTGCCAAAGTACGGTACTATTTGCCAAACGCCGAGTTAGTAGGAGTGAATTCCTACCAAGAAGCGCGAGAGCAAATAGAAAATAATGCCGTTGTCGCCTTTGCCGCAGATGCTAGCGTTCTGAGCGGTTGGGTGCAACAATATCCAGAATATCGATTACTAACAACCAAGCTATCAACTGAACCATTGTCTGTGGTGATGCCCAAGGGATTGCAGTACGATGAATTAAGACGACGAGTCAACGAAGCGATCGCTCGTTACATAGCAGAAGGTTGGCTCGAACAACGCGTTAAATATTGGGGTTTACCATAAGTGAGTGTTGAGTTAAGAGTTAGGAGTTAGGAGTTAGGAGTTAGGAGTGAAAAGTTAGAAGTTAAGAATTGTCTGCTCGATCTCCCTTATCCCCTCATCTCCCTCATCTGCCCAATAGGCTGATAATAGATACAGAAGCAACTTTTAATATTTGTATTTGCAGGCAATGGATAATAATCTAGCCGTAGTTTATCTCTCAATTTTGGTAGGTCTGCTCACATTTACAGTTGTGGGTGTTTTTCGCCAAATCTTCAAAACTCGCAAGATTGAAAACTCTTTTTCTAAGTTACGGAAGAAACTAGAAAAAGAAAAGGGCACGACTCAAGAATATTACGAGTTAGGGAGTATTTATTCTGAAAAAAAATTATATTCCCAGGCGATCGCATTATTTCAAAAAGCTCTGAAAACTGCCCAAGAAGAGGGAGAAGAAAATATTGCCCCCATTTACAATGGACTGGGTTATGCTTACTTTATTCAAGAGCAATATGACCTAGCAATTCGTCAGTACAAAGAAGCCCTCAAATATAAACCAGATTATGTGACAGCGTTGAATAATCTCGGTCATGCCTATGAGAAGAAAAAATTAAATACTCAAGCATTACAAACTTACGAAGAAGCACTCAAATTTGCTCCCAATAACTCTATTGCGAAACGCCGTGCTGAATCTTTACGTCGTTTAGTTTCTGCATAGATTAGGGCATGGGGCATCCCTTCGGCTTCTCTACGAGACGCTACGCGAACGCTCAGGGCAAGTGGGCATTGGGCATTGGTTATTCTGCTCATCTAGCCATCTTCCCAGTCTCCACTTCTTCCTTACTAAATTAATTTACCTTTAGCCTCTGAATTTATCGGTTTTCAGGATTACGCTTGGAAATAGATAACTATACATCTTTTGTAAGCATGAAAAAGATGATTAAGCGGCTAAGGTATTTTTTTTTGCTAGCTATTGCCATCATTATTGTGATTTCTATCTCATTTGGATTAATGGGAAGATTATCTGCTCAGCAGGCTTCAATTTCCCATCCTCTAAGTGCGTTAACTGAAGCAGAAATTAGTACAGCTGTTTCAGTTGTTAAAAAAGAGAAAAATTTGAGTGAAATGGCAGTTTTTCCACTTATTGGTTTACAAGAACCAGAGAAAGAAGAAGTTATAAATTTCACACCTGGTAAAGTTTTCCAGCGCAAAGCTTTTTTGGTAATTTATGAGCGTTCCCAAAACAAAACCTTCGAGGGAGTTGTTGATTTAACAAGCAAAACCTTAAATTCTTGGAAAGAAATACCCTCTGTCCAACCTCCACTCGTTAATTCAGAATATGAACTTGCAACCGAGGTAGTTAAAGCCGATCCCCGATGGCAAGCGGCGATGCGAAGGCGGGGAATTAATGATTTTGAGCGAGTCAAAATCAGTTGGTGGACACCAGGAATTCTGAGCGAACAGGAAGAAAAAACAGGTAATCGTCTTTGTCGGGGGTTATCTTACTATAAAGGCGAACGCTGGAATTATTACGGTAGTCCAATTGAAGGAGTGGTAGCAACGGTCAATTTGAACACAGGCCAAATCGCCAGTGTTATTGATAGGAAAAAAGTGCCTTTTTCTCAGGAAAATTGGAACTACGATATTAAATCATTAGGCAAATTACTTTCATCGCCTAAAGCATTAAAAATTCTGCAACCTAATGGTAAAGGTTTTCAAATTAATGATAATCAAATTAGCTGGCAAGGTTGGAATTTTCGCTATTTAATGCATCCCCGTAGTGGTTTAATGCTCTACCAAGTGACGCACAAAGATGGAGAAAATATCAGACCAGTTGTATACCGCGCTAGCCTCTCAGAAATGGTAGTTCCTTATGGCGATCCTGAGCCTACTTGGTCATTTAGAAATGCATTTGATGTTGGAGAATATAACCTTGGCTTATTAGCAAATAAGATGGAGTTGGGTAAGGAAATTCCGGAAAACGGTCTTTTGTTAGATGCGATATTTGCTGATGAACAGGGAGAACCTTACAAAATGCCAGGGGTTATCGGTATCTACGAACGCGATAACGGAATGCTTTGGAAGCATTATGAGTATAATACTCAACGTAATGATGTCCGTCGCGATCGCGAATTAGTGATGACGATGACAGTGGCAATTGACAACTACGATTACGGCATTAATTGGATCTTTCGCCAAGATGGAACTTTAGAAGTACAAAATGAATTAACAGGTATTGTTTTGGCACAGGGAACAGCTGCCGAAAAACAATTGCCAGAAAGTTCCTATGGTCAACTAATGGCAAAAAATATTATCGGAGTAAATCACCAGCATTTTTTCAACTATCGCCTAGATTTGGATATCGATGGTAAAGCTAATTCTGTAATGGAAATGAACGTTAAGGCTTTGCCAATGGATGAAAAAAATCCTTTAGGAAATGCAATGGTAATGATAGAAAAACCATTAGCTAAAGAAACGGCTGCTGTGGGCGATTTGGATATGAAGCACAGTCGAAAATGGATGATTGTGAGTGCAGACAAAAAAAATGCTCTTGGCGCTGCGCCTGGATATATGCTGATGCCTGAAGGAAATTCTACCTTTTTACCTGTAGAAGGCTCAAAAATCAGGGAACGCGCAGAATTCGCCACACATCATGTTTGGGTAACAAAATATAAACCTGGCGAACTTTATGCTGGCGGCGATTATCCTAATCAAACTCAACCAGGAGAGGGTTTACCTAAATATATTGCAGATGATGAATCGTTGATGGGTGAAGATATCGTGTTATGGTACACAATGGGCGTGACTCACATTCCGCGATCGGAAGATTGGCCTGTGATGCCTGTCCATCGAGTTGGATTTAAACTAGCACCTAGAGGATTCTTTAGCCGCAATCCAGCCATTAATTTACCAGAGTAAAATCTTCTTTTTTTAAGTTTTTTTTGGGTGATTTTTTTGGTAATCTGTAAACCTGTAACTTGAATGCTGATAATAGCTCAAATCATTGCAGTTTTAATTCATTAGGATACTTCATGAATTTTCCAGAAATTAATATTCCCGGCAACGGCAAACTTCACGCTCGTTTAATTACTTCCTTGGGCGAAATTGTAGTACGTTTAGAGGAAGAAAAAACCCCGAACACTGTCAAAAATTTTGTCGGTCTAGCAACCGGAACAATCGACTGGAAAGACCCTAAAACCGGTCAATCTCTCAAGGGTACTCCTGCTTATGATGGGGTTCGCTTTCACCGAGTCATTCCTGATTTTATGATCCAGTGCGGCGATCCCCTGGCTCGTTATCCGGATATGGCTAACCGCTGGGGTACTGGTGGGCCAGGATACAGATTTGAAGATGAGTTTCATCCAGAGTTGAAACACTCTAAAGCAGGTATCCTCTCAATGGCAAATGCGGGGCCTGGTACTAATGGTTCGCAATGGTTCATTACAGAAGTACCAACGCCTTATCTTGACGGCAAACACAGTGTTTTTGGTGAAGTTGTCGAAGGTTTAGATGTGGTAAATAGTATTGCTAATGTACCTACAACTAGAGACCGCCCAAATCAAGAGGTAGTGTTAGAAAAAGTAGAAATTTTTCGGCAGTAACTAACATCTCTCTTAGTTAATTTATCTAAACAGAATACAGGAGAGGAAGGTCGGAGATTCTTCTCCTGTATTTTGAATTTTCGTGTAAATTTTCTCTATATTATATTATTGGTGATGTTTAAGACACAGCGCCGAATTGAAAACAAATTTGCTGAAAAATTAAGATTTATTTTAAATAAGCAATAGTAATATTGTGAAATTCAGAAGCTAGATTCTAATCAGGAAGGAGATTTTAGCGATAATTACGCCTACGGACTCCGGAGAAAACCCTTACAAGTCTTTACTTCATCAGAGATACAAGTTTTGCGACAATCAAAAGCGATTGAATAAATAATCATGCACTTATAGTCCACTGCTTATCGGACTTCGTGTTATTTAAGTTGGAAAGGGAGAAGACACAAATGAAATTGGCTTACTGGATGTATGCAGGCCCAGCCCATATCGGCACTCTCAGAATCGCTAGTTCTTTCAAAAACGTTCATGCAATCATGCACGCGCCACTGGGGGATGACTACTTCAACGTCATGCGCTCCATGCTAGAACGGGAGAGGAACTTCACCCCAGTAACAACTAGCGTTGTCGATCGCAATGTTTTGGCACGGGGTTCTCAAGAAAAGGTAGTAGATAACATCACCCGCAAAGACGCCGAAGAACGCCCAGATTTAATTGTGTTAACTCCCACCTGCACTTCTAGCATTTTGCAAGAAGACTTGCACAACTTTGTGGAACGGGCGCAGCTAGAAGCCAAAGGCGACGTAATGTTAGCGGACGTGAATCACTACCGCTACAACGAACTCCAAGCAGCCGATCGCACTCTGCACCAAATTGTGCAATTCTACATTGAGAAAGCGCGCAAAAAAGGCGAATTGCCAGAAGGCAAAACCGAAAAGCCATCCGTTAACATCATCGGTATTTCTACTCTTGGTTTCCACAACCAGCACGACTCCACCGAACTCAAGCGGTTAATGGCTGACTTGGGAATTGAAGTTAATACGGTAATTCCTGAAGGCGCTTCAGTTCATCAATTGAAGAAAATGCCCCAAGCTTGGTTTAACCTGGTGCCTTACCGCGAACTCGGCTTGGCTACGGCTCGTTACCTAGAAGCAGAATTCGGAACGCCTTACGTAGACATTACCCCAATGGGTGTAGTGGAAACTGCTCGTTGTATTCGGAAAATTCAGCAGGTGATTAACGCTCAAGGTGCTGATGTTAACTACGAAGACTTCATCAACGAGCAAACTTTGCATGTATCCCAGGCTGCTTGGTTCTCCCGTTCCATTGACTGTCAGAACTTGACTGGTAAAAAAGCAGTGGTATTTGGCGACAACACCCACGCCGCAGCCATCACCAAAATTTTGTCGCGGGAAATGGGCATTCACGTAGTTTGGGCTGGAACCTACTGCAAATATGATGCCGACTGGTTCCGCGAACAGGTAAGCGAATATTGCGATGAAGTGCTAATTACAGACGATCATGGCGCAATTGGGGATGCGATCGCCCGCGTCGAACCCTCTGCGATTTTCGGCACCCAAATGGAACGCCACGTTGGTAAGCGTTTGGATATTCCTTGCGGCGTAATTGCTGCACCCATCCACATCCAAAATTTCCCCATTGGTTACAAACCATTTATGGGTTACGAAGGTACAAATCAAATTACAGATTTAATCTACAATTCCTTCACTTTAGGAATGGAAGATCATCTGTTAGAAATCTTTGGAGGTCATGATACTAAGGAAGTAATTACTAAAGGAATTTCTGCTGATTCTGATTTGAGTTGGACAAAAGATGGTCAAGCAGAATTGAATAAAATCCCTGGATTTGTGCGCGGGAAAGTGAAGCGTAACACTGAAAAATTTGCCCGCGAACGAGGTTTCAAGGAAATCAGTGCTGAGGTTTTATACGCTGCGAAGGAAGCCGTTGGAGCGTAGGTTTTCAGCTAGCAAGTAAAATTTATTGGGGAGTTGAGAGTAATCTTGATTCCCTATTTTTATAAATTAAATTTATGAAAATGCCGTCATGTCTAATAGTTCAAGATGAAAAAATAACTAAATACCTACTTGTTTATCAACCTAAAAGTGATAAATCAGGATATCTAGCTTTAGCAGGATATAACCTTGACAACTGGGAACTTCTTAAGAACGATATAATAAAGGCTGTAGAAGGTTCTGAAATTGCAAAAGTCACCCTTACTGATTGGGGGACTCAGTTTGAAGTTAGAAGTGAATGGTCTGGGCCTAATGGTCGATTAATCAAAGTAATTACTATTTGGCAAGAAGATGAAGGAACAGAATTTGTGAGATTTATAACATTAAAACCTGATAGGTTACAGGAGAGTTAAGCAATGATAACAGCTAGCTTATTTCAGTGGGTAGAACTAAAGCAAGATGTTCCTAACAGCCCTGTAAAAATTGGCAATAGAGGGGTTGTATTGGATTATCTACCTCCTACTAAAACTCAACAAGAACCTGGATATATTTTAGAAGTATTTCAAGACGGTGAAACTTTGGATGTTGTTTCTGTACCTATTTCTTGGGTGAACCTTCTACCTGAAACTTGGGGAAGTGTTGAACATGATACAAAACAGACAGAATCTAAATCTAGTAAAACACCTAGAAGATTAATTGCGAACGAGTCATTAAAGAGATATCAACAACTAAGGTATTTTACCCGGTGGAGGAAGCTGTCAGAGCGTAATTTTTCAGCGAGTAAATAAAATTTATTGGGGAGCTAAGAGTAATCTGAACTCCCTGTTTTTATAATTTTATATTTTTGGTTGCTAAATTAAAAATAATAAATATTTATCTCCAGATTATTTGTAAATTTAAAATAAATCCTGGTAAAATGTCTTCGCCTGACAATTCTTGTGGAGATGTTAATATTTCCACTGGTTGACCAAAACGATAAATTTCTACTTGCCGCATTTTCGGATTAATTAACCAGCCTAATTTGACTCCATTATCGATATATTCCTGCATTTTCTCTTGAGTTTCTCGCAAAGCATCGCTGGGTGACATTAACTCCAAAACAAAATCTGGGGCTATTGGCGGGAACTTTTCTTTTTGTTCAGGTGTAAGTGCATCCCAGCGTTCTTTTCTAATCCAAGCGACATCAGGAGAACGGTTAGCACCATTAGGTAATTTAAAGCAGGTGGAAGAATCGAAGCAAATACCTAACTGAGTTTGACGATTCCAAAACACAAAATCTGCGCCAATTTCAATATTATGATTTCCTGTTTCTCCGCCTGTGGGTGACATGATGAGAAGTTCTCCCGCTGCATTGCGTTCAAATTTGATTTCAGGATTTTCCCGACAGAGTTGATAAAATTGGTTGTCGGTGAGTTGGATGATGGAGTTTAATTTAATGGCGATCGCTGTCATAATAACTAGCCTTGGAATAGTATCAAATTTAACTAAATTGTTTGCTCGTTTATTATTCAAATTAACTTACTTAATATAGTTTGAGCTATTTTTCAGTTAACCTGCTTTAATACAAAATAGCTACTGTATCGCGTATCTGCTATGTCCGCCGACAATCTCACACCAAAACAACGTACATTCATATCCCAATGTCGAGAAAAATGGCAACATATTGGACTATCGACCGAACGCATTAACCAACAACACGCTACAGATGCAGTTCGAGCAATATACACTGCACTCGAACTGACCGAACCTGAAATAATTATCGTTGATAGTCCTAACACTGCGATCGCTTACATCTGGAATTTAATCAAAGTTGATTCCGAGACAATCCTCAATGATGTCATAGATAGTTCATTCTGGAGCAGAATCTACAGGAATTTGCACTCACATTTGCTCGTGCGAGTACCTGTTGATTTACAAAAAAATTTACATTTATTATTTGAAAATAATCTGGCAACAGAGTATGCAAAGTTACTGCAAGAACAGCTAAAAATACAGTGGGAAGATATTTTGGAGGAAGATTTTGGCAAAGGCGTAGACGTAGCCAGCCGTAGTGGGAGCAACTTAATTAAAAATATATTCTCTTCCTGCCGCAAACCTGAAACTTTAATTGCAGGATGCAGTTATTTTGACTTTTGTATTCATAGTTTAAAATACCAGCAATTTCAAAATCAACTATTAATATTAGAAGAGTTTGTTAAAAATTGCGGTTGGACTTTCTTCTTTAAGAATATCGCCATTATTTCCAACCGTGCCACCACAATTAATATTGATAGCAACAACCATCTCCACGGCGAAGATACACCTGCCGTAGCCTTTGCAGATGAGTATACCCTGGATGCACATCACGGTAAAATAAACCTACAACGCAAGAAGCGTCAACTCGATGATATAGCCTGGACAAAGTTATTTGAAAAAATGAACGCAGTCGAAATTGACTCTTGGGAAGAATATAAGTTGTTGCGTGTCGTTAAAGAAGGAACTAATGTCCGGCCTCAGCAGTTCCTCAAAGTAACAAATCCGCATACGGGAGAAGTACGGGTTTTTGGAGTGTCTATGCGGTTCACATCTGCTATTGAAGCAGCACGGTGGGTGAACCAACGTAAAACTCAGCAATCATGAGTGAGAATATTGACGCAGCTAAAATTTCTATTATCATTCCGGCTATTAATGAAGCAGGGAATATTAAAGAAGCAATTGCTACAACAAAAAACAGTATAAATATAGAAGTTATCGTCGTAGATGGTGGCTCTAGCGATGATACTGCGGCAATAGCTCAGTCCTTAGGTGTCAAAGTTATCTCATCATCTCCCGGTCGGGCTGTGCAAATGAACGCGGGTGCTGTAGCAGCTAGTGGAGAGATTTTGCTATTTCTTCATGCAGATACCCGTTTACCTGCTGGGTTTGATGAGATGATTTGCACGGCACTACAACAACCTGGGACTGTGGCTGGTGCATTTAACTTACGGATTGATGCGTCGCTTTTGAGTTTAAGATGGGTGGAGTTTGGTGTAAAGTGGCGATCGCATTTTTGCCAAATGCCTTATGGCGACCAAGCAATTTTTCTCAGTAAAGCAGTATTTCAAGAAATTGGTGGTTTTCCTGAATTGCCTATCATGGAAGACTTTGAACTGATGCGTCGTTTAAAAGTAAAAGGACGTATTGCAATTATCTCTACACCAGTTGTCACCTCAGCCCGTAGATGGTTGCAAAAGGGAGTGTTTAAAACTACGCTAGTCAATCAAATAGTAATTATTGCTTATTTTCTCGGTGTTTCACCCGCGCGAATTCGTCGCTGGTATCGGGGAGAAAAATTTAAGAGAATTTAAGCTGTTTTTCATATCAGTAGTATATCTTAGTGGGATTGGACTAGACTTGTAAGTTTCAACGTTGAGCCTCAGAAGGTCAACGTCGAGCTTCAGAAGGTCAACGTCGAGCCTCAGAAGGTCAACGTCGAGCCTCAGAAGGTCAACGTCGAGCCTCAGAAGGTCAACGTCGAGCCTCAGAAGGTCAACGTCGAGCCTCAGAAGGTCAAATTTTTCAAAATGAACAAGCCCTTATTCAATTCCAAACTTAAACTATTACTACTAAGTTGCTTAGTTATCGCTCTTATAATTGGAGCTAAACAGTTAAACATTCAAGGACTTTTACATACCTTAATTATTTGGGTTGAGAGTCTTGGTATCTTCGGCCCTATTGCCTACATAGTCATCTACAACTTGGCTACATTATTATTTATACCAGGTTCCCTATTAACTCTTAAAGGTGGTTGCCTATTCGGAGTATTTTGGGGGTCAATATACGTATTAATTGCTGCCATAATTGGAGCTACGTTAGCTTTTCTGATTGGACGCCACTTATCACGGAATTGGATTTGTCAACAAATGGATAAACATCCTAAATTTAAAGCAATTGATTTAGCAGTTGCAAAAGAAGGGTGGAAAATTGTTTTGCTAACTCGTCTATCTCCCATCTTTCCTTTCAATTTATTGAATTATGCTTTTGGAGTTACACAGGTTTCTCTCAAAGATTATATATTAGGTTCTTTTGGCATCATTCCCGGTACTGTAATGTACGTTTATATCGGTTCTTTAGCTGGGAATCTTGCCATGATTAACACATCTCATCAACCAAGAACATCAGAAACTCAAATTTGGGAATGGATAATGCAAGGAGTTGGGTTAGTTGCTACGGTTGCTGTGACTGTTTATATTACCAAAATTGCTCAAAAAGCCTTAGCTCAAAGTATAGAAATAACAAAAACAAATCGTTTAGAGTAAATGGATTTATTTTTAGAATAATATTTAGGAATTATGAGATTTGATTTTTTTAATTTTTGGGTTTGGAAGATGATTTTTTTCACGCAGAGACGCAGAGGCGCAGAGAGAATGAGGAGTTTGAGATGGATTGGATTAATATTAGTAGTATTTGGCTTTGCGTTTTTGTTAAATACAGACTTTGCTTTAGCACAAGAATCTGTGAATACCAATTTTTTTAATCCCCAAGCAATTTTACGAGATGCGTTGCAGTGGATCGATCGCCTTGGTACTATGGGAGCGATCGCTTTTATTGCAATTTACATTATCGCCACCGTCGCTTTCTTCCCAGGTTCTATTCTTACCTTAGGTGCTGGCGTTATCTTTGGCGTAGTTTGGGGTTCTTTGTACGTCTTCATTGGTGCAACCCTTGGCGCCACAGCTGCTTTCCTAGTCGGACGTTATTTAGCAAGGAACTGGGTTGCTCAAAAAATTGCCGATAATAAAAAATTTACCGCCATAGATAGAGCCGTTGGCACAGAAGGATTAAAAATCGTCCTGCTAACGCGACTCTCGCCCATATTTCCTTTCAATTTATTAAACTATGCTTTCGGCATCACAGGAGTTTCCCTCAAAGATTACTTTATCGGTTCCGTAGGCATGATTCCCGGAACCATCATGTATGTTTATATTGGTTCCCTTGCAGGTAATCTTGCCACAATTGGCACTCAGACTCAACCCACCAACCCTACTTTACAATGGACAATCCGAATTGTCGGTTTGATTGCCACAGTCGCCGTTACAATTTATATCACCCGGATTGCCCGCAAAGCTTTAGAAGAAGAAATTTCATAGCTTCTGTCCTCTCTTCCCTTACCTCTGCGTACCTCTGCGCTTACTTAGCGTCCCCACCGAAGTTCAGATCGGCGGAAGCCGCCGCTCCGACTTCTCTTTGCGTTTAAAAACTTCTTCCTACTCCAAAAACCAGATTATTTGTCAACTCTCAAACCGATAAAACAGTACAAACATGTAATTCTAATTAAATTCCCATTAACAAATTTATCTTTTCAAATGAGGTTTCGTTAATGACCAATTCCGAATTCCAGAGAGTCACTGTTCGCCCAATGGACGAGTATAACCAAAAGTTAGTATCTTACGTCCATCCGCCAAATTGGGTCAATCCCCAACCTGCTGATGTTTACGACTTGGTAGTAATTGGTGCTGGTACAGCCGGTTTAGTAGCAGCAGCAGGCGCAGCAGGTCTGAATTTGGGTTTAAAAGTAGCATTAATTGAAAAGCATCTCATGGGTGGAGATTGCTTAAATGTTGGTTGCGTACCATCTAAAACTGTGATTCGTTCTGCTCGCGTAGTTGGCGAAATTTGGAATGCTAAAAACTTGGGAGTTAATATTTCCCAACATAATATAGATGTCGATTTTCCCAAAGTCATGGCTAGAATGCGCCGCATCAGAGCTGATATCAGTCCTCATGACTCAGCAGAACGATTTCAAAATTTGGGTATCGATGTCTTCTTAGGTAGCGGTCGCTTTGCCAGTAAAAATACTGTGGAAGTTGATGGTAAAACTCTCCGATTTAAAAAAGCTGTAATTGCAACCGGAGCAAGAGCCGCACAACCTCCAATTCCCGGACTCGAACAAGCAGGTTATCTCACCAATGAAACGGTTTTTTCTTTAATTCAACAACCGGAACGTTTGGCGGTAATTGGTGGCGGCCCCATTGGTTGCGAATTGGCGCAGGCTTTCCGGCGTTTGGGTTGTGAGGTGGTACTTTTTCATAGCGGTTCTCAAATTCTCAATAAAGAAGATGCCGAAGCCGCTAAAATTCTGCAAAGGGTTTTCATTAACGAAGGAATTCGCTTAGTATTGAATTCCAAATTAGAAGAAGTGGTAACAGTCACCGAGGGGAAACGGCTTTACTTTTCTTCTAACGGTCATCGAGATTCTGTGACAGTAGATGAAATTTTAGTCGGTACGGGACGCGCTCCAAATGTAGAAAATCTCAATTTAGAAGCAGCAGGCGTGGAATATGACAAGCGTGAAGGTGTAAAAGTTAATGATTACCTGCAAACAACCAATCCCAAAATCTATGCAGCTGGCGATATCTGCATGAAATGGAAATTTACCCACGCTGCCGATGCAGCTGCGCGGATTGTCATTAAGAATACCCTGTTTTCTCCCTTTGGCTTGGGACGTAGCAAACTCAGTAGCTTAGTAATGCCCTGGGTAACTTACACCGACCCGGAAATTGCCCACGTGGGAATGTACGAACACGAGGCGCAAAAGTTGGGGATTGAGGTAACAACTATTACCATTCCTTTTAGTAGTGTAGACCGAGCGATCGCTGATGGCGAAGAATTAGGATTTCTGAAAATCCACCACAAAAAAGGTGCTGATGAAATTCTCGGTGCAACCATTGTCGCCCGTCACGGCGGCGAAATGATATCAGAAGTCACCACAGCAATTGTAAATAAAATCGGCTTGAGTAAGTTAAGCAGTGTAATTCATCCTTACCCCACCCAAGCCGAAGCAATTAAAAAAGCAGCTGACGCCTATCGTCGTACACTCCTGACATCAACTACTAAAAAATTGTTGGGATTTATCACAAAGTTATCTTGAATTGGTCATGGGGCATGGGGCATTAGGCATGGGGCAGAGGTGCAAAGGAGAAAGAACTTGTACAAAAACTCTCCTCTGCTCCCCAATCCCCAGTGCCTACCTAGTTTAAACAGGTGTCCAGCTGTCAATCTTACCTGAGATCAAGTCTGCATAATACAACTTGCCATCATCTCCAGCCTGAACGCTCACAGGTGCGCCTAAATCGGAAGCAAACTGTGTAGTTCCAATAACTTTGTTTTGGTTGTCCAATGTTAAAGCAGTGATACTTCCTTTACTGGGATTGAAGATCATTAAAGCATTATTAAAGCTACCACCACTGTAAAAAGTACCGACGCCCACAGAAGTAGAACCGGTTAAGTGATCGTAGGCGTAAATTGGTGCTGTAACGGATGTACTATCATAAAACTCCTTCGCTATATCGAGATTGGAATAGGCGTTTTGTTTGATGTTGATGAGCTTGCCATCTGGGCCAACACCACCTTCATAGAATGGCCAGCCAAAGTTTTTGCCTGGGCCGCCAACATTGACTTCTTCCCACTTGTACCAGCCCACATCGCCGATAAAAGGAACATTAGTGTTTTGATTGACGGTGAAGCGGAAGGGATTACGCAAACCTAAGTCATAAACTTTGGAACGATTGCTGTTGGGATCGCCGTTGTAGAAAGGATTACTTGCTAAACCTTGGCCGGTAATAGCGTCAATGTGCAGGATTTTACCAGATAAATTATCGATATCTTGGACGCGAGCTGCTCGAATATCTGCTCGGTTGTAGGAAGTACCATCACCAAAACTAACGAATAGAGTCCCGTCGTTACCAAAGCGTACACTACCACCAGAGTGAGTTGCACTATCAGTTGCTGCGAAATCTTGGACGTTGAGGATGTTGCCAGTTTTCAGAGCTTTTACATATTCGTCGGCGTTGGCAAACAATTTGCCAGTGGTTTTGTTTAAAATACCTGATGGTGCCTCATTCTTGGTTTCATCGTTAGGATCGACGAATGTGCTGTCTTTATCTGGGCGACTGATGTAATCCCAAACGCTATTTTTGCCTACTAGTATAACTGCACTGCCAGCGATCGCTGTTTTGTAACCAGTGTTGGGATCGGCTGTGACTCTAATTAGCCGTGCTGCACGGTTACCCCGCTTATCGGGATCGTCTAAGGTGCTATTGGGATTATTTTTGGGATCGTTTTTATTTGTTTCTACTGGATCGTAGGTAAACAACAGGTAAACATAGTTCTTGCCATTGGGAGTCTTGCCAAAATCTGGATGTACGGCCAAGCTTAACAACCCGCGATCGGATACGTTATTTACCTGCGATGAAATATCAATAAATGGTTTTGATTCTAAGACACCCGTACCAGTGTTGAACACCTTCACTACCCCATCTTTCTGGGCAATGAACATCAGATCGTCGTTAGCTGACCAGCCAAAGTCTATAGGTGTAGTCAACCCAGAAACTACAGTTTTTCTCTGAAAGTCACCTAAGTCATTATCGGCAATAGTCACAGTCGTCTGAGTAATAGGCAGTAACACCCCAACTGCGTTACTAAACTTCAAAATAAACGCTTCATCCGCTTCTGTAACGGAATCATCTTTGAGGGTAATGGAAATATTCTTACTGGTTTCTCCTACTGCAAAGTTCAAGGTTCCAGCTACAGCCACATAGTCAGATCCAGCTTTAGCAGCTCCATCCGCAGTTGTATAGTTTACACTAGCCGCTGCCGAAGCATTATTTCTTGTAACTGTTACCGTCGCAGTACCAGCATTTTCATTAACTACTGGCTGAGTGAAATTCAGACCTTGGCTATCATTATCTTTAATCGTGATTCCGAGAGTTCTTTGAATTCCTAGCGTTGCACCCTCTGGCTGATCGATAGCCACACTAAAATTCTCATCTGATTCCGCTAATAAATCATCAAAGATCGGAATAACTATCTGTTTGCTACTTTCTCCTGGTGCAAAGGTAAGTGTCCCGCCTATTTCTTCCCCACCATTGGCGTAGTCATCTCCTGCTGTTGCAGTGTTACTTAAAGTAGCATACTGAATCGAAGATGTACCACTTAAATCACCACTTCTAAGTACAGAAACCGTCACATTGCCATCACCTTCGTTCACACTAGTGGGAGATGTGCTTAAGGTGATAGTAGTTGGCAGAACTGATGAATACAGTTGAGACTGAGGAATAATTTCTTTGGCTTGAGAGTTGCTTGACCAAGATAGTTGAGAAACGGCAGAGTAAGCATTGTCGAAGTACTCAAGTTTAATATCGTACTTTTGACCTGCTACTAGGGCAATGGAACCACTATATTCTGTGGCTGATTGATTGACAAACTTATCAATCAGCAGTTGATTATTTACCCACAGCCGCACACCATCATCACTTCTGGTGTAGAAGTTGTAAGTTTCGCTGTACTTAGCTTGTACCTGACCTGTCCAACGCACCGAGAAAGTATCTGCACCAATGAGGGGATCTGGAGAACCACTACCCCACAAAAAGTTCACTGTGCCATCTGTGCGAGTTAGCTTCAGGTTAGTAAAATCAGCGTTGTCGAAGTATTCTCCTTTGAGTCCGTTACCATTATTTACAGGTGCGCTCACCTGACTGTAAAGTTGAGACTGAGGAATAATTTCTTTGGCTTGAGAGTTGCTTGACCAAGATAGTTGAGAAACGGCAGAGTAAGCATTGTCAAAGTACTCAAGTTTAATATCGTACTTTTGGCCTGCAACGAGGGCGATGGAACCACTATATTCTGTGGCTGATTGATTAACAAACTTATCAATCAGCAATTGATTATTCACCCACAACCGCACGCCATCATCGCTTCTGGTGTAGAAGTTGTAAGTCTCGCTGTACTTAGCTTGTACCTGACCTGTCCAACGCGCCGAGAAGGTATCTGCACCAATGAGGGGATCTGGAGAACCACTACCCCACAAAAAGTTCACTGTGCTATCTGTGCGAGTTAGCTTCAGGTTGGTAAAATCAGCGTTGTCGAAGTATTCTGCTTTGAGTCCGTTGCCATTACCGACAGGCGTACTTACCGGAGTATAAAGTTGGGACTGAGGAATAATTTCTTTGGCTTGAGAGTTGCTTGACCAAGATAGTTGAGAAAGGGCAGAGTAAGTATTGTCGAAGTATTCAAGTTTAATATCATACTTTTGACCTGCCACTAGGGCGAGGGAACCAGTATATTCTGTAGGCGATTGATTGACAAACTTATCGATCACCAATTGATTATTTACCCACAACCGCACGCCATCATCGCTTCTGGTGTAGAAGTTGTAAGTCTCGCTGTACTTAGCTTCTACCTGACCGGTCCAACGCACCGAGAAGGTATCTGCACCGATGAGCGCATCTGGAGAACCATTACCCCACAAAAAGTTCACTGTGCTATCAGTACGAGTTAGCTTCAGGTTGGTAAAATCAGCGTTGTCAAAGTATTCTGCTTTGAGTCCATTTCCCTGAGAAATGAGGTTGCTAGACCCACCCAATAGACTTGGTTGCGCTTGATCTAAGGCTGCTAGAGATGATTGACCAGAAATTGGTGTACTTGTAGATGTTGAAGAAAGTGGATTATTTTGATTCTGTAAATTGTCCATTGATATATATGCCTCATAATAGAGCTAAAACTAATGCCATAATCAATGTTTGGGATTAGTTTTTAATTGAATGTTTTGCACGAAAATGTGTAGTCACCCTAACTAAATTTACTTACTTCTTTATATATTAATCAATGCTAATGCACATTTTTGCCATCTCTTCTTTTACCCATTGAATCCGCTCCTTTGCTGTGTATTTATTACAAGTTAAAAATCAAGCACAATGGAGCAACAAATCTTCCTATATCTCTATTAAAAGCAAACAGATATATAGGAAAATATGTTTGACTAGAAATACTAGAGACTAGTTAAATTAGGCGTTAGCCATGATTAAACTTTGTTTTCTAGAAATTTCAGATTCTATGATGTGTGTTAATTCAGTTTGGTCGCATGAGCAATTGATAATTTAATCTGATATGCAATCATATGAGATTGTTACACAAAGAAGCCAGCACTCCATCAAAGTAAGTATATACGTAAGTAGCGTTCCAATTCCTCGCTTTTGTACTTAGATGCATTGATTAGTTCAATCAATTGAACATTTGACACTACATGACCGTATTATGTCTATGTTTTTTATGCAAGTTTGTTTAAATATTCACATTAAGTATGGATTTTTAAAGGTATATCAAACTTTTGATGATTTTTAAATATAAATGACGCATATATAGAATATTCTCATGTTTTTTTATTTGTAAAATAATATTTATATGAAAATTTCATAAAGAAATTTTGTATATTTAAAGATTTAAAAAAGTATTATTTATCTTTTACTTCATTTTGACTCGAAAACTAAATCTTTGTTACAAGAGTTAGTAAAGTACTGAAGTAACAGCGATCGCGCCTCTGGCAGTTAAATATAATTAGTTGATAAAAGCTTTTAATTAGCTCAAGTTGGGAAAAATCAAAAGTTTGACGTTCTACATCCCCACTTTCCCCTAGACTAATGGCAGCAACCTTGTTCAAACTGGCTGAGGAAAGTGAACTTTGACTGAGACAAACAATTTAAACTCTACCCTCCAGAATGTCTCACGCAGGGAATTGCGGGATTTAGTGCGGACTCAGCTGCAAATGCTCCTAGAAGCAGGCGACTTGCAGGGAGCAAAAGCTATTCTCGTACCTGTGCAGCCTGCGGATATTGCCGAGGCAATTGAGGGTTTGCCAGAAGCGATGCACGCTTTGGCTTTTCGCTTGCTTTCTAAGGATGAAGCTATCGAGGTTTATGAGTATCTCGACTACACCGTTCAAGAACGGTTAATTGAGGAACTTAAAAGTCAGGAAGTCCGTGATATTGTCGATCAAATGTCGTCGGATGACCGAGCGAGGTTATTTGATGAGTTACCGGCAAAAGTCGTTAATCGCCTCCTAGAACAACTAAGTCCAGCAGAACGCCAAGCTACAGCCCTATTACTGGGCTATGAGGCTGATACTGCTGGGCGAATCATGACTCTAGAGTTCATTTCGCTCAAAGAAAACTTGACAGTATCCCAGGCTCTAGAGCGAATTCGCAACTTAGCTAATGCCAGTGAGATGATTTATTATCTTTATGTCACCGATGCGGCAAGGCGGTTAACAGGAATTGTATCGTTGCGGGAATTGGTGACATCTCAGCCAGAGGAAATTATCGGCGAAATTCTGACGCGTGATGTGATATTTGTCCACACCGATACAGACCAAGAAGAAGTTGCCAGATTAATCCAAAGATACGATTTTTTGGCTGTGCCTGTGGTAGATCGAGAACAGCGTCTAGTAGGTATTGTTACTGTTGATGATGTGATTGATATTCTGCAACAAGAAACCACCGAAGATATCTATGCCTTGGGTGGTGGCGTGCAGTCTGGGGGCGACAACTATTTTCAGATGAATTTATTAGAAGTTGCTCGGAAGCGGGTTTTATGGTTATTGGTTTTACTTTTAACCAATACCGTCACAGGAACGATTATTAAATCCCAAGAAGATATCTTAGCAAGAGTGGTAGCACTGACAGCATTTATCCCCTTACTTACTGGTACTGGTGGTAACGTAGGTGCCCAGTCTTCCACAGTTGTAATTCGCGGGATGAACACCGATGAAATTCGATCGCTTGGTTCATTGCAAGTAATTGGACGAGAGGCGATCGCAGGTGCTTTATTAGGAGGAATGTTAGGTACCATCGCTACTGTGTGGGCTTACTTTTTGCAAGGACGATTAGAAGTAGCGATCGCTGTAGGCACTAGTCTAGTAGCGATTTCTATTTTAGCTTCTGTCTCCGGTTCAGCACTGCCTTTTCTATTTCGTTTTCTGCGTTTAGATCCGGCATTAATGTCAGCACCATTCATCACCACAGCAGTTGATGTACTCGGCGTTTTGATTTACTTCAATTTGGCACGGGTAATTTTAAAGTTATGAGCTATGAGCTATGAATTAGGAGTTAGGAGTTAAAATTTGTTAATTCTTAACTCCTAACTCCTAAATTTTTATTTCTAAATTTTACAATTCTGATGCCGTATCTGGAGCAACGATTTCGCCAGTACCCAATTGCAATATCAAATCCTGCTCAGTAATCAGTTCGCTAAGTTCCTTTACTTGCAAATTCATTTCTTCGCAAGCTTGCCTGAGTTCTCGCGCAAATTTGTTGAGATCTTCACCATAGCCACATTGATAAGCAGCAGTTTCAATTCCTTGCTTGGCATTTGCTCTAGCACAATCTACTAGTTCTGTACCATGCAATGGTGTAGGAGATGCCATAGAGATACTTATTTTTTGTTAAACGTTTGCTACTAGGTATATTATCAATTTTTAAATATCAAATCCTCTCCCTAATGGAGGAACATTAGGGTATCTTTAAGAGTGGTTATTTATTTGTCATTAGTCATTTGTCCTCTCGTATTAAGTTACGACGCCCTCAAAAATCACAAGATACTTTGGACTTTGTTCTTTGTGATTCACTTATCACGAATGACCAATGACTAATGACTAATGACTAACTTTTTAATTTAGCCGTTGACAACTTCTCCACCATTAACATGTAATACTTGACCAGACATATAAGAAGCGTCATCTGATGCTAAAAATACATAGCTAGGTGCAACTTCTTCTGGTTGTCCGGCTCGTTGCATTGGTACTTGCTTGCCAAAAGTTTCAACTTTCTCTTCGGGAAAAGTTGAGGGGATTAAAGGTGTCCAAATAGGGCCCGGTGCCACAGCGTTAACACGAATTCCTTTCGATACTAAGCTTTGTGATAAGGAACGAGTAAAGGCAACGATCGCACCTTTTGTTGAAGAATAATCTAGTAGTTGTGGATTACCTTTATAAGCTGTAACCGATGTGGTATTGATGATAGAACTGCCTTCATGTAAGTGCTTGAGTGCAGCTTTAGTCATGAAGAACATTGAGAATATATTAGTGCGAAAAGTTCGCTCTAATTGCTCTTTGGTGATTTCCTCAATACTTTCTTTGGGATGTTGTTCGGCGGCGTTGTTGATGAGAATATCGAGTTTGCCAAACTCACCAATTGTTTGCTGTATGGCTTGCTGGCAAAAGTTTTCATCGCCAATATCACCTGCTATAGTTACTGCACGCCGCCCTTGTTTTTCTACCAAATGTTTTGTTTCTTTGGCATCGTCGTGTTCGTTAAGATAAAGAATCGCCACATCTGCGCCTTCTTTAGCATATGCGTAGACGCGAAGCGGCTTGTCGAAGACATCGCTACGGCGCGACCAATACCACTATCTGCACCCGTAATTAATGCTACTTTATTTTGTAACTTGCCACTACCCTGATACTGAGCATCATCAGCTTTGGGTTTTGGCGTCATTTCTGATTCTTTACCTGGTGGTTGTTGTTGTTGTGGCGGTTGTAGTTTTTGCTCTTTTGATTTGGGCATAAGTCTTGTTTTGGTAATTGAATATTTACTGGGAATTGGGCATTGTATTACTAATTCTTCTCATCCCATTTCCCTATTTCCAAAAGTAAACCTTGGATCGAATATTCAACCCAAGGTTTATTTTTTGCTTTGGCTCCCACTTGCCTTTGCAATTTTAGGCTTTTACACAACGAGTGCTTACCAAACGTACTTATTAATAATAATAATTGTACGCGGCTGGCCTGATTTCTCCTCACACCTGACACAGGTTATTCATCTGACCACGAAAAACAAGTACACAACTCTCATATGATGAAGGATTTGTACTTTTCATCTGTATTTAAGTAAACTATGTATGATGCAAGACTTTATCGGTCTCCAGAGATAAACCAAGCTGAAATTTGCTCACCCTTAAGACATAAAATCAATTTCAACGATAATACAGGAGATTTTGTCTCAATGGGGTAGACAAGGGCAGGTAGGATACTCCTTTACTTGCAAAGTACTGTAATTACCAAATTTATCTATAACTATTTGTTGTTGTCAGGACTTAGGCAAAAGATAACAAAAGTAGCAGTAATACCCTGCGGGTTCGCTCTTAGCGTTCTGGCAGATTAGCCGCTTTGCGCCTACATGAATTACTGCTACGTAGGAATAAAGTTTTCGGTCATATTTTGTGTAAGTCCTGGTTGTAATATATAGCGATAAATTTCAATATAAATTTTTACCTGAACATTCATAAGTGCCAAAATACGCACTATAGTCCTTGCTATTTTCGTTAATATTAATTTAAGCTGGTATTTCCGCAGAACCTTATAGGATTTTTTGTCAAGTTTCTCTGGTTTGTTGAAACTAATTTCTCAAGCTACTCAATTTTTGAACAAGAAAATTAATATTATTTAATTTTCTCCAAATGAGTGACTTGTCAAAGAAGTGCCTTGGGATGTACCAGAACAATAGAGTAGTTTTTGGATCGCGATAGGTAGAGATTATGACAACACTAGATGTTTCTGAATTAGAGCAGACTGAAAAGTTTCGCAATCTGCAATCAACTCTGCGCGATCGCTGGAAAACTATCGAGCTATTTGATAATAGTGAAGCTGATATTGTAATTATTCCCTCTTTGAGTATTGACCAGCGGGAACTCCGAAAAATTGAAGGCTGCGAACATTATGAAGAAAGATTACTATTTTCCTTGATTCGGTTGCGGAATCCCCGTACTAGACTTATTTATGTCACATCAGTACCACTGCATCCCAGTATCATTGATTATTATCTACAACTTTTGCCAGGAATCCCGTTTTCTCATGCTCGCAATCGCTTGTTGCTACTTTCTACTTACGATTCCTCTCTTAAACCCCTCAGCCAAAAGATTTTAGAACGCCCCCGTTTACTAGAGCGAATTCGTCAAGCGTTGAGACTTGACAGATCATTTATGATCTGCTATAATTCATCAGATTTTGAAGGTGAATTATCTGTAAAATTGGGTGTACCACTGTACGCTGCTGCCCCAGATTTGCAGATTTGGGGGACAAAAAGTGGTAGTCGGCAAATTTTTAGCGAGAGTGGAGTACCACATCCAGATGGTAGTGAAATAGTTTGGCATCACAGTGATTTAGCAGAAGCCGCTAGTGATTTGTGGGAACGCCAACCGACATTACAAAGAATGGTGGTGAAACTCAACGAAGGTATTTCTGGAGAAGGAAATGCGCTAGTAGATTTAAGACCGATTGAGAATGTGGCACCTGGTAAAAGTAGTCATGCCCAAAGGGTAGCAGCAATTAGCGATCGCTTTTCAACAATGCGCTTTCAAGCAAAACAAGAAACTTGGGAGAATTTTTCGGCAAGAATTCCAGAATTGGGAGCAATTGCAGAAGCATTTGTGGAAGGAGAAATTAAGCGTTCTCCCAGCGTCCAAGGACGAATTACCCCTAGTGGCGAAGTAGAAATCCTCTCCACCCACGACCAAATTCTCGGCGGCCCAGACGGTCAGATTTATCTTGGTTGTAGCTTTCCCGCTGATGAAAGGTATCGATTGCAACTACAGCAATTGGGACTGCAAGTTGGTAGAAAGCTAGCCGAAAAAGGTGCCCTAGAGCGATTTGGGGTAGATTTTATCGCAGTTGACAAGGGTAATGGAGAGTGGGATATTCAGGCGATCGAAATTAACCTGCGTAAAGGCGGCACAACTCATCCATTTATGACCTTGAAATTACTGACGAACGGTCGCTATGACCTTTCCACAGGCTTATTTTACAGCCAACAAGGTCGTCCCAAATACTACATTGCCACTGACAACCTCCAAAAAGACCGCTATCGGGGATTATTGCCTAATGATTTGATGGATATCATCGCTGACTACAGACTGCACTTCGACAGCGGTACTCAAACAGGCACAGTCTTTCATCTTATGGGTTGTCTTTCCCAGTTTGGCAAGTTGGGATTAACCAGCATCGGTGATTCTCCCCAACAAGCACAAGATATTTATAACAAAGTCATCAAAGTTCTGGATGAAGAAACACGCAGTGAAAATAAGGTTTTCTCTGCGTTTTCAGATTATTCCTTTCCCGTGGCTTGGGATGAGTATAGCGAACCATAGAGATGGCGAGATTAAAGTAGTTCGGGCAGGTGTAGCCATCGCCAAAAATAGTAGTTCATGGTACCGTAATTCTGTCCGAATATAAAATTCTGTCGGTCTGTTAATGATGGAAGAGGACAAGAGGACAGAGGGACAAGGTAACAAGCAGATATGCTCGAAGTCGCCACTGGTGAACTTCTCCAAAAGGAGACGCTGCGCGAACAGAGGAAAGACTTGTTGCAACTCTTCTTCTCCTTGTCCCCAATTCAGCTTGTTTCCCCATCCTCTTGTTTCCCTTTGTCTGTTTTTTCAAGCTAGGAGTTTGCTGGAATGTCCCCAACACCGACTACTCGATTAATTTTGTCAACTTTACTTCCGCACCTGAAAGTAGCAGCAGGCTACGCCCGTTTTATGCAACCAAAAATTGCTGCACTTCCCATTAAAGAACAAGAAGATAACTTTTTTGCGGCTGCACTGACTGATGCGGATGTAGCGATTCAAAATCTAGTGGAAGTAGTACTGCTGGGCAGTTTTCCAGATATTCGCTTTTATGGGGAAGAGTATGAAAGTTCTAGAAACACGAAGTATTTTCGTGCTACTGAACTTGGGCTGGAAGGTGATTATTTAGTCACACTCGACCCGATTGATGGCACGAAATTTTACATGGATGGACATTCTAATTATCAAATTATTCTTAGTATTTTAAATGCGGATGATTTTGAGGCAGTGCTAGCAATTTCTCCTGCCCAAAATGTTTATTTTTATGCTTTAAGAGGTGAAGGAGCCTTTAAAGGGACGCTGGAGATGAATTTAGAAGCCTGCATTCCTTTGGAGATTACATCACCTAAGCCAGCTGTATTGTTAGGATGGGGAATGAATGCGATCGCACCTCTACTAAAAGATCGCTATCAAGTAATTGATATTGCCAATGATTATTCTAGTGATATTCAAATTCCCAATCTTAATGGTATTCTCACTGGTGATTTGAGTGGAGCAGTAATCAGATCCGGCAAATTTATTGATGGTGCTGCCCTCGCTTTTGTGGCAAAAGAAGCCGGCTATCTCGTCACTACTCTCAATGGTTCAACTTTGCCGCCACTATATACCTGTAAAAACTATAGTCTCCCTGGATTGATCTTAGCTGCCTCAAAATCCGTTCATCAACATTTACTGGAAGCAACCCAAGGGTTGGCTGTGTGATGAGAGGCAACAGGCAAAAGGCAACAGGCAATTAATACTTTTTTTATTGCCTATTGCCTATTTATTCACTAAAAACTCTTGAATACTATTGACAAATTCCTCGATTTCTGAAATTAACTTAGTAGCGTTTTTATGCTCCTGCTGGAGAGCTTGTTGTTCTAGTTTGTCAACTGCTAGGTACATAGCTGTGGCTCCAATGTTGCCACTAGAGCCTTTCAGGTAATGAGCTTCTCGAACAATTTGTCCAAAATCATAAAGTGCGATCGCACTTTTCATAATCTCTAAACGCGGTTTAATATCTTGAACGAAGATTTGCAAGAGATTTAATTCAAATTGTGTGTCATTATCCGATACCTGATGTAGGTGTTCCCAATTGATTGTTTGGTCAATTTGAGTGTTGTTGATGGCGGAAACTGTTTGTTCGCATTCAACCATCACCTGTTGTGAAAGGATGATATCTGCCCAATGGTCTAGAATAGCCCCTAATTTTTCTTTCAACACTGGCTTACTAAGATAATCGTCCATTCCAGCATTTAAACACTTTTGTTTGTCTTCTTTCATGGCATTAGCTGTCATCGCAATTACCACAGGACGACGACGACTAGCAAAAGCACTCTCTTGCCAACGATGAATTTCTTTTGTAGTTTCTAACCCATCAAGAATTGGCATGTGGCAATCCATTAAAATCAAATCATAAGGAATTTTTTCTAATAACTGTAAAACTTCTTTTCCATTAGCAACGACATCAGCTTTATAACCCAAAGTTTGGAGTTGTTTGAGGGTTACTTTCTGATTGACTAAATTATCTTCAGCTAGCAAAATTCTTAATTTTGATTCAGGAGAAACAATAGGATTTGGAGATTCATAAATAGGACAAGAATTAGCAAGATTAGAAGTTATTCTGTTTTGGATTTCTTCCCTAGTTCCTTGTTTTAGTTCCGGCTGAGTTTGCAAAATATTCATAATCATATCCAAAAGTCGGGATGCCTTAACGGGTTTGATTAAATAACCAGCAAATCCGATTTTCAGGGCTTGCTGTAATTGATTCCGTTGATTAGTTGAAATTACGATAATTAAAGGTATTTCAGCAATTTCCGAATTGGCTTTAATGTGTTCTCCTAGTTTAATGCCATCTGTTTCTGGCATTTGCATATCAATTAAGACAACATCATAGGGATTTCCTTGCTCACAAGATTTATGAATAGCTTTGAGTGCTGCTGCTGCACTGTTAGCTAGATCTACTTGGATTCCCCAAGTACTAGCTTGATGATGGATCGTTTTGCAATTAGTAGAGTTATCATCTACTACTAAGGCGCGGCGATTAATTAAAAGTGGGGACGATTCCAAAACAGGCTCAAGTTGCTTGGCGAAAGGCACTTCAAACCAAAACTTAGATCCTTTTCCAATCTGACTTTCTACCCCAATTATTCCTCCCATTAAAGTCACCAGCTGTTTACAGATGGCTAACCCTAACCCGGTACCACCATACTTGCGAGTGGTAGAAGCATCGACTTGCATAAATGGCATAAACAGTCTGCGTTGATCCTCAGGACTAATACCAAGGCCTGTGTCTGTAATCGCAAAGTAGATAGTAACTGTGGTGGAAGAAAGGGAACGTAATTGTGCTTCCACTACTACTTCGCCAACACTGGTAAATTTGATGGCGTTGCTAATTAAATTCATAAGAATTTGCCGCAACCTACCAGCATCTCCTTGGAGATGAATGGGAACGTTATGTTCAATCAGGGCGGCAATTTCTAATCCTTTATTATGGGCTGATGGAGCCAATAATTCTAATACTTCTTCAACACAAGTAGCTAGATTAAAATCTAGAGTTTCCAGAGCCATCTCTCCAACTTCTAACTTGGAGAGATCTAAAATTTCATTAATTAAAGTTAATAGAGCTTCTCCACTGATGCGAATCGTCTCAATAAAATCTCGCTGTTCTGCGTCTAAGGGAGTATCTAAAGCTAAACTAGTCATTCCCAATACCGCATTCATGGGAGTGCGAATTTCGTGACTCATATTCGCCAAAAAAGCACTTTTGGTTTGAGAAGCTAATTCAGCTTGGTAACGGGCAATTTCAAGTTCTTGCCGTTGACGAGTTTCTGCTTCTAATAGTTGGGCTTGGGTTAGGGCTATACCTACTTGGTCGGCTATTTGCCGCAAAAGATGAGTTTCAAAGTTAGACCATTGATGAGAATAATCACACTGATGAACTATGAGCAAACCGCGAAGTTCTTCTTTGACGAGAATTGGCACAACTAAATTGACTTTCACGCCAAATTGTTGCATTAATTCCAAGTGTTTCTGTTCGAGTTCAAGAAGATCCAAATTAGCCAGCCCTAAAACTTGTCCTTGACGGTACTGTTGGAGATAGTACTGTTGTAAATATTCAGCTTGGAAGTAGGGGGTAGTGATGTTTTGCTCTTTAATTGCTGGTAAGCCAGAAACTACTGCTTCAATTACAGTGGTTGTAGATTCATTTGGCAGAAGCTGATAAATTAATACTCGGTCAGTTTGGAGGATTTTTTGGACTTCTTTAACAGTAATTTGCAGAATTTCTTCAATTTGCAAAGACTGGCGAATTTTTAAGGTGATTTCTGTAAAAAGTTGCGATCGCAAGTTTTGGCGTTGTAATTCTTCTTCAGCCTGTTTGCGCTGGATAAATTGCCCCACTTGCTCACCAATAAAATTCATGGTTTTTGCCAAATCTTCGTCTGGTTGCTGGATTTGACGGTTAAAGCAGGTAATGACGCCGAGAATTTTACCATTAGTACGAAGGGGAAAACCAAAAGCAGCATGTAGGCCTAGTTGAGCCGCGAGTTTGAAGTTAGGGAAATTCAGATCTTTAACCACATCAGCAATCCAAACAGGTTCGGAACTTGCCCAAACACGGCCGGGTAGTCCGACTCCTGGTGCAAAAGTTGTTTGCTGCTTCCAAGCTGCTAAGTCTTGTACCTCAAGGGATGGTTTATACCAGATATCAAAAAAACGCAGCACATTTGCTTGCTGATCTACCATCCAAATTTCGCCCAAATCCCATCCTAAACTTTCACAAATTCCTTGAAGAATTTGGGGCATAGCTTCGTTGATTGTAGTCGAATTTGCTAAAACATGGGTTGCAGCGTATTGTGCAGTCAGATGTTGTTCAGTTCGTTTGCGTTCGGTGATATCAATACCCGTACCAACAACGTATTCTACAGAACCATCATAGTTTTTTAAGATGGTATTCGACCAGGCAATTAGTCTGTGACTGCCATCTTTCATTACCCAATAATTTTCGTGTTGCTGGAAAGTCTTACCAGCTCGCAATTGTTCAAAAGCTACTTTGACTGGCTCCACTTCTTCGGGGAGTAGAAACAAGTTCCAGAAATACCTACCTCTTACCTCGTCAAAAGAATAACCTGTTATTTGCTCACAAGCTTGATTAAAACGAACGATTTGCCCTTGGGAATCGGTGACTACTACCAAGGCGCTAGCTGTATCAAGGACTGCTGAGATAAAGTTGCGTTCTTGGTTTAAGATTTCTTCTGTGCGTTTGCGTTCGCTAACCTCACGATAAATTAAATAGTAGACTACAGCCAGAATGAAAAAACTCAGACAAATGGCGATCGCAATTGTCAAAGTTGTTTGGCGAGTCCAAGCTTTTGTAACTTGTGATAATTGCTGACGCCGCCCTTTTTCCTGGTTCTCGATCTCATGAACCGTTTTATGGATATCATTCATGAGATTTTGACCGTCATTTGTCACTAGTCCCCGCAACGCCGCTTGGAATCCCTGATTCTGACGCAAGCTGATAGTCTGTTTTAGTTGAGTAAGTTTAGCTGTAACTAAAGATTCAAGCGTTGCTATCTGCTTTTGTTCCTTTGGTTGACCTGCGGTTAAATTCTTCAGTTTTGTAATTTCTATATGTACGTTAGCCAGTGCTTCTTGATAACCTTTTAAATAAATTTCTTTTTCAGTCAGAATGTAACTGCGTTGTCCAGTCTCAGCGTCTTTTGTCTGCGACAGTAGTTTTTCTAAGCTGTTAATTTTTTTATTAATATTTTTTATTATGCTGCGGTTATTGTTAAATACTTTCGTATTTTGATAAGAAACTGCGGCAATCACAACTAGAATCGACGATGCCAAAATAAAGCCCGCTGCAATTGTTTTGAAAAATTGTTTGCGTACTTTGTTTGATTGTTTGCCTTTATTAGCTACAAGTACTAAATTTGCCAAATTACGACGCAATTCTAGTTGCTTCATAACTTGACGACCCAAAGTTCGTAATGCTTCTATCTGATCTGGAGTAAGTTTCCGTGGTACGTAGTCAATCACGCAAAGTGTTCCTAGTGCGTATCCCTCGGCATTAGTTAGAGGTACACCAGCATAAAACCGGATCTTTGGGTTAGAAGCCACCAGTGGATTGGCGGCGAAACGTTCGTCATTTGTGGCATCAGGCACAACAAAAACATCAGGTTGTAGAATCGTATGGGCACAAAACGCCTGGTCTCGATGTGTTTCTGGGACGTCCAAACCCACCTTGGCTTTGAACCACTGGCGGTTTGTATCAATTAAGCTAATTAAGGCAATTGGAGTCTGACAAATATACGAAGCTAAACGAGTAAGATCGTCAAAGGCCGCTTCAGGTGGTGTATCGAGGATTTTATACTGCAAAAGCGTCTCGATTCTCTGTGCTTCGTTATCAGGTAATGGTGCTTTCATGGGCATGGGGCATTGGGTATGGGGCATTGGGCATGGGGCATTGGGCATGGGAGATGGGGAGATGGGGAGTGTGGGGAGTGTGGGGAGAGAGGGGAGTGTGGGGAGAGAGGGGAGTGTGGGGAGATGGGGAAAAAGAGAATTTATGCTTCCCTTTCCTCCCACACCTCCCACCCCTCCCTCTCCTCCAACACCTCCCATGCCCAATGCCCAATGCTCTATGCCCCATACCCAATTTGCTCGATAAACTTACTTTAATTAATGACAATACTTGAGTTAAAACTGTTAGCGTAATTTCACTGAGTTCAGCCCTAGTCAAAAACTGTCAAATGATTAAGTCGCTGTTGTATTTTTTGTGCGCTGGTTTATTTGAAATCACTGGTGGCTACTTGATTTGGTTGTGGTTGCGTGAAGCTAAGCCATTGTGGTGGGGGATATTGGGCGGAATTGCTTTAGCTGTCTATGGGGTTATTGCAACTTTTCAGCCAGCAAATTTTGGTAGAGTGTATGCGGCTTATGGCGGCGTGTTTATTGCAATGGCAATGCTTTGGGGTTGGAAGGTAGACGGGGTAATTCCAGACCGCTACGACGTAATTGGAGCTTGTTTAGCTTTAGCAAGTGTATCAATTATTATGTTTACACCCCGTTATTAAGTAATATTGCTAGATTATTACTGACTAGAAGAGGATAAGGGAATAGGGGGAGAACTTGCAACAAATCTTGCTCTTGCCCTCTTGTATGACCGATAAATTTTATGATGATTAATTTTTAAAAGACAATAACCCAGGCAAAATTGCAAAGGTTTTTTAGTAACTACGTAGTTACAAGCAACTATACGGCTATATGATGAGAAAAATCGAATCCTTCTATATTTGTGCAATTTCTTGGATAAAACTGGACAAAATTCTTCAGACTTACAAATTCTTGAAATTACGATTAAAGCCTCATAATCTCCTCGCAATGATTATACTTTTGTTAATATTTCAAAAAAAACAAAGTAGAGTAGCTTTCAAGACAAAAAATCGTATCTAAAGGTACTGAAAATATATTAATCTAATACAAATTTGTTGGTGCTTAGGAACAAAAAGAAGTGTTGAAGAAAGTTGTCATGATTGGGGCTATGACCCTGCTAATTTTGGCACAACCGCTGATGGGCAATGCTTTTGCCCAAACATCAGCGGCTAGTCCACCAGCAGCTGATACTGGAGATACAGCATTTATGTTGATTTCGGCAGCACTCGTGCTGCTAATGACACCAGGATTGGCATTCTTTTATGGTGGATTTGTACGATCGCGTAACATCCTAAATACATTGATGATGAGCTTTGTATTAATGGCGATCGTGGGAGTGACCTGGATTCTCTGGGGTTATAGTCTGGCCTTTGCGCCGGGTTTGCCGTTCATCGGTGGATTGCAGTGGTTGGGGTTGAGTGGTGTCGGTTTAGAGACAACTGATTATCTCAAAGGCTCAAATCCTGCGGAAGTAGTTTCTTATGCAGGGACGATTCCCCACCAGGCATTCATGATCTACCAAGCCATGTTTGCCATTATCACCCCAGCCTTAATTTCTGGGGCGATCGCCGAACGGATGAGTTTCCGTGCCTATTGCCTATTTGTCCTCTTGTGGTCAACCTTCGTTTACAGTCCCCTAGCCCACATGGTCTGGGCTAAAGGTGGATTCTTAGGATTGTACGGTGGTTTGGGCGCCCTCGACTTTGCAGGTGGTACAGTAGTTCACATTAGCTCTGGCGTTTCTGCTTTAGTAGCAGCGATCGTTCTTAAGCCTCGCAAAACCCATCCCGACCGTCTTAGCCCGCCACACAACGTTCCTTTCATTTTGCTTGGTGCTGGATTGCTGTGGTTTGGCTGGTTCGGCTTTAACGCTGGAAGCGCCCTATCGGCTGCTAGCGGAACTTCGGGTAACTTAGCCACAAATCTGGCAACAACAGCCTTCGTCGCTACTAATACAGCGGCGGCGGCAGCGGCTTTAATGTGGTTAATCTTGGAAGCAGTTTTACGGGGTAAACCAACCGCCGTCGGAGCTGCTACAGGAGCCGTTGCTGGTTTGGTGGGCATCACTCCGGCAGCAGGATTTGTGACACCGCTATCAGCGATTTTAATTGGTTTCGTCACTGCCTTTGTTTGCTTTTATGCTATTAGTTTCAAACACAAGCTACAAATTGACGATGCCTTAGATACCTTTCCCGTGCATGGCGTTGGTGGTACGGTGGGGGCAATTTTAACAGCTATCTTTGCTACCACTCAAGTCAACGGAGGCGGTAAAGACGGCGTGCTACGTGGTAATTTTGGTGAATTGGGAGTTGAACTAGCAGCAATTGCGATCGCCTATTTAATAGCAGCAGTTGGTACCTGGATTATTCTCAAAATTATCGATGTGACAGTCGGACTACGAGTTAAAGAGGAAGCCGAATTGCAAGGTTTGGATATCAACGAACACGGCGAAGAAGGTTATAATTCTGAGTTTGGTGGCGATCGGCCCATTCAGTGATGAGTAGGGAGTGTGGGGAGTGTGGGGAGAGAGGGGAGTGTGGGGAGTGTGGGGAGTGTGGGGAGTGTGGGGAGAGAGGGGAGAGAGGGGAGTGTGGGGAGATGGGGAAAAAGAGAATTTATGCTTCCCTTTCCTCCCACACCTCCCACACCTCCCACCCCTCCCACACCTCCAACGCCTCCCACACCTCCTGCTTGCCCCATGCCCCATGCCCAATGCCCATTGCCCAATGCCTATTCCCTATTTTCATCGAGTGTGATTTTTGAGTACTAGCGTTAAAATCTGATTCAAAATAATTGGTAAATTTCGCTAGCCGTGTCTACTTCTGCAAAAACCTTTCCTATCTGGGCATTTTTCTCGCTGTTAACTAACGGCATACTATTGTTGGCGGTCGTTCTGCTAATTTGGCAACAGCAGAAATTGACTGCTTTTTTTGGGGGGGTGATAACATCCCCAGAGCAAATCAACGTCAACAACTCACCCCCAGTTGTTACACCTGATTTAGGTCGCCGTCACCAACTCACTTACGAACAGTGGGTAGATATTCTCAAACAAGAAGCGAAAGTAGCCGCTGACCGACATCCTGCCCACTTAACTATACTTGCAGGAGATTCTCTGAGTTTATGGTTTCCGACTGAGTTATTACCCGAAGGTAAAAATTGGCTCAATCAAGGAATTTCTGGCGAAACCAGCCACGGGCTTTTGAAAAGATTGGATATATTTGACCGCACCCAGCCAGAGGTGATTTTTGTAATGATTGGGATTAATGACCTCATTCGGGGGACGAGGGATGAGGTAATTTTAGATAATCACCAGCGAATTATGAGTTACCTCCGAAGAGTGCATCCCACAGCCGAAATTGTTGTCCAGTCGATTTTGCCACATGGTGGAGAACAAGCAACTTGGCAAGGACGAGATAAACTTCTGGCTATTACAAATAATCGCATTCGCCGATTAAACGAGCGACTGCAAAGCATATCTGCAAAAAAAGGTGTGAAATTTCTCGATTTATATCCTCTGTTTACCAACACCCAAGGTAATCTCCGCCAGGAATTTACTACTGATGGCTTACATTTAAATCGTGAAGGCTATATAGTTTGGCGTTCTGCATTGCAGATTTATAGCAATATCGAATTAAAACCTGAACTTCAACGTATTTCAGGTAAGGATAAGAAGTAATATCTTTGAATACAAGTCTGTATAAATCGCGTCTAGGCGCGAGAAAATAAAAAATAGTGGTTTAAGTAGACTAATCTCATGGATACAAAAGCTTTTAAGCGGACGCTCCAACATTCCGAAAATTACAATCGCAAGGGGTTTGGTCACCAGGCAGAAGTTACCAGCCAGTTGCAATCTGAATATCAAAGTAACTTGATTCAGGAAATTCGCGATCGCAATTACACCCTGCAACGAGGCGATGTCACCATCCGACTAGCCCAAGCCTTTGGCTTTTGCTGGGGCGTAGAACGTGCTGTGGCTATGGCCTACGAAACCCGCCAACACTTCCCCACAGAACGCATCTGGATTACTAACGAGATTATTCACAACCCTTCTGTGAATCAGCGGATGCAAGAGATGGAAGTAAAATTTATTCCAGTTGAAGCAAATCAAAAAGACTTTTCTGTTGTTGATACTGGTGATGTGGTTATATTACCTGCTTTTGGGGCTAGCGTTCAAGAAATGCAGATACTTCACGAAAAAGGCTGCAAAATTGTTGATACAACTTGTCCTTGGGTATCTAAAGTTTGGAATACAGTAGAAAAGCACAAAAAAGTTGACTATACCTCAATTATTCACGGTAAATATAAACACGAAGAAACAGTTGCTACGAGTTCTTTTGCTGGCAAGTATTTAATTGTGTTGAATTTGTCAGAAGCACAATATGTCGCTAACTATATTATTAACGGTGGTAACCGTGAAGAATTTATCCAAAAATTTGCCAAAGCTTGTTCGCCAGGATTTGACCCCGATCGCGATTTAGAAAGAGTTGGCATTGCTAACCAAACTACCATGCTTAAAGGTGAAACTGAGCAAATCGGTAAGCTTTTTGAGCGTACTATGTTGCAGAAGTATGGCCCTACTGAATTAAATCAGCATTTCCAAAGCTTCAACACTATTTGTGATGCCACCCAAGAAAGGCAAGACGCAATGTTGGAGTTAGTGGAAGATAATTTAGATTTAATGGTGGTAATTGGTGGGTTTAATTCCTCAAATACTACTCAATTGCAACAAATCGCTATTGAGAGGGGAATTCCTTCTTATCACATTGATAGTGTTGAGCGAATTCAATCAGCAAATTCCATCGAACATCGGCAATTAAATGGACAATTAACTATTACAGAAAACTGGCTACCAGATGGAGAAATTGTTGTGGGAATTACTTCTGGTGCATCCACCCCAGATAAGGTAGTAGAAGATGTAATTGAAAAAATTTTCGCTTTTAAATCAACAGCAACGCTAGTGTAAAAGAGATTGGGCATTGGGCATTGGGCATTGGGCATGGGGCAAGCAGGAGGTGTGGGAGGTGTGGGAGGAGAGGGAGGTGTGGGAGGAAAGGGAAGCATAAATTCTCTTTTTCCCCATCTCCCCACACTCCCCTCTCTCCCCTCTCTCCCCACACTCCCCACACTCCCCACACTCCCCACACTCCCCAGTCCCCAGTCTCTCATCTCTATAAATTCGTGGAAAATTCAAACAAATGGCTATTTATGAGCAAATTGGTAAAAGCTATGATTTGACTCGTCGTGCTGACCCTGAGATCGCTAATCGATTAGCTGTTAAACTTCAGATAAAATCAGATTCTTCATATCTAGATGTGGCGTGTGGCACTGGAAATTACACGCTGGCTTTAGCAAAACACGGTGGTATTTGGCATGGAATAGACCAATCAACAAAGATGATTGATGCTGCTATAAATAAGAGTAATTCTGTAACTTGGCAAGTTGGAGAAGTAGAGGCTTTACCTTATACTGATGGCAGTTTTTCTGGTGTGCTATGCACCCTAGCAATACATCATTTTGCTGCACTAATTCCTGCTTGTAGAGAGATTTACCGTGTTTTATTAGCTGGTCGTTTAGTATTATTTACTGCGACACCAGAGCAAATGAGTAAATATTGGTTGGTCGAATATTTTCCAGAGGCTATATATAAATCTGCCGAACAAATGCCAAGTTTAGAAAAGGTGAAATCAGCTTTGGATGAAGCAGGTTTTCAATCAGTAGATATCGAAACTTATTATATTTCTGAGAACTTGCAAGACCTATTTTTATATAGTGGAAAACATCGTCCAGAAATATATTTAGATGAGAATGTGCGTTCTGGAATTTCTACCTTTGCTTTGCTAGCTTCTGCGGAAGAAATCGTAGCCGGATGTGAAAGACTAGCAGTAGATATTCACACAGGACGCATCACTGAGATTATCAAAAAATATGAAAATGATCGAGGAGATTACTTGTTTATAACAGCTGAAAAATATTAATCCTGAATTAATATGACAGAGAAATGGCTTTCTATCGTGGGCATTGGAGAAGATGGGTTACAGGGATTAAGCCCGATCGCTCTTTCGGTCATCGAACAAGCTAAAGTAATTGTGGGAGGCGATCGCCATTTGGCAATGCTGCCTTGTGATGACCAACGTGAGAAAATAGTCTGGGCATCTCCTATCAATACTTCTGTAGAGGAAATCATTAACCGTCGCGGTGAGTCGATTTGCGTACTAGCAAGCGGCGATCCTATGTGTTATGGCATTGGTGTTACCTTAGGGCGGCGAATTCCCATTTCCGAAATTACGATTATCCCCGCACCTTCAACCTTTAGCCTCGCTTGTGCCAGGTTGGGATGGTCTTTAACTGAAGTGGAAACCTTAAGTTTAAATGGCCGTCCGTCGTCCCTGCTGCAATCTTACATTTATCCGAAAGCTAAGCTGTTAATTTTGAGTCAAGGGAAGGACACACCCGCCATTGTTGCCGAAATTTTGACAAATCGCGGCTATGGGGGTAGTAAAATCACCGTATTGGAGCGTATGGGCGGCGCTCATGAAAGAATTGTGGAAGCTACGGCTGCATCTTGGAGTGAAACGGAAATTGCACCGTTAAATGCGATCGCAGTTGATTGTATTGCCGATGCTGGGGTTATCCCTTTACCAAGATTACCAGGATTGCCAGATAACGCCTATCACCATGATGGACAGTTAACCAAGCGTGAAGTTAGGGCAATTACCTTAGCAGCTTTAGCACCGACACCGGGACAATTATTGTGGGATGTGGGGGCGGGTTGCGGTTCCATTTCTATAGAATGGATGCGAACTCATCCGCGGTGCCGGGCGGTGGCGATCGAGCAAAACTCATCTAGACTAAAATATATTGCTGATAATGCCGCTACTCTCGGTACTCCAAATCTGCAAATCATTGAAGGTAAAGCGCCTGCTGCCCTGAAAGACTTACCTACACCAGATGCAATTTTTATTGGTGGCGGAGTGACAGCAACGGGACTTTTTGATGTTTGCTGGGAAGCACTGCGGCCGGGTGGACGTTTGGTGGCAAATGTGGTGACGGTAGAGGGCGAACAAACTTTATTTCAATGGCATCAGCGAGTTGGTGGCGATTTGACTCGTATTGCCATCCAACGGGCGGAACCTATTGGTAAATTTTTGGGCTGGCGAGGAATGGCGGGTGTGACGCAATGGGTAGTTGTAAAGTCTAATTAAGATTAATCATACACAAGCAAGCGTATGAGGCTTTTTGGAGAGTGTAAATGCAGTCATATCAAAGGTTTGGAATAGCTTGTCACGTCTTCACATGAGCTTGTGTTAGAATTTAATTGCTTGCAAAGCAAAAGATTGAACAATAGAGAGAAAACATTATCGCAATCCAAAAGCAACAAATTAACTCGCAAATCAAGTCACCTCAAGTGTTCTTGATCGACCATGAAAATAACAATCGTGGTCTAATCGATACACATGAGGCTCTACAGCTAGCGCAGAGCGTAGAACTTGACTTAGTTGTAGTCTCCGAAGGGAAAGAAGCTCCAGTAGCGAAGATCCTCAACTATGGTAAGTTTCAGTATCAAAAGAAAAAGCGTCAGACACAGAGTGCTAGACCAACGGTAAAAGAAGTCCGGCTGCGTCCCAATGTGGGAGTAGCTGATTACAATTTACGTATCGAGCAAGCCGTTGGTTGGTTGAGTAAAGGCGATTCAGTAAAGTTTGTTATTCGTTTACGAGGTCGCGAAAATCAATATCGCGAACAGGCTGGAGAAATGCTAGAGCGAATTGTAAATGCTCTGAGCGAAGTAGGTAAAGTTCACACCCTTGATAAACGCTCGTTGGTAGCTCAAGTCGTTCCAGCCTAAATTAATTTTCTAAATATCTTAAATTCTGTGGTGCGCCGAAGCCGAAAGCTGAAGCGCACCACAGCTTTTTGGGGAGATGTGATGCTTTATGAAGGCAAATAAACTTTATTTCAATGGCATCAACGAGTCGGTGGTGATTTGACTCGTATTGCCATTGAGTGGGTGCAACCTATTGGTAAATTTTTGGGCTGGCGAGGAATGGCAGGTGTGACGCAATTGTCTGACGATTAGCTTCTGAATTTTTTATTGTTAAAATTTTGCTCTTTGAGCTGTCACCTTCAAGCCGTAGACAGAATTGTTGACAAGATCGTTGCCATAGGGTGTGAGACTGGAAAAATTTCCATTCTCGGACATCTGGCGTTCTGTGCAATTGTCCTTCCACCAACTCCAGGCAAACCAGCCAATTTCCTGCTCTTTTAAAATCTGCAAAAATGCTTGATAAGTAAAACCATTTTCGGGTGCATGGTTTTGATCGCTACCATCAAGGTCATAATAACCATATTGAGTTTTTCCCTCAATTTCTTCATCTTGCTTGTTGGCAATTTCACCAAAAACAATTGGTAAATTGGCATTGATAGCAGTTTCTAGATGCGGTATTCCATTATAACCAGCCCAATAAGCGTGACCGCTAAATAGAAGATTGTGGTCAGGATCGTGAGCAATTAATTCTTTACCAATTTTCGCAAAAACTTCAATAGATTGACCACAATCGGGCGCATCAATCATAATCGGTAAATGTAAATGCTGGCGGATTTTTGTAATAGCAGTTTTGTAGACATTGTTGAAAGTATTTAATGCACTAGTAGAATTGTTTGTCCAATGATAGAAACCCAATTCGTTAGCTAAATTGACTATCAGATACTTTTGATGTTTTTTAAGTACATTCAGGACAGGTTCAGAAGTCCACCAGGGAATTAGCTGGGTATTTAACAGCTTGACATCAGGGTTACAGGTGAGATCCCACAAACCCAGTACCGGAATGATCTGACTAGCCTTGCATCTGGTGAGAAAATTATCCAAGTCTGCAATTTCATAAGCAGGGCGATCGCGTTGACCATAATCCTTGTACCATTGAATTCTGACAGCGTTAGCTCCAGTTTTTTCGAGTTCCGCTAGCTTATCAGTTTGAGGAAAATCCCAGTCATCCAGCAGGGGTAGGTTAATTCCTCGCAGAATAACTTTGTTGCCAAGGGAGTCATACAAATATCTACCCTTAGTATATAAGGTAGTGTTGCGATCGCTTTTTTTGGGATTAGAGGGTCTAGCTGTTGCTGCAAAGGACAGCGATAAATTGGCAAGAGAACCAATTCCAGCCCAAGCTAAAAATTCACGACGATCCATAGCATCTTTTTGTCTTTATTTACAAATATGTTTATCGTTCTCACTCAGGTGAGAATTGTTTTTCAGATAATCATCCAACCAATTGCAGCCCCTAGCAATTAGCTGCTCAAAATCTAAAGTTTCTGCATTCCAAAGTTCAACAAGTCCATCATCACTGACAGAGGCAATTTTTTTGCCATCAGGACTGAAGCTAATATTCCAAAAAGCATAACCATGTCCATAAATGGTTTTCAGTTCTTGACCATCTGTTACCTGCCAAAGTCGGATTGTGCCGTCAGCACTAGCAGAGGCAAGAATTTTGCCATCTGGACTAAAGCTAAGTTTCCTGACTTCGGCATTATGACTATGACTTTTGAAGGATTTAATTTCTTGCCCGTCTAAATTCCAGAGTTTGATGGTTTTATCCTGGCTGGCAGAAGCAATTGTTTGACCATCGGGGCTAAAACGAACGTTTGTGACGTAACTGTTATGTGCTTTGAAAGTTTTGAGGTTTTGTCCTTGCAAGTTCCACAGTTTGATTGTCCCATCATTATGAGCAGAAATAATTGTCTGACCATTGGGGCTGAAACTAGCACTGAAAACTTTACCCGCATCTGCTTTTAAGGTTCTGAATTCTTGACCATTGATATTCCATAGTTTGACTGTCCCATCATAACTAGCGCTCACGAGAGTTTGACCATCTGGACTAAAGTTTACATCGATAATTTCTTTCTTATGCCCTTTGAATGTTCTAATATTTTGCCCATTTAAATTCCATAGTTTGATTGTTTTGTCGTCATTAGCAGTAGCAATTATCTGCCCATTCGGACTAAAATTAAGGCTCCAAATTCGATTCCATTCACTATCGCTATCTGCCTTGATAGATGCAATTTCTTCACCATTAATACTCCACAATTTAATAGTCTTATCATCTCCGGCTGAAGCAATAATTTTATTATCTGGACTAAAACTCACACTCCAAAGAGAATCATGATGTCCAATGAAAGTTTTGGGTTCTAAATCGCTAATATTCCATAGTTTAACTGTGTTATCAGCACTAGCTAGGGCAATAATTTTACTATCAGGACTAAAAGTGGCGTTAAAAACAGAATCGTTATGACCTTTGAGGGTTTTGAGTTCTTGTCCATTAACACTCCACAATTTAACTGTTTTATCAGCACTGGTGGAAGCAATGATTTTACCATCTGGGCTAAAACTCACACTAATCACGTAATTGTCATGTTTGCCAAGGGTTCTGATTTCTTTTCCCTCTAAGTTCCACAGTTTAACAGTGGTGTCTGCTCCCGCAGTTGCGATCGCTTTACCATCTGGGCTAAAACTCACACCAAAAATAGATTGTTCGCTGGCTTGAAAGGTTTTGAGTTCTCGTCCATCAATACTCCAAATTTTGACGAATCCCCCTTTATCAGCCGTGACAATAGTTTTACTATCAGGACTGCAACTGATACTCCAAACAGAATAGTTATGCCCTTTGAGAGTTTTGATTTCCTGTCCCTTAATGTTCCAAAGTTTGACAGTATTATCTTGACTAGGAGCAGCAATTACTTTACCATCAGGGGTGAAACAAATACTGCTCATAAATTCCTCTTGCTCTTGTCCCTTTAAGGTGATGATTTCCTGTCCATCTATACCCCAAATTTTGACAGTATTATTTGCACTAATGGCAGCAATCATCTTACTATCTGGGCTGAAAATCACACTTGTAAAAATCTGATTGGGGGTAATGAATTTTTTGATTTCTCTGCCACCAATACTCCAAAGTCTGACTGTGTTATCTTCACTAGCAGTAACAATATTTTGACCATTTGGACTAAAATTCACACTTCTGACGGCATCATTGTGTCCTTCTAAACGATTTTGTTCTCTGACTTGATAAAATGCACGTTGTAATGCTAATCTTACTGCTTCTTTAGTGTTAGCATCTGGCGAAGTTACTAATTTCAAATCAATGGCTGCTTTTAATGCTGCGACTAAAGCATCAAGTTCTTGATTAGAGTTTAATAAAGCAGTGGAAGAGATACTCAAGGATTTGATTCTTTCCAGTTGTATATCTTTGATCGTCATATTTGCCCAAATTGCGGCTACTATTGCTGTAATCAGGGCGATCGCTAATACTCCCCCGCCAACCTCAATCCGTCGTTTAGCTTTTTGATTAGCTAAAATTAAAACATCATTTGCTTCTGCTAAAATCCTTGATGCTTCTGCTTCTACTTGTAATTTTTTCTGAACATCTCGCTTTTCTAATTCCTGACTAGCATCTAGAAATTTTCGATCTAAATTACTTAAACCTTTATCTGCTGCCCAATTGCGGGCATCTTGTAAAGTTTGCCCCCGCAACAAACGCGACTCATCTTTAAAGTTAGAATTTACCCAAGCATTTAAAGTTTGAGAGTATGGGCGAATATTTGTCAATACTTTGTCCAGCCATGCTTGATTAAATATCTCTGCATAGATGCAATTATAAATTCGCAATTTTCCCTGTTGCTTGACAATTAACCCCGTCAGACATAGTTGTGTTTGTTCGGGACTATCATCTGCGGGGATTTCTCCCTGGTGTAATATTTGCTGATATAGTCCTAACAATCGCCCAGTTTGATTTTCGGCATTTTGCAAAAGGCGATCGCGGATTGTTCGCAAATGTTCTGGTTCATCCTGTGCTTCCCAATTTTGGATAATTTGCGTTTGTACTAATTCCTCTACACATTGCTTTTCCTGATGTTCTAGGAATGAATAATTAGAAATACAAATTAATTGACAAAGCTTTTGAGTTAAAAATGGCTGTCCACCAGTCCACTTTAATACCTCTTCTATTATCACTTTTGGTCTAGCAACTATTCCCTCTAAACCTCTAATTAAAGATTCAACTTCATTTAATCTAAATCCAGTTAATGTAATTGCCCGACCAATATTAAAAGGGGTACGATTTTTATCAGCAATTAAATTAGAGGGAGTAGCTACTCCTAACAAACAAAAAGTGAGGCGTTTATATTCAGGATTATCTGAACTTTGGTTATAACAAGCACGGATGAAAGCAAAAAAATCATCTTTAAAACTGATTTTCAAAATACTATCAATTTCATCAACAAAAATAACAATATTACCTGGAAATTCTGTTAACAGTACATCATCGATCAATTCACTCAATCTTTGTTTAGGTGATAAAAATTCCTGCGATCGCCACCACGTCCCAAAATTCACTTTTCTGGATAAACCAAACCCCCGCAATAGCTCAGAAACAAAGCCACCATACCATTCGGAAGGTGTGACATGGCTGCCAATTCTTGTCAAGTCAACCGATGCACATTGTATACCTTGCTCTCTCAGTTGTTTCATAATATGGACTCGCAAGCTAGACTTACCCATCTGCCGCGAATTTAAAACATAACATAAGTCGCCATTTCTTAAGCCTTCATAAAGGTCATAATCAGCTTGACGCACCACATAAGTTGGGTGTTGATATTCTAGGCTACCTCCGAGTTTGTAGTAGTTTGAATTTGTCATAGAGTGGGAGTATTAAGGCAATAGAGTAACTTTTTGGCTTTGGGATGTTAATTCATCCTTGCTGGAAATTATGCTCTGTAATTTTGCGGTTGTCTATCCATAAAATATCAGGAGTTCCACAAAGAACGTAAACAGTAAGCCCAATTAGCCTGAAACCCTTAACAGTAAAGAGTTTCCTGGTTTTATCTGACCAGAGAATGCAGTTAAATTTATAGCTGTTAGGGGTTGAAACTAAGATTAGTCTGGCTTATACCTGACTTTTTATGACGTTTACTTATTTTTGAGTTGAAAATTTCTCAGTTTAAATACTGATTTTTTATGTATAGACAGCAATTGAAGGAAAACACATAATCTCAATTAAGCAATTTCAAGGAGAGATTATGCTGAAACGCAATTGGCTTTATATTTCGGGTTTAACTATATCTACGGTTTTGATTGGATCTGCACTGATTAATTCTCAGAACAAAGCTCAGGCTAGCCTGACCGTACTAGATAAATTGAGTTATTGCAGTGCTAGTTCAGGTCAGGGTGATTGGATTAGTTGGGGACACCAAACAGCAGTAGACGCTTGTGGAATTGTAAATCAGAAGTTTGCATCGTGGGGACAACGCATAGTTGCTCGTGAGTATGGTCGTTATTACGTCAATGAAATAAATATTGTGGAAGTATCTTGTTTGAAATCCCAACCCTTCTCCGTAGGTGGACGTGGAACAGAAGCTTTTAATAAGGGTGTGGAAATAGTACGTCTTCGTGGTCAAGAAGGAAGATGCATTTACAGAGTGACTAATGTACGTTGAGACCACATTATAGTTCTTGTCAGCTTTTAACGATCGATAACAAGATTAGGTTGCATTGACTGTATCAGTTCACGCTAGGAGAAACCGCTATGAAACCCCAAGCTTTGTTTAATGTTGCTTTATCTTTGACAGCTTTGAGTTTGCCTTTTTGCCAGAGTGCTATGGCTGGTGAAGTCAACCTTTGCCCCGCCGATAGACCATGTTTTAATGAAGCCTATCAATCCGGTGATAGAGTTATTTTCCGATTTACTGGTGTCACAGGTTGGGATTTTTATAATGTCCGCTATCCGGTAAGAGGTGGAGAAAAACAAGTAGAGAATCGTTCCGGCTCCTTTACTTTTAAAAATGTTCAACCAAATAGTGTTTATACAATCTCAGTCCAAGGTTGCAACTCACACACATTTGCACGCTCAACTTGCTCTCCCTGGAGCGAAAATTCCGTTACTACTAGATAAGCACAAATTGTATTAGTTCACGTAAGGAGAAAACACCATGAAACGCCAAGCTTTTTTCAATGTTGCTTTATCTTTATCTTTGTTAGGTTTAACTACGCTTTCTGCTACTGCTAACGAGCCTGTTATTAATAAGATTCAATCTACTAGCGAGCAAAATTCTTTCAATCTGATGGGTGATTGGTCTGGAAGCTCAGACTGTCCAATCACAATCTATGAAGACAATGGTGAAGGTGTTAATGGCAATTGTGACAATGGCTCTTACAGTCATGTTTTTCGTGGACGTTACTCTAATGGAAATAAAATTAGTCTAATGGTTACACGGAAAGACCCAAATAATTGCGAAACTTCTGTTAGTGCTTTAATCCAAGTTATTGACAGCAACCATGTGAAGTATTCACAGGAAGGTTGGAATGGTTGCGGTGTAAGAACTCGACCTGTTGTTAACCAAGATTGGTTCAGAATGAATGCTCAGAACTAGCGAGAGCGAAAAATTTCGGGTTGCCTGTTTACTCATAATCAAGTTTCCAAAATATCCGCTTCAGACTACTAAGTAACAAATAAAGAGTCAAAACAGAGGTTACCAAAATGAGAAGTAATTTCATGATGACTGTAATGCAGCGATCGCTTTTTACTCTATCCTGCGGCATTGCTTTATCCTTTGCCGTTCCCGGTTCTGCCTCTGCTGGCCAGGTTACTGGATGGTGGGGCGGTGATTGGAATTGCAATAGTGTAAATACAGCAAGGTTGGATTTACGCCTAGAATTCTTGTTCAAATCAGCAAATTCAAGGAGATATTATGCTCAGACGTACTTTACTTGGTGTTTCGATACTAACTCTATCTGCTACTTTAATTGGTTCTACCTTCATTAACTATCATGATAAAGCTCAAGCTCAATTAGAACCAGAAAAACGAACATTTTCTGACTGGGGTTCAGTCAAACTTATTAGTGCAGGCTGGATAGAAGACACTATGGCAGTATACCATAGCGATCCGAACGTTAATCCTGATGGATGCCCAACCACTGATGGTGGTTATGCGACAAACCCAAAAGATCCCGGTCACAGTCTATTTCACACAACTATCTTGAACGCATTTATAAATCAGAAGGAAGTTCAATTACTCATTTCGGGCTGTGTTTATGGCAAGCCACGGATTATTGGAGTTAATATTCGCTGATTAGCAAGATCAAGAACGAAAAGTTTCGCAGGAGACCCATAATGAAAGAACCATTTTTTTACAAAGGTTCGGACTCAATCAATTGGTCTTTTTGCAACCAGAAGATCCAGGTCCCCTTTAACTGCAAGTGCGTAAGTTCTGAAGGTTTTACAGTAGGTTGCGACTGGTAAATATGCCGAAGGTATTCAACAGGAGAAAGTATTATGTATGATGAGTTTTCCCGCCGCCAACTTTTGAAGGCAGGTGTTGGTTTCATTGGTGCAGCAGCAGGTACAGTTGTGTTTAGTGATTTCGCTACTGTTTTAGCTGAATCCAGTGGAGTACAGGATAGGTGGCGCTTCTGTCGGAAGTGTCAAGCGATGTTTTTCAACGGTTATGATAATAAAGGGGCTTGTGCTGCGGGTGGTGTCCATGAACCAGCAGGGTATGAGTTTGTTCTTCCCTATGGTGGTCCAGAAACACCAAATGCACAACGCGATTGGCGCTTCTGTGGTAAGTGCCAAGCAATGTTTTTCAATAGAGAAGCCGTTAAAGGAGCTTGCCCTGCGGGTGGTACTCATAAAGCAGCCGGATTTAATTTTGTTCTCCCACACGATGTCCCGCCAACACCAACATCACAGGAGGAATGGCGCTTCTGTCATAAGTGTCGAGTAATATTTTTCAACGGCTTTGATAATACAGGAACTTGTGCTGCGGGTGGTACTCATGAAGGAGCAGGGTATAACTTCGTCCTCCCACACTACCCATAAAGCAGCAGGGGTATAATTTTGTCCTCCCATGCAGACTCTAAATTTTGGCTAAAATGTTGGATTTTTAAACTTGGGAAGTAAGGGTAGGTTGAGAAGATGTTTGAAAAGTCCTCTTCTCCGTATCAAATATTTTTTTACCCCACCCTAACCCTCCCCTTAGAAAAGCTACAGTGTACACACAAGTCGGAAAAACCCTATCTATAAAAGATTTGAGTTTGGTAGGGTGCGTTATGGACAGCAGTCCTAACGCACCGTAAATCTTTGGGGGTGCGTTACGCTGGCGCAATAACACACCCTACAACTGTCTTGATTGTCAAGCGATCGCTGCTTCCATATCAAAAATGCAGTTGCATTGCTGGAAATTATGTTTAAAAGGAAAAGATTATGCTTCATGAATTTTACCGACACCAACTTTTGAAGGCAGGAGTTGGTTTCATTGGTGGTGCAGCAGCAAGTACAGTTTTGTTAAATAATTGCCCTAGTGTTTTAGCTCAATCTCCCAGCCTGCACATTCGTAACAATATAACTTTCCGACGACGAGTAGCACGTGGAGGATGGTTTAACCTAGCATTATTTGCTGGCCTATTGATTGGTATTTCGAGTCCTGCAAAGGGTGAAATAACTAATTTAAGACAAGGAGAATTATATATCAAACCAGGAGAATTATATTATGGATTACCTAATGGTATTAAAACATATTCATCCTATTTATGGAGTAATCGTTCTTGTTTTATAGAATTCGATGGCTTGGAAAGGCAGATGTGTCAAGTTGCTCGTGAAGGTAAATCTTGCTTTATAGCTATGGAATCAGGATTGCCACAACAACTTTGTGAAGCCTATAGAGAGGGTAAATCTTGTTTTATAGCAATCAACTCAGAAAAAGATAGAAGCTGGTGCGAGCACTTTAAAGAAGGAAAATCCTGTTTTATGGCATTAAATGGTAAAGAAAGGGAATTGTGCGAAGAGGGACTAATACCATTAAAGCATTTTATTTGGTTAAGTTAATTAGATACAGGAATCATATTTGATTTCTGAACAAGACTGCGAGAGTGGTTCGGGAGTAAGAAGTTATTTATACTGACGCACCCTACTACCCCATAAATTTGAGATCCTGTATTTTTTGGTGTTCCTTTATCGTTTTTGTCTATATTTCTATAGCGATCGCCTGTTGGGAAAAGCTGGCGATCGCAGTCTCAATGTTGGTGAAGGTAAGGACGCACTATTTGGTCGTAACTTTACCAATTTAAAGTTAGAATCAATAAAAATAAATTATCTTGAACAAACATGAGTATTAACGTTAGAAGTGCAAACTAGCCGATAAATAGTTGCTAAAATTCAGCCTAAATGAAGATTATCGTCCCTAATTCTTCAAGTGTTCCCGAAAATATTGTTGATATAACTGACAGCGTGGGGCTAATCGATCGCCTACTCTCTTAACCAATCCCATACTATATAACTGATATGCTGGAATGGTTGCTATATCAACTGGTTCTGTTGCTGTAACTACTTGTATAAATGCCTCAGCTAAATAAGGATTGATTTTAAAAATATTCAAAAATCGGCGGAAATATTCTTCATAAATTCCGGCATTTGTGTGAGCAGTTTCTAATAACTTTTCTAGTGTTATATCCCCAAGTCTGAGGCGATAGAGTGCCAATCTAATTAAATATGGATGTCCTCCAATTAGAGACATTAATTGCTGTACTTGTGTTTGATTATAATTAAGTTGATGATTATGGGCTAAAACTTCTATTTGTAATTGGGTAAATTCGGTTAATTCAACCACTAAGCCAACATTAAATGGTGATTGATTGATATCTAACGATCCATAATTTTCAGTGGAATGTACTACAATTAATCGTAAATTTTCCCAAATTTCTACAGTTTTAGCTTCTTCATGCCAAGTACGTAACATGGCAAAAAAACCTTGAGAAATTTCAGGATATTGCAAAACTCTATCTACTTCATCTAATGCTAAAACTAAATTGTTATTGATTTGGTATAAAATATTATCTTCAAAATATGTAGTGCAGTTAACAATGCTACCTCTATACTCATCCCAGGATTCATTTAACAAAGCAGGTAATCTTAATCTGTGGCTAACATAAGCACAAAACCACCGCAAAAATTTATCCAAATTACTAAAAAATGTTGTTTCTGCTTGCGACAAATTTAGACGTACTGTATGGTAGCCTTGCTGATTCGAGTGAGCGATAATTCTCTCAAGCAGAGATGTTTTACCCATTTGATTAGGGGCTTTAATCCGAATCAAAGAACCAGGGTGGAGGATTGTTTCATAACAACGTTCTTCTATTGGGGTGCGCTGGATATAAAATAGAGAATTTGGTGGCACTGAACCTTCTGGGTATTCTGGCACAAATTCATTTTTGACAGTAACGCAACTATCTTGATTTACTTCTGTTGGCCGAATATTCTTATCCCTAAGATATGAACGTTCAACTGCTGCACGAAAATTAGTTTTATTAACCTCTTCGCCTAATGCTTCTGCAAGTAACTTCCACAATTTGGAACCTACATCTTGCCGGAGATATGTGGCTGCATAACCTTCATTATTGGCAATTTCATCATAGCTTAGTCCTTGCCATGAACCTTTAAGAATAATTCTTTCCACATCTTTCAGGTATCGATTTTTTTTCTTGAAGACAACTGCATCTAAAATTTCTAACCCTTCTTCCCAGTTCATTCTTCATCCTGAATAGATATGTAAGATTCCTATTTGAGTTTTAAAAAACGACCTACTTTTGAAGACGGGCAAAATCAAAAATACTTTTCAAACATGCATTTTCAAGTAAATCTGCGATCGCGATTTCTGATTTATGCTGGTTTAAGATTGTTTTTTCTTGCTTTCTCTTACACTTGTAGACACGAGTGCATTTTCTCATAATGTTTTTCAAAAATCAAATAGGTGTGAACAAAAAATAAGAAACTTGAAGTTGTATTAGAACCCAGTAACGAAAATCGCTATAGTATTTATGTTCTTTCACTTCCTGGTTGTATCAGTGAAGAGGAAACTGTCGAAGAAGCAGTAGAACTTTACCTAGAACCATTGGAAGATAAAGTTACTTTCCATCCTCCAATATTAATGTAGATTCAGCAGTGCGCCCAAATTCTTCTGGTGCATATTGCAGGTGAACTTGGGCACCAGGCCAAGAAAATGTCCCAGGCGTCACAGAACGGACTAAGTAATGCAGGCTATAAACTCCTGGTTCCAGGTGGTCGGCGTAGGCGATAATGCGATCGCGATATATATTCCTAAACCCAAGTTCCCAACTATCGGCTTTTGCTTGTAATGCAGCCGTAGCAGTTTGAAAACTCGCATCTACCGCCTCAAAACCTGCTGGTAGTGGGTCTTTTATTACTATATGGTCTACGGAGCGATCGCAGATAATTTCTAAACCAATATCAAACACTTGTCCGGCAGCTAAAGTCAAGGGTTTATCGAAAGCATAAAGCCCTGTTTTTTGTAAAGCTTTCTCTTCATTTACTTGACTAATTTCTCGCGTTATGCGTAGTCCATTAAATCTACCTGGTTGATTTCCTTGCAAGCGATAATTATAAGCAACCAGATAATGTAAACTGCCATTACCTGATTTTTGTAGCGTTAAATCGTGGCGTCCACGAGGTAATTGATTCATTGGCGTACTTAGCTGTAAGCTAGGATTTTTGTAGCCTTCAAAGCGATTTTCTCCTAACTTTTTCCCAGCTAATTTTACTGTGGCAACAAAATTCGGTGGCGTGGGTTGTAGTTGGCTATATTCTACCAAAGCTGTTAATGCTTGGGCATTATTATAATCAGTTTGCCATGTACCATCCCGCCGCAATGCCAGAAGACTTTGGAATAATTTATCTATTACTTCGGGTTTACTTTGTTTGGCAATAAATAAACGTAAAGCTTCCGCCTGCGTCGCGGTTGATGAACTCATCCATCCCCAACTAGTTGGCAAACTTACAACTGCTGTACGGCCAGTTTCATAGATATTTTGTTGCAGCTTGTTGACTAATTGTTGAGATTCGTCTTGCCATTCTGGGAATTGAGATAAATATCGCGCTAGTCGAATTTGAGTGACTAAATCAAAATTATTGCGCTGTTCGTAAATATCTCCCAGGAACGTATTGCGCTTTTCGCCTAATTCTGACAAAGCAATTAAAGCCTTTAGTTGCAGTTGTCTCTTACATAGTTGCTGTTTGCAAAAATCGTATTCTCCAGGGTTGGCTAAAACTTTTTGTAAATAACTTTTCAGGCGAGATAACATTCCAGCATCAACTAAATTTGGAAATGCCTGATTTGCTTTTACCAGAGATTCAGCAGCATAAGAAGAAATCCAAGGATCAGATTTTTCTTGTCCTGGGAAAGCAGCAAAACCACCATCGGCAATTTGCAGTTTTTGTAATTGTTCGATTGCTTGATTTGCTTGTTGGCTAGGATTAAATTCTGCAAATGTTTGACCATATTTTTGGGCAATAGTTTGTAGATTAGCTGCAATTATTAACTGACTTGCTGCCGGTTCTGCAAAAGGTAAATCATTATCTGCTAAAACCTGCTTTGCTGGTGCTTTAATTTCGGGAATCAAAGTACTCGCTAATTGAATATCTAAACCTCCCGCATCAGGGAAGGTATTTTTATCAACATTTAGGGGAATTTTTACTTGTTTTGTAGTGACGCCAGTTTCTACAACTTGTTCTGTAATTTCAATTGGCTTAACTTCCAAAGGTACTTCAAAAGCATCAGCGGCGGTATTATTTAGCTGAGTGGTAAAGCGAACTTTACCGACTCCCACACTATCCGCCAACATGGGAAAGCGATAAGCTTGAGTTGCAGATTCAGCTTTGGTTTGTAAAGCAGTACTTGTGGGGTTTTTCTCGGCAAATTTAACTGTACCGCCAACTTCGCCATTAATTGAGAGGTTTCCAGTGTTTCCGGTGTTGTTGGTGACGGATAAGCCAGCGAGAATGCGATCGCCTGGACGGGCAAACTGTGGCAAGATGGCATTAGTTAATAATGGTTTGGTGCTGATAAACGTCGCATCGCCATTACCAAAACGCAGATTTCCATCAGTCGCCACAGCCATCACCCGCCATGTCGTTAAGTCATCCGGTAATTTAAAGGTTATCTGTGCGTTACCATTAGCATCGGTGAGAACAGAACCGTTGTAGTAAGCTAAAGCTTGAAAATCGGTGCGAGTGCGAGTATTTGCTGCACCAGTTGAGAAACCGCCGCCATAACCCCAACCTTTTGGTTTCGCTACATCTTGTGGTTGTAAAATCACATCTGGTCGATTATCACTAAAACGGGTAGAAATCGGCTGTTCTGCATAAACTGTATCAACCAAATTCGGCGGACGATAGCCAGAAAGTTGTAACACCGCCTCATTCACCACCATGACTGTAAACTGTCCTTTGGTGGGGTTACCTTGGTTGTCTTTTAATTCTAGTTGTACTGTTTCTTCTGTACCAGGTTCTAAAGATGCTTGTAATGGCTTAACTTGCAGTTTTAAATACTTATCTTCCAAGTTAACTTTAAAAGGTGTAAAACCAATTTTCACCAAATTATCTAAACTTCCGGCTTCCACTTGGTTAATTGGTTTACCTTGCCTTACTAATACAGCTTCCACAGCTGCATTAGGTAACATTTCTGGCGTCACTTGAAACTGAATTTGTGGTGCGCCTCCTTGAACTTTAATTATTTGCTGATAAAGGGGTTTATCTTTAATGACAGCAAAGTATAATTCTGCGTCTGGATAGGGAGATTGAATTAATGCGGTAGCAGTTTCACCAGGTTTGAATTCTTTTTGATCTAGCTTAACTTCTAAAACATCTTTTTCTCTTGAACCCCAAAATACTGGATTTTCTCCAGTTGCCCAAATTTGTAAATCTGTGGCGCTTAATTCGTCTTTATTGTCGCTAAAATTAGCTCTAATACGATACGAACCAGATTCGGGAGGTGTTAAAGTTACAGATTGGGGATTACTATTAGATATAATTTCTGCTTGTTGGACTGTTTTATATTCAACTTGATTTTTTGGTGTCCGGCTACCTTCAACTAATTGTGTGACACTGCTATATTTTATTTGTTGTAATTCCAGCCGCACCCGTTGACCTGTTATTGGTTTTCCTGTAGGGTCAGTTACAATCGCTTCAATGGGTAAAGCCTTACCAGCATCAGCAATAAAATTACTTTTTAACCCAATCAGACGATTACTTGGTAAGGCTGTAAAAGTTTGAGAATTAGCTACAGATAAATTAGAAACATCTGCAACTTGTACATCAACTTGGTAAGTCATGGGATATGGTAAATCCTTAGCCACGGTTACCGTTTGACTACTTTTACCATTAGCATCTAATTGGGCATTAGTTTGCAATACATCACTAGTTACAGTAGGAGATTCTTCCGGCCAAAACCATTGTCTACCAAAACTAAATTCTTCCCAACCTTTGGGAAGAAAATTAGCTTGTTGGCGAGTGATAAAGTATTTTGCTTCTCCACCTTCTACGGGTGCACCAAATAAATATTTACTGGTTGCGTTAATATCGACTTTCTCATCAATTAGAGCAAATTCTTTATCTAAATTGAGTTCGACTTTAAAATTCGGTGGTTTAAACTCAGCTACTCGAAATTCCCCAGAAATTTCTTGTCCATTCTTCCCTTTCGCCTGGATTGTATAATAGCCCAAGCGTTGACTTTTTTGGATAGGCAACTCTAAAGAAAACGTACCAAACTCATTTGTAGTTTGCGTTCCTAAGTTAGTCTTTTGTCCATCGGGGTTGAGGAGAGTTAACTGATAAACAGCATTTTTATCTTGTTGAATTGCACCATTTTGTAAATAATCAGCAAAACCCGTCAACCAAGCTTTTTCGCCTGGTTGATATAACTGCCTATCTGAAAAAATTACTCCACGAGATTCTGGTTTATTATCTTGCCAACCTGCATCAATACCATAGCCATAAACGCCGCTATATTCTTCGGTTCTGGCAAATGCCCAATCTTGATTTTCACGGGCAATTACTAATACTTGCGGTGATTTCACATAACTTTTATTATCAGAATTACATCTTTGTACTTCTTCCCGATTAACTCTAAAAGTGCCGTTTTCATCAGTTGTACCTGTGGCACAAGGTACGGGTTCAGGACGCGATTTTGCTTGTAATTGTGATTGATAAATTTCAATATTAGCTGCTTTGACTGGTGAACCATCATCAAGATGATTAACACGAATTAAGCCTGACTCTGGAAACCATTGAGTAAATACGCCCAAATTCGTCAATTCAACCATGCCATAAGTCGTAGGTTCCCGCCACAATTCTTTACCATTCTCCTGATATTTATTCGTGCGGGCTTGTACTCCATAAGCTAACATTCCCGTAGCAGCATTTATTTTTTCTCGCAGAGGAACGTTAATATCAAGTAATTGATTTTTCTTACCTGATACTTTGAAACTTTGCCACTCTGATGCTTGTGGTAAGAAATCATTACTATAGTTAAAATAAACTAAATCTGTGGGTTTAACTACTTGGTAAGCTGCTTTGTATTTCGATTCTGGCAGATTTACTGTACTAATATTTAACTGTAAATCTTTGCCTGTGGGGAAAATATTTAAATCTGATGGTGCCCATATATCCCCAGCTAAATCTCCAGTATCATATTTAATTGTGACGGGTTTACCTAAAGTCTGTCCAAATTTATCTTTGAGGTTGCTGTTAATAGTAATTGTATAGGTTTTTGCTGGTTCTAGTGCGTAAGGATTGATACCAACAATTCTATCTTCATCGTTAACTTGTAAAAGTCTAGTAATATCTTTTGGTGCTGGATTAATACTAATATTTTCTTTTGCAGAATCTGGTAATAATACGTTATTAAATTCTAACTGAGGACTGCCTTTAATAAATCGTCCATAAGTTCCACCGGCATCTGGCTGTCCGTAATAGTTAATTTGCTTAAATGCTAAAGGTGAATAAGTTGCTAATTTACTAGCAAATTCTTTTTCTGTCGATAAGTTACCATAAGCAGGAAGTATTCCGGGAGAAAATAGTAAGCGATAACGGGTTGCTTTTTCGAGATTTTGTTGTGGGGTGAGGTTGTAAATCCAATTGCGTGCAGAAGGGTCAAATTTTTCTAAAGGTTCTTCGTCTTCTGATGGTTTTTCTTCTTTGTTTAATTCGACTTTGAAGTGTACACCTTGATTTTTCCCTTCAGGAATTAGTTGTAAATGTTCTTGTACGGAATTCAAGTCTAATTCTACGTTGGAAGTGAATTGTAATTTTTGTTGTAAGTCTATTGGTTCGGCATCAGCTTTTTCGATGGGGTTAACGCCAGGTAAATTAGTTAAGTTGATGGATTCGGTGTTGAATGTCCAAGCTAAATCTTTGTCTAGGCGATGATTTTTTAAATCGGCTAAACCTGCTTTTAAGGTAACTTGTAATCGGGTGGCTTTTGGTAGTGCTTTTTGGGGTTGAAATCCTACCATGCGTGGTGTTAAAAAGCGAAATTCTCCAGGTAAAGGGGGCCAAAGGGCAAATTTTTGTAATAGTTTTTGTTGTTCTGGACTATCAAGATTTTCAACTGGAATTAAGGCTTCTTTGAAGCGGATGCGGATTTGATTGAGGGGTTTGGCTTCTCCGATGGGACTTATTTGTTCAATCCAGTCTGGTAGTTTGGGGGGGGTGAGGGGGGAGACTGTTGGGAGTTGTTCTTTGGTTGAGGTGATATTGAGAAAGTTACAGGATGATATTCCTAGTAAAAGTGTGAGGAGAAGAAGATATCGGATTAAAGTTTTGATAAGCATTTTTTTAGGAGTTTAAAATAATCACGCAAAGGCGCAAAGACGCAAAGAAGAGTTAAAGGAGAGTTTATTTATATTGATAACTAATTCAGTATGGTTGTTCCAAGAGATGAGTACAATTCTTAACTATTAAGAAGTATTGAAGGTTTGGGAATATTAATTTATATTTGCTAAGTAATTAGAAGTTGATTATTAAGTGTTTGATATATTTTCTGATGTCGATGTTATGGGTGCGCCAGAATTAAGGTAAGTTTGGTTGGGTAGTGATGAAAGGAATTTTACGAATTAAGCACGCTAAGACTATTCTGGCTGTGCTGGTAATCTGTTTGGCGGTGCGTTTGTTGCCTTATTTTGCGCCAGTTTGTGCGGCAGATATAGCGCAGAATCAATTGGCAATGCAATTTAGCGATCGCAATAATTTACCATTAGGTACGTTGCTGACTCGCGACCAAGAGCATACATCAGTAATACCACTAAATCAAGTTTCGCCGCAGTTTATTCAGGCAATTCTAGCGGCTGAAGATGCTAGCTTTTACCAACATGGCGCGTTGGATATGAAAGCAGTTATCCGCGCTATGAAAGAAGCTATCCACGCCAAACGAATTGTTTCTGGTGCTTCCACAATTACTATGCAGTTAGCGCGGATGTTAGATCCCGTACCGCGTACTTTTTCAGGTAAAATGCAAGAAATTTGGCTATCTTGGCGGTTAGTCGCAGGGATGAATAAAGATGAAATACTCTCTGCATATATCAATCGCTTGCCAATGGGAGGGAATATATATGGTGTGGAAGCTGCGGCGCGGACTTATTTTTCTATCCCAGCCAGCGATTTGAATCTTGCTCAAGCGAGTTTTTTAGCTGCTATTCCTAATAATCCCACTTATTTTAATCCTTACGAACATTGGGAACGGTTAAAGCAGCGACAAAAATATGTGCTTAATCGTATGGTACTAGAAGGGTATATAAGTGAGGCGATCGCAGCACGCACATCTAGCGAAAAAGTTGTCTTTCAATCTCGCCAACAAGGAATTATCGCCGCACCACATTTTTTATTTTGGTTAGCAAATCAGATCCCCCCAACCCCCCTTGAAAAGGGGGGCTTAGTTTCCTCAAAGGAGGGCTTAGTTCCCCCAAAAGGGGGCTTACCCCCCTTTCTAAGGGGGGCTAGGGGGGATCAATCTGTTATTCGCACAACTATAAATCGTCCTTTACAGCAATTTGTCGAAGCACAAACACAGCAAGTAATTTCTTCTCTTGCTGCTAATAACGTTCATGATGCAGCTGCGTTGGTAATTGACAACCATACTGGCGAAGTTTTGGCTTATGTCGGTTCGCCCGATTATTTTAATGAAGCCAAACTCGGACGCAATGATGGAGTACAGGCGCTACGTCAACCGGGTTCTACCCTCAAGCCTTTTGTTTACGAACTTGCTTTAGAAAAAAATTTAATTCGCCCAAACACCATTTTGGCAGACGTACCTGCTCGTTATGCCATCCCTGGCGCGAAACTTTATAGCCCAACAGATTATACTGAAAGTTTTCTCGGCCCGGTGCGGGTGCGAATCGCTTTAGCAAATTCTTTAAATGTACCCGCAGTGCGCGTGTTAGAAAAAGTAGGTGTGGAATCTTTTTTAGAACGTCTGCATCAACTTGGGTTTGAACACCTCAATCAAACTCCAGAACATTATGGTTTAGGTTTGACTTTGGGTAGTGGCGAAGTAAGTCTTTGGGAATTAGCCAGGGCTTACGTTATTATGGCAAGATTTGGAGACGCTATTCCTTTAGTAAGCACATTTTCTGATTCCCAAATTTCTACAGACGCGATTAATCGCGTCTCTACAATTTCCAACCAAAAAATTTGGCAATTAATTACCAATATCCTTAGCGATAATCATGCTCGTGCAACAGCTTTTGGTGTAGACTCGGTGTTAAATTTACCTTTTCCTGCGGCTGTTAAAACTGGCACTTCTTCTAATTTTCGGGATACTTGGACAGTTGGCTTTACTACAGATTACACAGTCGCTACTTGGGTAGGTAATTTCAATGGGGAACCGATGCGTCAGGTTTCAGGTGTTACGGGTGCAGCACCTTTATGGAATCGAATTATGTTACATCTGCACGAACATCAAGAACCAGCAGCTTTTCCGCCTCCAGAAGGTTTAATACAATTACCTATTTGTGCAATTTCTGGTTTAAAACCAACACCAGATTGTACATCAGTGGTACAAGAATATTTCTATCCAGAAGATAAAAATAATTACGAAGCTGAAAATAAATTTGATTTGCCGTCAGAGTATGATGAGTGGTTGGCAAAACAACAGCGATCGCATTTAATTTCTAATAATTTGAGAATTCTATCTCCCCATCATGGCGATATATTTTTACTCTACCCAGGTGAAGCAGGACAGCAAAAATTAGAATTCAAATTAGCAGGAAATAAATCTGCACCTGTGGAATGGTGGCTAAATGGTGAAAAGTTAAATACAAACTCAGCTAATTCTTTATTTTGGAATTTACGCCCTGGTAATTGGACTTTGGAAGCAAGAAGTGGAGAAATGAAAGATAAGGTAAGCTTTCAGGTAGAATTAGCCAGTATTAAACCTAGGCGTCGAGGATTTTCTATTAGTAATTCTCAGACCAAAGTCAATCATCCATAATTAAATTCAGAATTCAGAATTCTGAATTCTTATTTAAAATCTTGCTCCATTTGCAAATATTTAGGAACGCCGACGAGTTCTTGAAAATCTTTAAAGTTAACTAAATTAGGTAAATTAGCTGTGGTTCCCTGTTCTTTGAGATGCCCAAAACAAGCGTTCATTACTTGTGTGACAGCGAGTAAAGCAGTAAGGGGGAAAAATGCAATTTTGAAGCCTAACTTTTGTAATTCAGCTGTGGAAATTTCTGGAGTTTTACCACCTTCAACGATATTAGCTACTAGTGGCACATCAGGAAAAGCAGCAGCGATCGCTTTTAACTCATCAACAGATTGCGGAGCCTCCACAAACAGTATATCTGCTCCAGCTGCAATGTAAGCTCGACCGCGAGCGATCGCTTCTTCTAAACCTAGCGGCGCACGCGCATCAGTCCGCGCAATAATTACTAAACCGCTATCGCCACGCGCTTCTACTGCGGCGCGAATTTTTCCCACATGTTCGGCTTGGGGAATCACTCGCTTACCTTCAAAATGCCCGCACTTTTTCGGCCATTCCTGATCTTCCAACAGTACCCCAGCAACACCCAACTGTACGGCATCTTTAATCGTGCGAATCACATTTAACGCGTTACCATAACCCGTATCCAAATCAGCAATTAGGGGAATATTTATTGATTGAGCAATCCGCCCTACACTATAAAGCATTTCGGTAGCCGTGAGAAAGCCGTAATCTGGCAAACCCAAAACAGAAGCCGCAATTCCAAAGCCACTAGTAGCCACGACTTCAAAACCTTGTTGTTCGGCTAACTTAGCTCCCAAACAATCATAAACGCCAGGAATTACAATAATTTCTGGACGCGCTAGTAATTGCCGTAGTTTTTGGCAAGCAGACATAAATTAATAGATAAAGTAAAAGCATTCCCCTTTTGAGAATACAGCAACACGCGCTAGGGGCGTACACCGTATATTATTCTGGAAGCAGTATGAATCCAGATGTAGAGACGTTGCATTGCAACGTCTCCAATTTGCCAAGAAAGAACAGTTTTCATTTTGGCGGGAGAGTTCAGCAATGAGTCAGTTACAGACCCAATTGACAGATACATGGATTTGTGCTTCTTGGCAGGAGTATGAGCAAGCGATCGCTAACTTACTCAACGATAAAGGAAAGAGTTACTACTACAAAGGACACATGAGGCTGGAGATGGCACCAGTTAGTTTCGACCACGGTCAAAACCATGTTGTAATTATTTTTGCAGTCACTTTATTTGCAGCACTTAAAGGAATACCAGCAACAGGTTTAGACACCACCACTTTTCGGAAAACTGGAATTCAAGATTGTCAGCCCGATGTTGCTTATTACCTCAGAGAACGTGCCCAAATTATCCCGACTGGTACGGGAATTGTCAACCTAGATCGCTACCCTGCACCGGATTTAGTTATTGAAATTGCGAAAACTTCTTTACTGGATGATTTAGGTACAAAGCGATCCCTTTATGAAGAATTATGCGTTGCTGAATATTGGGTAGTAGATGTACAAAATGCCCAAATTATTGCCTATACAATGGCAGACCAAGGTAGCAAACGTATCCAAGAATCTCAGGTATTTCCCGGACTAGCAATTGCAACTTTAGAAGAAGCCTTACGCCGTAGTCGAGACATGAATCAATCTCAAGTTGCAGCCTGGTTATTGAGCCAGTTTCAATAACAAGCAGTTTAAACTTTTTTTATATACAAAATCAACAAACCCCAACCATGACTCAGCAACCAACCAATCTAGACAATAAAACTGTATTTGAGCAGTTGTGGAATATTACAAAAGAACTCCGCCAAAAATTAGAAACTCGTTTTGAATTAAATCCAGATCCTTCTGTAGAAGATTTACAGGAATACAGCAGTGTTGACGGTAATATCAAAGGTTCTCTGAGTGCATTTTCAGGAAAAGAAATTGATTGGCTAGTGCATTCATGGTTAGGAAACCCCGAAAAATCCAACTTTAGCACCATGCGCCTCACCATTTGGTTAGGTTCACATATTCAGGTTCCACATTTGGCATTTGAGTTTGGCACCCTCCCAAATGCAGATATTTTATTTTATATAGATTACATTGCTCGAACTGAGCTTTTAACCGATTTGGCATATCTCGATCGCTATTACGAACCAGTTAACCAAACATTTTTAAAATTACAAGACCAGACGCGCCTCAAGGCATTTACTAGCAAAAGCGTTTACGTTCGCCTGTTTCAATCCCCTGTTAATCTTTGCTACACTGGCGCACCTACTACTGATACCCTCGAAATCACTCGCGCAGTTGCACACGAAACATTAGAACGCTGGCTAACTTGGGTAGACGCAGCCGAACCTGTATCAGAAGATGCACGAGATACTTTAGCAAATCGCGATTTATTGCTACGCCGAACCGCTGCCGAACGCGACCCAGGTAATAAATTTGCTGCCCAACTTTTCGGCACTCAATTAACAGATAAACTAGTACGCTCCCTCTGGGGTGGCGACAGAATAATTCGTAATTCGTAATTCGTAATTCGTAATTATTATCCCATACCTAAAGGTAGTTGCTCTGAATAATGATAATTGTTAATTTTTTAATTAAAAAATTCAGGAGATTCTACCCTCAATGAATTAATAGACTTCTTGCATAAATAATTTTTTGTCTCACGCAAAGGCGCAAAGACGCAAAGAAGAAGTCGAAAATAAGGACTTTTGCAAGAGGTCTAATAATTAATTACGAATTACGAATTATTAATTAAAAAATTCAGGAGCTTCTACCCTCAATGAATTAATAATTAATTACGAATTACGAATTACGAATTACGAATTATTTTGACTTCCCATGCCCAATTCAGAATCCTACCGTGCCTTAGCGCTGCAAGTTACCTGTCATGCAGTCAACCAAGCAAGCGATGGCCACGAAGCGCGATCGCTGATGCTAAACTCTATCAATCGCCTAGCGCAACAAATTGCAGCTAGTATTGCTTTCATTGGCTTTGATTGTCGTTTAATTGTACTACCAGAATATTTCCTCACAGGTTTTCCGATGGGAGATACTCTCGGAGGATGGGCAGAAAAAGCTTGTATAGAAATGGCTGGTGCTGAGTACGAAGCACTGGGAAAAATTGCTCAAAAGCATAAAATCTTTTTGGCTGGTAACGCCTACGAAGTTGACCCCAATTTTCCGGGATTATACTTTCAAACCTGCTTTATACTCGACCCCTCTGGCTCAATTATCCTACGCTACCGACGGCTAAATTCTTTGTTTGCCCCTACTCCCCATGACGTTTGGGATAAATATCTCGACTGCTATGGTTTAGAAGGAGTCTTCCCCGTTGCCAAAACTGAGATTGGTAATTTAGCAGCTTTAGCATCAGAAGAAATTTTGTATCCCGAAGTAGCGCGGTGTTTAGCCATGCGAGGAGCAGAGATTTTTGTGCATTCTACTTCTGAAGTGTATAACAAAAACCTCACACCCAAAGACGCCGCCAAAATTACTCGCGCTGTAGAAAATCTAGCTTATATAGTATCAGCTAATACCGCAGGTATCGCTAATATTGCTATACCCATTGCTTCCGCTGATGGTGGCTCAAAAATCATCGATTATCGCGGAATAGTCATAGCTGAAACAGGTGCAGGCGAAAGTATGGCAGCATTCGCCGAAATTGATTTAGCCGCATTACGCCGCGATCGCCGCCGACCAGGGTTAAATAATTTACTTTCACGCCAACGATTTGAACTTTATGCCGAAAGTTATCGAATGTCACACTTTTACCCCGCTAATACTATGCTGAATAAAGAAGTAGACCGCAAACACTTCCTCCAAACACAGCAGGCCACCATTGAACGGTTAGCACAATTAGGGATAATTTGAATTGGGTATGGGAAAATGGCTTCGCCAAGGGAAAGGGGAAATGGGGAAAGGGAAAAGGGGAAGGGCAAAGGGATTATGGAATGGATGGTGACACAATATTACTGGCTGTAAGAATTTTGAACTCAGAATTTGGTTTTCATAAAAAGGTTACTGGGTTTAGGTTGAAGATTTTCCCTTTCCCCTTTCCCCTTTTCCCTTTCCCCTTTCCCCTTTCCCCTTTCCCGAAGGGTTTTGACTAATGACTAATACAAAACCAATAGAAGTCCGCAACCCCCGAACTGGCAAATATGACTATGTAATTATTCCGCCGCCTCCCAGGTTGTTGGTACAGCAATGTAAGCGTATGCGTCGGGCGCAGGTTCATTGGCAAAAAATAGGTATAGAGGGGAGAATCGAAGCTTTACAACAGTGGAAGGAAGCGATACTATCTACACGCGATCGCTTAACGGAAGCTTTGGTAAATGATACAGGCAGATTGTCAACTTCAGTATTAGAAATCGATTCTTTTCTTTCTAGCATCGACCGTTGGTGTAGGTTAGCACCAGAATTGTTGCAAGAATCTGCAAAAAATACAGCAATTCCCTTTATCGCCTTACAACAAGCATCAGTACCTTATCCTCTAGTAGGCGTTATTAGCCCGTGGAATTTTCCACTGTTACTGTCTACCATTGATACCATTCCCGCATTGTTAGCGGGTTGTGCTGCGATTGTCAAACCGAGTGAAATTGCTCCCCGCTTCGTAGCACCGCTGGTTACAGCACTCAACGCCGTGCCGAAATTGCGCGATGTCTTAACTTTTGTTGAAGGAGCAGGGGAAACCGGGGCTACTTTAATTGAAAATGTAGATTTAGTTTGCTTTACAGGTAGTGTAGCAACAGGCAGGAAGGTAGCCCAAGCAGCGGCTAAACATTTTATTCCAGCTTTTTTAGAATTAGGTGGAAAAGATCCAGCGATCGTTTTAGAATCAGCCAACTTAGACTTAGCAACCTCAGCCATATTATGGGGTTCCGTCGTCAACACCGGACAGTCATGCTTATCGATTGAGCGAATTTACGTTGCTGAATCCATATTTGAAAAGTTTTACCATTTACTAGTAGCCAAAGCCCATCGCCTTGAGTTAGCTTATCCCACACTTGAAAGTGGAGAAATTGGCCCCATCATTGCCGAAAGACAAGCAGCAATTATTAGCGACCATCTCTTAGACGCAGTGGAAAAAGGAGCACTAATTCACTGCGGCGGCGTCATTGAAGACTTAGGCGGAGGTTGGTGGTGTCGTCCCACAGTGCTGACTCAGGTCAATCATTCCATGAAACTGATGAGCGAAGAAACTTTCGGCCCCCTTATGCCAATTATGCCTTTTGCCACAGTTGAGGAAGCAATATCTCTAGCAAACGACTCGATTTATGGACTGAGTGCTGCGGTGTTTGCCGAGTCCCAAGCAGAAGCCTTGGAAGTCGCCCAACATATAGATGCAGGCGCCATAAGTATTAACGATGCTGGACTCACCGCCATCATGCACGAGGGAGAGAAAAACGCCTTCAAATTCTCCGGACTGGGAGGTTCGCGCATGGGCGCAGCAGCAATAAAGCGGTTCACACGGAAAAAAGCTTTTTTGATTAAAACTAATGCGAGTAATGACCCTTGGTGGTTTGGGAATGAGGAATAGGGACTGGGGACTGGGGACTGGTGACTGGGGACTGGGAAGTGATGTTGGTTGCGATTATTGTGGCATTTTGGAGAAGCATGAATCGCACCAAACTACTTAACGACATCAAAAATTTGTTCAGCTGTTAGTTGTAGCTGAATACCTAAGCGCTCCAGTTCTGGAGATTTAATCTGCGTACTCCCGGTAAATCTGCCAGCTTCACGATAACTGCCTTCTGACAATTGTAGAATAGCGATCGCCAACTCCTGTGGGTCAATCAGCCAGTATTCAACAATACCGCGTGCTGCGTATTGTTTCCGCTTCCGCACATAGTCTCTATCCCGATTACTCTGACCTGGAGACACCACTTCGACCACCAAGTGCGGTGGAAGAACGTCAAAAGTAATAGTCAACCGCTTCCGGGTTAGCTCTAAGTGTTCCTCCCGGAGGATGACCAAATCAGGGTAGCGATTTGCAGGATCGCCAGCCTCAAGAACTGGTACCTGAAGTTCGCAAGCATGAGGCTGTACCCGTCGAAAAGGCATTCCAGCATTAACTAATAGCAGAAATAGGTAATTTGCAAGGGACGTATTTGGTTCTGACTCTGGCGGCAATTCTATTAGCCTCCCATCAACAAGTTCATAACGGTTTTCTGCCCCATCATCTATTTCTAGGTATTGCTCAAACGTCAATCGTTGGGCTGTAGTCATAATACTTCTGTGTGACTTCTATTATTGTGGCATTGTATTGTTAATTGAAGAAGACGCGATGAATTGTGTCTCTACATGACGGCGATTGAAAAGCGATGCCTGGGTTGGGCTACGCCCAATACGGTTCGGTTAAAGGGGAAAGGGAAAAGGGAAAAGGGTAATTTCAAGCCTTTTCCCTTTTCCCCTTACCCTTTTCCCAGCCCACATCAGAGATGAAAAATGCTTATCCGAACCGTATTGGGGCTACGCCTACGCATTCTCATTCTGTTAAAAATATCTGTTTTACTAGAGGCGATCGCCTCTGCCACAGTTTCGCCTACGATAACTAAAGCACCTCGAAGAATTTTGATAGTTTTGGTTCACAACACAAGTCCATTGGTTCACAACACAAGTCCATTGGTTCACAACACAAGTCCATTGGTTCACAACACAAGTCCATTGGTTCACAACACAAGTCTGTTGGTTCACAACACAAGTCCATTGGTTCACAACACAAGTTCATTGGTTCACAACACAAGTTCATTGGTTCACAACACAAGTCCATTGGTTCACAACACAAGTCCATTGGTTCACAACACAAGTCCATTGGTTCACAACACAAGTTCATTGGTTCACAACACAAGTCTTTGAGAAATTAATTTGTGACAATCGAAAAGAAGTTTCTGAATTTCTGGTAGAAATTATTGAAGACGTAGCAATGGAGCAAGCGATCGCTGAAGGTGAAACAACTGAACTGGTTAGCCGTGAGTCCATCTTTCAACTTTGGGAAGGGCTTGAAAATGACTATCCCCCGCAAACCCTTAAAGTAAAGTTTAAATGCTGTAGGATGAGGGGCAGATAAAATTTAGAAAGTGCTGTGAGTGAAACCGTCTATATTGAAACCAGTGTTATTGGTTATCTGACAGCCAGATCGACCAAAAACCTGATTATTGCTGCCAATATCGAAACAACACGGGACTGGTGGGACTTTCGTCGAAACAACTTCACTCTTTACACTTCGGAGGCTGTTTTAGACGAAGTAGCTAAGGGAGATACAGCGATCGCCACTCAACGACTGGAAATTTTGCAAGACTTTCCTTTGTTGGCATTGAATCAAGCCGTACAAAGTTTAGCTATTCAATTCCTGACCCAGAGTAATCTGCCTCCAAGAGCAAAGGTAGACGCAATTCACATTGCCGCCGCAACCGTCCACGGCATGGATTATCTGTTAACGTGGAATTGTAAACATATTGCTAATGCTCAAATCCAGGGTAAGTTAGCCGAGATTAGCCTTGATTTTGGCTATGTATTGCCTATCCTTTGCACACCCAACGAACTAATGGGATATTAGGTCATGTGGACAGATGAGATTGTCGAAGAGATCCACCAAATCCGTGAAGAGTATGCGAAGTCTTTCAACTATGATTTAGATGCAATATTTGCAGACCTACGCAAGAAGGAAGCAGAAAGCGGCAGAAAAGTCGTGAACTTGTCGCGGAAGCCCGGTATAACAACACGTTGGAGTGGACGAGTGAAGGATATCTGTGGTGATACAACGGATACTAGCCGCCGCTTAACTTAGCTGTTAAAAGCTGACGAGAAATGCGTAGGCATAGCCCGCCGCAGGCATCGCTTGGAAGAAAAACGGTAGTAAAACGATGCAAGCAAAACTCCAAGAGCAACTTTCCCCCAATGATGCCGAAGTTATTTTAGGATGCTTACCTGAACGAATTCGCGCTGCTCTAATTGCTTGTGCTACTGAAATTGAATATCCAATCGAAGCAGTTATTGAGATGGCGTTCACGTAGTGTCTCTGAAAGAGAATCGCAAGTTTTCTTGACACAGAGGCGTTGGGTTTTGCAGATTGCAAGCCAGGGCGTGGACAATAAAAGCGTAAACTGGCGAAAGATATTGGTGTGGATAAAGAGGTTATACCAATTCGCTATTTGCAATTATTTAAGTCAGAATCTCAGCACTAATTAGCGTTAAATCTTTATCACGCCCTACTTAGAGTAACTTTATGCCCTGAGGTGAGTCGGTGGTCTATCGGATTAAAATGTGAGCAGAATATTGTGTTTATCTCAACTCATACCTATGCAAATTACCCTTAATCTCGATGAATCTCTCCTTAACGAAGCCTTACAACTTACTAACCTCACTACTCAAGAAGAACTAGTGAATTTTGCTCTGCAAGAACTTGTACGTTCGCGAAGTGACTCCTCAAAAGCATCGCACGGCAAGAGAAACCTTTTCGACCTCGCTGGACAAATTCAGTTTACCCCAGACTTTGACCACAAAGCTCTGCGCGAGACTCGTCATGCTGCTGATTGATACATCAGTTTGGATAGTCGTCTTGCGCGACCGCAACGGTCAAGTTCGCCAGCAGCTTGAAACCCTAATTGCTAATCGAGAAGTTTTACTCACCCGATTCACTCAGCTTGAATTGCTTCAAGGTAGCCTAAACGAGCAAGAATGGACTCTCCTCTCCACCTACCTCGAAACACAAAATTATATTGAACCCTCGATTCATTCTTGGCAAGCGGCTGCCCGTATTTACTATGACTTGCGCCGCCAAGGGCTTACTGTTCGCAGCCCAATTGATTGCTGCATTGCTCAAACGGCTCTGGAAAATAATTTGCTTCTGATTCACAACCATCGCGACTTTGAAACCATTGCCCAAGTAAGATCGCTCCAACACCTTCGCTTTCAACCTTGACTTTCTCCTGAAAAACTGACGGGCAAGTGCTACAAACGGAATTCGTTATGCTTCGCATCAGTTGTTGATAACCTTCCCATTTCCCAGTCCCCAGTCCCCACTCCTCAATAATATGCGAACATAATTAAGTTGTAGCCGATCGCCTGCACTGAGGTTTAAAGTGGATACCATTGCCATCCCTGCTCTGAATCGCCCAGTAGACGCCACTGTAGAGATTCCTGGTTCTAAAAGTATTACTAACCGGGCACTACTTGTCGCAGCTTTAGCGCAAGGTGACTCTATTTTAGAAAATGCCTTATTTAGTGAAGACAGCAATTATTTTGCTAAATGTTTAGAGCAATTAGGCATCCCTATTACCCTAAATCCTGACCAGGCTCAAATTCAAATCTCAGGAAAGGGAGGCGAAATTCCCGCAAAGCAAGCAGATTTATTTGTTGGTTTAGCAGGTACAGCAGCAAGGTTTATTTCAGCGTTGGTAGCACTGGGTAATGGCGAATATCGCTTAGATGGAGTTCCCCGGATGCGAGAACGACCGATGGGTGACTTGCTAAAGGTGCTGCAAAGTAGCGGAGTAACCGTTAACTTCCAGGGAAATCCTGATTTTATGCCTTACACCATCTACGGCGGGCAGTTTTCTGGGGGACATTTTCGCTTAAAAGCTAACCAAACAAGTCAGCAACTTTCGGCGTTATTAATGATTGCGCCTTATGCTCAACAAGACACAATCATTGAAGTTGAGGGGACATTGGTTTCGCAATCTTACGTGAAAATGACTTGTAAGTTGATGGCAGATTTTGGCGTGCAAGTCAATCAAATCGGCGAAAATCAATTCCAAATTCAAGCAGGTCAGCGTTACCAGCCTCGACATTACACAATAGAACCAGATGCGTCGAATGCTTCTTACTTTTTTGCTGCCGCCGCCGTTACTGGTGGACGAGTGCGAGTAAAACATTTGACCAAACAATCTTATCAAGGCGATATTCTTTGGCTGAATGTTTTAGAACAGATGGGTTGCCAGGTACGTGAAGCTGATGATTACATCGAAGTCACAGGGCCAGAGCAATTACAGGGTATCGATATTGACATGAATGATATCTCAGATTTGGTGCAAACCTTAGGAGCGATCGCTCCCTTTGCCACCTCACCTGTTACCATTCGCAATGTCGAACATATTCGCTACAAAGAAACCGACCGCATTCACGCCGTAGTTACCGAATTGCGTCGCTTGGGAGTTCAAGTTGAAGAATTTGCCGATAGACTGAAGATTGAACCTAGCCCCATCACCCCGGCTGCCATTGAAACCTATCACGATCATCGCATGGCAATGGCATTTGCCGTCACAGGCTTAAAAGTTCCAGGGATTGTAATTAAAGACCCAGGTTGTACAGCAAAAACTTTTCCCGATTACTTTACCCGATTTTTCAAAATGTTAGAACAATAAAAGGTGAATAGCCATGTCTAATATCAAAGAAGGAATGCCCGTGCTTGCCCGTCATGAAGGAGATTGGGTAGGCACTTATACATTAGTTGATACAACCGGAAAAGTCATTGACAGCTACGAATCTCACTTAACTTGTCAATTCCCAGAAAACGGCCCTCATCCCTACTACCAAATCAACCGCTACACATGGGCTGACGGTAAAAAAGAAGAATACGAATTTCCCGGAATCTATAAAGATAATAAACTTTGGTTTGATACAGAACGCATTGACGGCAAAGCTTGGGAAGCTGACGATTCTATTGTGATTTTGTGGTTTGCTTATAAGACAAACCCAGAAATGAGCTTATATGAAATGATTTACATTAGCCCTGATAATAACAATCGTGCACGTACTTGGCATTGGTTTAAAAACGGTCAAATATTTCAACGCACCCTCATTCAAGAACAACGGCTAAAATAAAGCGATCGAGTAGAATTAAAAATTTAGTAGGGTGCGTTATGGACGTAAGTCCTAACGCACCGAAAATCTCGAATGGTGCGTTAGCCTACGGCATAACACACCCTACTAAAAACTCTCTGCGACTCTGCGCCTCTGCGTGAGTTAAATTTATCTCTATATTCAGCAACACCTAAATATCGATTTTTAATTTAGTTGCTAAATAATAATCTTTTTGATTATTATTTATTACTCGTTATTCAACTATTTCAAATCTCAACTTCCTAAGGTATACGCATGGCAAAAGGTGACAAAATAAACTTTTCTACTCCTAGCGGTTTCCCAGAATTTCTGCCTAGCGAAAAGCGCCTAGAATTATATTTATTAGATACCATCCGTAGAGTTTTTGAAGGCTATGGATTTACCCCCATTGAAACCCCAGCAGTAGAACGTTTAGAAGTCCTACAAGCTAAAGGAAACCAAGGCGACAATATAATTTATGGAATTGACCCCATATTGCCACCAAATCGCCAAGCCGAAAAAGATAAATCTGGCGAAACGGGTTCCGAAGCAAGGGCATTAAAGTTTGACCAAACAGTACCATTAGCAGCTTACATTGCTCGTCACCTCAATGAATTAACCTTTCCCTTTGCCCGCTACCAAATGGATGTAGTTTTTCGCGGAGAACGGGCAAAAGATGGACGTTTTCGCCAGTTTCGCCAATGTGATATTGATGTAGTTGCGCGTCGCGAACTGAGCTTACTTTATGATGCTCAAATGCCTGCAATTATCAGTGAAATATTTGAAGCAATTAATATCGGTGATTTTCTCATCCGCATCAATAACCGCAAAGTGCTGACAGGTTTCTTTAAATCACTAGGAATTGCCGAAAACCAAATTAAATCCTGCATCAGTGTTGTTGATACCCTAGAAAAAGTTGGGCAAAATAAAGTCAAACAAGATTTAGAGAAAGAGGGTATTTCGGCAGAACAAGCTGAAAAAATTATTGAGTTTATTAAAATAGATGGTTCAGTTGATGACGTATTAGATAAGCTCAAACATCTAGCAAACAATCTCCCAGAAACCGAACAGTTAAGCTTGGGCGTTACCGAACTAGAAACAGTAATTACAGGCGTGCGTAATCTTGGAGTTGCCGAAAATCGTTTCTGTATTGATTTATCTATTGCTCGTGGACTTGATTACTATACTGGTACAGTTTACGAAACAACTTTATTGGGACATGAAGCTTTAGGCAGTATTTGTTCTGGCGGCAGATATGAAGAATTAGTCGGAGTATTTTTAGGCGAAAAAATGCCTGGTGTTGGCATTTCCATTGGCTTAACTCGCTTAATTAGTCGATTGTTGAAAGCAGGTATTTTGAGTACCTTAGCTGCTACACCTGCACAGGTGATGGTGGTGAATATGCAAGATGATTTAATGCCGACTTATTTAAAAGTTTCCCAACAACTGCGTCAAGCGGGAATTAATGTTATCACTAACTTTGATAAGCGTCCTTTAGGGAAACAATTTCAGTTAGCAGATAAACAAGGAATTCAATTCTGTGTGATTATTGGTTCTGAAGAAGCAGCAGCAAATAAATCTTCTCTCAAAGATTTGAAAACAGGCGAACAAGTAGAAGTTTTGTTGGAAAATTTGGCAGAGGAGGTTAAACGCAGACTGACGTAAATTTAATTAGAGCATTAGACGCGATAAATCGCCGTCTCTACAATAACCAATCTTTGTAGAGACGGCGATTTATCGCGTTTTTACTCCTATATTAATAAGTCAATTTAGCTAAAGTATAAAAATCAAATTTTTTCAACATATCTAAAAATGTAAACACGGCAGGTACATGCAAACCATTAGATAAAATTGCTGTTGCAATTACTCTCTCAAGAGTTGCGGGTAAACTGTATACCTGTACCTTTGGCGGAATGGGTACGGCTGCTAAACGGGGCATAATAGCGGCTCTAAGTCCTTGATTTACCATACTTACAACTGTGGAATCTTCTTGAATGTCGGTAGCAGTATTTATGGGAATAGCTAAATTTTTCAGGTGGTTGTGAAGAATGCGTCCGCAGGGCGTACAAGGAAGCATAACTGGAGGATAGGCTGCTATGTCTTCCCAAGTAATTGCTTTGCTATTAATTTTGGCTTGTGGTGGTAGCAAAGCTAGATATTCATCCCGAAAAATTTCCCAAGTCTCAAACTCATCGCTAGTTGGCAGACAGGTAATACCAATATCAGCGCGTCCATCACGCAAACATTGTTCTACATCGGTGAAAGCAGCACACTCTATAATGGTGACAGCAACTTCTGGAAATTGATCGTGAAACTGAGCGATCGCTTTTGGTAATAAATGAGTAGCTACGCTGCGAAAAGCCGCAATTCTCACATGACCGCCATGTAAACCTTTATGTAGATTTGCTTCGTGTTGCATCATTTGTAGATGTTGCATTGCCTGACGCGCGTGATATAGTATACGCTCGCCAGCAGGTGTTAACACTGCACCGTGACGACCTCTAGCAAATAAAGGTACACCTAATTCTTGTTCTAAAGTGGCGATCGCATGACTAATTGCAGGCTGAGAAAGCTGCAATTCTAAGGCTGCTTCACTAAAGTTACCACTTTCTGCGACTGCAACTATGGCTCGAAGTTGGGAGAGTTTCATGGTCAATTGATGAGAACAAGGTTACACGCATCCTGACTTAATTGTGACAAAAAGCTTGTATTAATGATTTCTCGTATCTATAAATCATATTTATAGAAGCTATGCAAGCCATGATTTGATTCCTGAGTGCGACGTTGCTACTGTTTTATTTATAGAGCAATTGTCAGGAATAATTTTATGAATAATCACATTAAATGTCTAGAACCGGAAAAATTAGATATAACTTGTACTCCCTCATTCGCCAAAAAAGCAAACTTCAGCTTTTGGAAATCTCTGCATAATATTTGGGAAAAATTTGTCCAACAACTTTTAGCAGATCCTAACGAATTACAAGTTAAACAAAAAGTTGACCGCCACGGGAATATTTATTGGCAAGCCTACGACCCTGTAAGCGGTAAATCTTTTGCTTCTGGTTCGGAAACTGACGTGTCTATGTGGATTGAGCAGCTTTACAGATACTAAAAAGATGGCACAACTAACTTTAGTAATTGGCAATAAAAATTATTCATCTTGGTCACTTCGTCCTTGGCTAGCGATGAAACAATTTGGTTTGGAATTCCATGAAATTAGGATTCCACTTTACGGTTCAGATTCTTCATCAAAAACTCGGCAATACTCGCCATCAGGAAAAGTACCTGTACTATTACACGATACGCTAACTGTCTGGGATTCTCTTGCTATTTGTGAATATCTAGCTGAAACATTTCCGACTTTGCAATGGTGGCCAAAGGATAAAACAGCAAGAGCATTTGCTCGTTCTATTACTGCCGAAATGCACTCAGGGTTTCAAAATTTGCGTCAGAATATGCCAATGAACTGTCGGACTAAATACCCTGGGAAAGGTTTAGGATCTGGCGTACAACAAGATATTGACCGCATTATTAGTATCTGGAAAGAATCGCGTCAAAAATTTGGCAATACTGGTAATTTCTTATTTGGTGACTTCACAATTGCTGATGCGTTTTTTGCACCAGTTGTCTTACGGTTTGTAGCTTATGATGTGCAGCTAGATGCAAATTCTAGAGATTACGTAGAGATAATTTTGGCACTAAACGCAATGCAAGAATGGATAAATGCAGCAAAAAATGAAACAGAAATTCTTCCCCAATACGAGTTTTAAGGAAATGGCAGGTACAAATCTTCTAATTTTTTATGCAACCCAACAAGATATTCCTGCCATTATGGAATTGACTTATTTTGAAGGCTAAAGAATTACGAATTAGGGCAATACTCCATAAACACTACAGGAACTTTGAGTAGCTTTTTAGCTAATTGTGAAAATCTAAATTTATCCTTGAGTGCAGACGAGACTTTTGTCTTGGGGGTTTCTGGGAGGTCTGCAAAAGATATTGGCACAAAACCAAAGCGACTGTAAAACTCGGCCAATCGCTGGCCCAAACATTCAAGATAAAGTGGTTGCTGGCTTGTGTTAATCAAATGCTGGGTTAGTAAAGTACCCAAACCGCGACCTCTCCAAGCTGATGCAACTACTAAACTACCAAGTTCTTGTGCCCCTGAGAAATTACGCAGCTGTCCACAGGCTACCAGATGGCCATCGCATTCAATTACCCAAAATTGCTGCCAATTTAATTGCGTTGGGTCGAGTTTCGCTGAAAACACCAGCAATCGAATCGACCACCGATCTCCAAAGGTTGCTTTGCGGAGCACACAGCCAGGTGGCAAAGATACATTACTTTGATTCATTAATTATGCTTGGGTAGCTGATAAGTAAGCGGACATAATTAAATGTAAAATACAACTGAGTGAAACCCTTTGCTATTGAGGGTTTTACCTTCTGGAGGCAGCGCGTTGCTTATTTTCCCCCAGTTGTAGCGACTGCCGTCCTCCTGCCTTCTGCCTCCTGCCTTCTACTTATCACAATTATCGTGGCAGATTTTTGAGTCAGTCACACTCAAATCACCATGCATTTTCTGGTAACAAATAATCAAGGAATTTTAAAAGTGTTTTGGATAGTAAATCTGTTCTTAGTTTTTCTTTAATGCTGGTCGCTTTTTCGGCTTTAGTAATTACTAATTATATATTTCCAGATTTTTACAACCATAGATAATTTTTACAAATAAGACTTTTGATAGAGGTGAAATCGGTAATAACTATATTCTAGATAGATGAAAACCCATCCCTGATTTTTTTAAGATTCTCGTAAGAGTAAATGATTAGGAATCTAATAATGTCTGAACAACAAAAATCTAGTAATGAAGATACTACACCTACCTCTTCTGGTGGCTACCAAACTACCCTTGACGAAGCTACCCGCCAAACTGGCAACGCTGAAAAAAGTGATGGAAAAACTTCTGCTACCCCAGAATCGCCAGAAAATGATACTGTACAAGGCAGCCCAAATCAAGGAACTGAGTCACGTTAATTAATTTAAACCTTCCCAAGTTTTAATGATTTTGTGGCGGTTTTGAATGATTCTAATCCAGTAATTTGAGAGTGGATATGTGGTGTAAACGCCACAATTATCCACTCATTTTTTATGTTCGGCATCAGGAGATAGGAGGCAGGAAGCAGGAGGAACGCACGTTTTAAAACATGGGATTGAAGCAAGGACGCTTTGTATCTTGTGCTATGCATCTCGTACCAGTATCTTCTTTTAAACTGGGCTTTATACCTAAAACTAAAGTTTTTATTCATAGTTCTTTCCTCCTACCTTCTCCCGGACGCTCGCGGACACGGCGAATCGCTGCTCTATCTGCCTCCTGCCTTCTTTGTAAGTAATAACTTAATATGTATAATTTTTCAGAAAATCTCGTTGATTATACTAATATTATTTCATGCAATAATCGCCAGGGCTTGCGGTGAGAGCTAAAACTGATTTAGTTATTAGCTATAGTTAGGCGAATATTCTATGAATAAAGTATCAGAAAAATTTATCGGCAGTGGTTTTAGCTTGGCATTACTGCTAATGTCTGGCGTCGGAATAGCTTCCTACTTAAGTATTCAAAGCTTAACGGCAGAAAAGCGATGGGTAGTTCATACTCAACAAGTTATAGAATCCATAGATCATGTACGTATTCACCTCGGTAATGTTGAGAGGGCACAAAGTAATTATATTTTTACAGAAAATAGAGTTTACCAAGAAATCTATAAAAAACAGAAGCAGAAAGTTTACAAACTGCTTAAAACTATCCGAGCGCTAAACAGTGATAACTTTAATCAACAAAACCGACTTGATACACTCGAACCTTTGATTGCAAAGAAATTTTCTCTGCTTGAGCAGTCCATTGATTTGTTTGAGCAAAAAAGTTTAGATAAGGCAACTCAAACAGCTATTGTTAGCCGCAGCATAGAGATAGGCAAACAAATTCAAGCAATCACCAAAGCAATGGAAAATGACGAGAGAAACTTATTACATGAGCGAACAGCAGCTACTGACAATCTTTTTGAGGAAGTCGTTATTGTTGTGAGTTTGGGATATGTTTTGAGCGTGGTTTTGCTAATTGTGGTTTACTTATCGCTGCAAAAGCAAATTCAGATGAACAAGGCTTTATCACAAGAAGCTATTCGTTTGGAACAGCAAGCTGCAAAAGCAAAACTAGCAGATATTTTAGAAACTATTACAGATGCTTTTGTTGCCGTAGATCGGGATTCATGTTACACCTACATCAATCACAGAGCCGAACAAATATTCAATCGCCGCTCCGCAGATTTGATTGGTAAAAACATCTGGGAAGTATTCCCTGAAACTGCCGAATATAAATTTTATCAAATTTATCATCAGGCTCTGGCAGAACAGCGAGTCATTCACATGGAAGAATATTATGCACCGTTCGACCGCTGGGTTGAATATTCCATGTACCCCTCAGCAGAAGGAATATCAATTCTTTTTCAAGATGTCACTCGCCGCAAATTGGCGGAAATTGCTTTAGAAGAGAGTGAAAAACGCTATCGTTCATTAGTGATTGCTACTTCTCAAGCTGTTTGGATATCTAATAGTAATGGGATGCCAAAAGAGCATTCATCTTGGATGGCTTTGACTGGGCAAACTGATGCCCAAGTTAAGGAATGGGGATGGCTAAATGCAATTCATCCTGAGGATCGAGAGTTGACACAGTTGTTGTGGACTGAGGCACTAAAAACCAAAAATCTTTACTTTAGGGAACATCGCGTGCAGGTTGCGGATGGCAGCTATCGATTTTTTGCCGCCCGTGCAGTTCCTGTTTTAGATGCCAACAATGAGATTCAAGAGTGGATAGGCACTTATACGGACATCACAGAACGCAAACTAGCACAACAAGCACTGCAACAGGTCAATGAAGAACTAGAAATCAAAGTTCAGGAACGAACAGCTGAATTACAAAAGCTTAATGAAGATCTAAAACGCTCTAACCAAGAGTTAGAGCAGTTTGCCTATGTGGCTTCCCACGATTTACAAGAACCATTGCGAGCTGTGACGGGTTATACCCAATTATTAGAGAACGAATATCAAAGCTGCCTAGATAATTCTGCCAAGGAATACTTGGCTTACATTGTAGATGGGGCAAAGCGGATGCAGCAGTTGATTCAAGACTTGTTAGCTTATTCTCGTGTAGGGACTCGCGGTCAGGAATTTGTGCTTGTTGATTGTAATGTTGCACTGAGTCTAGCTCTGAATAATTTACATGTAGCGATCGCCGAAAGTAAAGCCATCATTACTCATGACCCTTTGCCAAAGTTACTCGCAGACAAAACCCAAATGGTGCAACTATTCCAAAATTTGATCGGCAATGCCATCAAGTTCTGCCGAAAAGAACCACCCAAGATTCATATTGGTGCTCTCAGAAGAGATGGGGAAGCAGGGGGAGAAATCCTCACTCCTAACTCTCCACTGGCTACAGACGCAATTAATGACCCAGGGCGTTGCTTATTTTCCCCCCGTTGTAGCGACTGGCGTCGCGTCTGTAGCCACTCCCAATGGCTCATCTGGGTACAGGATAATGGCATCGGTATTAAGTCTCAGTATCTTCAGCGGATTTTTGAAGTTTTCCGACGCCTTCATACTCGTAGAGAATTTTCTGGCACAGGTATTGGTCTGGCTATCTGCAAAAAAATTGTCGAGCGACATGGAGGTTGCATCTGGGCTGAGTCTGAGCCAGGTGTAGGAACTGTATTTTATTTTACCCTCAATGCAAATTAAGGTATTCTTATAATACATATACTCCATATCAAAATTAATAACTTTCAAGTAACTGCATGGCTGATGAGCGAGCATTACGACCTATTGAAATTTTGCTAGTTGAAGACTCTCCTAGCGATGCAAATCTCACTATCAAGGGCTTCTTAAATGCCAGAATTGCCAACAACTTGCACTGGGTTGAAGATGGTGAAAGCGCTATGAACTACTTGCTTTCCCAAGGAGAGTTTGCTGATGCTCTACGTCCAGACTTAATCCTTCTTGATCTGAATCTTCCAGGAATGGATGGACGCGAACTGTTAACAGAAATCAAATCAGACCCAAATCTCAAATCGATTCCTGTTGTCGTCATTACTACTTCAAATGATGAGCAAGATATATTACGTTCTTATAATCTTAGTGCTAATTGCTATATCACAAAACCTATTGATGTCTACCAGTTTATTCAAGTTATACAGTTGATAAAAGATTTTTGGCTGATAGCAGTAACACTACCACCAAAGTAATTGAATTGCGAGTTTGATATCCGCTTAAAGACTTATCATTTACAGTGAGGGAAAGACGCGGAGAAATTTTAATGATAAATGATTAGATAACTCCAAAAAATAAACCAAAAAATAAATTATTACGCTTAAATTTGTTCTTGTTGACTGTTGACAGTCAACAAGAACAATGGAATATTTTTTAACTTGAAAGTTCCCTAGCTAAACTTGATACCAGCAACTAAATTTATTTATCAGGATATTAATTTTTAATTCTTCCAATGGGTTTACCTATTTTGGTGCTTGAGGGTTTGGCGTTGGACAAGTTTGATTAGCAAAATCACACTGATAAAGGTGCTGTTCTTGCCAACTCAGGGGAATTTCTATTAAGTCTCGCGTTCCTGTTATACCCTGTCCAATAAATAGCAATAAAGCAATACAATTTAAAATTGTATGGATGATGCGCCAGCGATGGGATTTATCTTGATAAATATCTTGAACAATTGCTAACGAAAAAATCATCAATAGTGCTGCGGTCATCCCAATATAAAAATGTGACCAGTACCACTCGTTGTTACGGCGAAATACTCCATCCTGAAAGCCAAGAATTATTAAACCTGCACCTGTTAAAGTGGCAAAAACTCCTCGCCATAGTCGCTGTTTAGCGCGATAAAGTAATGCTAAAGAAGCGATAACTCCGGCAAATATTAATAGAATAAAACCAACTTGGGCAGGTGTTTGATTCCACAATTGATTTTTGATAATATTTTTGCCAATGGGGTAAGATAATCCTATTAAAGTTACTCCCACAACTGCACTTGTTAACCATTCACCTAATTGCTTGTGTTCTGGCCCCACCACTGGAGGAATTTTACTTTTACTTCCAGCTAAAATTTGTAATCTACGTTGACGTGTTTGCCAAGCAAAATGAACTACTATACCGATGAGTGGAAACACAAAGATAACTGCGATCGCTGGATGTAAAATACCCAAAATATCTGTTATTTGCATAGAACACCTTTTGATGAATTATTGATAGCTGAGAGAGCAAAATTTTAATAAAATTCAGAATCCTTCAATGGCAGCATTTTTTTCAATTGTAGTAGCCATGTCTGTAAAATTGGTTAAATACTATAATTTCATAGTTTTACTATGGAAAAATCCACCTATAAATTTTCAAAAATTATACCATTAATGAAATTAATTTCAGATGAGAATTAGCTTAATATTTATTTTTCTGATTTATAGCTAATTTTCAGCAAACAAATATATGAAAGTTTCCCATGTCTGAGATTGAGAATTGTTAATTCAATTTTGAATTTTGAGTAATTTCCAAACTGAATAATAATTGTCGCTATATACAACCTCTGTTTTAGAGTTGTAAGTAGTTTCTATTTGTTGACGCCAAATATCTGAAGGATTTAGTAAAAAAATCTCGGTGAATATATCAGGAATATTCGGAATACTTTGCTCTTTTAGCAATTTAAACTTTACTTTTGAATCTAAAAGATAGCTGAGGGAAAAGACATTTCCATAATTTATTCCAGAAGCATCACTAATCAAAAGTGGATGATTAGCTTGATTAATAATTTTAGCGACTTGTGGATTACCATAGCTAATAACCTTACTCCACCATGTTTCTGCTTGGGAATTCACCCCATAAGAAACTAGTCCACAAATAATTACTAGTCCCAAGATTATTTGCCAGATTCTTCGAGATACAAAACTCTCGTTCCTTATTTGGACAGCTAATAAATAGATAATAGATAATTGAATGCCTAAATAAGAAGGTAACAAATAACGTTCTGAAAGTGAGCGTATACCGCCAAAAATTAAATCTGGTAGCATTAAGGGTAGGGCAGGAACCAGAATTAATATTACGATAAATAACCAATTTTTATAGTTAGTGTTTCGATAAAGAAAATAAATTGAATATACACTTAAAGTGAAAAAAATTATTGCGATCGGATAACTAAGGGGGTTTTCAAAACCAAAGTTTAAATCGATAAAAATCCGGCTCAACTGTAATGACCAAGATTTAATTAAAGCTTCTAGGGGAAATTGGCTCTTTGTCCATGCGGTTGAACTATTAAATTGCAAAAAGTTAGTTATTACAACTAATATCCAATGGCTGAAGGCTAAAAATCCTGCTATAGATGTTAGCAAATAAGCTTTTACTGTTCGAGTTAATCTAAATCTGGCAGTGATAATTACATAAATTCCATGAGCAACTGCTATAAATCCACTTAACAAAAACGTATAAAGACTAATTGTTAAAGCTACTGCATAAATTCCCCAGTTTAATATGCGTGGTGCTTGCTGTGTTGATTCCAATCTTAATGATCGTAAAAATGACGCATTGGATAATAAAATTGTCACTACCCAGAGAATATATTCTCGTGCTTCTTGGGCGTATACTAGATGAATAGGAGAGATTGCCATAATAGCGATCGCAATCTCTGATACCCATAATTCTGTTCTAAATAATTCTCGGCATAGCCAATAAATACTGGGAAAAATTAACAAGCTAATCAATGCAGATAAACTTCTAATCGCCGTCACCGAATTACCAAAAATTCCCACCCACAACCGAGCGATTATATAATATAGCGGAGGATGCTGTGGATCTTCCACTTCTAAAGACTTAATTGTATTAATTAAGCCTTTTTCCCCATTCAGACTTTGGAATTTAACAAAACTTTCTTTAGTAATTACACGACCAGTAAATATTTGCTCTTTTACTTCATTTGCCGTATATCCAGATATCCGCAATGAAGTAAAAGTTTCATCATGCCAATAGACTTTACCATCAAGGTTAAAAAAACGAAAAAAAATACCCACCATTAACAAAACGGCAATAAGAAACCTTAACTTATTTTGAGCGAGTTTGAGATGTCGCATAACTAAATTTCACAATCAATAATTTTTAACTAATTACTTATACCAATTCTCTATAAACTTGCACTAAATAATTTAATCTCTCTTCTTGCTCTTTACTTGGCGTACTTGGCGTACTTCTCTACGAGACGCTTCTCTACGAGAGGCTTCGCCAACGCGAAGGGGGTAGCCTGCGGCAAGCCGCTGCGCGTCTACGTTTTAAAAATAAAGTGCATCTTCAGGGAGAATTGGTATTACTCTTTCTCTCGGCGGGAGCTAAATAAGATCTTCCCAACCCAATACTGCTTGGGTTTTGCATTTTGAACTCGGAATTTGGTTTGGGGAAAAGGAAAGAAAAAACCTTTACCCTTTACCCCTTAACCGACAAGTATTGCTTACCAACCTATAAGCTAGCAGATAATTTATTATTCATTGGCATATCACGTCGGCGTGAATTACGACGTTTAGTTAATTTCCAAACAGAATAATAATTATCGCCGGAAATAATATTTGTCTTGACGTTATACTTTTGTTCAATTATTTCGCGCCAATTCCCCGAAGGATTGAGTAAAAATATATCAGTAAACTCATTAGGAATTTTGGGAATTTTTTGATTATTTACCAACAAAAACCTTACTTTTGGTTCTAACAGATAACTTAAAGAAAAGACATTTTCATAATTATTATCTAAAGAATTACTAATTAAAAGTGGGCTAGTACTCTGATTAATAATTTGGGCAAATTTAAAATTGCTATCATTGATGCCTTTATTCCACCAAGTTACTGTTTGGCAATTCACCTTAGAAGAAATTAGACCACAAATAATCAACAACCCCATGATTATGTGCCAAATTGTTCGACGTGGAACGCTCCTATTGTATAATTGCGTAGCTACTAAATAAGCAACAGTGAGTTGAATTCCTAAATAAAATGGGATTAAATATGGTTCAGTAAAAGATTGTATACCCCCGGCACTCAAAGCTGGTAGTATTATAGGCAGTGTAGGTACTACAATTAATGTAATAATAAACAACCAGACTTTGTAACTGGTGGTAAAACAAAGAAAATAAATTGCATATCCTACTAAAATTAAAAAAAATGGTGTAATTAAATAGGTTAGAGGATTATCTAATGTTAAATTTATATCAAAAAAAATCCGACTAATCTGCATTAAGAAAAATGGAACTATATCTATCAAATATGACTGTGTTGTTGCTTTTTCTCCCGAAATCAGAAATTTAAAAAAATCACCGATCGCAACTGTCATCCAAGGCATAAAAGCTAAGAAACTTACCAGCGATGCTATCAGATAATTTCTCACAGTTTCAGTAAACTTAAATCTGGCTACGGCAATCACATAAATTCCGTGAGCAAGTGCGACAAATCCACTCCAAAGAAATGTATAAAGGCTAATGGCCAAAGTTATTGCATAAACACCCCAGCTACTAAAAAGATCTGGTGGTTGTTTTGTTAGTTCATCTTTATCTTGTAATTCTAAATGCACTGCTCGCAACAGTGAAGCGCTAGATAGTAAGATAGTGATTAACCAGAGAATATATTCTTGCGCTTCTTGGGCATATACTAAGTGAATTGGAGAGATCGTCATCAGTGCGATCGCTACACCAGGAATCGGTAATGGCACATCAAATAATTCTCGACATAACCGATAAACACAGGGAAAAACTAGCAAGCTAATGAACGCAGATAGACTTCTGATTGCTGTCACAGAATTACCAAAGATTTCTGTCCACAATCTGGCGATTATGTAATACAACGGTGGATGCTGAGAATCTTCTTTTGCCAAAGCCATAATTGTGTCATTTAAGTTTCTTGAAGGATTTGCACCTTGAAATTTCGCCAAACTTTCTTTAGCAATGACACGATTGTTAAAAACTTCCTTTTTGACTTCATTTATGGTAAAGCCAGAAATCCGCAATGATGTATAAGTTTCATCATGAGAGTAAACCTTGCCATCAAGGTTAAAAAAGCGAAACAATACACTCATTGTCAACAAAAAAATAATTAAAATCCGCAACCAACTCGGCGCAAATTTGAGATGGTGCATAAGTTACATTTCCCAAAAAGTTTTCTAAAATAATCCAGTTTACTTGCTTAGATGAGGTATCCAGGGTAGCCCATCGTAGACATTACCGAAACATCAACTGATGTGAGTTCGAGCAAGGTGATTTGACCTCTCTCAAAAACCTCTCATGAATGAAACCTCCGCTCAAACTTTTCCTTCTTCAAACCCCTCCTCTTCCAGGGGAGAGCCTTAAAATCCTCTCGTGGTAGGATACAGCGATAGGTTAGGGGGTCACACCCCTCATTTGGTACATCTCTCATTTTCTTATGAAATAACCTTTGAGATAAGCTAGATTTAACCCTAAAAAATCAATGGTGGCGTGAGGGGTAACATGCCTGAATAACGAGCAGTATCCTACTAAAAGAGGGAGGCTCAAGGCAACGAGGTTTATGAAATTCGCTCTTAAGGGTAAGTACTTGTCAGATATCGCTAACCTAATTGAGAATCCGTTAATTTGCCAGATTGGTAATAAACACCCTCCTCTATTAACTGTGAAAAGAATTGGATAAGGTTGTATCAAATCTTGCAAAACTAACTTCAGTCAACATTCATTTTTTTAGTCGGCGTAGCCACGACTGACTATCGCTAAAACAAAATATAATTTTTAAAAAATTTGATAACCCCATCTAACAAAATCTTTGCTATTAGATATAGTTAAAAAATCAATAGTTTTAAACTGGCGATCGATAGCTGGAAGACTACAGATTTTAGCACCAATATTCAAATAAGCCTGCAAAATTTTCGGAATTTCCACATCACATAAATCCGAACAATTTTGAGGCAACTCTAGACAATATTCGGAATTTGGATAAACTAAAATACTTGGATGCATCAAGTTATTCTGGCAAAAATAATTATAAACGCAACTAGCTTGCCAAGGAGATTGTGTTAGTAATGATGCACAGCCAAAGAAATACTGATTTTTAGTCCAGATGAGATAATTTGCTAGACCTTCCCAGAGTAGCAACAGTGTTTGACCACTGCGGTATTCTTTAGCTATACATGCACGCCCAACTTCTACTGATACTTGAAGTACAGAATCAGGAATTGCATTCAGATTAAATATATCGGCAGCATCAAAGCCTAGTCTTTGAGAAGCCATTTCATAAGTTTGCATTCGATAAGTTCCAATGGTTTTACCCGTCTGTTTACAGATAAGAATTAAATGATGGCAAACCTCATCAAACTTATCTTCATCCCTCTGAGTAAAACTAGAAGTAGATAATCCCAAGCCTAGTTCTAGATTAAAAACTTCAAAACGCAATCGAAAAATTGATTTTAATTCTTCTTCAGTTGAGGCAAGCCGTAGGATATATTTTTTAGTCTGAACGACAGGAAAATCTTGAAGAGAAGGAGGATTCAGTGGGTAATTGATGTTGCGTCCAGGAATTTCCATCTGTCTTCCTACTGATAACATTTTGGATTTTGCGAAAATATCCTACTAGAATTTAAGCATTATGCATTAATGCCTCGAAGTGTCATTGAGACAGTTTTCGATAAAAAATTGCCTAGAGAGCTTTTTTCATTGTGATTAGCAATATAGTGTTTTTATTATGGCCATTAATGCCAGAAAAATCTGGCAATAAGATACAAAATTTTCCTTTGATATAGGGTATAAATGCAAGTAATACTATTTTCAAAAATCTTTGCAAGAGATAAATTGGTTAGGGCAAAAAGCCCCTAGATGAATCTAGGGGCTGGGATAATGTTAATTGTGATGTCTGGGTACGGCGTAGCGTTCGCCATTTATCACAAAAGCGCTCTCAAATACTTTATCAATTACGGTGATTATTGCTGTAACGAACCCTTGTACCTGCCCACAGCAACTTCTCCCGCAGCGTTTGATAATAAGAGTTGTTCTCGCGCAAAATGATAAACTTAGCTCGACAATCCGCTATCCGCACATCAACGCGGTGTCCAGGCCAAATCGAAGTCCCTAACACTCCATCTGTCCACAACTTAGTACTCAAATCGTAATCCCCCAAAGGCCAAATACTGACCACAGAACCAGGGGGTAAAACGAGGGGACGACTAGAAAGACTCATTGCACAAATCGGAGTAACGGTAATCGCCTCCATACCATCGTGCATAATTGGCCCATTAGCAGAAACGGTGTAACCAGTAGAACCTGTGGGAGTGGAAATAATCAACCCGTCTCCAACGTATTGATCGACTACCTCACCATCAATTTCCATTTCCAGAATAGAGGTAATCATGCGGTCAGCGGAAGCTGGTTTGACGCAAAATTCATTCAAAGCCAGGTAACGTTCGCTGACTGCCTGCAAATTAGACCCATGACCCTCATACACCGCAGCTTGTAACATCATCCGCCGTTGGATAGCATAGCGATCCTCAAACAGCCGATCCCAAACTTTCTCCGTATCCTGAAACTCATCCACTGACTCAGTTAAAAACCCCAGATGACCTCCCACATTCACTCCCAGAATTGGGATGCCAGCTGGGGCTAAATGTCTAGCACCAGTCAAAACAGTGCCATCACCGCCAAGTACCAAAGCGAGATCGATTGGTTGGCCTGCTGAAGCCAAAAAGACTGGATAGGGGTTGTCTTTCGGCCCGCTAGGCCCCATCAACACCTGGCACTGGCGATTTTCGAGTTGTTTAGCGCACATTTCTGCCCATTCTTTACTCCGGGCATCCCGCGCTTTATAAGCAATGATTACCTGCTTGAGTTGCACGCACAGTTACCACTTCAGGAGATTAAACTGCTCCATATCGACGGTATCACGGTTGCGATAAATGGCAAGCACGATCGCTAAACCCACCGCCGCCTCGGCTGCGGCCACGGTAATCACAAACACGGTGAAAACCTGACCCTTAATTAATGTTGAGTCGAGGAAGTTGGAAAATGCCATTAAATTGAGATTAACAGCATTGAGCAGCAACTCAATCGACATCAGCACCCGCACAGCGTTACGGCTGGTAATTAAACCGTAGATGCCGATGCAGAATAAAGCCGCTGCTAATAATAAAAAGTACTGGAGTTGCATGAATCTGAGTATTCCTTCTGAAAAAACACCACTTTCTATGAAAACAGAATTCAGGAGTCAGAATTCAGAATTCAGCTTGGGAATTGGAGTTCCACTCCCAGATGAATAACCGTGTTTAAGACGCCCATTAAATTCAAAATTTGGTGCTTCCAAGAGTTATTCTGAATTCTGAATTCTGAATTCTGAATTCTGCATTCTTTACTCCCTTATTTCGCTGCTGCTCGATACCAGTTCTCTGGGGCGTTCTGGCAAAGTCAAAACGGTTTGTGGTAGTTCAGATGGTGTCAGGTCTGGCAAATACTCGCGACGTGCCAAAATAATCGCTCCTACCATTGCCATCAACAGCAAAATCGAAGCTAGTTCAAAGGGTAGTAAAAAGTCACTGAAGAAATGTTCGCCGATTAAAACTATAGAACCTTGAGTACTCGCAGGAGTAGTGGAGTAACCCCAAGGAGTGGCCAGCACCATCGTACTCAAAAGGCCAAACAATCCCAGACTAACTATGCCTGTTAATGCCTTCCGTATCCAAGAGTTGGGAAATGGTGCAAAATTCTGCCGCTTGTTCACCAACATAATGGCAAACAAAATCAGCACGTTAACCGCCCCAACATAAATCAGCACTTGTGCGGCTGCAACAAAATCACCATTTAGCAACAGGTAAAGTCCCGCTATGCTGATAAACACGCCCCCTAGCATAAAGGCAGAATAGACGATGCTAGGCGACAGTACCACGCCAAGGGCTGCCCCAATCATCATCACAGCCAGTACGCCAAGGGATACAATCTGTACTCCTTCCGCTAGATTCACTGTTTTTTGTCCTCAGTCATTAGTCATTGGTCATTAGTCATTGGTCATTAGTCATTGGTCATTAGTCATTTGCTTTGGACAAATCACAAAGGACGAATAACAAATGACAAATGAAATTTATTTTTCGGTTTGTTCCACTAGGTCTTCTGGACGCGCACCTGGACGCGGCGCATCCGCAGGTAGTCCGTGGGGTTCGAGGACGCCTTTGGGTAGGTAAACTAGTTCGCGTAGTGGTGTTACCATTGGGTCATTTGTTACCTTATAGGGCAGACGACCTAACGCTACGTTGTCAAAGTTCAATTCATGGCGATCGTAAGTGGAAAGTTCATACTCTTCTGTCATGGATAGACAGTTAGTGGGGCAAAATTCCACACAATTACCGCAAAAGATACAAACTCCAAAATCAATACTGTAGTGCTTGAGTTTTTTCTTTTTGCTAGCTTTGTCGAATTCCCAATCTACTACAGGCAGATTTATCGGACAAACGCGAACACAAACTTCGCAGGCGATACACTTATCAAACTCAAAGTGAATTCTACCGCGAAACCGTTCCCCAGGAATCAGTTTTTCGTAAGGGTACTGTACGGTAATCGGACGCCGCCGCATGTGGTCGAAGGTAACAGAAAGTCCCTGACCAATGTAACGTGCAGCTTGTACTGTTTCTTTGGCGTAATCACCAACTTGTTTCAGGAACTTTAGCATCGTGTTTCACACTCTCTGTGTTTAAGCTATCAGCGTTATTTGTCTTTTGTCCTTAGTCATTCGTCCTCTCTTACAAAGTTCTGATCGGAGGGAACCTCCGCTCAGACTTTGCGCTTTGTCTTTTGCAAATGACTAATGACTAATGACTAATGACTAACCGCCAAAGGCGAAAGGAAAGGCTAGTTTCAGGGCGGCGGTTAATAGCAGGTTAACCAAACCGACTGGCAACAAAAACTTCCATCCTAAATCTAACAATTGGTCAATCCTTACCCGTGGGACTGTCCAGCGTAACAAAATGGCGACAAACACTAGTAAATAGGCTTTGAACACAGTCATGGTGATACCCAAAGCAGCAGTTACTATCTGCAACACGGGATCGGCTTCACTGATTCCCAGCCAACCAGCTATGAGGTTGAGGGGAATGGGAAAGTCCCAACCGCCCAGGTAGAGAATTGCTACTAGTAGAGAAGAAAGTATTAAGTTAACGTAGGAACCCAGGTAAAACAGACCAAATTTCATGCCTGCGTATTCAGTCTGATAACCTGCTACTAGTTCTTCTTCTGCTTCGGGTAAGTCAAAGGGCAATCTTTCACACTCAGCTAGGGCGGCTATCCAAAAAATCAGGAAACCGACTGGTTGACGCCAAATGTTCCAGCCCAGGATGCCGTAGCCAGATTGTTGATTAACAATGTCGATGGTGCTGAGGCTATTAGACATCATAGCGATCGCTAATACTGCCAGCGCCAATGGAATTTCATAACTAATAGATTGCGCTGCTGCCCGCAAGCCCCCTAAAAGTGAATATTTGTTATTGGATGCGTAGCCAGCCATCAACAAGCCAATGGGCTGAATGCTTGACAAAGCAATCCATAAAAATACACCCATGCCCACATTGCTAATCACGATGTTCTGCCCAAAGGGGACAATCAGGAACGACAGAAACACCGGAATCACAACAATAATTGGGCCGAGGGTAAACAGCCAACGGTCAGATTGAGCTGGCACGATATCTTCTTTAAACACCAGCTTTAGACCATCCGCTACAGGCACCAGTAACCCAAAAGGCCCTTGGTATTCTGGGCCAATTCGTTGCTGTGCGGCGGCGGAAATTTTTCTTTCTAGCCAGGTGGCGACTAATACCCCCACTGTTGCCCCAATCAGCATTAGTACCATTGGCAGTGGCATCCAAATTGCTTTGGCTGTTCCTGCTGGTACACCTAAATCCGTGAGGGATTCAATAAAAGTTCCTTGGAGGTCAATTCCTGAATTCATGTTTCCGCTCTTTAAGACATTAGTCAGAGTTAGTTACAAATATTACTGATCTGATACCTGTAAATTCACTCATTGAGAAATTTTGCCTAGATCAGGTCTGATTGAAGATTTGTTGCCAATTCCCATGTTTAGTATATCGTTGGATGGTTTTACCACCCTGAAGCGAGATAAGAACTTCTACTTATGGTTGGCATTTACATTGGCTATTGAGTGAAGGGGGGAGGGGCAGGGGAGCAGGGGAGAAGTTAGAGTAAGTCTTTCCCGTTGTCCTCTTCCCATGCCCAATGCCCCATGCCCACTTGCCCTGAGCGTTCGCGTAGCGTCTCGTAGAGAAGCCGAAGGGATGCCCCATACGCAATATCGGTTAACGTTGGTCAATGGGGATATAAGAAACTTCGTGATGACCGTTGTAAACTTGGGTGGGACGGAAAATGCGGTTTTCTGCTAGCTGTTCTTTCCAGTGGGCTAGCCAACCGGCAACGCGGGCGATCGCAAATATTGGTGTAAACAAGTCAGTGGGAATTCCCATTTTCCTATACACCAAACCCGAATAAAAGTCAACATTGGGATAAATCCCTTTGCCACCGAGTTTTTCCTCTACGACACGTTCCATTTCTTGGGCAATGTCATAATACTTGTCATACCCAAACTTCTCAAACAACTGTTCGGCCAATTTTTGCAAAATCGTGGCTCGTGGGTCTTTGACTTTATAGACGCGATGTCCAAAACCCATAATCTTAGATTTACGTTGCAGACAGTCCTCGATGTAGGGACGGACATTTTCCACAGAGCCAATCTCTTCTAACATCTGAATTACTTCTTCATTGGCTCCACCATGTAGCGGGCCTCCCAAGGTTCCCACAGCACTAGCAACCACAGCGTAAGGATCGGTCAAGGTGGAAGCTGTCACCCTAGCGCTGAAGGTGGAAGCATTCATTGTATGCTCGACATGTAATATCAAGCAGATATCGAAAATTCTCGCTGCCAAAGGATCCGGTTCTTGCTCATTGAGCATGTATAGGAAATTGGCAGAGTAGTCTAAGTCATCGCGGGGACGCACGGGGTCATTGCCTTTTCGCATCAGTTGGAATGCGGCCACCATTGTGGGAATGGTTGCTATCAAGCGCACCACAGAATCTCGAATGTAGGCTGGATTATGTAAATCCCGGAGCGAATAAAACAACCCTAAAGCCGCAGCAGAGGCTTGTAAGGCATCCATTGGGTGACCGCTTTCGGGAAAGCATTTCATCATGTCGCGAATGCGGTATTTTATTCGCCTGTGGTGACGAACTTCATGTTCAAATGCTTGGAGTTCTTGTTGACTGGGCAGTTCACCCCAGATTAAGAGATAAGCAGTTTCTAGAAATGTACTTTTTTCTGCTAATTCCTCAATCCGGATGCCACGATATTCTAGTATTCCCTTTTGCCCATCAACATAACTGATACTCGATTGGGCGGCGGGAATGCCTTCTAAACCAGGCTTGTATTCGCACACCATCATGGCAACACCATTTACTTTTTGAAATATCCGATCAAGTTAACTTACCAGAAATTTATTGTCGCCATAACAGTAGTCGTTCTAACAACAATCGGAAATGTTGAAAAACTGTTATGACAAGTACCTGGGTGGTGTCAACCAAAACATCTGACTACGACCCAGAGGAGAACCAGTTTCTGGTAGTTTTATCCCAATCATACCTGCTTTTTTCAAGACTAAGCTGCCTTTGATTTCTCCCCACAGCAGAATTTCTGCCCAATTAGTTAAATCAGGTTCATGTCCAACTAAGGCCAGTTGGGTATTTTGGGAATAATTTCTTGGCTCTAACCAATCTACCAACCAACTAGAAATTTCACCTCCAGGGGCTAGATGACTGGATTCCTCTAGCTGGGAACTTAATCCTGTTTCTATCAGGATTTCAGCCGTTTGGCGGGCACGCACTAAGGGGCTGGTGACAATCAAATCAAACTTTAAATCCAATTTGACAAGTTTCTGGGCAACTTTTTCAGTTTTTTGCCTTCCTTCTTTGGTAAGACTGCGCTCCTCATCTTTGATGCCTAAATCTTTATCTTCGGCGATGCCATGACGAAATAGATACAGTTCCATATTTTGAATTTTATTAGCGTACCCTGTGCTGAGTTATTTAGTTACGCTTGTTGTTTATTTATCTATCCTAACCTTAATCATCATTAGCTATTCCTTATCAAGGATGATTGAGTTAGCGATGTGACTTTGACCACTCATTTTCTCGAACACTACGTATCCAAGCAGTGCTATCAGCTAAATCTTGGCGATGTCTACGACGGGCTACGCCTACGCTCCACATCTCAATAAAGTTATCATTAATCAAGTCAAAATCTGGCCATTGAGAACCAGGTTCAACTACTCCATATCTTTGCCGCAAAAAAGCAATATCGCAAAATTTTCTTCTGATAAATCTGTTTCCACCATTGCCTCTCACCGCGCTCTTTGATAAGTAGTATTTATCCATTCTGCATCGTTTAAAAAACGTCTTGTAAGGGCCGCTGTTGACTCTTACCCAAGTCCACTACTTCCTCAATTAGGTGTTTTAAATCCAACGTGTCCCACTGATGCGATTGTAAAAGTGCTGCGGTCTGCTCTACCCAAGCATAAAAATCTTGCTCATAGAGAGTTTTTAACATTTGAAGTTCTGTAGACTTCATGGCGCTCCTTTTTGGTAAAGAAATAGGTAGGCACGAGTTAACTTTATTTGTACTGACTTACTTTAGATTAGGCATCAACTACATTTCCAATTAATTAATAAAAAACAAATTCCCGACTTTTACAAAAAGTCGGGAAGGGATGTTATGTAACGAAACACACTTTGACTGCTACATGAGTTAGGAGTTCTCCCCATCTCCTTCTCCTTCCTCTACTCCGATTGAATCGGGTTATCTTTGGGGTTAACTAACCTCAGTAGTTTTTGCTTAATTTGAGCGTCGAAGACTTCCCATTTCATCTTCGCGTATGCAGAATTTTCGTTACTGCCAGATAAGAAACCCATCGGGATTTCAAAGCCGCCTGCGCTTGTTCTTCCACCACCAAAAAAGCGCCCTGTGCTATCTTGCCCAAAGGCTTCTTTAATGAATTCATCAGGGTCAAGGGTGAGTTTGGTGGTTCTTAAGGAGCCAATGACTATTTCTAACTCTTCGTCTTCATCGTGAACAATACCGTAAACTACGGCGGTATGGACGTTTTCTTCGGTGACGAGAAAATCAGCTGCTTGGGGTATGGCGTCGCGGTCGTCGTAGCGGAGGTAACCGACACCAGCAATGGAAAAGTTATTTTGGACGATGCGATTTTTAAGCGATCGCTCAATCACATCCATCACCCGCTTGGAACGATTCGCCTGTAAAATAGCATTCAGCAGTTGCGCGTCATAAAATCGGCTTAAATATGCAGCTGCCATGAAATCTTCTTCTTGCGCTTGCATCAGGCGATTTGTATCCGAACGTAAGCCATGCATCAAGGCAGTAGCACATTTTACGTGTTGATTGATGCTGCTATCTAATGCTAGTAATCCCGCTTGCAGATATTGAGTAAAAATTGTCGCCGTCGCTCGTACATAAGGACGAACATCGACAAACTCTGAATCAAGTTCACCTTGTAAACTGTGATGGTCAATCAGCGCAACTAATGGAATTCCTGCCTGTTGAACCGCTGATATTAGCTGTGAAGTAGTTCCTTGGTTATCAATTAACACGAAACCTTGATAACATGACAAATCTTTGCTTTTCAAGGTTTGCTGCGTCCAGCGTTGGATAGGTAAATTTGTGAGTCTAACCAAGGCAATATTTTCTTGATGACTCAGAGCGCCAGCATAAATTATTTCACATTTAATATCGTATTGCTGGGCAATTAATTGATAAGTCCAAGCACAAGAAAGAGCGTCTGGGTCAGGAAAATCTTGCAAAATTACTAGTTGGCGATCGTGTCGGTGCGCTAGCAGAGTTTTTTGCAGTTCTTCTGACTTTTGTTGTGTCAAGGAATTACCACGCTGACTAAGAAAGATAGCTCCTTCACTTAGCGATGGTTGTAATGATGGACTTTTAAGTGCAACTTCCACTGGGTCTTTCTCTATTTCAGCTTCCTCTGGGTTTGGCTCTGTGGTCAATGACAAACTCTCAAACTCATTAACGGGAGAATTTAAGTACATAGGGAACTTTTTTTAAAGTGTGAGGCTCAATTAATCCAGAAATACTACAATCAGCGATTTCCTGAATTTAGCCACATTATTTTGATCTTCGCAAAAATATCAAGACATCGCACTATATACCTAAGTATATTTTTTGTCAGTAACAGCGCTCAGCAATCAACTAAATTTTATTAGGACATATTTATATAGGTGCTGGTAGTGCTGGAAAAAAGGAAGTTTTGTATATCTGGCTTTATCTTGGAGCATAAACGTCTTTTATGACCTTTTTTCTTGTCTGTAATTTCAAAGGCAACGATTTTTATTCAAGGTTGATAACCGAACTTTAAAATTTTTCTTACTTAGGGTATACTTTCCATCTAATACTTTAGAGTTAGTTTTTGATATTTAAAATAATCCTATGTTTAATAGTCTCATTATTTTGACTATTGAGCAATTAATAATTATATCTTCAAGCAACAGGGCATGTTTTGTTTTTTGTGTAAAAGAAACTAGAGATTCGGGACTGGGGAATCGGGGGATGGGGGGCACAGGAGCAGAACGGAAAATTCCTAACTCAGCACTCAGCAGTCAACACTCCTTGTTTGGCCATAGCCGATTACTCTAGTAAGGGACTTACAAAAAATAAATTCTCCCAAATTATTTCTAGATTGGTAGGGACGCAAAGCTTTGCGCCTCTGGGTTCACAAAGCCTCCCCCAGAGATGGGATATTTTTTTAAGTGGAAGTCCCTAATCTCAAGGAATGCTAGAAAACTCTGGCAAGTAAGGATTCGTTGACAATATCGTCAGTTCAAAATTTCAATATAGCGGTTGATGCGTAGTCGAAGACACAAAGAGCGTTTCAAGCCTATTGCCTCCCTGCTAAATTTTTCGGGAGCATCCTAGCTATTTGCGATTTTATGCGGTATAGTAAGAAGCTGTTGTCTTTTTTGCTTGGATTCGCTCAAACTGGTATGTTAGGTTCTGCCGAACAATGTCCCTCACAATCAATGGACATAACTAGTTCAACACACAATTTGTCAAAGGCAAATGTGTGCATGTCGGCTTTAGCCTTATTCCAAAACCAAGTACAAAGGCAAAGCTGTGACTATTGCTGTATGGTTTTCGGGCTACTTGGCTATGTCATATCAAAGTCCTATAACATATTTTTGCCACTCTGTGTGCAGTCCACTTTTGAGATGTTTACTGACCTCAAAATAAAGGCTGCTATAAGGTTGGCGAGGAAGATGGCGCAAAGGCATATGAGCTTCGTTGGGAGTGCGACTACCTTTTTTAACATTGCAACGGACACAAGCTGTAACAATGTTCTCCCAGCTATCCCCTCCGCCGCGCGATCGCGGTATTACATGGTCTAAAGTCAATTCGTCTCCTGTGTAACCACAGTATTGACAGGCATGACCGTCACGATGCAATATATTTCGGCGAGTGAGAGGAATTTCTTTATAAGGAACGCGGACATAATGACGCAACCTGATTACGGTTGGCAGCGGGAAATCCGAATACAGGAATTTACCGTTGTGTTCCACGCGTTCTGCTTTGCCCTTGATTAACAGAACCGCAGCGCGACGCCAACTCGTTATATTGAGAGGTTCGTAAGAGGCGTTTAATACTAAAACCTTCCCCATTGATCTGCGTTTAGGGTATTAGTTTTACATATATTAACACAAATATACTCTTCTAGGGAGATGATAAGAAATTATACTTTCGGGAATAATTCGGAAATTAAGTTAAAACTTGGGCATTGGGCATTGGGCATGGGGCAAACAGTGAGTGTGGGAGGTGTGCGAGGATGGGGAAGCATTAATTCTCTTTCCCCCCACACTCCCCACACTTCCCTATCTCCCCCTGCCCCTTTGCCCTTCTACTCCCCATCTCCTGACTCCATCACCAGCATCTTGTATCAATTCCAAGTCAGAGTTAAACTTCCTGTTTAATCTGATATCGCTTCTAGGAGCGTGTATAGATAATTTGGAAGTTGAGCTACGGTGGATAGGAGTCAGTACAAATGTTAAGTCGCAAGGAAATTCCCGGTGTAGTTCCTAATGAGCAGTGCGATACCTACGCGTGGTTTTCGCAACGAGCTTGGGTAGAAATTGATTTAGAGGCGCTGTCGCACAATATACAACAACTAGTGCAGTTTTTATCGCCGGGTACTCAATTGATGGCAGTGGTGAAAGCTGATGCCTATGGACATGGAGCAGTAACGGTGGCTCAAACTGCAATTCAATCGGGAGCTAGTTGGCTGGGAGTTGCTACGGTTCCGGAGGCGATTCAATTGCGAGAAGGCGGGATTCAAGCCCCGATTTTGATTTTAGGGGCGACTCATACACCAGAGCAGATTCATGCCATCGCTCAGTGGAAACTTCAGCCGACACTATGCAGCCCGAAACAAGCACTAGTATTTTCTGATACTCTAGAATCGATGAACTATGGTTCTCCCGTACCCGTACACATCAAATTAGACACGGGAATGTCTAGGTTGGGAACTAATTGGCAGCAAGCTGGTGAATTTGTGCAATTAGTACAGCGTTTACCACATCTTTCTATTGCCAGCATTTATTCTCATTTGGCAACGGCAGACGATCCTGATACTACTGCGATGAAGGAACAGCATAGACGATTTGAGGAAGCGATCGCTCAAATCAAAGCAATGGGAATCCAACCACCTTGCTTGCACTTGGCAAACTCAGCGGCTGCACTTACAGACCGAGCATTACACTACGATATTGTGCGAGTAGGTTTAGCAGTTTACGGACTTTACCCAGCACCGCATTTACAGAATGCCATCGACCTCAAGCCCGTTTTGCAACTTAAGGCACGAGTTACCCAAGTCAAAACAATCGCCCCAGGAACCGCTGTCAGTTACGGGCATAAATTTATTGCCCCGCGCGAACTTCGCCTAGCTGTCGTAGGAATTGGCTATGCTGACGGTGTTCCTCGTAATCTTTCCAACAAAATTCAGGTGTTAATTCGCGGTCAGCGAGTGCCACAAATCGGGACAATTACAATGGATCAGTTAATGCTGGATGTGAGTGCTATACCTAATATCCAAGAAGGAGAAGTAGTCACCTTACTTGGAGAACAGGGAAAAGAAAAAATTTCCGCACACGATTGGGCAGAACAATTAAACACTATTTCTTGGGAAATTCTCTGCGGCTTCAAACATCGTCTGCCTCGTGTTGCGGTTATGTAATTCGGAAGGGGCATTGGGCATGGGGCAAACAGTGAGTGTGGGAGGTGTGGGAGGTGTGGGAGGATGGGGAAGCATTAATTCTCTTTCCCCCCACACTCCCCACACTTCCCTATCTCCCCCTGCCCCTTTGCCCTTCTGCTCCCCATCTCCCCATCTCCCTATTCCCAAAAATAATTTCTTATGGTAAGATAGTGACCTATGCGGATGTGGCGGAATTGGCAGACGCGCTAGATTTAGGTTCTAGTTCCGAAAGGAGTGAAGGTTCAAGTCCTTTCATCCGCATTTTTAATAAATTGCCAAAAAGTGTATGAGCGTTTTGGCTCATGCATCAACTCTATGAGTTAATTCATCTTGACAAGCAAGATTTTTATCTGTGGATAGAGACAACTGCTAAACGACTAAAAGAAGGCTATCGCATCTTTTTGAAAATCAAGCGATCGCAAGATCAGTGTATTGTCTAACATCTTCCGGATGAAAAGCTAAAACAATTTTATCTTTGGGAATTCCTGCGGCTACGAGTTCATTGGCAATACTATATTCAGTTCCATCGCGCTGAATCCAAACTTTTCCATTAATAATTTTAATATGGATAATACAACCATGAACTCGTTCTTATCCTTGCCATCCCAAAGTCATTATTATGTAATTAGTAGCTGTGCGATCGATGATAAGCTTAGTTTCTAATTGACGATTTGAATATGGTATTTTTATATATTCAGTCAGAATCTCTTCAATGAGTTTTTGATATTTTCCTAAGTTATCCATTGTACAATTACCTCTTGCTTGGGGTCAAACACAAGTAAACGTAAGCGGTTCTTTTTTAATAAAATCTTACCAATGGTTTCGGTAAAAATTTCAGTGTAAGTTCTGTGAGGGATAGCAAGATGTAAAATCCTGTCGCTTCCTTGTTCTTCTAAAATATCGTAATAAAGAATAAACTGTCCTAATGCATTTTCTAAATCTGTAACGGGAGATGGGCTGACAAAACTCTTAATTTTAACTGCTATTTTCTGCTGACCTTTTTGTGCAGCTATAAGTTTTTCTGCACCCAAGTCTATATATAAATCCTTTTTTTTGGACAACCAATTCCAAATCAGTAAATTTTTTTAAATATAAAATTTTACTTATATTATTCTGACTCCCTGTATTCTAACTTCTGAATTGTGTTTTATTTTTTTAAGAAAAATCAGTATTATCTCTGTGGTCACAACGGTACTACTTAATTAAAAGTGGCTTTATTTGGTACTTACTTATTTAAAAGTTTGATTTTGCTTAAGTGTAAATACAGTAGTTCAAAGATATTGTTTTAAGAAAATCAGTATTATTCCTGTGGTCAGAATGGGGTTACTCAATGGAAAGTGGCTTCATCTAGTCTTGACATTTCTATGTCTTAGTTTTCAAGAATGTCTATAAATCTCAGTAACAGGAAGTAAATTAATCAAAATTTACGAATTTACTGAGATTTGAGCATTTGAGAATAACGCCGCTTTCGTTGAGTTTCACCACAAATCCTAGAGGACAAATTTGTGTACTTTAAAATACAAATTTTTGAAGCCTTTTACTTAATTTAAATTGTGGAAAAACTCTGCACGAATTTAGCTTACACCTACTGAATTTAGCTGAGTAAAAGCAAAATGAGCACAACTCCTATAGGTAGCTACAGGTTGTTCCAAAAACTACATCCGCTATCTCTGTTGGCACAATTAACTAGTCGGCGTGCTACAGGTTGTTTAAGCGTATTTACTGGGATAGTTTATTGGTCAATTTATCTAGAGGACGGTAAACTTACTTATGCCTCCTATTCAGATAAACTGTTTGAGCGACTTGATAGTCACTTACGGCGCTTGAGTCAGCAAATTCCTGCTCTCAACAGCGCTACTCGCATCCAGATGCGGCTGATGTTTGAGACGAAAAATGAACATCAATCAATACCAAACGCAGATTATCAAGCTATTTGCTGGTTAGTTAATCAAGATTTAATTACTCCTGTGCAAGCAGGAAATCTGATAGACGAATTAGCAAAAGAAGTACTGGAATCATTTCTGTGCTTAAAAGAAGGTAGCTATGAATTTAGTCCGGAGAATTCTTTGGATGAGCTACCAAAGTTCTGTCGCCTAGATTTGCGATTACTTGTGGAACATTGTCAAAAGCAGTTAAGAAATCGGCAAAATATCCAATCATCAATTCCTGCTGGTGTCAGTTCTCAAGTTTTACCAAATTTGCAAATCAAACTTGGACAAAAATCTTCCAGACAAATCAATTTTGAGATTTCTGAGAATAATAATCTAACGACTCAGTTACCTGTTGGCAAAAATACATATACAATTGCTTGCATTGATGATAGTCAAACAGTGTTGAATTCCATTAAGCACTTTTTGGATGAAAACACATTTTCAGTGGTAATGATTAACGATCCAGTCAAAGCTTTAATGCAAATTCTTCGGAGTAAGCCCGATCTGATTTTGCTAGATGTGGAAATGCCTTCTTTAGATGGCTATGAGCTATGTTCTTTGTTAAGGAAACATTCGGCTTTTAAAAATATACCTATCATTATGGTGACTGGCAGAACAGGGTTTATTGATAGAGCAAAGGCGAAAATGGTCAGGTCATCAGGATATTTGACCAAGCCTTTTACCCAGTCAGAATTGCTAAAAATGGTTTTTAAATATCTTGATTAATTGAGAATTCTGAATTCTGACTCATGTTAATTTACTTTTAGGAGATTTATAGTGAGCCTGACTTTACTTGGCACAATTCTAATTGTAGAAGATTCTCCCAGTGAATTGGAATTAATGAGCCATTATCTTAAAGAAAGTGGTTACAACGTAATTAAAACTACTGGTGCAAAAGAAGCTTTAGAAAAAGCTGTGTTAGAAAAACTAGATGTAATTGTTACTGATGTTGTGATGCCAGAAATGAGTGGATTTGAGTTGTGCCGTTCCCTCAGAAGAAATCCAATTACTGCAAAAGTGCCGATTATAATTTGTAGTTCTAAAAATCAAGAAATTGACCGTTTGTGGGCGATGAGACAAGGTGCAGATGCTTATATAACTAAACCTTACACCCGCGAACATCTCTTACGCACTATTAAATCAGTGGTAATTTGAATCAATGACTAGTACAAACATTACACTTTCCCCAAAACCAGCCGAAAAAAATTTAGCAGACGGTTATTTAAAATTTCAGTTAAATCAACAGACTGGTGCCGTTTTATCAATGAAACATACTCAAGAAGCAATTCTTGTGCCTGTTGATTCTGTTACTTCCATGCCTAATATGCCTCCTTGCATATTAGGATTAATGAATTGGCGCAGTCGGATAATTTGGGTAGTTGATTTGCCAAGAATGCTGAATTTAGAGTCTCTGGATTATCGGGTGCGGCAGTATAGTGCGATCGTTATCCGAGTAGAATCACTTTTGTTAGGTTTAGTTGTACAAGAAATCAAAGGTACTATTAGGTTTGTTGCCGATGAAATCCATTCTCCCATAGGACAAGTAGCATCGAGTTTAGTTCCTTATTTATGTGGGTGTGTAGTGCAAGAAAAAGAAATATTACTAGTGTTAGATTCTCAAGCTATTGTGCAGTCCTCTATTCTCCGCAGTGATTAAGTAAAAAGAATTCAGAATTCAGAATTCAGGAGTCAGGAGTTAGAATTCTTTATAAAAAATGATTTTTAGTTTACTTATTCACATATTGAAGGAATAATCTTATGTTTAATAAAACTGGCACAAACAATGGTAGAAGTCCTCAAAATCGAGCATCGCTAATTTCATCTCAAAAAGTAACTGGAAGTGTAGTAATGCTGCCAAGTAAGGTGACTGCTGAAACTGGTAGAAATTCTTCTGGAAATCAAGCTTTTGGCTATTTTACAAGGCTGAATTTAGTTAAGAAAGCGACAATTTTAGCGATCGCCATTGGTACGCTACCAGTATTGGCCATAGGTGCGATCGCTTTTGGCTTTGCCAACAAATCCATTACTAAGCAAATCACCCAGTCTCAACAAGCTCAAGCCACTGGTTTAAGCGATAAAATCAACCGTTTCATGTTGGGACGTTATGGAGATATCCAAGTAATATCTAGTTTGCCATTTTTGACAAATTCTCAACTTAGCAACAGCACAAGTAGCGAACAAAAGCAAGCAGTATTAAATCGTGTTGTTGAAGCTTACAAAGCTTATGATAGTGTCGCCATTTTCGATCGCCTGGGTAACTTAATTGTTCAATCTACAGGCGAAGTTCTGGAAAACCAAAAAGACGAGAGCTATTTTCAAGAGGTTCTACAAAAAGATGCTCCTGTTATTAGTAATCCAGAGGCAGTAACAAGTACTGGTGTAGTAAGTATTTACATAGCAGCACCAATTAAAAATACATATACGGGTCAAACAATTGGCATAGTTAGAGCGCGGATACCCGGTAAATCTTTAGATGAAGTCATCAAAAACTACGCAGCAAATGGACAAAAATATCATTTACTTGATGCTGCGGGAACAATTTTTTTAAGTCCGCAACAACAATTCTTGGGTAAACAAGCAAAGGCAGAATATCGGAGTTTAGCTAAACTGCTAACAGCAAAAAAAGTAGATAGTTTTATTGAAGTTCCCAAAAATTATAAAAAACAACAATTAGTTAGTTACGTTCCATCGACTAAGTTAGATGGCTTGCCAGATTTAAATTGGCAGGTATTGTTATCTACAGACACGGCAATTGTATTTGAACCGCAACGACAATTGTTGTGGATTATAGCCATCGGCACTGGACTGACAGCTTTGATTGTCGCAGCGATCGCATCTTGGTTAGCGAAACTAGCTGCACAGCCAATTCTCAATGCAACTGCGGCATTAACAAAGCTCAATCAAGGTAAATTAAATACCCGTTTGGACACTGGAAGAGAAGATGAATTAGGGGTATTGAGTGCAAACATTAACCAGATGGCCGAACAATTAGAGGTCTTGTCCAAGGAACAAGAACTAGATGTTGAAGGGACGAAATTACTAGCAGATATTACCCTAAAAATTCGCAGAACTCTCAAAACAGAAGATATCTATCAAGCAGCAGTTAAAGAAGTTCATCGAGGGATTAAAACAGACCGGGTAATTGTTTATCGTTTGAATCAAGAGACTAAAGATGGTGTCGTTGTTGCTGAATCATTAAGTGGCAATTGGCCAGAAGCGATGGGAGTGCGAATCGACGATCGCTATTTTTGGGAACACCATATAGAAAATTATCAAGATAACCGAGTGCAAGCAGTTGCCAACATTTATCTAGACCAAAATTTGAAAAATGCCGATAGTTACATTCAACTATTAGACAAATTTGCCGTCAAAGGTTATCTGATTACACCTATTGTTATCCAAGAACAAATTTGCGGCTTATTAATTGCTCATAATTGTCAAACTTCTCGTGTTTGGCAACAGCCAGAAATTAACTTGTTTCAACACATAGCAACTCAAATCGGTTATGCATTAGAAGAAGCGAAGTTACTAGAGGAAATAGAACAAGCTAAAAATGTTGCAGTCAAAGGTTCTGATGAAGAAAGGCAAGAAAAAGAAGCACTGCAACAACAACTTTTAGAACTACTTGATGACATCGAAGGTGCAGCCACAGGCGACTTGACAGTGCGTGCAGACGTGACTGCCGGAGAAATAGGTACTGTTGCCGACTTTTTCAACTCCATTGTGGAAAGTCTGCGTGATATTGTTACCCAAGTCAAACAAGCGGCTACTCAAGTAAATACTGCCATTGGCTCTAATGAAGGAGCCATCCGCCAATTAGCAGAAGAAGCACTCACCCAAGCTGCTCAAATCAACCGCACTCTCGATGCTGTTGACCAAATGACCCAATCTATGCAAGCTGTAGCCGAAAGTGCCGAAAAAGCAGCTTTTGTTGCCAATCATGCTGCTCACAACGCTACTCAGAGTGGGCACGCGATGGATTTGACAGTACAAAACATTTTATCTATGCGAGAAACAGTTGGGGAAACTGCCAAAAAAGTTAAGCGTCTTGGCGAATCTTCACAACAAATTTCTCGCGTGGTTTCGTTAATTAATCAAATCGCCATCCAAACTAACTTGCTTGCCATTAATGCCGGTATTGAAGCAGCCCGCGCGGGTGAAGAAGGTCAGGGTTTTGCTGTAGTTGCAGAAGAAGTCGGGGAACTAGCGATTCGGAGTGCTGCTGCAACCCAGGAAATTGAAGAAATTGTGGAGAATATTCAACGAGAAACTAGCGAAGTAGTGCAGGCGATGGAAATCGGCACTACCCAAGTGGCGGAAGGTACTCGAATTGTAGAGGAGGCCAAGGAAAGTCTAAGTCAGATTTTAGATGTATCGCGTCAAATTGACTTTTTAGTGCAGTCAATTTCCACTGCAACTGCATCTCAAGTAGAAACATCGCAAAGCGTCAGCCAATTGATGAAAGACATCGCTGCCATATCACAACGTACCAGCGATTCTTCTGTGCAAATTTCCCAATCTCTGCAAGAAACTGTGGAGATTTCCCAGCAATTGCAACAGACTGTCGGAACTTTCAAAGTTAGTTAAGTATTAGTCATTAGTCATTGGTCATTTGTCCACAATCTTATTTCTTCCCTTCTTCCTTTGCGCGGCAGTCGCTCATGGGAGAAACCCCCAAGACCGCGCTGCCTTGCCTTTGCGCCTACCCTACGGGAACGCCTAAAAGCGAATGCGTGAGATAACAATAATGTGGTTCATTTACTTTAAAATCCTTGTAATTAACAATAACGAATGACTAATGACTAATAACTAATGACTAATAACCAATGACCAATGACTAAGGACAAAAATAATGCTAAATGACAAAGAATTAGAAATCCAGATGCAGTTTCTGGAAGAAGCAACTGATTATTTGAATACCTTAGAAGGGGTATTGCTGGAAATCGATACTAGTAACCGCATTGATTTAGATAAAATTAATGCTGCACTCAGGGCTGCTCATTCTATTAAAGGCGGGGCAGCGATGATGGGATTTAAATCCCTCAGTGATTTATCTCATCGTTTAGAAGATTCTTTTAAAGTTTTAAAAACTCGCAAAAATTCTTTAGAAATTGATACTCAGTTACAAAGTTTATTGCTTTCTGGTGTTGATTGGTTGCGTCAAATTGTTGACTTGCTGGCACAGGGAAATCTTGTTGAAAAACAATGGTTGGCAACTTTTTGTTACCCAATTTTTGATGAGTTGCACGAACGCTTGGGTGACCCCAGCCCTGAAGATGCAACAACCATGTTATCTCCAGAAGATGGGCAAGATGTTATTCCTTTGCTATTTGAAACAGAAGTAGAGGAATGTTTGCAGCGCTTAGAATCTGCGTTGGCAAATAGCGAGCAGTCTAATTTACAAGAAGTATTTGCCGTGATGGCAGGGGAATTAGGCGGCTTGGGGGAAATGCTGCAACTGCCAGCTTTTAGCAAACTTTGTGAGTCAGTAAGCCAGCAATTAGCTACTGCAAGCAGCCATCGTATTTATGAAATTGCTCAGTTAGCATTGCAAGCATGGCGGCGATCGCAAGCTTTGGTACTAACAAATCAATTAGATAATTTACCTACAGAAATTCAATTTAGTAATTCTACCCAATCCCAGCCAATATTAAAAACAGAAGTAATACCACAATTGATTGCTACAGATGCAACTGACTCAGATATTCTCGAAACTGAAATCGTATCCCCATCTACAGAAAATGCAAATAAAGATGAAACAGTTGCTGCCAATTTTACATTTTTAGATGCAGAATTTACCGATGATGTCAATGCTGTAAATATTACAGAGCAAAATACAATATTTGCTAGAGAAAGTCATGCTCCAGATGGCAAATTAACTGTTGGTAAAGAACGAGAAATTCAAGACAATACCGTTCGAGTTCCCAGCAAACAACTAGAACACATTAATGATTTATTTGGGGAACTGATTGTTCAACGCAATGGTTTAAATGCCCAACTAGAAAGATTACGCAAACTCGTCCGGAATCTCAACCAGCGAGTGCAAGTTCTCGATAGAGAAAATCAAGAACTACGTACAGCTTACGCGAAAGTTTCAACTCAATTTGCCGTGGCTGCTGGTGGGCAATTACCAGTTGAAAATGGCAACCATACACCAGACGCAGACAGTTTAGGGATGGATCGCTATAACGATTTAAGCCTGCGATCGCAGGAAGTTATGGAAACCATTGTTCAGCTGCAAGAAGTCACAACCGACGTGCAATTAAGTGTTGATGATACAGACCAAATTGCTCGCAAAATTAACAAAACATCAAAACAATTACAAACAAAACTTAATCATATCCGAATGCGGCCGCTGTCCGATTTAGTTGACCGTTTTCCGAGAGCTTTGCGCGACTTAAATGTAGAGTATGGAAAGAGCGTACACCTGAAAATTGAAGGCGGTAATACTTTAATTGAACGCAGCATTTTAGAAGCATTGAACGAGCCTTTAATGCACCTATTAAGGAACGCCTTCGATCATGGTATCGAAGATGCTGCAACTCGTCGCCTCCTTGGTAAACCAGAACAAGGATTAATTGAAATTAAAGCAACTCACCATAGCAATCGCACACATATTAGTATACGCGATGATGGTTGGGGCATTTCTCTAGAGAAAATTCGCACCCGCGCCTTAGCTATGGGGTTAGATGGTTCTCTTATCACTAATGCTAGTGATGAAGAACTGCTATCACTAATTTTTGAACCAGGTTTTAGCACTTCCGACCAAGTAACAACACTATCTGGTCGTGGTGTTGGTATGGATGTGGTTCGCAACAATCTTAAATTGGTTCGAGGAGATATTAAAGTTGATACCGAACCGGGAGTTGGTACAACCTTCACCCTCTCAGTGCCATTTACACTTTCTGTAGGACGAGTATTGCTAGTAGAAATTAACAAAATGCTATTGGCATTTCCCACAGATGTTATTTCCGAAATATCGCTACTCCAAAACGAGCGAGTCTTTCAAATGGCGGGTAGCGAAGTATTGAATTGGCAAGGAACTATGTTGCCATTAATCCGCTTGAGTCACTACTTACAATTTAATTGCCTGCGTTATGATAGCGCGGAATTAGAAACTCCAGCAGCAATTAATGTTAACAGCGTGTTAGTAGTTAAAGGTAATAATCAAACAGTAGCGATACAAATAGACCGTTGTTGGGGCGAACAAGAAGTTGCTATCCGCCAAATTGAAGGAAATATACCTCTACCTCAAGGCTTTACCAACTGTACAATTCTTGGAGATGGTCGAGTAGTACCATTAGTTAATATCAATGAATTGCTGTATTGGATTGCTAGTAATCAACGGACTCCTAGAGGTACTCAATTACCGTCAGCAAGATTAAAGACACCGTTTTTGATATTTGACGAAGAGAAAATATCAGCAGTATCTAGCAAATTTAAAGGCACAATTTTGATTGTAGATGACTCAATTAATGTTCGCCGCTTCTTAGCTTTAACCCTGGAAAAAGGAGGCTATCAAGTAGAACAAGCTAAAGATGGTCAAGACGCTTTAGAAAAACTCCAAAATGGATTGAAAGTTGAAGCAGTCATTTGTGATATTGAAATGCCTCGTCTTGATGGTTATGGATTTTTAGGTAAGGTAAATTCAGAGGTTGGTACAAAAAATATTCCAGTGGCGATGCTCACTTCTCGTAGCAGTAATAAACATCGACAATTGGCTATGCAATTGGGTGCTAGAGCCTACTTTTCTAAACCGTACAACGAGCAAGAATTACTCCAAACCTTGGAAGAAATCATTCATAATGTTGCAGAAAAGGCAGCGTCTAATTGAAATTCGTAATTCGTAATTCTTAATTCGTAATTAAGAAAGAGATTCTCGTAGATTTTCGTAGGGTGCGTTAGCCTTTGGCGTAACGCACCCCTTGTTTTAACTTTTATTAATTATCTAAAATACCCCAACACATTCAAACTCCAAAACCCAGAGCATCACTACCTTTCTTAATTACGAATTACGAATTACGAATTACGAATTACGAATTACGAATTGGTATTTTGGTCTAGCGAACACGATCATTATTTGTATGCTACAGTGCTTATGCTTTCATGACCACAGCTTAAACAAAACTTATCAATCAACAAAGCATCGTGTCAGATCGTTAGCGTTTATTTGCTTGTTCTGTAGTGAGTGGTATGAAAGCTTGAAAAACTGCCTGCGATCGCTAAATAATTTAAGACTATGGAGGTTAACACAAGCCAACCTCCACAAAATTTAGTTTGATGATTGCTGTAAATACTGAATCAATTCTCTGGAAATAAAATACTTCCAAGAACTTTTATTAAGCCTCAACTTTTACACCTTTCCAAAAAGCGACGTAGCCCTCAATATTTTTAGCTTTCTCCTTTGCGCTGGGATAGTACCAAGCAGCATCTTTATTGACTTGCCCATCAACTTCGATACTGTAGTAGCTAGCGACACCTTTCCAAGGGCAAGTCGTATGCGTGTTACTTTCACTGAAGTACTCTTTGTTAATTGTGTCAGCCGGAAAATAATGGTTGCCTTCCACAACTACGGTATCATTGCTTTCGGCTAAAACTGCGCCATTCCAAATTGCTTTCGGCATAAGTGATTTTGTAAATAAAGTTTACATATCTATTTTGACACTTCCACGGACACAACGAAATTTTATAGCTGGCCTTTGCTTGAGTTTTTGCGTAAGTCCTATATGAGAATCATTAAACATAACTTTGTCTTTGTTTTCAAAGGCTGGCGCAACGAATTCTACCTCAGCAGCCTGAGCAAACAAAGTTGACATCTGACTAATACTCAAATTTTCCGGCGCGTTAGCTTACATAACTTACTATGTAATACATATATTTTGCTGCAAAGAAGCATTCATAATCAAAATTTTACATACTTTTTTAAGTTAAAATACTTATTTAGTTCGTGACGGCACTGGTAACAATGAAGCTATCGTAATAATTACAGTGCGATCGCCCAAGTCACAATTTTATACTTAAGCAATAATTATACATAAATAAACATTTTAATACTGTTGATTTAAAGAACATAATCAAGCTCATAGATTTTTCTATATCCAAGTATTTTTTCGGTTGTATATTATTACTAAGCCAAAGGAAATCTGTAATTTTACTAAATGTTTAACTTTTAATAACCGTGGAAGAATTGCTAGACGCTGTAGAAAGAATTCTACAAAACAGGCCTCTCGATTCCATTCAGTGGTTTGTGCTGTATCAGTCGTGGTTGGGTAAAACTTACGATGAGATGGCAGAGGGAACAGGTTATGGTAGCAACTACATAAAGCAAATTGGCTCTCAGTTGTGGCAAGACTTGTCCGAAGCAACTGGAGAGAGAATAACAAAAAAGAATCTACATCTAGTGTTGAGCAAATATTTGCAAGGGATTAGTAAACAGCAAAATCAACCACAAGAACAACAGTTCAACAAAAAATTTAGATTCACAAGGCTTGATCCAAACTTCTTTTCAGGCGGCAAGATGGAATTTCCTAGTGGCCCTTTGCCAGCAGGCTCTACTTTATACATCAACCGTCCTCCATTAGAACAACTTATTTGTAGCGAATTGATACAACCTGGTTGCTTAATCCGAATTAAAGCACCCAAGAAAACGGGAAAAAGTTCGCTGCTCAACCAGATGATTGCTTATGCTAAAGAGCAGGATTATCAAATTATCTATTTGGACTTTCAAGAAGCTGACGAAGAAGTTTTTACTTCTCTGGATAAATTTTTACGTTGGTTTTGTATCTATGTCACCAGGCAGTTAAACCTCTTTCCCTGTCTCGATGATTTTTGGGATACAGATATGGGCAGCAAAGTCAGCTGCAAAATTTATTTTGAAGGGTATCTATTACAATACATTGCATCAAATCCCGTGATTTTAGCTTTAAATGAAGTGCAGCGAGTTTTTGAACATCCAAATATTGCCCAAGACTTTTTGCCAATGCTGCGATTTTGGCACGAACAAGCAAAGCAAGACCAGACATGGCAAAAACTCCGAATAGTGGTAGTTCACACCACAGAAATTTATGTTCCCCTGAAGCTGAATCAATCGCCTTTTAATGTGGGAATTACAATTACTCTGCCACCATTTACCCTCAACCAAGTGCAGGATTTAGCATTGCGTTATGGGCTAGAGTGGGCGGCAGATTCCCAAGGGATAAAACGCTTAGAATCTCTACAAGCAATGGTTGGGGGACATCCTTATTTGGTAAGCCTTGCACTCTATCATTTATCTGGGGAAAAAATGACCCTAGAAATGTTATTAGAAACAGCATCGACACCGATGGGAATTTACACCCAGCATTTGCGAGAACTGTTAAACTTGCTGCAAAAAGAACCAGAATTAATGTCTGCGATGCAACAGGTAATGGCCAGCAATGAGAAAGTAGAATTAGATGCGATCGCTGCTTATAAACTAGAAAGCATGGGTTTAGTGCAACTCAACGGCAATCAAGCTTGTATTATGTGTGAATTATATCGTCTTTATTTTAGTCAACAGTTGGTAAAACTTTAAAGTTAAAAGGGTAAAATTATTTGTGTCATACTTGTTGTTTAGCTTGTCTTGCAATCAGGAAGTTGAAATACTCTGTAATTTGTTTGGTAGGCATAGATTAAGTTAATATTTATTTATATATAGTAATCATTTTGTAAAAGCGATCGCATTAAATTAAAAGCTTGTAAAAAAAAGAAAGTGCAATTTTATCTTCCTCACAAACAATACAAGATACCTAATTTCTCAAACAAGCCTCTGCGTTCTCTGCGCCTCTGCGGTTAAAAATCTTTATTCACCACAGAGGCGCAGAGGTCACAGAGAAGAAAGCGATCGCTGGCCTTCCGGAATTCCTTTATGCTACACTGTAGTCAATATCAAACCTCATCATAACTCTAACGAGATAGCACAAATGAAGTAGTACCAAACACCTGTTGCGCCAAAGCAACAAATGTCAACAAACAATAAACGCAACTAGTTTGACAGGGTTACTTCACATAGTCATGTACTAAAGATATTGTCATCACTACTATCTACATCAAACCGCTTGGCAAGTGTCTGCGGCTGAGTTTGTTTTGTGTCTAATCTACCCGAAATCGTTGCTAACACGCGGGTGGAAGTTTGGTAATTGAGGTTTGACAAATAATGCAGAAAAAATCAATATTATTAGCTGAGAATTTAAGCTATGAACTCAGCTTAGAAAGAACTTTGTTTGAAAAAGTTCAGGTTAGTATTGAAGCGGGTGATTACATTGCTTTAGTCGGTAATAACGGTATAGGAAAATCAACCCTACTCAAGATTCTTGCAGGCCAAATTACACCCAGCGCAGGTTCAGTTTGGCATCATGGTGTTGTTTATTATTTGCCTCAAATCAGCACTATCAGGCAAGAAATTAAGTCAGATACAGTACTAAATTTTTTGATTTCTATCTCGGATGAATGGTGGAAAATTGAGGAAATTTTGCTTGCACAATTTAATACAAATATTGACCTTTCTCTACCTATGGATAACTTGAGTGGTGGAGAATTGACAAAATTATTTTTAGCAATTGGTTTGGCTCAAGAACCAAATTTGTTGTTGCTGGATGAGCCAACTAATCACATGGATTTGCAAGCGTTAGAAAGTTTAAAAGAGTTTCTTGGCAATTTCACTGGCGCATTTGTGATTGTCTCACACAAGCCCTTTTTTTTAGACCAAGTGACAGATGTTACTTGGGAACTGACACCTGTTGGTTTAAAAGTATATGGAGGCAATTTTTCTTACTATCGAGAACAGAAAAAAATTGAGTTAGATGCAGCATTGCGATCGCACGAAGTTGCGAGAAAGGAACTCAAACGCACTCAAGCTGCGGCTATGCAGGAACAACAGCGTGCAGCCCAATCTCAGCGCAATGGTCGTGCTAAGTTTCTCAATGGTAGCATCGACAGAATGGCAGCCGGAGCGATGAAAAGAAAAGCCGAAACATCAGCCGGAAATGCCAAAAATAAACATGAAGCAGCAGTAGATAAAGCTAATCAAAAAGTTGCAGATACTAAGGTAAAAACAACGAAAGTAACAAGTATTCAACTAGAAGAGAAAAGCCAAAAGCGTAAAAATTTAATTGATATTCAAGGTGCGAATCTTAGGGTATCAGAACGGGTACTTTTACACAATATTCATCTGCATGTTTCCTCTGGCGATCGCATTGCCATTGTCGGCGCTAATGGTTCTGGTAAATCAAGTTTGGTAAAGGCAATTTTGGCAATGGAAAACCAAGTTGCAGTTTTGGAATCAGGTGATGTTTTACTTGCACCAACAATGAAAGCTATATATCTCGATCAAACCTATGAATTGGTCAATAGGCAATGCACAATTTTGGAAAATATGCAAGCAGCAAATCCAAATCTCAGCTATCAGCTTTTACGGCAACAACTCGGACATTTTCTGTTTAAATACGACGAGGTTAATAAAAGCGCATCTGTACTCAGTGGTGGCGAGTTGGCAAGATTGGCGATCGCGATGATTAGTATTTCTGAAATTGACCTACTGATTCTTGATGAACCAACTAATAACTTAGATATTGAAACCGTCGAACAAATGGTAATAGGTATCAATGACTATCAAGGAGCTATTTGGGTAATTTCCCACGATTTAGATTTCCTGAGCCGGATTAATATTACTCAAGGTTTCAAATTGCAACAACAAGTTTTACAAACGACAAGCTATTTACCGAGTACACCTGAGCAATATTATCAAGAGTTGCTGCAATGTCATAAATAGATAGAGAACAAAAAAATAGTGCGATCGCACTACTTGTAAAGAGTTATTAGCAAAGTGTTGCCTTCGATGGATATAGTCTGACAATTGACTCGGCTGTTAACATGAATGGCCGGTTACGACTCCAACCAGTAGCTAAGCAAAAGACTTCTTGCAGAAGTCGGGGAAAGGGGGAAAGGTTTGGTATTTTCCTTTCCCCTTTAACATGTATCCCTTTTCCCACCTCTTGCAAAAAACACTTTTGCAAGAGACTCCATGAACACAATTCACAACGAAGGAATGAAAATATTTCTTTCCTAGTCACCAGTCCCCAGTCCCTATTTTCAAGGCAGGTCTAAACTAGACTAGCGATCGCCTGTTGGCAAAATCTCTAACTCTCGAACAGAAGCCGCAAAGCATACAGTCAAGTTATAATTCTTTTGCGGATGAACGTAACAAAAATTTATGACTAACCCCCTTGTACAAGCCTTTTTTGTAGGCAGAGCGGTAGCTGAAGTAGTTAACGAGCGTTTAGAGGTCGCCTTGACCGATGCTTTGAGCGAAGTGGGCAAATTTGATGCTGAAGCTAGAGAGCAGTTGCGCCAATTTACAGAAGAAGTCCTAGAACGGGCAAATAGAGCAGCCGAAGCCGCGAATACCGGTCAAGGTAGCACAAGCACTAGGCAACCCGGTTCAGAGCCAGTAGACGTGCAAGCAGAGATTGATGAATTGCGAGCCGAAATTGCCCTATTGCGAACAGAACTGCAACATCATCGCAGAACTTCTGCATAATTTGGGTATTGGGCATTGGTTTTATACAAACCAGAAATGACAAAGGACATATAAAAACAGTTTAGGAATCAGAGTGTCTTTTCTTGCAGATAATTCGGTTACAAACCAACGGTAAATGGAGTATATGGAACAAGGTTATTCAGATAAGGCATACCGTTGGAATAGGGAAAAATACTCCAGCAGACGGCGTTTTGTGGACATTTGGTCTTTTGTCTTGACCTTATTGTTCAAACTTTGGCAATACAACAAATCTTGGAGTTATCCAGGTGGTGTGACTGAAGCCAAGCAAACTGCAAGACGCAAAACCCAAGCTGTTTGGATTCGTAATACCCTGCTGGACTTAGGCCCAACCTTCATCAAAGTTGGACAATTGTTTTCTACCCGTGCTGATATATTCCCTGTTGAATATGTAGAAGAACTAGCAAAGTTACAAGACAAAGTGCCAGCATTTAGCTATGAACAAGTAGAATCGATTATTGAGCAAGAATTAGGCAAGAAAATTCCTGAACTTTTTCAAAATTTTGAACCTATTCCTTTAGCTGCTGCTAGCTTAGGGCAAGTACACAAAGCTGTATTGCACAGTGGCGAAGCAGTGGTAGTTAAAGTGCAACGTCCGGGATTAAAAAAGTTATTTGAAATAGATTTACAAATTCTTAAAGGAATTACCCGCTACTTTCAAAATCATCCCAAATGGGGAAAGGGACGAGATTGGCTTGGTATTTATGAAGAATGTTGTCGCATTCTTTGGGAAGAAATTGATTATCTCAATGAAGGCCGTAACGCTGATACTTTTCGCCGTAACTTTCGTGGATATGACTGGGTAAAAGTCCCAAAAATTTACTGGCGGTACACTACCTCTCGCGTGCTGACCTTGGAATATGTCCCTGGAATTAAAATTAGCCAATACGAAGCTTTAGAAGCCGCAGGTTTAGATCGAAAAACCATTGCTCGTCAAGGCGCTCAAGCCTATTTGCTACAGTTACTCAATAGTGGATTTTTCCACGCTGACCCCCACCCAGGCAATATTGCCATCAGTCCCGATGGTGCTTTGATATTCTACGATTTTGGGATGATGGGGCAAATTAAGTCCAACATTCGGGAAGGACTGATGCAAACGCTGTTTGGTATTGCCCAAAAAGACGGTGATCGCGTAGTACAATCTCTCATCGATTTAGGTGCGATCGCCCCAGTAGATGACATGGGGCCAGTGCGGCGTTCCGTCCAGTATATGCTGGACAATTTCATGGATAAGCCCTTTGAAAACCAATCAGTGGCCGCAATTAGTGATGATCTTTACGAAATAGCTTATAATCAACCATTTAGATTTCCAGCAACTTTCACTTTTGTGATGCGAGCCTTTTCTACCCTAGAGGGGGTAGGCAAGGGCTTAGATCCAGAGTTTAACTTTATGGAAGTTGCCAAACCCTATGCAATGCAGCTTATGACCGATATGAATGGTTCTGAGGGAAATAGCTTTCTTAACGAATTGAGTCGTCAAGCAGCTCAAGTAAGTAGTACTGCGTTGGGTCTACCACGTAGGTTAGAGGATACCCTAGAAAAGTTAGAACGGGGAGACATGCGCCTGCGCGTTCGGTCTATAGAAACTGAACGTTTGCTACGGCGGCAGAGTAATATCCAACTCTCAATGAGCTATGCTCTGTTAATTAGTGGTTTCACGCTTTCAGCTACTATTTTAGTAGTCAAGAATTTTGTATGGTTAGCACTGCTGCCTACTTTAATCGCAGCAGGGATTTCAGTGATTTTGATCAGACTACTTCTACGCCTCGACCGTTATGACCGTATGTATTAATTGTTGAAAAAATTTATGAAAATTAATTTCACCGGTCTTAGCGATCCGGGACTTATTCGTTCTAATAATCAGGATGCTTACTATATCGACCCACAAGGACGATTTTTTGTAGTTGCTGATGGTATGGGTGGTCATGCGGGAGGAGAAGAAGCAAGTCGCATTGCCACTAAGGAAATTCAGGGATATTTAGTGGCTAATTGGGAATCTCCAAAGTCTTCTCAAGAATTGCTAGAGCAAGCTCTGTGGGATGCCAATCAAGCAATTTTGCAAGATCAGCAAAATCATCCCGAACGCGCCGATATGGGTACAACGGTTGTAGCGGTAATTTTTCGCTCTTCAGAGCCGCCTTGGTGCGCTCATGTTGGCGATTCCCGGCTGTATCGCTTCCGAGAATCACAATTAGAACAAGTAACGGAAGACCACACTTGGGTAGCACGAGCAATCAAAATCGGTGACATCACCCCAGATGAAGCACGATTACATCCTTTTCGTCATGTATTATCCCGCTGTCTAGGGCGGGAAGACCTGCATCAGATTGACGTGCAACCACTGGATGTTAAAATTGGCGATCGCTTACTCCTATGTAGTGATGGTCTCACAGAAGAACTTGTCGAACAAAAGATTGCTAGCTGCCTCCAAGACACTCCTTGGCTAGATAAAGCCGCCATCTCTCTAGTTGAGGCTGCTAAGGAGCAAGGAGGGCACGATAACATTACTGTTGTCCTCGTCTCACTTGAAGAAAATAATCCCTAATCATTGGGCATTGGGCATAAGCTAAACACGGAGTCCTGACTGTTGACTGTTGAGCACAGCCAAAGATACTCCCCCTTGCTTAGGAGTTATTCGTAACTGACCAATAACCGATAACTAATGACTCATGACGAATGCGGTAAATATACCCATCAATTTGTTCAGCCTGAGCATTTTTGCTTTTGACAATTTGATACTAATACTCTTAGCCTCCAAAGTTACCTAAGGAGGCTGAATTTCCATAAATTAGTAAATTGACATCTTGCACGTAATCAGGTAAAGCGGCTATAATTCACGCTTATTACCATTTATTCCCCCACCTCCTCCAACTCCCCAGCTTGGAAAGTTTTTCCATAGATACGAAGACGCCATCTGACGTTTTTCTTAACTAGGAAAACTATCGATGATTAGGCAAGACCTACATTCTGAAAGCACAAAGGAGTAAAGAAGGTAGATTTACCTTTCTAAGACAAAACAGAGCATATTTTCTGGAATATGACTCGACCGACTTGGGTGGTATATCAGTGGGATTAGGTGCAAGATATTCAGAGCAGAAAAATTCCACACTTAGGATGTGGGCAATCTGTCAAACACTTGTTATCTTTCTTAATACGGAGGAACAAATGCGGGACAGATACAAGTCCAAGTATTATCCCATTTGGACTTCTGTGAACGATATCACCATTTACGCGTTGTTTTTTCGGAGTTACTTATGAACGAACCAATGAAATTATCCTTAGAACAGCAATTCAGTATCTGCTCGTTTGCCACTCAAGTGCAGCATATGAGCCACGAACAGGCTAAAGACTTTTTGGTCAAGCTGTACGAGCAAATGGTAGTGCGGGAAGCAACTTATCAAGAACTTCTGAAGCACCAGTGGGGCTTAGATTCTGGTTCCACTATGGCATAGAATCGTTCTGATGTCGCAGTGGGCGACCTCCTTCTCTTGCTTGGTTCCCGCGGAGGAAAAGAGCTGGGGATGCCGGGGCGTCAACTTCGATAAAAAAACTCTACAAAACTGTGGCAAAAGTTCAACTTAGGAAATTACTCAAGAATCAATGAGTAAAATCTTCTAAGGTTTACTTCCTAGATTCTAAAGTTAACTTGACATTTTTGTTCAAATCTAGTGTTTACTTTAGCCAAACTTCTTCTCGTATCTTAAATAGTGTGAAAATCACACCTGCGTAAATTTATACTCAATTTATATCATGTACACAGGAATATCTACACAGCAATTAGAGAGCCTAACTTTTGCAGCTAGTACTTTCACTATTTATACATATAACTAGAAGTTACAACATTATATATATTTTGTTTATAAAAATTTACAATTATTACTCGGATACTCTTTGTTACACAGTAAACATGTAACATTCATAAATTATTCTTAATTGGAAAGATCGTATGGAGAGTCTGTATCAATACTTTCGAGTTTTGCCAGGATTTGGGGCTTAATCTTTTCATATTCGCTTTTGAGTAAGTTTTTACTAATTTGCGGGTCAGCAGAAGACATGAACGTATTGCTGATTTTGACCCACTCTTGCAGTCGTTGACGTTGGGCAGAGGCGACACTCGAAAGCAGGATATGAGTACACCGACTGGGCGTTTCTCGTGCGAAAAATAACAGACGGTAATAACCTGTTTGGTGTAGCAAGCGGGCAATTTCTTGACCAAGACTGGTTTTGAGGTCGAGGTAGTAATGTAACCATTTAGCACCGTGTTTGCGGTTGTAAATGACGGTAATCCACAACAGCATCGGGTGGGGAACCGAGATGAAAAGAAATTGATTGTAGCGGGTACAAACTAGCCGCTTTTGAATTTCTAGTTGGGGTAGCATTACCCACAAGGCTGGTAAAACCTCATCATTTATATGTACGGCTTGGGGAAAGACAATATCAGCAATCGGTTTATTTTGAGGCCAAGAAATAGTGTTAGCAATTTCATCATTTGACGAGGATATCCGCAAATCGGCTTTCGTCTTTTGCTCAACCTCAGCGCTAAGTGTCAATGTAGCAGGAACTAGCGCATAATTGTTCTGTTTAATTTTGCGTGTGTGGTCGGGTTGTTCTACGGATGCTAAAACTTTCAGAATTTCGCTGATGCTTTGGGGGCGATCGCGTGGTATCTTAGCTAGACAACTCATCACCAAATTTTCAATTTCTTTCGGTAGTTCTAACCCCGGCGAAACCTCAGTAAAAGAACGTGGTTTTTGATAGTGATGTGTTTTATACCATGCTCCAAAAGAATGAGTCGGTGCTAGCAATGGCATTTTGCCTGTAAGCATCTCAAACATCATCACGCCCAAACTATAAATATCAGAACGGTTGTCTAATTCCTTACCCTCCATCTGTTCGGGAGAAGAATAAGCCAATGTTCCCAAATAAAATTTTGTATGGTCGCTGTCTGACTGTAATAATTTAGCAATCCCAAAATCTAAAACCTTGACCAATTCTCCAAAACTCGGATCTTGAATCACCAACATATTGCTTGGCTTGACATCACGATGGATAATTGGGCAAATTGTACCCTCAACTGGAATACCATCATGAGCGCACTGTAAACCCAAGCTCAGTTGACGCGCCATACTGAGAAATCTTGCTAAAGGAAGTCGTTGCTTGCGAATAATATTGTTTAAGCTTTGTCCTTGTAGGTATTCCATAACGTAGAACGGAGTATTATTGTCATCTACGCCATAGTCCATGACTCGAACTATATGGATGCTTTTTTGCCCCAGTAAAGCACAAGTTTTCGCTTCTCGCTCAAAGCGGTCTTGCAGCCGCATCTTTTCATTTTGGATTGATAAAGCGAGGAACTTCACAGCAACAGGTACACCACCCAACAAAATATCCTTAGCACGATAAACTCGACCCATCGCTCCAGTACCGATTAACTCCTGGAGTTGGTAGCGTTTGCTGAGTAAGCGACCAATGTTGGGGTCTGACATAGAAAATTTGACTCTAAAAGCAATTTGTAAGTATTTGGGTTCAAAAGTGCGTTCAAACTTATACAGCATAATTGCTGAATTCAGAACAGAGAATTCAGGAGTTAAGCAGCCTTCATTTGTGGCTACTAAACCTAAACTCTCTAGCTGGCTCAATTACAAACTGCTGTATCTGATTGTTGTGCCCAGAAATCACTTTCCAGGTTTGTAGTTAAAGTCCATCAGTGGACTAGCTTTTTTCAGTCTTTTCAAATAGCGCTGAAATTATAATCTGGAAGTTGGCAACTAAGACAGTTATTACAACTGGCGCAACACGCTAGACCAAACAAGCAAAAAAGGTAAATGTATACTGACGTTTTATACTATTCCAGATTTTGATTATGATGTAGTTTTAGTTTGCCCAATTTTGACTAAATAAATAACTCTCAGATATGCCAAAAACTGTGATGGCAAAAATCGAAGCTTGTTGGTTCCTGAGATAGAACTTCTCTTTCCTTGGGGAACGCATCTAGCAAGCTTAAAGAACGGGGGTATGGGAACCGTGAATACAACAGACATCCAAACTTGAGGGAAATCTAAAGACCAGATTGCCTAACCACTCCTTTAACTTCTGTCTAATTATGACGGCTGACAGCTTTATTCATTTGATTTCTTGCAAAATTCCTTATTTTCGCCATCTTATTTATGTGGAAGTGGCTCATAAGGGAAATTCCTTTGGCCCTGCTTTGGCTTTGCGTCTAGTTTTGATTAAAAAAAACCGATCACCTTAGAAAGAGTAGGTTACAGACTTGCTACAAAATCTCAAATCTTAAATTTAAAATACTAAACTTTATCAAAACTTCAAAACATATATCCCTGACTTATTTGAGAAGCCAGGGATATTTTTCATGGTAAATAATTTAGTATTATTAAAGGACTAATTAGTAATTTTTCGTTTTTTGTCTATGTTGTAAGACATGTGAAAAACAGATTTATCTCCGGTCATATAATATTGAATTCGCCGTCCAATTATATTATTAATTCGCGAAATAAAATGAAAAAAGAAATCAGGATTTTTGGCCATTTGTGCCAATGCTGTTAACCATTTCCCTTCCTTGAGAGGCTCTACAACTCGAAAGTAAGCTAAATTTTTTTTATAAATTGCAAGATTACGAGATAGAGCACGCATTAAAGCTGTATTTTTTTTCACAGCTTCTTGTTGCATGAAAGAATTAGTGGCTTTGCAGCTTTGATTTAGACGTGGCAATCGGCTTTGATGTACAAGCGAACCGGGACGCGAGCGGTAAAAATAATAGGGTTTTGGCTCAATGAAAAAGCGAGCTCCTTTGATTAGACATTTCATATCAAGCCAATAATCTTGACCCATTCTGATATCTTCATCGTACTCAATACCATGCTGAAGTAGAAATTCTCGCTTGAATAAGGGCTTACTTAAACCAAGATGCAAACCTGGTTCTCCAAAAATATCAGTCTCTACAAAATAAACGATATCTACTTGGAAAATTTTATCTATACCTTCTCCACTTTCTTGAATCAATGTACTCCAAGGAGATGTTTCACCATCGTTGATAAAATAAATATCGTCAGCAACCATATCTGCATTTTTTTCATTTGCTAGCGATACCAGCTTTTCTAATCTTTCAAGAGCATACCAATCATCTGAATCCAGCACAGCAATCCATTCGCCTTGGGCTGCTCTGAGGGCACGATTACGCGCAGCAGCAGCCCCAAGATTTTGTTGATTAACTATCACTTTAAGACGTTGGTCAACAAAACTTTTAGCGACTTCTACAGTTTTATCGCTGGAAGCATCATCGACTACAATCACTTCAATATCATTAAGTGTTTGGTCTAAGGCTGACTTTATTGCTTTATCAATATAAGCCTCAGTATTGTAAGCAGGAATAATGACAGATACTTTGGGATTCACGAATATTGCTCTCCTAACGACACCATTACGTAAAAATACTAAAGTCCTGAGGATAACTAAATTATTTCTTTTTTACTATGCACGTTACAATATGCTAATAAAATTAGCCGTGAATTTTTGAGGTCAAGCCTAGAATTTTAGACATTTGTAACCACTACACCCTTAGAAGTCCATCGCTATAAGCGAGTTGGAAAACGTAAAGGGCTTGTGAGCAGTCCGTTTTTATACGGAGAATTCATGCCATTTCCTCTTGTAGAAGAGAATAGCTCACTCACAAGTAGGCTCCCTTAGTTGCAGGAGGTACTGTCAGCCTAAGCAGATTTGTAGTGACTGATGTAAAAAATCACCAGTTTACATTCTTTAATATAATAATTTGTTTTGTTTGTAACTAGTTATTCAGAGACAATTTATAAAGTAAATCTTAAATAGGGGAGACAGGATAAGCGGCGGTAACTGCTGCTCATAACTGCCATTGCGTTAGGCTAAACCTATCGCACTGACGTGCATTTAAGCGCTTCAATCATATTTTTCGTGACAAATCACATCGAAGATATGCGCTTAACACGACGCCAGTTGCTACCATACGGGTTCCGTGTTCGCGGTACAAGTAGTAGGGGAACCCGCCCAACGCACTGGCTCACCGACAGGAATTTTATTTTTACTTTACATAGCACTTTTACACTCAGTTTATGTAGTATAAATGTGTTTCAAATGCTATAAATAACCTTTCATAACTTAAATTACCTGACGTTCTAGGCTAGCTTCCATTGTGTTAGTTAAAAAATGACCAGTCAAGATACCGCTACTTAGGTGGTATGTATCTTCTGAAATCCTGTGTAGGGTTTCAAAGCCACTACGACGTTGACGATCGCCCAGCACCCAGTAACGCTGCACAATGGTATCTAAACCAATCCAACCCTCGCCTTCAACCTGCCCTAAAATATTATGTTGTAGTAAAAAAGTATACTGACGCTCTCCTTCGTGCAAGCGTCCCTTGTATTGTAGAGAAATTTCCGAGCGATCGCTGCCTGGGAATATCAGCTTTGTGGCCATAGTAAACCAGTTATCTCGATTCCAAGCTACCAAGGTCATACCCTTGACACTGATTGGCATACCATTTCGTTCTAGCCAATTCCCTTGTATTGTCCAGCGTCCTGCTTCCAATAAAAAAGTATGAGCCACCTTTTATATTTCCTGTCTCGATCGAGTGCCGCCAAGACTACAGTTATAGCAGTGCTGAGTGGGGCATGGGGCATTGGGCATGGGCAAGCAGGAAGTGTGGGAGGGGTGGGAGGTGTGGGAGGGGTGAGAAGTGTGAGAGGGGTGGGAGGTGTGGGAGGGGTGGGAGGTGTGGGAGGTGTGAGAGGTGTGGGAGGTGTGGGAAAAATCTTTCCCCCCTCTCTCCCCACACTCCCCCATCCCCCTCTCTCCCCTCTCTCCCCACACTCCCCACACTTCCTTGTCTCCCCTGCCCCCTCATCTCCCCTACTCAGCACTGGTGAATTTCCCCTAAAAGAACTTCACCGGGTGCTCCGGTGGCAGTAGGTAGGTTGCCAGGAATACCCAAATGTCGCCAGTAGGCTAAAACTGCAAAGGCGATCGCTTCTTTAAAATCTGCACTCAAGCCGACTTCATCTGTAGTTAAGACTGGTATTGATGCTAATAATAACTGTAATCTTTGTTTCAAATAAAGATTACGACTACCACCGCCGCATAACAATACACGTTGTGGCATTTCTGGCAAAAAAGTTTGGTAACTATGAGCAATTGAAGCAGCTGTCAGTTCGGTGAGAGTTGCCAATATGTCAGCAGAATTGAGTTGGTAGGCTTGGGCATCTTGTAAACACTGTTCTAAATATGTCACACCGAATAACTCTCGACCAGTGGATTTAGGCGGTGGCAGATGAAAGTATTCTTGCTTGAGCCATTCTTCTACCAATGGATAGCAAGGAGTACCACTCGCTGCCCAATTGCCATTTTCGTCGTAAGTTTTAGCACCAGCGCTTAAATGCTGCACCGCCAGATCCAATAGACTATTTCCAGGGCCAGTATCCCAAGCACGGATTTTTGAGAGCCAGTCCCCATGCCGAGGCGGAATATAAGCTACATTACCAATACCACCAATGTTTTGAATACAACGTCCTTCTTGGGGATGGCTGAGTAAATAAGCATCGACTCTAGGAACCAGAGGCGCACCATGACCACCAATAGCGATATCAGCAGCACGGAAATTACTCACAGTTGTAATACCCGTTAGATGAGCAATTAAGGCACCACGCCCTAGTTGGAGACTGTAGCCCAGTGGCGAGTGGGAGAGGTGGAGATTTTTTTCCCCATATCCTCCCGTCCCTGCGTTCCCCTTCGGGTTCGGAAGTTTGGACTCGACGGGAACCACCGCCAAGACTCCAACTTCCTCACCGCGTCCCTGTGTCCCCGCGTTCTTTTTGGGTGGTCGATGATAAACTGTCTGACCGTGGGAGCCAATCAAATTAGCCGCTTGGTGACCGCTTTGAATATTTTGGGCAGCTTGAGCAAAGCTAAAGGCGATCGCATCATCTATTAGAGCCAATTCTGCCATTGATATGGCTGCACCTGCACAAAGGGCTAATATTCTTTCTCTTAGTTCATCTGGATATGGGTATGTTTCTCCAGCTAGCAGCTCTATTTTGAGATCCAATTCTTGACCGGAAATCTCTACCAAGGCCGCGTCTATGCCATCTACAGATGTGCCACTAATTAAACCAATAACACGAGTAGGGATAGCAGCTTTTTCATTCGGATACATTGACAAATATTCTATTTTAGGTTAACAACGGTAGTTTAACAGTTAAGAGTTACTAGTGTTCAGGGCACTGATAGCATCTCCAAGAGAGTAGAAAGCTGAAAATGTTCATCACATTCAGATATTATCTGTCCTTCATGCTGACTTCAACCTGTTATTTGCTATTCATTTGCTGGTTTTTATGGAAAAACGGTCGGCTTCATGGGGAGAAGTCGATATGATAGAAAAGTAGATAAAACTTCAAAAATATTTATCAAATGCTGATTCAATCATCTGGCTTGTCCAAGGTAAAAGATTCAGTCACAGAAAAAATCTTTTTGGGCAATCAACCAAATGCCGAGTTAATAGCAATTCTCGCAGTTTACTTTGTCCAAGGAATTTTAGGGCTATCGCGTTTAGCTGTCAGCTTTTTCCTCAAAGATGAATTGCTATTAAGTCCAGTCCAGGTGTCGGCTTTATTGGGAGCTGCCTTTCTACCTTGGATGATTAAGCCAGTGTTTGGTTTTATCTCTGATGGCTTGCCGATATTTGGCTATCGTAGGCGTCCTTATTTGATTTTATCGGGGATACTGGGGACTGTTTCCTGGGTAAGTATGGCAACCATAGTTCATACTAGCTGGGCAGCTGCGATCGCGATCGCTGTTAGTTCTCTCTCCGTTGCTATGAGTGATGTCATAGTTGACTCATTGGTTGTGGAACGAGCCAGAGGCGAGTCGCAAGCGAAAGCAGGTTCACTACAATCACTGTGTTGGGGTAGTTCTGCCATCGGAGGTTTGATAACAGCATACTTGAGCGGCCTGCTACTGCAATACTTTAGTACCCATACCCTCTTTTGGATTACCGCCTTATTTCCTCTGATTGTCTCAGGAGCAGCTTGGTTAATTGCTGAGTTTCCTATTAGCAAAGATGCTAAAGATAGCGATGGCACTAACTCCTTAACAATCAAAGAGCAACTAACGCAGCTACGCCAAGTCCTGCGCCAAAAAAATATTTGGCTACCAACAGCATTTATCTTCATCTGGCAAGCTACCCCAAGTGCTGACTCAGCCTTTTTCTACTTCACCACCAACGAACTACACTTTGAACCAGAATTCTTGGGACGGGTACATTTGGTGACAAGTTTTGCTTCTTTGGCTGGTGTTTGGATTTTTCAACGTTTTCTTAAAGGCATACCTTTTCGTGTAGTTTTTGCTTGGAGCGCTATCCTTTCCTCAATTTTGGGGATGACAATGATTTTATTAGTAACTCATACTAATCGGCTGTTGGGTATAGATGACCACTGGTTTAGTTTGGGTGATAGTCTTATTCTGTCTGTGATAGGAAAAATTACCTTTATGCCAGTGATGGTGCTAGCAGCAAGGCTTTGTCCTTTGGGAGTAGAAGCAACATTATTTGCCTTGATAATGTCAATTTTCAATTTAGGGGGAAGCGTTTCCCACGCATTTGGGGCATTAATGACTCATTGGCTGGGAATCACAGCAACAAACTTCGATTTGCTTTGGCTGTTGGTGCTAATTACTAACCTCAGTAGGCTGTTACCTCTACCATTTATCAGTTGGTTACCTGCTGCTGAAGAGAAAATTCAGACATCAAAAGATGAGCAACAACCATTTTTGCCGGATTTAATGTCTGATTTAGTAGTCCGAGAACCAGAGTCAGGAGTAGTTGATTAGTATCGTAAGAATAAACGCTAGAATGCTTAGAACAAAAGCACAACAATAAGCTGAAAAAGAGAATGTTTGGTAGCAAAATTGCGGTAGCTAAATCTCGACCTAGATACAATTTAGACTACTGTGATCGCTACTAATATTAAAAAATACAGCGTTTTTCAGCTAAATAAAGTATACGGGTAGGGGCTTTACAGCTGGGCGCCCGTACTATGATCTGTACCTCACCAACTTGCAATCTGCTGTATAAATTCTTTTCTAGTCAAAAGCCCCCAGTAAGTTTTCCTGTTGAGGGCGATTTTTTTTCACGCAATCAAATAAGAGTCTTATAGTATAAGCTTATCTTTCTATATATACGCGCTCAAAAACTTTGATAGTACTGTATAGATAATTCCAGTATTTTATTTATACACGAAAAAGCACTTGAGAGTTTTGCTCACCCAAGCGCTTCCCCGTATAACTTTGTACCAACTCACTAGTTTGATGCAACATCTGTAACCTGCAATACCCCCTTAGGAAGGAGGATTGCGGGGATAACTTGTGACAAACATGTGGTGAAATGGTATCACTCCTTGCACTAACTAAGAATATCTCTTCTGTAATCAAAGCAAGGTTCTGATGAGTGACAGTTTTTCAACTGACACTAGTTAAAAACGACTCATTATGAAGAGTAGCTAAAAATACCGATTAATAATGTAACGAATTGGTGAATATATTATAAAAACTGATAATTTATTGGCGATCGCCTCAGTCTGAGTGCAAATAAACTACCTCAAATTATGGGAAAAATGTAGTTTAAACGATCCGTAAGAAATCATTATTCAGGAGTAGGTAGAGACGCGATGCCAGTCGCTACCACGGTGAGGCAGCGTCGTCTTGGGGAGCCAGTGACGGATACGTAGGGGAGCCACTGCGTTGGACGGGTTTCCCCAATCTAGCTTGCTTAAGAGCAGGGGTGCGACTGCCGTGGGAACCCCCCAAAGTGCTGGCTCATTAACCCTTGTCTGTACGGAGTGGGGAAATGGAGAGAATAATTACACCTCAGTCAACAGTCAATACTCCCAATATCAATACAAACAATTTTTGAATACTGAATCGACGTTCTAAGTATGTGGTAAGATTGATCTCCTGAAACACAAGTATTATCTGAGTTAGAGTCTCATATAAATAAATTGCAAAGAAATTGCAAAGGTTAAGCTGACCCTTGATTAACTCCGACGATAGTTTGACTATAGACTTGGAAAATACACAACGAGACTGGTGACGAACTGAGTGTATTTTGTAGAGAAATATCTAGAATTTGCTACCAGGCTTAGCCAACTTCCCACAATTTTGACTTTTATTTGACTTTAGGATAGACACATGAACGATAAGCTGATGCTGATGATTCCTGGCCCCACCCCAGTGCCAGAAGCTGCCTTACTGGCATTAGCCAAGCATCCGATTGGACACCGCACGAGTGAATTTAGCAACATTTTGGCAGAGGTGACAGAAAACCTCAAGTGGCTGCATCAAACTCAAAATGATGTGCTAATGCTGAATGTCAGCGGTACGGGTGCAGTAGAAGCCGGTATAATTAATTTTCTTTCTCCAGGCGATCGCATTTTAGTTGGTTCTAATGGTAAATTTGGCGAACGCTGGGTAGAAATCGGTCAAGCCTACGGTTTAAACGTAGAAGAAGTTAAGGTGGAATGGGGAAAACCTTTAGATCAAGAAGTGTTTGCCCAAAAACTCCAAGCAGATACCCAAAAGGAAATCAAGGCTGTCATTATCACCCACAGTGAAACCTCGACGGGTGTGTTGAATGACCTAGAAACCATTAACCGCCACGTCAAAGAACACGGTGAAGCTTTAATTATCGTTGATGCTGTAACTAGCTTGGGTGCGTTCAATCTGCCTGTGGATGCTTGGGGTTTGGATATAGTCGCCTCTGGTTCCCAAAAAGGTTATATGATCCCACCAGGATTAGGTTTTGTCTCTGTTAGCCCCAAAGCTTGGGAAGCTTACAAAACCGCAAAATTACCGAAATATTATCTGGATTTAGGCAAATATCGGAAATCCGCAGCCAAAAATACAACCCCATTTACTCCTCCTGTGAACATGATTGTAGCGCTGCACACCACGTTGCGAATCATGAAAGAAGAAGGCTTAGAGTCAATATTTGGTAGACACGAACGGCTGAAAAATGCTACCCGCGCTGCCATTAAAGGATTAAACTTGCCCTTGTTTGCAGCGGATAATTACGCTAGTCCAGCTATTACAGCTGTAGCGCCACAGGGAATTGAATCGGATAAGATTCGTTCATTTATGAAAAAGCGCTTTGATATTGCTTTAGCAGGCGGCCAAGACCATCTGAGCAATAAAATTTTCCGTATTGGTCACTTGGGTTTTGTGAGCGATCGCGATATCCTCAGCTGCATAGCGTCCTTAGAAGTTACCCTAAGAGAACTTGGTTACGAAGACTTCACCCCAGGGGCTGGTGTAGCAGCAGCAGCTAAAGTGTTTACAGAATAGTCATGGGGCATGGGGCATGGGGCATGGGTAAGAGGGAGAGGAGAGAATAATAACTCCTTAGTCAGCATTCAACCGTAAACCGTCAATATTCCCAATGCCCAATGCCCAATAACAAATCAAAAGAGCGAGTAGAAACATCAGCTCGCTCTTTTGATTTGTATGCAAATGAGTAAAAACCGCTAGAGACAATTTATCCATATATCAACCTTTGGATAAGTTAGAGTGGATATGATATGCCTCAATTCTTTTGAATAAGCTATTCATAAACTACCCTGACTTTAATAAACATCCAGTTAATAAACAGCAAGCTAACACGATCGCCTTTCCTCCTTTTGAATTTTAACTTTCCTAATTATGCTGTCTCTAGCCAATCATAAATTTGCTCTAGCTGCTCTAGAGTAATCAACCCATACTGCCAAAGAATCATTGGCAAAGGGCCTGGGTCTTGCTCCCGATGACGAAGTGCCACCGCTAGTGAAGCTGTGGAAATTGCCAAATCTTCTTGCAAAAAATGAATAAGTCGAGAATATTTTGATGGTGACATTTGTATCTCACCTCCTTGTGCAGAGTGTATTGTCATATATCAGTTCACCATTAATTGCTAGCTAGTAGCCAATATTTGATCTGTCACTGTGTCGCTATCGACGATGCATCTAGACCCAATCTTCTTCGTCTACCTAAAAACAGGCTTCTCAATAGAGGGTCTGAAAAATAAAAATTTTTCTACAAATCATCTGCTCGAATTTCAAGCAGTATTTTTACTTAGTTAAATTGACTCCATCTTGTCTACTGTGTGCTTTAAGTTAATTACACATGTAGTAACAAAGATTCCATAGCCTATACTCACCTATTGACGACTATTTACACTTACGCCTAAGGGAATATTTTTGCGACCAAACCTTAAAACTGCGATTTCAGCTTAAAGACGGTAGGATTTCACATTATTACCACAGTTTTTAAATAGTAGCCTCACAACTGACTGTTTTACCACATAAAGTGACATTTTTTACAAAAAAAACATAGATTTTGATAGCTTTAGCTCAAAAGAAAGCACCAGAGCATCAAAACTCGATTTTGATAACATCGCCGACTTTTAAATTTAATTCCGCAGCTCGTCCAGAGCGAAGTTCAATTACTTTGTCGATTAATGTATTTGGGCCATAGGTGGGGCAAGGCTCAGTAGCACAAGGAGGCGCAGCAGGTTGTATGTATTTGACTACACCATTCTGTAGAAATACCATATCCAAGGATACGGGTACATTCTTCATCCAAAAGCTGACTGATTGTGCTGAAGGGAAGGGAAACAGCATTCCTCGGTCATCTGGTAAAGCTGGTCGATACATCAAGCCCATCGCTTGCTGTTGTGGCGTCTTTGCCACCTCTAGCTGAATAGTTGTGCCATTGGGAACAATGGCTTTAGCAGAAATTGGTAGTTTTTGACCTAAACTCTCTGGTGCTGGAGTTGGAGAACCAGATGTGGGGGTAGAAGGTATCGCTGTTGTCGGCGCAGAACAACCCATCAGGAAAATACCTAGCAATATGGAGAGCAAGCTTAGCCAACGAGTCATATAGTTTTTTGATTCTGTAATTTAGATTTCAATTTTACAGAATTTATAGCAATTTGGATTTTAATAGGGCAGATTTTAGAGACTTTTGGTGAAATATCCCTACAGACTCATGAATTACCACTAATAAAAGTAACTACTAAGATTCTCTTAAAACGTAGCCGACACCTCGCACCGTTTGTATGAGGCGCTTTTGACCTTCATCTTCAATTTTCAGGCGCAAGTAGCGAATGTAGACTTCAATTACATTCGATTCACCCAGAAAGTCGTAACCCCAAACATTTTCTAGAATTTGTTCGCGGGTTAACACCTCGCGGGGATGTTCCATTAAGAATTTTAAAAGTTCAAATTCCTTCATTGTCAAGTCAATTGGCCGTCCGTTGTGTATGGCACGGCGAGTTGCTATGTCTAAAATTAAATCCCCAAAGCGTAATTGCTCGGTGGTATCGACATCGGGTTTTAAGTAAAGGCGAATTAACTTTAAAAAGTCTTCTGAACGGTAAGGCTTGAGGATGTAATCATCAGCTCCAGCTTCTAGACAAGCTACGCGATCGTCAACTGTGTCCCTTGCCATTAAAATTAACACAGGCGATCGCGTACCAATGCTTCTCAGATTTTTGCACAATGAGAGTCCTGATTCTCCTGCTAGCATCCGGTCTAAAACAATTAAAGCAGGCTGGCGATCGCGACAGTGTTGCAAACCACTAGTTGCATCATGAGCCAAAATTGATTCATAGCCTGCTTCTAGCAAATCACAAGCAAGCTGATTTGCTAAGTTTTCATCAGTTTCAATCACCAAAACACACGGACTTTGAGCAACTGTCATAAGAATTTACGATATGGGCATGGAGCGTGGGGCAGATTGGGCGAAGGGGCACAGCAGCAAAGAGGAAAATTCCTAACTTATAACTCCTAACTCCTAACTCCTAACTCAGCACTCACCACTCCCCATGCTCCATGATTATGGTAATTCTACAGAAGTTGGTTTGGCGATATGTGGCAAACCCCAACCTAATTTTTCTCGCAAAATTCGGAAAAACTCTGGTGGTTGTAGGCGAATAAATCGGACAGTATATTGCGATCGTTCTATGTATACTCTATCCTCTGATAGTACATAGCACCCCCCATTTCCATCCACCACCATCACCAGCCGAGGAATATTGACTGGGTAGATATTGACTGATTCTGTGTCTGGAAATACTAATGCTCTAGAAGCTAGGGAATGTGGGCAAATGGGTACTAGCTGTAGAGCAGGTACGCCGGGAGTCACCACCGGGCCGCCAGCACTTAATGAGTAAGCTGTGGAACCAGTTGGTGTAGAAACAATCACACCATCTGCTGCAATATCTACTGGCGCATGACGCCCGATGGCAATTTCAAAATGGCACATAGAGGTCAAAGGCTCGCGATGCAGCACCATTTCATTCAAGCAGAGAGCTTCCCACAGTACTGAATCTCCACGAAACACTTTGACGGTGAGCATGGCTCGTTCTTCAATTTCATACTCACCTGCCATCGCCTGCTCTAGTGCTTGGGGCAATTGATTGAGGAAAGTTTCCGTCAAAAATCCCATATGACCGGTATTCACTGTTAACAGGGGAATACCACAGGGCGCTACCTGGCGAGATGCTGCTAAAACAGTGCCATCTCCTCCTAACACCACTGCAAATTTCATATCTGAGTCAAAACCAGGCGGTGTCAGACCGTCTAAAGGGGTGTGGCATACAGGACTCTCAGGGTTAGAGTAGCCCAATATGCCACCGATACTCGATGTGACACACACATTCCAACCGGCTGCGGTTAGCTTGTCTTTTAACTCGATAGCGACACGACCCGCTATCGGTTTAACGTCGTTGTAGATAATGCCTGCTTTCGGCACACTCAAATATCCAAGTTTAGGCAATGCTCTGTATTATGTAATCGTTACACATTTTTGACCATGTAGTCATTAATTTAGCTAAATCCGGGAAAAGCCCGCACTGTACCGCAAACGGTCAGCGCTGGATAGTTCGCAGTTAAATGTCTACATTCTGGAGTCTAATGGCTATTGGCTATTGGCTTTTGAAGATTGTTTAAAAGGAGTTTTTTTAGATTTCTGCTTTTTAGTCTTATTTTTTTCGTAGTCTAACTCTTTAAGCTTCTTCATAATTCTGCTGAAGTACTCTTGCAGATAACTTTCTAGAGTTGTAGTTTGTTCTCGATCTAAGCCAAATACTCTGTAGACTTCATCCATTGGAGCATTTAACTGTTTTCCACTAGCCAAGACTTCTGTAAATGCCAGCCTGTCTGCGACGTTCCATCCCCACTGAAAGAAGCGCATAAAGCCGCGCACAGCACGCAGTAAATTTATAGGCATCCGTGTTACTCTGGCTTCTTTTCCAGATAGGCGTTCGCACAGGCTAATGATTTCTTCTGCGCTCCATGCACGAGTACCCACTACCGGGAAAGCTTGGTTTTCTGTTTCTGGCACACTCAGTGCGCGGATAGCAAATTTAGCGATATCCTGGGTATCCATGTAGGCAATGGGAGAAGATTCACCAGTTACCCAAACTGGTTGTCCTTCTAAAATAGGAATTCCGTATTGACCGATTAACCCTTGCATAAAGCCAGCTAGCCGCAAGATGGTGTAATTCAAGCCAGACTCAGCCAAGAAGAGTTCTGTACATCGCTTGATTTCCATTAGCGGCACTTCTGGGTATTTATCAGCATCTAAAATCGAAAAGAATATAAAACGCTTTACACCAGCTGCCTTTGCAGCTTGAATTAATGCTACTTTACCGTCCCAGTCCACTTGTTTGATACTTAGTGAATCTGTAGGGCGGGATGTTGAGGCATCAATGACTTGGGTTACTCCTTCTAATGCTTCTGGTAGGGTGTCTGGGTAACGCAAACTTCCCGACACAAGTTCTGCACCCCATTCTTTAAGAAAAGCTGCTTTTTTACTGCTGCGGACTAAACAGCGTACTTTATATCCCTCATCGATAGCACGACGAGCCACTTGTCTTCCTAAGGTGCCAGTGGCACCGACGATTAATAATGTCATGAGGGTTGTAATATATCTTAATGTTTTATGAAAAGAATCTTATCAGAATAAGCTAATGTAAACAAAAATTTACATTTTTTTCAGAAAATCAATTGAATTAAAGAGGCTTATAAGAAAATTGCTGTCCGGTTGCCGGACAAGCTTTTTTCTCAGTTAGGGGTGGAAAAGGGAGTAGTGAGTGAGGAGTGGGGAGTGGGGGAGATGAAGGGACAAGGAGAATTATTTTTAAACTCCTAACTTTTAACTCCTCAGTCAACAGTCAATTATTCTTCTCCGCCTTGAATTTTTAGTAACAACGCGCCTAAGCCCCAGCCGACGAAGATTAAACCGAAGGACAATAGAGCTGCATTCAAAATTTCGCCGCCCATTGGTGTGATTCTCCTTAATAATGAGTTGGTCTGTGCAAAAAATTAGGCCTACCAGAAGCTTTTTGATAGTTGCTGCGGTATTAGACCTGTGTAAATAATTCTAAACTAGTTTAGCAGGTAATCCCTACTGCTTTTGGAGGCAATCTCTACTATAGAGAGGGGATGAGGTGGATGTAGCTTTAACTTGCCGCAGGATTGAAGACGAGGGAGAATCTCATAATTAATTATGAAGAAGTCTTATGTATCAAAATAATCAAGGTAGTTTACAAAATTTTGGGAAATTGAATCGCCCGCGTTTGGCGCTGACGATGGGAGATCCGGCGGGAATTGGGCCAGAGGTGATTTTGAAAGCTTTAGCAGATCCGACAATCAGTCAAAAATATGACATTACTGTGGTGGGTAACCGAGATTTGCTGGCACAGACTTATGAAAAACTGAATTTAACTCAAAATTTAGTACCTTTGGTCAATCCAGAGCTGTTGTCAGTAATTAATGTGGAGTTAAACGAGGAAATTAAAGGTGAAATTATTCCAGGAATAGGTAATGCAGCTAGTGGTGCGGCTAGTTTTGGTTATGTGGAATATGCGATCGCCCAAACACTTGCTGGTAAATTTGATGGTATCGTCACTGGTCCCATCGCTAAATCTGCTTGGAAAGCCGCAGGGTATAATTACCCAGGACAAACGGAACTGCTGGCAGAAAAGTCTGATGTTAAGCGCTTTGGTATGTTATTTGTAGCGCGATCGCCCCATACTAATTGGACACTCCGAACTTTACTTGCTACCACACATATTCCTCTGTGTCAAGTGCCTGAGAAATTAACACCGCAGTTGTTGACAGAGAAACTGGATTTGTTGGTGGAGTGTTTAAAGCAAGACTTTGGCATAGAAAAAGCGAGAATTGCGATCGCAGGTTTAAATCCCCACAGTGGCGAACAGGGACAATTGGGACGTGAAGAACAAGATTGGTTAATTCCCTGGTTGGAGCAAGAACGGCAAAATAGGTCGCAATTGCAATTAGACGGGCCGATACCGCCAGATACGATGTGGGTTAAGCCTGGTCAAGCTTGGTACGGAAATTCTCACCTTTCAAATCCTGCTGATGCCTACTTGGCACTTTACCACGACCAAGGCTTAATTCCTGTGAAATTGATGGCGTTCGATCGCGCAGTTAATACTTCTATTGGTCTGCCTTTTGTACGGACTTCACCAGATCATGGAACAGCGTTTGATATTGCGGGTAAGGGAATTGCTGATGCTACAAGTATGAAGGCGGCGATAGATTTAGCGGCTGAGTTGGTTAGTCAAAGGTTGGCGGGGGGTTGTGGTTAAAAGTTCTTTATTGCAATATTTACTAGGAGTAATGCTTACTTGAATTTTGAAATTATCGGAGACATCAGCAATATTGAAATAATTGCTGTTGGTAACTCCATTCGTGAACTCGAACGCTTGCGTAAAATTTATGGTTCAGGACGGTGGCGGAAACTTAAAGGCTTTGCAACCATTAGCTTAGACGACGGAAGCATTTATGAAGCTGAGTTACACTGGTATGAAGCCCACGGAATTGGTAAGAAAGAAATCAAAATAAAACGCTTTCTATAGGAGTCGTTATGCAGTCAGGGAACACAGAAACTCAATATGTTGTTTGCATTAGCAACAAAGATTATCCTGCTTCTTTAGAAATTCGGAAAATTTACCAGACTGTTCCTGATTCTGATGCTGTTAAGCACCGAATGATTAGAGTTATTGATGAATCAGGTGAAGACTATTTATATCCTAGCAATTATTTCGTATTGATTGAATTACCAAAAGCGGTTGCAGAAGCTTTTTCTCTGGCTAGTTAAAATTGATGTTGTTTGAGGAAGGAGAAATTGAATTTTCTTGTCTGACTAAATTCCTGGATGCATTGGGATTACAGCTAGGGGTAACAGTAAGTCAACATCAGGTAATTTCTGAACGATAGTTTAAATCACTCAATCTTAAGCATAACAATTTATTTTCACATTTTCTAATTTGTCCATCGAAGTTATTTCATAATTTCAAGTCAAGGCAATTTATAAATACCAGTCATCTATTTTTCGGGTGACTGGTATTTTTTTGTGCTTTTTGTTAGAGGAACGACAGGCTAACGCCTAAAAATTATGAACTATGCATTTATCTACTTGCTTAGTTGCATAACTTCTTTCTTTAATCTATCCAGGTGAAAACGAATAAAGAGTTTTACTCCAATAGTCGTGATGTCAGCACGCTTTTTTTTCTTTTTCCCTTCGGGCTAAATGACTTTTAATCTCTCCGGATGAAAAGAAATAAAGAGTTTTACTCCAATAGTTGTGGTGTCAACACGCCTTTTTTTCTTTTTCCCTTCGGGGTGAGGAAAGGTGTAATTAGTTTAGTTTTCAGAGTTGAAACTTTTAGGAGCTAATAATGAATTTAGTTGAAACTATTGGATACGTTCGTAGCGATCTTCAAAGTCTTCATGACTGGTGTAATTATCAATCTAGGATGAAATCAATGTCTTCTAGTCGGGTTGCTTATGGTCGAACTCACAAATGGTTTGGATACGAGGTAATACTAAAGCCTAACGCGGAAATTAAGAACGGACATTGGGATGAGAGGGTTAATCGACTTGGCGATCGCATTCTTCCAGGATGGAATTGTGCCTTACTCTGCCATTATCGTCCAGGCGGTCGCATGATACGACATTGTGACCACTCTGTTTTTGAACCTCTCGTAGCATTAGTAAATATTGGACGTACTACTTTCTGCATCGGTAATCAGGAATATCACCTTACAGATGGTCAGGTTATCAAGTTTGATTCTGGTATTCTCCATGAACTACTTCCTGTTGTATCTGACCGCTGGTCTTTGAGCTTCCGCACTATTAAACCAGAGTATTTACGGTTCTAAATTCCTGTAATCTCTTTACTGTAAGGATTACGTGACTCTGATCGTATCGCTGATGTCACTCTATATTAAATCTTTGTAACTTGCGCTCCCATCTAAAAAACAAACTTTCCCCGTTCACCTCATCTGTCTCTTCACTTTCTTTAATGAGGTCTTGCTTTTTCTCCTCTAATTCGCGCATATAGTGTCTGAGTATACCCCCAACAGCGATCGCTCTAGTTTTATGCAGTTGACGGGTTAACTCTAGAAACCATTCTCTATCACTTATCAAATCTGACTCTTTCACCTGATATTTGAGAATTTCTGGAATGAGTAGTGAGGGGTTATGATGTTTAGCGATCGCGCTAGTGGGTCAAGTGGCATGGTCATAGCTAATCATCCTTAAAGAGAGGGACAATAAAAGAGGACGAACTCAAGTCGGTATGTCCGAGTCAAAACATGACCCGTCCTC